>NZ_CP033107.1:2721392-4082089 GCF_003856975.1 Plantibacter sp. PA-3-X8
CCGAACCGATCCCGACACCGGACACCGGCCCGCCATGGGCCGCGACGCTCCGTTCGGCGGTCTGGAGGATCGACGCCACGAGCTCCTCGCGGGTGGCCGCGGCGCCCGTCGAACCGCGGAACCGGGTGCCGGGCAGGATCCGTCCCTCAGCGTCGACGACGGCCGCTTCGACCTTCGTGCCGCCGATGTCGATCGCGAGGGCCTCGTGCATCACCGCTCCATCCTGGAGGGCCGTCAGTCCGGGCCGGCTCCCGATCCAGCGTACTGGGAACGACACGGTTGTCATTCCTCCAGGTCATGGGGCATAATGCTCGTATCGGCGCGAGTCGAACAACTGCATACACGGAGGTCCGGTCAGCCGGACACCGACATGGATAACACTGCATGGGTCGTTGGGGAAGACGCACCCGGACGCAGTGGAGGAATCATGTCGACACCGATGACGAAGGGTGTGCTGTTCGTGCACTCGTCGCCTCGCGCGCTCTGCCCGCACCTCGAATGGGCGGCAGGTCGCGCTCTTGGTCGTGCCATCAGTTTCGACTGGGAAGACCAGCCGATCCTCCGCGGTGCGCAGCGTGCCGAGGTCTTCTGGGAAGGCCCGCACGGCACCGGAGCCGCACTCGCCTCAGCCCTGCGCGGCTGGGAGCACCTCCGCTACGAGGTGAGCGAAGACCCGGCCCAGGGTGTCGACGGTGCCCGGTGGATGCACACGCCCGACCTCGGGATCTTCTACGCGCAGACCGACAGCATCGGCAACGTCGTCGTCCCGGAGGATCGCATCCGGTACGCCATGGAGGTCGGCGCCGGGAACGCCGCCGAACTCCAGCGCGAACTCCGCGTCGCGCTCGGACAGCCGTGGGACGACGAACTCGAGCCGTTCCGTCACGCCGGCGACGGGTCCTCTGTCATCTGGCTGCACAACGTGGGCTGATCCGGCCCCGCCGGCGTGGCGGCACCGCGCACGCGAGACAACTTCACAGACGACAGGGTGCCCACGTGGCGTGGACCGTGCGAGGTCGGTGACACTCCCGGCAGACACGAGGTGACGAAACGGCGGCACCCTGGTCAGTAGACGACGACGGGTCGTGGTGCATGCACCACGACCCGTCATCGTCTCCGTCGCGGACGGCTCAGTAGCTCCGGAACGCGACGACCGCGTTGTGGCCGCCGAACCCGAACGAGTTGCTGATGGCGAGCAGGTCGCCGGACCCGAGCTGCCGCGGCGTCGTGACGACGTCGAGCGGGATCTCCGGGTCCTGGTTGTCGAGGTTGATGGTCGGCGGGATGACCCGGTGGTGCAGGGCGAGCGCTGTGTAGGCCGCCTCGATGGCACCCGCGCCGCCGAGGAGGTGACCGGTCGACGCCTTCGTGGCCGTCACGGCGATGTCGTCGAGGTGGGCACCGAAGACCCGACGCAGCGCGTTGTACTCCGCGATGTCGCCCACGGGCGTGCTTGTGGCGTGTGCGTTGACGTGCACGACGTCGTCGAGTGACGCGCCACCGTTCTCGACGGCCGCACGCATGGCGCGGGCCGCAGCTGAACCCTCGGGGTCGGGAGCGGTGATGTGGTACGCGTCGCTCGTCACCGCACCACCGAGGAGCTCGGCGTAGATGCGGGCGCCACGGGCCTTGGCGTGCTCCTCGGTCTCGACGATGAGCGCTGCCGCGCCCTCTCCGAGGACGAATCCGTCGCGGTCGACGTCGTAGGGACGCGAGGCGATGGCGGGGTCGTCGTTGCGCTTGGACAACGCCTGCATCGCCGCGAAGGACGCGAGCGGGAGCGGGTGGATGGCGGCTTCGGAGCCACCGGCCACGACGATGTCGGCGAGGCCGGCCTGGAGGTGGTCGTAGGCGTTGGCGAGCGACTCGGTGCTTGACGCACAAGCGGAGACGACGGTGCGCTCTCCGCCTCGGGCACCGAGGTCCATGCCGATCGCCGCTGCCGGGCCGTTCGGCATGAGCATCGGGACGGTCATGGGGAGGACGCGGCGGGGGCCCTTCTCGCGCAGGGTGTCCCAAGCGTCGAGGAGCGTCCACACGCCGCCGATGCCGGTGGCCCAGTCGACGAGGAGTCGCTCCGGGTCGACCTCGGGGGCGCCGGCGTCCTGCCAGGCCTCGCGCGCGGCGATCAGGGCGAACTGGCTCGACGGGTCGAGGCGCTTGACCTCACGACGGTCGAGGATGTCCGCGGTGGGGACGGCGGCCTGCGCGGCGAAGCGTACGGGCAGCTCGAGCTCTTCGGCCCATGGCTGCTCGAGACGGCTCGCACCGCTCTTGCCGGCGAGGAGGTTGTCCCAGGAGTCGGTGGCGTTGCCGC
This sequence comes from Plantibacter sp. PA-3-X8, assembly GCF_003856975.1. NCBI lineage: Bacteria > Bacillati > Actinomycetota > Actinomycetes > Micrococcales > Microbacteriaceae > Plantibacter > Plantibacter sp. PA-3-X8. The sequence goes on from NZ_CP033107.1 coordinate 2,723,710, forward strand.
CGAGGGGAGTGGTGGCACCGATGCCGGTGATGACGATGCGTTTGGTGGTCATTCAGTCAAACCTTCTGTGGAGACGACGAGGGGGTCCGAGCCCTGCGGCGGTCGAGCCCGTGTCCGGACGGACGAGCCGCCTCGAACGCTGAAGGGCCGGTCGGCCAACTGCCGGCCGACCCTTCAGCACTGCGCTGGGACTAGCCCTGAGCCTTGACGATGAAGTCGACGGCGTCGCCGACGGTCTTCAGGTTCTTGACTTCTTCGTCCGGGATCTTCACGTCGAACTTCTCCTCCGCGTTGACGACGATGGTCATCATGGAGATCGAGTCGATGTCGAGGTCGTCGGTGAACGACTTGTCCAGCTCGACGGTGTCGGTCGCGATGCCGGTCTCGTCGTTGATCAGCTCGGCCAGGCCGGCGAGGACTTCTTCGGTGGACAGTGCCATTGTTCTACTCCTTGGGTGAGGTTTGACCGTAGTCGAGTGTAGTCGCGTCGGGCGTCCTGCTACGGCAGGACGACGACCTGAGCGCCGAAGACCAGTCCGGCACCGAACCCGATCTGCAGGGCGAGGCCGCCGCTGAGCTCGGGGTGCCCCTGGAGGAGCCGGTGGGTTGCGAGCGGGATGGATGCCGCAGAGGTGTTGCCGGTGGTCTCGATGTCGCGCGCGATGACGACGGTCTCCGGCAGCTTGAGCTGCTTGGCGAACTCGTCGACGATGCGCATGTTCGCCTGGTGGGGGATGAAGGCCGCGAGGTCGGAGGCTTCGACGCCCGCTTCCTCCAGGGCCTGCTTGGCGACCTTGGCCATCTCCCAGACCGCCCACCGGAAGACCGTCTGGCCCTCCTGGCGCAGGGTCGGCCAGGCGGCGGTGCCGTCGCGGAACTCGGTGAGCGTGCCGCTCATGCCGACGGCGTCGGCCTTCGAGCCGTCGGATCCCCACACGGTGGGGGAGATGCCGGGGAAGTCGCTCGGACCGACGACGGCCGCGCCTGCACCGTCGCCGAGGAGGAATGAGATCGACCGGTCGGTCGGATCGACGATGTCGGACAGCTTCTCGGCGCCGATGACGAGTGCGTAGTGGGCCGCGCCCGATCGGATGAGGGCATCGGCCTGGGCGATCGCGTAGGCGTATCCGGCACATGCGGCGTTGAGGTCGTAGGCGGCAGCGGGGTTCGCTCCGACGCGGTCGGCCACGACGGCCGCCATCGACGGGGACTGCTGGACGTTGCTGATCGTCGCGATGAGGACGAGGTCGACCTGTTCGGGCGAGATGCCCGCGGCCGCGATGGCCTCGGCGCCGGCTTCGGCTGCGAGGTCGACGGCGCTGACGTCGGCCGACGCCCGCGTGCGGGTGACGATTCCGGTGCGCTGCTGGATCCACTCGTCGGACGAGTTGATCGGACCGACGAGGTCGTCGTTCGGGACGCTGAGGTCTCCGCGAGCTGCGCCGAGGCCGAGGATGCGGGTGAACTCGGGACCGCGCGACTGCTTGAGGGTGGGGGTGGTCATTGACTGGTTCTCCGTCTGCGCTACTGCTGGGCGATGAGGTCGAGGGCTGCCGGCAGGTCGTCGGGGGTCTTGATGGCGACCGTCGGCACGCCCTTCAGGCCGCGACGTGCGAGTCCGGTGAGCGCCCCGGCGGGGGCGAGCTCGATGAGTCCGGTGATCCCTGCGGCGCTGAACGCGTCCATGCACAGGTCCCAGCGTACCGGGGAGGCGACCTGACCGATGAGGAGGTCGAAGAACGCCGTACCCGAGGTGACCTCGGTGCCGTCGTGGTTCGTCCAGATGCGGAGCGTCGGGTCCAGGGGCTCGACCGTGCGGCTCGCCCCGGCCAGCCAGTCGCGGGCCGACTGCATGTAGCTCGTGTGGAAGGCGCCTGCGACCTGCAACGGGATCACCCGCGTGCCCTTGAGCGGCTCGTCGGCGAGGCGGGCGAGGGCGTCATGCGCACCGGCGACGACGATCTGGCCGCCGCCGTTGTGGTTGGCGGGCTCCAGCCCGAAGGAACGGACGTGCGCGACGACGGCGTCCTGGTCGCCACCGAGGACGGCGCTCATGCCCGTCGGGGTGGTGGCTGCGGCTTCGGCCATGGCCACGGCGCGTTCGCTCACGAAGCTCATCGCGTCGCTGTCCGAGAGGATGCCGGCGCCGTAGGCCGCAGTGATCTCGCCGACGGAGTGTCCGGCGATGCCGCCGAACGGCGCGGCGTCGGCGGGGAGGGCCTTCCGCAGGGCGTCCAAGGCGACGATGCCGGCCGCGACGATGAGCGGCTGGGCCACCGCGGTGTCGCGGATGGTGTCGGCGTCGGAGACGGTGCCGTGCTTGACGAGGTCGAGTCCTGCTTCGTCGGAGAAGCGCGCGAGCGCGTCCTTCGCGGACGCGTCTTGCAACCAGGGGTCGAGGAAGCCGGGGGTTTGGGAGCCCTGTCCAGGGCAGGCGATGACGATCACCGCTCTAGTCTGCCAACCGGAGGACGCCCAGCAGTGGAGCAACACCACGAACCTTCGGGAAATGTGTTGTGTGGAGTCCACAAAACCGACCGGTCGGACGGCCTTGCGAGCGTCAGGAGGTCAGCCGACGTCGGGACGGCTCGGGCTCAGCGATGGCACCGAGGATGAGGGCCGCTTGCAGGATGAGCGACTCGCGGGCACCGGTCGCGTCCCAGCCGATGACCTCGGAGACCCGCTTGAGGCGGTACCGGACCGTGTTGGGGTGCACGAACAGCTCGCGCGCGGTCGCTTCGAGCGAGCGGCCGTTGTCGAGGTAACACCAGAGCGTGGTCACGAGCTCGCCGGAGTAGTCCTTGAGCGGGCGGTAGACCCGCTCGATGAGCGTGGTCTTCGCCAGGTTGTCGCCGGCGAGGGCGCGTTCCGGAAGGAGGTCGTCCGCGGCGACCGGACGTGGTGCGTGTCGCCAGGACTTCGCCACGGCGAAGCCGGCCAGTGCGGCCTTCGCGCTGCGCGACGCCTCGATGAGGGAGGGCACGGCGTGACCGAGCACCAGGTGCCCCGGCCCGAAGCCGTGCTCGAGCTTGGCGGCGATGTCGAGGAAGGTGAGTTGTGAGCTGGTGCGGGCGTCCGCGGCGGCCTGTTCGGCCTCGTCGACGGGTTCGCCGTCTCCGGGCTCGGTGCTGGGTAGCTCGGCGCGACCCAGGACGAGCACGAGCCGGTTGCCCTGGACGCCGATGAGCACGTCGGCGTCGAGGTGTCGGGCGGTCCGGCGGAGCATGTCGACATCGAGCACCCGTGGGGTCGTCCCGACCAGGACGCAGGCCTCACCGTGCCCGTGCCACCCGAGGGCGGCGATCCGGCTGGGGAGCTCGTCGTCGGCCTCGCCACTGAGGATCGAGTCGACGACGAGGGCCTCGAGGCGGGCGTCCCAGAGTCCGCGCGCTTCGGCCGCACGGGCGTACACGTCGGCCGAGGCGAACGCGATGTCGCGTGAGTAAAGGAGGATCGCCTCGCGGAGGTCGACGCTTCCGGACGCGACGCGTTCCTCGACGACCTCGACGGTGACCCTGATGAGTTGCAGCGTCTGCTGCAGGCTGACGGAACGGAGCAGCTCGCGAGGAGCCGCCCCGAACACGTCGGCAGCGATCCACGGCGTCGACCGGGGATCGTCGAACCACGAGATGAACGAACTGATGCCCGCCTGGGCCACCAGGCCGACCGCTGAGCGGCGGCCTGGTGGCATCTCGGCGTACCAGGGAAGGGTGTCCTCGAGGCGTTTGAGCGTCGCGGTCGCGAGCTCACCCGAGATCCGGCGGAGCCAGTCGAGTGTCTCGGCCTTCGTCTTCGTCTTCGTCACCGTGGTAGCGATGGAATCAGCTCTCGCCACCCGCGTTACCGGTGTTGCCGGCGTTCACGTCGTGGAGGCGGTAGCGGTCGATCGCCTGCTGCGGGAGGCTCGCATCGACCTCACCCCGAGCAGCGAGCTGCTGGAGGGTGCGGACGACGAGCGACGGGCCGTCGATCTTGAAGAAGCGACGGGCAGCGGCGCGCGTGTCGGAGAAGCCGAAGTCGTCGGCACCCAGCGTCGCGAAGTCGCCAGGCACGAACTGACGGATCTGGTCCGGCACGGCGTGCATGTGGTCGGTCACGGCGACGAACGGACCTGCGGCACCGCTCAGCTTCTCCGTGACGTAGGGCACACGACGCTCCTCCTGCGGGTGGAGGAAGTTGTGCTGGTCGGCGGCGAGCCCGTCGCGACGGAGCTCGGTCCAGCTCGTGACGCTCCAGACGTCTGCGGAGACGCCCCAGTCGTCGGCGAGCAGCTGCTGCGCTTCGATCGCCCACGGGACCGCGACACCGGAGGCCATCAGCTGAGCCTTCGGGCCCTGCTTGTCGCTCGTGCTGATGCGGTGGATACCGCGCACGATGCCGTCGACGTCCACGCCCTCGGGCTCGACGGGCATGACCATCGGCTCGTTGTACACCGTGAGGTAGTACATGACGTTCGGGTCCTCGTGCTCGCCGCCGTACATGCGCTGGATACCGCTGCGCACGATGTGCGCGATCTCGTAGCCGTAGGCCGGGTCGTAGCTGACGACCGCGGGGTTCGACGACGAGAGCAGCAGCGAGTGGCCGTCCGCGTGCTGGAGACCCTCACCCGTGAGCGTCGTGCGACCGGCGGTCGCGCCGATCATGAAGCCACGGGTCATCTGGTCGCCGGCAGCCCAGATGGCGTCGGCGGTGCGCTGGAAGCCGAACATCGAGTAGAAGACGTAGACCGGGATGAGCGGCTCGCCCTGCACCGAGTACGAGGTTCCGATCGCGGAGAAGGCCGCGACGGCGCCCGCCTCGTTGATGCCCACGTGCACGATCTGACCCTGCGGGCTCTCCTTGTAGGCGAGCAGCAGTTCGCGGTCCACCGAGGTGTAGTGCTGACCGTTCGGGTTGTAGATCTTCGCGCTCGGGAAGAACGCGTCCATACCGAAGGTGCGTGCCTCGTCGGGGATGATCGGGACGATCCGGTTGCCGAAGTCCTTGGCGCGGAGGAGGTCCTTCAGCAGTCGGACGAACGCCATGGTGGTGGCGATCTCCTGCGTGCCGGAGCCCTTCTTCGCTGCCGCGTACGCGGAGTCGTCGGGCAGGTTCAGCTGCGTGTACTTGCTGCGACGCTCGGGGACGTAGCCGCCGAGCGCGCGGCGACGCTCGTGCAGGTACTGGATCGCCTCGTCGTCCTCGCCCGGGTGGTAGTACGGCGGGAGGTAGGGGTTCTCTTCGAGCTGCGAGTCGGTGATCGGGATGCGCATCGTGTCCCTGAAGGTCTTCAGGTTGTCGAGCGTCATCTTCTTCATCTGGTGGGTAGCGTTGCGGCCCTCGAAGCTCGGGCCGAGGCCGTAGCCCTTGATGGTGTGCGCGAGGATGACCGTCGGCTGGCCCTTGTGCTCGCTGGCCGCCTTGAACGCCGCGTAGACCTTGCGGTAGTCGTGGCCGCCGCGCTTGAGGTTCCAGACCTCGTCGTCGGTGTAGCCCTCGACGAGCTTCAGGGCACGCTCGTCGCGGCCGAAGAAGTTCTCGCGGACGTAGGCGCCGTCCTCCGTCTTGTACGTCTGGAAGTCGCCGTCGGGCGTGACGTTCATGAGGTTGAGGAGCGCGCCGTCGGTGTCGCGGTTGAGGAGGTCGTCCCACTCGCGGCCCCAGATGACCTTGATGACGTTCCAGCCGGCGCCGCGGAAGAAGCTCTCGAGCTCCTGGATGATCTTGCCGTTCCCGCGGACGGGGCCGTCGAGGCGCTGCAGGTTGCAGTTGATCACGAAGTTGAGGTTGTCGAGGCCCTCGTTCGCGGCGACCTGGAGCTGACCGCGGCTCTCGACCTCGTCCATCTCGCCGTCGCCGAGGAACGCCCAGACCTGCTGGTCGCTGGCGTCCTTGATGCCACGGTTCGTGACGTACTTGGCGAGGTGCGCCTGGTAGATCGCGTTGATCGGACCGAGACCCATGGAGACCGTCGGGAACTGCCAGAAGTCCGGCATGAGGCGCGGGTGCGGGTACGAGGAGAGCCCGTGCGGCGCGTGCGACTTCTCCTGACGGAAGCCGTCGAGCTGGTCGGTGCTGAGGCGTCCCTCGAGGAAGGCGCGGGCGTAGGTGCCGGGGGAGGCGTGGCCCTGGATGTAGATCTGGTCGCCACCGCCCGGGGCGTCCTGGCCGCGGAAGAAGTGGTTGAAGCCGACCTCGTAGAGCGCGGCCGACGACGCGTAGGTGGAGATGTGTCCGCCGACACCGATGCCGGGGCGCTGCGCGCGGTGCACGGTCATGGCCGCGTTCCAGCGGATCCAGGCGCGGTAGCGGCGTTCGATGTCCTCGTCGCCCGGGAAGTCGGGCTCGTTCTCCGAGGCGATGGTGTTGATGTAGTCGGTGGTGGGCACCATCGGCACGCCGAGGTGCAGCTCCTTCGAGCGCTTCAGGAGGCTCAGCATGATGTCGCGGCCGCGACCGCGGCCACGTTCGTCGACGAGGGCGTCGAGGGACTCATTCCACTCGGACGTCTCCTCAGGATCGGCGTCTACGTGGTTGGACGAGTATGGATCCTGGTCGTGAACAGTCACCGTCGACCTTTCTCTCGTGGCAGATCGTGCCTGGGTTGTGATGGTGAACTCCATGCGTCCTGATGGGTATGGACGCGGGCGCCACCTTTCACCCTATCCGGTCACCCCAGGGAACGGTGACCGAGCGGCGCACCCCTCCGGGTTTGTGCAGCTGCGGTGCGGGGTTAGGATGTGTGACCGGATCGGACCCGTCCACCGCTCGGGCGATCCGGAGCAGGCGAACCCGCCTGAAAGGACCCTCATGGCACTCGAGAACGACACCCTGGCACCCGACTTCGAACTGGCGAACCAGTTCGGTGAACTCGTCAGGTTGAGTCAGTTCCGCGGCAGTTCGGCTGTCGCCCTCGTCTTCTTCCCGTTGGCGTTCTCCGGCACCTGCACGGGGGAGCTGTGCGAGTTGCGCGACAACCTCAGCCTGTTCACGGACGACCAGGTCACGCTCGTCGGCATCTCCGTCGACTCGAAGCACACGCTGCGCGCGTGGGCGGAGCAGGAGCAGTACGGCTTCCAGCTGCTCGCCGACTTCTGGCCGCACGGCCAGGTCGCCAAGGAGTACGGGGTGTTCCTGCAGGAGAAGGGGTTCGCGAACCGTGCGACCTTCCTCATCGACCAGCAGGGCATCATCCGTGAGAGCTTCATCACGGCACCGGGCGAAGCCCGCTCGCTCGCGGCCTACCGCGCCGCGCTCGAAGAGCTGCGTCAGCCGGCCTGAGTCGGGGCTCGCTCTGGTCGATCCGGATCGCCGGGCGTCTCAGCCGGTGATCGTGACCTCGGGTGCGCGCTCGTAGCGGATGAACCGGTAGGGGACACCCGTGCGGGATTCCGACCAGCCGTGCGCCGGATCGATCGTGACCGGCACCCACTCCTCGCCGATGGTCGGTGCGAAGGTGTCGCCCGCGACGTCGAGGTCGAGTTCGGTCACCTCGAGCCGGTCGGCAAGCGCGAGCGCTTCGGTGAAGAGACCCGCGCCGCCGGTGACCCAGGCCTGGCCGTTGCCGACGAGCTGTGCCGCTTCGAATGCATCCTCCAGGGAGTGCGCGACGATCGCGCCGTCGGCGGACCACGCGTGATCGCGGGTGACGACGATGTTCGGGCGTCCTGGGAGCGGACGGAACCGCGGGGGGAGTGAATCCCAGGTTCGGCGACCCATGATCACCGCGTCCGACCCGGTGAGCGCCTTGAAATGCGCGAGGTCTTCGGGGACGTGCCAGGGCATGTCGCCGTCTGCGCCGATGACGCCGTCGTGGGCCTGGGCCCAGATGAGTGCCAGGCTCATACGGCGACGGCCGCGCGGATGGCGGGGTGGTGCTGGTAGTCGACGATCTCGAGGTCGTCGTACTCCACGTCGAAGATGCTGTCGCGCTTCGTATTGATGCGCAGCTTCGGGTAGGGGAACGGTGCGCGCGTGAGCTGCTCCGTCACCTGCTCGACGTGGTTGTCGTAGATGTGGCAGTCGCCGCCCGTCCACACGAAGTCGCCGACCTCGAGGCCGACCTGCTCGGCGACGAGGTGGGTGAGGAGCGCGTAACTGGCGATGTTGAACGGAACGCCGAGGAAGAGGTCTGCGCTGCGCTGGTAGAGCTGGCAGGAGAGCTTGCCGTCGGCGACGTAGAACTGGAAGAAGGCGTGGCACGGGGCGAGCGCCATGTTGGGGATGTCGGCGACGTTCCAGGCGGAGACGATGATGCGGCGCGAGTTCGGATCGGTGCGCAGCTGGTCGATGACCTGCGAGATCTGGTCGATGTGCGAGCCGTCGGGGGTCGGCCAGGACCGCCACTGCACGCCGTACACGGGACCGAGTTCGCCCTGGTCGTCGGCCCATTCGTCCCAGATGGAGACGCCGTGCTCCTGCAGCCAGCGGACGTTGCCGTCGCCGCGGAGGAACCAGAGGAGTTCGTAGGCGATGGACTTCCAGTGCACCCGCTTGGTGGTGATGAGCGGGAAGCCCTCGGAGAGGTCGAAACGGAGCTGGCGGCCGAACACACTGCGCGTGCCGGTTCCGGTGCGGTCGCCTTTGGTGGCGCCATGCTCGAGCGTGTCGCGCAGGAGGTCTTCGTACGGGGTGGGGATCGTCGTATCCATCCCCTCGATCGTACGGCCAGCGACCGTCACCGCGCCCGACCGATCGTCCGGTGTCGCGACGGATGCGCGCGGACCAGGGTTGTGGAGCGTTCCGGCTCCGACGGGGACTCCGGCTAGACTCGACGAGTCGCATCGGATGGTTCCATCCGATCGCGGGCCTTTAGCTCAGCTGGTAGAGCGCCACGTTTACACCGTGGATGTCGTCGGTTCGATCCCGGCAGGGCCCACCGAAGGAAGCTCCCCGAGATCATGCGCATCTCGGGTCACCTTTCGGCCGATTCGGATGTCGCCTTCCCGTCAGAACCCGCCGGCGGCACGGACGGTGTAGTGCTCGGTGAGTGCGGTGACTTCTTCTGGGGTGAGGTCGATGTCGACGGCTGCCGCGGCGTCATCGAGGTGGCGGGGCTTGGTCGCTCCGATGATGGGGGCTGCGACGACGGGGTTGCTGAGCACCCACGCCATCGCGATCTGCGCCATGGGGACACCGCGGCTCTCCGCGACGCGTTGCACGGCGTCGATCACGGGGCGGTCCCGTTCGGAGTCAGCGAAGAAGCTGTTACCGACCGGGTCGTCGGAGGAGCGCTGCGTCTGCTCGCCGGCAGGGCGGGCGACGCGGCCCTTGGCGAGGGGGCTGTAGGGGATGCTGCCGACGCCTTGGTCTGCGAGCAAACCGAACATCTCGCGCTCTTCCTCTCGGTAGAGGAGCGAGTACTGGTCCTGCATGGACACGAACCGGGTCCAGCCGTGCATGTCCGCAGCATGCTGCATCGTCGCGAACTGCCACGCCCACATCGCTGACGCGCCGAGGTAGCGCGCCTTGCCGGCCTTGACGACGTCGTGGAGGGCCTCCATCGTCTCTTCGATCGGGGTCTCGGGGTCGAAGCGATGGATCTGGTAAAGGTCCACGTAGTCGGCGCCGAGGCGGGTCAGGGACGCGTCGATCTGCTGCATGATCGCCTTCCGCGACAGCCCGGCGACCTGCAGGCCGGGGCCGGTGCCGGGGGTGTCGGAGAAGTGGGCCTTGGTGGCGAGGACGATCTCGTCGCGGTTCGTGAACTGCCGGAGCGCTTCGCCGACGATACGTTCGGAATCGCCGTAGGAGTAGACGTTCGCGGTGTCCCAGAACGTGATGCCGAGGTCGAGTGCCTGCCGGAAGTACGGCAGGGCATCGTCCTTCGGGAGGGACCATGGCAGGTGGCCGCTGGCGGGGTCACCGAAGCTCATACAGCCGAGCGCGATGCGGCTAACTTTCAGGCCTGAGTTGCCGAGACGGGTGTGTTTCATGAGGTGTCCTCTCATCGGAGACGGTTGTGCGTGGGTGCCCGGGATGGGTGCTTGCGATGTCCAGCGGCCGAGCGTGGGTCAGGCCTCCGGGATCTCGCGGCCGAAGGCCCCGAGGGTGACTGCTTCGGGCTCGGGGCCGCCGCGGACGCCGGTCTCGAGGGCGTCGATCTGCGCGAGCTCGTCATCGGTGAGGGCGAAGTCGAACACGTCGAGGTTCTCCGCGATGCGCTCGGGCTTGGTGGACTTCGGGATGACCTGGCGGCCCTGCTGGATGTGCCAGCGGAGCATCACCTGAGCGGCCGACTTGCCGTACCGCTCACCGATGCCGAGGATGACGGGTTCGTCGAAGCTCGGTCGCGCAGCGTCGCGGTAGGACGTGATGCCGCCGATCGGTGACCACGCCTGGGTGAGGATGCCGTGCTCAGTACCGAACGCCTGGACCTCGCGCTGCTGGAAGTGCGGGTGGACCTCGATCTGGTTGACCGCGGGCACGACGCTCGTCGCGTCGAGGAGGCGGGTCAGGTGATCGACCATGAAGTTGCTCACGCCGATCGCCCGGACCTTGCCGTCGGCGAGGAGCTGTTCGAGGGCCCGGTACGCACCGATGGTCTGCTCGAACTCGCTCGGGAGAGCCTGGTGGAGGATGAGCAGGTCGAGCTGTTCGACACCCAACTTGCCGGCGCTCTTGGTGAAGGAGTGCAACGTCTCGTCGTAGCCGTAGTCGCTGATCCAGATCTTCGTCTCGATGAAGACCTCGGAACGGTCGAGGCCGGATGAGGCGATCGCGTCACCGACCCCGCGCTCGTTCGCGTAGGCGGCCGCGGTGTCGATGTGGCGGTAGCCGGCTTGCAGGGCGGCGGTGACCGCGGCGGTGGTCTCATCCGGCGGGGTCTGGAAGACGCCGAGCCCGAGAGCGGGGATGACGACGCCGTTGTTCAGAGTGAAAGTGTCCATACTTCGACGCTACGAGCACGGCCCAGCGGGGTGGGAGTTAAGGACGGTACCTCCCACGAGCGATCGCGGCGACGTACCGTTACAGGGTGGACATCACAGCGCAGGTGCAGCAGTTCCTGACCAGTCGACGTGCGAAACTCACGCCGCACGACGCTGGGCTCCCGGACCTGGGCGGCCAGCGGCGCGTCGCGGGGCTTCGCCGCGAGGAGGTCGCGATGCTCTCCGGTGTCAGCGTCGACTACTACGTCCGGCTCGAACGCGGCAACCTCGCCGGCGTCTCCGAGAGCGTCCTCGAAGCGCTGTCACGCGCCCTGCAACTCGACGAGGCCGAGCACGCCCACCTGCTCGATCTTGCTCACGCCGCGAACGCCTCCCCGGTCGCACGCCGACGAACACCCGCGAACCGGGTCCGCCCGACGATCCAACGACTCCTCGACAGCATGGGTGCCCCCGCCGTCATCAGGAACGGACGATCCGACATGCTCGCCACCAACACGCTCGGACGGGCACTGTACGCACCGATGTTCATCGACCCGGCAGGGACGCCGAACTCCGCGCGGTTCACGTTCCTCGACCCTCGCTCGAAGGACTTCTACCCCGACTGGGACCGCCTTGCTTCCGACCTCGTCGCCTCACTTCGCGGTGAAGCCGGCCGACGGCCCTATGACAAACGGCTCACCGATCTGATCGGCGAACTGTCCACCCGGAGCGAAGACTTCCGGGTCCGCTGGGCCGCGCACGACGTCCACGCCCACCGCGCCGGTAAGAAACGCATCCACCACCCCGTCATCGGCGGCATCGAACTCACCTTCGAAGCCATGGACCTCACCGCCGACGATGGCCTCTCACTCGTCGCTTACGGCGCGGAACCGGACTCATCCTCGGAACAGGCGCTCGCACTGCTCGCGAGCTGGGCGGCCACCCAAACGAACTCCAGACGTACTGATGCGAGGACAACCTGACGACATGCGTGGACGGATCCGGGTCGCTGGCACGGACCGGGCCCGACCGGGCTCAGCGCACGCTGACGAAGATCGGATTCGTGTACAGCCAGGTGTCGGCCCATGGGTCCGCAGGGGAGACCGGGTACGGCTGGGGTGCACGTGAGTCGACCTCGGCGCCGAGCGGACCGACCCCGTGCACCTGGCCATCGCTGCCGCGAAGGCGGACGTAGCCGTCCTCAGTGGCCGGCTCGAGGGGCACCACGACACGGAACGGGGAGTCGCTGCGGTCGGCGACGTCGAGCATCTCGACGACTCGGGTGCCTGGTGCGCGCTGTTCGTCACGGTCGGCGACGAGCCCGGTGACGCGCCCGCGGATCAGGTCGAGGTGCGCGAGTCTCGGCGTCGTGCCCCGCGAGGTCGGCGTCGTCGTGGGCGTGACATCGACCACGAGCTCGAGGGCTGTGCCGCTTTCGACGGTGAGGGTCCCACCCAAGGTGACGCCGGTCTCCGGCTGGTCGGTGGCACGGAGCACGACGGAGAGCCCGGCGACGAGGTGCCCGTGGTCGACCCAGACACGGCCGGCCCGGATCGCGTCGAGCAGGGAGACGGACGACCGGTCGACGGCCCCGACGTGCGTCCGACTGAACTCGCCCGGCCAGAAGTCGGCGCCGTTCTGGGGTGTGTCCGTGGCGATCGGGTCCGGCCGACGGCCGGCGCGGTTGAAGTTCGCGAGCGTCGCCCCGGACTCCCAGCCCGGCCCGGTCGGGAAGTCGCCGACGCGGGTCGCGTCGGACTCCTTGAGGTGCAGATCGCTGTTCGTGGTGATCCACCAGCGCCGTCCCTCGCTCAGGAGCGAGTCCCACACGCCGCCGACGACGGCCGTCGTCCAGTCGAACCCGCCGTGCGTCAGATAGGCCTCCGCGGGGTAGCCGGGGAAGGAGAACTCGCTGGGGGTGTTCTCGTACTCGCCACGCCGTGAGCGTTCGGTCGCGTTCGCTGCGATCGCTCCGGCCTGGGCGCCGGGAGCGCCCTCCATGCCGACGAACACCTCGGGGTCGGCGTCCTGCCAGGCACGGAGCTCGCCGGGCGAGTCGATGCCGAGGCGGCTCGGGTGGTTCGCCAGGACGATCACGTCGTCGATGACGCCTGCACGCTTCTGGGCGCCGAGCCAGGCGATCCCGTCGGTCGCGTGCACGAGCCACTCGGCGGCGTCTTCGGTGCCGGGGCGCGGTTTCTCCCATCCGTTGAGCTTGCCGTCGTGGTCGAGCTCGAAGCGGCGCAACACGAGGGTCGTCTGGGGCCCGGGCGCGATCAGCACGGTCGCGTGCTCGGCTCCCGGGATGTACCACTCGAGGCCCTGGAGCACGAGCATGTCGGGGCGAGCCGCCCGCGCGGTGTCGATCTCGCGTGCCGCGTTGAACACCCCGCCGACATTGGCATGTCCCTTGTTGCTGTGCTCGGTGAAGGCGATCGCGTCGACCGCGAAACGTTGCGCCTGATCGAGGATCGTCGTCATCGGGTACTTGGCGTCGTGCGAGTAGACCGAGTGCACGTGGTGGTCGAACACCAGCCAGGAGAGCGCATCCGGGTCGACGACTGCCGACGCCGACGGCAGCGGCGCGCCCTGGGCAGAAGCCGCGCTCCCGAGCCCCTGGGCGGTCGCTCCCACTGCGACCGTCGCAGCGACGGAAACCCCCAGGAAGGACCGGCGGGAGAGGCCGGGCCGGGCCGATGCGCCCCGCTTCACCTCGGGCACGGAGGATGAGCCACCGGTTGGCGCGGGCTGCTCGGGGCGGGGATCGAAGGGCATGGCATCACTTTCATCGGACGGACGCGCCGATCGTAGGCAGCGGAGGTGAACCTCGGCCCAACGGCCGGTGCCACGAGTGACGCCCCGCGTTCACGACCCATTCACCTGCGTGGGCGATAGTCCTGGCGTCACCGGGTATCCCCGTCCCGGAGGCCCACCGCACCCACCAAAGGTCCCGATGTCTTCCACCGTTCGCGTCATCCACCGTTCTCCGCTCCGTGCCGCAGGGCGCACCCTGCTCGTCACGGCAGCGCTCAGCGCCAGCGCGGTGCTCTGCCTCACCGGCGCTGGTGCTGCCGTCGCCGCCTCGGCGCCGGCACCGCTCACGCTGCGCGACACCGCCGGCGCCGCGGTCACGTCAGGTGACGCGCGCGCCGTCCCGTCGTTCGGCTCCGCGGTGCTCGCCGCGGGCTGCCCAGCCGATGCGGACGACGCCGCCCGACTCTCCGTGACGGCGGGAGGGGTCACCGTCGTCACGTCTCCGACCGTCACGGTGGCCGCCGGGCAGCCGGTCGAGGTGCCGATGGCCATCTCGTTCCAGGAGGTCGTGGACGGTGGCGTCGAACAGGGAGATGCGACCCTCGCGCTCGAGTGCCTCGTTCTCGAGTCAGGCATCCCGTCATCGGTGGTCACGGCGGCGACCCTGCCCGTCACGTTCGCCGCGGGAACCTGGTCCGTTCCCGGCGCTCAAGTTGAGCCGGTCCCTCCGACGGCCACTCCGACCGCTGGCCCGCCCTTGGGAGGTCCTGGAGCAGGGGCGATCGCGTCGCCGAGCCCGTCGGCCGCAGCACGACCCTCCGCTGACGGAGACCTGGCGCTGACGGGCTGGCAGCTCGGCGGGGCCGGCGTCGTCGCCGCCGGCCTGCTCGCGGGCGGAGCCGCCCTGCTCTTGCGCAGGCGTCTCCGGTAACCCATCGGCCCGGAGGCTGCGAGGGGGGCGACCGCGGTCAGGTCCCGCTCGGTGTCTCCTCATCCGCTGCCAGGTTCTTCTGGACGGCGAACTGCGTCCGGTGCAACTCTTCGTACCGCCCGCCGGAAGCCAGCAGCTCGTCGTGCGTGCCCCGCTCCACGATCGAGCCGTCCTCGACCACGAGGATCAGATCCGCGCTGCGGATGGTTGAGAGCCGGTGCGCGATGACCATCGCCGTCCGGCCTTCGAGGGCCTCGCTGAGCGCCGCCTGCACCGCCGCCTCCGAGGTCGAGTCCAGTGCCGCTGTCGCCTCATCGAGGATGACGACGCGCGGCTGGGCGAGGAGCAGCCGCGCGATGGTCATCCGTTGGCGCTCACCACCGGAGAGTCGGTAGCCACGCTCGCCCACCATGGTGTCCAGCTGGTCCGGCAGGGACCGGATGAGCGGTTCGAGCCGCGCGCGGCGGACGGCGTCCCACACCTCGTCCTCGGACGCCTCCGGACGTGCGAGACGCAGATTGGAGCGGATGGTCTCGTGGAACAGGTGACCGTCCTGCGTCACCATGCCCAGGGTGTGCCGCATGGAGGCGAAGGCGACATCGCGAACGTCCGTCCCCGCGAGACGCACGGCGCCCTCGTCGACGTCATACAGCCGCGACAGCAGCTGCGCGATCGTGGACTTACCCGCTCCCGACGAGCCGACGAGGGCGACGGTCTGCCCCGGCTCGATCCGGAAGGAGACGCCGTGCAGCACCTCCTCGCCGCCGCGGGTGTCTAACGTCGAGACCTCTTCCAGAGAGGCCAGGGACACCTTGTCCGCCGACGGGTAGGCGAAGTGGACGTCGTCGAACTCGACGGACACCGGACCATCGGCGACGGTGACGGCGTCGGGCTTCTCCAGGATGAGCGGTTCCAGGTCGAGCACCTCGAACACGCGCTCGAAGCTGACCACCGCGCTCATGATCTCCACCCGGGCGTTCGCGAGGCCGGTCAGCGGTGCGTAGAGGCGGGTGAGCAGGAGCGCCAGGGTGACCACCTCACCGGTGTCCAGTTGCCCGGCGAGTGCGAGGATGCCGCCGAGGCCGTACACGAGGGCGAGGGCGAGGGCGGAGACGAGCATCAGCGCGGTGAAGAAGACGAACTGCAGCATCGCCGTCCGGACGCCGATGTCGCGGACGCGGGCGGCACGGACGCGGAACTCCTCAGCCTCCTGATCCGGTCGACCGAACAGCTTGACGAGCGTGGCACCGGGCGCTGAGAACCGTTCGGTCATCTGCGTGCTCATGGCCGAGTTGTGGTCGGCGGCTTCGCGACGCAGCGCGGCGAGACGGCTACCCATGCGGCGCGCGGGTACCAGGAAGATGGGGAGCATCACCACGGCGAGGACCGTCACGAGCCATGACGTGCTGAGCATGACGATCAGCGTGAGGATCAGGGCCACGAGGTTCGTGATCACGCCGGACAGCGTGCCGCTGAAGGCCTGCTGCGCGCCGATCACGTCGTTGTTGAGGCGGCTCACGAGCGCGCCCGTCCTGGTGCGGGTGAAGAACGCGATCGGCATCTGCTGCACGTGGTTGAAGACGGCGGTGCGGAGGTCCAGGATCACGCCTTCGCCGATTCGCGCCGAATACCAGCGCGTCACGAGCGACACGGCGGCGTCCGCCACGGCCACGAGGGCGATGACGACGGCGAGCCGGACGATCGTGGCCACCTCGCCCCGGGCGACGATGACATCGACCACCTGGCCGGCGAGCACCGGCGTCGCGACCGCGAGGAATGCTCCCGCGACGGAGAGGGCGATGAAGACCAGCAACTTGGACCGGTAGGGCACCGCGAACGTCATGATGCGCCGCACGGACTCACGGGAGATGCCGTGCTTCCCGTCCTTGGCGGTCGAGATCTTGTACAGCGAGCTCCAGGCCGCGCTCTCCATGCTCATTGCGACTCCTCACGCCCCGCTGCGCATGAGCACGTCCCCGACCCCGGTCACGACCCGGGTGGCGACGCGAACGCAGACCTGCGAGAGCGTATCAGCCTCGCCGTTCCCGACCTGAACGCTCTGGCGTCGTCAGCGTTCGGCGCGCAGGGCCGTCCACATCACGACGAAGGCGGCGGCGATGCCGAGCACGCTTCCGGCGAGCCCGACGATCATGGCGGGATGGCCGGTGTCGGCGAGGCCGATCGAGCAGGCGACCACACCGACGCCGGACGCCATCAGCGCGACGAAGCTGAAGGCGGCGAGGATGAAGCGCTTCGTGGTCCGGGTGGGATCGGGGGCGGGAGGGAGCGACATCGTGCCTCGTTTCCGCCGTCGCGTGGGCTGCGTCGGCTCTTCGGCATCAGGCTAGAGGGCCGCCGATCGATGCGGTGAGGGGGTATCCCCGGTCCTCACGACAGAACGGTCACGAGCGTCTCCGGATCTCGTGGACGAGGAGCCAGACGAGGTAACCGCCACCCACGATCACGGTGACGACCCCCACCGGCAGCGACGTCGGCAGCAGGTGCTGCGCGACGACGTCGGATGCCAGTAGCACGAGCGCCCCGAGCAGAGCAGACGGCACCAGTGCGATGCCGGCGGTGCGGGTGATCCGCTGCGCGATCTGCGGGGCGGCGAGGGCGACGAAGGCGATGGGTCCGGCCGCGCCCGTGACGACAGCCGTGAGCGCGACGGCGCACGCCACGAGACCGAGCCGCGAACGTTCGACCCGCGAGCCCAGCGCCTTCGCCGCGTCGTCGCCGAGCTCGAGCTGGCGGAGCGAACCACCGAGCGGACCGAGGGCGATGATGATGGTCAGGATCACGACTGCGGCCGGAAGCAACTGCGCCCAACCGACGCTGTTCAGCGAGCCGGCACCCCAAACGGTGGCGAGCATCGCGACTTCGAGCTTCGCCCGCAGTACGAGGTAGGAGCTGAGCGCCTCGAGCATGGCCGAGACACCGATGCCCACGACGATGAGACGGAAGCCCTGGACGCCTCGACGGTAGCTGAGGAGGTAGACCAGCGCTGTGGCGATCAGCCCGCCACCGATGGCGCCGCCCGCGACGGCTGCCGACCCGGCGCCCGCGCCGATCACGATGGTCACGATGAGACCGCCCGCGTACGATCCCGCAGTGAGCCCGATGATGTCGGGGCTCGCGAGGGGGTTCCGGGTGAGGGACTGGAAGATCGCACCGGAGAGCCCGAGGGCTCCTCCGAACAGGAGGGCGGCGAGGACCCGTGGGAGGCGCCATTCGAGCACCACCGTCTGCACCAGGGTGCTCGGTCCGCCGAGGAACGCCGACGCCACCTCGTCGACCGACAGCGGCAGATCGCCGAGACACAGCGCGAGCAACGCCAGGGCCAAGAGGACCACGCAGAACACCCCGCACACGACGATCGTGCGCAGCCGGACACGGAGGGAGAGCGAGCGCCGCCGACACACGACCGCGCGCGGTCCCGTCTCGACCCCGGTCACAGTGCGCTCGCCTTCGCGCGCCGCACAAGGTGGATCAGCACGGGCGCACCGATGAACGCGGTGACGATCCCGACCGGGACGTCACTCGGCCAGAGGATCACGCGACCGATCACGTCGGAGGTGAGCAGCACGGCCGGCGCGATCAGGATCGAGTACGCCACGATCCACCGCTGGTCGGGGCCGACGATCCAGCGCGCGATGTGGGGCACCATGAGGCCCACGAAGCCGACCGGTCCGGCGATCGCGGTCGCCGCACCCGCCAGCAGGGTGATCGCCACGACGGCGAGCACGCGCGTGCGCACGAGGCGCGTGCCGAGTGAGGAGGCGAGATCCTCGCCCAGCGCCAGGGCGTTCAGCGACCTCGCACTGAACAGCGCGATGACGACGCCCGCGAGGACGAAGGGGAGTGCGGGCAGGATGACGTCGAAGCCGCGTTCAACGAAGGACCCGGCGTTCCAGCCGCGGAGCTGCCTGAAGGTGACCGGATCGAGGAGCATCATCGCGGTCGTGATGCCGCTGAGCACAGCGGCAAGGGCGACGCCGGCGAGGGTCAGCCGGACAGGATCCGCGCCACCACGTCCCGCCGAGCCGATCAGGTAGACCAGGGCGGTCACGATCAGGGCTCCCAGGAACGCGAACGGGAGGTACTGCACAGGTGTGCGAGCGCCGAGCAGGACACCGATCGCGACGAAGAGCGCCGCGCCCGCGTCGACGCCGAGGATGCCCGGATCGCCGAGGGGATTGCGGGTGAGGCCCTGGATGAGAGCGCCCGAGACGCCGAGCCCCACACCGACGACGAGTCCGGCCACGGTGCGGGGGATCCGCAGATCGAGGACGACCAGATCGGTGACGGAGTCATCGGGCCTCGTGAGTGCCTGCCAGACGTCCGTCGGGCCCACGGGGTGAGACCCCACGAGGACGCTGAGCAGGATCGCGGTCGCGAGTGCCGCGACCGCGATCCCGAGCCCCAGCGAACGGCGCCCGCGAGGGGTGCGGGAGGTCACCGACGGGTCAGCCGTCGACGCTCTGTGGAGCTGTGCCGGCGACGGCGTCCACCAGGCGCGGCACCAACTGCTCGAGGACGTACTTCTGGCTGAGTGGGGTGAGGAAGTAGATCGCGCCAGCGAGCTCGCCGTCGGTGAAGACCGCGTGCCCGCCGGTCACGGCGTCGAGGCTCGAGGTGGTGCCGAATCCCAGCACCTCCTGGACGGCATCCGCTGACTCCGTGGCGAAGACGATCACGTCAGCATCGATGACGCCGACGTTCTCCGCGGCGATCTGCGCCTGTCCGCCCTCGCTCGGGACGTACTGCTGCAACCCGGGCGTGATCGTGAACCCGAGATCCGTCAGGAAGTCGGTGTTGAGGCCGTCGGGGTAGACCCACAGGTTGCCGTCCCACGGCCCACCCTGCGAGAAGGTCGCCGTGAGGCCCGCGAACTCCGGGTGCGCTGCTGCGGCCGCCGCGTAGGCCTCGTCGACGCCGGTGATGAGCGCCTCGCCTTCCGCCGACCGACCCACGGCTTGGGCGACCATCCTGGTCTGGTCCCGCCAGTCCGCGAAGTAGAGCCCCGCGCCCTCCTCATTGGTCACGGTCGGGGCGATCTCCGCGAGCTTCCCGTAGTTCTCCTCGGTCATGCCGGCGTTCGTCCCGATGATCAGGTCCGGCCGCAGTGACGCGATCTTCTCGTACTCGAACCCGTCGGTCGTGGTGAGGACGGTCGGCTCGGCATCGCCCAGGAGGTCCGTCGCCCACGGCCACACCGCATACGGCTGCTCGCCGTACCATTCCGTCGTCGCGATCGGTGTGACACCCAGTTCGAGGAGGATGTCCTGCTCGGTCAGGCCGACCACGACGATCCGCTGCGGTTCCGACGGGATGATCGTCTCGCCGTACTCGTGCTCGATCGTCACCGGGAACGAGTCGCTCGGCTCGGTCGTGTAGTTCGGGTTCTCGGCGGTCGTCGAGGCGGCGCTCGAGCAGGCGGAGAGTGCGACTCCGACGAGGGCGAGCGCGCTCATCGCGGCAAGGAGGCGAGCGGCCCTCGCGCTCGGGGCGCGGTGGTGCTTCGGAACGATCATGGGGTCCTTCATCGGTTCGGCTGGCGGGATGACGACAGTCAGGTTAGCCTTGCCTAATCGCTTCGCGCTATCGCGCTGAGTGGACAGGACTTGTCGAATGGAGACAGCTGGATGTCTGGTCGCGATCACTCGGACGGCGGAATCGAGCTTGTCGGCCCGCTGGATGACGGCGAGAGGACATCGGGGGAATTCCGGCTTTCTCGCTCGCGGGTCGACGCGACGACACGGTTCGACGAGCACTCCCACCGCGAAGACCAACTCGCGTGGATGAGCTCCGGCTCGATGGAGGTGTCGGTCCTCGGCGATCGACGGCGAATGCGGCGAGAGCACCTCGCCTGGATCCCCGCGGGGATGGTGCACGAGATGAGCTTCAGCGAACCCGGAGAGCTCATCAGCGTCTACGCCGACCCGGAACTGCGCCCACAAGGCGGCCGTTGGAACGGTGCACGGACCGTCCGGGTCGACGACCTCTCGGGAGCGCTGCTGGCGCATCTGCTCGACGCCGACCCGACCGGGCGCCGTCGATGGCGGTGCTGGACGCTCCTGGTCGACCTGCTCTCGGCTGCGGCTCGCGACGATGAGGCGTTGGCCATGCCCCGTGAACCGCGTGCGCGTGCCATCGCGTCGGCCCTGATGGCGGACCCCGCCGACCCGCGCGGACTCGACGATTGGGCGTCGGCGGCGGGCGTCAGCTCGAAGACGATCGGACGGGCGTTCGTGGACGGCACGGGATGCACCTTCCGCGAGTGGCGGGTCCGCGTGCGCCTGCATGCTGCCGCGGGCATGCTCGGACGGGGTGCCGCCGTGCAGGACGTCGCACCCGCGGTCGGCTACGAGTCGGTGAGCAGCTTCATCGGGGCGTTCCGGACCCGGTTCTCCGTGACCCCCGCCGTCTACGCCGCGAGGAGCCGCTCGGCGGAGGTCAACTGATGCGATGACGGATGCGGATTCAGGCGACCTGGGGAGAGCGACCGTCTCCGTTGGTCTGGCCGACGCCTCGGCTTCCGCTCTAGGGTGGCCGTATGGCCCACCCGCACGCACGGCGGGCGACCACTCGGACACGTCTCGTCCTCCGGGTGATCGCCGGTGTCGTCGCCGCCGCGGCCGCGATCGTGTTCCTGCTGGCGATCTGGATGGTGGTGTCGAGCCGGTTCGGCTGGGACGACCGCGACCTCCACGGGTACAGCCTGCTCTTCGGCACCCCGATCGCACTCTTCGCCGGTCTGGTCGTGGCGGTCTCGCTGCCGCTGGCTGTGCCGCCGGAGCACCGGAGCCGTACGCGGGCCGTGACCCTGGGAGTGCTTGCGGCGACCGTCGTGCTGCTCGTCATCGCGGTCGTCACCGCCTGATTCCGCCCAGCGCGACCCCTCCCGACGGAGTCTCAGCGTTCAACCGGCTCCGGGGGTGGGCCGTCGGCGTCGCGTCGGGTCGGTGCGTGTGTGGTCACGGGTGGTCCTTTCGTGAGGCCTGGTCGTGGTCGTTGATGCGTGCGAGGCGGGCGTTGTAGTCGGTGAGTTCTGCGTCCCCGTCGCGTTCTGCTCGGCGGTCGTAGCGTTTCGCGGCACGTTCGTCACTCCGCACCCACTGGGAGACGACGATCAGGGCGACGAGGACGGCCGGGATCTCGCCGACACTCCACGCGATGCCGCCGCCGACCGCCTGATCGGCGAGGAGGGCGGCGGTGTCCGTGTAGCCGAGGGCGGTCCACCACCCTTCGGCGAGCACGGTGGCGCTGGACATGATCGCGAGTCCGAAGAAGGCGTGGAAGGCGAGAGTCGCGAGCAGCATGATGATCCGGAACGGGTAGGCCGGGCGGTTCGGGCCCGGGTCGATGCCGATGAGGACCCAGAAGAACAGGTACCCGGTGGCGAGGAAGTGCACCGTCATCAGGATGTGACCCTGGTGGGCGAGCATCGCCCATTCGAACCAACCGGTGTAGTAGAACACCACCAGACTCCCGGCGAAGAGCACTCCTGCGACGGCCGGTTTCGACAGCAGCCGCAGGTACCGCGAGTGCACGACGGCGAGGATCCACTCCCGGAGGCCTCGGCCCCCGTCGGTGCGACTGGGCAGGGTTCGCAGTGCGAGGAGGATCGGGCCGCCCAGGACGAGCAGCGGCGGCACGATCATCATGAGCGCCATGTGCTGCAGCATGTGCGTGCTGAAGTGGATCTGCCCGTACACGGCGAGGCCACCGCTGGTCGCGTACAACAGCGCCGCGCACCCGGCCAGCCAGGCGATCAGGCGGACCACGGGCCAGGCGTCGCCGCGGCGCCGGAGCGTACGGAACGCCCACAGGTACCAGGCCGCACCGACCACGGCGAGGCCGGCCCACATCCAGTCGACGTGCCACTCGGTGAACATCCGCAGTGGCGTCACCTCCGGCGGGTAGGCGAACCCGAGGAGCCGACGGCGGACGTCGTCGGCGACCGGCTCCTGCGACACCGGCGGTTGGCTGCGCGACAACGCGACCGAGACGCCCATCGTGACCGCCATGACGACGACCTCGACGACCGCAAGCCGGATGAACGTCGACCGCTTCCCGGGTTCGGCCTGCAGCCGGGGGATGAGCCGGAGCCGATGCCACACGCCGGCGAGTCCGAGCAGCACGAGCGCGACGGTCTTCGCGACCAGGAGCAGCCCATACGGGGTGAGGAGGTCCATCGGGCCCGCGAGGCGGAGCGAGGCGTTCACGACGCCCGAGAAGGCCACCGCACCGAACGCCCAACCGGCGAGCACCGAGTAGCGTGCGACGACCGCGCCGATCTGATCACCGATCTTCCGACGGAGCAGGATCACGGCCACGAGACCGCCGACCCAGGCGGTGACGCCGATGAGGTGGATCGCGAGCGAGTTGACCGCGTTGCCGTGCTCGTCGGAGCCTGCAGCATGACCAGACAGGGACAGCGGAAGCAGTGCGAAGACAGCGATCGCGTTCGCGGCGGCGATCCACGCCAGACGGCGGGCGAGGATCACGATGCAGAACACCACCAGCACGCACGCGAGCGAGCACACCAGGGTCTGCCCGAGTTCCAACTGCGTCGCGTAGAACACGAAGGTCTTCGCGAACGTCGGCGAGGACACCGGCACACCGATGGAGTTCGCCGCGGTGAACACCAGCACTGCGATTCCCGCCGCGAGCCAGATGGAGGCCGCCCAGGCGGCCCAGCGGATCGCCTTCGACTGCGAGAACGAGACGACCCCCGGGAGGATCCGCTGCCCTGGCAGCAGGAAGGTCGCCGCGATGAGCAGGCCGATCGTGACCGACGCGGCGGCATCGTGGATGACCCTCGCGACCGGCAGACCGCGAGTGACGATCACCCCCGGATCCGACAGCAGCGTGCCGGTTGTGAACGCACCGGTGAATTGCAGCGCGGAGAGCGCCACGACGACCGCCACCGGCAACGCGGCCAGCATGACGGCTTCAGGTGCACGGATCGGCACGAGGACGGGCGACTGGCCTCGCCGACCGCTCGGATCGGCTTCGGGCGCATTCGACGGAATGGTTGTTTCTGCCATAGGAGGTGGCTCCTTCCCCGCGGGCTCGAGTGGACGAACGCAGCGGCACAGCTCACCCGGTGAGCCCGCGATCGCACCCGGACGGGCGCCGGGGCAGGACCGAGCGGCGGAAATGGTGGCACTCCGCCGGCGCACGGCGCATCGGGATGACGCTGGTTCGAGCGTCGTCGTCGAGGAAGCGTCCTACGCGCACGCAGCGGTGACCGTCGACCGAGCGTGCAGCTCGGCGAGGTCGTGCCGTGATCTCAGAGGAAGGACAGCGCCGGAGGCCCGCGCAAGGCGGTCGTCTCCGGATACACGCCGAGTGGGCGCAGGATCGGCACGTCACGCTGCGGCAGCACCCGGGCGGGCAGCACTGGCGACGCCAGAGCTGCGAGGACCGCGGGCACCAGTCGTGCGAGGACGAACTCCGTGATGGCTGCGGCCGTCGACAGCAGCGTCTCGGCTCGGTGGAGCGCGGCGATGGTCACGAGGCCGGCGACGAGGTGGGCGAACCACATGCCGGCACCGCCGTGCCCGTCGTGCATCATCGGCATCGACGACGTGTCGAGGATCACCGGTGATCCGTGGGAGAGGTGTCCGCTCGGCGTCGCCGTCGAGGTGGTGCCCTGGGCGGTGCCGAGGACGAAGAGCGTGTGGAACAGGACCTGACTCACCGCGACGGAGACTGACAGACGGACGATCGACAGCCGCCTGCCCGCGAGCAGGACGCAGACGAGGGTCGAGAACACGAGTGGCACGACGAGGCCGAGGGCGCCGGGCATGGACCCGCCGCCGGCGACGTGCGACAGGAGCGCGACGAAGATCGAGAACGCCGCTGCGACCACACCACGAAGGGCGCGGGTCGAGCGGGCGGACGACATCTGCCCATTCTTGCAGACCGTCACCGCCGTCATGAGTCTGCTCCGTTCCGTGCCGCCAGCGTGCCGCGCCAGCCCGATTGAGTGTGATGCTGACGCGCATGTCCGGCGCTGATGGCAGACTCCGGCGTCCCGGCGCAACCCCGATGCGGCAGGACCACGCCACGCACGGCGACGGTATACCGTCGACGCATGAGCCACACCCTGGAACCGGGCACGACCGCTGCGCCCGCCGGGTCGCCGGTGGAGGCACGCCGCAGGCACTACGCGGAGTTCTACGGACTCGCGCCGTTGCCGACGGACTTCGGGGTGGTGCTCGGCAACTGCCAGGCTGAGTCCCTGCGCACCGTGATGGATGCACCGGACCGCAGGTTCGTGCGGGTGCCGGCCGTGCACGAGATGACCCCCGAAGATGCGGAGCGGCTGCACGAGGTGGTCGGCGCCGCGCACACCGTGGTCTCGCAACCCGTGCGGGACGACTACCACGATCTGCCGCTCGGCACGCGTCAGGTGGCAGCCTCCACCAGTGGCCGCGTGCTGACGGTGACTCCGGTGCGGTTCGGAGGCTTGCATCCGTTCCAGGCCGCCGTCCGGGTCCCCGGCGTCGAGGAGAACCCGCCGATCGTGGCGTACCACGACGTCCGGACGCTCGCGGCCGCTGCAGGTCTGCCAGTCGCGTCCGCGCTCCAGCCGGACGCCGTTCGCGCGATCGGCCGAGCCTCCGTCGAGGAACTGCGGCGACGCGAGGCCGCGACCGACGTGCCGGTGTCCGACCTCTTCGAGTCGGTCACCGCCGACCACGCACGCACCGTCAACCACCCGGGGAACGCGATCTGGCTGCCGCTCGGCGCCCGCGTCCTCGACGTCCTGGGGGCCCCTGGCGGCGTCACCGACCCCGGACGCCCTTTGCTCAACGCGGTGCGCGCGCCCATCGCACCCGAGGTCGTCGACGCCTGGTCTCTGACGGACGAGCCCCGCGACCACTGGATCCTGGAGGGCGTCGAGGTCGACGACGCCGAGGTGCGCGCCGCCCACACCGATTGGTATGCGTCCCACGCCGAGTTCGTCGTCCCTGCCCTCGACCGGCTCTCGGCTCTCCTGACCGTCTGGCGCGACGCGTGACCGCGAGTGTGCGGCCGTGGGTCGTCGGCAACCGGTGGGACACGCTCGACGACGTCCATCCTGATCCGCTCCCACGCGTCTCCGTCATCGTCGCGCACTACGACCAGCCCGGTGAGCTGCTCCGGACCCTGCACGCCCTCGCCGCGCAGGACTACCCGCGTCACCTCCTGGAGGTGATCGTCGCCGACGACGGATCCCCGGGTGACGTGTCGGTGCCGGAGAACGTGATCCTCGTCAGGCAGGAGGACCAGGGGTTCCGGCTTGCCGCCGTCCGCAACCTGGGCGTGCGGGCGAGCAGTGGCGAGGTGTTGTGCTTCCTCGATGCCGACACGGTCCCCGAGCCGGGGTACGTGCGCGCGCTCACGCGGCTCCCCGCCCTGCTGCCCGAGGCGGTCACGGTGGGGCGGCGTCGCCACGCCGACTTCAGCGGGGTCGCCCCGGAGACACCGGTCGCCGAGGCGGCCGCCGGCCGTGAGCTCGCCGAACCGGCGTGGCTCGCCGAGGAGTACGCGCGCAGTCGGGATCTGCGCGACGCGGACGACCGTTCCTATCGATTCATGATCGGCGCGGTGATCGCCTGCTCGCGGAGCCTGTTCGACGAGGTCGGCGGATTCGACGAGTCTTTCACCTCGTACGGCGGTGAGGACTGGGAGTGGGCGCACCGCATGTGGCAGGCGGGAGCGGTCCTCGCCCATGTCCCGAAAGCGGTGGCCTGGCACGACGGCCCCGAGTGGGGGGAGCGTGACGGTTCAGGCCTGGACCGCGCGAACGCCCAGACCATGCGGCTCCTCTCGTCGATCCCCGTGTCGGGGTCCGCGCCGCGGGGGCTGTGGTCGGACGCGGTCGATCTCGTCGTGCGGCTGCGGGGCGTCCATACGGCGGCCGCTCGGTTCGTCGCGGCGGACTCGCTGTTCACCGCCTTCCCGCAGGCTCGGTTCGTCCTCGACGGCGGGGGAGCTGAGGAGCTCGGGGGAGACCCGCGCGTCCTCGACGAAGCAGCCGGAGTCGACGCCCGAGTGACGTGGGAGCTCGACCGTCCGATCGTCATCCTCGACCCGACGTGGATCGTCGATCTGGTCGACCGCCTCGGTACCGGAGACGTGGGCACCGTCGAGCTCGTCGACCCGGACGGCGCGTCGCTCGGCCGCCTGCGATCCCGGCGGGCCAGGCGGCGTGAGGAACGCTTGGGCAGTCCGGATGCCTTCGAGACGCAGCAGCTCGTCGCCGACGGCGTCCACCAGCTCCGGCCTGATCCCCGGGTGGCGGCCTGGGTCGGCGGCTGGGGCGGACCCTCGTCGTTCTGCTGACCCGATCGGCGACGACGCGGTCCACGCACGGATCACGCGGCCCGAACGCCGCGGCCCTCCATCGGACGTCTGCACCACCGGACGCGCTGAGTGCAACCCCACCGGTTCCGGCCTGTGTCTCGTTTAGCGTGGTCGTCATGTCTCCGCGCGACCAGTACGACCTGACCAACCCCGTGACCCAGTACGACCGGGTCGAGCCCCCGCTGCAGCACCAGCCGGAGCCGGGCGTGCAGGCCAGGATAACCCCCGTTCCCGACCTCGGTGAAGCGAGCTACCGGGGCAGCGGACGGCTGACCGGTCGGAAGGCGCTCATCACGGGCGGCGACTCCGGGATCGGTGCGGCCACGGCGATCGCGTTCGCCCGCGAAGGCGCGGACGTGGTCATCGCCCACCTCCCGGGTGAGGAGGAGGACGCCGAGCACGTGCTGTCGCTCATCGCCGACGCAGGACGCCGGGGCAAGGCGATCGTCGCCGACATCTCGCACGCCGACCAGTGCCGTCGGCTCGTCGCGGAGGCCGCGGACTTCCTCGGAGGCCTGGACGTCCTCGTCAACAACGCGGGCAAGCAGATCGCGGTCGACCGGGTGGAAGACCTCAGCGACGAGCAGTTCGAGGAGACCTTCCGGACGAACGTGTTCGCGAACTTCTGGATCACCAAGGCGGCGCTCGAGCACCTGGGCGAGGGCGCGAGCATCGTGAACACGGCGTCGCTCGAGGCGTACAAGCCGTCACCCGACCGGCTCGACTACGCGGCGACGAAGGCCGCGATCAACAACCTCTCGAAGGGGCTCGCGCTGCAGCTCGCCTCGCGCGGGATCCGCGTGAACGTGGTTGCTCCCGGCCCCGTGTGGACAGCGTTGCAGGTCTCCGACGGCGTCTCCGACGAGCAGATGCAGGCCTTCGACGACGAGAACACGTACCAGCGTGCCGGACAGCCGGCTGAGCTCGCGCCGGCGTACGTCTACCTCGCCTCAGCGGAGTCCGGTTACGTCTCCGGGGCGACGCTGAACGTCAACGGCGGCATGGTCACCCCGTGACCGCGGCTGCGTGCACGGTCTTCTTCCTCCCAGGGCTCGGGCTCGACGCCGCCGCGGTCGCACCCGTGGCTCGCGAACTCGACGCTCGGTTCCGGGTGATCGCCGTCGAGCTGCCCGGCCAAGGTGACACGGCCGACGCGCCGGACGGCTCCGTCGAGTCGCAGGTCGACGCTGCCCTCGCCGTGATCGCGGAGCAGGCCGACGGCGGACCCTGGATACTGTGCGCCCACAGCATGGGCGGCAAGGTCGCCGCCGGGATCGCCGCCCGGGTCCGCCACGGCGACGTCCCCGTGTTCGGGCTCCTCGGCGTCGTGCTCCTGGCACCGTCACCGCCCACGCCCGAGCCGATGCCTGACGCCAAGCGCCACCAGATGCTCAGCTGGATCGAGGACGGGCCCATCGCCGAGCCGGACGCGCAGACCTTCGTCGACGACAACGTGGGTGCATCCCTTCCGGCCGAGCTACAGGCCGCCGCCGTGGCGTCCGTGCAGGCCATGTCGCCCGTCGCGTGGCGCCGCTGGCTCGAGCAGGGCAGCGAGGAGGACATCGCGTCCTCCGTCGGCAAGCTCGACCTCCCGTGCATCGTGCTCGCCGGAGATCAGGACGAGGCGCTCGGAGCCGCAGTGCAGCCCGAGCTGCTCTCGGACGTCTACCCCCGTGCACGATTCGTGTCGCTCGCAGGAGCCGGACATCTGCTCTCGTACGAGCGTCCGGTCACGGTCGCGCGCGCGCTCACCGAGTTCTGGGACGAGATCGTCGCACACAGCGCCATCGTCCCAGCCGAGTGGGGGCTCGTCATCGCGTCCCTGCGGACCACGCCGCGGGTGCGCAGCGCGCTGGCACGACGCGCCTTGCCGGACGACCCCCGGTATCGGCCCCGCGTGCTGAGCGCGGAACAGCTGGACCTGCTCCGAGCTATCGCCGATCGCCTGGTTCCGCAACCGGCGGGTGGGCGGATCGACCTCGCCGCGCGGGTCGACGCCGACCTCGCAGCCGGTGGTGGCGACGGATGGCGGCCGGTCGGAGGACTCACGGACGACGAGGCCTACCGCGCCGGGCTGGATGACCTCCGAACCGCTTGGACGGACTCGGCCGATGACCAGGATGCGTTGATCAGCGCCGTGATCGAGGGCCGGGGCGTTCCAGGGGGCGCCATCGACGCGGACGATCTGCGGCGCTGGTTCGAGGACTTGCGCGTGGACGTCACGCGGGAGTGGCTCATCCACCCCGCATCGTTGGCCCGGGTCGGGTACGACGGGTTCGCGACCGGCGCAGAAGACGTCGACTTCGCCGGTTACCGCGAGCTCGGTGCCGACACCCGAGATGGCTGGGAGCCCTCCGACCTTGGCGCCGCGCCCGCCCCCACAGCCGCACAGCAGCAGGAGGACGCAGCGTGAACCTGGACGCGATGAAGACCTACGACCTCGACGACAGCGTCGACGTCGTGGTGGTCGGTACCGGTGCGGGTGGCGCACCACTGCTCGCGCGACTCGCTGAGGCGGGGCTGCGCGTCGTCGCGCTCGAGGCCGGGCCGAATCACGACCCCGCGGAGTCCACGCCGGACGAGGTCGACGCGACGACGATCAACTGGATGTCCAGCCGGTTCAGCGGCGGGGACGCTCCGACGGCGTTCGGTCCGAACAACAGCGGCTTCGGCGTCGGCGGTGGCACCGTCCACTGGGGCGCGTTCACGCCCCGACCGGACGCCCGTGACCTGCGTCTGCGCAGCGAGACCGGCCTCGGCCGTGACTGGCCCGTCGATCATGCGGAGTTCACCCGCTACGTCGAAGAGGTCGAGGCGACCATCGGTGTCTCCGGGCCGACGCCGTATCCGTGGGACCCATCGCGCACCTACCTGTACGCGCCGCCGAAGCGGAACGCCCCGGCTGACCTCATGGCGAAGGGCGCAGAGTCGCTCGGCATCCGGGCGACCGACGCACCCGCCGCGATCATCACGCGCGACCGCGATCAGCCGCACCACGGCCTCCGACGCGCCACGACGAACGTCGGCTCCATCCACCAGGGCGAGCGCCACGGTGCGAAGGCGACGACGGCCATCACCTACCTGCCGGCGGCGGTCGCGGCGGGAGCGGAGATCCGTCCGGACGCCGTCGTGCACACCATCGAGCGGGATGCCCGCGGTCGGGTGACCGGCGTCGTCTATCGCCAGGACGGCGTCGACAAGCGGCAACGCTGCGAGGTGCTCGTGTTGGCCGGCGGCGGGGTGGAGACCCCTCGGCTCCTGCTGCACAACGACCTCGCGAACGCCAGCGGTCAGGTCGGCCGGAACTTCCTCGCCCATGGTGCGGTGCAGGTGTGGGGGCGGTTCGACGAGCAGATCCGCGGCTACCGCGGCTACCCGTCGGCGCTCATCACCGAGGACTTCGTCCGCCCTGACGGTGCGGACTTCGCAGGAGGGTATCTGTTGCAGAGCCTCGGCGTCATGCCCTTCAACTACGCGACGACCCTCGTGCGCGGCGGCGGTCTCTGGGGTACCGAGCTGGTCGACGAGCTCGACGCGTCCCGGTACAACGCCGGCATCGGGATGAACGCCGACTGTCTGCCCGCCGACGGCAACCGGCTCGAGCTCTCGTCGGAGGAGGACGAATGGGGTCTGCCGCGTGCGACCATCTCGTTCTCGCCCGGCGACAACGAGCAGGCCATCGACCGCCACGCCATCCGCACGATGACGGAGATCCTGACGGCGGCCGGTGCGCGGAGCACCAGGGTGCTGGCGCGCACGGCGCACACGCTCGGCACGTGCCGGATGAGCGACGATCCGAGTGACGGCGTGGTCGACGGAGAGGGTCGATCGCACGACATCGACAACCTGTGGATCTGCGACAACTCCACGTTCCCGAGCGCGCTCTCCGCGAACCCGGGCCTCGCGCAGATGGCGTTGTCGCTGCGCACGGCCGACCGGATGCTCGCGGCCTGGTGACGGCGGCGCCGCCGGCCGTCGAGCAAGGATGGGTCAGGAGTCAGCCGTTCGCCTTCACGACGACGATGGCTGAGCCGCTCGGTCTCACCTCCAGCACGGTGTAACCGGCAGCCCTCGCATCGGCGGCGCTCGGGAACGACAACCGGGCCTGATAGATCGGATCGGGGAACCCGTAGCGACGCAGCTTCTCGACGCGGACGTCCTCGGCGAGCGGAATGTGCATCGTGGTGCGCACCTGCTCCCGCAGCTCCTGCTGGCAGACCGAATCCACGCCTGCGTAGCCGCAGACGGACACGTCACCTTCGAGGAACGAGCTGTAGCTGCCTTGAAACGACCCCAGTAGCGCGACGACGAGGACGACGAAGCCGGCCATACAGCCGATGGCTACCCCGAGCGTTCCCAGCACCTGACGCACGGTCCGTGGTTTACGAGACCATCCGTCGTCTGATTCCGCGAGAAGATCGTCGATCGTCATGCGCCCACACCCCTGCGTTGCATGACGTAAGGCTAGCGGTGGCCGCTCCCGGCCTGGCTGCGCACGAACGCCTCCTCGACGGGTTGGTCCCACGGTTCAACGCGGACGTCATGCAGACGACGATCGAGGCGTGCAAACCCTCGTGGTCTATGCAGGCGGAGGAATCCTCACCGAGGATCAGAAGGCGACGTTCGCAGGCCGGGGCAGGCGCGTCCGTCGCGTCGATCTCAGCGGCGCATCGCACGACGCGCATCTCGATGCGCATGAGCAGTGGGTCGAGGCGCTCCGTACCTTCATCGATGCGCAGTGAGATGACACGCACCGCATCAGGCCGGGCCCATCTCGCCGGCCCCGCCGTCAGCGTAAGGTCGTCGCATGCCCCTCGAGCAACCCCCACAGCCTGAACAGAGGCGAGCGCTCTCGAAGCCCTCGGCCGCGTCATCCACGGCGGCAGCCTGGAACGCCTTCCTGCTCCGACCTGAGGCGAGAGCGTGGATCAGTGCCACCGAGCGTGGACAGCGACAGGCTGAGGTCGGCGACGTCGCTCTGGAGGTCCTGCTCCTGGAGTACCGTCGCCCGGCCCGCCTGGCGCTCGGGCTCGTCTCGTCCGTGGCACTCGTCGTGGCCGCCACCCTCTCCGTCGCGACCGTGACCGTCCTTGGTCCGTTCTGGGTGGGGGAGAGCGGGGCGCTCTATGGCTTCGTGGTCCTCATCGGGTTCGCGGTCGCGTTGACGAGCGTCGTCATCCTGCTCCGGCTGCAGGTCTCCGAGAACCGCATCATCCGCGCCATCTCCGTGTGGTCCGGCGTCACTCCGGGAACCGGCGGCCCGCCGGAGCCACAGACGGCGACTGCGCAGTCCGTTGACCGGCGGGAGGCGGCGACGACGCGCACCCTCTTCCTGTCGGTCTCGGGCGCAGGGATCGCCGCAACCGTCGTCTCGACGGTCTGGCTGTCCTCCGCCGAAAGCGGGTCGTTCGTGCTGCCGCTCCTCGTCGCTGCGGTCTTGCAGCTGATCATCTGGCTCGCGGTCTGCTTCGGGGTCGTCCGCGTGCTGCGGTCGTCGCGGGTCTGACACGCGCGGCGGTCGACCGTGTCGCAGTGCTCGGCTGACACGGTCGGAACCGAGCCCGGGGCGAACCTACTGCTCGTGCACGATCCGAACGCGCGTGACCGAGAAGCCGGCTCGTTCGAACGCGCCACGCATCGGCGTGTTCGCGGCATCCGTGGTGCCGACGATCCGGTCCTGTCCCGACCCGTGGTGCACGTGGACCATCTCCGCCAAGAGGTCGTGCACGTAACCGTGTCCGCGATGCTCGGGGAGCACGCCCAGGTAACTGATGCTCGCGTCGTACGCCGTCCTCGTCGGGACGATGAATCCCGCGATCGTCCCGTCGAGCAGCTCTGCGACCCGCCAGGCGTCCCGCTCGCCGGGGAGCGATTGGTAGAACGCTAGATCGTCGTCCGCGAGCGCCTCGAGCCCTTCGCGCGAGACCATGTCCTGCGTGTGCGCATCGAGGGTGCCGGTCGCGACCAGGGCGAACAGCTCATGGAACGCGTCGTCCGCGGCGGCGACGAAACGGAGGCGCTGCGATCGCGCCGGCACCGGATCGGAGCTGGACCTCGCGAAACTGACCCGCTCGGTCGTGCGCGAGAATCCACCCGCGCGTGCCGCCTCATGGCGCCATCGCACCGCTTCCACGCTGGCGGCGTCATCCGCCCAGGCAGGGGAGACGTCGACATTGAACTCCAGTGCGGGACCTGCGCCGAAGGCGTCCAGTCCAGCGCGGATGAGCGCAGCGCCGACACGTTCGGGCTCCGCGACTTCGACCGTGGTGGTGAGGCAGTCGAGTGTGGCGGGCCGGTTCGCGTCCGCCTGGCCCCACCAGAGTGCTCGTGCCACCGGGCGACCGTCCTGCTCGGCGATCCACGACCATTCCGGCCGATAGTTCCCACTCGCGAGTTCGGCGGTCAGCCGCTCCGGATCGACCCAGGCGACCGGTTCGTCGCAGCTCCACTCCTGGAGGAGGGGGACGTCGTCCGGGGTGGCTCGGCGGATGGTGAAGTCGTCGCGGGTGTCGGTCATCGGTTCCAGCTTGGACAGGCGCGACTCGTTTGTCCAGGCCGGGCAGGAACACCTGGGCTACGCCGCCGAGACGGGAGGCGGACGCGCGGTGTGCGTGTGGGCGTTCACCTGAGCTGTGCGGCCGCGTCGCGGAGACACGCGATGAACGCGTCGTGGACCGGGCTCTCGTCCGTCCGTTCCTGACGAGCGGCCAGCAGGCGTGTCGTCGGCGACCCGGCGAGCGGCACGACGACGA
This sequence comes from Plantibacter sp. PA-3-X8, assembly GCF_003856975.1. Lineage (NCBI taxonomy): Bacteria > Bacillati > Actinomycetota > Actinomycetes > Micrococcales > Microbacteriaceae > Plantibacter > Plantibacter sp. PA-3-X8. The sequence continues at coordinate 2,757,357 of NZ_CP033107.1, forward strand.
TCGACGGCGGCACCAGCTGCCGCACCGACTCGGGCAGGATCGTCATGCCCACGCCGGCCGCGACGAACCCGAGTGCGGTCTCCTGATGGACGACCTCCTCGACCACCTGCGTCCGACTCGACGTGCCGAGGACCTCCGCGACGCGGTCCACGAACCCCGGCATGAGCGCCCGCGGGTAGGAGATCATCGGGACCTCCATGAGCTCGTGCGCGGTGACCTCGGGTCGGCCCGCCAGCGGATGACCGACCGGGAGGCACGCCACGAGACGCTCCTCGAAGACGACCTCGGTCGTGAGCGTGGGGGAGCTGTCGGACGGCGTCTGCGGGACCTCGTCACGGACGATCCCGACGTCGAGCGTGCCGTCGCGGAGCCGGTCGAACTGCTCGCCCGAGGTCAACGGCACCAGGCGCAGCGTCACCCCGGGGCGGCTCGCCCGGAACAGCTGCACGACGCCTGGGAGGACCGTGTAGTTGGCTGAACTCACGAACCCCGCGGTGAGCTCCCCGGCGAGACCGTCGACGAAGTCGCGCATCTCACCCCGGACCGTGTCGAGCTCCTCGACGATGTGTCGTGCCCGCGCCTGGAGATGTCGTCCAGCGGGGGTCAGCGCCACCCGCCTCGTCGAACGGTCGAACAGCGCGGTGCCGACCTCCTGCTCCAGTCGTGAGACCTGGACGCTCAGCGGTGGCTGCGACATGTGCAGCCGTCGCGCGGCACGACCGAAGTGGAGCTCCTCGGCGACGGCGAGGAAGTAGCGCAGCTGGCGGAGCTCCATCCCATCGACGATACGACCCTCGTATTACCGCGCTGTTTCGTCCAGATTGCGAGCGAAACGCTCTCAATCGAGGTTCGAATCGGTATTTGACCAGGACGATCGCGACCGTGTTCGCTGAGGACCACACACCCCGACCTGGAGGACCACCCGTGACTGCAGACGCTTCCCCGAACACCCGGATCGACATGCTCTACCTGAGCGAACCGGAGGTCATCGCCGCCGGCATGAAAGACATGGCCCACTGCATGGAGGTCATGGAGGAGGTGTTGGTGCTCGTCGCGAAGGGTGACTACCGGATGGCCGGCCCGACCGCCAACTCGCACGGAGCACCGATCGGGTTCCCCGCCACCTCACCGTTCCCCGGCATGCCGTTGGATGCCGCCGACCGTCGGTTCATGGCGATGCCCGCCTACCTCGGCGGGCGCTTCGACACCGCCGGTGTCAAGTGGTACGGGTCGAACGTCGACAACCGCGAGCGAGGCCTCCCGCGCTCCATCCACCTCATCGTGCTCAACGACAAGGACACCGGCGCGCCCTACGCGATCATGTCCGGCAACCTCGAGAGCGCCTACCGCACCGCTGCCGTGCCGGGAGCCGCCGCGAAGCTCCTGGCACCGGTGGATGCGAAGTCGCTCGGCATCATCGGGCCCGGCGCCATGAACAAGAGCGCCCTGCACGCCATGACCACCGCCCGTCCCTCGCTCGACACCATCCGCATCCACGGGCGCCGACGGTCGACCTCCGAGGCGTTCGCCGACTACGTCCGCGCGCACTACCCGCAGTTCACGACGATCGAGATCGCCGAGACGGTCGAGGCCGCCGTGCGCGACTCGGACATCGTCTCCGAGGCCGTCACCGGCCTGGTCGGCTCGGAGAACTACCCGTTCATCGACGGCGACTGGATCAAGCCGGGCGCCTTCCTCAGCCTGCCCGCCAATCTGCGCATGGACAAGGAGTACACCCTCTCCGGCAAGGCGCGCCTCATCGCCGACGCGAAGAAGATCTACGAGGCGTGGGCCGAGGAGTACCCGGCGCCGTCGCACGAGACCGCGTTCGGGATGATCGGCCTCTACTGGCAGGACCTCATCGGGACCGGCGAGCTCGACGAGTCCCGCGTGGTCAACATCGGAGACGTCTTCGACGGGAACGCCGTCGGTCGCGAGTTCCCCGAGCAGCCGGTGCTCTTCAGCGTCGGTGGGATGGGCGTCGAGGACGTCGCGTGGGCGAAGACGATCTACGAGAACGCCGTCGAGCAGGGGATCGGCACGAAGCTCAACCTCTGGGACGCCCCCGACCTGGCCTGAACGCCGACCGGCATCGAGCACCGACACCTGTTCCACCCGAACCCGACGCTGTGGCCGCCCGGCCGCTGTGCACCTCGAACGATGGAGTGATTTGTGGACGCTGGAAACGTCGCCTGGATCCTGACGAGCTCGGCGCTCGTCGCCCTCATGATCCCGGCCCTGGCTCTGTTCTACGGCGGGATGGTCTCGTCCCGCCGCATCCTCAACATGATGATCATGTGCTTCGGCGGGGCCAGCCTCGTCGCGTTGCTCTGGGTGGCCTTCGGGTACTCGCTCGTCTTCGGTGACTCCGTCGGCGGGCTCGGACTCATCGGGAACCCGTTCGAGTTCGCGGGGCTCGACCAGGCACTCGTCGACGACCCCGATGCCGGCATCCCGCTCGCGCTCTTCGCGGCGTTCCAACTGCTGTTCGCGGGGGTGACGACGGCACTCGTCGCGGGTGCCGCCGCCGGTCGCATGAAGTACGGCGCGTGGTTGTTGTTCGCCGGGCTCTGGGCGACGTTCGTGTACTTCCCGATCGCGCACTGGGTGTTCGCCTTCTCGAACGACACGGCGACCGGTGGATGGATCGCGAACACCCTCGGTGCCGTCGACTTCGCCGGCGGGACGGCCGTGCACATGAACGCCGGCATCGCGGCGCTCGCATTGGCCCTGGTGCTCGGCAAGAGCAAGGACTGGGGCGGCAAGCTCCGCCCGCACAACCGCCCGCTCGTCCTCGTCGGCGCCGGGTTGCTCTGGATCGGTTGGTACGGCTTCAACGCCGGCTCGGCGCTGGCAGCCGGCAATGCGGCGAGCGTCGTGTTCCTCAACACCACCGTCGCCGCCTGTGCCGGCCTCATCGGCTGGTCCATCGTCGATCGACTCCGACACGGAGCGGTCACGAGCCTCGGCAGTGCATCGGGGATCATCGCCGCCCTCGTGGCGATCACCCCCGCCTGCGGCGCCGTCTCGCCCATCGGTGCGATCATCATCGGGGCCATCGCGGGCGTCGTCTGCTGCCTCGCCATCGAGTGGAAGTTCCGGCTCGGGTTCGATGACTCCCTCGACGTCGTCGGGGTCCACCTCGTCGGAGGCATCATCGGGACGCTCCTCATCGGGGTGTTCGCGACGGATGCGGCTCCGAACGGACGCTCCGGTCTGCTCTACGGCGGCGGATTCGAACTCCTCGGCGTGCAGACGATCGCGACCGTCGCGGTCCTCGCCTATTCGTTCATCGTCACCTGGGTGATCGCGAAGGTGATCCAGATCACCATCGGTCTGCGGATCCCCGAGGAGCACGAGGTCGCCGGCATCGACGAGCACGCCCACGCCGAGCGCGCCTATGAGGACGAAGACCAGGAAGCACGCGCATGACGAGCGTCATCGTCATCGGAGCCGGGCTCGCCGGTGCTGCGGCGGCCTGGCGCCTGGCCCAGGCCGGGCACGACGTCACCGTCCTCGAGCGGAGTCGCCCGGCCAACGAGTGGGGATCGTCCCACGGATCGGCCCGGATCTTCCGCTATGCCTACCCGAAGGCGTCCTACACCCGTCTCGTCCTCGCGGCGGCGTCTGGGTGGGACGAGCTCGGCCTGGAGCATGGGCGTCCACTGATCACGCAGACGGGTGCGCTCGATTTCGGTGCGACCCGTCGCCCGGAGCACCTCGCGTCGGTGCTGGCCGAGCACGGCATCGATCACGAGCTGCTTTCCCGGGACGAAGCCAGAGCCCGCTGGGACATCGGCTTCGACACGCCCACTCTGTGGCACCCGGGAGCCGGCGTGATCGACGCGGAGCAGGCGGTGATGGCGATGCTCGAATCCGCCGTCCGCGCCGGGGCCACGGTCCTGAACGATCAGCCGGTCGAGCGGGTCGAGCGGACTGCCACCGGGTACCGGGTGCTCGGATCTCGGGGCAGGGCGTTCGATGCGGAGCAGGTGGTCGTCGCAGCCGGCGGCTGGCTTCCGGACCTCCTCGGCAAGCTCGCGCTGCCGGGCGGGTTCCTCGACGCGTTCCCGGCCCTCGAGGTCAGTCAGGAGCAGGCGTACCACTTCCCGTATCGGGACCGGATCGGCGTCGACGCGGAAGATCCGGCGCGATCCGGTTCAGTGTGGCCCACCTTCATCCACAAGTTCGAGCGGATGCAGGTCTACGGGCTCCCCGGTGGGCGCGACGCCGAGTGGCGTGGTCAGAAGGTCGCCGAGTACAACGGCGGCAGGCGCATCCCCTCGGCCGCCGATCATGACGGCCTCGTCGACGACGCGAACCGCCGACGGGTCGTCGCCTACGTCCGAGAGTTCCTCCCGAGCCTCGTTCCGGAACCGTATGCCGAGACGACCTGCCTGTTCACGAACACCCCGACGGAGGACTTCGTCATCGACCGTGTCGACGGGATCACGGTCCTGGCGCCCTGCTCCGGCCACGGTGCCAAGTTCGCCCCGCTCATCGGCGAATACGCCCTTGCGCTGGTCGAGGGCCGAGACGCTGTGCCGGCGATGTTCCGGCCGAGCCTGGCAGCCGTCCGGTGACGCACGACACCGTTGTCTCCCTTCTGGACGAGGTCGCGGGGATCGGTCGGGATCAGCGTCGGGGAGGCTACTCGAGGCCCGTCTACTCCTCCGCCGAACTCGAGCTGCGGGAGTGGTTCGTCAGTCAGGCCGAGCGCCGTGGCCTCGACGTGGACATCGACGGCAACGGGGTCATCCGCGCCTGGTGGCATGTGCCGTCACGTTCGACGGCGGGTGCGGTGGTCACCGGGAGCCATCTCGACTCGGTCCCAGGCGGTGGCGCCTACGACGGACCACTCGGGGTCGCATCGGCGCTGATCGCGATCGACGTCCTGCGGACACGTGGCGTCGAGCCGACCAAGCCGATCGTCGTCGCCGTCTTCCCGGAGGAGGAAGGCTCGCGCTTCGGCGTCGCGTGCCTCGGCTCGCGTCTCCTCACCGGTGCGATCAGTCCGGAGCGGGCGCTGGCCCTGCGCGACGTGGAGGGCGACACGTTCGCCGAAGTCCTCGCCCGCAATGGTGTCGATCCGCGGGGTGTTGGTCCAGATCCTGGCGGGCTCGGAGCGATCGACGCGTTCGTCGAGCTCCACGTCGAGCAGGGGCGGGCGCTGGTCGACCTCGATCGCCCGGTCGCGATCGGTTCGAGCATCCTCGGGCATGGACGGTGGCGGGTGTCGATCCGCGGCGAAGGGAACCATGCGGGGACGACGCTCATGCAGGATCGACGGGACCCGCTCGTCGCGGCTGCGCGGATGATCACCGAGATCCGCACGATCGGACGGGCCACGCCGGACGCTCGGGCGACCGTCGGCCGGGTGCTCCCGTTGCCGGGAGGCACGAACGTGATCGCGTCGAGCGTGGACTTCTGGATCGACGTCCGTCATCCCGACGACGTCGTGACCGCCGCGATCGTGGCAGGGATCACCGAACGCCTGTCGCTCATCGCAGCGGAGGAGGGATGCGAGGCCGTGATCACCGAGGAGTCGTTCAGCGCCACGACCGACTTCGACCCGTTCCTCCGCGGGCGCCTCGAACGGATGCTGCCGGAGGCGCCCGTGCTCGGTACCGGCGCGGGGCACGACGCCGGAGTGCTCGCGTCGCACGCGCCGACCGCGATGCTCTTCGTCCGGAACCCGACCGGCGTCTCCCATTCGCAGGAAGAGCGCGCCGAGGACGCGGACGCCGAGGCCGGTGCCGTGGCACTCGCGGATGTCCTGGAGGGACTGGCGGCCGGCGTCGGCACTACCTGAGCAGGAACCACCGGCCTCGACGGATCCGGCCGATGTCAGCCGACCGTGTGAGACTCGACCTCGTGCACGAGAACGGATCCACGACCATCGACGCGGTGTGCTGGGACTGGAACGGCACGCTCCTCGACGACGTCGAGGTGGCGCTTGCCGCGATGAACACCGTTCTCCGGCGGCGCGGTCTTGCCGAGATATCCGACCAGGAGGCGTATCGGGCCGTGTTCGGCTTCCCCATCCGGGCCTTCTACGCCCGGCTCGGTGTCGATGCAGCCGACTTCCTGGAGGCGGCCGACGAATACCTCGCGCTGTTCGCGGCCGGTGTGGGATCGGCGTCGCTCCAACCGCAGGCCCGCGCGACCCTTGCGGCGATCGACGTGCTCGGCGTCGAGCAGGTCCTCATCTCGGCGACCCCGGAGGTCACCCTCGAGCGTCAGCTGGCTCCCCACTCGCTGCACGGTCATTTCGCACACGTCCACGGCATCACCAATGTCTATGCGGCGTCGAAGGAGCATGTCGTGACCGCGTGGTTGGAGGACTCGGGCCATGATCCCCGGCGCGTGTTGATGGTCGGCGACACCAATCATGACGAGGAGATCGCCGAAGCGCTCCAGGTGCGGTTCCTGCGATTCGACGGTGGTCACCAGGACGCGCCTTCGCATCGACGTCACCCGGTCATCAGCAGCCTCGGCGAGATCGTCGGCAGTCTCACCCCGTCGCCGGAGGCACTGCGAGACCTCCGCCGACGATGAAGCAGGCAGGCCCCGTCGACGACACCGCGCCGTCCGAATGACAGTCGCAGACCGCGAGGTCGGAGGCCCATCATGGCCTCAGTGGTGGAGTCCGTGGACGACGGCGTGCCCCTTGCCGCGGCCGATCAGCCAACGGTTGACCGGTGTGGTGACGATGAAGGCCAGGGCGAGAGCGGCGACCAGGGAGCCCCAGAAGAGGCCGCTGGTGAGGCCGGCGTCCATCGCTCCGGGGATGGCGAGCATCGCGGTGTTGTCGATGATCTCCATGACCGCGATCGACACCGTGTCCGCCGCCAGGGCGACACCGAGGGCGGCGCGCCAGGACAGTCCCGCGCGGCGCACGCCGCGCATCGTGAGCGCGTAGCCGAAGACGAAGGCCAGTGCGATCGAGAGCACCACGGTCCCGAGATTGTGCAGTCCGAGGCCGGTGCCGATCACCATGCCCAGCACTTCGCCGATGGCACATCCGGTGAGGCAGTGGAGGGTGGCGGTGGCGGCCATCCGCCAGGAGGTCGCATTGTCGGCTGCTGGGCCGTGGTGGTGGTGGTGGTGGTGGTGGTGGGTCTGGTCGCTCATGAGCACTCCTCCGGTTCGTCCAAGAGGTCGAACGATACCCCTCGGGGGTATATTCCGGAGTGCTGGTCGGCTCACACGGGCATCGACGCCGACTCAGGACGCGAGCGCCTCGTCGACCACGGCGAAGACCTCGGGATCCCAGGTGAGCGCGCGCTCCCACGGGAGGTCGAAGGCGTCGGCGAAGAAGATGCTGTGGACGTCGTCCTCGAAGGCGTGGCGGACCACGCGGGGGAGCACGTCGACCGGGACGTCATCGGCTCGGGCGCTTCTCAGGGCCACCAGGCCGTCGTGTGGCCACAGCTGTCGCGGCTCGGCTGCCGTGTGGAAGTGACCCGCCCCGACTGCGGTGACGGCGACGCCATCGAGGAAGCCGGCCTGTGTCGTGTTCCACTCGCGCAGGAACCGGCGTGAGACCTCGTCGGCAGCGCCCTGAGAGTTCTCGGCGGCATAGCCGCTCGACCGCTCGAGGATCGTCGCGGTCCCCTCGTCGCCGTGGGCGTCGTGGACCGAGATCTCGCCGGTGAGCACGTCGCCGAGGAGCGATCCCTCCCATGGGGTGCCGAGGGTGACGAGCCGGCCGATCGATGGGCCGGAGCCGCGCAGTTCGCGGATCGCGGCACGAGAGAAGAGACCGCCCATGGAGTGTGCGACGAGGTCGACGCTCGCGAAGCCGTGTTCGTCGGACAACCACCGCAGGAACGCGGCCAGGCTCGTCCCGCCTGCGTCGATCCCACCGACGGCGTTGACGGTCACCTCGGCGGGCAGCACGATCGGGACGTCGGCGAACCCCTGCCAACCCGTGTCCTCGTGCACCTCCCCGGCACCGATGCGTGCCGGTGCGGTGAAGACCGGGATATCCCGCCCGAGCAGGTGCGCTCTCAGTGCGGTGAGGGTGTTCCCGGCGGCGAGGCCGGAGTCGGCGGCATGGTCCGGACCCGTGAACGGGGTCACGGCGGCACCCCCTGACATGAGGACGATCGCATCGGCCATGGTGATCCTTCCGGCTGGCTACGACGTCAGCGTACTGGTCGGGCGAGGTCGATCCGCAGTGCGTTGCGACGCACGTCGTCGATCGCGGTCGCGACCGCGCCCTGCGCCACCATGTCGGCACCGAGTTCCGACGCGACGAGCAAGGGAGGTTCCGCGCTCATGTAGCCGGGGATGCGCTCCGACGCGACCTCGAGCAGCTGCGACATCGACGGAGCGATCCCGCCGGCGAACACGATGCGCTCGACGTCGAGCAACCCGCCCAGGATGGCGCTCATCCGCGCGATGCGATCACCCATCCGGCGCACCAGGTCGAGCGCGACCGTGTCGCCCTGGTCCGCCGCAGCGAGGACCGACTGCGCATCCACCTGCGCGACCGGTATGCGGCTGAGCGGGCTGCTCTCCGGGAGCCCGCCGCTCTCGCGGTACTCGCGACCCCAGTCGCGCAGGAGCGCGGCGATGCCTCGCGACGAACCGACGCCGTCGACGAGGTCGAGGAGGTGCAGCTCGCCCGCCCGGCCGCGACCGCGGACGAGACGACCGTCGACGACGTATCCGGCTCCGAGCCGCTCACCGGTGACCACCGTGATGTAGGAGTCGACACCGACGCCGGCGCCGATCGCGCCCTCGGCGACGGCGGCGAGGTTCGCGTCGTTGTCGGTGACGACCGCGCAGCCGTGGTCGCGGATGCGCTCACCGAGCCGAGGGTTCATCCGATCCCAGAAAACGTTGCCCTCGGGTGATCGCCCGAGCGCGTCGATGGGGGCCGGGACGCCGAGCACGATGCAGAGCGGCGGCTTCGGTCCGCACTGTCGCAGGACCTCGTCGATCGCCGCGTCGACGGCGTCGACCCGCGCCTCAGCGGTGGCCGCCGGATCGACGGTGTGGTGCGACCTCGCGAGTTCCCGACCGCGCAGGTCTGCAGCGATGGCGGTGATGGAGTGGGCTCCGGCGTCGACACCGACGACGATCCCGGCGTCGATGCGCAGCTCGTAGCGTCGGGCGGGGCGACCTTTCCGATAGGCGGCACCAGCCTGACGTGCGTCGTCGAGCTCCGTCAGCCAACCCAGTCCGATGAGTTCGTCGGAGAGCGTGATCGCCGTCGATCGTGACAACCCGGTCGCGGTGATGACGTCGGCCGCGGTGAACGCGGACGTCGCCCAGGCGTGATCGAGGACTGCGGTGATGCTGGAGGAGCGCGGCTCCGATGCCCGCTCCGTCGTCGTCGCTTCCATGACCGACAACGATATCCACGATCCGAGGGCCCGCGTGGACACCGTGCCGCGGAGGCACTGCACCGTGCGCAGAACCGTGAACGATCACGGTGTCCGACCCGTGGATGTCGTGATGGAACCGGTGCTTGACCAGACGTCGAACGGATGGCAGAGTTTCCGTCATCAGTTGATTTACTCTCGGTATTTAGTCAGCGGATCCATCGAGGGCTCCGCGGAAGGACAATGATGTCGAACCCACTGAAACGCGCGATACGCGCCACGGCCGGAGTGGCGGGGGTGGCGCTCCTGGCCAGCGTCCTCGTCGGTTGCTCGAGTGATGGCCGGGAGACCATCCACTTCACGTTCAGCAAGCGTGAGGCGTTCACCTTCATGAACCAGGCCGTCGCGGACTACAACGCCTCGCAGCAGCAGTACGAGGTCGTCATGGACACCTCGGGGCCCGATCCGCTCGCGGCGAGCTTCGTCCGTGGCAACCCGCCGGACCTCATGCTCTCGAACTACAACCACGAGGTGTCGCGCTTCGTCGAACGGTGCGCGCTCTCCGACCTGTCCGACACGACAGCGGCGGCGTCCATCCGCGACGACCTCCAGCCGTTGCTCGACCAGTACGGCGTGTGCGAGGGACGCACGAGTGCGTTGCCCTACTCGGTGATGGCCGCTTCGGTCATCTACAACAAGACGATCTTCGCCGAGTACGGCCTCGAGGTGCCGACGACGTGGAGTGAACTGATCGCCGTCTCCGACACGCTGAAGGCGGCCGGCGTGGCGCCGTTCTACGCGACGTTCGCCGATGCCTGGACCGCCAACCAGGGCTGGTTCGACTACTCGGTCGGTGGCGCCGTCGACATCCCGGACTTCTACGACCGGCTCGCTAAAGAAGGCACCGAGGTGGGACCGGATGCTCCGGTCTCCTTCGAGAAGGACTTCCTGGAGCCCGTCGAGAAGATGCAGCTGCTCGCCAAGGAGTACACGCAGGCCGATGCGCCGAGTCGCACCTACGACGCCGGCAACGTCGCCTTCGCCGAGGGTGAGGGCGCCATGTACCTGCAGGGCCCGTGGGCGTTCAGCCAGATCGCACTGACCGCACCGGATCTCGACCTCGGGACCTTCCCGCTGCCGATGACCGAAGACCCTCAGGACCTCAAGGTTCGCGTCAACCTCGACCTCGTCACCATCATCCCCGAAGAGGCGAAGAATCCCGAGGGTGCCCGCGACTTCCTCGAGTACCTCTTCCAGCCGGAGGTCATCCAGGCCTACAACGAGTCGCAGCTCGGGTTCGTCCCGACCGACGACGGCAAGGCTCCCGACGACCCGCGCGTCGCGGGCATGATCCCGTACTACGACGCCGGCGCGTTCTACCAGGGCCCGGGCGTGCTCAACCCTCGCGCCATCCCGACCGAGAACTACGCGCAGTCGCTGGTCCTCGGCACCGACGCGGCGTCGATGCTCCGCACCATGGACGCGGACTGGGCACGACTCGCGTTCCGACAGCCGCCCGTCACGAGCAAGGAGGGTTCCGAATGAGCGCCACCACATCGATCGTGACCGGGGGCAACCCGAAGGTCCGACGCAGCACCAAACGGGTCGAACCGATCTACTACTTCTTCCTGTTCCCAGCCGTCATCCTGTTCACACTCGCGATCACGCTCCCCGGCGTCGTCGGCATCTTCTTCAGCTTCACCGACTCCATCGGGATCGGCGACTGGGAGTTCATCGGCTTCACGAACTACATCGCCGCGTTCAGCGACCCGGCCATCCTCACGAGCTTCCTCTTCACCTTCGGGTTCTCGCTCGTGACGGTCATCGCGGTGAACGTCATCGCGTTCCTGCTCGCGGTCGGCCTGACCGCGAAGATCCGCTTCAAGATGGGGCTCCGCGGGATCTTCGTCATCCCGATGGTCATCTCGGGCATCATCATCGCCTACGTGTTCCAGTTCCTCTTCATGAACTCGGTGCCGGCCGCCGGCTCGGCGCTCGGGATCCCGTTCCTCGAGACGAGCATCCTCTCCAACCCGGACCTGGCCTGGCTCGGCATCGTGATCGTGACGGCCTGGCAGTCGATCCCCGGCACGCTGCTCATCTACATCGCTGGTCTCCTCGCGGTCCCCGGCGACGTCTACGAGGCAGCGTCGCTCGACGGCGCGAACAAGCGCCAGCAGCTGCTGCGGATCACCCTGCCGCTGGTGATGGGATACGTCGTGATCAACGTGATCCTCGGCTTCAAGAACTACCTGAACGCCTACGACATCATCGTCGGCCTGACCAACGGTGGCCCGGGAACCTCCACGCGGAGCATCTCGATGACGATCATCCGCGGGTTCCAGACCGGTGACTACGCCTACCAGATGGCCACAGCCACCCTGTTCTTCATCATCACGATCATCATCGCCCTCGTGCAACTCTCGGCGACGCGCGGAAGGAACGCACTCTGATGGCCACGCCAACCGTGCTCAGCACCCAGTCCATCACCACGGCGAACGCCACCCCGAAGCAGCGGACCAGGGGAGAGCGGGTGAGCTGGTCGACGACGATCATCCTGCTGCTCTGCGCCGTGACCGTCCTCCTGCCGCTCTACGTGACGATCTCGATGGCGTTCAAGACCGACACCCAGTCGGTCGACGGCAACGCCTTCTCGCTCCCGGCACCGTTCAGCATCGACGGCTTCGTCCAGGCGTGGACGCTCACGAAGTTCCCGGTCGGCTTCGCGATGTCGCTCCTCGTCACCGCAGGGACCGTGGTCGCGACCATCATCCTCGCCTCCTTCGCTGCGTACGCCATCGTGCGCAACTGGGATCGCCGACTGTTCCGCTTCTCGTTCTTCTACCTGCTCGCCGCGATGTTCATCCCGTTCCCGGTCGTCGCCCTGCCGCAGATCCAGCTGACCGGTCGTGTCGGACTCGACAACCCGTTCGGCGTGATCATCCTCGCCACGATGTTCCAGCTGAGCTTCAGCGTGCTGCTGTTCACGGCGTTCCTGCGATCGATCCCGATCGAACTCGAGGAGAGTGCGCGCATCGACGGTGCGAGCACCTGGCAGACGTTCTGGAAGCTGATCTTCCCGCTCCTGGCTCCCATGAGCGCCACGGTCGGCATCTTCGCGTTCCTCTACGCCTGGAACGACTTCATGATGCCGTCGCTGATCATCTCGGACGCGGGACTCCAGACCCTCCCGGTGCGGCAGAACCTCTTCCAGACCCAGTTCAGCAGCAACTACAACGTCGCCTTCGCCTCGTACCTGATGGCGATGGCCCCCGCGATCATCGCCTACCTGTTCGCGCAGCGTTGGGTGATGTCGGGCGTCACCCAGGGTGCCGTCAAGGGGTGACCCGTTCGACCGACGGACCGACACCAGGTACATCCACCACCAGAGAGACCGAGGACCACGCCGTCATGACCGACGCACTACTCGTCGACACCGACACCGACTTGACCGACTCCCAGCAGACGGCCGCCGCCAGCTGGTGGCGTCAGGCCGCCGTGTACCAGATCTACCCGCGGAGCTTCGCCGACGCGGACGGGGACGGTCTCGGCGACCTGCCGGGCATCCGCTCCCGGGTCGACTATCTCGCCGAGCTCGGGATCGACGCGATCTGGCTCAGTCCGTTCTACCCCTCGGCGCTGGCCGACGGCGGGTACGACGTCGCGGACTACCGCGACGTCGACCCGCGGCTCGGCACGTTGGAGGACTTCGATGAATTGATCGCCGCCCTGCACGAGCGCGGGATCCGGGTCATCGTGGACATCGTGCCGAACCACACCTCGGATCTGCACGAGTGGTTCCAGGAGGCGCTCGCCGCCGGCCGCGGGTCGGCGGCTCGCGACCGGTACGTCTTCCGCGAGGGGAAGGGCGCATCGGGGGAGGAACCGCCCACCGATTGGGAGTCGGTGTTCGGTGGCCCCGCCTGGGAGCGAGTCGAGGACGGCCAGTGGTACTTCCACAACTTCGCCACCGAACAGCCGGACCTCAACTGGGACCACCCCGAGGTCCGCGCCGACTTCCTGAAGACGTTGCGGTTCTGGTCGGATCGGGGCGTGGACGGCTTCCGGATCGACGTCGCGCACATGCTCACGAAGGACCTCACCGAGCCGCTGCCGAGTCGTGCTGAACTGGAACTGATGCCGCAGGACGGCAACCATCCGCTCCTGGACCGCGACGACGTGCACGAGGTCTACGCGGAATGGCGGCGGGTGTTCGAGGAGTACGACCCGCCGCGCACCGCGGTCGCCGAAGCGTGGGTGAGTTCACCTGAGCGCCGGGCGAAGTACGCATCGGCCGAGGGACTCGGCCAGGCCTTCAACTTCGACCTGCTCGAGGCGGACTTCGATGCCGACGAGTTCCGCACGGTCATCACCGACAACCTGGCACAGGCGGCGGAGACGGGGTCGTCGACGACGTGGGTGCTGTCCAACCACGATGTGACCCGTCACGCCACGCGGTACGGACTTTCACCCCTGGCCGGGCGCCCGGTGAAGCAGGGCACCGAGTGGGTCGCAGCGGGCGGACCTGAGGCCGACATCGATCGCGACCAGGGGCTCAGACGCGCGCGAGCGGCGACGCTCCTGCTCCTCGGACTTCCCGGCAGCACCTACCTCTACCAGGGGGAGGAGCTCGGCCTGCAGGAGGTCGCCGCGATCACGGCGGAGCAGCGTCAGGACCCCGCGTTCTTCCGCGGCGGCGAGTACGACGGGCTGGGCCGCGACGGTTGCCGCGTGCCGTTGCCGTGGTCGGCGGACGGACCGGCCTTCGGCTTCGGAGGTGCGGTCGCGCACCTGCCGCAACCGGCCTGGTTCGCCGAGTACGCGGTCGACGTGGAGGCAGCGGATCCGACCTCGACGCTCTCGCTCTACCGCGAGGCACTCCGGCTGCGACGACTGCTGCAGACCGAGGAGCGCCTCGAGTGGATCGAAACGGGGAGGCCCGACGTCGTCCGATTCGTGCGGCCGAACGGTTGGCAGGTCGTGACGAACTTCGGCACCGCGCCGTTCCCCCTCCCCGCGGAGGCCGGACCGGTCGTGCTCGGCGCGCTCGTGGACGGGGAGATTGCCGGAGCGTCGACGGTGTGGATCGCCTCGCCGAGCCTGCTCGAGTGATCGTCGAGCGCTGATCGGGGCGGAATCGACCTGGCCCCGATCAGCCGACCATTGTCGCGAAGCGATCCGTGTCAACGAACGGTGCCGGTGAGGGACTCGTGCAAGGCGTCGATGATCGCCGTGGCGCGCACGTCGCCGACGCCCTCCATCTGATTCGTCAAGAATGCGAACCCGATGTCCTGGCGTGGATCGGCGAACGCGACCTGTCCGCCGGCACCGTCGTGCCCGAAGCTGCTCGACGACAGGTAGTGGCGGGCCTCGCTGTCGAGCTGGAACCCCATACCCCAGGCCGGCCACGGCCCGGGAACCTCCCAGACGGGCGGACCGGACGATTGCACGGCGGTGGCCGCGGCGATGGTGGGCACGTCGAGCAACCGGACGCCGTCGGTCTCGCGGAACGAGGCCGACCAGATTGCGGCCAGGGCCCGGGCGCTGGCGATCCCTCCGGCGCCGGGAATCTCCGCCGCCTGGACCTCGGGTCGGTTGAACCCGGCCTCCGGGCCGACGAGTTCGGGCGGCAGAGCACCGCCGAGCGTCATCGCCTGCTCCGACCAATCGACGACGCCCGGTGCCCGGGCCGCCGCCTGGACCCGCGTCAGCTCCGCGAGCGAGTCGCCGACGAGCATGGTGGCGACTCTCCCGTGTTCGGAGGGGGGCAGACCGATCCACGCGTCAGCGCCGAGCGGACGCGCGACCAGGTCCTGGAACGACGCTCCGACGCTCATCCCCGTCACTCGGCGGACGACCTCACCGATCAGCCAACCGTGGGTGATCGCGTGGTAGGCGTATCCGGCTCCCGGCTCCCAGAGCGGCGCCTGCGCCGCGAGTCGCCCGGTGACCGTGTCCCATTCGAGCAGCTCGCTGGGGGTGAGCGGGATGCGTGGTGCGGAGAGCCCTGCCCGATGCGCGAGCAGCTCCCGCACGCGCACCGCCGACTTGCCCGCAGCCGCGAACTCCGGCCAGTACTCGACAACCGGTGCATCGTAGGAGAGCCGTCCCTCCTGCACGAGCCGCGCCGCCAACAGCGACATCAGACCCTTCGTACAGGAGAAGACCACGCTCAGTGTGTCGTCGCGCCACGGGATGGAGGCCGCGGCATCGGTGGTCCCGGCCCAGAGGTCGACGACGGACACGCCACGGTGACGGACGGCGAGCGCGGCACCCATCGTCGGCTGGCCGTCGAAGGCACGCTCGAACGAGGCGGCGACCGACTCGAAGCCGGGGGAGACCAGGCCGTGCACCGTGACCGTCATGAGCCCACCTCGTCCATGGTCGCACGTCGAGGCTTCGGGGGTTCCGGTCGTGGTGGGAGGAGATCCTCGACCGGCAGCGGGTCGCTGATCGTCCCGACGAACCGACCGTCGTCGTCCTGGTTGACGAACGCGAGCAGCACCTGCCTACCTGATCGGTCCGTGATGATGCGCCCGCTGTAGAGCCGTTCGTCGAGGATGAGCCTCGCGTCCTCGGGGAAGAACGGTCCCGCAGGGCCCGCCGCGGGAGCGATCCACACCCCTCCCGTCTCTCCGGACACCTTGCGCGAGCCGGCGAGCATCGACGTGTCGCAGGAGAACAGGACGGACCAGCCCTCCGCCGTCTCGATCGGTTGCAGGACTTCCAGATGCTCGAACCCGGCACCGGGCTCACTCAACGGGGGAGCGGGACGCCACGAGCTGAGGTCATGGGAGACCGCGTGTCCGACGACGCCGCGGTCCGAGTCCGGACCGCGATTCGCCCGGGCGGTCACGAGCATGTGCCAGCCGTCACCGGCCGGATCGGCGAACACCCACGGGTCGCGCCACGCCTCCTCCGGCCAGCTGCCGTCACCGAGTCGTTCGTACCACGGGCCGTCGGCAGCCAGGACGGGGCCGTCCTGCTTCGACCAGGTGTGCAGGTCGCTCGACGTCGCGACGCCCACCGTCTCGATGTTCGCGTGGCTCTCCGCGTCGAGGAACCGCGAGCCCGTGTAGAAGAGGTACCAGCGGTCGCTCGGCCCCAGCACGACGCTGCCGGTCCAGGTCGCCGTCCCATCGAAGGCGGACGGCTCGCCCGGCGACAGGACCGGTCCGAGATCGGTCCACGTCCGCAGGTCCTCCGAGGTCGCGTGTCCGATCCGGGCGTTGCGGTGCCGTCGCTGGGGGTCGCCGAGCGATTTCGGCGCGTGCAGGTAGAAGAGGTGGAAGGTGTCGCCGTCGTCGGCGAACCAGAAGTCCCACACCCAGTGGTCGTCGAGTTCGAAGGTCATGTACGGAGCCGATCGTGGAAGGAGTGGGTTGATTCAGGGCGCTGGTGCGGAGCCGTCATGGGGTCAGCCCTTGACGGCGCCCTGCAGCAACGCGGTGATGAATTGGCGCTGGAAGACGACGAACACGAGGATCGTCGGGACGACGATGAGTAGCGCGCCCGCGTTCAGCAGCGGGATGCTGTTGCTGTACTGCCCCTGGAAGAACGTGAGAGCGCCGGCGACCGTCCGGTTGAGCGGGTCGGACACGAGCACCACCGGCAGGAGGAACTGGTTCCAGGTCCACAGGAACAGGAGGATGGCGAGTGCCGACAGCGCCGGGCGGGCGAGCGGTAGTTGAATGCGCACGAATTCCTGCCAGGTCGTCGCCCCGTCGACCCGAGCCGCTTCCGAGAGTTCGGAAGGGATCCGCACGAAGTGTGCTCGCATCCAGACCACGCTGAACGGCATGAACAGGCCGATGAGCGGCAGGATGATCGCCCACTGCGTGTTCAGCAGTCCGAGCGATTGGATCTCGTAGTACAGCGGGATGATGAGCGACTCGAACGGGATCGTGAGTCCGACGATGAGGAAGACGAACACGAAGCCTCCACCTCGAATCCGCAGGTTGCCGAGCGCGTACCCTGCCAGAGTCGCGAACAGCAGACTCACCGGTACGACGCCGAGGACGATCAGTGCGCTGGAGCCCATCAGCTGCCACACGTGGCCGGTCTCGAACGCGAGGACGAAGTTGCCCCACTGCGGGTCGGTGGGCCAGGTCAGCCCCGTCGGGTTCACCTCTGCAGGCTGCAGGGCCGCCGAGATCATGTTGAGGAGGGGCAGGACGGTGAGGACGAGGACGACGACCAGGATGGCACGGCCGAGGATGACTTCGGTCTTCGAGGTGATCATCGATCGCTCACTTTCGCCAGACGCTGCAGGGGGAGGACGCAGGCGAGGACGAGCACCATGAGGACGATGCCGAACGCCGAGGCGAGGCCGACGTCGCTCTGGGTGAACCCGATGCGGTAGATGGAGATGCCGGGGACGAGGGTCGAACGGCCGGGGCCTCCGAGGGTGGTGGTGTAGATGATGTCGAAGCTGCTGAGTGCGGCGATGACCGTGATCGTCACGAGCACGGAGATCTCCTGACGCAGGCCCGGCACGGTGATGGTGGTGAACTCGCGCAGCCAGCCGGCGCCGTCCAAGCGGATCGCCTCGTACAGGGACGAGTCGATCTTGCCGATACCGGTGAGGAACAGGACGGTGCAGAGGCCCGTGAGCACCCACGAGCCGATGAGTCCGACCGCGGGCAGCGCCGTCTGGAAGTCACCGAGCCACGGACGCGCCAGACCGCCGAGTCCGACGGCGCCGAGGATCTGGTTCACGGCTCCCGTCTGCGCGTACATCCAGGACCAGGCGATACCGGCTGCCGCGAGCGGGATGATCTGCGGGAGGAAGAGGATCGTCTGTGACACCGTGGAGAACGGGCCGGGACGCATGGACCGCATCAGGTTGGCGAGAACGAGCCCAGCGGACACCGGGATTGCGGTGAAGAAGACGATGAGGATGAACGCGTTGCCGATGGACCCGAGCAGGTCGGGGTCGGTGAACACCCGCAGGTAGTTCGCGAACCCGACCCATTCGGACGGACCGACGCCGTTCCATCGGTAGAAGGAGTACTGCACGCCCGTCAACAGCGGATAGACGACGAACCCGATGTAGGCGAGCAGGGCGGGGATGGTGAAGAGCCACCCGATGAGGACCGCCCGCCGGGCCGCGGTGCGTCCGCGGGCCCGACGGGGTGCAATCGTGCCGGTCATGCCGGCAGCCCACGTCGGAGGTCGGCGTGCGTGAGCCGCACGCAGAGGATCGGTCGATTGCGGGTCATGGTGCTCAGCCGGCCAGTTCCTTGGTGTAGAAGTCCTGGACGGCGTCCACGAAGTCCTGGCCGGTGATCTTGCTCGTGACGAGCAGCTGGGACTCGGGGATGATGGCGCCCGCGTAGATACCGGCGGTCGCGTTCGACATGAAGTCCACCTGACCGTTCTCGGCGCCGATCTGCGCGGACATCTTCAGGGCGTCCTCGAGGAGGGAACCGGCCGGCACGGTGGGCAGCGCCTGGCTGGGGTCGCCTCCAGGAGCGGCTCCGGTGACGTCCACGACGATCTGGCGGGCTGCCTCGTCCGTGTGGATCCAGTTGAGGAAGTACACGATCTCGTTGAGGTGCTTGGACTTCGCCGCCACCGAGAAGGAGTTGGCAGCACCCATGGCCACGTGATCGCCGCCCGCCTTCACCGGCGGGACGAGGAAGAAGTCGACGTCGTCACCCATCTTCGCCTGCGTGTCCGCTGCGGCCCAGTTGCCGTTGAAGGTGAAGAGTCCCTCGCCGCCTTGGAACCGACTCACGAACGACGCGTAGTCGATCGCGTTGATGTCGCTCGGGAAGTATCCCGCGTCGGCCCAGCTCCGGATGAGCTCAGCGCCTTGGACGTTGCCCTTCGTGTCGTACGTGGCACCGGGCTTGTTGAAGATCCAGTCCGACATCTCGGCCTTGTCGCCGTACTGGTTCATGGCCGCCTGGATGACGAAGTTGACGACGCCGTCCTTGTCTCCCGCCATGATCGGCAGGACCCCGGCCGCCTTCGCGGTGGCGAAGTCGTCCTCGAGTTCGCCGAGCGTCGCCGGCGGCGCGTCGATTCCGAGTTGCTTGGCCAGCTTCAGGTTCATGTAGATGCCCGTCACGCTGTAGCCGAGGCCGAGCTGGTACAGCGATCCCTTGCCGCGGATGCCGTCGGCGTCGACCCGCAGCGGCGCGAGTTGCGACTCGGACCAGGCGTCCCAGCCGTAGGCCTCGGAGTACGGGTCGAGATTGGCGAGCAGGCCGTCCTTCACCGTGTCGCCGATGGTCGGGAGCCTGATGAGGTCGGGCGGGGTGTCGCTCGCGAGGAGTTTCGGCGCGTTCGCCGTGAGGTTCGCGAAGGTGTCGCGGTTGATCTTGAAGGTGATGTTCGGGTGTTGCTTCGTGAACTCGTCGGCCAGCTTCTCGGTGACCGGGAAGCCGGTCTCGTCGGCGATGGTGAGCTCGACCTTGTCCTTGGTCAGCGTGGTGCTGACGTCGACCGATGACGAGGCTGCGGGCGCCGAGCCGCCTGGAGCGCAGCCGGTGAGGGCGAGCGCGGAGGCCGCGGCGAGCGAGGCGAGGGCGACCGCTGAGCGGACGACTCCCCGACGGGAGGGACGGGTGAACATGAGGAGACTCCTTTGTCGAAGGTGCAGTGCTGTGACGTGCGCCGAGCGCGTCGACCCGACCCGGCCGCGCGCCTGAGGGGGACGAGCGGGCAACCGGACCGGCCTACCTAAATCCATGTAGTTCGTCACTAAAAGGTTTTAGATAGGAGTAATGTTCTGCGGAGGCCCAAGGTTTGTCAAGTGTGATCTGATGGACGGGTCGGAGACAGGAACCGAGGGGAGTAGCGATGGCTCGAAACAGGGTGACGCTGGCGGATGTCGCGCGAGAGGCGGGGCTGTCGATCACTGCGGCCTCGATGATCCTCAACGGTCGTCCGGAGACCGGGCTGTCGAAGGAGTCTCATGATCGTGTCTTCGCCGCCGCCGAGGCGCTCCACTACCGGCCGAACGTGGCCGCCCGCGGACTCCGGACGGACAAGACCCGCACGATCGGGTTCATCTCCGACGAGATCGCCACCACACGGTACGCCGGTGGACTGATCAAGGGCGCTCTCGAGGCCGCCGAGGAGGCTCGCCACGTCATCCTCCTCCTCGAGAC
This sequence comes from Plantibacter sp. PA-3-X8, assembly GCF_003856975.1. Taxonomy (NCBI): domain Bacteria; kingdom Bacillati; phylum Actinomycetota; class Actinomycetes; order Micrococcales; family Microbacteriaceae; genus Plantibacter; species Plantibacter sp. PA-3-X8. The sequence goes on from NZ_CP033107.1 coordinate 2,777,812, forward strand.
CGGCGGTGATCCCAGACGGGAGGCCGAGGCGATCGGCGCGGTCCTCGATCGACAGGTCGACGGCATCATCTTCGCGACCATGCGATCGCGCGAGTTCTTCGTTCCCGAGCTTCCGACCTCGACCTCGGTCGTCATGCTGAATGCGACGAATTCGCATCACCCCGTCTCCGTCCTCCCGGATGAGTTCGCCGGCGGACGCGCAGCGATCGAACTGCTCCTCGACCACGGTCACTCAGCGGGCATCGCGCTCATCGGGCAGAACGACGAAGTGGAGCGGGACCGCTTCCGTTCCGCGACGGTGGAGGCCCGGGTGGCCGGTATCCGCGGGGCGATGCGGGAGCGCGGCCTGACCTTCGTGGCGGAGGAGTCCATCCCGGTCTGGGAGCCCGAGCACGGCTATCGCGCGGTGCACGAACTCTTTGCTCGTCGGCACGACGTCCGGGCCCTGCTCTGCCTCAACGACCGTCTCGCCTTCGGTGCTTATCAAGCGTTGGCCGAACTCGGTCTGTCCGTGCCCGGAGACGTCTCCGTCGTCGGGTTCGACAACGACGAGGTCGCCTCCTATCTGCGCCCGGAGCTCTCGACCATCGCGCTGCCCCACGAGGAGATGGGCCGTCGTGCGGTCAAACTCCTGCTCGAGGGCGCATCGGGCGAGCCGGTGCTCGTCCCGATGCCGGTGGTGTCGCGCTCGTCCGTCGAACCACCGCGCGGCTGAACGGACTCGAACCGGAGGACGGCCCTCCGGCGGCGGGCCCCACCTCGGTCAGAGGCCGAGGCGGTCGAGCTGCTCCTCGAACCGGATCTGCACGTCCTCCGGTTCAGCGTCCTCCACGGCGCTCCAGATCGCGTCGAGCTCCTGTTGGACGGACGCCGGGAGGGCGGCGAACTTCTCGTCCCAGGCGGTGATCGGCGTCCAGTACCCGACCACCTTGAAGCGGGTGGCGGGTAGCCCGAGCTCCTTGCGCAGATACTTGCGCACGTCGCGGAGGGCCACCGTCTCACCCGCCACCCAGATGTAGCCCTGATCGAGCGGGAGGCGCTCGTCCACGACACTCCGGACGAGTCGGCCCAGCGCACTCGGGCCGTGTCCGTTGCCGCCTACCACCCAGGTGACCGTCACGTCGTCGTTCGTCTCGATCGCGATCCGATCCTGCTCGCTCGGTACCTCGAGCACCACGCGGGTCCGCACTCCGGGCGGTGTTTGTGCGACGATGCGCTTGACTGCGGGAAGACCGGTGAGGTCCGCGACGAGCACCTGCCAATCCATGCCGGCGGGCGGCGCGTACAGGCCGGTGGGCGAGTTCAGGCCGAGCACGTGTCCGGGCTGGGCGCGAGCCGCCCACGGCCGCGCGACCCCGGCCTCGTGCACGACGAAGTCGATGTCGATCTCGACGGGGTCCTGCCGCACAGCGCTGATCGTGTAGGTCCGCATCGGTGCCTGCGGTGAGCCCTCCGGCGTCTCCCACCAGTCGCCTGCCGGTACCGGGAGCGAGACGTCCGTCGGGTCGGCGCCGTGGGGGAAGAACACGCGGACGTACTCATCACCCGTGCCGGTGCTGACGAAGTCCTCGACGCCCGGACCGCCGAGGGTGATGCGGATCAGGTTCGGACTCAGGGGTGTCGCTACGGTCACGATGCCGCGGTGGATCTTCATGGCGTCTCGGCCTCTCGGGTCGGTTCGGTGTGCTGGGTAGGATGCGGGCTGTGCGCGAGCCAGGACTCGCGGTAGGGGCCGGGGGAGGCGAGGAGTTCCGCGTGCGTGCCGTGTTGGACGATCCGACCGTCCGCGAAGACCGCGATCCGGTCGGCGGTGGCGGCCTGCTCCAACCGGTGCGCGATGAGCAGCGCGGTGCGGTCCGTCCGGAGGACGGCGATCGCCGCTTCGACGGCGTCGCGATGGTGCAGCCCGACGTCGGCTGTCGCCTCGTCGAGGATCACGATCGCCGGGTCCGCGAGGAACGCCCGAGCGACCGCGAGTTGCTGGATCCGCCCCTCGTCGAGCGGCAGGGGCGACGGCCTCGACCCGGTCGGGTCCGCCGCCGGGTCGTCCTGCAACGCGGTGACTGCCCACTCGGCCCCGACGGCACGGAGCGCCGAGACCATCTCGTCCCGGCTGGCGTGCGGAGCCCCGAGTCGGAGGTTGTCGGCGATCGAGCCACGGAAGTGGTGGAGCTCCTGCGACAGGTAGTACGGGGTGTGGCCGACGAGCACCCGCCCCGACGTCGCGGGATGGTGTCCGGCGACGACCCGCGCCAGGGTGCTCTTGCCCGAGCCGGACGTGCCGACGAGCGCTGTGGTCGTACCGGGCGGTACGTCGATGGTGACCTCCGCGATCCCACGGTCCGTGGTCGGATACCGGAACGTCAGGTCGCGCACTCGGATCGCCGGCGGTGCGGTGACACCGTCTGCGGCACCGCCGACGGGTGAGGGCGACTCCGGCATCGCGGACGACGCTGCTGCGAGGTCGATGACCCCGACGAGCCGAGCCAGCCCGACCGTGGCCCGCTGGATGTCGTCGAGCCCGAAGATGAGCCGGCCGACCGGATCGAACAGCCGGTGGAACAGGAGCGCGGCGGTGGTCACGAGCCCGACGGTGATCGTTCCCTGCAGGTTCAGGAGGAAGCCGGTCGCCAGGATCGCGGACAGTCCGATGAGCTCACCCGAGTTGATCCATCGGAACAAGCGGTTCGCGACCCGCACGCCCTCGATCTGCGCGTCGATGGAGGCGGCCGCGCGTTCCCGGACACGTTCGAGCGCGTGGTCCGTGCCCACAAACGCTGCGAGGGTCTCCGCGCCGTCGACCACGTCCAGCACGGCCTGACTGCGCGACGCTTCGCGAATCCGGACCGTGCGGAACACCACTCGGGATCGCCGGAGGAACGCACGGGTCCCGAGGACGTAGCACGGCACCGAGGCGAGACCGGCGAGCGCGAGCCACGGGTCGACGGCTGCCAGGGCGACGGCCGACACTCCGATCGCGAACCCGGCGGAGAGCAGTGTCGGGGCGACGTTTCCGCCGGCCTCCGCGACCGCGTCGACGTCGCCGGTGACCCGGGACAGGAGATCGGCACGCTCGCCGTCGTCGACGGTGCTCACCGGGAGCCGCATGGCCGAGGCGAACACATCCTCGCGCAGTTCGGCGAGCAGGTCCTGCACCAGCCCCGTGAGCACCCGAGTCGCCCACAGCGTCACCGCGACGGCCCCGACAGCGCCGACGGCGGCTGCGGCCACCCAGCCTGAGATGACGCTCAGCCCGGCATCGGAAGCGACGGCGTCCACGATCCGCCCGAGACACGCGGGCATCACGACACCCAGTGCGGCGGCTGCGAGGAAGAGGACCACCACGGCGGCGGTCCGTCCGCGGTGTCGTTGGAGGAGGGCATCGACGACGGTTCGGACGCGGGAGCCCTCGGCGACGGGGAGCATCTCGGCGGTGGTGGGCTCCGTGGCGGGATCAGTCATGGCGGGTCTCCGAACCGGGAGTGAGCTCGACGACCCTGTCGCAGGCGTTCAACAGGACCGGCGAGGTGGTGATGACGACGACGGTGCCGTCGTGCGCCGCGAGTGCTCGGGCGATGCGGGTCTCCGTGAGGACGTCGACGGCCGACGTCGGTTCGTCGAGGACGAGCACGTCCGCACCGGCATGGAGCGCCCTGGCGATGCCGACGCGCTGGCGCTGCCCGCCGGAGAGCCGTCTGCCCGCCTCACCGACCGGTGACGACCAGCCGCCGAGCTGCACGACCGCGTCGTCGAGCGCCGCCATGCCGACGAACACCGCATCCGGGTCGCCGGTCACGTCATGACCGCGGACCGCCTCCGCCAGGGTGCCGCTCATGATGCGCTGGCCATGCGGTGGCGCGACCACACGACGGCGGTACGCCACCGGGTCGAGGTCCAGCTGGTCGACGAGTCTGCCGTCGACGGCGAGCGAGACGCTGCCGCGCTCGGCGGGGGTCCGCATGCCGAGCAGACGGGAGAGGGCGCGCGCCGTGTCGCTGTCGGGCGGCCGGACGCCGAGCAGTTCACCAGCACGGACGTCCACCGGTCGGTCCTGGTGTTCGGGGTGGAAGGACAGCACGACGTCGGTCGCAGGGCCGGAATCGGACGTCTCGTCCAGCCGACCGCCCGCTTCGAGCAGGTCGTCGGCGTCGACGACCGCTGCCAAGCGCTTGGCGGAGGCGAGCTTGTGGATCCAGTTGGACGGGAATGATCCCGCCTGTGCGAGGTATCCGCTGATGAACTGCGCGAGGCCGAGCACCGTCACGAGTTCGCCGATGCTGATCCGACCCTCCGCGGCGAACCACGCGGACAGGCCGACGAGTGCGGCCATGACGAACGCCGCCAGCGTGCCGCTCACGGCGTCGAAGAGGGCGAGGGACCGCCCGGCGGCCGTCGCAGCGCGTCGTGCGACATCACTGGCGGCGTCATATCGCCGCACGGCTTCAGCCCGCCCGCCGATGCCGACGAGCACTCGGAACCCGCTCATGAAGTCGGCGGCCACCGCTCCGGCCTCGGTCGCCGCCCGTTGCTCGGCGAAGCCGCGGCGTTCCAACGGGCGTGACACGACGCGCATGACGAGCATCATGCCGATGGTCGACACGAACACCACGATCGTCGCCACCGGCGAGATCACCGACATCGCCAGCGCGGCTCCGATGATGGCCGCGATGGTCGCCGACTGCTGCGCGACCGACCAGGCGACGCCGGCCACCCGGTAGGTGTCGGACGTGACGACCGTCAGGGCCTCACCCGCCGAAAGGTTCTGTCGCGAGAGCTGCGGCCGAAGCATCCGGGAGAGTGTGAGGTGCCGGAGCGCCTGTTCGCCGTGCCCGTAGATCGACACCATGAGGCGCGACGCCGACTGATAGCTCACCGTCAGGACGAGGAAGGTCCCGACCAGGAGCCCGATCCAGACCCCGAGGGCGACCGGATCGGACGGCACCACCGCGCGGTCGATGGTCGCCCCGATGATCACGGGGATCGCCGCCTCCGAGAGGGCGTGCACGATGAGGAGGCCGGTCGCGGCGACGAGCATGGCGCCGCGACCGTCCGCTCCCAGCGCGATGCCGAAGAGGCGCCGCGGCGTGCTGGTCGTCGTCCCGCTCACCGGCTCCGCCGTCCGAGCGGGAGTACCAGCGGGGTACCGGAGACGGGGTCGGTGATGACCTGGCACGGCAGGTCGTACACGGCCTCCACGAGGTCGGCGGTGATGATCTCCTGGGGATCGCCCTGGGCGACGATCGCACCGTCGCGCATCGCGACGAGATGGGTCGCATAGCGGGCGGCGTGGTTGAGGTCGTGGAGGACCGCGACGAGGGTGGTGCCGCTGCGATGCAGATCCGTGAACAGCTCCATCAGCTCGATCTGGTGCGCGATGTCGAGGAACGTCGTCGGCTCGTCGAGCAGCAGGTGCTTCGTCTGCTGGGCGAGTGCCATCGCGACCCAGACGCGTTGCCGCTGTCCGCCCGAGAGCTCGTCGACCAGCCGGCGGGACAGCTCCGTGACCCCCGTCGCGGCCATCGCCTCCGAGACCGCCGTTTCGTCGGCGCTGCTCCACGTCCGCATCGCGCTCTGGTGCGGGAACCTCCCACGCCCGACGAGGTCGGCGACGGTGATCCCGTCGGGGGCGATGGCGGATTGGGGGAGGAGCCCGAGTCGGCGAGCGGTGTCCTTCGGTTTCGACGCGCGGATGTCCGTCCCGTCGAGGAGGACGGCACCGGCGGTCGGACGCAGGAGCCGTGCGAGTCCGCGGAGCAGGGTCGACTTGCCGCAGGCGTTCGGTCCGATGATGATCGTGAACGAGTCGTCCGGCACCTCGAGCGACAGCTCGGAGACGATCGGAGCATCGCCGTAGCCCAGGGTGAGGTCGCGGGCGAGGAGCGACGTGGTCATGGGAGTTCCTTTCACGTGCGGCGCACGAATTGGGCGGCCAGCAGGCAGGTCAGATAGATGCCACCGACCGAGAGCGTCACCACGCCGACCGGGACCGCGAGCAGCTGGGCGACGGCGTCGGAGACGACGACCAGGGCGGCTCCGGTGAGCATCACCGGCGCGAGGCCCATCGGGGTGTTCGAGCGGGTGAGCCGTTGAGCGATCTGCGGGGCGGCCAAGGCGATGAACGAGATCGGGCCGGCGGCGGCGGTGACGAGCGCCACGAGGGCCACACCGACGACCATGGCGATCAGCCGGGTGCGTCCAGGGCGCACTCCGAGGGCCATGGCGGCGTCGTCGCCCATCTCGAGCACGGGGAGCGAACGTCGGAGTGGCCGAGCAAGCATGGCGAACACGACGAAGGCCGTGGCGGCGGGGAGCAGCTGGTCGAAGCCGAGCGAGGCGAGGGATCCGGCACCCCAGGTGGCCGCCATCATCGCCTGCTCGACGCTGACGGAGATGAGGATCCAGGAGGTGAGGGAACCGAGCCCGGCCGAGACGCCGATGCCGACGATGATGAGCCGGAAGGACGACATGGTGTGGCGGTTCGCGAGGACGGCGACGAGCAGGGCGGTCAGCAGACCGCCGACGAGTGCCCCGGCGGCTTTGAACAGGTAGGTGTTGAGCCCGAGGACGAGCATCGTCAGCGTGACACCGAACTGCGCGCCGACACCGAACCCGATGATGTCCGGTGAGCCGAGCGGGTTGCGGGTGAGCGACTGGAAGATGCCCCCGGAGAGCGCAAGTGCCGCTCCGCAGAGCACCGCGAACAGCACCCGCGGCAGTCGCCACTCGGTCACGACCTGGCGGACGTCCGGGTCGGACGCGGGGTCGACGATCGCCCGGATGACCGCGGAGAAGCCGATCTCGTACGCTCCGATCGTCGTCGCGAACAGCCCTGCTCCGATGATCACCACGACGAGTCCGAGGCACACGAGGACGGACCGCACGGGTACGAGCGTCGCGATGTGCGCGGTCTCCACGCGGATCAGCCGTCGTCCATGGTCGATGACGCTCACAGTCCGCTCACCCGCTTCCGACGCACCAGCATGATCAGGATGGGAGCGCCGAGGAGCGCCGTGACGATCCCCACCCGGAGCTCTCCGGACGGCAACACGATCCGGCCGAGGACGTCTGCGAGCAGCAGGAACGCGGGGCCGATCACCATCGAGTACGTCAGCACCCAGCGCTGGTCGGGGCCCGTGAACCACCGGACGACATGGGGGATCATGAGGCCCACGAAGGCGATCGGACCGGCGGCTGCGACGCCCGTACCGGCCAGGAGGGTGACGGCGACGACGACCCACACCCGGGTGCTGCGCACTCGCGCCCCGAGCGCCTGGGCGAGTTCGTCTCCCAGGGTCAGCGCGTTCAGCGACCGGGCGCAGAGCAGACCGATCACGAGGCCCGCGACGATCAGCGGAGCAGCCCACGTGAGCTGGTCGAGGGTGCGGCCCCCGATGGATCCCACGCTCCAGAAGCGCATGACCTGGAGGGTGCCTTCGTCCCGCAGCACGATCGCGGTGGTGAAACCGGTGCAGGCGGCACCGAGGGCGACCCCCGCGAGGGTCAGTTTCATCGGGGTCGCGCCCGAGGCCCCGACGGATCCGAGCGTGTAGACGATCACCGTGAGGATGAACGCACCCGCCAGGGCGAACGGGACGTAGGTGCCGGGAGTCGTCAGTCCCAGGACACCGACCGCGAAGGTCACGGCGAACGACGCACCGGCGTTCACCCCGAGGATGCCCGGGTCGGCGAGCGGGTTGCGGGTGAAGGCCTGGATGAGCCCGCCGCAGACGGCGAGCGCCGCACCGACCAGGATGCCGAGCAGCGTCCGTGGGACGCGCAGCTCCATGACCATGAGGTGCAGGGGGTTCGCGTCGTCATAGGCGACGAGCGCGCGGACGACGGTCAGTGGATCGATGGCCCGATTGCCGATGGCGAGTGAGGCGACGGCTGCGGCGATCAGCACCACGGTGGCGACGAGGAGCCCGGCGGCGAGGGTCCCGGTGCGGTGGGGCGAGACGTCCGCGCGTCCGGCCCCACCGGGCGTCGGGACGTCCGCCGCCCCGCCCGCAGCCGGCGCTGCTGACGGGGCGGCGGACCGGGACATCTCCGACGTCACTTGCCGTCGATGGTCGGCTCGCCCTGCAGCGCCGCTGCGAGGTCGTCGACGTAGCCGGGCAGGACGTACTGCAGGGACAGGACGGTCGGCGCGCTGATGGCCGAGGCCTTGGCGGCGTCGGCGTAGATCACGTAGGACCCGGCGGCGATCGGCGCCCAGCGCGACACCACGGCGTTCTCGACCGTGTACGTCCCTTCCTCGGCACTTCCACCCCACGCGGCGAACAGGTCGGCGTCCACGTCGTAGAGCTGCTCGAGGCTGACGCCGGTGTACCAGTTGTCGCCCTCGGCGCTCGCGAGGAAGCTGTCCATCGCCGACGTCGAGGTGAAGCCGAGCGCTTCGGTGATGCGGACCCGCGGGTCGTACTCGAGGTAGACGCCGAGGTCCGTCCCGCCCTCGTTCAGGGTGAGGCCCCAGACGAAGCTCTTGTCGTCGAACTCGGGGTGTGCGTCGGCGAGGGAGGTGATGAGGTCCTCGGTCTCGCCGATGAGCTCCTCGGCCTTGGCCTCCTCCGACATCGCCTTCCCGACGGTGCGGGTCATGCCCTCCCAGGTGCCCGGGTTCCAGGGTCCCTCGATGTAGGGGACGGTCGGGGCGATCTCGGTGAGCCGCTCGTATTCGATGTCGGTGACACCGGAGTAGAGGCTGAGGATCAGGTCGGGCTTCAGGGACTTGATCGCCTCGTAGTTCGGGCCGTCGTCCGTGAAGGGGATGATCTCGGGCATCTCGCCGTACGCCTCGGAGACGTAGTCCTCGAACCAGGGCTGGTAGCCGCTCTCACCGGCACCCCAGACCTCTTCGATGCCGACGGGGTTGGTGCCGAGGGCGGCGACGATGTCAGGCGTCATCCACCCGAGAGCCACGATCCGTTCCGGCTTCTCCGGGATGACGGTCTCACCGTGGGCGTGTTCGATGATGACGCCGTCGGTCGATGCCGTCGTCGATCCGGTGTCGCCGGTGGCGGCCGAACATCCGGCGAGGGCGAGAGCGGTGGCGATGACGGCGGCGAGGAGGGTGGATCCTCGGCGGACGTTCGGGCGCGCGAAAGCGTGCGGCATGGGGCTCCTTTGAAGAGGGGGGAGTGGGATCACCGCTGGCGATCCAGAAGTTAGGTAAGCATGTCCTAACAGAACGATCGTAGGGCGCTTCCGCGCGCGACAGCGTCGAGGAACCGACGAGTTCTGTCGCGGATCCGACACGGTGGTGCGTGCCCGGGTGGATCAGCGCCAGTAGAGCTGGTGGGCGGGGTCCGCCTGCACCCGTGCCACGTACTCCCGAGGGGTCATGCCGAACCGGGCTCGGAAGCTCGCGGAGAAGGCGCTCGAGGACGCGTACCCGCACCGGTGCGCGGCCGCCCCGATCGGCATGCCGTCGATGATCAGCCGCGCCGCCAGCGTCATCCGGACGCCCGTCCGCCACCGGGCGAAACTCATCCCGGTGTCGTGCTGGAAGATCCGCAGCACGGTGCGCTCGTGGAGGCCGTGCACGTCGAACAGCTCGCGCGCGCCCCGGAGGTCACCCGGATCGGCGAGGATCGCACGGACGAGCGGACGGACACGATCGTCGGACGGCATCGGGATCTCGCCCCAGCCGTCCGCCGTCTCCGGCGCGGGCTGCTGCAGCATCTCGATGAGGACCGCCTGCGCACGGACCCGGAGGTCGGTCGGCATGTCGTTGATCCCGAGGTGGAGCAACATCTCCTGCACCGCACGCGGGACCAGGACCTGGGTGACGGTCTCGACGGGCGCGATCAGCGAGGTGGCGGGGAGGTAGGTGTAGCACCCGGTGGAGTCGCGCTCGTGGTGCGCGGTGTGCGGCGTGTGTGCTGGGATCCAGACGCCCTGACCCGGTGCGAGGCGCCACATCGCGTTCGGGAGATGCACCCACACGGTGCCGCGGTAGCACCAGGCGAGCATGGCGTCCGGATGACGGTGCGGTGGCGAGAGCGGGCGACTCCCGGTGTCCTCGTCGGTGACGACACCGGTGCCCATCAGATACGGTTCGGCGACCGACGAAGGATGCTCGGGGCTCGCGTCCCAGTCGATCCGGCTGTACGGGCTCAACGAGCGCTCGTACCCGCGTCGCCGATCAGCGGGAGGCCGTCGTCGTCGAAGCGGACGCCGTTCGCGGCGAGCCGGCGTTCCGCCTCGTGATGGACGACGCCGCGCTTGCGCGGATCGGCTTCGAGGAGGTGGATCAGGAGATCGTCCGTCGCGTTCGGGTGCAGCGCGATCTCGATACGCGCACCCCAGAAGCGGTCCCCGAGGAAGAGCTCCAACGCCGCTGGGTCGGCTGCCGGATTGTGCGCCGCAGCGGCGCGGATCGCCTGATTGGGGTCGTTCGCCAAGACGGAGAACTCCTCGAACGTGCTCGCCGATCGCGCGAGCTCATAGCGTCGTTCCTCGTCCGCGATCTGCTCCGGCGTCTTGCGTCTGGCCACGGTGGTCCCTTCATCCCGTCGCCGTCAACCTACCTGGCTCGCCTGATGTTCGACAACGACGGCTTGCCGCGCCGCCGGGCGCTGACGGGCGCGTCACGCCAGGGCGGCGAGCGCTTCGTCGAGGCGTTCGGCGGCTTCGCCGTCGGCGCTGTTGTCGAACAGGATGTGGTGGGCTCCGCGCCATCGGCACTCGGCCGCCTGCGCGGTCGCCCAGAACTCGTCCCAGTTCGCCAGTTTCCAGGTGTCCCGCTCATAGCCTCTGGCGTGCACGCGATCCTTGACCCGGGTACCGTCGACGGTCACGTGCACGACGACGATGTCGACCTCCTGCGGCCACGAGTGCTCGCTCGCCGCCTCCTCGAGGAACCCACTCTGCGGGAAGTACCGCACGAACGGTGCGTCGAGGACGACCGACATGCCGAGTCTGAGGTTGTCTCCGGCGAGCCGGAGGAGGGTCCGGTACTCGAGGTCCATCACGACCCGCTGGTAGTACTCGTTGTTGTCCCGTTCGTGCTTGTCGGTGCCGGCGGCCTCGAGGAGGGTCTCGGTGAAGAAGGTCGCCACCGAGTCCTTGTCGAGGTAGGCCGCCGACACCCGCTCGGCGATGAGCGTGCTCACCGTCGACTTCCCTGACCCCGCGGGGCCGATGACGAAGTAGAGTTTCGGACTCATCGGGTCACGCTACGCCGTCACGGCCGCGGCCGGACGTTCCTTGACGAACAGTCCGTACGACAGCGCGCCGACCAGGAGGAGCACGCCGCCGATGAGGAAGACGAGGGTGTAGTTGCCGTCCGTCGCCGTGAGGATCGCCCCGGTGACGACGGGTGCGACGGCCGCCCCCATGAATCCGCCGAAGTTCTGGATCGCGCCGAGCGAGGCGACCTGGTTGGACGGGGCGATGTCCGAAGCCAGGGTCCACAGGCAGCCGATGGGGACCTGCGATGCGAAGTACCCGACGGACAGCAGAGCGACGGCGAGGGCGGTGTTGTCCACGTAGGCGACGGGGAGCACGCTCGCGGCGGCGAGCAGCGCGCCGCCGACGATCGGGATCTTCCGGGCGCGGACGGTACCGACGCCCCGCTGCACCAGACGGCTCGAGAGCCATCCGCCGAAGACGACGCCGACGATGCCGCAGAGGAACGGGAGCGAAGCCAACCATCCACTGTCGGCGAGGCTGAAGCCGCGGGCGGTCTGGAGGTAGCTGGGGAGCCAGGTGAGGTAGACCCACACGGTGTAGAAGATGCCGAAGGCTCCGAGCACCATGAACCAGGTGTTGCGGTGCTTGAACAGCTGGCCCCAGGCGACCTGCTCCACCGTGGCGACCACGCGGGCCTCGGCCTCGGCGCCCTTGATCATCGACTGTTCCTTGAGCGTCGGATCGCGGTAGATGCGGAGCCAGACGAGCGCGATGACGATGCCGAACGCACCGACGATGATGAACATGCCTCGCCAGCTCATGGTGAGCAGGAGGAAGGTGAGGAGCGGCGGGGCGATCGCGTTGGCGATCTGCGAGCCCGTGTTCACGAGGGACACCGGGAGCGCGCGCTCCGACTTGTTGAACCAGCGCTCATTGACCTTCAGCGCGGAGGTGAAGAACGGCGACTCGGCGATGCCGAGGGCGACGCGGGCCGCGTACAGGAAGCCGAACGAGTTCGCGGCGGCGGTCACCATCGAGACGAGCGACCACGCACCGGCGGCGAACGCGAACATCTTCTTCGGACCGAACTTGTCGACGAGGAAGCCCGCCGGCAGGTTCGCGATGGCATAGGGCCAGGAGAACGCCGACAGCAGCAGCCCCATCTGGAGGGCGTTGAGTCCGAACTCCTGAGCGATCGTCGTGTTCGCCACGCTCAGCGTGGATCGATCGAGGTAGTTCACGACCCCGCCGAGCACGAGGAACCCGACCAGGAACCAGCGGATCCGGACGGTCTTCTTCTCGGCCTTGGTGAGGACCGGTGCCTCGCTGTCGATCTGGCTCATGCCATGCACTCCTTCGTGTGGTGGTGGGTACTGCGTCGCGCTGGGCGCGAGGAACGGGTGTCAGGCCCGAGCGGCGGCGATCGCCGCGAGGAACTCCTCAGCTGCCCGGGTGACCTTGCCGTAGTCGCCGTCGGCGCGCGCCGCCTTCGTGACCGCGCTGCCGACGCCCACGGCGACGGCCCCGGCGGCGAACCAGGTCCCGACGTTCTCGGGTGTGGCTCCGCCCGCGGGGAGGATCGGTGCCTGCGCCAATGGCGCCCGGACCGTCTTGAGGTACTCGGGTCCGGCGATCTCGGTGGGGAACAGCTTGACGATGTCGGCGCCGGCGGACATCGTGTCGACGATCTCGGTCGGTGTGAACGCCCCGCTGATCGAGACGGCCTGGTAGCGCGCTGCGGTGCGGATCATGCCCTCGTCGAGGTTGGGACTCACAAGGATCCGGGCGCCGGCCTGGATGCAGGCGAACGCGGCCTCGGCGTCGAGGACGGTCCCGGCGCCGATGGCGACACCCTGATCGGCGTACTCCTCGGAGAGGGTGCGGATGGCGCCCAGGGCGTCGGGGACGGACAGCGTGATCTCGAGGGCGCGGAAGCCGCCGGCGATCGCCGCCCGCGCGACCTGGATCGCCTCGTCGGTGCTGTCGAGGCGCAGGATGAGGATCGCGCCGGTCTCGTGGATCGTGCGGAGGACGTCGTATTTGGTAAGCATCGCGGATCACATTACCCCATGGATTCACACAGATTCACATATCGTCTCAAATTCACGACGATCGATCTCTGCGGACCGATAGGCTCGCGGCATGAGTTCCTCCTCGCCCCTGATCCCGGAGCAACGCCACCAGGAGATCCTCCGCCTGTTGCGGAGCGCGGGCGTGTTGAGCATCCGGCACATCGTCGAGCTCCTCGGTGTCTCCCACATGACGGTGCGTCGCGACATCGCCGCATTGGAGGAGGGCGGTCAGGTCGTCTCGGTGCAGGGCGGCGTCAGATTGAGCGAACGGAGCGGATCGGAACCACCCCGGGAGCGGGCGTCGAGAGCGGGGCTCGAACTGCCGCGGAAGCGTGCGATCGCCGAACTCGCCGCCGGCCTGGTCGAGGACGACATGGTCCTGTTCCTCGACGCCGGCACCACGTGCGAGGCCGTCGTCCCGTTCCTCGCGGACCGACGGAACCTCACCGTCGTCACGAACGACTTCCTGGTGGTCACGACACTCCTCGACCACCCGGGGATCGAGACCATCCATACAGGGGGCGTCGTCGACGTCTCCAGCGGATCGTCCAGCGGGGCCCTCGCCGCGGCGACCCTGGGCGCCGTCAACCTCGACGTCGTCTTCCTCAGCACGGGGACCTGGGATCTCGCACACGGCGTCACGACGCCGGTGTCCGACAAGGTGGTGCTGAAGCAGGCGGCGATGGCCGCCGGGTCGAGCTGCGTGCTACTCGCCGACAGCACGAAGTTCGGAACGTTCGAGCGCTTCAACGTCACACCACTCGACGGGCTCGACGCGGTCGTCTCCGACACCGATCTGCCCGAGGACGTCGCCGAGTCGCTCACCGACATCGGGCTCGACCTGCGCCTCGCCGCCGTCTGACGTCACGATCGTCGTGCCACCGACTCCGCTGCGGTAGGGGAGGACGGCCCGTCGTCCGCGGGTAGGCTCGTCAGTCGGATGCGACGCGTCCGACCACCGATCCGAAGGACACACGATGACCACGCAGGAACTGACCATCTCGAACTTCGAGGACACCGTGTCGGCCGAAGGCATCGTCCTGGTCGACTTCTGGGCAGAGTGGTGCGGGCCGTGCAAGGCTTTCGGCCCCGTCTTCGAGCAGTCGAGCGAGCAGCACCAGGACGTCGTGTTCACCAAGGTCGACACTGAGGCGAACCAGGAACTCGCGAGCGGGATGCAGATCACGTCGATCCCCACGCTCATGGCGTTCCGCGACGGCGTGCTCGTCTTCTCGCAGGCCGGCGCCCTCCCCGCGCCGGCACTCGAGGACCTCATCTCGCAGGTGCGCGGTCTCGACATGTCCGAGGTGCACGCCGCCATCGCAGCGGCGAAGGCCGAGGCACAGGCCGAGTAGCCGACGTCCGGAGGAGGCGGTCAGTCCTCCGGATCGCCGGGCGGACGCGCGAACCCGAGCCGATGGACACCGGGCTCGTCGAGCCTGATCCGCCGCCGCCCGGCCGGCGCGCCGTCCTCCAACCGGGTCGGCAGTGCGCCGCGAGGGCCCGTGATGGCGATCGTCGAGCCGTCGTCCGGCAGCTCGACGAGCACGCCGCCGGCCGTGAGAAGCAGGGTCGCCGCGACGGGGCGATGACGGCTCCACTCGACATCCGCGACGTGTCCACCCCGGACCCGGAACCCTCGGAACCGTCCCGCCGACCACTCGGCCGGGAGGGTCGGCAGCAGCGACAGGACACCGCCGTGCCCCTGGACGAGCAACTCGACGACACCGGCCGTCCCACCCAGGTTGCCGTCGATCTGGAACACGTCGTCGAGGTCGCCCATCGGGTGCAGGTCGAGCAGCGAGGCCGATGACAGCGGACCGAGCAGCGTGTCGAGCGCCTCGGACGCGAGCCCTGGATCACGGAGTCGTGCGGCCAGGCAGAGGACCCAGGCCATGCTCCACCCGGTTCCGCCACCGCCGTTCGTGAGTCTCCGTCGCAGTGCGCGTCGGGCTGCCTCGAAGTGCTGGGGCGTGGCCGATTCGGTGATCCGGGTCCCCGGGTATAGGCCGTACAGGTGGGAGAGGTGTCGGTGGCCGGGCTCGGTCGGCTCCCGCTCCTCGGCCCACTCCAGGAGTGTTCCGTCGCGGCCGACCTGCGGCAGTCGGAGGGTGGCCACGGTGTCGCGTGCTCGAGCCAGGAGCCCGACGTCCGCGATGCCGTCGCCGAGCCGCTCCGCGAGGGCGAGGTACTCGCGGAGGCACTCGTGCGCCAGCTCCTGGTCCATCGCCACGCCGGCCGTCACCGCCGCCGTGTGATCCGTGTCGACCACGAACCGGTTCTCCGGTGAGGTCGACGGACTCACGACCAGCGATCCGGCGGCATCCGTGACGACCATTCCCAGGACGAACGAGACCACCGGCTCGACGGCCTGCAGGACGGCGACGCGTGCGGCGTGATCAGCACCGCCGTCGTCCAGACGGCGGTGGAGGTGCGCGACGAGCCAGGGGAGCGCGCTCGGCCAGTTCGCCCAGTGCGCGTCGAGCGGCACGGCGTCCGTGTGCCGCCAGAGGTCGCTGTTGTGGTGGGCTGCCGCCCCGTCGAGGCCGTAGGACTCGCCGGCGGTGCGCTGCCCGGCGTCCACCAGTTCGCCGATGAACCGGGTGAGTGGCTCGACCAGGTCACCCAGGCCGGTGCTCTCCGCCGGCCAGTAGTTCATCTGGAGGTTGATGTTGGTGGTGAAGTTCGCGCTCCAGGGTGGCCTGACCTGATCGTTCCAGACCCCCTGGAGGTTCGCCGGTTCGGTCCCCGGTCGGGAGCTGCCGATGAGGAGCGCCCGTCCGAGGTCGAAGTACCGCTCCGCGAGGTCGGCCGACGCGGACGCCGATGCCGAGAGGTCCAGATCGACGCGGTCGAAGAGCGACCGATGGTCGGCGACGTGCCGATCGAGCAGCGCTTGCCCGGTTCGCCGCAACGCACGCAAGACCGTCCCCTGGGTGTGCTCCAGCAGCGTCGATGGGTCACCCAGCGGTCGATCTTGCCACCCGCGGTGTCCGGAACGCGCACCGGCGACGAGGCGGAACCCGCCCGGGATCGGCTGCACCGCGATCGACAGCGCCCAGGCCATGCCTGCGTCGACGAGACCGTCGGCATCCGGGACGTCGGTCGGGTAACGGATGGCCTCGTCATCGTCACCGCCGAGATACGAGGGTCGCACGCTCGTCGGCGCACGGCCGGTCGCCGACCACCACCGGGTGTCGCCGACCGTGTGCTCCTCCGTCGTCGACGGGTGCGGCGTCGCGAACCCGACCCTCGGTTCACGGACACCGTCACCCAGCAGCTCGACGACCAGCACATCGTCCACCGCCGACACGAACGCGTGGAGTGCGACCGCCTCGCCACCGCTCGCGGACGTCGTCTCGACGACGCCGCGCGCGAGATCGGAGGTCCGAGTCGAGCGCGAACCGCCGTCGGGCGACGCGTAGTCGATCGTGAGGCGGCCGAGCGGCTGGAAGGACTCGGTGAACGTGGTTCCGCGCAGTGCAGCCGAGCGGGCATCGGCCGCCACGGGATCGCCGTCGGCGATCGCCCGGCGCACGGACTCCAGAGGACTGGGAAGCGAGCGGCCCGCCGGCCCGTCGCCAGGACGTCGCGGACCTCCCGACCACAACGTGTCCAGGGACAGGTCCATGCCCTCCCGTCCGGGCACGCCGTCGAGCGCCGCGCCCAACGTCCCGTTCCCGATGAGGAACCGATCGACGAACCGGGTGGCCGGTCCGTCGAGTTCGATTCGATGACGCTCGACGCGCTGCTGTCGGTGATCCATCAGTGGTCGAGTCGGAGCAGTACGGCACCATGCGCGGGCAGGGCCGTGTCGACGGCACCGTCGACGACCGGCAACGGCCGACCACTCCACAGCTCCGTGACGGACGATCGATCGGCGCAACCGAGATCGGCCAGGTGGACCCGCAGCTCGGTGTCCGCATCGCCGAGCCAGAACACCGCGCGCCACCGGGTCTCGCCGAGCTCAGCCGCCCAGACGACGAGGTCGCCGTCGCGGATGATCTCCCGGCTCCCGTCGCTGCCGAGCAGTGCGAGCACGTCCGGGTTCGTCAGGAGCGCGAGCGTGTGCGCCGAGGTGTCCGGGAGGTGGCCGCCGAAGAAGAGCGGCGACCGGCCGATGCACCAGAGGGTCATGAGCGTCCGTTGTTCGGCCAGGGTGAGGCGGCTCAGCCGGTCCGAACCGACGTGGGCTCGGATGCCGATCCGCCCGAGCGGGAGCATGTCCGCATCGGCCCACGCCCCCGGACGCTGGAGGGGCGCCCAGCGGGCCAGGCGCTGGAACTGTTCGCGTACCGCCGACCAGTCGTCCCAGAGGTCGTCCGAGATCCGCCACAGCTGCGCCGTCGATCGAAGGGTGTCGAGGTGCTCGGTCGAAAGTCGCTTCCCCGGGGACAGGCTGAGCACCATCGGTCGACCGGTCGCGTCGATCGCGCGCGAGATGGCCTCGATCTCGGCGGTCTGGATCGGTGGGTAGAGCACGTCGTCGAGCTTGACGAGGTCGACACCCCACTCGGCGAGCTGCGCCATGACCGAGTCGTAGTAGGCCTGGGCGCCGGGGGCGGTCAGGTCGACGCCGACGTTGTCGGGATTCCACGGGCAGACGTTCGTCGGATCCGCGATCTCCCCGCAATGGGCGGTCGAGCCGAGGATCGGCAGCTCGAGGTCGACGGCCCGCCGCGGCACGCCTCGCATGAGGTGCACCCCGAAACGGAGCCCGAGCGCGTGCAGACGGTCGGCGAGCGCGCGGAAGCCGCCCGACGCCGCAGACGGGAACCGGTTCGGCGCGGGTTGCGGTCGGCCCCAGGCGTCGAGCGTCGGCTGGGAGATGCGCTCGTAGTCGCCGACGCCGGGCGCCGGTTCGTACCACTGGATGTCGACGACCACCGTGTCCCACCCGACGGGCAGCAGGTGCTCGGCCAGGAACGCGGCGTTGGCAAGTACCTCGGCCTCCGTGACGGACCCTCCGAAGCAGTCCCAGCTGTTCCAGCCCATCGGCGGGCGGTCCGCCCGCGCCCGACGTGCTGCACGCACCTCGGTGACCGCGATCTCCACCTCGCTCATGGAGCGACGACCTGAGCCGTGATCGTGGCGAACGAGTGCGGTGGGAGCGTGACGCGAAGACCCGTCGGTGTGACGTCGAGACCCGTGAGCGGTCGCGGTGACACGGCGTCGGTCTCACCGGGACGGTTGTGGGCGTCGGGCCGCGCAGCGGTGAGCAGCCGGCCGTGCGGCTCGACCACGGACCCGCCACGGACGTCGACCTCGATGACGAGTGGCGCGTCGAGGTCGACGTTCGTCAGCGAGCAATGGAGGACGCCGTCCTTGACGCTCGCCGAGGCGGAGACGGTCGGGATGCCACCCGCGTGTGCGGCGTCGGCGTCGCGGACCGGCCCGACCACGTGCGTCGGGAGGGACGTGGCGTCCTGGTGCGGGCTGTTCATCTCGAAGACGTGAAAGGTGGGCGTCCGGACCATCTCGCCGCCGTCGGGATCGGTCAGGAGCATCGCCTGCAGGACGTTGACCGTCTGCGCGATGTTGGCCATGCGCAGCCGGCCCGCGAAGCGGTGGAACACGTCGAAGTGCCAGGCCGCGACCATGGCGTCGCGGATGGTGTTCTGCTGGAACAGATGCCCGGGGTGCGTGCCCGGCTCGACGTCCCACCAGGTGCCCCACTCGTCGAGCACCATGCCGAACCGTTCCTCCGGGTCGTACACGTCCATGACGGCGGCGTGCGACGACAGCAGCTGCTCGACGCCCTGTGCTGCGGTGATCGTGCTCCAGTACTCCGCGGCGTCGAACCCGGTCGCGCTGCCCTTCGCCTTCCAGCTGCCGCCGATCGTGTAGTAGTGCACCGAGACGGCTTCCCAGGGGGTCGCCGAGAACGGGTGGGTGGCCACGTCGGCGACGACCTCCATCAGCGTCTTGGTCCAGGCCACGTCGAACCCGTCGGCGCCGGCGGCGACCCGGTAGAGCGGGACCTTCCCGCCGCTCTCGCAGAAGGTACCGAACTGGCGTGCCAGGTCCGCGTACGCGCCCGCGCGCAGGTTGCCACCGCACCCCCAGGGCTCGTTTCCCAAGCCCCAGAACGGGACGTCCCAGGGCTCCTCCCTGCCGTTCGCCCGACGCAACTCGGCCATCGGGGTCTCCCCGGCACCGGTCAGGTACTCGATCCAGTCGGCCATCTCCTGCACGGTGCCCGAGCCGAGGTTGCCCGAGACGTAGGCGTCGGCACCGAGGAGCTCGCACAGCTCCATGAACTCGTGGGTGCCGAACGCGTTGGTCTCGCTCGTCCCGCCCCATTGCGTGTTGACGAGCTTCGGGCGGTCCTCACGAGGTCCGATGCCGCTCGTCCAGTGATAGCGGTCCGCGAAGCAGCCGCCCGGCCAGCGGAGGTTCGGGATGCGCAGTTCGCGGAGCGCCTCCACGACGTCGAGCCGGATGCCGCCGACGTTCGGGACGGGCGAGTCCTCGCCCACCCAGAAACCGTCGTAGATGCCGCGCCCGAGGTGTTCCGCGAAGTGGCCGTAGACGTGTCGGCTGATCGTGGGTCCTGGCCGGTCGAGGTCGACGGTGACGGTCGCAGTGGAGTCCATGGGTGATGTGGTCCTGTTCTGTGCAGCGGGTCGTGGGTCAGACGGCGGTCACGAGGATCGTGATCGCGCGGTCGGGCTGGAAGGTGGGGAGGTCGAGGCCGATCACGGCGAGCTGGCCACCGCTCAGCACGGGCGCCGCCGCGAGCGTGGCTGGGTCGGCGTCGAGTGGCGGCGCATCCCGGAGCCACTGGGGGATCACCCAGCGCGGGCCGAGGGAGTCGTCCTGCGCGACGGCGAGGCGGTAGTGACCGTCCGGGCGGAGTCCGGGGAGGCGGACCCGACGACGGGAGTCGGCCGACCGCGGGGGAGTCACGAGGGTGTACAGCGCGGTGGTGCCGTCCTCCGCGACGACCCCGCGCAGGGTCGGAGCGTCGTCGTCCCACTCGCCGTCGCCGACGACGCGGCCGGTGGCGATGAGTCCGCGATGACGCGTGAACACGGTGATCCACCTGGCGAGGGTCGTCCGATCCGCATCGTCGAGCTCGCGCAGATCCCACTCCACGCCGAAATGCCCGAGGAGGGCGACCGCGCACCGGGTGTGGAGCGTGTGCGTGCGTCCGGTCGTGGCCGATCTGGCCGAGGCCACGTGCGACCCGAGCATCTCGGGCGGGACGAGGAGCCCCGTCCACCGGAGCATCCGGGCCCGCTCGATCGGGTCGTGGTTGTCGGAGGTGTGGACGCGATCGGACCGCTCGAGGATGCCGAGGTCGACGCGGCCTCCGCCCGACGCGCAGCTCTCGATCTCGAGGTGCGGGTGCCGCGATCGCAGCTCGTCGAGCAGCCGGTAGAGGGCTTCGGTCTGGTCGTGCACGGCCGCCCGCCCGGTCGACGGATGCCCGGCATCGACGAGGTCGCGGTTGTGGTCCCATTTCAGGTACGCGATCCCGAGCTCGCCGACCACTGTGTCGATGGCCTGCAGGATGTGGTCGAAGGCCGCCGGATTGCCGAGATCGAGCACCTGCTGGTGCCGGACGGGCGACGGGAGCTCGTCCCTCGCCCGCAGGATCCAGTCCGGGTGCTCGCGTGCGAGGTCGGAGTCCTCGTTGATCATCTCGGGTTCGAACCACAGCCCGAACTCCATGCCGAGCGATCGCACCCGGTCGGCGAGTGGCGCGAGACCGTCCGGCCAACGCTCGGGGTCCGGTGTCCAGTCGCCGAGGCCGCGGGTGTCGTCGTGACGTCCGCGGAACCATCCGTCGTCGAGCACGTAGCGCTCGACGCCGATGGCCGCGGCCCGGGTCGCCAACTCGGAGAGGACGTCGAGGTCGTGATCGAACAGGACCGCCTCCCAGACGTTCATGGTGACGGGGCGCGGACGCCGAGCCGCCCGCGAGGTCGAGCGCAGCCAACGGTGGTACCGCGACGAGGCGGCATCGAGGCCGACGCCGTGGGCCCCGTACACCCATGGGGTCCGGTGGTCCTCGCCGGGGCCGAGTCGGACCTCGCCGGGCAGGAGCAGTTCGCCGCCACGGAACGCGAGGTGTCCGTCGGTGCGTTCGACGCCGATCGTGTGGTTGCCGCTCCAACCGACGTGGCACAGCCAGACGTCACCGGTCCGGCTGTCGAACCCCGGTGTTCCGATCGCGGTGACCCCGGTGGCGTCGAGACCGGGGCGACCGTGCCGCGACTCGCGGAGGTGCGTCCCGGTCGTGACCGGAAGCCGCTGCGGCAGCTTCTCGTTGCCCCACCGACCGGCGAAGTCGAGGATCTCCCGAGCCGACGTCGGGACCGGGAGGGCCGGCACGACACCCTCGATCTCCAGGAGGTCGTCGCCCCGGTTCGTGACTGTCACGCGCGTGCGCAGCAGGCCGGTCGGTGTCAGTTCGATCGCCACGAGGAGAGCGATGCGGGTCTGGTCGTCGACCGCGGTCACCTCGACCAGCGCGGCGCCGCACTGCCGCACCTCGCCGGCCGGGAGGGCCGCCCCGTCGACCTCGACCGAGGCCACCTCGAAGCGCGACGACCAGGCCGTCCCGGCGCGATGCGCCCGGAGGCCGGGCAGACCCGACCAGCCCGACGCGTGCTCGGGCAACAGGCTCGGCTCGTACGGCGCGTCAGATCCGTCGACGAGGTCGCCGCGCACGGTGGCTGTGGACGCGGCCAGCCACTCGAGGTCGTCGGCATCGACGGCGGCTCCCCAGTGCGCGATCGTCGGGAGGCGGGTCCCGTGCTGGACGAGGACGACGGAGACGCCGTCGCACTGCAGATGGACGACGCGGTGTTCGGGCGTCGCTGAGAGGTCGGACATGGTTCCTCCGAAGCGGTCGGTGAGGCGGGTGTGACGGCCGGTGGGCCGAAGGTCAGGCGGAGTCCCGGACGACGAGCGTCGTGTCGAGCCAACGCGGTGCGGTCGTCCGGCCGGCGATGAGCTCCATGACGAGTTCCGCGGCGACCCTGCCCATCTGCTCCAACGGCTGACGGACCGAGGTCAGCGGTGGCTCCGCGGTTGCCGCGACGACCGTGTCGTCGAATCCGACGAGCGCGATGTCGTCCGGGACCGTGCGGCCACTGGCCTCGAGGACGCGCATCGCGCCGACCGCCATGAGGTCGGAGCCCGCGAAGACGGCGTCGAGGTCCGGGTACCGGGAGAGCAACCGTGCCATGGCCGACGACCCGCTCGGCATGGTGAAGTCGCCTCGGGCGACCGCACGGGTGTCGAGGCCGCGTTCGGTGAGGACGTCCCGCCAGCCTCGGACGCGGTCGCTGGACGCGGCCATGTCGGCGGGGCCCGAGATGACGCCGATCCGCGTGCGGCCGAGTGCGATCAGGTGTTCGGCCGCGAGCCGACCGCCGGCGTAGTTGTCGGAGTCGACGAAGGTGACGTCCTCCGTGTGCTCACCCATCGGGCGGCCGACGAAGACGATCGGGAGGTCCACCGAGGCGAGCGCCTGGGTGATGGTGCTGATCTCGTGCTGCAGGATCACCACCGCCCCGTCCACGTAGTGCGCCGCCAGGTAGGCGACGAGCGCGTCGAGTTGGCGCGGGTCGGCGAGGAAGAGCGCGGGCTGCTGGGCTGCCGACAGGAGCGCGGCGGTGGCGCCCTTGAGCGGTGCCGCGACGAACGATCCGGAGAACGGTTCGAGCTCGCCCGCCGCGAGGACGATCGCGACCGCGCCCGTCCTGCCTCCGGCGAGCGACCGGGCTGCGACGTTCGTGCGGTAGGCCAGTCTCGCGGCCGCTTCGCGCACCGCGACGACCATCGAGGCGTCGACCGTCGAGGCGCCGGCGAGGACCCGCGACGCGGTCGCTCGGGAGACGCCGGCCTCTCGGGCGACGTCGACCAGGGTCGGTTTGCGCATCCTCGCTCCTTTGCGATCGTCCACCTGCCGGTGGTCTGGCAACGAGCATCGCAGAATCCGAGAGAGCGGTCTCCGAGTTGCGCAATATTGCCCTGGTGCCCTGGAACCCCGCTGCCTATGGTGATCACCACGCCCGAACGGTCCGGATGCTCCCCGATCCAGTCGACATCGGCGCGAGCCGGAGAGCGATCTCCGGCCGGTGACCGCAACGTAGCGCGACACCGCGGAACACGATCCCGCATAGGAGGGGGATTTCCAGTGAAATTCCGTCTTGCAGCAGCAGCAACCGTCGCCGTCATGGTCGGCGCCCTGGTCACCGGTTGTTCCGGGTCCGGCGGCGGCGATGACAAGACCTTCCAGTTCTGGTCCTTCACGGGCATCAACCAGAAGGCCGATGTCGAGAAGTACAAGGAAGCGCACCCCGACATCACCGTCAAACTCACCGAGGTCGGCAGCACGCAGGAGACCGCCCAGGCGCTCACCGCAGCGCTGGCCGGCGGTAAGGTCCCCGACCTGGTGCTCATCCAGGGGGACGACATGCCCAACTTCGTCGCGAACCCCGACAACTTCGTCGACCTGAGCACGATGGGCGCCGACGACATCTCCGGGGACTACCTGCCGTGGGTCTGGGACCAGGCGGTGGCCCAGAACGACGCCGTCATCGGGGTACCGACCGACGTGGGCGGGATGTCGATGGCGTACCGCGCCGACCTCTTCGAGGCCGCCGGCCTGCCGTCCGACCCGGACGAGGTCGCGGCGCTCTGGCCCACCTGGGACGACTTCATCTCCGTCGGCCAGCAGTACGTCGCCGCCACGGGGAAGCCGTTCCTCGACAACGCCGGCACCTCGGTCTTCTTCCAGACTGTGAACCAGGTCGACGAGAAGTACTACACGCCCGAGGGCGAGCTCGTGTACGACACGAATCCGCAGGTGAAGGAGGCGTTCGACATCTCGATCAAGGCGATCGAGGCCGGCATCACCGCGAACGTCCCCGCATTCTCCACCGGCTGGAGCACGGGCAAGACCAACGGCGCCTTCGCCGCGATGGCAGCTCCGTCCTGGATGCTGAAGAGCATCAAGACGGACGCGCCCGACACCTCCGGCCAGTGGCGCGTGACGACGGTGCCCAAGGTCGCCGGCAACTGGGGCGGCAGCTACCTCGCCATCCCGAAGCGCGCGGCGAACCCGGAGGCGGCCTGGGCCTACATCAAGGAGATGCAGTCACCCGAGTCGCAGCTGAAGAACTTCACCGACACCGGCGCCCTGCCCAGCACGGTCTCCGCGTACGAGTCCACCGCGATCGCCGACTACACCGACCCGTTCTTCGGCGACTCGAAGATCGGTGCCGTGCTCGGCAAGTCCTTGCAGGAGTTCAAGCCGTTCTTCAACGGTCCGGAGACGGCGACGATCGGTTCCGCGATGATCAACACCGTGACGGACGTCGAAGCCGGCAACACCCCACCGGACAAGGCCTGGGACGTCGCGATGAAGGCCGTGAAGGACGCCCTCGGCGGCTGACCCGACGGCCCCGTCCACCCGTCCGCTCCGACCCGGGGCGTTCCGGCCGAGCAACACGCCGGAACGCCCCTGAAGGATCATCGTGACCACACACATCGCCCCACCTCGGCTGCTGCCGAAGCAGTCGCCACCCGGTATCGGGACGCGGATCCGCAACACCCTGCCGGAACGCTTCGCCCCCTACGTCTACATCGCCCCGTTCTTCCTGATCTTCGCCGTCTTCGGCCTGATCCCGCTCCTGTTCACCTTCGTGGTGTCCCTCTTCGACTGGAACCCGATCGGTCAGCAGACCTTCATCGGCTTCGACAACTTCACCAGGCTCGCGGCCGACCCACGGTTCTGGAACGCGATGCTCAACACCTTCGCGATCTTCATCATCTCCACGGTGCCGCAGCTGGTCATCGCCCTGGGCCTCGCCCATCTGCTGAACCACGTCCGCCTGCGCTTCGCCACCGGGTTCCGGATGGCGATGCTCGTGCCGTACATCACCTCGGTCGCCGCGACCACGATCGTGTTCGCCCAGCTGTTCGACCGTGACTACGGGCTCTTCAACTACCTCATCAGCTTCTTCGGCGGTGACCACGTCGACTTCCTCAACGACAAGGTCGGCTCGTGGTTCCTCGTCGCGCTCATGGTCGTCTGGCGGTGGACGGGCTACACGACGCTGCTGTACCTGGCGGCACTGCAGGCGATCCCTCGCGACGTGTACGAGGCGGCCGCCGTCGACGGTGCCGGTGGATGGAAGCAATTCGTCTACATCACCATCCCGTCGTTGCGTCCCATCATCGTGTTCACGATCGTCACCTCGACGATCGGCGGGCTCCAGGTGTTCACCGAACCACTGCTGGTGAACCCGGCCACCGGCCTCACCTGCGGTGCGGCACGACAGTGTCAGACGCTCACGCTGTTCCTCTACGAGCAGGGCTTCGGTCAGTTCGAGTTCGGATACGGCTCGGCGATCGGCGTCGCGCTGTTCGTGATCGTCGTCCTCGTCGCCCTGCTGAACTTCTTCCTGTCCACCCGCACCCGAGGAGGACGCTGATGTCCGAGACGCTCAACTCCACCCAGCTGATGGCGAGCGCGACCTCCGCCGGCCGGAAACGGAACGGCGGCCGGATCGGTCGCATCCCCTGGTACACCTACGTCCTCCTCGTGTGCGCCGTCGTCGTGAGCATGTTCCCGCTGTACTTCATGTTCGTCGTCGCGACCACGGACTCGGCGACGGCGACCACCCTGCCACCGCGGCTGTACCCGGGCGACAACCTGTTCCACCTCGTGGGGCTCGTGCTCGAGACCGTGCCGTTCATCCAATCGATGATCAACAGTCTCATCGTCGCGCTGTCGATCGGCGTCGGATCGGCCCTGCTCTGCGCCCTGGCCGGGTTCGCCTTCGCGAAACTGGAGTTCCGCGGCCGCAACGCGCTGTTCATCCTCGTGGTCCTCACCATGACCGTGCCGACGCAGCTCAGCGTGATCCCGCAGTACCTGATCATCTCCGCGCTCGACTGGGTGGACACCCTGCAGGCACTCATCGTCCCCGGCCTCGCGAGCGCGTTCGGCATCTTCTGGATGCGTCAGCACATCTCGAGTTCCGTGAGCGACGAGCTGCTCCAGGCGGCGAGACTCGATGGTGCCAACACCTGGCAGATCTTCTGGCGGATCGTCTTCCCGGTCATCCGACCGGCGGCGTTCGTCCTGGGACTGCTCGGCTTCGTCGGATCGTGGAACGACTTCCTCTGGCCGTTCATCGTCCTGAAGTCGCCCGAGATGTACACGGTCCAGATCGCGATCAAGGCCCTGCAGTCGCAGCGGTCGATCGACCTCGGCCTGGCGATGGCCGGGTCGTTCCTGGCCACCATCCCGCTGCTCATCGCGTTCATCTTCGTCGGCAAGCGCATGGTGACGGGGATCATGGACGGAGCGTTCAAGGGATGACCCTGCAACACGACGGCGTCACGCCGACCACGTCGGGCATCGTCCGCGGCGTCTGGAACGACCGACGGGCGTCACCCGACGAGCGGGCGCGAGCACTCCTCGATGAGATGACCCTCGAGGAGAAGGTCGGTCAGCTCGGTTCGGTCTGGTTCACCGACACGGCGGGCGACTTCGCGCCGAGCGTGGGTGGCTCCGACGACCCGGCTGCGCCGACATCGGCGCCCACCGGCGACTTCACGGGTGGCCTCGGGCAGTTGACGCGCATCTTCGGGACCGAACCGGTGACGGTGGCCGAGGGTGTCGATCGCCTGCGGGAACGGCAACGGCAGGTCGTGGCCGGCAACCGGTTCGGCATCCCCGCGATCGCACACGAGGAGTGTCTGACAGGGTTCGCCGCGTACGGTGCGACCGCCTTCCCGACGCCGCTCGCCTGGGCCGCCTCGTTCGACGAGGAGCTCGTTGAGCGGATGGCTGAGGCGATCGGAGACGACCTCCGTTCGGTCGGTGTCCATCAGGGACTCGCGCCGGTCCTCGACGTCGTCCGGGACTACCGCTGGGGCCGGGTCGAGGAGACGCTGGGAGAGGACCCCTACCTCGTCGGCCAGCTCGGCGCCGCGTACGTGCGTGGTCTCGAGCGGTCCGGGGTCGTGGCGACGCTCAAGCACTTCGCCGGCTACGCCGCGTCCCGAGGCGCGAAGAACCACGCCCCGGTGAGCATGGGGCGCCGCGAGCTCGCCGACGTCGTGCTTCCGCCGTTCGAGACGGCGATCCGGCTCGGGGGAGCGCGAAGCGTGATGAACGCCTACACCGATCTCGACGGCGTCCCCGCCGGTGCCAGTGTCGAATTGCTCACCGGCATCCTGCGCGACGACTGGGGTTTCGACGGCACCGTCGTCGCCGACTACTGGGCGATCCCGTTCCTGGCGACCATGCACCATGTCGCGAGCGACGCGGCGGAAGCCGGCGCGCTCGCCCTCACCGCCGGGATCGACGTCGAGCTCCCGGAGACCGCCGGCTACGGCGCCGTCCTCGTCGGGCTCGTCCAGGACGGGGCGCTCGACGAGCGGCTGGTCGACCGGGCCGTGCTCCGGCACCTGCGGCAGAAGATCGAGCTCGGCCTGCTCGACGGGGGTCCGCTCGTGCCGGAGCACGCCGCATCGACCGATCTCGACGGCCCCCGCAACCGCGCCATCGCGACGCGTCTGGCCGAGGAGTCGGTCGTCCTCCTCCGGAACCGCGCCGTCCTCCCACTCCAGACCGCCGCGCGCATCGCCGTGATCGGGCCGGCGGCCGACCAGTTCCGCAGTCTCGTGGGCTGCTACGCGTTCCCCAACCACGTGCTGTCGAAGCACCCCGGGCACGATCTCGGCATCACCATCCCGACGATCCTGGACGCGGTGCGTACCGAGTTCCCCGCGGCTGACATCGTCGTCGAACCGGGATGCAGCATCACCGGGACCGGTCAGGAGGACGTTCCGGCCGCCGTCGAGGCCGCCCGTTCAGCCGACGTCGTCGTGCTGGCCGTGGGCGACATCGCGGGCCTGTTCGGCGATGGTACTTCGGGAGAAGGCTGTGACGCCGAGGACCTGCGCCTCCCCGGGGGCCAGCACGACCTCGTGCTCGCCGTCCTCGCGACCGGGACGCCCGTCGTCCTGACCGTGCTGTCCGGGCGACCCTACGCACTGGGGGACTACGACCGGGCCGATGCACTGGTCCAGGCGTTCTTCCCCGGTCAGGAGGGCGCGGCGGCCGTCGCGGGGCTGCTGTCCGGCCGGGTGCAGCCGAGCGGACGGCTCCCGGCGCAGATTCCTCGCTCACCGGCCATGCCGGGCACCTACCTGCAGCCACCACTCGGTCTGGCGTCCCGCGGGATCAGCGTGCTCGACCCCACACCGCTCTTCCCGTTCGGTCACGGCCTCACCGCCGGGGACGTCCGTTACCGCTCGCTCATGAGCGCGGCGGAACTCGCCGTCGACGGTGAGGTCCTCGTCGACGTCACGGTCGAGAACGTGGGTGTCGACGACGCCGTCGAGGTGATCCAGCTCTACGGCACGGATCCGGTGGCCTCCGTCGTGCGTCCCTCGGTCGAGCTGCTCGCCTTCGCACGTCTCACGGTCACTGCCGGGACGTCGGCCACGGTGCGGTTCTCGGTGTCGGCCGACCGCGTGTCCTTCACCGGCGTCGACGGCCGCCGGGTGGTCGAACCGGGGACCTACGTCCTGTCCGCCGGGCCGTCGGCACTCGAGCGTCCGCTCACCCACACGATCGAGGTGACCGGCAGCCGGCGGGAGCTGGTCGGGCCGCGCGAGCTCCGCGTGGACTGGCGGCGCGTCGACGCGAGGAAGGCCTGACCATGCCGTTCGTCCCGATCTCCCAGGTCACCCTCACGGGTGGGCCCCTGTTCCAGGCGCAGGAGGCCGACCGCGCGTACCTGCGAGCCCTCGAGCCCGATCGCCTGCTCGCCCCGTTCCTCCGTGAGGCGGGCCTGGAGCCTCGGGCGGCATCGTACGACGACTGGGAGGTGCGCGGACTCGACGGCCACACCGCCGGGCACTACCTCTCGGCCTGCTCCCTGATGGTCGCCTCCACCGGGGACGACGTCCTGCGCTCCCGGCTCGCGTACACGGTCGCCGAACTGGCCCGCGCACAGGACCACCTGGGGTCCGGGTACGTCGGTGGCGTCCCTCGAAGTACCGAACTCTGGTCCGAGGTCGCAGCGGGGATCACCGAGTCGACCTTCCGCGCCGGCCGTTGGGTGCCCTGGTACAACCTGCACAAGCTGTACGCCGGTCTCATCGACGCGGCCCGATTGACCGGGAATCATGTGGCACGGGACGTCGTCCTGCGCCTCGCCACCTGGTGGGAGGAACTCGCCGCCGGGATCGACGACGAGCACTTCCAGCTCATGCTCGAGACGGAGATCGGCGGGATGAACGAGGCGTACGTCGACCTCTTCGACCTCACGGGCGATCCCCGCCATCTCGCGATGGCGGCCCGCTTCACGTCGACCGCCCTCAGCGAACCGCTGTCGCGCCGGTCCGACGAACTGACCGGCCTGCACGCCAACACCCGCATCCCGCAGTTCGTCGGGTTCGCCGCGCTCGCCACACGAAGCGGTGATCCGGCCCTCGCCCGCGCGGCTCGGTTCGCGTGGGAGACGATCCTGACCCGGCGCACGGTCTCGATCGGCGGCAACAGTGTCCGCGAGCACTTCCACGCCATCGACGACTTCACCCCGATGACCGAGGATCGGGAGGGGCCGGAGACCTGCAACAGCTACAACCTCATCAAGCTGGGCCGACGGCTCAGTGCCGACGAGTCCGACCCGGCGATCGCCGACGCGCTCGAACGGATCCTCTTCAACCACCTCCTGTCATCGCAGCACCCCGAGCACGGAGGGCTCGTCTACTTCACCTCGATGCGACCCGACCACTACCGCGTCTACTCCTCGCCGGAGCACAGCTTCTGGTGCTGCGTCGGGACCGGCTTGGAGAGCCACGCGAAACACGGTGAGTCGCTGTACCGGTTCGACGACGACGCGGTGTCGGTCGAGCTCTTCGCGCCCTCCGTCATGCGGCTCCCGGAACTCGGTCTCGAGCTGGAGCAACGGACGGCCTTCCCGTCGGACGGCGTCGTCGGACTCACCCTCGGGCTCACCGGCTCGCGGCGGTTCCGTCTCCGCGTCCGAGTCCCCGGGTGGAGTGATCCGACACCCGAGGTGTTCCTCAACGGCGCTCCGGTCACCGCCGAACTCGAACGCGGCCATCTCGTCCTGGATCGTGAGTGGAGCGACGGCGACACGGTGTCGTTCGAGCTCACCATGGGCGGTCGTGCGGAACCGTACCCGGACGGCTCGGACTGGACCTCGCTCCTCTGGGGTCCGTCCGTCCTGGCCGCCCGTGGCGAGTCGTTGCCGACCGTGGTGGTGCTGGCCGGACGCGCCCACGCCCCGCATACCGCCGTCGGCCCGCTCACCCCGCTCGCCTCGGCACCGATCGTCCCGCGGTCGGCTGTGCCCTACCGGGACGCCGACGGGCGACTCCGGATCGACTCCGACCGAGGACCGATCCCGTTGGAACCCTTCGCCGGGCTGCACGACGCGCGGTACACCGTCACGTTCCCCGTGGCGTCCACGGCGGACGAGGATGCCGTCGCTCGGCGCCGCACCGCCTTGGTCGAGCGGGACCGACGCGCCGCGAGCATCGACGGACGGACGGTCGACCGGGTCGCTCTGGGCGAGCAGCAGCCGGAGGCGGATCACGGATTCGAGGGAGTGGCCAGCGCCAGCGGCGCGGTGGGTGGTGTCCGCTGGCGGAGCACGGCCGAGCGTCTGTCCGTGACGCTCGTCGACCCGCATCTCCTCGGCCGGGTCGTCAGAGTGACCTGGCTGCACGACCCGGCGGGCCACGGTTTCACCCTGGAGATCGACGGCTCGCCGGTCGCTCCGCAGGAGGGCGGGCGAGACGACGACCTGGAGTGGGCGGAGTACCCGCTGACGCCGACCAGCGCCGGGTGGGGTGTCCGGCGGTTCGCGCTCGTCGCGCAGCCGGATCGCGAGACCCCGCGGTGCACCGAACTCCGAGTGCTGACCGCCGAAGGCGCCTGACCACCGAGACCGGCGCGCACAGCACCCCGGTATGCGAGACCATGGAGCCATGACGACGACGCCGGAGCGGGACGACCTCAGCGTGACGCTCGCCGACGTCGCCGCGAAGTCGGGATGCTCCGTGTCGCTCGTCTCCCGGGTGCTCGCCGGGAAGCGCCATGCGTCCCCGGACACCCGGGACCGCATCCTCGCTGCAGCGCACGACCTCGGCTACGACCGCGCAGCACAGCGTCGCGGCCGACCTCGCTCGGTCCCGCGCCTGCTCGACCTGGCGATGAGTCAGTGGGACGACCCCTGGGCGAACACGGTCGTGACGAGCGTGCGGCGGGCTGCCGCTGCGGCGAACTACGACCTGGTGCTCACGCCGGAGAGCGAGTCGATGGTCGACGACTGGCCCAGTCGGGCACGTGCGCGGGGATCGGCCGGTGTCGTCGTGTGCCTCATCCGTCCCAACGTCTCCCAGCTCGACATCCTCGCCTCGGCCAACATCCCCGTCGCGCTCCTCGATCCGCGTGCGGAGCCGGCGCGGAGTCTGCCGAGCGTCGGGTCCACCGACTGGCAGGGCGGCTTCGACGCGGGTCGGCACCTCGCCCGGCGGGGGACACGTCGGTTCCTCATCATCACCGGTCGGCCGAAGTACCGGTTCGGTCGCGCGAGGGAGGCCGGTTTCCGAGCGGCGGTCGAACGGCACGCCGACGGGGCGACGGTCGAGGAGATCTCGTCTCCCTGGTCCTCGGAGAGTGCGTTCGTCTCCGTGCGCAAGCTGCTCAGGCAGGGGGGCCTCCCGATCGGGGTGTTCAGCTGCAACGACGAGATGGCCTACGGCGTCTACCGGGCCGCTGAAGAACTGCAGCTCCGCATCCCCGACGACATCCGGGTCGTCGGCTTCGACGACCTCCCGCAGTCCAGGTTGATGCCGCCGCCGATGACGACGGTGCGACAGCCGATGCGTGCGATGGCCGCGCGTGCGGTCCAGCTCGTCCTCGAGGCGGAGCCCGGGACGGATCCGGGGGACCGGGCGGAGTTCCCGACCGAACTCATCGTCCGCGCCTCGAGCTGACGCTGACGCGCGGGAGAATGGTCGCCATGACGGGATCATCGGACACCGACGAGGTGTCGACGGAGCATTCGAGCGTGTCGACCTGGATGCAGGCGCTCGGCACGGCGACCGGGAACCCCGGCGGCGGGGCCGCATCCGGACTCATGCTGGCGATCGCCGCCGGTCTCACCGCGATGGTCGCCGGCTACACCCGGGCCACGCATGCCGCCGAGGACGCGAGCGGGCAGGACGAGAACGGATCCAAGGCCGAGGCGACGATCGCCGCACTCCGCGCTCGCGCTGAGGCACGCTCCGAGCTGGCGTTGCGTCTGGCCGACGAGGACGCCCATGCCTCGCGAGCGTTCGGCAGTGCCTTCCGTCTCCCGGCCGGCGTCGAACGCGACGAGGCGATCCGTGCTGCGTCCATCGAGGCGGCCGCGGCCTCGGCACGCCTGGGCGAGCATGCCGTCGACGCGATCGACGATCTCGCGTGGCTGACCGAGCACGGCAACCCGACGCTGATCGCCGACGTGGCGGTGGCGATCGGCGCACTCCGCGCCGCGATCACCGGAGCGCGGACCAACGTCAGCTTCGATCTCGGTTCGGTCCGCAGCGCACACGGCTCCCTCGAGGAGGTCCGCGCCGACGAGCCGCGCCTGTGGGAACTCGTCGCCGTGTTCGACCGTGCCCTCGAGCGGATCGACCGGCTCGCGGCGTCGATCGACCCCGAGGCCGCTCCCACCGACGCGGCGTCGTAGCCGGTGGTCAGCGCACGCCGGGGCGCGCAGCCGGGCCGCTCGGAACCCGGACGATCAGGGCGTGGTGCAGGTTCGTCAGCGAGACCGAGATCACCGAACCGTGCGAGTCGCCGTCCAGTTGGATCTCCTGCGGCTCCTCGAGTCTGAGGTGCATCGTCCGCGCCTGTGCGTAGCTGATCGCGCGTGCCTTGGGCGAGAATCGTCCGACCAGCCGGCCGAACCGCGTGCGGTGCAGCATCCGATTGAACGTCAGGCGGTAGCCGATGTTCCCCCAACCCGGACCCTTGCCAGGGCGCAGCATGACGGCATCGAGCAGGCCGTCGTCCACGACGGCCTCGGGGAGCAGCAGGACCCCACCGGTGAGCGTGCCGGAGTTCCCGACGATGATCGTGTGCGCTCGGGCAGCCGCCTCCGGACGGTCGTCGAGTCGATAGTGCAGGTCGAACTGCCGGTTGCCGATGATGCTCCGCGCGATCGGGTCGGAGTAGGCGAGCCAGCCGATCCGTCGCTTCAGCCGCTCATTGGTGTGGCCGGCCATGTGCGCGTCGAGGCCGATGCCGGCCATGACGAGGAAGACCTCGTCCCGGTTCGTGCCGTCGCTGCGCCCGAGACTGACCTGACCGACGTCGACCACCTGGTCACGCCCTGAGCAGGCGATGTCGACCGACCGCTTGAGGTCGCCCAACGGCAGGCCGAGCGCTCGGGCGAAGAGGTTCCCCGTTCCGGCCGGGACCAGCCCGAGGGGGATGCCGGTGGATGCGATGGCCTCGGCGGCGACCCGCAGTGTCCCATCGCCTCCCGCGACCAGGATGACCGAGGGCGCCGAGGCGATCGCGGCCGCGGATGCACCCCGGCCGTCGTCGTCGGCGCTCGTCTCGTGCCAGGTGGAGGGTGCCAGTCCGTGCGTCGATTCAGCGGCTGCGACGGCCGAGCGGAGGACCTTGATGTCGACCTTGGAGGGATTGACGACGACGGCTGCGCGTCGACGTGAGCGTTCGGCTGGTGCATCGTTCACAGCGTCAAGGATAGGAGGCACCGGCTCGGAACCAGCGGTGGACGCGAGCTGTGCCGCGGGTTCGTGAGACGCTTGCCCCATGGACCTCGAGGTGTCGCCCGGACTGATGATCCCGGCAGCCGAACTGCAGTGGCGTTTCTCCCGGTCGTCCGGCCCGGGCGGACAGCACGTCAACACCTCCGACAGCCGTGTCCAATTGACGTGGAGTGTGGGCGAGTCGGCCGTCCTCACCGATGAGCAGCGCGACCGACTGCTCGAGCGGCTCGGCGCCCGGCTGGTCGGCGGAGCCATCACCGTGACCGTCTCCCGCGAGCGATCGCAGCTCCGGAACCGCGAACTCGCACTCGAAGCGCTGGCGACACGCATCAGGTCGGCTCTCGCGCCGCCGGCGCCGACGCGCCGGCCCACGCGTCCGACCCGCGGATCGGCGCGACGCCACCTCGCCGCGAAACAGCAGCGGAGCGCCACCAAGCAGCAACGGCGACGTCCCTCCGACGACTAGCGGGTCACACCGTCGCCTCCCGCAAGGGCGTGCGTCGGACGGTCCGGTCCATTAGCGTTCCCGGAGAGCGCACCCGTCGACGCCGTCGTCGTGCGCGAACGGAGGAACACCATGCGCATCGTCGTCATCGGCGGGACCGGCCACATCGGCACCTTCCTCGTCCCGCGACTCGTCCGGGCCGGCCACGAGGTCGTGAGCGTGAGCCGCGGCGATCGTTCGCCGTACACGGACGCGCCCGAGTGGGACCAGGTCGAGCGGATCCGGGCCGATCGGGAGGCCGAGGACCGGGACGGTGTCTTCGCGCGACGCATCGCGGACCTCGGCCCGGACGTCGTCATCGATCTGGTCTGCTTCACGGTCGCCTCGGCGACGGCGCTCGTCGAGGGACTGCGCGGCAACACGGGTCAGCTGCTCCACTGCGGATCGATCTGGCGCTACGGTCCCAGCGCGTCCGTCCCCATCGTCGAGGGCTCCGGGACGGCGCCGTTCGGCGACTACGGCGTCCAGAAGGACCAGATCGCCCGGCTGCTGCAGCAGGAGACCGCCGACGGAGGACTGGTGACGACCTCCCTGCATCCCGGGCACATCGTCGGACCCGGGTGGGCGCCCATCAACCCGTTGGGCAACCTCGACCCCGGGGTCTGGCGGGCCCTCGCACTCGGTTCACCGCTGCGCATCCCCGGACTCGGTGCCGAGCTGCTGCACCACGTGCACGCGGACGACGTCGCGCAGGCCTTCGAGCTCGCCGTCGCGAACCGGGACCGTGTCGCCGGCGAGGACCTCAACGTGACCTCGGCCGCCGCGGTGACCGTCCGCGGCTACGCCGACGTCGTCGCCGGCTGGTTCGGACGCTCGGCCGAGCTCGAGTCGGTGACCTGGGAGCGTTTCCGAGCAGAGACACCGACGGAGCACGCCGACACCACCTGGGAGCACCTGGTACGGAGCCACTGCGCGTCGATCGACAAGGCACGGTCGCTGCTCGGATACGAGCCCGCCTACACCTCGACGGAGGCGGTCCTCGAGTCCGTCCGTTCGCTCGTCGCCCGCGGGGAGTTGGACCTGCCAGAACCACGAGCAGCCCTGAACACGAGCCGCTGACGACGCGATCCTTCAGGGGGCCTGCAACGAGCTCCGGAGTCCGTGCGGTGCGTCGACCTTCGGACGCTGAAGGATCCCGCGGCGTCGGAGGATCGGCACGAGTTCGTCGAGCATGCGGTGCACCGTCACCGGATGGAGGTCGCCCGAGAAGATGAACCCGTCGTTGTCCGCCTCACTGCCGGCGCGTTCGATGTGGTCGGCCACCTCAGCCGCCGTGCCGACGACACCACTGCCGTCGGTGATCCGCCCGAGGCGTGCCTTGGGCACGAGCAGCTCCCGGAGCGTCGCCGCTGCGAAGGACTCGTACGGTCCGCGCAACGCGTCGAGACTGCCGCGCGACACGTGGTCGCCGAAGACGGCCGGGTCCACCGGTCGGTCGAGGTCGAGCGCCGTGAGGTCCGTCTCGAGGTCGCTCGACCACGCGAGTGCGACGGAGCGCAGCGTCTCATCGTCCGGCTGTTCCGAGGCGGCGACGAGACGGTCGGCCTCGGCACTGCTCGACACGATGACGGGCTTGAACACGAACAGGATCGCGGGAGGGGTGTCCCGACCGACGGCAGCCGACGCATCGAGGACCCGTCTCCGGTACGCACGGAGGCTCGCGATGTCGAGCGGTGCGAGGGCGAGCTGGACGTCCGACTGTCGCCCGGTGAAGGCGAGCCCTCGCGGCGAGGAGCCCGGCGACACGATGACGGGCTCGCCACCGGAGTCATCGTCGAAGGGGAGGGCGTTGAGCGGCCCGTCGAAGTCGTAGTGTGCGCCGCGGTGCTCGACGCGGTCGAGGTGGCGGCCGTCGGCGAAGCGTCCGGAGGCGGTGTCGCCCACGTACGCGCCGGGTCGCCAGCTCCGCCAGAGCGCGCGCACGCCGTCGAGCCACTCCTCCGCCCGCTCGTAGGCGACGTCGTGCGGCACGACCGGCTCACCGAAGTGACGGCTGCTGCCGACGTCGGTGACCACGTTCACCCCGAACCGTCCGCGACTGAGGTGCTGCAGGGTCGCGAACTGCCGTGCCGCCTGGTACGGCGGCAGCTGCAACGGGTTCACGGTCGGGATGATGCCGATGCGCTCCGTCACCGCGAAGAGGAACGGGGCGAGGCTCAGCGGGTCGTGCTTCGGCCCGCCGTAGGCGCCGCGGATGCGGAGGTCGAGCGTCTCAGGGTTCCCCAGCGAGAGGGCGTCCTCGATGATCAGGAGGTCCAGGCCCGCCTGCTCGAGCTCGCGCGCGGCCTGCTGGTAGAGGGCGGGTTCCTGCCAGCGGTAGTCCCAGTCGAGGTACGGATGCCCCCAACCATGCGGACCGAACCCACGTGACAGGAACCAGCCGAAGCGTTGCCGGGCGCTCATGCGGCGACCGCCACATCCGCCGTGACGCTCGCGCCGGTGCCCGTCGACGGTTCCCGGACGGGGAGCGCGTCGAACGCCGAGGCGAGGTCAGCGATGAGGTCGGCGACGTCTTCGATGCCGACGGAGATCCGCACGAGTCCTTGGCCGATGCCGCTCGCCGCGAGCTGCTCGGCCGAACGCTGGGCGTGCGTGGTCGAGGCCGGGTGGAGGATCAGTGACCGGACGTCGCCGAGGTTCGTCATCCGCGTGAACAGGCCGACGTGGTCGATGACCGTCCGCGCTGCGTCCCGTCCGCCGTGCAGGGTGAACGAGAACACCGATCCCTGTCCATCCGGCAGGTACCGGTCCGCCAGGCCTCGGAACGGACTGTCACTGAGTCCCGAGTAGTCGACCGAGGCCACTTCCGTCCGTCCAGCCAGCCACGTCGCGAGGGCGAGGGCGTTCTCGCTCTGCCGTTGGACGCGGAGTGACAGCGTCTCGATGCCCTGTGCGATGAGGAACGCGTTGAACGGCGAGGGCGTCGGGCCGAGACGCAGTGCGACCGATGCCCGTGCGTAGGCGGCCAGCGCGGCACGCCCGTCCGCCTCGACGTGGCTGAGCCCGCCGAGCGCGGCGAGCGGCGAGGTGAGGTGTCGGTAGCGGTCTGCGCGAGCGGCCCAGTCGAACGTGCCGCCGTCGACGACGACCCCGCCCAGCACGGTGCCGTGGCCCGCCAGGAACTTGCTGGCCGAATGGACGACGATGTCGGCGCCGTGCTCGATGGGACGCAGGAGGTAGGGCGTGGCGAAGGTGTTGTCGACGACGAGCGGGACCCCGTGCGCATGGGCCACGTCGGCGACGAGACGGAGATCCGTGAGGTCGTTGCGGGGGTTCGGGATGGACTCGACGAAGATCGCGCGCGTCTCGGGTCGGATGGCACGCGCCCAGGCGTCGGCGTCGAGCGGATCGGCGACCTCGCTCGTGGTGATCCCCAGCCGGCCGAAGTTCTCCGTGAAGAGGCTGCGCGAGCCCTCGTACAGGCTCGGCGCGGTGAGCAGGTGGTCGCCGGCCTCGAGCAGGGAGAGCAGGGCGACGCCGACGGCCGCCTGTCCGGAGCCGAGGAGCAGCGCGTCCACACCACCCTCCAACGCGGCGAGACGGCGCTCGACGGCGTCGATCGTCGGATTGCCGACCCGGCTGTAGCTGTATCCACCGGGGTCCGGTCCGAACCGCCGCTCCGCCTCGTCGAAGTCGGTGAACACGAACCCGGCACTCGCGTAGATCGGCAGAGCCCGCGGCTGGAGCGGCGCATCGGGTGTACCACCGGCGTGCAGCTGTCGGGTGCTGAAGCCCCCTCGGTCCCGCTCGTGCATCGCCTCGTCCTCTCCGTCAGCTCGGCCGTCGTCGACGCCCCGGCGTCGGTGACAGGCACTCTACGGTCGGCACCGGGGCGGGCGCAGGTGACGACGACATGCGCGGACACAATCGGCGGGCGACGCAGCCGTCGGGGAGGCCCCGTACCCTGGAGAGGCGTCGGCCGTGGAGACGGTGACCGGCGCCGACGGATCGGACGAGGGGGAACCGTGAAAGCACTCATCGCATCGGGGAGCGGTCGGTATGCGGATCCGTGGCACCCCTACGCGCGCACGAGCCCGCTCATCGCCGAGGTCCTGGAGACGGCCGGCTTCGCGGTCGAGATCGACGAGGACGTCGATCGTGCGATGACGAGACTCGACGGCGTGGAGCTCCTCGTGGTCAACGCCGGCGACCCGTGGCGGTCCGAGGACCAGGGCCGAACGCCTGCCGCCGCGATCGACGGCTTCGCGGAGGCGCTCGGTCGAGGTGTCGGTGTGCTCGCGATGCACGCCGCGCTCGCCTCGCTCCGCGACTACCCGGACTGGGCGCCGACGATCGGGGCGCTCTGGCTGCCCGGTGTGTCCTGGCATCCGCCGATGGGCCCGACCGTCGTCCGCGGCCTGGCGTCCCCAGCAGGCGGACCGCTCGGCGACATCCCGGTGGACGACGAACAGTACCTACGGCTGCAACCGGTCGGTCGGAGCACCACCGTCGCCGAGCACGACGTCGACGGCGAGCGGTTCCCCGCGGTGTGGGTGCGCGAGGTGGGGCCCTCCCGCGTCGCCGTCGACGCCCTCGGACACGATGAGCGTTCCTACGCCTCGGCGGAGCACCGTGCCCTGCTCGCGACGCTGGCACGGTGGACGGCCCGGGCACCGTCTGCGTGATCCGTCACGGATCCTCGACCGGCCTCGTCTGTGTCGCGACCCCCGTCGGCGCAAGCCCCCGTCGAACGGGAGTCGGGCGTCCTGAGCGGGTCTATGCTCCTGTTCGGGGCTGCGAGCGACCATGATCGCCGGCCGCGGCCCGCATCAGGAATCGGAACCTCGAGAAAGCCGCACCACGTGTCACAGGACCTCATGTCACCTGAGAACAACGTCCAGCGCATCATGCGCACCGGAACCGTCTGGTTCGGCGTCGCGGTCGGGAGCACCGCGATCGTCCTCGGACTCCTCCTCAGCTCTGGCTGGCGGCCGGCCGTCCTCGCCGAGGGACTCCGCGTGGTGTGGTGGTGCTGCTCGGTCATCGTGGGTCTGAGCATCGGCCTGCTGGGCTGGTCCGGCTGTCCGATCCTCGAGGTGGACGTCCCGACCGCGTCACGGAACAAGTCGCTGACCATGCAGCTCGGAACGATGCTGTTCATCCTCGGAAGCCTCGGCGCCATGTTCACCGTGCTGGCCGGGTCGCCGAGCTGACACCCGCGGCGCGGGTACGTCCGGCTCCGGCGGAGTCGTAGAGTCGATGCATGGCCCGATCCTCAGCACCGCTCCGCAGACTCGGCTTCCTCACGATGGGCCTGTTCGACCCCGAGGAGCCGGCGGCGGGGCACGAGGCGACCCTGCAGCTCATCGAGCTCGGTGAACGCCTGGGGTTCGACAGTGCCTGGCTGCGGCACCGGCACCTGCAGTTCGGCATCTCCTCACCGGTCGCCGTCCTCGCCGCCGCGACGCAGCGCACGAGGCGCATCGCGCTCGGCACCGCGGTCACACCGCTCGGCGCGGAGAACCCCTTCCGGCTCGCGGAGGACCTGGGCACGGTCGACGTCCTCTCGGGAGGCAGACTGCTTCCCGGCTTCAGCACCGGGGAGCCGATGCGGTTCGACGCGTTCAAGCACGCGATCTATCCGTCGACGCTCGACCAGGAGGACCTCGGCTACGACCGCGTCCTGCGCCTCCGCTCCTTCATCCGCGGTGACGTCGTCAGTGACAGCGCCGGTCGTGAGGGCCAGGAGGACTACTCCTCACGGGTCGAGCCGCATGCCGACGGTCTGGCGGAGCGGCTCTGGTACGGAGCCGGCAGCCTGCGGTCGGCCGGTTGGGCCGGCGAGCAGTCCTTCAACCTGCTCACGAGCAGCGTCATCGCCGCCGAGGACGGCACGACGGACTTCGCCGCGAACCAGGCCGCCCAGGTGCGTCGGTTCCGAGAACTCCACCCGGCGGGTGAGCGGGCCCGCGTGTCACAGGGGCTCGTGGTCATCCCGACGGACTCCGCGACCGCGTCCCAACGCGCCCGCTACCACGAGTACGTCGACTCGAGACGGCACCGCGTCGGCGTCGCCCATGGGCCGCGGCGGATGCTCTTCGCGGAGGACCTCGTCGGCAGCAGCGCGGAGATCGCTGAGCGGCTGTACGAGCACGCCGGATTCCAGGAGGTCGACGAGGTCGCCTTCGCGCTCCCGTTCACGCTCGAACCGGACGACTACACGCAGCTGCTCACCGACATCGCCGGCGCACTCGGCCCCGCCCTCGGCTGGCGACCGGCCGCGGACGGGGAGTCCCGTCCGGCCTGAGCGGACCGGTCGGAGACGGCTTCCGGTCGCGCGTACAGTGCAGGTATGACGCAGCACGGGTTCAGACGGTACGTGGCCATCGGCGACAGCTTCAGTGAGGGCTACGGGGATCTTCGAGAGGACGGCACCCTTCGCGGGTGGGCCGACTTCGTTGCCCTCGGCCTCGCTCGGGCGTCCACGGAGACCGTCAGCTACGCGAACCTCGCCATCCGCGGGCGGAAACTCTTGCCGATCCTCGACGAACAACTCGACCGAGCGATCGCGATGGGTCCGGACCTCGTCAGCTTCAACGGCGGCGGCAACGACATCATGCGCCCGCGGGTGTCGATCGACGGTGTCGCCGACCGCTTGGACGGTGCGGTCGAGCGACTGCGTGCCGGAGGTGCCCACGTGCTGCTGCTGAGCGGGGCGAACCCCTCGGCCCACATCCCGATGGGTTCGCTCCTCGCCCGCCGCGGCGAGCAGCTGGCCCAGGCCGTCAGGGTGCGGTACCCGCGCGAGGGGGTCACCTTCGTCGACAACTGGGCCGATCGGACGCTCGCCGACCTCCGATACTGGTCGGTGGACCGCCTGCACCTCAACGCCCTCGGCCACGCCCGGGTGGCGAGCAACGTGCTGACGGCGCTCGACGTGCCGGTCCCGGAGGAGTGGGGTATCGACGACGTCGCTGCTGCGCCGCCCGGTCCGCGTCAACGTCGCACCGCGGCCTACTACCGCGAGCACGTGCTGCCCTGGATCGGGCGCCGCCTGACCGGACGTTCCTCCGGTGACGGCCGCGAACCGAAGATCGCCCAGCTGCAGCCGGTCGACACCCGCGGCTGACCGGCACCGGTCAGCCGCGGATCGTCAGCCGACGCGGACGAGCGTGCGCTGCCAACCGGAGGATCCGTTGGGAGCGATCGGCGCCTGCTCCTCGATCTGGAGGTTCCCGGCCTTGTCGGTCGCACGGACGGCGACGTAGTGCGTACCGGCGGTCGCCTCCCAGTCCATCCACCACTGCACCCAGGTGTCGTCGTTGATGGCGGTCGTGAGGTTGACGCTCTGCCAGTCGCCGTTGTCGATGCTGACCTCGACCTTGGCGATCCCGACCGTCTGCGCCCAGGCGACACCCGCGATCTTCGCCGGTCCGGCCGGCAGCTGCTTGTCGATCCGGGGCGTGTCGATCCGCGAGGAGAGTTTGATCGGCGCCTTCGCGTCGTAGCCGCGCGGGGTCCAGTAGGCCTCGTCCTTGTCGAAGGTCGTGACCGTCAGCTTCGTCAACCACTTGGTCGCCGACACGTAGCCGTAGAGGCCCGGGACGACCATGCGAACGGGGAAGCCGTGCTCGAGCGGCAGGGGCTCGCCGTTCATCGCCACGGCGAGGATCGCGTCGAGGTTCGGGTCGGTGAGCGACTCGATCGGCGTGCTCGCCGTGAAGCCGTCGACGCTCGTGGACAGGACCATGTCGGCCTTCGAGTCGGGCATCGCCCGCTTGAGGACGTCACGCACCGGGATACCGAGCCATTTCGCGTTGCCCAGGAGGTTGCCGCCCACCTCGTTCGAGACGCAGGTCATGGTGATGACGTATTCGTCGAGACCCATGGCGAGGAGCTCCTCGAAGGTGATCTGCACCTGCTCGCCGACCATGCCGTCGATCGTGAGCGTCCAGGTGGCCGGGTCGACCGTCGGCACGGTCAGCGCGGTGTCGACGCGGTAGAACTTGTCGTTCGGCGTGAAGAGCGGGCTGAGGCCGTCGACGTCCGCCTCGGCTCCGTCGGGGATCGTGACGGTCGACTTCGGCGCCGGGAGCTTGAGGGCGTCGCGGACGGCTGTGATCGACGAGGTGGTGACGTTCACGAGGCGTGCGCCCACGCCGACGACGACGGCACCGGCCGCCGCGATGCCGGCCACGCGGAAGAAGCCTCGGCGGTCGAACGCCGCGCGCTCGTCGTCCGAGCCGTTCGTGGCCCGCTTCGGCAGGCGACGACTCAGGAGGACGAGGATCACGACACCGGCCGCCAGACCGAGGATCACGGGGACGACGGCGAGCGGGGTGGCACCGGCACGGGTGACGGTCGTCGCACCGGCGAAGACGCCGGCCGCGATGAGGACCACGACACCGAGCGGTGGACGGATCTGCTGCAGGACCCCGGCGATCGCCGCGGCGATCACGACGGCGACCCCGAGGCTCACGAGGAGGAAGATCTTGTCGTTGCCACCGAAGGTCTCGATCGCGAACTCCTTCGCCCACCGCGGGACGATGTCGATGACGAACGATCCGACGGTGAGGAGAGGACTGCTGCCTCGGGCGAACAACAGCGCCGCCAGCTCGGCGATCGCGAGGAACACCGCTGCTGCGACGATTCCGGACAGTGCTGCCGCGAACCAGACGAGACGTCGTCCGCTCCGCGTGGTGCCGGTCTGATGCTTCGATGGCATGTGCTTCTCCCTGATCGTGGCTCGACAGGAGTTCGGAGCACTGCCCGGATCAGACGGGTCGGATCCGTCGTCCGCCCGTCGTCTCGGCGTTCAGGCCGTCGAGACGGCCAGCCGCAGTCCCGTCTCGGACGCCAGCCGGAGGGCCTCGGCGAACTCCTGCTCGCTCCGTTCGAGCTGCGCTGCGAGCGCCGGATCACGGTCGGCGAGGGTCAGACTCGTCGTGATGACGTGGACGTCCATGCCGAGCGCTCCGCCGAACAACGTCCGCAGCGCCGGCACCTCGTGATCCCAACCCTCGGTCGGGCTGCCCGCGTCGTAGGCGATCCCACGGCTGGTGGCGATGACGACCGGCCGGCCGGTGAGCGCTCCCGTGTCCGCGGAGGTGACACCAGGCACGTGGATGTGGTCGATCCACGCCTTGAGCGACGATGGGATCGAGAAGTTGTAGAGCGGCGCGCCGATCACGACGATGTCGGCGCCGAGCAGCTCGTCGAGCAGGACGCGCTGGAGCGTCTCGGCCTCGGCGGGCGGGTTCGTACCGGGGCGGCGGTCGGCCGGCGCCCAGTGGAGACTCGCGTCGGCGAGGTGGGGGAGCGGATCCAGGTGCAGGTCGCGACGGACGACGACGCCGGTGGGGTCGGAGGTCGACCAGGCGTCCACGACGGCCTGCGAGAGCCGGCGGGACCGGGAGGTGTCGAGATCGGCGGAGGAGTCGAGGTGCAGGAGGGTTGGCATGCGGCAACGCTAGCAAGCCGGGTCCCGTCCGCTTCCTTGCGGCGCGCACCGGTGGCGGTTACCGTCGCAGGATGGTCGACGCCCCAGCCCCCACCACGTCCGCCCGCCAGGACGCACGCGTCCTCGACGTGGCCGACCCGCTCGCGGAACACCGCGCGGCGTTCGTCCCGGCCGAGGGCGTCATCGCCTACCTCGACGGGAACTCACTGGGGCGGCCGTTGCGGGCCACGGCGGAGCGGCTGCAGTCGTTCATCGCGGAGGAATGGGGGACGAGGCTCATCCGGTCGTGGGACGACCGC
This sequence comes from Plantibacter sp. PA-3-X8, assembly GCF_003856975.1. Classification (NCBI taxonomy): domain Bacteria; kingdom Bacillati; phylum Actinomycetota; class Actinomycetes; order Micrococcales; family Microbacteriaceae; genus Plantibacter; species Plantibacter sp. PA-3-X8. The sequence goes on from NZ_CP033107.1 coordinate 2,822,023, forward strand.
TGGTTCGAGCTGCCGCTGACGCTCGGCGACCGCCTGGGATCGGTCGTGCTCGGTGCCGCACCCGGCCAGACGGTCGTCGCCGATTCGACGACCGTGCTGCTGTACAAGCTGATCCGCGCGGCGGTCGACGCGATGTCCTCCGCCGGAGGGGCCGCTGGGCGCGACGAGCTCGTGATCGATGCGGGGAACTTCCCGACCGACCGCTTCGTGATCGAGGGGATCGCCGCTGAACGCGGTCTGCGCGTCCGTTGGATCGACGCCGACCCGGTCCACGGTGTCGCCGCGCACCAGCTGCGCGAGGTGGTCCACGAGCAGACCGCACTCGTCGTGCTCAGCCAGGTCGACTACCGGTCCGGAGCCCTGCTCGACGTCGAGGAGCTGACCGCGATCGCCCATCAGGCGGGAGCACTCGTCCTCTGGGACCTGTGCCACTCCGCCGGTGCGGTCCCGATCGAGCTCGACGAGTGGGGCGTGGACCTCGCGGTGGGCTGCTCCTACAAGTACCTCGGCGGCGGGCCCGGTGCCCCTGCGTTCGCCTACGTCGCGGCGCGCCATCAGGACCGGCTCCTCCAGCCCATCCAGGGGTGGATGGGCGCCGCCGACGTCTTCGCCATGGCCGACGCCTATCAGCCGGCCGTCGGGATGCGCCGGTTCCTCAGCGGGACACCACCGATCGTCGGCATGCTGCCGCTCGAGGACTCGCTGACGCTCATCGAGTCCGCCGGTGTCGCCGCCATCCGGGCGAAGTCCGTGGCGCTCACCGCGTTCGCGATCTCTTGGGCCGATGAGCACCTCGCGGGCTCCGGTGTCAGGGTGATGACCCCTCGTGACGCGGCGCGTCGCGGTGGCCATGTGACGCTCGGTCACCCGTCGTTCCGCGAGATCACCCCGCTGCTCTGGAATGCGGGCGTGATCCCCGACTTCCGGCACCCGGACGGTCTCCGCATCGGGGTCGCACCCTTGAGCTCCGGCTTCGCCGAGCTCGAACTCGGGCTGATCCGGATCGCCGACGCCGTCCACCGGTGGACGGCCTCACGCGGCTCCACCCCGCCTGGCGGACGTCCGTCGTAGGCTTGGCGGCATGCCCGCTGCCTCTGGAACCCAGTACCGTCTTCACCGCACCGGTCCGCAGGGCGAGGTCCGAGCGACGGTCACCGAACTCGCCGCCGGACTGCGCGAACTGACGGTCGGCGGACGCACCCTCGTGCAGTCCTTCGGTGAGGACGTCGTCGCCCCGATGGGGTGCGGGATGGTGCTCGTGCCGTGGCCCAACCGCGTCCGAGATGCCCGGTGGACGCTCGACGGTGAACCGCAGCAGCTCGACGTCACCGAGGCAGCGACCGGGAACGCCTCCCATGGTCTCCTGCGCAACACGGGATACCGGGCGGGGGATCACACCGATCACGCGGTGACCCTGCTCGCCTCGGTGTTCCCGCAGCACGGCTACCCGTTCCGCCTGGACACCTCGGTCGCCTACACGGTGGACGATGACGGCCTGCGGGTGACCCACACCATCGTGAACCGGTCGAGTCGCCCCGCGCCGGTCGCCGTCGGCGCTCACCCCTACCTGGCGCTCGGCGACGTGCCGACCGCCGACCTCACCGTGACGGTGGCCGCCGACACCTGGTTCGAGACGGACGAGCAGCGCATCCCGGTCGTCTCCCGTCCCGTCGACGGGACCCCGTACGACCTGCGCTCGGGTGCTCGCGTGGGCGACCTCTCGATCGACGTCGGCCTGGGTTCGGTCCAGCAGGTCGACGGTGCCGTCCGACACCGAATCACCGCACCGGACGGCGACACCGTCGAGCTCTGGGCGGACGACGACTTCCGATTCGTCCAGGTCTACACGCCGAAGAACTTCCCAGCGGCAGACGGACCGACGCAGGCCATCGCCATCGAGCCCATGACGGCCCCCGCCGATGCACTGAACAGCGGGACCGGACTCCGGTGGTTGGAGCCCGACGAGCGGTGGTCGCTGTCCTGGGGGATCCGACTCACGCAGGTGTGACCGGCACGCCGATCGGCGGACGGTCGACGGTTCCACGGGCGGAGGAGGATCAGCTCAGAGGATGACGCCACGGGGGCGATGATCGCCCCGGCGTCCGATGTGCCGCCCCCGGGTGTCGACGGACACTGGTGGCATGACCACGCACCTGGACACCAGCCCGAATCTCTTCACCCTGTCCACGCCCCGAGTCGCGCAGACCGAGCGGCTTCAGGTGGCGCGGTCGACGGCTCGACCCCGCGGACGGTTCGGGGCCTTCGTGGGCGTCCTCCTGGGGAACATCGTCCTCTGGAGCACGCTCTTCATCACGATCGGCATCGTGCTCGCGCTGCAACTCGGCATCGTCGGCGTCATCGCCGCGTCGATGTTGCGCTGAGCGCGATCTCCGCGTCAGGTCCCTGAGCCGGCGAGACCCGTACCGGATTCGTCTGCTGCGTCCTCGGCGGGCGCGTCGTCATCCAGCTCCTCGTCCTCGACCACGGCATCCGGGAGCCCCGGCAGCATGGCTGCCGCGCCCTCGTCACGGATGCCTTCGACCGCCCCGAAGTCAGACATGATGCTTCCTCTCGATCGTCGTGCCCGCCAGCGCAACCGGCGGACACGACGATCGACAGCCCTTGCGGGCGGGAGCTTCGTCAGTCGACGATCGACACCGTCACGTCGATGTTGCCGCGTGTGGCGTTCGAGTAGGGGCACACCTGGTGCGCCTGGTCGGCCAGCTGCTGGGCTTCAACGTGCGTCACGTTCGGCACGTAGACGTCGAGCTCGACGGCCAGGCCGAAACCGCCCTCACCGTTCGATCCGATGCCGACGCTCGCCGACACCTCGGCGTCCTTCGTGTCGAGCTTCGCGGTGCGCCCGACGGCGTGGAGGGCGCTGAGGAAGCACGCGGCGAAGCCGGCGGCGAACAACTGCTCGGGGTTGGTGCCCTCGCCGCTGCCGCCGAGTTCCTTCGGGGGACGGGTGTCGAAGTCGAGGAGGTCGTCCTCACTGCGGACGTGTCCGTCTCGTCCGCCTCCGGTGGCATGGGCAACTGCTGTGTACGCGATATCCATTGCTCCATCCTTGCACCGTCGTGCGTGCCCGGTGCACCTTCTCCGGGACCTCTCGGCAGTCGTTCAGTGCAGCGTGGATCGGGCCGCGTCGACCACCGCCGTCGTGACGAGCTCGAGCAGCCGGGAGTGGAGTCGCCACTGCTGCCAGAACAGCGGGACGTCGACGCCGCCCGTGTCGTCGAGCACGACGAGCTCGCCCCGGCGCAGCGGCGCGTCGGACTGCGCGTCCGGGAGCATGCCCCAGCCGAGACCGAGGCCGACGGCGGTCGCGAAGTCCGCCGAGGCCGGAACATGGTGTCGCGGCGGGTCGGCGGGGTCGACACCACGTCGTCGGAGGTAGGCGTCCTGGAGATCGTCCTTCCGGTCGAACACGACGACGGGCGCTGCGGTGAGCGCCTGAGCGGTCGCCCCGTCCTCGAACCAGCGTGTCGCGAACGCGGGTGCCGCCATCGGTCGGTAACGCATCCGGCCGAGAGGCCGCACCGTACAGCCCTGGACCGGCTCGGCGTTCGACGTGACCGCGGCCATGACGCTGCCCGCACGGAGGAGGTCGGTCGAATGGTCCTGGTCCTCGCGAGCGAGGTCGAAGACGATCGACTCCCGTGCTGCGACGTCCGCCAGCACGGGCAGCAGCCAGGTGGCGAGGGAGTCGGCGTTCACGACGATCGGGATCACCGCCGGGGTGGCCGGCGTGAGCGGGTCGTCGGCGTGCAACTCGAGCGCCGCGTCGTGACCGAGCAGGTGCACCGCGCGGCCGAGGCGAAGCACGATCTCACCTGACGCCGTGATGGTGATCGGTTTGGTCCGGAGCAGGAGGACCCGTCCGACGCTCTGCTCGAGGGCCTTGATGCGTTGACTGATCGCCGACGGCGTGACCATCAGTTCTCGGGCGGCCGACTCGAAGGTGCCGTGATCGACGGCGGCGACGAAGGCCCGCAGTTGATCGAAGTGGAAATCCATCATAAGAGGATCTTACGATTCATCAGAATATTGAACTGGATTCATCATGCTGCGCCTCTTACGGTCGGAGCATGACCTCTGCACTGCAGGCCGCGATCGCGGGCCTCGGCCTCGGCCTCTCACTCATCGTGGCCATCGGCGCCCAGAACGCCTTCGTCCTCCGGCAGGGCATCCGGCGCGAGCACGTCCTGCCGGTCGTCCTCGTGTGCGCACTCTCCGACGCGGTGCTCATCATCGCCGGTGTCAGCGGCATCGGCTTTGTCGTGGAGCGGTTCCCCGTGGTCCTCGTGGTCCTCCGTTGGGCCGGCGCGGCCTTCCTACTCGGCTACGGACTGCTGGCCGCACGCCGTGCGCTCGCCCCGTCCGGTCTCGCCGCCGACCGCGGTGGCAACGGCCTCTCACTCAGGGCGGCGGTGCTCACCGTGGTCGGCCTCACCTGGCTGAACCCCCACGTGTACCTCGACACCGTCCTCCTCCTCGGCTCGATCGCGAACACGCACGGGGAGGTGGGGCGGTGGTGGTTCGCCGCCGGCGCGGTCCTCGGGAGCATCCTGTGGTTCACCGCTCTGGGGTACGGCGCTCGGTTGCTCCGCGGGGTCTTCGCGAAGCCCGTGGCCTGGCGCATCCTCGACGTCGCGATCGCGCTCGTCATGATCGCCCTCGCGATCATGCTCGTCCTGCGCCCCTGAGCGTGCTGGAGGGTGCCTGGTTAGGATTGCCGGGTGATGAGAACCCTGCGTGAGGTCAACACGGTCGTCGAGCGCCTCTGGCCACTGTCCGGAGCCGAGGACTGGGACGCCCCGGGGCTCCTCGTCGGCGACCCGGACCAGCCGGTCGGGCATGTGCTCCTGGCGGTCGACGCGGTCGGCGTGACCGTCGACGAGGTGCTCGAGCGCCCCGACGGTCTGCTGCTGGTCCACCACCCGCTGCTGATGCGTGGTGTCACGACCGTGGCGGGTGACCGGTACAAGGGGTCGCTCATCACGCGCCTGATCCGTGGCGGCGCCGGACTCATCGCCGCACACACCAACGCCGACGTCGTCGTCGACGGGACCTCGGACGTCCTCGCGCAGCGGCTCGGCCTGCACGACCCGGCTCCGATCGTCCCTGCCGCCGACGGCCTGACCGGGCTGGGTCGGGTCGGCGACCTCCCGGAGGAGACGACGCTCGGCGCGATCGCACGTGCCCTCGCCGAGATCCTGCCGGCGACCGCCACCGGGGTCCGTGCCTCCGGCGACTACGACCAGGCCGTCCGGAGGATCGCGCTCTGCGGGGGAGCGGGGGACTCGCTCCTGTCCCACCCCGCGGTCCGCGCGGCCGACGTGTACATCACAGCCGACCTCCGCCATCACCCGGCATCCGAGGCCCGGGAACAGGCGCTCCTCGGCGGCGGGCCGGCGCTCGTCGACGTCTCCCACTGGGCGAGCGAGTGGCTGTGGCTGGAGGGGGCCGCTGACGCGCTCCGACGAGAGCTCCCGGGACTCGACGTCCGGGTCAGCGAGCTGCGTACCGACCCGTGGGACTTCGTCGTCACCCAGTAGTCGGCGCGGCCGGTAGGGTGATGAGTCGAGAGTTTGGAACAGACGTGAAAGCCAGCCCAGCAGACCAGAAGACGTTGCTCACCCTGCAGAGCATCGACACCGGCGTGCAGCGCACCGCCCACCGCGCGGCGAACCTCCCCGAGGCCGCGCGCATCGCGCAGCTCCAGGCCGAGATCGAGACCGTCCGCCTCCGTCGCCTGGAGCGGGTCGGCGTCCGCGACGACGCACAGACCGAGCTCGGGCGCATCGAGTCCGACGTCGCCGTCGTCGCGGCCCGCATGAAGCGCGACGCCGACCGCCTCCAGTCGTCGACCTCCGTCAAGGACGTCGAAGCGCTGCAGAGCGAGATCGCCTCGTTGCAGAACCGGCAGAACAACCTCGAGGAGATCCAGCTGAACGTCATGGAGCGGGTGGAGGCCGCGGAGGACGCCGTCGCCCAGGTCGACGCCGAGCGCGCCGGACTCCAGGAACTCCTCGACGAGGTCGTCGCCAAGCGCGACGCCGCACTCGTCGAACTCGAGGCCGAACGGGCACGACTCACCGCCGACCGCGAGTCACTCGCACCCGGCATCCCCGCCGACCTCCTGGCCCTCTACGACCAGCGCCGCGCCCGCGGCGGTATCGGTGCAGCACTGTTCCGCGCCGGCACCTGCGGAGCATGCAAGATGTCGCTCACCGGCAACGACCTCCAGGCCGTCCGCGCCGCACCGTCCGAAGAGGTCGTGCAGTGCCCGGAGTGCGCCGCGATCGTCGTCCGGACGGACGAGTCCGGCCTCCTCTGAGCCGGACGCTGGATCTACGACACCGGCGGTCCGCGGCCGATGTCACGGGCCGGTAGACTCGTCTCCGTGAACGGGCCGGCTAGACGGTCGCGTCGCCGAGACCTCCGGGTGTCGGTGCCGAGGAACGTCCGGGCTCCACAGAGCAGGGCGGTGGGTAACACCCACCCGGGGTGACCCGCGAGACAGTGCCACAGAGAACAGACCGCCGTGGGCGACCACGGTCAGGGTGAAACGGTGGGGTAAGAGCCCACCAGCGACCGGGGTGACCCGGTCGGCTCGGTAAACCTCGTCCGGAGCAAGGTCAACAGGGAACGCTGAGGCTGCTCGCCAAGTTCCCGGGTAGACCGCTAGAGGGCGGCGGCAACGTCGTCCCGAGAGAGATGGCCGTCCAAACGCGAGAGCGTGGGACAGAACCCGGCGTACCGGTCGACCCGTTCACACCTCAGCACGGCCGCGACTGCGTCGAGCCGTACTGCGACATCCGCGAGAGCGTGGGACAGAACCCGGCGTACCGGTCGACCCGTTCACACCTCAGCACGGCCGCGACTGCGTCGAGCCGTACTGCGACACCCGCGCAAGCGTGGGACAGAACCCGGCGTACCGGTCGACCCGTTCACACCCAACGCGTCGCTGCGGGCCGCGACGACGACACCGCCGCAGCGCCCCGCAGCACTCAGGCGATGCGTTCGGCGGGGCCGGCGGCGAGCGCGGCTGCGCCGAGGATGCCCGCGTTGTTCCGGTGCACGGCGGGGATGATCGGGGTGTCGAGCTTCAGGAGTGGCAGGAAGTGGTCCGCGTGCTTGGACACGCCGCCGCCCACCACGAACTGATCGGGCGAGAAGAGGAACTCGAGGCGCTCGTAGTACTTCTGGAGGCGCTTGGCCCACTTCTCCCAGCTCAGGTCCTCGCGCTCCTTGACCGCGTAGGACGCACGCGTCTCGGCGTCCTTGCCGTCGATCTCCAGGTGCCCGAGTTCCGCGTTCGGGATCAACGTGCGGTTGTAGATGAGCGCCGTGCCGATACCGGTGCCGAGCGTCGTCAGGATCGTGAGGCCGCTGGCGCCCTTGGCCGCGCCGAACTCCGTCTCGGCGTATCCGGCCGCGTCGGCGTCGTTCACGAAGGTGATCTCACGCCCGAGGCCCTGCTCGAACAGCTGCTCGGCTTCGAGGCCGATCCAGGCGTCGGAGACGTTCGCCGCGGACATCGTCCGGCCGTTGCGGACGATCGCGGGGAAGCAGACGCCGAGCGGGAGTCCGTCCGAGGCCGGGGCCAGCTGCTCGAGCACCTCCCGCACCGTCACGACGATGTCCTTCGGCTCGCCACCCTTCGGCGTGGGGATCTTCACCCGATCGGTGAGGAGGGCACCCGTCGTGAGATCGACGACCGCACCCTTGATGCCGGTCCCTCCGATATCGATGCCGACGGCGGACCGGGGAGCTGCGTTCGTCATGCGTCCAGCCTAGAGCGCCGCGGGCGCTGCGGCGGCGTCGATCGTGCTCGGAAGGGTCAAGACCTCCGCCCCGCGTTCGGTGACGACGAGCGTGTGCTCGAACTGCGCTGTCAACGACCGGTCGCGGGTCGTGACCGTCCAGTCGTCGTCCCACTGCTCCCAGTCCTGGGAGCCGATCGTGAGCATCGGCTCGATCGTGAACACCATGCCCGGCTCCATCACCGTGTCGTACAGCGGCGCGGCGTCGTAGTGGGGGACGATCAGCCCCGAGTGGAAGGACCGGCCGACGCCGTGGCCCGTGAAGTCGCGGACGACGCCGTACCCGAACCGCTTCGCGTAGGACTCGATCGCACGACCGATGACGTTGATCTGCCGGCCGGGGGCGACGGCCTTGATACCGCGGTTGAGGGCTTCCCGGGTGCGCTCGACGAGGAGACGGGTGTCGTCGGCGACGTCGCCGACGAGGAAGGTCACGTTGCTGTCGCCGTGCACGCCGTCGAGGTAGGCGGTGATGTCGATGTTCACGAGGTCGCCCTCGCGCAAAGCGGTGTCGTCGGGGATGCCGTGGCAGACGACCTCGTTGACCGAACTGCAGATCGACTTGGGGTAGCCGCGGTACCCGAGCGTCGACGGATAGGCGCCCTCACCGATGACGAACGCGTGTCCGATGGCGTCCAGTTCATCGGTGGTCACCCCGGGGCGGACCGCCGCGCCGACGGCCTGGATCGCATCGGCGGCGATGGTCCCGGCGATCCGGATGCGTTCGATCTCCTCAGCCGAATACAGGTCGCCCCGGGTGTCGGTGGCCGGTGCGGCGCGGCCGACGTACTCGGGGCGGACGATCGTCTCCGGCACCGATCGGGGGCGGCCGACGCGACCGGGGATCAGGTGACCTGCGGTGTCGAAAGGCATAGGATCAAGCCTAACCGAGCAGGGGAGACGCGCCGTGGCGAAGGAACCATCCGAGCAGTACTGGTACAACACGAAGACCGGTCAGGTCGAGTTCGGCTTCGAGTCGAGTGTCGTCGACCGCGTCGGTCCCTTCGAGACGGCTGCGGAGGCCTCGCACGCACTCGAGCGACTGCGTGCCAACAGCGCGAAGTGGGACGCCGACGAGGCTGCCGAGGACTGAGCCACCCGGGTCGCAACGCGAGCGGATTGCGGGTAAGCCCTCTTCCGCAGGCGTGGTGTGATCCGCCAGGATGGGCCGAGCGATGAAGCTCGAGCGGGGGGAACATGCACAGGATCGACCGTCCGCGGAGGCGACCGATCGCCGTCGGACGAGGTGCCGTCGCGGCCCTCACCCTCGGACTCCTCCTCATGCCGACGTCGCCAGCCGGTGCAGCGCCGACGGTCGCCGCCGAGGTCACTACCGCCGAGTGCGTCACCGCGGTGCCCGGTGGTTCCCGCTGCGGCGTGTTGACGGTGCCCCTGTCGCGCGCGGTGCCGGACTCGGCGGAGGCGACCCTGCCGTACGTGCTCGTACCGGCCGCCCTCGAGACCGGGCGATCGCCGCTCGTCTACCTCGCCGGCGGATCGGCGCTCTCGACGCTCGACATCCAGCAGCTCGCGGTCGAGGGCGGGCTTGCCGCCGACCGCGACGTGGTGTTCGTCGAACGCCGGGGCGGTCGCGACGCCACGCCGTCGCTCGACTGTGCGTCGGCGACCGCCGCCATCCGCGCGTCGCTCGGCGCTGACGGGGACCGCGCAGCGCGCGTCGCCGCGATCGGCACGGCCTTCGCCTCCTGCGCCGCGGCCTGGCAGGAGGACGGCATCGTGCCGAGCGACTTCGGCGTCGCGCCTGCGGCGGCGGACCTCCGCGACCTCCGTCAGCAGCTGGGCTACGCGCGATGGACCATCCTGGCCGTGGGCTCGTCGGCCGGCGTGGCCCTCGCGGCGTCCGACGCCGATCCGGGTGGCGTCGACGGCGTCGTCCTCGACGGCCCCGACCTGGGTGCACCCGGGATCGTCTCCGCTGGCGGTGTGGCGGCCTCCCTGGCCGTCGTCCGTGCGCGCGGCGTCGAGCCGCAGGGTCCCGTTCCGTCCCCGCCGGCGGCACCACAAGCCGCCGCCGCCGAGAAGCCGGAGTCCGCGACCCCGGACACCGCGCCGACCGAGGTCTCACGTTCGGCCGGGATCCTCACCGCCGCCACCGATGCGCTCGTCGCCGCACCGCACCGCACCTCCGGACCGCGGCCGATCACCCTCGGTGGCGACGCGCTCCTGGCGATCGCTTCACACGCGTTGTCCGAACCCACCGCCCAGGCGGCACTCCCGGTGCTCCTGAGCTCCGTCGCGGACGGCGACAGCACGGTGCTGGATCCCGTGGCGAACGATGCGATCGCCCAGCTGGCCGACTCCGGTGGCATCCTCGACCGTGTGCTCGGGTGTTCGACGACCGGCTGGCCTGGGGCGATCGAACGCTCGGACGCGGAGGTCACCACGCCGACGTTGCTGGAGGACGTCGCGGCCGCCGCCTGCTCCTCGTTCGCCGTGGGTGCGACGCCGCCGCCGGGAGCGATCGGGACGTCGGTCTTCGTGCTCGGCGCCCCGGAACAGGCAGCCGCCCTCGCCGTCCCCGTCGCCGACGGCACGGCGGACGCCCTCGTGGCGGTCTTCCCCGGGTCGGGAGCCGTCCCATCGGTCAGCAGTGCGTGCGCACGGGTCGCGATGCGTGCGTGGCTCAGCGAGCCGGCGAGCTATCGGGCGGCGCTCTGCGACGCCGACGACGCGGCCGTCGCCGTCGTCGATCGAGCCGATGTCGCGGCGAGCCCGCGATGGGCCGAGCAGACCTCGTCGGACACCGGTGGCGGGTGGCTGCTACTGGTGCTGCCCATCCTGTTCGGGCTCGTGGCCATCGGATGGTCCGTGGCGTGGGGCTACCGGTTGATCACCCAGGCGCTTCGGCGCCAGCCGGTCCAGGACGGTCTCCTGCTGGGGATCGCTCCGGTGTTCGGAGCGACGTGGGCGATCGGCGGAGCCGTCGTGCTCGTCCGTGCGGCTGCCTCGAGTCCGGCGATCGCTCTCGTCGGGGTGCCCGCCGCCTTGCCGTGGCTCTCCATCGCCCTCCTCGTGAGTTGCCTCGGGCTGGTGCCCGTCTGGCAAGGGGCCCACCGTGGATCGCGGCTGCGGATCGCCGCCCTCTCACTGCTGTGGGCGGCGACGACCGGCTGGACCGCACTCTTCGTCCTCGCCTGGTGGTGAGCCGTGGATCGCCCACGCCCGGCGCGCGCTGATGAGCGGGAACCGGGACGGAGCCAGTAGCCTAGACACGGGCCGCCGGCCGAAGGAAGAGGGGCAGATGGATAAGCAGCGCGACTTCGTTCTCCGCACGATCGAGGAGCGGGGCGTCAAGTTCGTCCGGCTGTGGTTCACCGATGTCGTCGGGACGCTCAAGTCCGTCGCGATCGCCCCGGCCGAAGTGGAAGGCGCGTTCTCCGAGGGCCTCGGCTTCGACGGATCGGCGATCGAGGGGCTCAGCCGCTCCTACGAGTCGGACCTCCTGGCCCACCCCGATCCGACGACCTTCCAGATCCTGCCGTGGCGCGGCGAGATCGACCCGACGGCGCGCATGTTCTGCGACATCACGACGCCTGACGGCCAGCCCGCCGTCGCCGACCCGCGGAACGTCTTGAAGCGCACCCTGGCGAAGGCCGCCGACATGGGGTTCACGTTCTACACGCACCCCGAGATCGAGTTCTACCTGCTGAAGTCCTCGCAGTACGGCGTCGACGGACCGGAGCCGGTCGACTCCGCGGGCTACTTCGACAACGTCCCCGGTGGCACCGCGCACGACTTCCGTCGACGTTCCGTCCGGATGCTCGAAGACCTCGGGATCTCCGTCGAGTTCAGCCACCACGAAGCGGGCCCCGGCCAGAACGAGATCGACCTGCGGTACGCCGACGCCCTGACGACGGCCGACAACATCATGACCTTCCGCACCGTCGTGAAGGAGGTGGCGATCGAGCAGGGCGTCTACGCAACGTTCATGCCGAAGCCGCTCGTCCACCAGCCCGGCAGCGGCATGCACACGCACATGTCGTTGTTCGAGGGCGACTCGAACGCCTTCTACGAGGCGGGTGCGCAGTACCAGCTCTCGAAGACGGGCCGGCAGTTCATCGCCGGACTCCTGACGCACGCTCCGGAGATCACCGCGGTGACGAACCAGTTCGTGAACTCCTACAAGCGACTCTGGGGTGGCGTCGGTCCGAACAAGCTGTCCGAGGCCCCGAGCTTCGTCTGCTGGGGCCACAACAACCGCTCCGCACTCGTGCGCGTGCCGCTGTACAAGCCCAACAAGGGCCAGAGCGCTCGGGTCGAGTACCGCGCCATCGACTCCGCCGCCAACCCGTACCTCGCCTTCTCGCTCATGCTCGCCGCTGGGCTGAAGGGCATCGAGGAGGGCTACGAGCTCCCGCCGGAGGCTGAGGACAACGTCTGGACCCTCTCCGACACCGAGCGTCGGGCACTGGGATACAACGCCCTGCCCGCCAGCCTCGATCGCGCGGTCAGCCTGATGGAGGGTTCCGAACTCGTGGCGGAGACGCTCGGCGAGCAGGTGTTCAACTACGTCCTGCTGAACAAGCGACAGGAATGGCACGAGTACCGGGCCCAGGTGACCCCCTTCGAGTTGGCCAGCAACCTGGAGATGCTCTAGACGAGGGGACCGGTCGGTCGCATGGTCCGCGAGAACATCTCTCTGAGCACGCTCGCCCGACTCGGGTTCACCGGTCTGGGTGAGGCCCGGGACCGGCTGGACGAGCTCGCCGAGCTCGTCCAGCTCGACCCGGCGTCGCTGTCGCCCTCCTTCGCCGTCGCGGCCGACCCCGACGCCGCGCTGGTCGGTGTGCTGATGGTCGGTCGGAAGTCACCCGACGAGCTGTCGGCGCTCCTGGCGGACCAGGCCTCGGCCGAGCGACTGTTCCGACTGTTCGGCGCCTCGCAGGGGTTCATCGACTTCTTCCTCCGCCACCCCGACCAGCTGTCGGTGTTCGAGTTGCCGGTCACCCGCGTCCCGACGCTGCAGGAGGCGCGCGACGAACTGCTCGCGAGCGTCGGTGCCGAGGACGGCTTCGCCGCGATCGTCGAGGAGCCGGCCTGGGACGCGATCCGCGTGGTCTACCGCCGACTGCTCGCCGAGGTCGCCCTCTTCGACCTCTGCGCCCCGGACCCGATCGTCGTGCTCGACCGGGTCGCCAGTGCCCTCTCCGACCTCGCGGCGGGTGCGTTGGAGGCCTCCATCGCCGTCGCACGCACGCAGACGAGCGGCCCGAGGGGGCCCGGCGTGTACCCGCGCGAGGAGGTCGCGGCCACCCGCTTCGCCATCATCGGCATGGGCAAGGCGGGCGCACGAGAACTGAACTACGTCTCCGACGTCGACGTCATCTTCGTCGGTGAGGGTTCGGGCGACGACGAGGACGGGCTCGACAACGGGCGTGCCGTCGAGATCGCCACCCGGCTCGCGGTCCTCACCATGCGCGGTCTCGGACAGGCTGGTCTCGAGCCGAGCCTGTGGGAGGTCGATCCGAACCTCCGTCCGGAGGGGAAGGCCGGCGCCCTCGTCCGCACGCTCGAGTCGCATCTCGTCTACTACGACCGCTGGGCGAAGAGCTGGGAGTTCCAGGCCCTCCTCAAGGCACGGGCCCTCGCCGGCGATCCCGAGCTCGGTGCCCGCTACATCGAGGCGGTGCAGCCGAAGGTGTGGGGGAGTGCGTCCCGCGAGGGCTTCGTCGAATCCGTGCAGCGCATGCGCGAACGGGTCACCGAACACATCCCCGCGGAGGACGTCCACTACCAACTGAAGCTCGGCCCGGGCGGGCTCCGCGACATCGAGTTCACGGTCCAACTGCTGCAGCTCGTCCACGGACAGCTCGACGACTCCGTGCATCAACGCGGCACCCTCGCCGCCCTCGACGGCCTCGCGACCGCCGGGTACATCGGTCGAGCCGAGGCGCAGGAGTTCGCGCACGACTACCGCCTGCTCCGTGTGCTCGAACACCGCCTGCAGCTGACGCGCCTGCAGCGCACGCACATGATGCCGCGCGACGAGCCGTCGCTCCGCTCCCTGGCCCGGTCGAGCACGCTCGCGACGACCGCACAGGCCCTCGTCACGCGCTGGGAGGCCACGAAGCACGGTGTCCGGCAGCTGCACGAGCGGTTGTTCTACCGTCCGCTACTCTCGGCGGTCGCGGCCCTGCCCGAGAGCGGTCTGAGTCTGACGAGCGGTCAGGCGGAGGCGCGACTCGCGGCGATCGGCTTCGTCGACCCCCGCGGCGCGCTCGCCCACATCGGGGCGCTCACCGCCGGTGTGTCTCGACGCGCCAACATCCAGCGGCATCTGCTCCCCGTGATGCTCGGCTGGTTCGCGGACGGCGCCGACCCCGACTACGGATTGCTCGCGTTCCGACGGCTCAGCGAGTCCCTCGGCGAGTCGCACTGGTTCCTGCGGATGCTCCGCGACTCCTCAGGCGCGGCCGAGCGGCTCACGCGGGTCCTCTCGGGGTCCCGGTTCATCGGCGAGCTCATGGACCGCATCCCCGAGTCGGCCGCTTGGCTCGCGGGGGACGAGGACCTCCTCCCACGATCGTCGTCCGCGCTCGGCGAGGAGATCGCCGCCATCCTCAGACGACACGACTCACCGGACACCGCAGCCGCCGCCATCCGCGCGGTGCGGCGACGCGAAGTCCTCCGGCTGGCGATGTCGTCGACCGTCGGGATGCTGGACGTGCAGGGCCTCGCCGCGGGGCTGACGGACGTGTCGACGGCCACGCTCGCAGGGCTCCTCGGCGCCGTCAGACGCATCGGCGGCCTCGGCGCGGACATCGAGTTCGCCATCATCGCCATGGGCCGCTACGGCGGCGCAGAGCTCGGACTCGGTTCGGACCTCGACGTCCTCTACGTGTTCCGGCCGAAGGACGGGGTCGACACCCAGGACGCACAGCGGCAGGCCGGAGCGATCGCCGCAGAACTCAAGCGTCTGAGCGAGGACGCCCGGCTCCCGCTCGACCTCGACCTCGACCTCCGTCCCGAGGGGAAGAACGGTCCGCTCGTGCGCTCCCTCGACTCCTACCGGAACTACTACGCGCGCTGGTCCCTCACCTGGGAGGCGCAGGCGCTGCTCCGCGCCGCCGGAGTCGTGGGCGACACCGAGCTCGTCGAGGCGTTCACCGAGGTGGCGGACACGGTCCGCTACCCAGCGGCGATCAGCGAGCAGTCGGTCCGCGAGGTCAAGCGGATCAAGGCACGTGTCGAGAACGAGCGGCTGCCGCAGGGCGCCGACCCGACGAGACACCTGAAGCTCGGGCGCGGCTCGCTCAGCGACGTCGAGTGGTTCGTGCAGCTCCTCCAGCTCGAGCACGGGGCGGCGGTGCCGTCGTTGCGAACCACCTCGACGCTCCGAGCGCTCGACGCGGCGGTGGAGGCGGATCTCGTCGACCGGGAGTCCGCCGAACGACTCCGTGAGGCCTGGATCCTGGCGTCGCGGATCCGCTCGGCCATGACGCTGTGGTTGAACAAGACGCAGGACGTGCTGCCGAGCGACCGACAACAGCTCGAAGGTGTGGCGCGGCTCCTGGAGTACCCGACCGGGTCGGCGAGTCTCCTGGAACAGGACTACCTCGCGGCCACCCGGCGCGCCCGGACGGTCTTCGAGCACGGCTTCTACGGCATCTGAGCCGATCGCCTCGACCGCACGGAACCGCCCGCCATCCGAGCGGATGACGGGCGGTTCGCGGTGCAGCAGGTGTCGTCAGACGCCGTAGTACAGCTCGAACTCGAACGGGTGCGGGCGCTGAGCCAGCGGCTTGATCTCGTTCTCGCGCTTGTACTGGATCCAGGTCTCGATGAGCTCCGGCGTGAAGACGTTGCCGGCGAGGAGGAACTCGTGGTCCGCCTCGAGCGCCTCGAGCGCAGCGCCGAGCGATGCGGGCACCTGCGGGATGTTCTTGGCCTCCTCGGGGGGAAGCTCGTAGAGGTCCTTGTCGACGGGCTCGTGCGGCTCGATGCGGTTCTTGATGCCGTCGAGGCCGGCCATCAGCTGAGCGGCGAACGCGAGGTACGGGTTGCCGGAGGCGTCGGGCGCGCGGAACTCGATGCGCTTGGCCTTCGGGTTCGTGCCCGTGATCGGGATACGGATCGACGCCGAGCGGTTACCGGCCGAGTAGACCAGGTTGACGGGGGCCTCGAAGCCGGGGACCAGGCGGTGGTACGAGTTCACCGTCGGGTTCGTGAACGCCAGGACGGCCGGGGCGTGCTTCAGCAGGCCACCGATGTACCAGCGGGCGAGGTCGGAGAGACCTCCGTAGCCGTTCTCGTCGTAGAAGAGCGGCTTGCCGTCGCTCCACAGCGACTGGTGCGTGTGCATGCCCGAGCCGTTGTCGCCGAAGAGCGGCTTCGGCATGAAGGTCGCGGTCTTGCCCCACAGCTCGGCCGTGTTCTTCACGATGTACTTGAACTTGAGGATGTCGTCCGCCGCGGCGACCATGGTGTCGAAGCGGTAGTTGATCTCGGCCTGGCCGCCGGTGCCCACCTCGTGGTGCGCGCGCTCCAGGATGAGGCCGGCGTCGATCAGCTTGAGGCTGATGTCGTCGCGGAGGTCGGCCTGCTTGTCGACGGGGCTGACGGGGAAGTAGCCACCCTTGTACGGCGTCTTGTTGCCGAGGTTGCCGCCCTCTTCGGCGCGGCCGGTGTTCCAGGCTCCCTCTTCGGAGTCCACCGAGTAGAAGCTCGAGTGCTGGTTCACCTCGTACCGGACGTCGT
Organism: Plantibacter sp. PA-3-X8; assembly: GCF_003856975.1. Classification (NCBI taxonomy): domain Bacteria; kingdom Bacillati; phylum Actinomycetota; class Actinomycetes; order Micrococcales; family Microbacteriaceae; genus Plantibacter; species Plantibacter sp. PA-3-X8. The sequence goes on from NZ_CP033107.1 coordinate 2,838,573, forward strand.
CGAAGATGTAGAACTCTGCCTCGGGGGCGAAGAACGCGGTGTCGGCGATGCCGGTGGAGGCGAGGTACTTCTCAGCCTTCTTGGCGACCTGACGCGGGTCCTTGGAGTAGATCTCGCCGTTGCGGGGGTTGTAGATGTCGAACACCATGATGAGCGTGCGCTCGGCACGGAAGGCGTCGATGTAAGCGGTGGAGACATCCGGGATGAGCTGCATGTCCGACTCGTGGATGTTGGCGAAGCCACGGATGGACGAACCATCGAAGAGCTGGCCGACGGTGAAGAACTCCTCGTCGACGGTGCTGGCCGGGATGTTGAAGTGCTGCTGCACGCCGGGAAGGTCCGTGAAGCGGATGTCGAGGAACTTGACATCGGTGTCCTTGATGAACTTGAGCACTTCGGAAGAATCACTGAACATGTGAATGGCTCCAAATGGGGTTGGTACAGGGAGGCTGCACAGCGCAGCCATCTGTGAGACTACGGGGAGGGGGTTACCCCGCCATGACACCCATGTTTCGTGGATGTTACGAGAATCCCCGCCCGAATAGAATGGCACAGTGCCCCACACCCCGCAGAATCCACGGACCTTCGGAGAGCTTCCTCCCAGCGCCTTCCCCGGTGAACGCCTCGGACTCCCGGAGAGCGGCGTCCGATCGGTCGCGCGGGTCGGTCGGCGGATCACCGCGCTCGTCATCGACTGGGCCCTGGCCGTCGTCCTCTCCGTCGCGTTCTTCGCCTACGACGCAACCGCGACGCTCGTGATCTTCGCCATCATGCAGTTCGTGTTCATCCCGACCATCGGCGGCAGTCTCGGTCATCGCCTGTGCGGCATGCGCCTCATGCCGCTGACCGGCGGTTGGGTCGGACTCTGGCGGCCGGCCGTGCGTACCGTGCTCCTCTGCGTGCTCGTCCCGGCGCTCGTCTGGGATTCGGACCAGCGCGGCTTCCACGACAAGGTCGCCGGCACGGTGCTCCTGCGGGTGCGCTGAACGCAGCCGGAAACGCGAACGGCCGCCCTCCATCAGGAGGGCGGCCGTTCTTTCCGTACCGCGAGGTGTTCCGAGCGGTGTGGGTGGGTCAGCGCGCGCGCTGCGGGCGGACCCGCATCGGGTCGACGCCCTTCGGGATGGGGAGCTGCGTACCGAACGAGGACAGACGGTTGCTGACAGCGAGCACCTCGGGGTTGGTCAAGGACTTCTTGACCTTCCGGAGGGCGCCGGAGAGCTGACGGAGCTGCACCGAGTCGGCGTCGGGGCCGACGTGGAAGACCGTGATCGGCACGTTCGGGAGGATGCGGGTGACCTTGCGCTTCTCGTCCTCGAGCAGACGCGAGGTCCGCGATCGGGGTCCTTCGGCGATCAGTGCGACGCCACCACGGCCCACGGCCCGGTAGATCGCGTCCTGGGTCTTCGGGTTCACGGCGACGGGCATCTCACTGGTCTGCCACGAGCGCGGAGCAGCACGGAGCACCTGGCCCACCGCGCCCGGCCGACCCTCGATCTGCGTGTAGACGACCTTGTCCGCGCGCCGGGTGAGGATGAACAGGGCCGCGAGGATACCGGCGAGCACACCCGCGATGATCCACATGACGAGCGCGAAGATGTTGCCCGCCGAGAACAGCAGCGCGACCGCGACACCGATGAGCACCGGCAGGATGAAGCCGCCGAGCATCAACCACTGCGCCGCCTTGTCGTGGCGACGGGTGAGCTGGAACACCTGCCAGAGCTGCTTGATCCGCCCTGGTTCCTTCTGCGCCGCCGGGGGCGCGTCCTTCTGAGCCATGCTCCCAGGATAGCCGGTGACGGAGGCTCCTGATGCTGCGTTCTGCTCCACAGGCCGCCGCCGCGGGGACCTTGTCCACAGCCGCGTGCGCCGACGCCGCCGGATGGGGTTCCGTGTCGGAGGATCGAGCTATGGAAACACTGCCAGACCCCTCCGCCACCACAACCCGGGTTGCCGGCCGTCGTCTCGTCCGGCGCTTGGGTGAGGGTCGGGAGTGGACGGCCTACTCGACGGTGCTCGCCCACGCCGGATCCGCGCGTGGAGGACGTACCGACCAGGCCGCCCCGGCGGGCGACGCCGTGCTGCTCCGAGGGAGGGCGGACGCCGCCGAACGCAACCTCTGGCGTCGCGCGGCCATCCTGTCCCGACTCGACCACCCGCACATCGTGAGACTCGTCGACATCGCCGAGGATGCCACCGGGCTCCCGTGTCTACTGGTCGAGCGGCTCGCCGGCGGCACGTTGGGAGAACTGCTGCGCCGCCGGGAGTCGATCGCTCCCGGTGAGGCCGTCACGATCCTGGCACCACTGGTCGACGCCATCCGCGCGGCGCACCTCTCCGGGATCAGCCACGGGTCGATCAGCGCTTCGGCCGTGCGCTTCGCCGACGACGGCCGACCGATCCTCTCCGGCTGGTCAGGCGCAGCTCCCGTCGACCACCAGACGATCGATGGTGGGCTCGGCCGCACCGCTCCGGCGTTCGCTGCCGATTGGACGGCGTTCGCGGGGCTCATGGACGGTGTCCTGCAGGCGGCCGACCCCGACGAGGCCCCCTCGACCGTGGCCTGGGCCGACGTCGTGCCTGAACTCGCCGACCACGAGATCGCCAACCGACTGCAACAGCGGATCCACGCCCTGGCACGACCGCTCCCGGTCCTGCTCGACCGCGTCGACCCGCCGTCCGCATCACCTGCCGATGCCATCCGTGCTTCCGCCGATCGCGCGCAGCGGACCGCTCCGCTCCCGCCGACCCGACGAGCCGCAGTCGAATCGAGGCGTCGGTCACGACATCCCGCGTCGTCGCTGCGTCATCGTCTGGCCTGGCGACCCGGTCGAGGCACACGGGTCACGGCCGCGGCCCGCTCGACGCCGTCCGTCGAATCCAGCCCGAGACGTCGTCGACTCGTGATCGGAGCGGCGGGCGCGGCCGCGGCACTGGTGTCGGCTGCGATGGTGTTCCTGCCGTCCGAAGACCCGAGCACCGCGATCGCGCCGACGCCGGCCGGTTCGGTCGGCCCGGCGCCCGAACCGGTCACGGGTACTGCGCCGCCGGTGGAGACGCCGACGTCACCGGCGGACGAAGCCGACGCCGTCGACGTGGTCACCGGCGACGATCCGGCGGCCGCGGCCCGCGAGCTCGTCCGCCGACGGGATCAGTGCCGCACGACGGGGGAGGAGGGGTGCGTGTGGGACTCCGTCGAACGCGGGTCCCCGTTCGACGACGACGAGCACCTCGGTGTCGGGATCGGATCGATCGATGCGGCGAGTCTGGACCTCGTCGACCGTCAGGGCGACGCGGCGGTCCTCCGCGGCACGGCCGAGCCGTCCGAGACGGACGAGGCCGCCGCAGGACGACGCCAGCCCGTCACGCTCCTCGTGGTGAGGGGCGAGACGGGCTGGCGTCTGCGGGAGGTGTTCACCGCCGGATGAGGCGGAGGACACAGCGCGGTCGGTTCGGGATCAGATCCCGAGCGAGCCGCGGAAGTCGCCTGCTTCGAGGCGGTTCTTCACCTGCACGAGGAAGCGTGCAGCGTCCGCGCCGTCGATGATGCGGTGGTCGTAGCTGAGCGCGAGGTAGACCGTCGAACGGATCGCGATGGCGTCTGCACCGTCGACCGTGACGACGACCGGCTTCTTCGTGACGATACCCGTACCGAGGATCGCCGACTGCGGCAGGAACACGATCGGGGTGTCGAACAGGGCGCCGCGCGAACCGGTGTTGGTCAGCGTGAACGTGCCGCCCGACAGCTCGTCCGGCTGCAGCTTGTTGTCGCGAGTCCGCTGCGCGAGATCGGCGATCTCGGCGCCGAGCTCGGCGATCGACTTGGAGCCCGAGTTGCGGATGACCGGCGTCAGCAGGCCACGCTCGGTGTCCACGGCGATCGCGAGGTTCTCCGTCTCCGGGTACACGATCTGGTCGCCGTCGACGGTGGCGTTGATGATCGGGTAGGTCTGGAGCGCCTCGCTGGCAGCAAGGGCGAAGAACGGCAGGAACGACAGCTTGTTGCCGGTCTTGGCGAGGAACTCGTCCTTGACGGCCGTGCGGAGTGCCGCGACCTTCGTGACATCGACCTCGACGACGCTCGTCAGCTGGGCGGTGCCCTGCATCGAAGCGACGGCGCGCTCGGCGACGACCTTGCGCAGACGCGACATGGCCTTGCTCGTGCCACGCAGCTCGGAGACCTGGACCGTCGGAGCAGTGGGCGACTCCGTGGCGCCACCGGCGCTCTGAGCCTGCAGGACGTCTTCCTTGCGGATACGTCCGCCGACACCGGTGCCGGTGACCGTGCTGAGGTCGACGCCGTGCTGGTTGGCGAGACGACGCACCAGCGGGGTGACGTAACCGGAGTTGACGACCCCGCCGGCGGCAGGCGTCGAAGCGGCGGCCGGAGCCGCAGCAGCGGGAGCCGGAGCAGCAGGCGCAGCAGCGGGAGCCGGAGCAGCAGGCGCAGCAGCGGGTGCCGGAGCAGCAGCAGGTGCCGGAGCAGCAGCAGGTGCCGGAGCAGCAGCAGGTGCCGGAGCAGCAGCTGGCGCCGGAGCAGCAGCAGGTGCCGGAGCAGCAGCGGGAGCCGGCGCGGCAGCAGGTGCCGGCTCGGGCTCGGCCGCGGGAGCGGGCTCAGCCGGAGCGGGCTCGGCAGCAGCCGGTTCCGCGGCGGGCGCGGGCTCCTCGGCAGCAGCCGCACCCGAACCATCACCGATGGTCACGAGAGCGGTGCCGACCTCGACGGTCTCGTCCTCCTGGACGAGGATCGCTTCGATGACACCCGCGACGGGCGAAGGGATCTCGGTGTCGACCTTGTCGGTCGACACTTCGAGCAGCGGCTCGTCGACCTCCACGGTGTCGCCGACATTCTTCAGCCAGCGGGTGACCGTACCCTCGGTGACACTCTCGCCGAGTGCCGGGAGGCTGACGGATTCGCTCATGACCTTGTCTCCTTTGAAACCTGTTGTGTGTTCACTAGCTTATTGGGGTGTTCGGAATGCGTCACAGCGCGTGCAGGGGCTTGCCTGCGAGCGCGAGGAATGCTTCGCCGAGCGCCTCGTTCTGCGTGGGGTGCGCGTGGATCAGCGGCGCGATGTCCTCGGGGTAGGCCTCCCAGTTGACGGCGAGCTGACCTTCGGCGATGAGCTCACCGACGCGGGCGCCGATCATGTGCACACCGATGACGGGGCCGTCGTTGACGCGGATGACCTTGACGTTGCCGCTCGTGCCGATGATCTCGCTCTTGCCGTTGCCGGCCAGGTTGAAGTCGTAGCTCGTGATGTTGTCGGCACCGTACTGCTCGGCCGCCTTGGCCTCGCTGAGACCGACGGACGCGATCTCGGGGTCGCTGTAGGTGACCTTCGGGATGTTGACGTCCTCGATGATGACCGGCTTGAGACCGGCGATCTCCTCGGCCACGAAGATGCCCTGCTGGAAGCCGCGGTGCGCGAGCTGCAGGCCGGGGACGATGTCGCCGACGGCGTAGAGGCCGGGGATGTTCGTCTCGAGACGGTCGTTGGTGATGACGAAGCCGCGGTCGATGGTGACACCGACCTCCTCGAAGCCGAGTCCGGCGGTCGACGGGCCACGGCCGACGGCGACGAGCAGCAGCTCGGCGTCGATCGTCTTGCCGTCCTCGAGCGTGATGTGCACGCCCGAGTCGTCCTGGGTGACGCCCTGGAACCGCACGCCGAGCGAGTACTCGATGCCGCGCTTGCGGAACGCGCGCTCGAGCGCCTTGCTGATCGACTCGTCCTCGTTGGGGACGAGGTGGGGGAGTGCCTCGATGATCGTGACCTCGGTCCCGAACGATTTCCAGACGCTCGCGAACTCGACGCCGATCACGCCGCCGCCGAGGACGGCGACCTTCTTCGGCACGAAGTCGAGCTGCAGCGCCTGCTCGCTCGTGATGACGCGGCCACCGATCTCGAGACCGGGGAGCGAGCGGCTGTACGAGCCCGTCGCGAGGATCACGTTCTTGCCGGTGATGAGGTCGTCGCCGACCTGCACGCTCGTCGGGGAGACCAGACGGCCCTCACCCTCGATGGTGGTGATGCCGCGGGCCTTCACGAGGCCCTGGAGTCCCTTGTACTTCTTCGCGACGATGCCCTCGCGGTACTTCGTGACGCCCTCGATGTCGATGCCTTCGAAGGTGGACTTGACGCCGTACTTCTCCGACTCGCGCGATGCGTCCGCGACCTCGGCGGAGTGCAGCAGCGCCTTCGTCGGGATGCAACCGCGGTGGAGGCAGGTGCCGCCGACCTTGTCCTTCTCGATCATGCCGACGGTGAGGCCGAGCTGCGAAGCGCGCAACGCCGCAGCGTATCCGCCGCTTCCGCCTCCCAGGACTACCAGGTCAAAATTCTGCTCGGACACTCCGTTGCTCCTTGTGTGTGCTTCGTGGTCGATCGGAAACCGTCGTGGTGTGTTCGGCGGCGTCGAGGCGGGTCGAACCGCCCCCACCGACCTTACTACGGGTGGCTAATCTCCTCGGCCATTGCGAGGAGGGTGCGGACCGCGACGCCGGTCGGGCCCTTGGCGGTGAAGCCATAGGGGGCGTCGCCGTTCATCGCGCTCCCGGCGATGTCCAGGTGGGCCCACGGGATGCGGGTGGTAACGCCCTCCTCGTCGGTGCGGTCGGCGATGAACTCCTGCAGGAACGTGCCTGCGACGAGCATGCCGCCCGCGGTGGTCCCGGGCTTCGCGTTGGCGAGGTCGGCGACGTCGGAGTCGAGGACCTTGCGCAGCTCCGCGGGGAACGGCATCGGCCAGAACAGTTCGTCCGCACCGGAACCGGTCGCGATGAGGTCGGTGACGAACGACGCGTCGCCCATGACGCCCGTGTAGCGGTTGCCGAGCGCGACCACGGCCGCTCCCGTGAGGGTCGCCACGTCGATGATGGCGTCCGGGCCCTCCTCGCCTGCGGCGACGAGTCCGTCGGCGAGGACCAGCCGGCCCTCGGCGTCGGTGTTGGTGACCTCGACCGTGCGTCCGCCCCGGATGGTGAGGACGTCGTTCGGCCGGATCGCCGTGCCCGACGGGAGGTTCTCGGCGAGGCAGAGCCATGCGGTCAGCCTGGTGGGCACCCCGAGACGCGCGGCCGCGGCCAGGACGGCGAGCACGGTCGCCGCGCCGGTCATGTCGTACTTCATGCCGACCATCGAGACCGGCGGCTTCAGGGAGAGGCCGCCGCTGTCGAAGGTGATGCCCTTCCCGACGAGGGCCAGGTGGCTCCTGGCGGCATCCGGGTGGTAGCTCAGCTTGACGAGTCGCGGAGGCCGCGAGGAACCCTGCCCGACGCCGAGGATGCCGCCGAAGCCGTCCTCGGCCAAGCGGGTCTCGTCCCATTCCTCGACCTCGACGTCGAGGCCGTCGACCGCTGCTCGGGCCGCGTCGGCGAAGGTCGCCGGGTAGAGCTCGTTCGGGGGCGTGTTGACCAGGTCCTTCACGAGCTCGATGGCCTCGGCGACCGCGGTGGCGTGCTGCGCGAGCCCGGCATCCGGTGCGTCCACGGTCGACGGGACGACGACGGTGATCTGCTCGAGCGGTGTCGGTGGCTGCGCGGATCCGACACCGCGCGACGCGGTGTAGCGGTAGGCGCCGATGGCCGCCCCCTCGAGGACGGCTTCGGCGGCGGCGGCCATCTCCTCCGTCAACGCGAACGCGATCGAGGCCTGGCCGTCGATCGTCCGGGTCACTGCACCCGCGGCTCGTCGGAAGGCCGCATCGTCCGCATCCGGACCGAGGCCGACCAGCACGAGACCGGAGGCCGCGCCGAACCGGTCCGGGAGGCGTCGCACCTGGTCTTCGGACCCCGTGACCCCGGAGGCGCGCAGCTCGTCCGCAAGCGGCGCGTAGACATCGGGCGCCAGGAGCTCCGGTCCGTCGTCGCCCTTCCTCACCGCGAGGACGAGCAGCTCGGCCTCGACTCCCTCGACGGCGGCGGACAACACGGAGAGCACAGGGATCGTCATGCCTCCATCGTAGGCACGTGCCGTTCCGGTCCGAGGCGGGGCCGGCGGTGTTCGCTCTCGGCGGTACCACCGACGCTCGGAGAGGAAGGGCGCTGCGACACCCCCGTTTAGAGTTGAACCATGCCTACGCCTGACGACCTCTACGAGGTGCACCCGGAGATCGACATCCCCGCCGGCCTCCACCTCGTCGCGGGCCTCACCGGGTTCTCCGACGCCGGCGGCGCGGTCGGGCAGCTGAACGCCTACCTCGACGACGTCCTCGACACGACGGTCATCGCCGAGTTCGACGCCGACGTCCTGCTCGACTACCGGGCCCGCCGGCCGATCATCTCGTTCGACCAGGACCACTTGACGGAGTACCGGCCACCTCGGCTGACCCTGTCGCTCGCCCACGACGAGCTCGGGTCGCCGTTCCTCCTGCTCACCGGTTTCGAGCCCGACTTCCTCTGGGACCGCTTCGTCGCAGCCGTGCTCGAGCTCGTCGACCGCTTCCGGGTCAGCGACACCACGTGGGTGCACGCCATCCCGATGCCGGTCCCGCACACCAGGCCGATCGGCGTCACCGTCAGCGGCAACCGGTTCGACCTCATCGAGTCGCTCTCGGTCTGGCGCCCCCGCACCCAGGTACCGTCCAACGTGCTCCACCTCCTCGAGTACCGCCTCTACGAGCGCGGCGACAGCATCGCGGCCTTCGTGCTCCTCGTTCCGCACTACCTCGCCGACACGGAGTTCCCGGCCGCGGCGATCACGGCGATCGAGAGCCTCAGCGCGGCGACCGGCCTCATCTTCCCCACGGACCGCCTCCGCGAGGACAGCCGCGACTTCCTCGTCAAGATCGACGAGCAGGTCGGGACCAACCACGAGCTCGGCCAGCTGGTCACGACGCTCGAGGAGCGGTACGACGCCTACATGGCCGACAACTCGCCGAAGTCGCCGCTCACCGACATCGACGGGGCGCTTCCGACGGCCGACGAGATCGCCGCGGAGCTCGAGAAGTTCCTCGCGAGCCGGCGCCACGGCGACGAGGACCGCTCGACCACCTAAGCTGGATCGGTGGGATCTCGACGCGTCTGGTGGGTGTTCGGCGTCGGCGTGTTCGCCTACCTCATCACCGTCATGCAGCGGTCGACGCTCGGCGTGGCAGCGGTGGACGCCACTGAGCGGTTCCAGATCGACGCCGCCGCGCTGTCGACCCTCGCCGTCGCGCAGCTCATCGTGTACGCCGCGATGCAGGTCCCGGTCGGGGTACTCATCGACCGCCTCGGACCTCGCGTCCTGATCATCGCGGGGCTGACGGTCGTCATGGCGGGCCAGGTCTGGCTGGGGCTCACGACCGAACTCGGCGGCGCGATCGTGGGCCGGATGCTGGTCGGCCTCGGCGACGCCGCGGTGTTCACCTCCGTGTTGCGGCTCGTGAACTCCTGGTTCCCCACCCGTCGGGTGCCGATCGTCTCGCAGTGGGTCGGCAACATCGGGCAGATCGGACAGATCCTCTCGGCGGTGCCGTTCTCCTTCGTCCTGCACGCCTTCGGCTGGTCGCCGGCGTTCCTCAGTGCGGCCGGACTCGTCCTCCTGGCGCTCGTCGGGGTGTTGATCGTCGTCCGCGACCGGCCGTCCGGTTCCGACGAGGCGCCGCGCCCCGAGACCTGGGGCCACGTCGTCCGCGAGGTCGTCATCAGTCTGCGTCGGCCAGGGACGCGTCTCGGGTTCTGGTCGCACTTCGTCACCCAGTCCTCCGGTACCGTCCTCACGCTCCTCTGGGGCTTCCCGTTCATGGTCTACGCCCTCGGCTACCCGCAGCCCCTCGCCGCATCGTTGCTCATCGTGATCGTGGTCTCCGGCATGATCGCCGGACCCATCCTCGGGGTGCTCACCGCCCGGTTCCCCTACCGGCGGAGCAACCTCGTGCTCGGGATCGTGACGGTCATGGGCGTCGCCTGGGCCGCACTCCTCCTCTGGCCGGGCGTCCCACCGATGTGGCTCGTGATCGTCCTGTTCGTCGTGGTCGGGGTCGGTGGCCCCGGTTCACTCATCGGGTTCGACTTCGCCCGCACCTTCAACCCCATCCGCGCGCTCGGCGGGGCGAACGGCATCGTGAACGTCGGTGGGTTCCTCGCCAGCTTCGTCATGATGTTCCTCATCGGTCTCATCATCGACGCGGTCAGCGGGGGATCCCGTGCCGACTATTCCATGGACAGCTTCCGGATCGCCTTCTCCGTCCAGTACTTGGTGGTCGGGTTCGGGGTCGCGATGCTGCTCGTCGCACGGTCCCGCACGCGGCGACGCTTCGCCGAGGACGAGGGCATCGCCGTCGGTCCGCTGTGGATCGCGGTCCGAGCGAGGCTCGGGCGCCGTCGCTGAGCGTTCGCTTCGTCCCCTGATCCCACCCTTGACAAACGGCCTGTGGCTCTGAGGTCTTCCGGCGCGCGCTATAATGGAACACGGACCCGTTCACCTCTCGGAATGTCGGCGGCCCTTTTCGGGTTGCACTGCACCAAGACTTGACATGGGTCCTCGTAATGTCCGAAATCACGGACGATCCGGCGATGACTGTCCATGCCGGGTCCGAACAGGAAGGTGCAGCTATGGCCACCAAGACGGCTCGCGCAGACGAAGCAGCGCCAGCAGACGAGGCCACGGAGGCTCCCGCAGCGAAGGCTCGGACCACCAAGGCCACCACGACCCGAGCGAAGGCTGCTCCCAAGAAGGCCACCCGCGCCAAGGCGGGCACGAAGTCGAGCACGGAGCCCGATGAGGGCACGGACGACGAGGACGTCGTCGTCGAGGTCGTCGCCGACGACGCCGTGGTCGACGCGCCCGCAGGCGACGCCACCGAGGCGGTCGAGGAGGAGGACGACAAGTCCGTGCCGGAGATCACCCTCCCCACCGACGCACTCGTGCTCTCCAACAGCGACGACGACGAGATCCCGGTGTACTCGGCCGCGATCACCGGCGCCACCGCCGACCCCGTCAAGGACTACCTGAAGCAGATCGGTAAGGTCGCGCTCCTCAACGCGGCCGAAGAGGTCGAACTCGCGATGCGCATCGAGGCGGGCCTCTTCGCCGAGGACAAACTCGCCCAGCTCTCCGACCTCGAGAAGCGCTCGCGAGTCGGCCGTGAGCTCCAGTGGGTCGCGAAGGACGGTGCCCGCGCCAAGAGCCACCTCCTCGGGGCGAACCTCCGACTCGTCGTGAGCCTCGCCAAGCGGTACACGGGCCGCGGCATGCAGTTCCTCGACCTCATCCAGGAGGGCAACCTCGGCCTCATCCGTGCGGTCGAGAAGTTCGACTACACCAAGGGCTTCAAGTTCTCCACCTACGCGACCTGGTGGATCCGTCAGGCCATCACGCGCGCCATGGCCGACCAGGCACGCACCATCCGCATCCCGGTGCACATGGTCGAGGTCATCAACAAGCTCGCCCGCGTCCAGCGGCAGATGCTGCAGGACCTGGGCCGCGAGCCCACGCCCGAGGAGCTCAGCCGCGAACTCGACATGACGCCTGAGAAGGTCATCGAGGTCCAGAAGTACGGCCGCGAGCCCATCTCGCTGCACACGCCCCTCGGCGAGGACGGCGACAGCGAGTTCGGCGACCTCATCGAGGACACCGAGGCGGTAGTGCCGGCCGACGCCGTCAGCTTCACCATGCTGCAGAAGCAGCTGGAGTCGCTCCTCGACTCGCTCTCCGAGCGGGAAGCGGGCGTCATCCGGATGCGCTTCGGCCTCGGCGACGGCATGCCCAAGACGCTCGACCAGATCGGCGACACCTTCGGGGTCACCCGTGAGCGGATCCGGCAGATCGAGTCGAAGACCATGGCGAAACTGCGTCACCCGAGCCGATCCCAGTCGCTCCGCGACTACCTCGAGTAGGAGCATGCGCTACGCCCCGGCCATCCTCGCCGGTCGTGCCGTCCGATTCCTCGCCAGGCTGCGCAAGCCGGGCGGGGGATCGGCTGTTCCCGGCCTCGTGGTCAACCGCATCGCGCCCGGGTTCCTCCCCGACACGTTGAACGCCTTCCCGCGTGGTCTCGTGATCGTGAGCGGCTCGAGCGGGAAGTCCACGACGACCAAGATGCTCGTCGGCATCCTGCGTGCCCACGGCGTGTCGGTCTTCACGAACCCGTCCACGGCGAACATCTCCCAGGGCCTCACTTCGGCTCTCCTCGAACGAGCCGACCTCCGCGGCCGGATCGACGCCGAGCTCGGGGTGCTCGAGATGGACGAAGGACACGGCGCGCTCATCGCGCCGCGGCTCGCGCCCGCCCACGTCATCCTGACCAACGTGTCCGTCGACCAGATCGACCGCTTCCACGACGCTGCCATGGTGGCGCGCATGCTCGACGCGATCGCTGCCCGATCGAGCACGTCGCTCGTCCTGAACGGCGATGACGCGCTCGTCGACGCCGTCGCGCCAGGCAGCGACGCGACGCGATGGCGGTACGGCGTCTCGACGGCCGTGCTCGGCGCCAGCGCACGCGGCCTCGGGTACAGCACGACCTCGTCCGATCGGGTCGACCCCGGTTCCGGAACCGTCGTCGAAGCCCTCGACGGCGACCTGGTGTCCATCGCCCACCGCGGCGAGACCGTCCGGTTCCGTCTGCCGGCTCGTGGCGTGCACTACGCCGTGGATGCGGCCGCAGCCCTCTCCGGCGCCGCCGCGATCCTCGGTCCCGAGTTCCAGCTCACCACCGCGGCGGAGTCGTTCCGCGCGCTCACGCCGGTGTTCGGCCGCGGTGAGGTGACGACCGTCCGCGGTGTCGAGGTCGAGTTCGTCCTCGTCCAGAACCCCGCGAGCTATCAGCTCAACGTCGACAGCCTGGCGGCCGACACCGAGCAGATCCTGGTGGCCGTCGGGAGCGACGTCCGCGATCCCTCGTACCTCTGGCCGGTCGACACGTCCAGGCTCGGTCGTGTGGCGCTCGTGTCGGGGTCCAAGGCCTGGGAGGCCGCGCTGCAGCTGGGCTACGACGGCGTCGAGATCGACCGGATCGAACCGGACCTCGGCACGGCGTTGGACGCGTTCCTCGCCCTCCCTGCGCCAGCACACGGTCGGAAGACCGTGATCTTCACCGCCGACTCGATGCGCCGTACCCGCGCGCACCTCGGCCTCGCTTCGAACGATCAGGACGACGCATGACGACCGAGCCGACGACCACCATCGCCGTCCTCCTGCCCTCGAGCTGCAATGTGAACGGCGATGCCGAGAACGGCGCGGTCCTCGCTCGCCGGGCCCGCGCGCGTGGCCTCGCCGTCGAGCTCGTCCCGGTCGAGTCGGTCGCCGAGCTCCCGAGCACGGTCCACGCGGTCGTCCTCGGGTCGTGCGACGACCCGTCGGCGCCACAGGTGCTCGAGGCGCTCCGGCCGTTCCGCGACGCGTTCATCGCCTGGGTGGAGGCCGGCGTGCCCGTCCTCGCGGTCGCCAACGGATGGAAGCTCCTCACTCGCCGGCTCGAGCTGGTACCGGGGAGCTGGGTCGAGGGCCTCGCCATCATCGAGGGCGACGCCCCGTTGCGGCGTACGCGGGCGAGCGACGACCTCGCCGTCGTGCCGAGCGGCCGCCTCGAGCTCGACGCCCCGGTACTCGTCGGGTACGAGAACCACGGGCGGGACTTCCGAGCCGGGACGGGCGTCGAGTCGATCGGCACCGTGCAGCACGGACGAGGCAACGGCGACGGCACGGAGGGTGCGCTGGTCGGACCCTTCGTCGGAACCCACCTGCACGGTCCCGTCCTCGCCAAGAACCCGGAACTGGCCGATCGGCTGCTCCGTCTGGCGATCACGGTCGCCGGGGGCACGTCGATGCTCGACGAATCACCGGAACTCCACGCCCTCGACGAGATCGCCGCCAACGCCAGAGCGCAGATCGTCTCGGCGCTCGCCTGAGTCCGCGCGCGATCGAGCCCGCGCTGGTCTGAGACCGCGCTTCCTCGATGACATGACGAAGGGCCCCGGATCTCGGATCCGGGGCCCTTCATCGTGATGCCGGTGGACTAGGCGCGCTGCTCGTTGAAGAGTCGCGCGGACTCGTCGTGCCAGTCGGTCGCGACCTGCGTCAGCTTCTCCTGGTACTTCTTGCCGTGGTGCGCGCAGAACAGCAGCTCACCGCTGTTCATCTGCACGCGGATGTAGGCCTGTGCTCCGCACAGATCGCAACGATCGGCGGCAGTCAGTTGCTGGGCGTCGAGGTCACTCGGCGTGCTCTCGGTAGCAGTCTGTGACATGTGCTCCTCCTGACTCGGGCGGCTACGAAACTCGTAGTACTCATGAAAGCACGCGATTGTCACAACGGGGTCCCATTCCGTGTTCTTTTCGCTGTGCGCGTAGATGATTCGGATCAACCGTGCAGCCGGATGGGTCGACGGCCCGCGACAACGCGCCGTCGAGCGGGTCCGGGCGATCACGCGCCGAGTGTCTCCGTCGGCGTGTCGGTGCCGACGACTACGCTGGGAAGCGTGAGCAGCGACTACTCCGCCAGGCATCTCTCCGTCCTCGAAGGCCTCGAGGCGGTGCGCAAGCGACCGGGCATGTACATCGGTTCGACCGACTCGCGCGGCCTCATGCACTGCCTCTGGGAGATCATCGACAACTCCGTCGACGAGGCCCTCGGCGGGTACGGCGATCAGATCGAGATCGTCCTCCACGCCGATCAGAGCGTCGAGGTGCGCGACCACGCGCGTGGCATCCCGGTGGACATCGAGCCGAAGACCGGCCTCTCCGGTGTCGAGGTCGTCTTCACCAAGCTCCACGCCGGCGGGAAGTTCGGCGGCGGTTCGTACGCCGCGTCCGGCGGCCTGCACGGCGTCGGCGCATCCGTCGTCAACGCCCTGTCCGAGCGACTCGACGTCGAGGTGGATCGCGGCGGCAAGACCTACGCCATGTCGTTCCACCGCGGTGAGCCGGGGATCTTCGCCGACACGGGGGAGCCGACCCCGGACGCACCGTTCACGCCGTTCGAGAAGCAGAGCGAGCTCCGCGTCATCGGCAAGACGAAGCGCGGCGTGACCGGCACCCGGATCCGCTACTGGGCCGACCGCCAGATCTTCACGAAGGGCGCCCAGTTCCAGGCCGAGGAGCTCCTCGGCCGCGCGCGCCAGACCGCCTTCCTCATCAAGGGTCTCGGGATCCACATCCGCGACGAGACCGTCGAGGAGCCGACGGAGGCGATGTTCCGCTACGAGGGCGGCATCTCCGAGTTCGTCGACTACCTCGCGGGCGACACCGCACTCACCGACACCTGGCGCCTCACCGGCAGTGGCACGTTCACCGAGACCGTCCCGGTGCTGTCGCCGTCGGGCACCATGGTCGCCACCGAGGTGGAGCGCGAGGCGGAGGTCGACATCGCGCTGCGGTGGGGTACCGGGTACGAGACGGTCATGCGCAGCTTCGTCAACATCATCGCCACGCCGAAGGGCGGCACGCACCAACTCGGATTCGATCAGGGCCTCCTGAAGTTCCTCCGCGCCCAGGTCGAGCAGAACGCCCGTCGACTCAAGGTCGGCACGGACAAGCTCGAGAAGGACGACGTCCTCGCCGGCCTCACGGCCGTGCTGACGGTGCGCCTCGCCGAGCCGCAGTTCGAGGGCCAGACGAAGGAGATCCTCGGCACGCCGGCCGTCCGCGCCATCGTCGCCAACGTCGTCACGAAGGAGCTCAAGGAGCGGTTCGCCTCGACCAAGCGCGACGACAAGGCGCAGACCGCGCTCGTGCTCGAGAAGATCGTGTCCGAGATGAAGTCCCGGATCTCCGCGCGGACCCACAAGGAGACACAACGCCGCAAGAACGCGCTCGAGAACTCGTCGCTCCCGGCCAAGCTGGTCGACTGCCGCTCGGGCAACCTCGAGTCCAGCGAACTCTTCATCGTCGAGGGCGACTCGGCACTGGGCACGGCGAAGCTCGCTCGAGACAGCTCCTACCAGGCGCTGCTCCCGATCCGAGGCAAGATCCTCAACGTGCAGAAGGCCTCCGTCTCCGACATGCTGTCGAACACCGAGTGCGCGTCCATCATCCAGGTCATCGGCGCGGGCTCCGGACGATCGTTCGATCTCGACGCCGCCCGCTACGGCAAGATCATCCTCATGAGCGACGCCGACGTCGACGGCGCCCACATCCGGACGCTCCTGCTCACCCTCTTCTTCCGGTACATGCGGCCGCTGATCGAAGCGGGTCGCGTGTTCGCCGCAGTACCGCCGCTCCACCGCGTCATCGTCATCAACCCCGGCTCCAAGCCGAACGAGACGATCTACACCTACTCCGAAGCCGAACTGCATGCGGTGCTGAGCGACCTCAAGCGCACCGGCAAGAAGCACCAGGAACCGATCCAGCGCTACAAGGGCCTGGGCGAGATGGACGCCGACCAGCTGGCCACGACCACCATGGACCGCCGTCACCGGACGCTGCGCCGTGTCCGGGTCGAGGATGCGGAATCGGCCGGACGGATCTTCGAACTCCTCATGGGCAACGACGTCGCCCCGCGCAAGGAGTTCATCGTCGACAGCTCCGACCGGCTGTCGCGGGAGAGCATCGACGTCTGATCGTCGGTCGTCCACCGAGAAGCAGGACCGACGACGAAGGCCCGGATCGAGCAGTGCGCTCAGTCCGGGCCTTCGTCAGTGTGCAGCTCCGATCAGGACGATTCGTCGTTCGCTACTGCGTCGTCCGTCGCCGGTGCAGCCGGTGCGGTGATCGCGCCACCGATGAACCCGACGGGGGCGTCGAGCGGCACCCCTGAGGCATCGCGCTTCGCACCGACCTCCGGGAGCGTCCGCGGTGTCCCGTCCGTCCCGACGGCGTGCGCCGGAGCGGCGCCGACCCACGCGACGGCCAGCTGGTCCTCGCCCTTCAGGAAGCGCTGCGACCGGACACCGCCGGTCGCACGACCCTTGGCGGGGAACTCGGAGAACTCCGACACCTTCGCGCTCCCGGTGTCCGTTCCGGCGAGCGTCAGCGAATTGGTCGCGACGGTCACGACGACGACGTCGTCGGTGGGCAGGACCGCCGTGAACGAGATGACCTTCGCACCGGCCGCCAGGTTGATGCCGGCCATGCCACCCGCGGCCCGCCCCTGCGGACGGACGGACGTCGCGGCGAAACGGAGCAGTTGTGCATCGGAGGCGACGAAGACGAGTTCCGCGTCGTCGCCGACCTGGGTGGCCCCGACGACGTGGTCGCGCGGCTTGAGCGTGATGACCTCGAAGTCCGGCTTGTTCGGCAGGTCGCCGGGGATGACCCGCTTGACGACGCCGGTCTCGGATCCCAGCACGATCGGCTGCTCCGAGGTCAGCGAGACGATCGCCAGCACGCGCTCGTCACGGTTCGGGAGCGACAGGTACTCGCCCATCCGGACGCCGGCCGCGAGCTGGATGGAGGCCGCCGGCACCGCGGGGAGGTCGAGCGGGGTGAACCGGATGACGCGACCGAGGCTCGTGACCGCACCGAGTTCGGTGCGGCTCGTGGTCTCGACGACACTCAGGATCGCATCGTGCTTGCTCCGCCGACCGGGTCGTGGTGCGGGTGCGTCCTGCTCGAGGTCGACGCGGAGCGCCCGTCCGGTCGCGCTGAGGTAGACGCGGCACGGGGTGTCGGCGAGCTCGAGCACCGGTGCGCTCTTCCCTCGGCCGGTCGTCGCGACGCTCGGCTTGGCATTCGTCAGCATGGTCCGGCGCGGTGTGCCGAACTGCTCGGCCGCAGCGGCGAGCTCTGCGGAGACCGCGGCGCGGATGAGTCGCTGGCTCCCGAGCAACCGCTCGAGTTCGGCGATCTCCGCCAGCAGCTTGTCGCGCTCGGACTCGAGTTCGATCCGCGAGAACTTGGTGAGTCGTCGGAGACGGAGTTCGAGGATGTACTCGGCCTGCAGCTGCGAGAGGTCGAAGACCTCGATGAGCCTCGCGCGGGCCTGTTCGGAGTCGTCGCTCGCGCGGATGACCTGGATGACCTCGTCGATGTCGAGGATGGCGATGAGGAGCCCCTCCACGAGGTGGAGGCGTTCCTTCCGTCTCGCCAACCGGAACCTGCTCCGGCGGGTGACCACGCTGATGCGGTGGTCGACGTACACCTGCAGCAGTTCCCGGAGGCCGAGCGTCTGCGGGCCGCCGTCGACGAGCGCGACGTTGTTGATGCTGAAGGAGTCCTCGAGGGGCGTGTAGCGGTAGAGCTGCTCCAGGACGGCCTCGGGGGAGAAGCCGGTCTTGATCCCGATCACGAGGCGGAGCCCGTGGATGCGGTCCGTCAGGTCGGTGACGTCGGAGATGCCGTTGAGCTTCTTGGAGCTGACACCGTCCTTGATCTTCTCGATGATCTTCTCCGGACCCACCAGGTAGGGCAGTTCGGTGATGACCAGGCCGGTCTTGCGCGCGGTGACCGGCTCGACGGAGACCTTCGCGCGGGTCTTGAATGAGCCGCGCCCGGTGGCGTAGGCGTCCTTGATGCCGTCCAGACCGACGATCGTGCCGCCCGAGGGGAGGTCGGGACCCGGGACGAACTCCATCAGGTCTTCGAGGGTGGCCTGAGGATGCGCGATGAGGTGCCGAGCGGCACCGATCACCTCGACGAGGTTGTGCGGCGCCATGTTGGTCGCCATACCGACCGCGATGCCACTGGCGCCGTTCACGAGGAGGTTCGGGAACGCGGCCGGAAGGACCTCGGGCTGCATGAACTGGTTGTCGTAGTTCGGGACGAAGTCGACGACGTCCTCGTCGAGGTCGGCCGTCAGGGCGAGTGCAGCGGCGTCGAGCCGGGCCTCCGTGTACCGCGGCGCGGCAGGTCCGTCGTCGAGCGAGCCGAAGTTCCCGTGCCCGTCGATGAGCGGGACGCGGAGCGTGAAGGGCTGTGCGAGGCGGACGAGTGCGTCGTAGATCGCCGTGTCGCCGTGCGGGTGCAGCTTCCCCATCACTTCGCCGACGACGCGGGCCGACTTCACGTGGCCACGATCGGGTCGCAGGCCCATCTCGGTCATCTGGTAGAGGATGCGGCGCTGCACCGGCTTCAGGCCGTCGCGCGCGTCGGGGAGGGCGCGGGCGTAGATGACCGAATAGGCGTACTCCAGGAAGGAGGTCTGCATCTCCGACGAGACATCGATGTCCTCGATGCGCTCGCCACTGGTCTCCGTCGGCGGGGTCTGTGGTTGGCGGGTCATTCCGTGTCTCTGCTGAGGGGAGTCGAGCCGGTGCTCGGCGAGGATGGCGGGGCGTGGTCGTCAGCGCGGTGTGCGAGACTGAGCCCGATGACCACCATGCTACCGACGGTCGATCCGGAGTCACGCAGCCTTGCCGGTGTCCTCCCGGATTGCCTCGCATCCCTGACGGTGGGCGGTGGATCGCTGCCCCGGGCCGACCATGCCGTCGTCGTCCTCGTCGACGGCCTCGGCGCCGCGAACCTCCGCGGAGCCGCCGCCCACGCTCGGTTCCTCGCGCCGCGCCTCGGCCCGCGCTCCACGACGACGTCGGCGTTCCCGTCGACGACCGCGGCCGGCATCGCGACGCTGACCACCGGGGCCTTGCCGGGTCGGCACGGCCTCGTCAGCTACCGAGCACGGGACGTGGCGGGGGACCGGGTCGTGAACCAACTCAGCGGCTGGGACGCCGGCATGGTGCCCGAGACCTGGCAGCGCCTCCCGACCGTGTTCGAGCGAGCGAGAGGCGAAGGCGTCACCACGACGGTGATCGGTCAGGAACGGTACCGCAATTCGGGCTTCACCCGAGCCGTGCTCCGAGGGGCGGACTACCGGGCCGGACGCTCGATGGCGGACCGCCTCGACGCGGCCCGAGAGATCGTGTCCACGACCGCCGGACCCACACTCAGCTACGTGTACGTCCCCGAGCTCGATCAGGCGGCGCACGAGTACGGGTGGGAGTCGGGCCGCTGGACGGCGCTCCTCGAGGAGCTCGACGGCGATCTCAAGCGGTGGTCGTCACGTTTGCCCGCGTCGACCGGCGCGCTCATCACCGCCGACCACGGGGTGATCGACGTCGCACAGCACCAGCAGGTGCTCTTCGACCAGGTCCCCGAGCTGGTCGCCGGTGTCCGCCACATCGGCGGCGAGCCGCGATGCCTTCACCTCTATCTCGACGCCGACGCGGGTCCAGCGGATCGGGAGCGCCTGGCTGAGGCCTGGCGAGCCGAGGAGGGCAGCCGTGCCTGGATCGCGACACGCGAGCAGGCGATCGACCACGGCTGGTACGGCGAGGTCGACCCTGAGGTGCTGCCACGGATCGGCGACGTCATCGTCGCAGCCCGGAAGCGCATCGCCTACTACGACTCACGTCCTGCCGATCAGAGCGCGAGGGGCATGATCGGACAGCACGGATCACTCACCGACGAGGAACGCCGGATACCGCTCCTCGGCCTCGGTCGTTACGAGCCCTGAGGTCCTGACCGATCAGACCGGGTCGTCGTCGGACTTCGCACCGAACACGATCTCGTCCCAGGACGGCATCGACGCCCGGCCGCGGCGCGCCTTGGCTCCGGACGGCGTGCCGCCATCGGAGGACTCGGCATCGCCCGCGCGCCGCTGCTGGGCGGCCTCGAACTCACCGGTGTCGAACACCGCCAGCGGGGTCTGCTGGTCCGGGACGGCGTGCGGCGCACTGGGGCGCTCGGCAGGTTCGGGGTCGCTGGGGGCGGCCTCCCGCTCTCCACGGCGCTTGCGGAGCGCCTCCAACAGGTCGGCGGTCTGGTTGTGCTGCTCGGGGCTCGAGGCCTCACGGTTGATCGCGGCCTGCGTCGCAGCCTTCGAGGACGGTGCACGGCCGAAGCCCGTGTCGGCCGCGAACGGCAACGGCTCGATCGGACGCGTCTCGGCGGGACGGTCGGTCTCGCTCTGCTGCGGCGTCGACACGCGGTCCAGGGAGAACGCGCCGCTGTCGAAGCGTGAGGTGTCGGGGGAGTCGTCGGTGTCGACCGCACGCAAGCGGGGGATCAGCGCGGCCGGCAGGTCGCCCTGACGCGAGAGGGTCGTGGCTTCACTCCCGATTGGCGTGAGGGCGAGCTTCTTCGGCTCGAACGCCCAGCGGGCGTCGTGGTCGACCTGGTCGGCCGTGAAGGACAGCTTGACGATCCAGCCACCCTCAGGCTCCTTCCAGCTCGTCCACCGTTCGTCGGTCGCGCCGAGCTTCTCGAGTCGAGCCCGGATGACGTTCCCGAAGGTGGCTTCGATGTCGTCGGCCGACGTGTCCGTCGTCGGCAGGACGGCGACACCCAGGGCGGTGCCGACGATGTGCTCGCGCTCCGCCATCACCGGACCCTCGAACCGCTGCACGTACTCCAGTGACGCACCGGTGACCGCTGCGACGTCCTCGGCGGAGAGCCCGCTGCGGATGTGCGCCTGCACTTCCCTCGGGGAGATCTTGGTGTTCCCACCGATCGGCGCACCGGCCGGCTTCGCCCGCCGCAGGTGGACGTGGAAAGAATCGTCGACGATGAGGCGGTATTCCTCCTCGTTCCGATCTGCAACGATCAGAGCGCCGAGCTCCGCTCCGACTACCTTCAATTCCTGCATGATGAATGCCTCTCAGCGTGCCACGTGATTGACCCACGTTCTCACGGATCACGGGCGTATTCGGGGAATACGCCGGGCGTGCCGTCAGTTGCACGGGAAGGTTCCGCACACCCTCCCGAACACGGTTTGCAATTCATGCGGAACTGATGCAAACTGTGCCCGCCGATTTTGTTCCGACGGCATCGAGAAGTGGATAGGCATGGCAACTGATTACGACGCTCCCCGCAAGACCGACGACGATTCCGAGTCGATCGAGGCCCTGAAGGAGCGCGTTCCAGACAAGCTGTCCGGAGTCGTCGACTCCGAAGACGCTGACAACCCGGGTGACTACAACCTGGGTGGATCCGACCTCTCCGACCTCGACCTCGACGTCGTCGTGCTCCCGCCCCAGGCGGACGAGTTCACCTGCATGGAGTGCTTCCTCGTGAAGCACCGCTCGCAGCTCGACCACGAGGGCAAGTTCGGCCCGATCTGCGCGGAGTGCGCAGCCTGACAGCACCGCCGCACAAGCGGCACACAGAACCCCTCCGGATCACGATCCGGAGGGGTTCTGTCGTTTCGGCTTCGAGCAGTGACCGGTTCGAGCGGTGGCCGCCTCAGGCGTGCGTGCGCGCGGCGGCGATCGCATCCGCCAGGGCCTGCGGCCGACGGGACGACAGCAGCCAGTACGGCGTCGGGTCGGCGGGATCGACGATCTCCACCTTCACGAGGCTGTGCACCCACCCGCGGATCATCAGCCAGGCGCGTGCATCGAGCTTGGTGCGGAGCTGCGCGGTCGCGTCCGTCCCGGTGTACACCACGACCTCACCGATGAACCCGAGCGGGATCGACGCCTTTCCGACCGACAGGCTCGACTCGGAGACCTGGATCCTCGGCGCCGTCCCGAACGCCAGCGCAAGGCACCCGCCGTACAGCACCACCGCCCCGACGATCCCCGCCGCGAGCGAAACGGGCGCGAGGACGAGCATGGTCGCCGGCACCACGAGGGCGAGGGCGATGATGACCCAGGGGCTGGGCCAGAGGGTTTCACGGTACGGCTGCATGTCTGCCTTGTCTCAGAGAACTGCACTACCCTCGATTCGTGACCGAAAGCGTTGACGTACTCATTATCGCGCCGGATCTGCCCGGCTATGCACACCCCGGCGATGCGGGTGCGGATCTCGTGTCCGCCGAGCACGTCGTGCTCGAGCCGGGTGAGCGCGCCCTCGTCGGCACCGGCGTCTCGATCGCACTGCCCGACGGCCATGCCGCGTTCGTCGTCCCACGAAGCGGCCTCGCGGCGAAACACGGCATCACCGTCGTCAACTCGCCGGGCACGGTCGACGCCGGGTATCGCGGCGAGATCAAGGTCACGCTCCTCAACACCGACCGTCACACCTCTTTCACCGTCGAACCGGGCGACCGCATCGCCCAGCTCATCGTGATGCCGGTGTCCCGCGCCAACTTCATCCCGGTGGAGCGATTGCCAGGCAGTGCACGAGGAGCCGGAGGCTTCGGTTCGACCGGCGTCGGCTCGCTCGCCACGACACCGGCCGCCACCGACCCAACCATCAGCACCGACGGTGCCGCGCAGACAGGAACCCTCGCATGAGCGAACTCGAAGACCTCCCAGACCTCGACCTCGACGCGGAGCTGCCCGACGACGCGAAGTCCGCACCCGAGGACCGCGAGACCGCCGGCCCGTTCGACGAGAGCGAGGCGAACCCCGTCCGCCCCTACATCGACCTCGGTGGCGTCAAGGTGCTGCCTCGCGAAGGACTGAACCTCCGCCTCGAGGTGGAGGAGGCGACGAAGCGGGTCGTCGCGGTCGGTCTCGACTACGCCGGTTCCACCCTGCAGGTCCAGCCGTTCGCCGCGCCGCGGTCGACCGGCCTGTGGAACGAGACCCGGTCGCAGATCGCCGAGCAGATCGCCCAGCAGGGCGGCACCGTGACCGAGCGCGAGGGCGAGTTCGGCCCGGAGCTCGTCGCCGAGGTGCCGACCGGTGGTGCCGCAGGCACCGACGCGACCCACCTGGCACGCTTCATCGGCGTCGACGGTCCGCGCTGGTTCCTCCGCGGCGTCGTCGCGGGGGAGGGCGCGTCGAAGCCGGACGCCGCAGCGCTCGTGGACGACCTCTTCCGCAGCCTCGTCGTCGTCCGGGGCAACTCGCCCATGCCGCCGCGCGACCTCATCCCGCTGCGTATGCCGACCGCCACGAGCGCGTAGTCGATGACGGACGCACGAGAACCGGAGCCCCGCGGAGTCGACCCGGTCGATCGCCGTGACGCGTCGGGTTCCCCTGATGCCACGGGAGATGCGGATCGGCAGCGGCTCGGTGAATCGATGTCCGCTGCGTTCGGTGCCGCCGCACGCAAGTCCGGTCTGGGCGCGATGGCCGAGGGCGACGCCCCCACCGGCAAGGCGTTGCTGCTCGCCATGGGCGGCGTGCGCGGCATCGTCGAGGCGATCCTGCCAGGACTCCTGTTCCTCGTCGTCTACACGCTGACCCTCGACCTGCTCCCGTCGATCATCGCTCCGGTCGCACTCGGGGTCCTCTTCTCCATTGCACGCCTCGTGCAGCGGCAGCCGGTGACACAGGCCGTCGGCGGCCTCCTCGGCATCGCACTCTCAGCAGCCCTGGCCCTGCTGTCCGGGCGCGCTGAGGACTTCTACGTCGTCGGGTTCTGGACCAACGGCGCCTACGCCGTGGCCCTCCTCGTCTCGGTGCTCGCCGGGTGGCCCGTCGTCGGACTCGTGGCCGGCTACCTCATGGGCAGCGGCACGAGCTGGCGCTCCCACCCCGGACAACGACGCGCCATGCGGTGGCTCACGCTGGTGTGGGTGGCCATGTTCGCCGCACGGCTCCTCGTGCAGCTGCCCCTCTACTTCAGTGGGAACGTCGAACTCCTCGGGACGCTCCGGCTCCTCATGGGCATCCCGCTCTACGCACCACTGCTCGTCCTCAGCTGGCTCGTCGTCCGCGCCGTGTTCCCGAAGGCGCCGCAGGCATCCACCGAGTGATCCGCCGAGAGCCCGGCCCGACGCGTCAGCGTGTCGGACCGGGCTCTCGTCATGTCCAGAGGACCCGATCCTCGATGCTAGAATTGTCTCGACATCAAGATAGATGAGCGATGCCGAGATGACACGACGCGCCCCAGCCTGTAGTTAGGCAAGCCTTGCTAGCCGCGGAGCACCCGCCAGCAGCAAGATTGGTCGGAACGCACGTGAGTGAGCACTCGCCGCCGCCAACGAAGGAGAAGACGATATGTCCACCGTGAACAGCTTCGGGGCGAAAGACACCCTGACTGTCGGGACGACCGACTACGAGATCTATCGCATCGACACGGTGGAGGGTCACGAGAAGCTGCCGTTCAGCCTCAAGGTGCTCCTCGAGAACCTGCTGCGCACCGAGGACGGTGCCAACATCACCGAGGCACACATCCGCGCGATCGGCGACTGGGTTCCGACCGCGGACCCCGACACCGAGATCCAGTTCACCCCGGCTCGCGTCGTCATGCAGGACTTCACCGGCGTGCCGTGCATCGTCGACCTCGCCACCATGCGCGAAGCGGTCGAGGCACTCGGCGGCTCCGCCGACAAGATCAACCCGCTCGCCCCGGCCGAGATGGTCATCGACCACTCGGTCATCGCCGATCTCTTCGGCAGCGAGAACGCGCTCGAGCGCAACGTCGAGCTCGAGTACGAGCGCAACGGCGAGCGGTACCAGTTCCTCCGCTGGGGCCAGACGGCGTTCGACGACTTCAAGGTCGTCCCGCCGGGAACCGGCATCGTGCACCAGGTCAACATCGAGTACCTCGCCCGCGTCACCATGACGCGCGAGGTCGGCGGCGTCCTGCGCGCCTACCCCGACACCTGTGTCGGCACCGACTCGCACACGACCATGGTCAACGGCCTGGGCGTGCTCGGCTGGGGCGTCGGCGGTATCGAGGCGGAGGCCGCCATGCTCGGCCAGCCCGTCTCGATGCTCATCCCGAAGGTCGTCGGCTTCAAGCTGAACGGCTCCATCCCGACGGGTGTCACGGCGACGGACGTCGTCCTCACCATCACCCAGATGCTCCGCAAGCACGGGGTCGTCGGCAAGTTCGTCGAGTTCTACGGAGCAGGCGTCGCCGAGGTGCCGCTCGCGAACCGTGCCACCATCGGCAACATGAGCCCCGAGTTCGGCTCGACGGCCGCCATGTTCCCGATCGACGACGTCACGCTCGACTACCTGCGCCTCACTGGTCGCAGCGACGAGCAGATCGCACTGGTCGAGGCCTACGCCAAGACCCAGAAGCTGTGGCACGACGCCGACCAGGAGCCGGTCTTCAGCGAGTACCTCGAGCTCGACCTCGCCACCGTCGTCCCGTCGATCGCCGGCCCGAAGCGCCCACAGGACCGCATCGAACTGACGGACGCGAAGGCCCAGTTCGAGCGCGACCTCGTCGACTACGCCACGGTCGAGCACGACATCGTCGACCTCGTCGGCGCCGGTTCCTTCCCCGCCTCCGACCCGGCCGGCACCACGCCGCAGGACGAGGACGAGAACAACCACCACCACCACACGCACCGCAGCCACGCTCCGGCATCCCTCTCGAAGCCGACCCAGGTCACCCTCGAGGAGAACGGGGTCGACTTCACCCTCGACCACGGCGCCGTCGCGATCGCCGCGATCACCTCGTGCACCAACACCTCGAACCCGTCGGTCATGCTGGCCGCAGGCCTCCTGGCCCGGAACGCCAGCAAGAAGGGCCTGAAGGCGAAGCCGTGGGTCAAGACCACGCTCGCTCCGGGTTCCAAGGTCGTCACCGACTACTACGCGAAGGCCGGTCTCACCGAGTACCTCGAAGACCTCGGCTTCTACACGGTCGGCTACGGCTGCACGACCTGCATCGGCAACTCCGGTCCGCTGCTCGACGAGATCTCGACCGCCGTCCAGGACAACGACCTCGCCGTCACCGCCGTCCTCTCGGGCAACCGCAACTTCGAGGGCCGGATCAACCCGGACGTCAAGATGAACTACCTGGCGAGCCCGCCGCTCGTCATCGCCTACGCCCTCGCGGGGTCGATGAACTTCGACTTCGAGGTCGACGCCCTGGGTGTCGACGCCGACGGCAACGACATCTTCCTGAAGGACATCTGGCCCGACGCGGCAGAGGTCCAGGACACGATCGACACCTCCATCAACAAGGAGATGTTCGACCACGAGTACAGCGGCGTCTTCGACGGCGACGAGCGCTGGCGTTCGCTCCAGACCCCCGAGGGCTCGACCTTCGAGTGGGACGAGGAGTCGACGTACGTGCGGAAGCCCCCGTACTTCGACGGGATGACCATGGAGACGACCCCCGTCTCCGACATCGTCGGTGCCCGCGTCCTCGCGAAGCTCGGCGACTCGGTCACGACCGACCACATCAGCCCGGCCGGCAACATCAAGGCCGACTCGCCCGCAGGCCGGTACCTCGACGAGCACGGCGTCGGTCGTAAGGACTACAACTCCTACGGCTCGCGCCGCGGCAACCACGAGGTCATGATCCGCGGCACGTTCGCGAACATCCGCCTGAAGAACCAGCTGCTCGACGGCGTGGAGGGCGGCTACACCCGCGACTTCACGCAGGCCGACGCACCGCAGTCGTTCATCTACGACGCGTCGCAGAACTACCAGGCCGAGGGCACGCCCCTCGTCATCTTCGGTGGCAAGGAGTACGGCTCCGGTTCCTCCCGCGACTGGGCGGCCAAGGGCACGAGCCTCCTCGGCGTCAAGGCGGTCATCACCGAGAGCTTCGAGCGCATCCACCGCTCGAACCTCATCGGTATGGGCGTCGTCCCGCTGCAGTTCCCGGAAGGCGAGAGCTGGGCCTCGCTCGGACTCGACGGCACGGAGATCGTGTCGATCGCCGGTCTCGAGGAGCTCAACAACGGCACCACGCCGAAGACGGTCCGCGTGAGCGCCGTCCCGAGCGAGCACTCGGCTCCCGGCAAGGAGCCGGTCGAGTTCGACGCGGTCGTCCGCATCGACACGCCCGGTGAAGCCGACTACTACCGCAACGGCGGCATCCTGCAGTACGTGCTTCGCAGCCTCGTCTGACGACGAGGCTCTACCACCAGGCCGGTCCCGACAGCAACCGTCGGGGCCGGCCTGCGGCGTTCGCCGCCCACCCCGCCCACGACGCGTACACTCGAAAGACGGGCTCCGAGCGATCGGTCGGCCCACGGTGGAGGGACGACAGCATGACAGTGCTCGATCAGGTGAACGGACCCCGGGACCTCGACGGTCTCTCCGAAGCGGAACTCGTCGAACTCGCCGGCGACATCCGCGCCTTCCTCATCGCCAACGTCTCCAAGACCGGCGGACACCTCGGTCCGAACCTCGGCGTCGTCGAACTCACCATCGCGATGCACCGGGTGTTCGACTCCCCGACGGACCCGATGGTGTTCGACACCGGTCACCAGTCCTACGTGCACAAGCTCCTGACCGGCCGCCAGGAGTTCAGTGGGCTCCGGACCCGGGGCGGCCTCGCCGGCTACCCGCAGCGTTCCGAATCCGAGCACGACATCGTCGAGAGTTCGCACGCCTCGAGCTCGCTCAGCTGGGCGGACGGCATCTCCCGCGCCTTCCAGATGACCGGGCAGGACGAGCGCCATGTGGTCGCGGTCGTCGGCGACGGTGCGCTGACGGGCGGCATGACGTGGGAGGCGCTCAACAACATCAGCGACGACAACACCCGCCGGCTCGTCATCATCGTCAACGACAACGGTCGATCGTACGCGCCGACCATCGGCGGTATGGCACGGTTCCTGAGCGGTGTGCGGACCCGCCGGAGCTATCGCGACCTGCGCGAGCGCAGCCAGCGGGCCTTCAACCTCCTCGGCGGTCCGGGACGCGCGCTCTATCGGGGCGTCCGCGGAGGTGCCCACGGGTTCCTGTCCCGCCTCACGAACAACGAGGCGCTCTACTCCAACCTCGACATCAAGTACATCGGGCCGGTCGACGGACACGACATCCACGCGATGGAGGAGGCCCTGACCCAGGCGAAGCACTACGGTGCGCCGGTGATCGTCCACGCGATCACCGAGAAGGGTCGTGGGTTCCAGCCGGCACGGGACGACGACGCCGATCAGTTCCATGCCGTCGGCGTGATCGATCCCGAGACCGGGGAGCCCGTCGGGGCGGCCGCCCGCCCGTCCTGGACGGCCGTGTTCAGCGAGGAGATGCTCGCGGTGGCCGAGGCCGACGACCGCGTCGTGGCCATCACCGCCGCCATGCTGCGACCGGTCGGGCTCCACGCCTTCGCCGAACGCTTCCCCGAGCGCGTGCACGACGTCGGCATCGCCGAGCAGCACGCCTTCACCTCGGCGGCCGGGCTCGCGTTCGGTGGGCTGCACCCGGTGGTGGCCGTGTACGCGACGTTCGTGAACCGCGCCTTCGACCAACTGCTCATGGACGTCGCGCTGCACCGTGCGGGAGTGACGGTCGTCCTCGACCGCGCCGGCGTGACCGGCCCCGACGGACCGAGCCACCACGGCATATGGGACCTCGCGATCCTCCAGGTCGTCCCGGGTATCCGGATCGCGGCGCCGCGCGATGGTGAGCGGCTGCGCGAGGAACTGCGCGAGGCCGTGTCGATCGACGACGCCCCGACCGTCATCCGGTTCCCGAAGGGCAGCGCCCCCGCCGAGCTCCCGGCCGTCGAACGTCTCCACGACGGTGTCGACGTCCTCCGGACGACCGAACAGCCGGACGTCCTCATCGTCGCCGTCGGCCCGATGGCGCCCATCGCGATCGACGTGGCGGACCGGCTCGCCCAGCAGGGCATCGGCGCGACCGTCGTCGACCCCCGCTGGGTGGTCCCCGTCGCCGGATCGCTCGTCGAGCTCGCCGCGGCGCATCGGCTCGTGATCACCATCGAGGACGGCATCCGCGTCGGAGGTATCGGCACCCGCATCAGGCAGACCCTCCGCGAGGCCGGCGTCGACACGGCCGTCGACGAGCTCGGCGTGCCGGACGAGTTCATCGACCACGCGTCCCGCGAGCAGATCCTCGAGGATGCGGGCCTCACAGCGCAGCAGATCGCCCGTGACGTCGTGGCACAGGTCCTCGGCAGCCGGATCCCCGTCGCCCGCCCACTGCCTGACGACCGCGTCGAGCAGGACACGTCTTCGGAGCGGAGCACGACGAGGCCGCACGGCGCCTGACCGCGGGCTGTGACGCGCTTGACTTCGAGTGCACTCGAAGTCGTATCGTGTGGACATGACCACTCTCCACGAGGGCTACGCCATCTCCGACGTCGCCGAACAAACCGGACTGAGCGTCCATACGCTCCGCTACTACGAGCGCGCAGGGCTCATGCCACGTCCGATCGGCCGCAGCTCATCGACGCACCGCCGCTACAGCGAGGGCGACGTGTCCTGGGTCGTGTTCCTGACGAGGCTTCGATCGACGGGCATGCCGATCGCGACGCTCCGCGAGTACACGGAGTTGGCTCAGCGCGGTGACGACACCGCCGAGGCGAGGCTCGAGCTGCTGCTGCGGCATCGGATCTCGTTCCTGGCCCGCCTCGAGGAGATGCAGCAGTCGCTGAAGGTCATCGATCGCAAGATCGAACTCTACACAGAACAGGTGGCAACACGATGAAGCACATCACACTCGGCACAGCGGGACCAGACATCGCCCGGATCGGCCTCGGCTGCATGGGGATGTCGGCGTTCTACACCGGTGCCGCCCTCGACGATGCGGCGTCGACCGCGACGATCCACCGTGCCCTGGACCTCGGCGTCACCTTCTTCGACACCGCTGAGATGTACGGTCCCTACCTCAACGAGGAACTGCTCGGAGCTGCACTCGGGTCACGCCGGGACGAGGTGACCCTCGCGACCAAGTTCGGGACGATCCGCAATTCCAGTGACGGACAGTTCGGCGCCGATGGCAGCGCCGCGAACGTGCGCCTGTCGATCGAGGGATCGCTGCGCCGGCTCGGGACCGACGTCGTGGACCTCTACTACCTCCACCGCGTGGATCCGGGCGTGCCCATCGAGGAGACGGTGGGTGCACTCTCGGAGCTCGTCACCGAGGGCAAGATCCGGTACATCGGTCTGTCGGAGGCGGCTCCG
Organism: Plantibacter sp. PA-3-X8; assembly: GCF_003856975.1. Classification (NCBI taxonomy): domain Bacteria; kingdom Bacillati; phylum Actinomycetota; class Actinomycetes; order Micrococcales; family Microbacteriaceae; genus Plantibacter; species Plantibacter sp. PA-3-X8. The sequence continues at coordinate 2,869,109 of NZ_CP033107.1, forward strand.
GACACGATCCGGCGTGCACACGCCGTGCACCCGATCACGGCTCTGCAGACGGAGTACTCGCTCTGGAGCCGCGACCCCGAGGCGGAGATCCTGCCGACCGTCCGTGAGTTGGGCATCGGCTTCGTCCCGTACTCGCCGCTCGGTCGTGGGTTCCTCACCGGCACGATCCGATCGCTCGACGTGCTCGACGAAACCGACTTCCGTCGCGCCAACCCGCGCTTCACGGGGGACAACCTCGCTGCGAACATCGCGATCGTCGAAGAGGTCGACCGGATCGCCGCGTCGCTCGATGCGACACCGGCCCAGGTGGCGCTCGCCTGGTTGCTGGCCCAGGGTGACGACATCGCGCCGATCCCCGGCACGAAGCGGATCCCGTACCTCGAGGAGAACCTCGGCGCCGACGAGCTCTCCCTGTCGGCCGACGCGCTCGCTCGACTCGACGCACTCCGTCTCCCGGCCGGCGACCGGTATCCGGACATGAGCACCGTCAACCGCTGAGCTCCGGCATGCGCTGAGGGCCGGCGTCGCTCGAGGTCCAACGACGAGAGCGGGGTGCCGTCCACCAATGGTGGAGGACACCCCGCTCTCGCGACACCGCGCGGACTACGCCTGGACGCCCTGGATGGGCGGGTGGTGGAAGGTGTCGCCGAAGGCACGCTCGCTCGCACCGACGCGGTCCAGGTACGGCGTCGCTCCGCCGTCCTGGAACGGCCAACCCGCACCGAGGATGAGGCCGAGGTCGATGTCCTGGGCGGCTGAGACGACGCCCTCGTCCAACATGAGCTTGATCTCCGAGGCGAGGCCGTCCTCGACCCGTCGCAGGATCTCGTCCTCGCTGAGCGGGCTGTCGCCGGTGACGAGCACCTTCTGGGCCTGCTTCGTGAAGCCGGTCACCTTGCCGCCCTTGTCCTTCTCGACCACCGAGTCCAGGCCGGCGAGCCGGTGGAGGTTCTCCGACGCGAAGAACCGGTCGGGGAACTTCCCGACCATCGTGTCCTGCACGTGCGCGGCGACCTTCCAACCGACGAGGTCGATGAGCTGGAAGGGCGTCATCGGCAGGCCGATGGGCGCGAAGGCACGTTCGACCGTCAGCAGCGGGGTGCCGGCGTCCAGGGCGTGCGCCGCCTCACCCATGACCTTCGCCAGGAGCCGGTTGACGATGAAGCCGGGAGCGTCTGCGGTGAGGATGGCGCTCTTCTTCAGCTTCGCCGCGGTGGCGAAGGCTGTCGCGAGCGTCTCGTCGTCCGTCTGGGGTGTACGGACGACCTCGAGCAACGGCATGACGGCGACCGGGTTGAAGAAGTGGAAGCCGACGAGCCGCTCGGGGTGCGCGAGCTTCGCCCCGATCTCCTCGACGGAGAGCGAGGAGGTGTTCGTCGCGAGGACCGTCTGCTCCGAGACGTACTGCTCCACCTCGGCGAACACGCTCTGCTTGACGCCGACCTCTTCGAAGACGGCCTCGATGACCCAGTCGCAGTCCGCGAAGTCGGCCTTGTCCGTGGTGCCGGACAGGAGCGCCTTCAGGCGGTTCGACTCGTCGGGGGAGATGCGGCCCTTCCCGCGGAGCGTGTCGATCTCGCCGTGGATCCGGGCGACGCCGGCGTCGACGTGGCCCTGGTCGAGGTCGGTGATGACCACCGGCACCTGGAGTCGCCGGAGGAAGAGCAGCGCGAACTGGCTCGCCATGAGCCCGGCCCCGATGATGCCGACCTTGGTGACCCGACGGGCGAGCTGCTTGTCGGGCGCTCCTGCAGGGCGCTTGGCGCGCTTCTGCACGAGATCGAACGCGTACATGCTCGCCTGGAACTGGTCGCCGACGATGAGCTCGGACAGCGCCCGGTCCTCCCGCTCGAACCCCTGTGCCTTCGTGCCGCTGCGGGCGGCCTCGAGCAGGTCGAGGGCTGCGTAGGGCGACTTCGCGACCGTGCCGATCTTGCTCTCGAGCATCTTGCGGGCGGTGCTGATCGCGAGCGGCCACTTGATCGTCCGCTCCACCTTGCCCGGCACGTTCTTGCGCTGCACGGTCACGGTGCCACCGAGCACCCCGTCGGCCCAGCGCAACGAGTCCTCGAGGAAGTTGGCGGCGGGGAACATGACGTCGGCGATTCCGTAGGCGAGCGCGTCCTGCGCCTTGAGCATCCGGTTGTTCTTGAGCGGGTTGGAGATGACGACGTTGAGTGCGTTCTCGATGCCGATCAGGTTCGGGAGCAGGTAGGCGCCGCCCCAGCCCGGGATGAGTCCGAGGAACACCTCGGGGAGCGCGATCGCTGGCGCCGAGGCGTCGACGGTCCGGTAGTTCGCGTTGAGGCCGATTTCGAGTCCGCCACCGAGCGCGAGTCCGTTGATGAAGACGAAGGTCGGTACGCCGAGGTCCTCGAGCTTGCCGAAGACATGGTGGCCGAGCTGCGCGAGCTTGGTCGCGACCTCACGGGACGGGATGTCGCCGACCTTGCTCAGATCGGCGCCGGCCGCCAGGATGAACGGCTTGCCCGTGATGGCGACGCCGTCGATCTCGCCGGATGCGGCACGGGTCCGTTGCGCCTCGAGGACGCCGTCGAGCTCGAGCAGCGTGACCGGGCCGAGCGTGTTCGGCCTCGTGTGGTCGCGTCCGTTGTCGAGGGTGATGAGCGCGATCGTGCGCCCGCTCGCCGTGGTGACGTCCTTGACGAAGGAGCGCGTCACGACCTCGTCGTCGCCGCTGATCGTGACGAGTTCCGAGAAGTCGATGGTCGTGTAGTCGGTCATCTACTTGCGTCCCTTCTTGCCGGTGAAGTACGGGTTCTCCCAGATCACGGTGCCGCCCTGGCCGAGGCCGACGCACATCGCCGTGAGGCCGTAGCGCACCTCGGGGTGCTCGGCGAACTGCGCCGCGAGCTGGATCATGAGTCGGACGCCGGAGGCTGCGAGCGGGTGCCCGACGGCGATCGCGCCACCCCACGGGTTCACCCGCGGGTCCTCGTCGTCGATGCCGAAGTGGTCGAGGAAGGAGAGCACCTGGATGGCGAAGGCCTCGTTCAGTTCGAACAGACCGATGTCCTCGATCGACAGACCGGCCTTCCGCAGAGCCTTCTCCGTGGAGGGGACGGGACCGATGCCCATGATCTCGGGCTCGACGCCCGCGAACGCGAAGCTGACGAGGCGCATCTTCGGCGTGAGACCGAGCTCCTTCGCCGTCGAGGCACTGGCGAGCAGACTCACCGTGGCGCCGTCGGTCAGCGGCGAGGCATTGCCTGCGGTGACACGGCCGTGGGGCCGGAACGGCGTCTTCAGTCCGGCGAGCCCCTCCATCGTGGTCTCGGGCCGGAGCCCTTCGTCGCCGGTGGCGAGTCCCCATCCGCTGTCGCTCCGGAGCGCGACCGGGACGAGGTCGGGCTGGATCCGTCCGGCCTCGTAGGCGGCCGCGACCTTCTGCTGGCTGCGCATGCCGAAGCGGTCGGAGCGTTCCTTCGTGAGCTGCGGGAACCGGTCGTGGATGCGCTCGGCCGTCTTGCCCATGTTCAGCGCGTCCTCACTGACGAGGCGCTCGGCGAGGAACCGCGGGTTCGGGTCGGCGTCCAGCCCCATGGGGTGACGTCCCATGTGCTCGACGCCACCGGCGAGGACGAGGTCGTAGGCACCGAATGCGATGCCGCTGCCAAGCGTCGTGACCGAGGTCATCGCTCCGGCGCACATGCGGTCGATCGCGAATCCGGGGACGGACTTCGGGAGGCCGGCGAGCAGCGCGGCGGTGCGGCCGAGCGTGAGCCCCTGGTCGCCCTGCTGGGTCGTCGCCGCGATGGCGACCTCGTCGATGCGGTCGAGCGGCAGACCAGGATGACGTTCGAGCAGTCCGATGATCGCCTTGACGATCAGGTCGTCAGCCCGGGTGTTCCAATACATGCCCTTTTCGCCGGCTCGTCCGAACGGTGTCCGGACTCCATCAACGAATACGACGTCGGCTTGTTCGGCCACGTTGCCTCCTCATTCTCGGGGTACGCCCCGATCCTAGGCGGCAGACACGGGTGGACACCCGGGTGCAGCGCTTCCTACGAAGCGTCCGGGTCAGGCTCCGCCGGGGATTGGGCCGACTCGACAAAGGCGTCGGTGATCGCCCGGGCGGTCGCGTCGATCTGCCAGGGGCGTGCCTCGTGCTCGGCGAGTGCCGCGGCGACCGTCTCGACGGTGAGCGGTTCGGGCGGCGTCCAGGCCAGTCGGCGCAGCGTCTCCGGCGTGAGCAGGTTCTCGACCGGCATCGTCAGGAACTCCGCCGTCGCGAGGATCTTCGTCCGTGCCGCGGTGTACCTGGCGTGCGCGTCCGGGTTCTTGTCGGACCAGCTGCGCGGGGGTGGCAGCGTGTCGCTCGCCGGTCGGGCACCGGGGAGGTCCTCGGTGGTCTGGCCGGTGTGGATCGCGTTCCACCAGAGGTCGAGTTCGGTGCGGCTCGCGCGCCCACGGAAGTCCGAGAGCGCTGCGAGGTCGCGCTTCGAGCCGGGGTTGGCCTTCGCGGCCGCGGTGATCGAGGCGTCGGGGATGAGCCGCCCGGGGGCGGTGTCGCGGCGCTGCGCGAGTTCGTCACGCGCGACCCAGAGCTCGCGAGCGACGGCGAGGTTGCGTTGTCCGCGCACGGCGTGGAGTCCGGAGAGGCGGCGCCAGGGCTCGGCGCGGGGTGCCTTCGCCTCTCGGGCGAGCGTCGCCTGGAACTCCTGGCGCGCGATGTCGCTCTTCCCGGCGTCCTCGATGCGGGCGGCCAGTTCCTCCGCGGCGTCGACGAGCAACTCGACGTCGAGCGCCGCGTATTCGAGCCAGGAGGCGGGGAGCGGGCGGGTCGACCAGTCGGCGGCGGAGTGCTCTTTCGCCAGATGGATGCCCAACAGTTCCTCGACCACTGCGCCGAGCCCGACACGCGGCAGCCCGAGCAGACGGGCCCCCAGCTCGGTGTCGAAGAGCTCGCTCGGGTCGATGCCCACTTCGCGCAGACAGGCGAGGTCCTGGCTGGCCGCGTGCAGGATCGAGCGTTCACCCTGGATCAGGGCGCCGAGTTCGGCCATGGAGCCGATGGCGGGCGGGTCGTAGAGGAAGACCCCGGCACCGCGACGGTAGACCTGGATGAGGTAGGCGCGCTGGGAGTACCGGTAACCCGACGCGCGTTCGGCGTCGAGCGCGAACGGTCCGTGACCCGCGGCGAGCACCTCGAGTGAGGCGAGGTAGGCCTCGCGGGTGTCGGTGACGACCCGTGGTGCGGTGGGCGCGGGCGGGGGGAGGAGCGGTGCTGATTCGGGCGCCGCGTCACTCACGGTGAGCTCGTTTGACGGACAACAGGGAGACCCCTTCGGTGGTCGGAGGCAAGCCGGCGAGCATGCACAGCAGCTCTCCCCATCCTTCCACGTGCGCCGCGACGTCGCTCTCCAGCGGTGTCCACGACGCTCGAAGCTCGATCTGTGCGCCGTCGCCCTGCCGGGCGAGCTCCCCGAAACCACTCGAGATGATCTTCGTCGCGGTGCCGGACGCCGCCTGGTAGGAGGCGCCGCGGGTGTCGAGGGCGTCCACGAGCCAGGACCAGGCGACCTCGGCAAGGAACGGGTCGAGTCCGATCTCGGTCTCCAGGGGGGCCTGGGCGAAGCAGACGACGCGGAAGCGTCCACCCCAGGCGTCAGAGCCGTCCGGGTCGTAGAGGAGGACGAACCGCCCCGTACCGAGGTCGGAGTCAGCATCGTGGCGACTCGGTGAGACGTCGGCCGCGAGGGCGATGGCGAACGGCGCGAGATTGCTCGGCGCGGGGATCTCCGTGACTCTCAGATCGGGCCGGACGGCTGCAGCGCGAACAGCGTCCACCGCTCGGGCGAACTCTTCGGGAACCTTTGCCGTCGTCGGACTCTCTACCACGAGTGAAGACTAGAGTTACATCCCGATGAATGGGCAGAGGCACGCCGGGCGGAGACGCGGACCCGGGTCGCAGGCAGGCGGTCGAGGAGCGGCGAGCACCGGCATTCGACGGCGGGGTTCAGCGACGGATGCGATCGTCATCGCCGGTGGAGCCGCTGCCGCCGTCGGCGCCCTCGGGCTCGCCGTCGTCGCGACCATCGCCCGCAAGGTGGTGGTCCCGGCTCGGGACCGCCCGAGTGAGGCTCGCATCGTCGGGTTGGACCGTGCTGGCGGGACGGTCGAACTCGTCGCGTCCCCGGACACGATCGTCCCCGGCCGCTACGGCAGCTGGGTGACGAGACGTGCCGCGTACGTGCAGCTGGGCGACATCCTCGAGGTACGGCAGCACACCGTGGTCCGGACCCTCCTCGGCGGCGACGTCGACGCACTCCGCGTCGGTCAGGAGGCCGAGTTCAGCGGCTGGTTCTTCCGCCGCCCGGAGGAGCTGGGCCTCGCCCACGAGGACGTGCTCGTACCGACCCCACTCGGGCCGGCGCCGGCGTGGGCGATCCACCCGGAGGGCGGACCGTCCACCCGCTGGGCCGTCCTGGTGCACGGCCGGGGGACCACGCGATCCGAGGCGCTCCGAGCGGTGCCGAGCTTCCGCAACGCCGGATACTCGTGCCTGCTCGTCTCCTACCGCAACGACGGCGACGCTCCGCCCGCGCTGGACTTCCGCTACGCGCTCGGCGACGAGGAGTGGCGCGACGTGGACGCCGCGATCGGCTGGGTGCGTGAACAGGGCGCCGCCGACGTCGTACTCATGGGCTGGTCCATGGGCGGAGCGATCGTGCTCCAGGCCTCACGGCGGACGACGCACCCCGAACTCCTCCGGGCCGTCGCGCTCGATTCGCCGGTCATCGACTGGGTGGACGTCCTGCAGCACCAGGCCCGCGAGAACCGGATCCCGAGCGTGGTCGGTCGGGTCGCCCTGCTCGCCATCAGCCGCCGGTGGGGACGCCTTCTGACCGGGCAGGCGACGAGCATCGACCTCGGTCGGCTCGACTACGTCGCCAACGCCGCCGACCTCGCCTTGCCGATCCTGCTGATGCACAGTGACGACGACGGCTACGTCCCGGCAGGGCCGTCGCGGGCGCTCGCCCTCGCACGACCGGACATCGTGACGTTCGTGCCGTTCACCGTCGCCCGTCACACGAAGCTCTGGAACTACGACCCGGAGCGTTGGACCGCCGCGGTCTCGGACTGGCTCGACGAGCTCGTGCCGCTACCGCCCGGGCACTGACCGACGGGCCGACGACTCAGGCGAGTTCGCGGAGGCGGCGCTTCGTCCGGCCGAGCAGCGCCGACATCCCACGCAGTCGCAGTGGCGACACCGCTCGGGAGAGTCCGATCATCTGCGGGAAGTCGTCGGGGACGGCGAGCACCTCGTCGACGGTGAGTCCGGCGAGCCCCTGGACGAGGATGCTCGCGAACCCACGAGTGGTCGGCGCTTCCTCGGGGGCCGTCGCGAACAGGTGCACGATGCCGTCCTCGTCGACCTCGACGAAGAAGAACACGGGCGCCTGGCACTCGAGCACCCGCTCCATCAGATCGGGGTGGTCGCGGTAGCGCTCCGGGAGGTCCGGCAGCTCGTCGCTGAATTCGAGGAGCAGCTGCAGCCGTGAGCGTTCCTCGACGGCGAGGAACTCATCTCGGATCTCGGCGAGGTTCGGGGCGAGGAGGGAATCGGTCATGGTCACTCCAGTATCGCAGCCAGGAACAGCGGACCGACCTCCCGCACAGTGCAGCCGTGCGGAAGGGCGGTGGGTGGACGAGTTCAGCGCGTCGGTGCGTCGCCCGGCTCGGCACCCTGGACGATCGGCACGCGCACGGCGCTACCCCATTCCGTCCAGGACCCGTCGTAGTTGCGGACGTTGTCGAACCCGAGCAGGTGCTGCAGGACGAACCACGTGTGGCTCGACCGCTCGCCGATGCGGCAGTAGGCGATCACCTCGTCGCCCTCGGCGAGGCCTGCGCCGTCGCGGTAGATCGCGTCCAGCTCCTCGGCCGGCCGGAAGGTGCCGTCGTCGGCGACCGCCTTGCCCCACGGGACGCTCTGCGCACTCGGGATGTGACCGGCGCGGAGCGCACCCTCTTCGGGGTAGGCGGGCGCCGTGGTGCGTTCACCGCTGTACTCCTCGGGGGAGCGGACGTCGATGAGCGGCTTGCCGAGGTGGGCGAGCACGTCGTCCTTGTAGGCGCGGAGGGCCGAGTCGTCGCGCTCCACCACGGGGTACTCGACGGCTTCGCGCTCCGTGGCATCGCGGGTGATCGCCCGGCCGTCCGCGATCCACTTGTCGCGTCCACCGTCGAGCAGCCGGACGTCCTCGTGTCCGAAGAGGCTGAAGACCCACAGGGCGTAGGCGGCCCACCAGTTGTTCTTGTCGCCGTAGATGACGACGGTGTCCTCTCGCGAGATCCCCTTGGATCCGAGCAGTGCGGCGAAGGCGGCTCCGTCGATGTAGTCGCGCTCGACCGGGTCGTTGAGGTCGGTGTGCCAGTCGACTTTCACCGAGCCGGGGATGTGGCCGGTCTCGTAGAGGAGGACGTCCTCATCGGACTCGACGACGACGAGACCGGGTTCACCCAGGTGTGCTTCGAGCCACTCCGCCGTGACGAGGCGCTCGGGGTGGGCGTAGGCGGTGAACTTGGTCGAGGTCGAATCGGCGTCGACGGTCATGGGTACCTCCGGTCGTGCAGCTGGCTGCGGTGGGGCTCGGGTGTCGTGCATCTAGGCTGGAAGCCTGTCCCTTCGACAGTACGCCGTCCGCACCACCGAACCGCACCGATGCGTCAGACGCCGTAACCCCAGCACCCATGCAGAGCCAGAGGTTTGCCGTGACCACGCCTTCCGTCCCGACCGGATTCCGCAGCCTCACCGACCGTGTCCCCACGGTCAGTGGTGCCGAGATCGTCGCGAGCCTGACGCCACCCCGGCAGTTCGAACAGGCGAGCTTCGACTCGTACCGTCCGGATCCCGACTTCCCGGGCCAGGCGGCCGCGGTCGAGAAGCTCCGCGGCTTCTTCGCGCCCCAGGCCGGTGGCGGTGGCGGCTTCTTCGGACGGCGGAAGCCCAAGGCACCGGCGGCCAAGCCGGGCATCTACCTGGACGGTGGCTTCGGCGTCGGCAAGACGCACCTCCTCGCGGCGCTCTGGCACGATGCACCCGGTCGGAAGAAGTACTTCGGCACCTTCATCGAGTACACGGCCCTCGTCGGTGCGCTCGGCTACGCGGCGGCGGTCGCGCAGCTGACGGGCGCGACGCTCATCTGCATCGACGAGTTCGAGCTCGACGACCCGGGGGACACGATGGTCATGACCCGACTGCTCGGTGAACTCGTCGCGACCGGAACGAGGATCGCGGCTACCTCCAACACGCCGCCGAACGCCCTGGGGGAGGGCCGCTTCGCCGCAGCCGACTTCCTCCGCGAGATCCAGGCGATGAGCGCCAACTTCGAGACCCTCCGCATCGACGGCACCGACTACCGCCGCCGCAGCATCGAGGGACACGCCGTGGTGAGCTCCGAGGAGCGTTTCGACGCCCGTACCGCGGAGGCGGCGGCCGCCGACCGAGATGTCACGGTCGACACCTTCGACGGTCTCATCACCCACCTCGCCGCCGTCCACCCTTCACGGTTCATCGGACTCCTCGACGGCGTCGACCTGATCGCGCTCCGCGATGTCCACGAGTTGACCGACCAGGGCCAGGCGCTCCGGCTCGTCGCGTTCATCGACCGGGTGTACGACGCACAGATCCCCGTGGTCACGACCGGCACGGCCCTCGACGAGGTGTTCGGCGGAGACATGCTCAACGGTGGATACCGCAAGAAGTACCTGCGCGCGATGTCGCGCATGATCGCCCTCACCTCGATGGACTGACCCGTCGCACCGGGTCACGAAACACGCTGTTTACCTGGGCGGCACTCGCGTAACACATCGGAAACACGCTGACAGTCGTGCGGAAACCTCCGTTCCGCAGACTGGTCGCTGCACCGAGTCGGACGGCGAGACCGAGCTCAGCCAGTCCTCACCATCTCGGGCACCCGTTGCAAGACCACGATGTGTGAGGAAGATCCAATGGATACAGGCAGTATCGCTTGGGGAGTCACGGCAACCGCTCTGGTGCTGTTCATGACCCCCGGCGTCGCATTCTTCTACGGCGGCCTCGTGAAGGCGAAGAGCGTCGTCAGCATGATGATGATGAGCTTCGGCGCACTGGGCCTGATCAGCGTGCTGTGGATCCTCTACGGCTTCAACATGTCGGCCGTCGGCAGCCCGCTGGAGTTCGCAGGCAACCCGTTCTCCGACTTCGGGATGACCGCCCTCGCGAGCGGCGAAACCGCGAACACCGACCTGGTGGGGGCGACCTATGGCGCCACCTTCGCGATCATCACGATCGCGCTGATCTCCGGCGCCATCGCCGACCGCGCGAAGTTCGGCTCCTGGATGATCTTCGCCGGCCTCTTCGCGACCATCGCGTACTTCCCGATCGCCGCGTGGGTCTGGGGCGGCGGCTGGATCATGAACCTCGGCACCACGCTGTTCGGTGAGGATGCCGGCATCGGCGTCATCGACTACGCGGGTGGAACCGCGGTGCACATCAACGCCGGAGCCGCAGCACTCGCCCTCGCCCTGGTGCTCGGCAAGCGCATCGGCTTCCAGAAGGGCATCACGAAGCCGCACAACGTGCCGCTCACCCTCCTCGGAGCCGCCATCCTGTGGTTCGGCTGGTTCGGCTTCAACGCCGGCGCCGAGTGGCTGAACGAGCTCGCGAACGTCGGACTCATCGTCGTCAACACCGTCGGGGCCACCGCTGCCGCCATCATCGGCTGGATCGTCGTCGAGAAGTTCAAGGACGGCAAGGCGACCTCGGTGGGCGCCGCCTCCGGTGCCGTCGCTGGTCTCGTCGCCATCACCCCGGCGTGTGCGAACCTGACTCCGGGTTGGGCGCTGCTCCTCGGCATCGTGGCCGGCGCCGTCTGCGCCATCGCCGTCGAGCTGAAGTTCAAGCTCGGCTTCGACGACTCCCTCGACGTCGTGGGCATCCACCTCGTCGGTGGCCTCATCGGCACCCTGTACCTCGGCTTCTTCGCGACCGAGACCGGCCTCTTCGTCGGCGGCGGCATCGAGCAGCTTGCGGTCCAGGCCATCGCCGCCTTCGCCGTCCTCGTCTACTCCTTCATCGTGGCCTTCGTCATCGGCTTCGCGATCGAGAAGACGATCGGCTTCCGCGTCAAGAACGAGGACGAGATCGCCGGCGTCGACACCTCCGTGCACGGCGAAGAGGGGTACGCCCTCGTCGACTGACCTCGACCGCCTCTGCTTCGCCGAACGGGCGTCGTCCACCAGGGCGGCGCCCGTCCGTCGTTTCCTGGGGTGGCAGCCGCGGACGGTAGGGTGACGGCGTGTCAACCTTCACCTCGATCATCCGCCGCGTCGCGAACGCACTCCTGGGCCCCTCCACCCGCGCCGCCTCCAGTGCGGTGCGCACCGCGGGCCTCGCGACGCCACCGACCACCACCGCCGCTTCACCCGGACGCTCAGGCGGCACGGCGACGGTCGAGGTCGATCCGCGGGCGGTCGGCGCCGTGTCCATCGACTACGCCCCCGCCGTCGACGGCGATCCCGATCCCGGCGAGATCGTCTGGACCTGGGTGCCGTACGAGGAGCGCGACGGACGTGGCAAGGACCGTCCGGTGCTCATCGTGGCGCGCTCGACCGGAGGCTGGGTACTGGCGGTGCAGCTGACGAGCAAGGATCATTCGCAGGACGGTGAGTTCGTGCCGCTCGGCACCGGAGGATGGGACAGTGCCGGCCGTCCGAGTTGGGCGAACCTCGACCGCGTCTTCCGCGTGCACCCCGACGGGATGCGACGGGAGGCGACTCAGGTCCCGCGTGATCGCTTCGACCGCGTCGCCGCCGGGCTCCGTTCGCGGTACGGGTGGCGCTGACCGACCTGCGACCGGTCGCTCAGGCGTACCGGTCGCTCCGTCGCGGCGCTGCGTCCCACGGCGCCTGCCCGCGCTCCCAGGCGTCCGCGGACCGGGGAGTGGCCGGTGCGGCGGACCGTCGTCCACCCGGCACGGCACGCTCCGCCTCGGCGAGCGTCGCGAACCGACCGATCAACCGACGGTCCTCCGACCGCGGTGCCCAGGTGACGCAGCGGAAGTAGGCCGGTGCGCCGCTCGGCGCGAAGTACTTCACCAGACCGGCCGGCCGGTCGGGCACCTCCCGCATCACGATCCACTCGGCCTCGCCGATGCGGATCGGCGGGGAAGCGGGCCGATCGGACATGATTCGAACATATGTTCGAATGAGTGTTGTGTCAAGTCACACCGTGGCCGGGTGTGATCGACGGATCAGACGCTATCCGACGCGTTCGAGCGGCTCGACCGGAGCCGACCGTTCGATCTCGGCGACCCAGGCGTGTCGGGTCTCCGGATCCTTCCGGATCGACAGGAGCCGGTCCATATAGGGCTCGAGTGCCGTCACCTTGTCGAGCGGGGCCCCGATCACGAGCTGGAAGCCGAGCCGCAGCCAGGCGACCACCGCACGGCCGGCGAACTCCGAGTCCGCCTTGATGAAGCCCTCGTCGAGCAGCACAGGCGCGAACCTCGGACGCGGGCGGTCCTCGTCGCCGAGCTGGTAGCGCAGGGCAGCGCCGACGATGAACGCGACGAGCTCCTGGGTCTCGCCACCGCTCTTGTCGCCGAGCGAGGAGTAGACGCTGACATCCTGACCAGACGTGTCGTACCGCACGGCGGTGATCTCGACGTGACGGCGCACGTCGAGCACCTGGTCGCGGGTCGACTGGGACCCGGCACCCGTGTCGCGCATCGACTCCATGAACCGGCGGAGCCGCTGGAACCGGGCCTCCAACTCGTCATCGCCGAGGTTCGCGGTGACCTCGCTCGACAGGGCGCGCAGCTCGCGCCGGAAGGCGGAGGCCTCCTCGCGATGCACCCGGCGGAGGACGATCTTCAGACGATCGTGCGCCGGTCCGAACGGCAGGTCGCGCAGGATGTCGTTGACCGGGACCAGGCGGTCCTCGATCTCCTCGACGGCGCTGTCGAACGCGCTGCTGAGGGGGACCAGGTCCTCACCGCTCCACTGGGACAGCCGGCGGCGCCACTCCTGGCGGCGCTCGGGGAGACCGGTGCCGAGGATGCCGTCGAGGATCGCCCGGTAGTCGCCGTAGGACTCGAGCGTCGTGCCGAGGTTGGGGTCGTGCCAGATCGACTGGTACTGCTCGAACACGTGCACCTGTGCGAGCGCGGCCTGCTCCGCCTGGCGGACGGCCGAGGACAATTCGTCGCCGAGCCGGGCGCGGAGCCGCTTCATCGCATCGCCGAACCCGCCGAGTGACGGCACACCGCCCACCGCCGCGAGGGCGGCTTCGATCCGATCGATGTCGGAGGGGGAGACCTCCTCGACCTCGGAGCGCTCGAAACGGTCGATGACCGTCGTCGCCGCGTCCTGCTGATCGACGAGGACCCCGTGCTCCTCGTCGAGGCGTCTGACACGGTCCTCGGCCGGGAACCGCTCGGCGTTGGCGGCGTCGAGTTCACGTTGGGCGGCCGCCACCGAGCCCTGGAGCTCCTGCAGGACGTCACTGGCGTCGAGCAGACGCTCCAGCTCGGCCGCGGCTGCGTCGCGATGCGCAGCAGCACCGGCGACGTCGATCCTGGCCCACTCGGTGTCGAGACGATACCGGTGGGCGGCCCGCTCGGCCTCACGACGCGACAACCGCTGCTGGATGCCGGCCTGTCGGCCGGCGATGACTTCGAGGCGCCCACGGATCTCGGCCGTCTCCGCCTCGATCGAGGCGATCCGCGCCTCATTGGTGAAGCCGAGGATCGGTGCACCGCCCGTGTCGCCGTGGGAGCCGCGGCGGCCGTCACGCAGCTGGCCGTTCACGGTCACGCGGCGCCCGCCACCCGACAGTTCCGACGGTGACTCTACGCACCGCGCGTCGATCCGGTCCGAGCTCACGCGCTGCTCGATCCACGTGCTGAACGGCGAGGTGCGGTACGTGACACGGCCGGAGATGAACGCGGGGTCGCCTGCATCGGGAGAGGACGGCTCGCGCAGCGGGACACCCTCGAACTGCAGGCGGACCGGGATCCGGACCGCGTCGATCGCGCGGCCGAACGTGTCGAGGTGTTCCTCGTCGACGAGGACGGTCCTCGCGAGACCGTGCAGGGTGACCTCGATCGCGGGACGCCAAGCGGCATATGCGGGAGCGACGTCGATGAGCTCGGCCACGAAGGGCAGCTGTTCGGGATCGAGTCCGGCCGCCTCGGCGAGGGCGAGCCTCGCCCGGTGGAGTCGATCGGGGACCGCGCCGTCACGGCCGCGAAGCGATTGCAGCTCACGGCGGAGTTCGGTGTTGCGCTCCTCGAGGGGGAACGCTTCGCGATGCAGCTGGGCGCGATCGGTCTCGATGGCGTCGAGCGCGGCGTCGTCGTCGGCGAGGAAGTCCTCGCTGCGGCCGAGCGCACGCCGGAACGAGGCTTCGTCCTCGATCGGATCGTCGAGGATCTGGGTGCGCTCGTCGAACAGCGACCTGGCTCGTGCCACCTCGGCGTGCGTCGCCTCCGCGGCCTCACGGCGTTCCTCGGCACGCCGCAGCGCGCTCCCGCCCTGCTCCGACACCTGACGCTCGAGTTCACGGACACGGACACCCGCCGCAGCGGCTCGTGCCCGCGCCGCCTCCAGCGTGGCCCCGGCCTCGAGCTTCTCCCGCCGGTTCCTGGAGACCGCTTCATCGAGCAGTGCCTCGTGCGCGCGACTGCGCCAGACGGTGAACGGTGTCGTGCCGTCCTCGGTGAAGCCGAGGCGCTCGAGGTCGGCCGCCGCCCGGTGCCCGTCCTCGTATTCGCGACGCAGCTCACCGAGCCGCTCGAGCACCCGAGCCTTACGGCTCTCGGTCTCCATCGCGAGGTACGCCTCGTCGAGCGCCTCGAAGTGCGACAGCGCCCGGTCGGCCGCGTCGTACGTGCTCGGACGCTCCAGCACCATCGACTTGTACAGGCCGTCGACCGTCGGCAGGTGCTGTCCTGCCTGGATCCGGGCCAGCAGACGCATCGCCCGACCACCGTCGCCTCCGGCACCGATGCCGAGACGGGTGTGCAGGGTGTAGGACAGCTCCGCGTAGGTGTCACGGACGACGAATCCGGGGATGCGACCCTGGAGCTCACCGGCGTCGAACCGCTTCGGCACGAACGCCTCGAGGTCCGTGAGCTCGAACGGCCCATCGACGGTCGCCATCGTCATCGACAGGTCACCGGTGCGCAGCGCACGTCGGGGGACGAGGTAGGCGCGCACGACGGTGAAGCGACGGTCGTCGTCGTTGAGGAACGTCACCGCCACGGCACCCCAGGTGAGCTGATCCGTGCCGCGCAGGTTGATGTCGCGCATCGCCCCGGTCTGCGGGTCCCGTGCCGAGTCGACCTTGCCGCGGAGATACGTGAGCAGGTTGCGCTGGTCTGGATTCCGCGCCCGTCCGACCGCCGCGTCGTTGGAGGCTCCGTTGAACGGCACGTCCGACGGCATCATGACCGCGAGGTACGCGTCCATGAGCGAGCTCTTCCCGGTTCCGGAGGCGCCGGAGATGAGCGTCGCGCGGGAGGCGAAGTCGACCGATCGGTACCCGTCGAACCCACCCCAGTTGATGACCTGCATCCGTTCGATACGCCACTGCTCGACGAGGTCCAGCAGGGTGTCGGTGTCCGTGGAGCGGCTCATCGGTCGTCCTCTGCTGCTTGTGGCTGGATCTGGTCGTCGGCGGAGTCCTGCGACTCGGCTGCGGTGCCGTCGGGCTCGTCGTCCGAGTCCGAGTCCGCGTGGGCATCGGGTCGCGGCTGCTCCGAGGCCGGATCGACCGCTGCAGTCTGCGTTTCGAGCCACTCCAGGAGCTCCTGGAGGCGCTCGAGGGGGAGGAGCGTCTCCACGACCGACGCGATCCGGTGGCGGCGGGCGTCCCTGGTCCGCAGCAGGACCCGCGCGGTCAGCAGCTTGTCGATCGCGCGTTCGACGCGTCCGTCATCACGGGCGCGGTCGGTGGCGTGCTCGGGGCGGAAGCTCGCGACGAAGCCGAGCAGCTCGTCGTGTTCGACGATCGCGGCTCGTGCGCCGTTGGCCAGTTCGGTCCGGAGACGCGTCCGCAGGTAGACGAGCAGGATCGTCTCCTCGCGGCTGTAGCTGGTGTCGTGCAGCAGGGTCGGGAAGGGACGCCGCCCGCTCTCCGAGCCCGCCTGACGCTTGAAGGCGACCTCGGCCGAGCGGTCCACCTCGAGCTCCAGGAACAGCTCGTTGAGGCGGGACCGGAGCAGCGACTCGGACTCGAGGACCGTCCGCCACTCGGCCGGCTGGAGCGCGGGGCTGACGTAGCGGTGCTTCAGCAGAGCGACCAGCGCACGACGTTGAGCGGCGTCGAGGCGTCCCTCGTCCCCTTCGAAGAGGGCGAACGAGTCGTCGTCCGGGCCGGCGACCGGCGCCTCGGCGGGTGCGAAGGCGTCGAGTCCGTCCGTCGTCAGGTCGTCCGACGTCGGGTCGGTCGTCGCCGTCGCGGTGGGATCCGTCTCGGAGGTCATGTCATTCCGTTCCGCGCCCGGCCTGGTCGGCCGGAGCAGTGGTCGTGGTCGTCGTGGCCCGCGTCAGCGCTGCGACACCGGCCTCACCGAGCGGGAAGGCCGGGAGTTCGAACGCGGTGGTCGTCCCATCCGGACGGACCGTCTCGTAGCGACGGCGCGGTGCCTGCTCGTCATACGTGCCCAGCTGGGTCATGAGGTGGACGAGGCCGAACAGCTCCACCGGTCGTCGGAGTTCCGGATCGAGCCCGGAGAACGCCACATGGGCGTCCTCGGCACCGGAGGTCACCGCATCGAGGAGTCCGGCCCGGAGCTCGTCGAGGAGCGGGCCGCCCTGCGATCGGAGGGTGTCGAGCGACATCACCGCGCCGTCGGTCCGTTCGACGGCCGTCGCGATCGGCGGCGGAGCGACCTCGACGTCCGGATCGTAGAACCGCTCGCGCAGGTGCTCGATGTCGATGGTCTCCGGGAGGAGCGGCAGGTCGACGGTGGCGCGTGGTCCCGCGGTCCGCATCCAGATGCCGAGGCGCTGGTTCAGTGCTCGCAGGGTCGTGTCGAGTTCGCGGTCCTGCACGACGTCGTGATGCACGATGTGGTCGCGGAGCGTCGCGGTGAGCCGCCGACGCTGCGCGAGGACGTCGTCGATCCCCTGTCGGATGATCCCGACGGCACCCCGGAAGCCACGGAGCTCCGCGGGCCCGAGCCTGGCGGAGAAGGGGTGGTCGAGGATCGTGGAGAGGTCGCGCTTGAGGTCCTGGAGCAGATCGTCGTTGCGGAGGAGCTCGAAAGCGCCCTCGAAGGCCCGACCCTCGGCCGTCGCCGTCATCAGCTCGTCGGTGCGCCGGAGGTAGTCGTCGAGGATCTCGCCGATCGGACGGGTGTCGTTCCGGAAGTCCTCGACGATCCGCCGGTGCATCGCGATGACCGACTCCTCGACCCGGCGGAAGTCGCTCGGGAGCTGGCGGATGAGGTCGGCGATGTTGGCGTAGCCGTCCTGCATCCGGTCGTCGCTCGCCGCGACGACGGTGCCGCCGGCCGCCACCCGTTCGCGTTCCGCCTGGAGCTCGGCGAGCTGCGCGTCGATGCGACGCAGATGCTCGTCACGGTCCGGGTCGGCCTGCAGCGCCCATCGGCGCACGGAGTCGAGGATCATGGTCAGGCGCGACTCACTGATGAGGGCGCGGTCGTGTGCGAGGCCGTCGACGAGCGAGACCGCTTCGAGCGCGTGCGAGGTGAGCGAGTACTGCTCCTCGCCGTCGTCGGTGCTCGTCCGGACGAGCCACTGGTCGTGCACCCACTCCCGGCAAAGGGTCCGTCCGCCACCGCGTTCGTCGCCGCCCGCCGGGATCCGCGCACCGCGAGCCACGAGTTCGCCGAGGTACTCCTCGACCTGCAGATGGAAGCGGTCCGCTGCGACGAACTGGACGTCGCGGCCGAACGTGGTGCGGAAGATCGCCACGACAGCGGGTGCCGTCGGCCGGCTCAGGAGCCGGATCGCAGGACGCTCCAGCGCGTCCCGGACGCGGCCGAACTCTCCGTCGATCTCTCCCACTGCACTCCTCGATCGTCCGGGCACACGAACACCCCGAGGCCACCGCAGCTGCCAGATTATCAGCGCACCGCACCCGTGGTGAGCCACGCCGGGCATCGACGGTCCCGATCCGCCCGGGCCCGGTCCGGCCGCTGTCAAGGTCCAGGGGCTGGCCGGGTGGTCCGGTTACGGTGAGGACATGGGAACAGAGCGATGCCCCGAGGTCCTGCGAGGAGACGGTTGAGCCGCGCGAACGGGGATCGTCGGTGATCCGTTCGACGCTGCGGACCCTCGGGTGGTGGGCGCGCGACTACACCTACGCACTCGTCTGGCAGGTCCGGGCCTTCGTCAGCCGCACCGACCCGCACGACTTCCTGTCCGGCGACCGGTCACCGATCGTCGTCCTTCCGGGCGTCTACGAGACCTGGCGGTTCCTCGAGCCGCTCATCCGCCGACTCCACGACGACGGACACCCGGTACACGTGATCGACCCGCTCGGACGCAACGACCGCTCTGTCCCGGTGGCGGCACGACTCGTCGCCGACTACCTCGAGGCGAACGGGCTCGGCGACGTCGTCCTCCTCGCGCACAGCAAGGGCGGGCTCGTCGGCAAGTACGTCATGTCGCTCGGCGGCGGTGGAGCCCGGATCGCCGGGATGCTCGCCGTCGCGGCGCCGTTCGCCGGATCGCGGTACGCGAGGCTCATGCTCCTCCCGAGCCTGCGCATCTTCACCCCCGACGACCCGACGATCCTCGCGCTCTCCCGAGAGGCGACCGTCAATCCGCGGATCGTCTCGGTCTACGGGCGCTTCGATCCGCACATCCCGGGCGGCAGTCGACTCGACGGCGCCAAGAACGTGGAACTCGACACCGGCGGACACTTCCGGATCCTCGCCCACCCGCGGGTGTTCGCTGAGGCACAGCTGCTGGCGGATGGGCGAGACGCATGACGGTCGAGACGCTCGAGACCGCGGCCTACCCGCTCGTGACCGTGGACGTGGTCGTTCCGGTGAAGGACGACGCCGCGCTCCTGCGCCGCTGTCTGCGCTCACTGCGCGCGCAGCACACCGGACCCGCATCGATCATCGTCGTCGACAACGGCAGCCGCGATCGCGCCGAGGTCGAGGCCATCGCGGAGCGGTACGACGCGGTCCTCATCGATGAGCCGATGCCCGGCATCCCCGCGGCGAACGCAGCCGGCTTCGACCACGCGACCGCGACGGTCGTGGCGAGACTCGACGCGGACTGCGTGCCGCCACCGGACTGGGTGACCAGGATCACCGAGGCGTTCGCGACCGATCCGGAGCTTGCGGCACTCACCGGGCCCGCCGTCTTCATCGACGGTCCGCGCCTGCTCCGTGCACCGCTCGCCGGCCTCTACCTCGGGGCGTACCGGCTCTTCGTCGGAGCCGCCCTCGCCCAGGTCCCGATCTTCGGGTCCAACTGTGCGATCCGGCGCGCGACGTGGGACCAGATCGCCGAGACGGTGCACCGCGAGGATGCGGAGCTGCACGACGATCTGGACGTGTCGACACACCTGGGTCTCCACCGACGCGTGCGCTACGACCGGTCGCTCGGGATGGGGATCTCGATGCGCCCGTTCACCGATGCCGGTTCGCTCGCCCTCCGGATGCGTCGGGGCTGGACCACCTTGCGTGTGCACTGGCCCGAGGAGCTGCCCGCCGTCCGATGGTTCCATCGCAGCCGCCGCCTGCGCGCCGTCCTCCCCGATGCGACGAGCGCGCCGCGGACAGTGCCCTGGCGAGAGCGGAGCCGGCTGGTACGCGCCGTCCGGCTCTGGCGGACGCGCCGACCGGCGACGTTCCGGGAGAAGGTCCGGTACAAGATGCTCCGCGACCGTCGTCCGCTGATCGTCACCTTTGCGGACAAGGCCGCCGTACGAAATCTCGTCGCTTCGCGCATCGGCCAGCACGTCCTCCCGCGCGTGTACGGGATCCTCGACGATCCGCGTGAGTTGCGGGACCTGGAGCTCCCGGGGTCCTACGTCGTCAAGCCGACTCACGGCAGCGGGGCGGCGATCGTCGTCTCGTCGTCCGCCCGCCCCGACGCCCGTCTGCCGACCGACGCGGGGAGCTGGGAGTACCGGCATGTCCGACCGGAGACGGTTGATCGCGATCGACTCGTCGAACTCGCGAGCGGCTGGGTGTCTCAGTTGTACGGTCAGGGACCGAACCGCGAGTGGGTGTACGGACGGGTGCCGCGCAGGATCATCGTCGAGGAACTGCTGGAGGGACCGGACGGCGGGATCCCCGACGACCTCAAGTTCTTCGTCTTCCACGGGCGCTGCCGGTACATCCAGCTCGACGCCGGCAGGTTCGGACGCCGGACCCAGGACTTCTTCCTCCCGGATTGGCGGCACCTGCCACTCAGCGGTGGGCCCGCGTGGGCCGACCCGGAACCGTCGGCGCCCGAACGGCTCGACGAGATGATCGACCTGGCCGAGCGCCTGGCCGCTGGCACCGACTTCGTCCGCGTGGACCTGTACGACCTCGGCGACCGCATCGTGTTCGGCGAGCTGACGAGCTACCCCGCCGGTGGCGAGAGTCCGTTCGACCCGGAGCGGTACAACGCGGAGTTCGGTTCCTGGTGGACGGTGCCGAGGCGATACCGGTGAGTGACGTCCCGCGTGGTCCACGACGGCAGCGCTGGCTCGTGGCCGCGACCGAGTATGCGGGGCTCACGAGCTACACGGGCGGGATCGGACGGCACTACGCCGCGCTCCTTCCCGCCCTCGTCCGCTCGGGAGTCGAGATCGACCTCGTCGTGTGCTCGGACGACGAGCTGCCCGTCGGCGCGGACATCGACGGCGTCCGTCTCATCGACGCCGTACGGCACGGCAGTCGATCACCACGCGTCCTCAGGATGCTCCTCGGCGCCCGAACCGTCCGCCGGGTGTTCCGACGCGGTTCGTACGATCGGATCTTCCTGCCCGAGTGGAGCGCCCTCGGATCGGCGCTGCCGCGTTCGACGCCCCTCGTGACGAACCTCGCCACGAGCATTCGTCTCTCCAACCTCGTCTCGGGACTCCGCCTCAGTGACCTGCCGGTCGCAGGGCGCATCGCGGTGATCGTCCAGGACGCGCTCGAGACCCGACAGATCCGACGGTCTGCTGCGCTCGTCGCGATCTCGACCGCGATGCTCGCGCGCACGAAGGACCTGCTCGGCGCCCTGCCGCCGGCCGCCGTCGTGCGCAACTGCATCGACGTCGA
The DNA here is from genome assembly GCF_003856975.1 of Plantibacter sp. PA-3-X8. Classification (NCBI taxonomy): domain Bacteria; kingdom Bacillati; phylum Actinomycetota; class Actinomycetes; order Micrococcales; family Microbacteriaceae; genus Plantibacter; species Plantibacter sp. PA-3-X8. The sequence continues at coordinate 2,890,363 of NZ_CP033107.1, forward strand.
CGCCGTCCGCGTTGCCGCGTCGACCGCCGGGCTGCCGGCTCAGTGGCCGACCGGGGCGGAACCGGTCGTGCTCTTCCTCGGCCGGCTCGAGCGGCGGAAGGGTGTCGTGGAGGCGTTTCAGGCCTTCGCGTTGCTCGTCCGGCAGAAGCCCGATGCCCGACTCGTCCTCGCCGGTTCCAGCGGTGACCGGCGGTTCGAACCGGACCTGACGGCGCTGCTGTCCATCCTGCCCGAGTCGGTACGGGACCGGGTCGTGTGGCTCGGGCATGTGGCGGGAGCGGAGCTCTATCGGGCCGTCGGAGCTGCGACGGTGGTCATGTGCCCCTCGCGCTGGGAGGGGTTCGGCAACGTCGCGCTCGAGGTGAAGACGATCGGGACCCCGCTGGTCGTCACCACCGAGAGCGGGTACGACGACTTCTGCACGGACGGCGTCGACTGTCTCATGGTGCCGCCGGGAGACCACGGAGCCCTCACGGGAGCACTACGAGAGGTGCTGGACGCCCCGTCGGACGCCCTGACGCGGGCCGCGACCGCACGTGCGTCCGTCGATCGTTACGCGCCGGAGCCTGTCGCCGCGGCGCTGGTGGCCGCAGTCGACGGACTGCTCGGGCCGGTCGGCTGAACCCGGACCCAGTCGTCGCCGATCCGTCGGACTGCACCAGCCTGAGCGAACGCCTCCAGCCAACCGGTCATCGGCCAGGTTCCCCACCGGTCGGCGAACCGCGCGCCGTTCCGGAGGATGTCGTCGAAGTGCTGCCAGGGCGGGCGCTGCGTCTCGTGGTGCTGGTGGTAGGCGTGCGCGCCTCCGACCCACACGAGGGGTGTCCGCGACGCGCTCAGGGTGAACGCGAAGTCGGTGTCCTCTCCGCCGTACCCTTCGTACCCCTCGTCGAAGCCTCCGCTCCGGGACCAGGTCGACGCACTCGTCGCGAAGGACAACGACCAGAACAGCGGGTACTCGTCCTCGGAGGCGACGCGCTCCGCGCCGTCGTCCGGGTTCGGTCTCGCCGCATGCGGTGCCGTCGCCGCCGCCAATGCGCGGCGGTCGGTGACGTCCACGCCTGGCTGCAGGTAGGTCACCGGGCCGCAGAGGACGGCGCCCGGGTGGCGATCGGACGCCTCACGGTATCGGTCGAGCAGGGCCGGCCCGGGGACGCAGTCCGCGTCGAGGAACACGATGAGGTCTGCACCACGGTCGATGGCGAGCGCTGCACCGGCGTTCCGGCCTGCCGCGAGACGGAGTCCGTCGGACCCCGGTGGAAGGTGGACCGTCAGCTCCGCGTCGAGGGTCGGGGGTGCGTCGTCGCCGATCCACACGACGAGTCGCTCCACCGCGTCGCCCGAGGTCGGTATGGACGCCCCGACGGCCTCGAGCTGCCGTTCGAGGTGTCCGAGTCGGGGGCGAGAGCACAGGGTCACGACAGACGTCCTCATCGCCCACCCCCTGCAGGATCGCCGGCCGCGACCGCTTCGATAGCCTCCGCTGCTCGTCGGGCGGCACCCGCAACCTGCCAACGAGACCAGTCGGGCCGGAGCTCCGAGGCCCGGTCGAGGATGCCCTTCCAGTCTGTGGCGTCTGGCCAGGACGACCGCACGACCGCCAGCTCGTTCGCCTCGAGTGCACGTGCGGTGGACACCTGCTCGTCGAAGGGGCGTTCCTGCGGGACCACGACCGCCGTGACGCCAGCCGCAGCGAGATCGGCGATCGCGTTCTGACCGGCCCATGACACCACCACCTCCGCCCGGCAGAGCGCGTCCCACGGGTCGTCGGTCCAGACGGACCCGGCACCGGCGCCGAGCGAGGTCCAGTCGCGACCGCTGGCGTGGGCGGCCTCCTCCACGGCTTCCTGCGACACCGAGGAGCCGCCGGCCCCGGCGAGGAGGAGCACCCCGCTGCGCCCGGCTTCGACGGCAGTCCGCTCGCGACCCTCGAAGCGACTGATACCGCCGGTGTACACCACCTTGTCCCGTACGGGATGGAGGTGCTCCAGCTGCAGCACACCGTGAGGCCATGGGGCGATGATCGTCGACGCCGCGCGGAAGGCGAGCGCGTGCGGTTCGTCGTCGCGGTGGCCCGGCTGTGCCATGACGACGGTGGGGACGCCGAGCAGGCGTGCGAGGAGCACCACCTCGACGGAGACGTCCACCACCATCGCGTCCATCTGCTGCTGCGCGAGGGCGGCGGCGATGGTCGCAAGACGAGCACGGTGACCGGCGTGACCGAGCGGCGCCCAGTGCAGCAGCCCCTCCGCGGTCGGATCGCAGTCGTCCGGGGGAGACGCACCTTCCGGCACGTCGTCATCCCGGTCGAGCACCACCCAGGAACAGTTCGAGGGGAGTCCCATCGGCGCCGGGAACGAGCTGAAGCAGACGATGTCGGCGTCGAGGTGGGGTGCGACGGCGAGCAGACGCGTCACGTGCCCCCGTCCGTGGTGATGCACGTACCAACCGATGCGGGGCCTCACGAGCTGAACTCGTCGACGCGACCGGAACCGAGCACGGGCGAGTCGCCGAGGAGCGCGGCGAAGTGCTCCTCGAGCCGGCCCACCCTGGCGTCGAGCGAGAACCGCGCGAGGGCGGATGCCCGGATCGAGGCGCGGAACCCCCGGTCGAGCTCCGACTGCCGGATCAACCCGTCCACTCGGTCCGCCATGGCCGCCAGGTCTCCTGGTGCGACGACCTGCATACCGACGCTCGCCTGGGCGATCTCGGGCACGCCGCCGACGGCGAAGCTGACCACCGGGGTCCCGGTCATCAGCGCCTCCGGTGCGACGAGACCGAACGGCTCGGCCCATGCCGGCGTCGAGACCGCTGCCGCGCTCCGCCCCACGAGCGTGGCGAGTCGCGTCGGGTCGAGCGGCCCGACATGTCGGACGTCACGTCCCAGCAGCGGCGACAGCACGCGCTCGGCGTACACCGGATCGCCCACGCGACCGGCGATGACGAGCCGTCGCCCCAGTCGACGGGCGACGTCGACCGCGAGGTGCGGAGCCTTCTCCGCGACGACCCGTCCGAACCACACGAGGTCGTCACCGCCTCGGCCTGCCCGCCAGGCATCCGGATCGATGCCGTTCAGGAGCACCTCGGACTCGACACCGGCCGTCGCCCAGGTGCGCTTCGTGAACTCGCTCACCGCCAGGAACCGGCTGCCGTCGGAACCGGCCCGGTTCGCGGCAGCGGCGACGGCCTCGTCGACCGGCGTGTGCAGGGTGGTGATCATGGGGACGCCCAGCTCAGGTGCCAGTTCCACCGGGAGCGCGTCCAGGCAGTGGTTGGACACGACGTCGTACCGCCCTGGCCGAGCGGCGATCGCCTCGAGCGCGCGGCGCAATGCCGGGACGGATCGGGTCAGGTGACCGGGGGGATACCGCTCGTCGTCGGGGGAGGACCAGCGCGGCCACCGCAACTCCGGCAGTTCGAAGACGCTGCCGCGCTCGACGAAGTCAGACCCCCGGACGCCGATGAACGTCACCTCGTGACCTCGTGCGCGCAGTGCGTTGACCTCCGACCACACGGCGGATTCGAGCCCGCCGGCGTGCGGGCGACGGATGGGGAAGCGCAGCGGGGCGATGACGACGACGCGCAGTCGTGGACCGGCCGTCACGAGGCGCGCTCGGCGACGACGCGGCGGTACAGCTCGGCGTGTGCTGCTGCGCTGACGGCGTCGTCGACGTCGCGCCGGGAGCGGCGCGCGGCGACGGCCGCGATCCGGTCGGAGGAGCCGGCACGGGTCGTGCCGTCCGCATCGAGCAGCGCGCCGATGAGATGCTCGAGTGATGCTCCGTCCCCGAGGTCGTAAGCGGAGACGGTGTCGTCGGGATGCTGATCGAGGTACGCCCCGACTCCGGACGGGACGGCGACGGACACGCCGAGATCCCAGCAGAGTTCGAGCCAACCCGAGTGCGTGCCGTGCCGGTAGGGGAGGAGACAGACGTCCAGGCGGCTGAGTGCGATGGCGAGTCCGAGGTCGTCGAGACGCTCGTGCTCGATGAGCAGCGCGGCTTCCGAGCTGCTGACAAGCCGTCGGACGGCCTCGCGTGCCTCCGGATCGCGGACCGCATGGTGCATCCGGACCTCTGCGACGACGTCCGCTCCACGGCGGCGGAGGCGTTCGACCGCGTCGATGAGGGTGGTGACGGCACCGACCGCGTCGACATTGGGGCGCAGGTCCTTCAGGTGGACGCCGACCCGCGTCTCCGCCGACGGCGATACGAGCGGAACCGTGACGTCATCCGACAGGAGCGACGGGTGCGGGATGACGACGGCGTCGCGGCCCCAACGTTCCCGGATGCCGGCGGCGGCGCCAGGGGTCAGGGTGATCAGGGCGTCTGCTCCACGGACGAGCTCGTCGAGCTGCCGGTCATAAGCGGCCTGGTTGTCGAGCTGCGGGTGTTCAAGATCGTGCACCGTGTACACGACCGACCAGCCGACCTGGTGCGCTGCCTCGATGCACGCGGTCACGTGTCCGGGTGGGAACGACTCCGTCCCGAAGTGGACGTGCAGCACGTCGGCATCGACGGCGTGGTCGTGGATCCAGCCCGGATCGAGGGCGGCGGGCGGCCACCAGACGCCCGATGGCGCTCCGTCGACCGGTGGATCGCTCAGCACGTCGATGTCGGGCGAGGCGGTGATGCGGCCGACGTAGGGGTGCGCGGCCGGGATCGAGACGACGCGGATCGGACGAGATGCCGGGTCGGCAGCTCGATCGGTGGCGTGCGACATCACGGTCGACTGCATGGCGGGATCCCCTGTACGGATGCGGGCGCGAGACGCGCGGACGGGTCGGCACGATACGGGCGCCGTCCTCCGAACATAGGTCCGATGACGAGAGTGCCCGCGACCCTTGACGCGGGCCCCCCACTGCACCACGATGACGCAGGTGATCGCAGCCCCACCCCGTCTCCTCATGGTCGGCCCACAGCACCACGGAGTCGTCCAGTACGCGATCGACGTCGCCGACGCTGTCGTCCACGCAGACCCTCGCGCGGAACGGATGTACGCTTCGACCCCGGCCGACGCCGTGCTTCTGCTCGACGGCGTGGACCGTGCCCACGTCCACGTCACCGACCGTCTCTTCGGCCGGGCACCCGAAGAGGCGGCGGACGCCGTCGAGCGTCTCGCGGACGCCACCGAGTTGACGGTCACCCTCCACGACGTCCCGCAGACCTCCGACGGCAGGATGCTGGACCGCCGCATCGCCGCGTACGCCCGGTTCATCGCCGCCGCCCATGCGACAGCCGTCAACAGCCGGCACGAACAGGCGCTGGCTGAAGAGTTCCTCGGTGTCAGTGCCGCGACCGTTCCGCACGCCATCCCGCTCGGCTCCCGGATCGGTACGGCGGCGGTCTCGGCCGACGATGCATCGCTGCCGGGACCGCGCCCACTCACCGTCCTCATCGCCGGGTTCATCTACCCGGGCAAGGGGCATTCGTCGGCGATCCAGGCGGCTTCGCGTGCGGCGGAGGTGCTCCGTGCCACCGGTCACCAGGTCGCCGACGTCGTCGTCCGTGCCATCGGCGCCCCCTCGGCCGGGCACGAGGACGACGTGCTCGACCTCGAGGCGGAAGCACGCGCCGCCGAAGTCTGGTTCGAGGTGACCGGATATCTCGACGATGCGGCGTTCACCGCGCAGATCTCGCGCCCCGGCATCCCCCTGGCCGCGCACGGCCATGTCTCCGCGTCACGCTCGATGCTCGACTGGGTCGAGGCAGGCCGCCGACCGCTCGTCGTCGACTCGCGCTATGCAGCGGAGATGGACCAACTGCGCCCGGAGACGATGGTCCGCTACGACCCGTCGACGCTTCACGCCGAGTTGGCCGCGGCCTGGCTGGATCCCTCCCGGACGCGCCTGCCCGCCGGTCGTAGCCTCCGCCCGGCGCTGCCGGACACCGCGGGCGCGTACCTCGACTGGTGGGGCGCGACGGCCGGTACCGGTCGGCACCGCCCGCCGACCCTTTAGCACGCTCGCAGGAGCGACGCACCACCCTGGCCTCCGGTCGCTCGACCTGGGATCGTGGAACGATGACGCACAACGCACGGGACGGGTCGACGACGGACAGCTGGCGGTCTCGCGGCACGAGCGAGCCGGTGTCCGAGCGGAGCATCGAACAGGTCGACGCCTGGTGGCGCGCCGCGAACTACCTGTCCGTCGGGCAGATCTACCTGCTCGACAACCCGCTCCTCCGCCGCCCGCTCGAAGCCGTTCATGTGAAGCGCCGGCTCCTCGGCCACTGGGGGACCGCTCCGGGATTGAATCTGACGTACGCGCATCTCAACCGCGTGATCGCGGAGCGCCACCAGTCGGCGATGTTCATCGCCGGGCCCGGGCACGGCGGGCCGGCGATCCTGGCGAGCGCCTACCTGGACGGCACCTACAGCGAGATCTACCCGGACGTCGCCGAGACCGAGGCCGGGTTGACCCGGTTCTTCCGTCAGTTCAGCTTCCCCGGCGGGGTACCGAGTCATGCGGCGCCCGAGACACCCGGCAGCATCCATGAGGGTGGCGAACTGGGGTACGTCCTGAGCCACGCGTACGGCGCGGCCTTCGACAACCCAGATCTCCTCGTCGCGGCGGTCGTCGGCGACGGTGAAGCGGAGACCGGACCGCTCGCGACCAGCTGGCACTCCAACAAGTTCATCGACCCGGTCCAGGATGGCGTCGTCCTGCCCATCCTGCACCTGAACGGCTACAAGATCGCGAACCCGACGGTCCTGGCGCGCATCCCACGCTCCGAACTCGAGAGTCTCCTGCGCGGATACGGACACGAACCGTTCTTCGTCGAGGGCGGGTTCGACGGCGAGGATCCGATGGAGGTCCACCGCAGGTTCGCCGAGGTCCTCGACGTCGTGCTCGACCGCATCGCGGCCATCAAGTCCCGGGCCGCCGCCGGAGACACCGGACGGCCGGTGTGGCCCATGATCGTGCTGCGCACACCGAAGGGCTGGACCTGCCCGGAGGTGATCGACGGCGTCCGGGTCGAGGGGACGTTCCACGCGCATCAGGTCCCGCTCGCCGACGCTCGGGACACCGAGGAGCACACGCGGATCCTGGAGTCCTGGATGCGGAGCTACCGGCCTGAGGAGCTCTTCGACGAACATGGTGCGGTGGTTCCGCTCGTGCGGGAACTCGCTCCGCTCGGGGAGGCCCGGATGAGCGCGACACCGCACGCCAACGGAGGTCTGCTGCGCACGGAACTCGACCTCCCCGCGATCGACGACGCCGCCGTCGTGGTGGACGCCCCGGGTGGTCGCGACGCCGGGGCGACGGGTGTCCTGGGGTCGTGGCTCATGGAGGTGATCCGGCGTAACCCGACCACCTTCCGGATCTTCGCTCCCGACGAACTCGCCAGTAACCGACTCCAGGCGGTCTTCGAAGTGACCGAACGGCAGTGGAACGCCGAGACCGTCCCGGGCGACGAGCATCTCGCCCGCGCCGGCAGGGTCATGGAGATGCTCAGCGAGCACCAGTGCCAGGGCTGGTTGGAGGGCTACCTGCTCACCGGTCGGCACGGCCTGTTCACCTGCTACGAGGCCTTCATCCACATCGTCGACTCCATGTTCAACCAGCACGCGAAGTGGCTGAACGGTTCACGTGAGTTGCCGTGGCGGCGCCCGGTGGCGAGCCTCAACTACCTCCTCACGAGCCACGTCTGGCGTCAGGACCACAACGGCTTCAGCCACCAGGACCCCGGGTTCATCGACCACGTCGTCAACAAGAAGCCCGATGTCATCCGGGTGTATCTGCCGTTCGATGCGAACACCCTCCTGGCCGTCTCGGAGCACTGTTTGCAGAGCACGGACGAGATCAACGTCATCGTCGCGGGCAAGGACCAGGAACCCGTGTGGCTCGGCATCGACGACGCTCGCGCGCACTGCGCCCGCGGGCTCGGCATCCTGCCCTTCGCCGGTTCAGAGCGTGCGGGGGAGCGCCCGGACCTCGTCATGGCCTGTGCCGGGGATGTCCCCACGCTCGAGACGCTGGCCGCCGTGAGTATCCTGCGCGAACGTATCCCGGAGCTGTCCGTCCGGGTCGTGAACGTGGTCGACCTCATGCGACTCATGAGCGAGGATCAGCATCCGCACGGCCTCTCCGACGCCGAGTACGACAGCGTGTTCACGACGGACCGTCCAGTCGTCTTCGCCTACCACGGGTACCCGTGGCTCATCCATCGGCTGACGTACAAGCGCCACGGGCACGATCAGCTGCACGTCCGCGGGTACCTCGAGAACGGGACCACCACGACACCGTTCGACATGGTGATGCTCAACGAGATCGACCGGTTCTCGCTCGTGTGCGACGCGATCGACCGGACGCCGGGGCTCGGCGAGCGGTTCGCGGGTCTCCGTCAGGAGATGCAGGACGCCCGGGTCCGAGCCCGAGCGCACACCAGGGAGTTCGGCGAGGACGCACCCGAGATCACCGGCTGGCGCTGGCCCGCTGTCGGTTAGGACCGCCCCGTGACGGGTCGCCCGAGCTCTCGGAGGAGCGTCGGGAACTCGTCCGCGAACTCGCGGGCGAGGGCTCCGAGGGGGCCGATCCGGTCGGCGAGCCGATCGCCGGAGGCGGCGTGCAGCACGGTACCCCAGCAGCTCGCCGCGAGCGCGGAGAGTCCGCGTGCCGCGAGCCCGGCGATCGCACCGGCCAGGACGTCACCGCTCCCCGCCGTCCCGAGGGCCGGACTCCCGCCGGGCGCGATGAAGTCCCGCTCACCGTCGGAGACCCTGCCCTGACAGGTGACGACGGCTCCGAACCGTCGCGCCAGCTCGAGCGCCGCCGTGTCCGGGTCGGCCTCGTCCACGTCGAGGAGGATCGCGGCCTCGGCCACGTTCGGAGTGAATACAAGGCGGCCCTCCAGCCCCTTCGAGAAGTCGGGAGCGTGTGACAGGGCACCGAGCGCGAAGGCGTCGAGGACCACCACGGTGTCGGCGCCAAAGAGCGGGCGCACACCGTCGAGGAGTGCCACGGCTTCGTCCGCGTCGTCGAGGCCAGGACCGAGCAGCAGACAGTCGACGTCCAGGACGTCCTCGAGGGGGCCGGCCCCGTCACCCCGGACGGCTCCGCCGCTGGTCTCCGCCAACCCGATCACGCCTGCCTCCGGGAAGGCGATCGCGAGTGGGGACGCTGCCGACGCACCGACCGCGAGCGTGATCCGACCCGCGCCGACCCTGAGAACGGCGAGGCCCGCCAAGGCGACCGCCCCGGGCGTCATCCGCGCGCCGCCGACGACGAGCACCGACCCACGATCGTCCTTCGACGATCCGGGATCGGGGAGTGGCCAGTCGGCGAGGACCTCGGGCGTGAGCGTGGTGGGGTCAGCTTCGGACATCGTTCGCCCCCGAGTGCTCGGTGACCGGAACCTGCGCCTGCTGCAGGTGCGCAGTCGCATTCGCCGCCCGCGCCTTCCACGCCCGTCCGTCGTGGACGAGGTGGGTGAAGGACGCGTTCGGCGTCGGACGGAGAGCGGCCTCCTCCAGGACGCGACGCTCGTCCCACCCCTCGCAGATGTAGCGGAAGAGCGAGATGACGGCGTCGTGACAGACCACCAGGGCCCGCGTGCGGTCGGTGTGCCGGTCCAGGTCGCCGATGAACGAGCGGAGGCGGAGGGCCACGTCCGTCCAGGCCTCACCTCCTGGCGGTCGATAGTAGAACTTGCCGAGGAACCGTCGTCGAGCGGCCTCTTCCGGGAACTCGGCGTCGACGCCGATCGAGGTGAAGGTGTCGAGGATACCGAGTTCGCGATCACGCAGCCGCTCGTCGACGACAGGACGAAGCTCATCGGCGTCGAGCGCTGCGGCCCGAAGGGCGACCACGGCCGTCTCGTGCGCTCGCCGATAGGGCGAACTGAACACGATGTCCGGCCGGTCGGCGGGTGTGAGGGCCGCGAGACGTCTCCCCACCGCAGCCGCCTGCTCGAGCCCGAGTGCTGAGAGCGGGACGTCGGCGTCACGGCTCGGAACGGCGATGCGGTGGGATTCCGAGCGATCGGCTTCGAGTGCGGCGACGTTCCCGGCGCTCTCACCGTGGCGGACGAGGATCAGTTCCGTGATGGCCATGGATCCACGGTAGCCAGCACGATTCGGCGGCCGCAGACCTTGACGATTCGACGATGATCCTCCATGGAGCGACGCCGGCGGCCGTCCACGCGACGGTGATGCACAGTTCGATGATTGCGACAAACCGACGATGCCCCGGTCGCGACGGCGTCCTATCGTTCGACCATGTCGTCACCCTCCGCAGTTCCATCGTCGCAACCGTCAGCATGGGCTCCCATGGCGATCACCGCCTTCAGGGTGCTGTGGTTCGCCCAGCTCGGGAGCAACATCGGCACCTGGATGCAGACCGTGGGGGCCCAGTGGGTCCTGGTCGAGGCCGCAGCCGGCGCAGCGGTCATCGCGCTCGTGCAGACCGCGAGCCTCGCGCCCGCCATCCTGGTCGCCCTCCCGGCAGGTGTCCTCGCCGACTCGCTCGACCGGCGACGGCTGCTCATCTGGGGATCGGCGGCGAGTGCGGTCCTCGCGGCCGGACTCACCGTCGTGGCGTGGATCGGCGCGCTGTCGCCGTGGACGATCCTGGCCTTCACCTTCCTGCTCGGCATCACCTCCACCCTGACCTCACCCGCATGGCAGGCGATCCAGCCGGAGCTCGTGCCGCGCAACCTGATCGCGGCTTCGTCGGCGCTCGGTGGTGTCACCGTGAACGGAGCCCGCGCGGTCGGTCCCGCCCTGGCCGGCGTCGTCCTGTCGACCTTCGGAGCCCCCGTCGTGTTCGGTGTCAACGCGCTGAGCTTCGTCGGGGCCGTGATCGCCCTCATCTGGTGGAAGCGGCCGGCGCAGACCGGTCTCGACGACCGCGAGCCGTTCGGGGCGGCGTTGCGAGCGGGGGTCCGGTACGTCGTGTCCGCGCACCTCGTCCGCCGGATCCTGCTGCGTTCCGCGCTCTTCGCCCTGCCGGCCAGCGCGCTCTGGGCGCTGCTGCCCCTCACCGCGAAGCGACTCCAACTCGACTCGAGCGGCTACGGCGTCCTGCTCGGCGCGCTCGGCGTCGGCGCGGTGCTGGGCATCTTCGCCCTGCCGCTCGCTCGCCGTCGGTTCTCAGACAACCTCGTCATCGCGGTGAGCGCGGTCCTCTTCGCGACGGGGTCGCTCGCAGCGGCTGTCCTGCCCGTCGTCCCGACGCTGGTGCTCCTGGTCCTCGCGGGGCTGGCCTGGATCGGCACGCTGACCGTGCTGAACGCCGCCCTGCAGCTCACCCTGCCGCAGTGGGTGCGATCGCGTGGCGCGTCGATCTACATCCTCGTCTTCATGGGGGCGATGGCCATCGGCTCGACCGGCTGGGGCATCGTGGCGCAGTGGCTCGGGACGTCGCTCGCCTACAGCGCTTCGGCCGTCCTGCTCCTGCTGGTGGCGGCCAGTGTGCGGGTGCTGCCCCTGCTCCCCGGAACAGGGACCGTCGACCGCAACATCTCGATGTCCTGGCCCACACCCACGCTCGTGTTCGAGCCACAGCCGACCGACGGGCCGGTCCTCGTGCAGATCTCCTACGCGGTCCATCCCGACTCGCTCGCGGCGTTCCAGAAGGCCATGGGCCATGTCGAGTCCTCTCGTCGCCGGACCGGTGCCTCGAGATGGGCCCTGTACCGGAGCGGCGAGGAGTCCGACGTGCAGTTGGAGACCTTCATGGTGCCGTCGTGGGGCGAGTTCCGACGACAGGAGACGCAGCGTCTGACCGGCCGCGACCGCGACATCCGCGCTGCAGCGCTGGCCCACGCCGACGGTGCACCCGTCGAACGACACTTCTTCCCGAGTGATGCCCGCCGGACCGGTTCTGCCAGGGCGGAACGTCCTGATCTCGCGGAGTGAGTCGCAGCCGTGGAGGTGGAACAACCCGGGCGATGGTGAATGATGTGGGCGATACCGGACTCGAACCGATGACCTCTTCCGTGTGAAGGAAGCGCGCTACCAACTGCGCCAATCGCCCGCAGGTCGTCCGCACCGGAGAGGTGCAGAACAGCCGCGAGTCACGATACTAGCCGATGCCGGGGGACGAACGCACATCCGCACCGCTGTCGACCCAGTATGCGCGCCGGTTTGAACATCGGTCCCGGTTTCGGCTAGAGTCGTTCGAGCACGCAGCGATGCGGGCAATGCGGATGTGGCGCAGTGGTAGCGCATCACCTTGCCAAGGTGAGGGTCGCGAGTTCGAATCTCGTCATCCGCTCGAGTGTCAGTGGTGTTGTTCCGGCAGGAATCCTACTCGGCAGTGTGTTCGGTCACACATGGTGGCGTGGCCGAGAGGCTAGGCAGCGGCCTGCAAAGCCGTCCACACGGGTTCGAATCCCGTCGCCACCTCACCTCAGCAACACAGTTCCACCAGCAACATCCCGGCGTCGTGTTCACACACGCCACCCGGGCGATTGGCGCAGCGGTAGCGCGCTTCCCTGACACGGAAGAGGTCACTGGTTCGATCCCAGTATCGCCCACCACAGAAAGCCCCCGGACCCCCGGGGGCTTTCGTCGTTCGAGCACGTGCAGGCAACGCAAGGGGACCATGCTTCAGCGAGTCATGGCGGAGACCACCGGGCCGCAGCGGCGCTCGTCGCCATGGCGCGACGGACGTGTGGCATGAGCCGCATCGGCGATTGGTGGCGGTCAAGCAACGCGAAACCGCGACGGCATCCCACGGACCCGGGCCACGCCGCCGTCCCGTACCCGGCGCTCAGCCGGTCGGGCCGGGTGGCGTTCGCCCAGTGCGAGCAGTACCTCCTCCGTGAGATCGTCGAGGCCAGAGCGTGGGGACGACAGGTCGCCAGCCGCGGTGACACGCCCGACACCAACGGTTGGCTCATCATGCCCGGTCGGACGCACTCCTCCCTGATGGACGACTCGAGGGGCATGGGGGCGATGCCGGCGGTGATGGACTCCGTTGTCCAGTGGCTCGCGGACGCCGGGGCGATCCTCCCACTCTCGGAACACACGCGGCGGGCCATCGCGGCATCGAACGCCGAGGAACGGCTCCGCGATCACCCGGAGTACCACCCTGACGGCGACGGCCGGCGCACCTGGGACGACGATGTCTGGGAGGTGGAGCCGATTCGGATGCTCCAGATCTACCCGCACCTCGCCGATGCGAACGACGACTGGAGCCAGCAGGCGCGCCGGTGAGTGGCTCCACCCACTGCCCAGCCACGTACCGTCCCCCGCCTGGCCGACGCGCCGAGGAAGACGGAATTTCGGCCCGATTTTCCGCGGAACATCAAGGGTTGGGCCGACTCGCCCGCGCCGAGGTGTCAACGAGCGCCCTCAACATCGGCTAGAGTTTCCAAGCACCCGGAAACGGGATGCAATGCGGATGTGGCGCAGTGGTAGCGCATCACCTTGCCAAGGTGAGGGTCGCGAGTTCGAATCTCGTCATCCGCTCGAGTGTCAGTGAGAACGTGCAAGCGTTCCGCTCGACAGTGTGTTTCATCACACGTGGTGGCGTGGCCGAGAGGCTAGGCAGCGGCCTGCAAAGCCGTCCACACGGGTTCGAATCCCGTCGCCACCTCGCTGGCAACACCACTCACCTGGGCGATTGGCGCAGCGGTAGCGCGCTTCCCTGACACGGAAGAGGTCACTGGTTCGATCCCAGTATCGCCCACAGGAACACGAAGGGCCCGAGCGAACAGCTCGGGCCCTTCGTCGTTGCACAGACCACCTCTTGCGCAGACCACCCGTCGCACGCCCGGACGTCCGTTCAAACGGCGAGGACCGCCCGCTCCCGGCGACGCAGGACCTCCGCGACGCCCCACACGATGAGGCCTTGGCCCGCGGCGTACGTCGCCATGATGATCTCGTCTGCCGCCCAGATCGTCACTGCAGGCACGAAGCGGTCGAGCCCGATCAATGAGTCGGAGACGAGGAACAGCGCACCGCCCACGGCGATCGTCGGCGTCGTCATCGTGGAAGACGCCGCCATGGCCCCGATCACGACGGCATAGACGACGACCGCCGGATACAGCGCCCCCATGTCCTGCTGACTGAGGAGCGCGATGCCGGCGACGAGCCACACCAGGTACACGAGCGCCCAGACCGGCGGACGGTTCCTGATGCGCAGATGCCGCACGAAGAGCACGACATAGCCGGCCTGAGCGAGCATGAAGAACAGGATCCCCACGCCGAACGCGAGTTCACCCGGAACCATGAGGGCGACGTCGCCCAGCCAGCTGCAGAGGATCGCGACGAGCGCCGTGACCGCAGCGGCCGACAGTCGTCGAACCGACCACACGAGCGCCAGCGCGAGGACCAGCATGATGAACGGCTTGGTGAGGAGCGACAGCCACTCCTGACCGGAGGCGAGGGCGATGATGTGCACGAGCGCGACCACGGGCAGCGCGGCGAACAGCGCCGTCGCAGCCCCGCTCCTCTGCACAGCCGTCATCAGCGCCACCCCCGTCACGTCGTAGGCCTTCACTCTAGCGATGCGGCCGAGCACGAACCACGGCCGCCGACCGACGGCAGCGTCTCCTCGTCGTGGACGACGATAGGCTTGCACGGCCAAGGTTTCACCTGAGAAAGAGAGATCATCCGTGAGTGACGGGTTCGCACTGTTCACCGACCGATCCGTGGTCGCCATGCGCGTCAACGGCGAACTGAAGGACCTCGCCGCCACGGTGACGGAGACGGACACCGTCGAGCCGGTGCACCTCGACTCGCCCGACGGTCTCAACATCCTCCGCCACTCCGCAGCCCACGTGCTCGCGCAGGCCGTGCAGCAGGTCGACCCGCACGCGACCCTCGGCATCGGCCCGCCGGTCACCGACGGCTTCTACTACGACTTCGACGTCGCCGCACCGTTCACGCCTGAGGCGCTCAAGGTGCTGCAGAAGACGATGGACCGCATCATCCGCCAGGGCCAGCGCTTCGTGCGACGCGTCGTCACCGAAGACGAGGCTCGCGAGGAGCTCGCGGGGGAGCCCTACAAGCTCGAGCTGATCGGCCTCAAGGGCGGATCGGCAGCCGACGACGAGAACGTCGAGGTGGGCGGCGCGGAGCTGACCATCTACGACAACGTCGACCCGAAGACGGGGGAGACGGTCTGGAAGGACCTCTGCCGCGGTCCACACCTGCCGAACACGCGCATGATCGGCAACGGCTGGGCCCTGACGCGTCTCGCCGCGGCGTACTGGCGGGGGAGCGAGAAGAACCCGCAGCTGCAGCGGATCTACGGCACCGCTTGGGCGACCAAGGATGAGCTGCGCGCCTACCAGACGCGGATCGAGGAGGCGGCCAAGCGCGACCACCGCAAGCTCGGTGCCGAGCTCGACCTCTTCAGTTTCCCCGAGGAGATCGGCTCGGGTCTCGCGGTGTTCCACCCCAAGGGCGGCATCATCCGCAACGAGATCGAGAACTACATGCGCGAGCGCCTGCTCGCTTCCGGCTACGAGCTGGTGAACACCCCGCACATCACGAAGGGGCACCTGTTCGAGGTCAGCCAGCACCTGGCCTGGTACAAGGACGGAATGTTCCCGGCGATGCACCTCGATCAGGAGGTCGACGCCGACGGTCACGTCACCCGCCAGGGGCAGGACTACTACCTGAAGCCCATGAACTGCCCGATGCACAACCTGATCTACCGGGCTCGAGGGCGCAGCTACCGCGAACTGCCGCTGCGACTCGCCGAGTTCGGCACGGTCTACCGGTATGAGAAGAGCGGCACCCTCTCCGGGCTCACGCGCGTCCGTGGCCTCACGCAGGACGACGCCCACATCTACGTGACCGACGACCAGGTCAAGGACGAGGTCGGCCGCCAACTGCAGTTCGTCCTGGAGACCCTCCGCGGCTACGGTCTCGACGACTTCTACCTGGAGCTCTCGACGAAGGACCCCGACAAGTACGTCGGCACCGACGAGGTCTGGGACGAAGCGACCGAGACCCTCCGGCAGGTGGCGGTCGAGTCCGGTCTCGAGCTCGTCCTCGACCCCGCTGGCGCAGCCTTCTACGGTCCGAAGATCTCGGTGCAGGCGCGCGACGCGATCGGTCGGACGTGGCAGCTGTCCACCGTGCAGCTCGACTTCAACCTGCCCGAGTTGTTCGAGCTGGAGTACACGGCCGCGGACGGCACGCGCAAGCGTCCGGCGATGATCCACCGCGCACTCCTCGGCTCGATCGAGCGCTTCTTCGCGATCCTGCTCGAGCACTACGCGGGTGCCTTCCCGGTGTGGCTCGCCCCTGTGCAGGTCGTCGGCATCCCCGTCTCCGAGCAGTACGAGGAGTTCCTCGGCGGAGTCGTCGCTGAGCTGCGCTCGTCCGGGGTCCGTGCAGAACTCGACGCCTCCGACGATCGGATGCAGAAGAAGATCCGCAACCACACCAAGGCGAAGACGCCGCTGCAGCTGATCGTCGGCGAGGAGGACCAGGCCAACGGCGCGGTGAGCTTCCGATTCCGCGACGGCTCTCAGGAGAACGGTGTCCCCGTCGCCGACGCTGTGCGCCGAATCCGCGCCGCCATCGCCGCGAAACTGCAGGTGAACACCGCAGCGGATCTGCCGGCATGACCCCGGGCACCGAACCGGAGTCGTTCGAGTCGATCGACACCTCCCACCTGGTGGGCGTCCCGGACGCGTTCCAGCGTCTCTGGACGCCCCACCGGATGGTCTACATCAAGCAGGGCCAGCCGTCCGACGACGGTTGTCCGTTCTGTATCGCGCCGACGCTCGACGACGAGTCAGCGCTCATCGTGCATCGGGGCGAGCACGCCTTCGTGCTGCTGAACCTCTTCCCGTACAACTCCGGGCATCTGCTCGTCTGCCCGTACCGCCACGTCGCGATGTACGACGACGCGACGACGGAGGAGGTCGCCGAGATCGGTGCCCTGACGCAGACGGCGATGCGGGTCGTCCGGTCCGTCTCGAGGAACGACGGCTTCAACCTCGGCATGAACCAGGGTGCCGTGGCCGGCGCCGGGATCGCGGCGCACCTGCACCAGCACATCGTGCCGCGCTGGGCGACGGACGCCAACTTCTTCCCGATCATCGCCCAGACCAAGGCGCTCCCGCAGCTGCTCGGCGATGTCCGACAGGCGATCGCGGACGCCTGGCCGACCTCGGCCTGATCCGTCGTCGGCCGGTCCATCTGGACCGGTCCACCCAAGTCCAATTTCCGGCCTGTGGACGGAGCACCGTCAGGCCACCCGGCGGTACGCTCGCCATCATGACCGAGAGCAGCACGACCACTGGACAGCACGGCTCGAACCGCGTGAAGCGCGGACTCGCGGAGATGCTCAAGGGCGGCGTCATCATGGACGTCGTCACCGCCGAGCAGGCCCGTATCGCGGAGGACGCCGGGGCCGTCGCCGTGATGGCCCTCGAGCGCGTCCCGGCGGACATCCGGTCCCAGGGCGGCGTGGCTCGCATGAGCGATCCGGACCTCATCGAATCGATCATCGCCGAGGTGTCCATCCCCGTCATGGCGAAGGCTCGCATCGGACACTTCGTCGAAGCCCAGGTCCTCCAGGCACTCGACGTCGACTACATCGACGAGTCCGAGGTCCTGAGCCCGGCCGACTACGTGAACCACATCGACAAGTGGGGCTTCGACGTGCCGTTCGTGTGCGGCGCCACCAACCTGGGAGAGGCGCTGCGGCGTATCAACGAGGGTGCCGCGATGATCCGCTCGAAGGGTGAGGCCGGCACCGGCGACGTGTCCGAGGCGACGAAGCACATCCGCAAGATCCGCTCCGAGATCGCGCACCTGTCGTCGATGTCGAAGGACGAGTTGTACGTCGCGGCGAAGGAGCTCCAGGCCCCGTACGACCTCGTCGTGGAGATCGCCGAGACCGGCAAGCTCCCGGTCGTGTTGTTCACCGCCGGGGGTGTGGCGACGCCGGCGGACGCCGCGATGATGATGCAGCTGGGTGCCGACGGTGTGTTCGTCGGATCCGGCATCTTCAAGTCCGGCAACCCGGCTCAGCGGGCGGCGGCCGTCGTCAAGGCGACGACCTTCTTCGACGACCCTCAGGTCATCGCCGAGGTCTCCCGCGGTCTCGGTGAGGCGATGGTCGGCATCAACGTCGCCGACCTCGCGGCACCGCACCGCCTCGCCGAGCGTGGCTGGTAGCCCCGCGTCCGGCCTGAACCAGGTGACGTCGTGACCGGGGCGGCACGCGTCGGCGTCCTCGCCCTGCAAGGGGACTTCCGAGAGCACGCGGCCGTCCTCACCGGCCTCGGGGCGGACGTCAGTCTCATCAGGCGCCCCTCGGAACTGACCGGCATCGACGGACTCGTCCTGCCCGGCGGGGAGTCGAGCGTGATGGACAAGCTCGCTCGCTCCTTCGACCTCGCCGGACCGTTGCGCGAAGCGATCACCGCCGGGTTGCCCGTGTACGGCACCTGCGCCGGGCTCATCCTCCTGGCGGACCGGATCCTCGACGGGATCGCCGGCCAGCAGGGTCTCGGCGGACTCGACGTCTCGGTCCGGCGCAACGCCTTCGGGTCGCAGCTCGACTCCTTCGAGACGGACCTGTCGATCCCCGTCCTCGGCGACCCGCCCGTGCACGCCGTGTTCATCCGCGCACCGGTGGTCGAAGCCGCCGGTCCGGCGGTGACACCCCTCGCCTCGCTGCCCGACGGTCGGATGGTCGCCGTCGAGCAGGGGAACCTGCTCGGCACGTCCTTCCACCCCGAGGTCACCGGCGACACCCGTTTCCACGCCTACTTCCTCGACAAGGTCGAGCGATCCCGCTGAAGCGCTGGCGCCCGATCCCGCGGCCCGTCCCGGCGTGATCGCGAGTTCCGGGCCGCTGGCCTAGACTGGTCAGGTTCTTTTCACGCAGTTAGGGAGCACATGTCCGGACACTCCAAGTGGGCGACGACCAAGCACAAGAAGGCGGTCATCGACGGCCGTCGCGCGAAGTCGTTCGCCAAGCTCATCAAGAACATCGAGGTCGCGGCCAAGATGGGCGGCGCAGACCTCGCGGGCAACCCGACGCTGCAGGACGCCATCCAGAAGGCGAAGAAGACCTCGGTCCCGAACGACAACATCGACCGCGCCGTCAAGCGCGGTGCCGGCCTCACCGGTGAGGTCGTCGACTACACCACGATCATGTACGAGGGCTACGGGCCGAACGGCGTCGCCCTGCTCGTCGAGTGCCTCACCGACAACAAGAACCGTGCAGCAGCCGATGTCCGGACGCTGATGTCCCGCAACGGCGGCACCATGGCCGACCCTGGCTCCGTCGCTTACAACTTCCAGCGCAAGGGCCTCATCGTCGTCCAGGCCGAGGGCACCACCGAGGACGACGTCCTCGGCGCCGTCCTCGACGCCGGCGCAGAAGAGGTGAACACCGAGGGTGAGACCTTCGAGGTCGTCACCGAGCCGAGCGACATGGTCGCGACCCGGACCGCCCTGCAAGAGGCCGGTATCGACTACGACTCCGCCGACGTCGCCTTCGTCCCGAACCTCAAGGTCGAGATCGACGCCGACACGGCGCGCAAGGTCTTCAAGCTCATCGACGCCCTCGAGGACAACGACGACGTCCAGAACATCTACAGCAACTTCGACCTCACCCCCGAGGTGCAGGCCGAGTTGGAGGCCGACGACGAGTAGTCCGGCGTCCGTGCCGAGCGGAGCTCGTTCGAACGGATGTACGACACTCCGTCCTCGCGGAGTGCTGGGCGCATCGCCCGCGCTTAGGGTCGGAGCATGACTCTGCGCGTCCTCGGCATCGATCCCGGCCTGACCCGATGCGGGGTGGGGGTCGTCGACGTCCTGCCGGGTCGGCAGGCCACGATGGTCGAGTACGGCGTCATCCGGACGGATGCGCACGTCCCACTCGAGCAGCGACTCCTCATGATCGCGCAGGGCATCGCCGAGGCGATCGAGCGCACCTCGCCGACCGCGATGGCCGTCGAGCGGGTGTTCGCGCAACACAACGTCCGGACGGTCATGGGCACCGCTCAGGCGAGTGGGCTCGCCCTGCACGCTGCGGCCGCGAACGGGATCCCCGTCGGCCTGCACACCCCGAGCGAGGTCAAGGCCGCGGTGACCGGCTACGGACGAGCAGACAAGCTCCAGGTGCAGACCATGGTCGCGCGGATCCTCGGTCTCGACGAACTCCCGAAGCCCGCTGACGCCGCAGATGCGCTCGCGCTCGCGATCTGCCACGCCTGGCGACCAGTCGTGTCGACTGCGGCGATACCCGTCGGCGCACCTCCGCAGGGGAGTGGAGCACTCACCCCGGCCCAGCGTGCGTGGGCGGCGGCGGAACGCGGCGGCGCTCCGCGCGAGGCGGCCGTCCGGGCCCGGGCAGCGCGGAGCCCTAGGCTGGAAGCATGATCTCCTCCCTCCGCGGCACCGTCCTGAGCGCGGTCGGCAACCTCGTCGTGATCGAGGTGGGCGGCGTCGGATTCGCCGTCCAGGTCACGCCGGCCCATGCCCTCTCACTCCGGGTCGGCACCGAAGCACTCCTCTCGACGACACTGATCGTGCGGGAGGACTCGCTCTCCCTGTTCGGGTTCCGATCCGCCGAGGAGCTGTCCGTGTTCGAGCTCCTGGTGAGCGTCACCGGGGTCGGCCCGAAGTCGGCACTCGGCGTCCTGGAGGCGCTGACGCCGGAGCAGATCGCCGCCGCCATCTCCGCGGACGACGACGCCCCGTTCCGGAAGGTCTCCGGGATCGGGCCGAAGACGGCGAAGCTCATCACCGTTTCGCTCGCCGGAAAGCTCCGCGTCACCAGGACGACGCCTGAAGCTCCGGCGACCACCGTGAACGCGGCAGCGATCGCCGATCAGGTCGTGACGGCGCTCATCGGGCTCGGTTGGCCGGAGAAGACGGCGACGCAGGCGGTCGTCGAGGCCTCCGCCTCCGCGAGTGCGGACGACCTCTCGACCGTGCCGTCGCTCATCCGCCTGGCCCTCGGCAGACTCGGCCCGGCGCACGCCGGAGGCCGTACCTCGTGACGGACGCTCCAGAAGACCTCACCAATCCAGCCGCCGAGTCCGATGCGGAACTGGCGTTCGAAGGGGCGCTCCGTCCGCGGTCGCTCTCCGAGTTCGTCGGACAGTCAAAGGCGCGCGGTCAGTTGCAACTCCTGATCACGGCCGCCGGGATGCAGAACCGCACCCCCGACCACATCCTGCTGGCCGGCCCACCTGGGCTCGGCAAGACGACCCTCGCGATGATCGTCGCGCACGAGACGGGGAAACCGCTCCGGCTCACGAGCGGTCCGGCCATCCAGCACGCCGGCGACCTCGCCGCCGTCCTGTCGTCGCTGACCCCGGGCGAGGTCCTCTTCATCGACGAGATCCACCGCATGGCCCGCCCTGCGGAGGAGATGTTGTACCTCGCCATGGAGGACTTCCGCATCGACATCATGGTGGGCAAGGGTGCCGGCGCGACGAGCATCCCCCTCGAGCTGGCGCCGTTCACCCTGGTCGGGGCGACCACCCGGTCCGGTCTGCTGCCGAACCCGCTCCGCGACCGCTTCGGGTTCACCGCCCACCTCGAGTTCTACGACGAGCCGGAACTGCAGCAGGTGCTGCACCGCACCGCCGACATGCTCGGGCTCGACATCGACGGTCGGGCCGTCGCCGAGATCGCCGGACGCTGTCGGGGTACGCCGCGCATCGCCAACCGACTCCTCCGCCGGGTCAGGGACTATGCACTCGTGCACGGTGGCCGCGCGGACCTCGAGACCGTCCAGGCCGCGCTTGAGCTCTACGACGTCGACGCCCTCGGTCTCGACCGACTCGACCGGTCGGTCATGGAGGGCATGCTCGACCGCTTCGCCGGAGGCCCGGTCGGGCTCAGCACGCTCGCGGTCTCGGTCGGCGAGGAAGCGGAGACGATCGAGTCCGTCGTCGAGCCGTTCCTCGTCCGGATCGGCCTCATCACGCGCACGCCACGGGGCCGCGTGGCGACCCCGGCCGCCTGGCGGCACTTCGGCAGAACACCTTCTCAGCATGGCTCGACCCTCGATGGCCTATAATTTCCCTTTGGCGGTGCGTTCCCAACGTCTCCCGCCCTCAATCTCCTCTGGAAGGTTCCCATCGTGGATGCAATGACCCTCGTCCTGTTCGGCCTCGCCGGCGTCATGATCGTGTTCATGATGGTGAGCAACAACAAGCGGAAGAAGCAAGCCGCGGAGACCGAGCAGAAGCTCGTCCCCGGCGCCGAGGTACTCACCGGCTTCGGTGTCTACGGCACCCTCATCTCGATGGACCGCGACTCCCGCAAGGCCGATGTCGAGATCGCCCCCGGCGTCATCGTCACCATCGACCCCCGCTACGCGGGTGCGGTCGTCGCACCGATGGTCGCCGAGACCGCCGAGGAGGCCCCCGTCGTCGAGTCGATCCCCGACGACGCCTCCTCACTCGACCTCTCCAAGCCCGAATTCGGCCAGCGCGTCGAGGACACCTCGAAGCCGCAGAAGAGCGACGACTAGTCCCAACCCCTTCCCGGGTGGTGGCCTTCGTGCCACCGCCGGCAGAGAAAGCTGAGTTCCGAGTTTGGCAAAGTCGACTCCGGTCAAGAAAGCGTGGCGTTCGCTCACCTGGCTTGGCGTAATCCTCATCGGTTTGTTCGCGATCAACGCGGCCGGGGTCCTCTGGGGGAACAGCTCATGGGCGCCCAAGCTGGCCCTCGACCTCGAGGGCGGCACCCAGATCATCCTCGCGCCGAAGCTGGAGTCCGGCCAGACGGTCTCCAACGAGCAGCTGAACCAGGCTGTGGCGATCATCCGCCAGCGCGTCGACGCGTCCGGTGTGTCGGAGGCGGAGATCACGACGCAGGGTCAGAACGTCGTCGTCTCGATCCCGGGAACCCCCGACGAAGCGACGCTGAACCGCATTGAGAGCTCCGCGAAGCTCGAGTTCCGACCGGTCCTCACCTCGCAGCAGCTGACTCCCGGCCAGCCGTCCAACACCTTCATCGGTGAGGACGGCGCCTCGACCCCGTATCCGACGCCGGATCCGGGCCTCGAGAGCACGCCGACCGCGTCGCCGACGAACGCGAGCGACCTGTCGCAGGTGACGCCCGCGCTGTACGCCGCCTTCCAGGCCTACGACTGCGCCGCGAACGCGGACTCGCTCGACGCCACCGCGGCGCCCGCTGCCGAGCCGCTCATCACGTGCGACGTCGACGGCACCTTCAAGTACGTCCTCGGCCCGGTCGAGGTGTCCGGAGAAGACCTGTCCGACGCGAGCGCCGGCATCAAGACGACGTCGTCGGGTGCCAGCACGGGCGAGTGGGCGGTGTACCCGGTCTTCAACGAGAAGGGCACCGCGCTCTTCGCCGACGTCACCGGCCGCCTGACCTCGCTGCAGAGCCCGCAGAACCAGTTCGCGATCGTGCTCGACGGCAACGTCATCTCCGCTCCGCAGTCGCTCGCCGTCATCTCGGACGGCAAGCCCGAGATCAGCGGCTCCTTCACGGAGGAATCCGCCAAGACCCTCGCCGACCAGCTCAAGTTCGGCGCCCTGCCGATCAGCTTCGTCGTGCAGAGCCAGGACACCATCTCGGCGACCCTCGGTTCGACGCAGCTGGAGAGCGGCCTCATCGCCGGTCTGATCGGGCTCATCCTGGTCGTCATCTACACGCTGTTCCAGTACCGGCTCCTCGGCACCGTGACCATCGCCTCGCTCGTCGCGGCAGCGGTGCTCACGTATGTGGTGATCCTGCTGATGTCCTGGCGTCAGGGCTTCCGGCTCTCCCTCGCCGGGATAGCAGGTCTCATCGTCGCGATCGGTTTCACCGCGGACTCGTTCATCGTGTACTTCGAACGCATCAAGGACGAACTCCGCGACGGCCGCGGTCTGGAGTCCGCCGTCGAAGCCGGCTGGAAGCGCGCGAAGCGCACCATCTACGCGGCGAAGGGTGTCAACCTCCTGTCCGCCGTTGTGCTGTACGTCCTCGCGATCGGCAACGTCCGCGGCTTCGCCCTCACCCTCGGCGTGACCACGATCATCGACGTCATCGTCGTCCTGCTGTTCACCCACCCGATGATGCAGCTCCTCGGCCAGACGAAGCTCTTCAACAGCGGCAAGCCGTTCACCGGTCTCGACCCGTCGGCGCTCGGCGCCATCTACCGCGGTCGTGCAGAGTTCCGGAAGCCCGTCTCGGTGCCCGGCGCCAAGGCCGCGTCCAGCAGCCGTGAGGCGGCCAAGCGCCAGACGATCGCCGAGCGCAAGCAGGCCGCCCTCGTCGGAGGCGGCTCCGACACCAGAGCAGACGATCTGCCGACCGATGGGAAGGACTCCTGATGGGTGCGTTCGCACGGTTCGGAAACGAGCTCTACACCGGGAAGCGCTCCTACGACTTCGTCGGCAAGCGCAAGATCTGGTACACGATCGCCATCGTCGCGGTCGTCCTCTCGGTGTTGATCCCGGTCGTCAAGGGCGGATTCAACTTCGGCATCGAGTTCCGCGGTGGTTCGCAGTTCCAGATCGCCGACGTCAAGAGCACCGATCAGACGCTGGCCGAAGACGCGGTCGCGTCCGTCGTCAGCGGCGCGACCACCCACGTGACCGTCGTGGGCGGCAACTCGGTCCGCGTGCAGACCGACCAGCTGAAGAACGACAAGGTCACCCAGCAGGTGTCGGCAGCCTTGGCCGAGGCCTACGGCGTCGAACAGTCCGACATCACGAGTTCGTTCATCGGCCCGTCATGGGGTCAGGACGTCTCCAAGCAGGCGATCGTCGGCCTCATCGTGTTCCTCGTGCTCGCGGCGATCCTCATGGCCCTGTACTTCCGCACCTGGAAGATGTCCGCGGCCGCGCTGCTCTCCCTCATGCACGACCTCATCATCACGGCCGGTGTCTACGCCGCGACGGGCTGGGAGATCACGCCGGCCGCCATGATCGGTTTCCTCACCATCCTCGGGTTCTCGCTGTACGACACCGTCGTGGTGTTCGACAAGATCCGTGAGAACACGACGCTCGACGCCGACGGCGCGGCCCGGACGTTCGGGGAGTCGGTCAACCTCGCGGTCAACCAGACCCTGGTGCGCTCGATCAACACCGGCGTGGTGGCGGCGCTCCCGGTCGCGGCGATCCTGTTCTTCGGTGCCTTCGTCCTCGGTGCCGACACGCTGCGCGACATCTCGCTCGCTCTGCTCGTCGGTATCCTCGTCGGCACGTACTCGACGATCTTCGTCGCCGCACCGCTCTACGCGAACTTCCGGCACAACGAGCCCCGCATCGCCAAGCACGACAAGCGCGTGCTGCAGGCGCGCGAGCGCGCTCAGACCTCGGATGACGCCGAGGGCGAACGCACGGAAGCAGACGCGCCGCTGGCGCGTTGACCCTGACAGCGACCGACAACCGCGTGCACGAGCGCAGGGAGGCCTGAGATGGCGGACACCACGACATCCTCGACGGCCTCCCTGCGCCGTCTCGTCCCACGGATCTTCTCGAAGGCACAGCCGGCCGGCGCCGTCGACACCCTGATGCGGACGGTGCGGCAGCACCATCCCAAGGCCGACCTGGCGCTCATCGAACGTGCGTACACGGTCGCCGAGCGGGCCCACTCCGGGCAGAAGCGCCAGAGCGGCGAGCCGTACATCACGCACCCGGTCGCCGTCTCCCAGATCCTGGCCGACCTCGGCATCGGACCGAAGACGATCGTCGCCGCCCTCCTCCACGACACCGTCGAGGACACCGACTACTCGCTCGACCAACTCCACGCGGACTTCGGCGACGAGGTCGCCATGCTCGTCGACGGCGTCACGAAGCTCGACAAGGTCAAGTACGGCGACAGCGCACAGGCCGAGACGGTCCGGAAGATGATCGTCGCGATGTCGAAGGACATCCGCGTCCTCATCATCAAACTCGCCGACCGGCTGCACAACGCCCGGACCTGGGGATTCGTCCCGGCCGAGAAGGCGGCGAAGAAGGCCACGGAGACCCTCGAGATCTACGCACCGCTCGCGCACCGCCTCGGGATCCAGGCGATCAAGTGGGAGCTCGAAGATCTGTCCTTCGCCGTGTTGTACCCGAAGCTCTACGCCGAGATCGAATCGCTCGTCAAGCAGCGGACGCCGCAGCGCGAGGAGTACGTGCAGCACGTCATCGACGCGGTGAACGAGGATCTCAAGGCGCAGAAGATCCGTGGCAAGGTCGCCGGTCGTCCGAAGCAGTATTACTCGATCTACCAGAAGATGGTCGTCCGCGGCCGCGAGTTCGACGACATCTACGACCTTGTCGGCATCCGTGTCCTCGTCAACTCGCTCCGCGACTGCTACGCGGTCCTCGGGTCGATCCACGCGCGGTGGACCCCCGTCCCGGGGCGTTTCAAGGACTACATCGCCACGCCGAAGTTCAACCTGTACCAGTCGCTGCACACCACCGTCGTCGGACCGGGCGGGAAGCCCGTCGAGATCCAGATCCGTACGAACGAGATGCACCAGCGGGCCGAGTTCGGTGTCGCCGCGCACTGGAAGTACAAGGAGCGGATGAACAGCGGGAAGACCGCGTCCTCCGCCGAGCCCGACAGCTCGATGGCCTGGCTCGCCCACATCTCCGACTGGCAGGCGGAGACGGCGGACCCGGGGGAGTTCCTCGACTCGTTGCGGTTCGAGATCGGTGCGAAGGAGGTCTACGTCTTCACCCCGAAGGGGCGTGTCGTCGGCCTGCCCGCCGGCGCGACGCCGGTGGACTTCGCCTACGCCGTCCACACGGAGGTCGGCCACCGGACGATGGGCGCCCGGGTCAACGGGCGGCTCGTGCCGCTGGAGAGCTCGCTCAACACCGGCGACGTGGTGGAGGTCTTCACCTCCAAGAACCCCGATTCCGGTCCGAGCCAGGACTGGTTGAACTTCGTCAAGAGCCCTCGGGCGCGGAACAAGATCCGCCAGTGGTTCACGAAGGAGCGACGCGACGAGGCCATCGAGCAGGGCCGTGACGCGATCGCGCGGGCGATGCGCAAGCAGAACCTGCCGCTCCAGAAGCTCATGAACCAGGACTCGTTCGCCGAGGTCGCGGCGCAGCTGCGCTACGAGGACGTCACGGCGCTCTACGCGGCCGTCGGCGAGGGCCACGTCTCGACGCAGTCCGTGCTCGAGAAGGTGGTCGCGCTCCTGCAGAAGGACGCCGACAGCGAGCACGCCGAGTACACCGTCCCGGTGCGCGGGAGCCGCCGTGAGCGGCTGCAGAACAGCGACTCCGGGGTCCTCGTGCTCGGTGCTCCCGACATCCTGGTCAAGCTCGCGAAGTGCTGCACCCCGGTGCCGGGTGATGAGATCGTCGGGTTCGTCACGCGGGGCTCCGGCGTCTCCGTCCACCGTTCGGACTGCCACAACGTCCAGGGACTCCTGCAGGAACCCGAGCGCATGATCGATGTGGAGTGGGCGCCGTCGTCGAAGAGCGTGTTCCTCGTCCAGATCCAGGTCGAGGCACTCGATCGAGCTGGACTGTTGTCGGATGTGACGCGGGTGCTGTCCGAGTACCACGTCAACATCCTGTCGGCGACGGTGAACACCTCGAGCGACCGCCTGGCCATCAGCCGCTTCGTGTTCGAGATGGGCGACACCACCCACCTCGACCGGGTGCTGAACGCGGTCCGGCGGATCGACACCGTGTACGACGTCTACCGGGTCAACGGCGGCTGAGCGGGAGCGACCAGGACGCCAGTTCGCTCCGAGTCGGCTCGAGGCCGGGGAGCATCACCTCGGTGGCACTCGACACGACACGGACGATCCGTGTGCCGCCGAGGACCCGCGGGACGGAGCGGACCCAGGCGACGACCTCCTCAGGGCTGGTGAGCCCGAGCAGGAAGTAGTTGCGGATCGTCGTCATGGCCTCCTCAGCTTCGGCCCCGGTGCGCCGTGCCAGATCCGCGACCGTGCGCGTGGGGGTCGTGACCCGCAGTGCGCCGCACCGCTCGCTGTCGTCGGGGCGGAGTGACACCTGACGCAGACGCAACCGGGGCGAACGCGCGCTTCGCCGTTCCATCGACACGAAGCCCGTGTGGACCCTCGGTGCGATGAGCGCCGCGCCGTGCAGCCAGGCGGCACTCGTCTCAGCGATGACCGCGCCGGCCAGCCCGGGCAGCTGTTCGAGGACCGCCGCGCGCAGCCTGACGGTGTCGGGTTCGTCGACACTGCAGTAGCCGTCTTCGAAGGCGAAGAGCTCGCCGTCGAGCCGCGCGGCGGCGAGCTCGGCGACGGAGAGCTCAGGTGGCTGGAGGTAGGCGGGGAGGCGGCTCGTGGAGGCCGAGGGATCCGTCGCGCAGTCTGGCTCGATGGGGGAGGACGTCTGGAGTGCCGTGGACATACGACGATCCTCCTGTAGCCGTCCGGCAGCAGGAGGATCGTCGACGGATCTGTGGAGAACCGCGACCGTCACGCGGTTGGTGGAGCGGATCCGCCTAGCGGATCGCCCCGAGCCACGCCTTGCGTGCATCCAGCGCCTCGATGGCCGCGGTGAGCCGGTCGGCGTCACCCGAGGCTCGTGCAGCCTCGACCTCGTCCTCGAGCTTGGCGATGGCGTCGGCGAGCTGGCTCGCGAGCCCCTCGGTACGCGCCTTCGTCTCGGGGTTGTTGCGCTTCCAGTGCTCGTCCTCGAGCTGCTTGACGTGGGTCTCGATCTTGCGGAGACGGTCTTCGACGACGCGGACCTGCTCGCGCGGGACCTTGCCGATCTCGTCCCACCGACGCTGGATGTCGGTGAGCGCCTTGCGCGCCGAGTCCCGGTTCGTGTCGGCGAGGATCGGCTCGGCATCCGCCAACACCGCGAGCTTCAAATCCAGGTTGCCCTGGAACTCCTCGTTGTCGCGCGCGTCGATCTCGGCCTTCGCGCCGTAGATCGCGTCGCCCGCGGCCTTGAACTTCGCCCAGAGCGCGTCATCCTGGCGCTTCCCGGCACGCGGGGAGGCCTTCCACTCGTCGAGCAGGCTGCGGTAGGCGGGGATGCCCTCGGCGCCCTTGGCGATGAGGGCCTCGGCGCGCTCGACGAGCTTCTGCTTGATCGCGCGTGCTTCCTTGTGGACCGAGTCCAGCTCCGTGTAGAACGCACGACGGTGCTGCTCGATCGTCGCGCGCGCCGTCCGGAACCGCTTCCAGAGGTCGTTGGCGTCGTTCTTCGCGAGACGCGGACCGTCGTGCTGCTGACGCTGCCACTCGGCGAAGAGTTCGTCGAGTCGCGCCGAGGTCTGCTTCCACTGCACCCGTGCCGGATCCTGCTGCGCGAGCTGCTCGGCTTCCTCGACGATCGCGAGACGCGCACGTGCCGCCTCCTCGAGGGCTGCCTTGGTCTCCTGGCTCTGCGCCTCGGTCAGCTCGCTCACGGTGCCGTCGAGCGCCGCGAGGCGGGTCAGGAGCGCCTGGAGGTTGCCGACCGCGTTGGCGGACTCGACCTGCTTGGTGATCGACTTCACGGCCTTCGCGACGTCCGTCGCCGGTGCACCACGCTTCGCGCGCTGCTCGAGGAGCGTCACCTGTCCGGCGAGGTCCGTGAACTTGCGCTCGAAGTACGCGAGCGCCTCCTCCTTGGAACCGTCGGGGTACTGTCCGACCGCTCGTTCACCGTCGGCCTCACGGACGTAGACGGTGCCGTCGTCGTCGACACGACCCCACGGTTCGATCTCTGGACTGGTCACGCGCATCACCCTTGCTGTGTGTTGACCGCCGTTCGTGGCGATCGTGATCGATCCACAAGCCTATTACCCCGAGTCCTGCTCGGGGCGACCGCTTGCGCCGGTCGGTTCCGTCTGGTGCAGGTTACTGCACGCGCTACTGGACCGTCACCGAGGTGATGGTGGCGGGGACCGCTGGAGCACCGTCACCGCTGCCGTCTGCGACACCGCCGGACACGACACCCGAGACGAGCTGGTCGAGACCGCTCGTGATCTGACCGAGCACGGTGTAGCCGCCGGCGGCGTCGGACGGGATGGTCGAGTCCTGGTACACGAGGAAGAACTGCGAACCGTTGCTGTAGCCGTTCCCTCCCTGGCGTGCCATGGCGATGGTGCCGGCCGGGTAGACGTCGTCGGTCGGTGCGTTCTCGACCGGGCCGTAGCTGTAGCCGGGGCCACCGGTGCCGGTGCCGTCGGGGTCGCCGCACTGCAGGACGTAGATGCCGCTCGTCGTGAGACGGTGGCAGGTGACGCCGTCGTAGAAGCCGGATTGGGCGAGGGAGATGAAGGAGGAGACGCCCTGCGGCGCGCAGGCGCCGTCGAGGGTGAGGTTCATGACGACGTCGTTGATCGTCATCTCACCACTCCAATCGCGGTCCTCGGCGATGGTGCTCGCGGGGACCTCGCCGGTGTTCGCGCCGTCCGTGGCCCCGGTGACACCGCAGGCCCCTGCCTCGGCGGAAGCCGTGGGCGTCGCGACCGGGGTGCCCGGACCGCCGGCGAAGAAGAACACCTGCGCAGCCGTGGCACCGGCCAGGATGACGACGAGCGCCGCCGCGGCGATCACGTTGTCGCGGACGCGGCGCTTCGAGCGGTGCTCGTGCACGGTGCGCCGGGCGTTGTAGGCGCGCAGTCGTGCGCGTGCTGCGCGTGCCTCTTTGTCCGGACCCTTGCTCGTTGCCACGTCGTTCCCTCCAGGTGCCGTCGGCCGAGCGGCGGCATCGCGCTGTCATCTGGCACCACGCCCGCGGCGGACTGCCCAGGAGAACCTTACGGGGAGCGCTCCGCGCGGACCAAACGACGCACGACGGCGGCGACCCCGTTCTGCAGCGGGTCCGCGTGTCGCAGGCTGCGGCTAGCCTGGTGGAATGTTCAGTCGAGGACCCGGCATCGCCGGCGCACCGGTTCCGCTCGCCGTGCGCATGCGGCCCCGCAGCCTCGAGGAGGTCGCCGGCCAGAAGCACCTGCTCCGTCCCGGCTCGCCGCTCGTCCGCCTGGCGAGCGACAACGAGGGGACGCAGGCGGCCGTGTCCGTCATCCTCTGGGGCCCACCGGGCACCGGGAAGACGACCCTGGCGCAGGCCATCGCGCACAGCTCCGGCCGCCGGTTCGTGGAGCTCTCGGCCGTGACGGCGGGCGTCAAGGACGTCCGGCAGGTCATGGAGGAGGCGATGTCGAGCCGCGACCTCTACGGCAGCTCGACCGTCCTCTTCCTCGACGAGATCCACCGGTTCACGAAGGCCCAGCAGGACGCCCTGCTCCCCGGCGTGGAGAACGGCTGGGTCATCCTGGTCGCCGCGACGACCGAGAACCCGTCGTTCTCGGTCATCTCCCCGCTGCTGTCGCGTTCGCTGCTCCTCACGCTCGAACAGCTGAGCGACGACGACCTCGGCATCCTCATCGACCGCGCCGTGACCGACCCGCGAGGCCTGGCCGGTCGCTTCACCGTGACGCCGGAGGCCCGCGCCGCGATCATCCAGTTGTCATCCGGCGATGCCCGACGAGCCCTGACTGCACTGGAGGCGGCCGCGATCGCCGCCGACTCCGATCTCGGCGCTCCGGTCGACCCCGACGAGCTCGATCTCGACGACGCGGGCCTCCTTGACGTCGGCGATGAGGATGATGAAGACGACGAAGGCGGGGTGGACTCCGACACCGCGACGCGGGCGCCCCGCGGTCCCGTGATCACCGATGAGCTCGTCTCGCAGGCGGTCGACCGCGCCCTGCTCCGATACGACCGCAACGGCGACGAGCACTACGACGTCATCAGCGCGTTCATCAAGAGCATCCGCGGATCCGACGTCGACGCCGCGCTGCACTACCTCGCTCGGATGATCGAGGCGGGGGAGGACCCGCGCTTCATCGCCCGCCGCATCATCATCTCCGCGGCCGAGGACATCGGCATCGCCGACCCGCAGGCGCTGCCCATCGCCGTGGCGGCCGCCGACGCCGTCCAGTTCATCGGCATGCCCGAGGGTCGCATCCCGCTGGCCGAGGCCGTGGTGTACCTGGCCACGGCCGCCAAGTCGAACGCGGCCTACGTCGCCATCGACCAGGCCATCGCCGACGTCAGGGCCGGAGCCTTCGGACGCGTGCCGAAGCCGATGCGCGACGCCCACTACGCGGGCGCCAAGCGTCTCGGACACGGCAAGGGCTACCGCTACCCGCACGACCACCCGATCGGTGTCGTCGCCCAGCAGTACCTGCCCGACGAGCTCCGCGACGTCCGGTACTACCAGCCCACCGACCACGGCCACGAACGCGACATCTCGGCGCGGTTGGACAAACTCCGGAAGATCGTCCGGGGCGAGTGATCCTCGGGTCGCGGCGGCCCGGCGACCGGGGCACGTCGTGCTAGTATTGATCCGCCTAGAACCGGTGTGACTGCGCGGCTGCTCGATCACCGTGTTCGACGGGCGTGTTCTGTAGCCGAACAGCCCCGGCGGACCCCTCTGACTTTGTCCGGTGTGATTCCGGATCACCGACGCGTCTTCGCGCCGGTCATTCATCGTTTGAGACTTCATCGAAAGGAAACCGTGTCTACCAAGTCACGTACCCGCAGCAAGACCCGCCTCTCGCGGGCACTCGGCATCGCCCTCACCCCGAAGGCCGCCAAGTACCTCGAGAAGCGTCCCTACGCTCCCGGTGAGCACGGCCGCACCAAGCGCAAGGCCGACAGCGACTACGCCGTCCGTCTGCGCGAGAAGCAGCGTCTGCGCGCCCAGTACGGCATCCGCGAGGCTCAGCTCAAGATCGCCTTCCAGGAGGCACGTCGCACCCAGGGCCTGACGGGTGAGAACCTCGTCGAGATCCTCGAGACCCGTCTCGACGCGCTCGTCCTCCGTGCCGGCTTCGCCCGCACCACGGCTCAGGCTCGCCAGATGGTCGTGCACCGCCACATCATGGTCGACGGCCAGCTCGTCGACCGCCCGTCCTTCCGCGTGAAGCCGGGTCAGCTCATCCACGTCAAGCCGCGCTCCGAGGGCACCGAGCCCTTCCAGGTCGCCGCTGCCGGCGGTCACGTCGACGTCCTGCCGAAGGTGCCCGCGTACCTCTCGGTCGAGCTCGACAAGCTCCAGGCACGTCTCGAGCGTCGTCCGAAGCGCGCCGAGGTCCCCGTGACCTGTGAAGTGCAGCTCGTCGTCGAGTACTACGCAGCCCGCTAGGACTGCGGCCCGGCTCAGGGCACCACACGAAGAGGCATCGGCTCCGGCCGGTGCCTCTTCATCGTTGCAGGACGCCATCGGTCCACCGCGCTCGACTACGATGGATGCTTGGTACGCCCGGCGACGCCCGGGTGGTCGCACCGCAGATGAGGAGTTCCCCATGAAGAACGTGTTCTGGCTGATCGTCGGCATCGGCGCCGGCTTCGTCGTCGCCCACGAGATCAACAAGACACAGTCCGGCAAGCGGTTCTTCTCCGAGCTGGACTCACGCGTCAGGGAGTTCACCGACACCGTCGGCGACGCCTACAAGGAGCGCGAGGCGCAGCTGCGCGACACGGCGGAGACCGTCGTCGCGCGCGTCGAGGACGCCGCAGAAGACCTCACCAAGCCGTAGCGGCACGCCCGGACGGGCATCGCCGCAGCGCACGAACATCGACACGCACACCCCTGACGTACGGACACCATGGACACCGCTGACATCCGCTCCCGCTGGCTCACCTTCTTCGGCGATCGGGGGCACACCGTCGTCCCCTCCGCCTCCCTCGTCAGCGACGACCCCTCGCTCCTCTTCACGGTCGCCGGCATGGTGCCGTTCGTGCCGTACCTCACGGGCGTCGTCCCCGCGCCGTTCGACCGCGCCACGAGCGTCCAGAAGTGCATCCGCACCAACGACATCGAAGAGGTGGGCAAGACGCCCCGGCACGGCACCTTCTTCCAGATGAACGGCAACTTCTCCTTCGGCGACTACTTCAAGGAGGGGGCGATCACCTACGCGTGGGAGCTCCTGACCGGCAGTGAGTCGAGCGGCGGCCTCGCCTTCGACGAGAAGGACCTCTGGGTCACCGTGTACAAGGACGACGACGAGGCGATCGACCTCTGGAAGCGCGTCGCTGGGCTCCCCGAGCACCGCATCCAGCGGCTCGACAAGGACACGAACTACTGGTCGACGGGTCAGCCCGGCCCGGCCGGCCCGTGCTCGGAGATCTTCTTCGACCGCGGTCCCGCGTACGGAGCCGACGGCGGCCCGGCGACCGACGACGACCGGTACGTCGAGATCTGGAACCTCGTCTTCATGCAGTACCTGATCGAGAACGTCCGCGGCAAGGTCGACTTCGACATCGTCGGCGAACTCCCGAAGAAGAACATCGACACCGGCATGGGGCTCGAGCGGGTCGCGTTCCTCAAGCAGGGCGTCGAGAACATGTACGAGATCGACCAGGTGCGCCCGGTCCTCGATCGCGCCGCCGAGTTGAGCGGCCGTCGCTACGGTGCCGACCACGACGACGACGTGCGGATGCGCGTCATCGCCGACCACGTGCGTTCCTCGCTCATGCTCATGAGCGACGGCATCACCCCGTCGAACGAGGGACGCGGGTACATCCTCCGCCGCCTCATGCGACGCACCGTCCGTGCGATGCGCCTCCTCGGTGTCGACACCGCGACGTTCCCCGAGCTGTTCTCCGCGTCGCGCGACGCCATGAAGGCCGCCTACCCCGAGGTCGAGACCGACTTCGGCAGGATCTCGCAGAGCGCCTACGCCGAGGAGGAGACCTTCCTCCGGACATTGGCCAGCGGGACGACCATCCTCGACCTCGCGCTCGAGCAAACGAAGGGCACGGGCCGGACGGCCCTCGCCGGCGACTCCGCGTTCCTCCTGCACGACACCTACGGGTTCCCGATCGACCTGACCCTCGAGATCGCGGAGGAAGCCGGCCTCTCCGTCGACCGCGACGCGTTCGATTCGCTCATGACCGCGCAGCGCCAGCGGGCGAAGGCCGACGCGAAGGCGAAGAAGAGCGTCCTCGCCGACCTCTCGGTCTACAGCGACATCCGCGCCAAGGGCGAGACCGTGTTCACCGGCTACACCGAGCTCGAGACCGAGAGCCGCATCCTCGGCATCATCGTGGGCGGACACCCGGTGCAGCGCGCGGTCGCCGGTGACATCGCCGAGGTGATCCTGGCGGAGACCTCGCTGTACGCCGAGTCCGGCGGGCAGGAGGCAGACCAGGGCGTCATCGTCGGTCCCGGATACGAGCTCGAGGTGCTCGACGTGCAGAAGCCGGTCAAGGGTCTCATCGCCCACAAGGTGCAGGTGAGCCAGGGCGAGGTCGGCGTGGACGCACCAGCGACGACCATCGTCGACGCGAGCTACCGCCGCGGCGCGCAGCAGGCGCACTCCGGCACGCACATCATCCACGCCGCCCTGCGACAGGTGTTGGGCGACAGCGCCCACCAGTCCGGTTCGTCGAACAAGGCCGGGTATCTGCGGCTCGACTTCACTTGGAACCAGCCGCTGTCGCCGGCG
The DNA here is from genome assembly GCF_003856975.1 of Plantibacter sp. PA-3-X8. Lineage (NCBI taxonomy): Bacteria > Bacillati > Actinomycetota > Actinomycetes > Micrococcales > Microbacteriaceae > Plantibacter > Plantibacter sp. PA-3-X8. Next base: position 2,925,655 of record NZ_CP033107.1, read on the forward strand.
ACGAAGTCGGAGATCGAAGAGATCTCCAACAACGCCATCCGCGACAACCTGCAGGTGAGCACCCGCGAGATGGCGCTCGACGACGCGAAGGCGCTCGGCGCCATGGCACTGTTCGGCGAGAAGTACGGCGAGACCGTCCGCGTCGTCGACATCGGCGGACCGTGGTCGCGTGAGCTGTGTGCGGGCACCCACGTCAGCTCCAGCGCCGAGATCGGGTTGATCAACCTCGTCAGCGAGTCGTCAGTCGGCTCGACGAACCGTCGGGTGGAGTCGCTCGTCGGACTCGAGGCCTTCCGCGACCTCGCCGCCGAGCGGGCGCTCGTGTCACAGCTCTCCGGCAGCCTCAAGACGCCGAAGGAGCAGCTGCCCGACCGCATCGCCGAACTCGTCGCGAACCTCAAGGCCGCTGAGAAGAAGATCGCCGCGTTCGAAGCCCGTGGGCTGAGCGAACGCCTCCCGGCACTGGCGCAGACCGCTCACCGCGTCGGCCCGGTGTCGCTCGTCGCCGAGCACCTGGGCGAGCTCGGGTCACCGAACGACGTCAGGACGCTCGTCACGCAGCTCCGCGAGCAGCTCGGCGCGAGCCCGGCGGTCGTCGCCCTGGGCGCGGTCGTCGGCGGGAAGCCCGCGATCGTCGTCGCGACGAACCAGGGTGCCCGCGACGCCGGACTCAAGGCAGGCGTCCTCGTCCGGGTCGCTGCCGGTGTCCTCGGCGGCAACGGTGGCGGGAAGGACGATCTCGCACAGGGTGGCGGCGTCGACGCCACCGCGCTCGGCGACGCCCTCTCGGCGATCGCACGCGAGATCGCCTGACGTGACGGACGAGTTCCGCCGCGGAGTCCGACTCGGGATCGATGTCGGGAAGGCCAGGGTCGGGGTCGCGAGAAGCGATCCCGACGGCCTGTTGGCCACGCCGGTGGAGACGGTCCCAAGGGACCTCGGGGGCGATGCCGACATCCGGGCGATCGCGGTCATCGCCGAAGAACTCGGCGCGGTGGAGCTCGTCGTCGGTCTCCCGATCGCCCTGTCGGGGAAGGACACGGCGTCCACGCAGGACGCCCGGGAGTTCGCGGCCCGGCTCAGATCGATCACCGGTGTCCCGGCCCGTCTCGTCGACGAGCGCCTGACGACGGTGACCGCCCACAGCGCCTTGCGCTCCGCTGGGAAACGACAGAAGCAGACCCGCTCGATTGTCGATCAGGTGGCGGCCGTCATACTCTTGCAGTACGCCCTCGACGCCGAACGCGGTTCGGGGCGACCCCCCGGAAGCCCCGTCGACCCGTGAACAGGACGTGCCTGTGTCGAATCTGACACCTCAGAACAACCCAGCAGACGATCCGCTCGCCGACCTCTTCACGTCCGAACGGAACGCCGCGGGGGAGCAGCCGGTGCCACTGTCCCGACGCGAGGCACGTCAGCAGCGTGAGGCCGCGGAAGCGGCCTCGACGCCGTCCGAGCCCGTCGCGGAAGACGCCGCGAGCGACCCGGCCGAACCGGCCCCGACCGCTGCGTCGTCGGCCGACCCCACGACGGCGTCGTCGGGTGACTCCAGTGTCAGCGAGCCTGCCGCGAGCGACACACCCCTGAGCGGGCCGACCTCACGTGCGCCCGAGTCGGACGACACCGATTCCTCAGCGTCCCGGGCCAGGACCACGACCATCCCCGCGTTCGAGGACCTGCTCGCCGAGGACGACACGGCGAACGACAGTGGGCCGCAGCCGATCCATCGGGGGCGCCGTCGTGCGCTGGCCGGCGGGGAACCGCCGAAGCGCCGACGTGGTCGACGCGGACTCATCGCACTCATCGTGTCGATCGTCGTCGTCGGGGGTCTCGTCGCGTGCGCCGCGGTCGTGTGGACGAGTTACGAGCCGCAGATCCGCAAGGTCCTCGGCTGGGAGGAACCGAACGACTACGAGGGTGCCGGCAGCGGCGAGGCCGTCGTCATGGTCAACGAGGGCGACATCGGCGAGGACATCGCGACGAGCCTGCACGACGCGGGGGTCACGAAGTCGTTCGACGCCTTCTACGACCTCCTCCTCGCACAGCCCACCCAGCCGGAGTTCTTCCCGGGCGCCTACAAGCTGAAGCTCAAGATGAGCGCCGAATCCGCCCTTGCCGCCCTGACCGATGAGGCGAACCGCATGGAGGACACCTTCGTCATCCCCGAGGGCACCGCTGAGCAGGACGCCCTGCCGTCGATCGCGGAAGGCACCGGCATCCCGCTGGAGGAACTCCAGGCGGCGGCCGCCGACGTCGCGTCCTTCGGCCTCCCCGCCGAGGCGACCTCGCTCGAGGGGTTCCTCTTCCCGGCGACCTACAGCCTCCCCGACGGCGGCGATGCGCACGCGGTCCTCCAGACCCTCGTGAACCGGTCGTTCCAGGCGCTCGACGACGCCGGGGTGAAGCCCGAGGACCGTTGGAAGACCATCGTCCTGGCCTCGCTCATCCAGAAGGAGGCCGGCCTCCGCGACGACTACTACAAGGTGTCGCGGGTCTTCCTCAACCGGCTGGACCCGGCCCAGTGGGAGAGCGGTCTGCTGCAGTCCGACGCCACGGTCGCGTACGGGACGGGCAACACCCACCGGGTGTCGACCACGGACGCCGAGCGCGCCGACGCCTCGAACCCGTACAACACCTACGTCCACCCGGGCATGGTCGTGCGACCGATCTCGAACCCGGGCGACCTCGCGATCGACGCCGCGCTGCACCCGGCCGACGGACCATGGCTCTACTTCGTCACCTGGAACCTCGACTCCGGCGAGACGATCTTCTCCACCACCCAGGAGGAGCACGAGGCCGCGGTCGACAAGTGGCTGTCCTGGATGGACGAGCACCCCGAGTACCAGTAGCGGGAGCGTGGCGCACATGAGTGGAACAGGGGCGGGTCACGGCGAGGACGGACAGCCGCGGCTCGCCGTGCTCGGCGCGCCCATCACCCACTCCAAGTCCCCGGCACTGCACGAGGCCGCCTACCGGGTGCTCGGGCTCGACTGGGACTACGGTCGCCACGAACTCGAGGCGGCCGACCTCTCGGCCTTCCTCGACGACCTCGGCTCGGACTGGCGGGGGCTCTCACTGACCATGCCCCTGAAGCATCGCGCGCTCGAGCTGGCCGACGTGGCCGACCGCGCTGCAACCGAGACCGGGGCGGTCAACACGCTGCGTCTCCGCCGAGCCGAGGATGGATCCCGTCGGATCGAGGGGTTCAACACCGACGTCGGCGGCATCGTCCGCGCGATCGGGGCGGCCGGCGTCGACGCGATCGCCTCCGCTGTCGTCCTGGGCGGGGGAGCGACGGCGTCCTCGGCGATCATGGCCGCGGCGGACCTCGGTGCCGAGCACGTCCACGTGGCGCTCCGACGACCGGCCCAGGCGCGACCACTCGAGGACCTCGCCGGCCGGCTGGGGCTGCGGTTCGCCTCAGGGCCGCTCGACGGTGAGACGCCTGACGCACCACTCGTGATCAGCACCCTTCCCGGCGGCGCCCTCACCGAACCGGGTCCGGTCCTGTCCCATGCTCCAGGCGCGCTCCTCCTCGACGTCGCGTACGACCCGTGGCCGAGTGTGCTCGCGGAGGCGTGGTCGCAGGCCGGCGGGTCGGTCCTCAGCGGACTGTCCATGCTCGTGCACCAGGCGTTGCTCCAGGTCCGGATCTTCGTCCTCGGCGATCCGCTCCTGCCGCTCGAGGACGAGACGACGGTGCTCCGGGCGATGCTCGACACGGTCCACCTCGATCACACCGGGGCGCCGGTCGCCTCGCACTGACCGCGCCGGACGCATCCGTCGCCCACTTGCACACCCGCCGGGCCGTCGACCGAAGGCGCACGGTCGCGTCCCGGCTCTATGGAAGGATAGGACCATGCTTCGTTGGCTCACTGCCGGAGAGTCTCACGGCCCGGAACTCATCGCCGTCCTCGAGGGACTCCCGTCCGGCGTCCCCATCTCCATGGACGGCGTCCGCGCCGACCTCGCCCGACGGAAGCTCGGCTACGGCCGAGGATCCCGCATGAAGTTCGAGGAGGACGAGCTCAACCTGTCCGGCGGCGTCCGCCACGGCTTCTCCATGGGCAGCCCGATCGCGATCCGCATCGGCAACACCGAATGGCCGAAGTGGGCCGAGGTCATGAGCCCCGAGCCGACCGAGATCTCCGACAAGTCGCGTGGCCGCAGCGCCGCGCTCACCCGCCCGCGTCCCGGGCACGCCGACCTGACGGGCATGCAGAAGTACGGTTTCGACGAGGCGCGTCCCGTGCTCGAACGCGCCAGCGCACGCGAGACCGCTGCGCGAGTGGCCCTGGGTGCCGTCGCGCGCTCCTTCCTCGGCGAGCTGGGCATCACCCTGGTCAGCCACACGCTGTCGATCGGGCCCGTGCGCGTTCCCGAAGACAGCCCGCTGCCGGTCCCGGCCGACGTCGACGCGCTCGACGCCGATCCGCTGCGCTGCTTCGACAAGGGGACCTCGGAGCGCATGGTCGCCGAGGTCGATGCGGCCAAGAAGGACGGCGACACCCTCGGCGGCATCGTCGAGGTCCTGGCCTACGGACTCCCACCGGGACTCGGCTCCTACGTCCACTGGGACCGCCGACTCGACGCACGGCTCGCAGCAGCGCTCATGGGCATCCAGGCCATCAAGGGTGTGGAGGTCGGCGACGGCTTCCTCACGACGACGCGTCGCGGTTCCGCGGCCCACGACGAGCTCGTCCAGGAGAGCGACGGCATCGCACGACAGAGCGACCGCGCCGGCGGCACCGAGGGCGGCATGACCACCGGCACCGTCCTCCGTGTCCGCGCCGGCATGAAGCCGATCGCGACCGTCCCGCACTCGCTCCGCACCGTCGACGTCGCGACGAGCGAGGCCGCCACCGCACACCACCAGCGCTCGGACGTCTGCGCGGTCCCGGCCTCCGGTGTCGTGGCCGAGGCGATGGTGGCCCTGGTCCTCGCCGAAGCGGTCCTCGAGAAGTTCGGTGGCGACTCCGTCCCCGAGACGAAGCGCAACCTCGACGGGTACCTGGCAGCGATCCCGTCCAACCTGCGCACGCGAGGCGACCACGCCTCCAGCGCCGATGCCTGAGCAGGCCGCCGATCTCCGACTCCCCGTCGTCCTCATCGGACCGATGGGGTCGGGGAAGAGCCGGGTCGGCAAGCAGTTGGCGAAGCGGCTGGGCCTGCCGTTCGTCGACACCGACAGCGTCGTGTCCGGCGAGCACGGCGCGATCGCGCGCATCTTCGAGCAACACGGCGAGGCGCACTTCCGCGCCCTGGAGCGGGCGGCGGTCGCCGCCGCGCTCGAGCAGCCGGCGATCGTGTCGCTCGGCGGGGGAGCGGTCCTCGACGAGGACACGCAGCGTGATCTCGCCGACGCACGCGTCGTGCTGCTGACGGTCACCGAGGAGGCCGTGCTGGCACGGGCCAACCTCGACAAGCGTCCACTGCTCCGCGACGACCCCGGCGCGTGGTCGCGCATCGCCACCGCCCGGCGTCCCGTGTACGAACGACTCGCGGATGTCACCTTCGACACCTCGCACCGACCCATCTCAGGCATCGTCGACGAGCTCGTCGCCTGGGTGAAGGAGCCTGCATGAGCACCGAACCGACCACCCCGACCGAGCGGACCGTCATCGAGGTGACGGGATCCTCCCCGTACCCCATCACGATCGGGAGAGGGCTGGAGGACGTGCTCGTCGACGCCCTCGGGACCGGCGTGCAGCGGGTCCTCATCGTCCACCCGGCGACGCTGGGCGAGAAGGCGGCCAAGCTGCGCGAGACCCTGAGCGACCGGTACCAGGTGCTGCTCGCCGAGGTGCCGGACGCCGAGGCCGGGAAACGGGTCGAGGTCGCCGCGTTCTGCTGGGGAGTCCTCGGGCAGGCCGACTTCACGCGGTCCGACGCGGTCATCGGCTTCGGCGGTGGCGCGGTCACCGACCTCGCGGGCTTCGTCGCCGCCACCTGGCTGCGCGGCGTCCGACTCGTGCAGGTCCCCACGACGGTCCTCGGCATGGTCGACGCGGCCGTGGGCGGTAAGACGGGCATCAACACCGCGGAAGGCAAGAACCTCGTCGGCGCCTTCTACGCCCCGGCCGCCGTCGTCTGCGATCTCGACACGCTCGACACCCTCCCGAAGAACGAGATCCTCGCCGGGTTCGCCGAGGTGGCCAAGGCCGGGTTCATCCGCTACCCGGAGATCCTCGACCTCATCGAGGCCGACGTCGACGCCGCGACCGACCCCGACACGCCCGCCTTCCGCCGCTGCATCGAGCTCGCGATCCGGATGAAGGCCGACGTCGTCAGCGAGGACTTCACCGAGCAGGGCCTCCGCGAGATCCTCAACTACGGGCACACGCTGGGGCACGCCATCGAGCACGCCGAGCGGTACCAGTGGCGACACGGTGCCGCGGTGGCGATCGGCATGATGTACGTCGCCGAGCTGTCCCGCCTCGCCGGCCGACTGTCGGACGAGGCCGTCGACCGCCACCGTCGCGTCCTGGAGCTCCTCAGCCTGCCGATCGCCTATCCGGTGGGTCGCTGGAACACCCTGCTCGCGACGATGCAGCGCGACAAGAAGACGCGTGGTTCGATGTTGCGGTTCATCGTGCTCGACGACCTCGCCAAGCCGACCGTCCTCCAGGGGCCCGAGGCCTCGCTGCTCTTCGCCGCCTACCAGGAGATCGGCTCCTGACCGACGCCGGCGCGCTCCGCGAGCGCTCGTCCCGAACGGATACCCTCGACTCATGACCACCGTGCTCGTCCTCAACGGACCGAACCTCGGACGCCTCGGCAGCCGTGAACCCGACGTCTACGGCTCGGCCGACCTCGATGCGCTGCGCACCGTGCTCGAGACCGACGCTGGCGACGGGACGCGGATCGACCTGCGTCAGACGGACGACGAAGGCGAGCTGATCGGCTGGCTCCACGAGGCCGTCGACTCCGGGACGTCCGTGATCCTGAACCCCGCGGCGTTCACCCACTACAGCTACGGGCTCCGCGACGCGGCGGCCATGGTCACGAAGGCGGGCCTCCTGCTCGTCGAGGTGCACCTCTCGAATCCGCATGCCCGCGAGGCGTTCCGTCACACGAGCGTGATCTCCGGTGTCGCGACCGGCGTGATCGCCGGTTTCGGCTTCGACTCGTACCGCCTCGCCCTCGACCTCGTGGTCCGCCGCAGCACCGAGTGACGTGCGAGGCGCCCTGGTCCACCACGGGCGCGTTGGTCACGGGTCCTCGCAGCGGTTACACTCGTTCGTTGGGTCGTATCCGGCCGCACACTTTCCACGAACGGACATTCTCGCGCATGGCTTCTACCGCTGACATCAAGAACGGCATCGTCCTGAACATCGACGGGCAGCTCTGGACGGTGATCGAGTTCCAGCACGTCAAGCCGGGCAAGGGTGGCGCGTTCGTCCGCACCAAGATGAAGAACATCATGACCGGCAAGGTCGTCGACAAGACGTACAACGCCGGCACGAAGATCGACGTCGAGAACGTCGACCGCCGCGACTTCACCTACCTGTACGCGGACGGCGACTCCTTCGTCTTCATGGACAAGAGCGACTACGACCAGATCACCATCCCCGCCGTCGTCGTCGGCGACACCAAGAACTTCCTCCTCGAGAACCAGGACGTCACGGTCGCCCTCAACAACGGCAACCCCCTGTACGTCGAGCTCCCCGCGTCGGTCATCCTCGAGGTCACCTACACGGAACCCGGGCTCCAGGGCGACCGCTCGACCGGTGGCACGAAGCCGGCGACCGTCGAGACCGGCTACGAGATCCAGGTCCCGCTCTTCCTCGAGACCGGCACCAAGGTCAAGGTCGACACCCGCACGGGTGACTACCTCGGTCGCGTCAACGAGTGAGCGCTCGTACCAAGGCGCGCAAGCGCGCCCTCGATCTGCTCTACCAGGCCGACGTCCGTCAGCAGACCCTCGCTGAAGTCCTGTCCGCGGAAGCCTCTCGCGCCGTCAGCGAGCCCGACCGCCAGGCCTCCTGGTTGTACGCGAGAGAGATCGTCGACGGTGTCGGTGACCACGCCGAGGAGATCGACGAACAGATCGAGACGTACGCGCAGGGCTGGACGCTCGCGCGGATGCCCACGGTCGACCGGGCCATCCTCCGGATCGCGATCTGGGAGATCCTGTTCAACGACGAGGTGCCGCACGGCGTCGCCATCGACGAAGCGGTCGAGGCGGCCAAGACGCTGTCGACCGACGACTCGGCCGGCTTCATCAACGGCCTGCTCGGTAAGATCTCGCAGATCAACCCGCGGTGACGATGAGCGACGAGACCGGCGCGGCCCTGCCGCTGAAGCGCGTGCACCACATCGCGATCATCGCCAGCGACTACGAGGCCTCCAAGCGCTTCTACACCTCGGTGCTCGGCTGCGAGCTGCTCACCGAGGTGTACCGGGCCGAGCGTGACTCCTGGATGGGCGACCTCGCCCTGAACGGTGAGTACCTCATCGAGCTGTTCTCCTTCCCGGACCCGCCGGCGCGCGCATCCGGGCCCGAAGCGCTCGGACTGCGGCACCTCGCCTTCGCCGTCGACGACGTCGACGCCGGCCACGCCCGTCTGGTGGAGCTGGGTGTCCGCGTCGAAGACGTCCGGATCGACCCGCACACCTCGCGCAAGATGCTGTTCTTCTTCGATCCCGACGGCCTCCCGTTGGAGCTCTACGAGGCCTGATCCGACTGCTAGGCTCGGGTGTTGACCAAGACAACCTTTAAGACCGTCCAGAGAGGCGGAGAAGGGAGTCGGCGATGAGCGCACGTACCGTGCTGCACGAAGCTGACATCGCGCGGGCGTTGACTCGGATCTCCCACGAGATCCTCGAGTCCAACCGCGGAGCAGACGACCTCGTGATCCTGGGCATCCCGACGCGCGGGGTCATCCTCGCCAAGCGGATCGCCGCCACGATCTCCTCGATCTCGGGCGCGACCATCGTCTCGGGTGCACTCGACGTCACGATGTACCGCGACGACCTGGCGAAGCACCCGACCCGTGCACCGCAGCCCACGACGCTCCCGCCACAGGGGATCGACGGGCGCACGGTCGTCCTCGTCGACGACGTCCTGTACTCGGGACGCACGATCCGCGCCGCCCTCGACGCACTGACCGACCTGGGCCGCCCGCGCGTCGTGCGGCTCGCCGCGCTCGTCGACCGCGGCCACCGCGAGCTCCCGATCCGCCCCGACTTCGTGGGGAAGAACCTGCCCTCCTCGCAGGCGGAGCGCATCTTCGTCCGGCTCACGGAGTTCGACGGCGACGACTCGGTGACGATCGAGGGGAGCGGCGAATGAGGCACCTGCTGTCGACGAAGACCCTCACCCGCGACGAGGCGATCGAGATCCTCGACGTCGCGGAGGACATGGCCGAGACGCAGTTCCGTGAGGTCCGCAAGCTCCCGACCCTCCGTGGGAAGACGGTCGTCAACCTCTTCTTCGAGGACTCGACCCGCACGCGCATCTCGTTCGAGGCTGCCGCCAAACGGCTGTCCGCAGACGTCATCACCTTCAGCGCGAAGGGGTCGAGCGTCTCGAAGGGCGAGAGCCTGAAGGACACCGCACAGACCCTCGCCGCGATGCACGCCGACGCCGTCGTGATCCGACACTCCGCCTCCGGTGCGCCGCAGACCCTCGCCGACAGCGGCTGGATCGACGCCGGCATCCTGAACGCGGGGGACGGGACGCACGAGCACCCGACGCAGGCCCTCCTGGACGCGTTCACGATGCGCAAGCGCCTCCACGGCGAGCGTTCCCGCGGTCGCGCGCTCGACGGGGTGGCGGTGACGATCGTCGGCGACATCCTGCATTCCCGGGTCGCCCGATCGAACGTCTGGCTGCTCGACACGCTCGGCGCCGAGGTCACCCTCGTCGCCCCGCCGACACTGCTTCCGGTGGACCTCGGCCCCTGGCCGGCAACGGTCCGCTACGACCTGGACGACGCGATCGCCCAGCGTCCCGACGTGCTGATGATGCTCCGGATCCAGTCCGAACGCATGCACGCCGCCTTTTTCCCGAACAGCCGGGAGTATTCCAGGCGCTGGGGGCTCGACGACGAGCGGCTCGCCCGCCTCGATCCGGCTAGCATTGTCATGCACCCCGGGCCGATGAACCGCGGTCTGGAGATCTCGTCCGGGGCAGCCGACTCACCCCGGTCGACCGTCCTCGAACAGGTCGCCAACGGGGTGTCGGTCCGGATGGCCGCGTTGTACCTGCTGCTGTCCGGCGATCGAGAGGAATCCACCCGTGTCTGAGCCCACTTCGAACCACGACGTCACCCTGATCACCGGAGCGACGCTCGCCGACGGGACACGCACCGACATCCTCCTGCGCGACGGACGGATCGCGGAACGCGGCTCCGGGCTGAGCGCCGTCGGCGCGACCGTCGTCGACGCGGACGGCCTCCTCGCGCTGCCCGGGCTCGTCGACCTCCACACGCATCTCCGGGAACCCGGGTTCGAGCAGAGCGAGACGGTGCTCACCGGCACGCGTGCCGCAGCCGCCGGCGGCTTCACCGCGGTGTTCGCGATGGCCAACACCTCGCCGGTGGCCGACACGGCCGGGGTCGTCGAGCAGGAGCAGTCGCTCGGTGAGCGCGCCGGCTACGCCACGGTGCAGCCGATCGGTGCCGTGACGGTCGGACTCGCCGGAGAACGACTCGCCGAACTCGGCGCCATGGCCTCCTCACGCGCCAAGGTCCGGGTCTTCTCGGACGACGGCCTCTGCGTGTCCGACCCGCTGCTCATGCGTCGCGCGCTGGAGTACGTGAAGGCCTTCGACGGCGTGATCGCCCAGCACGCGCAGGAGCCCCGACTCACTGTCGGTGCGCAAATGAACGAGGGCGCACTCTCCGGCGAGCTCGGTCTCACCGGATGGCCGGCTGTCGCTGAGGAGTCGATCATCGCCCGCGACGTGCTCCTCGCCGAGCACGTGGGTTCCCGCCTCCACATCTGCCACGTCTCGACGGCCGGTTCCGTCGACGTCATCCGCTGGGCGAAGGCCCGGGGCATCCCCGTCACGGCCGAGGTCACGCCGCACCACCTGCTGCTCACGGAGGAGCTGGTGGCGAGCTACGACGCCCGGTACAAGGTGAACCCGCCCCTGCGACGGGCGGAGGACGTCCAGGTGCTGCGCGAGGCCCTCGCGGACGGCACGATCGACATCGTCGCGACGGACCACGCACCGCACCCGGTCGAGGCCAAGGACTGCGAGTGGGACGCCGCCGCGAACGGCATGGTGGGCCTCGAGTCCGCCCTCTCCGTCGTGCACGCGTCGATGGTCGCGACCGGGCTCCTGGACTGGAACGACGTCGCCCGGGTGCTCTCGGCGACGCCGGCGAGGATCGGACGGATCACCGGGCAGGGGGCTTCGATCGAGGCCGGTGCTCCGGCGGAGGTCGTGCTCTACGACACCGCCGCCACCCGTCCGTTCGGCACGGCCGACCTGGCCGGCAAGGGCGTGAACTCGCCCTACCTCGGCCTGGAGCTGCCCGGCCGCGTCGTCGCCACCTTCCACCGGGGCTACGCGACCGTCCTGGACGGCGCCGTGCTCCCGACGGAGCAGGTCGCGGCCGCAGCACGCCGTGCCGCGCGATCCGCGGAGGTCGAGCACTGATGGACGGGCGGATCCTCGCGGCCGTCCTCGTCGCCCTCGTCCTCCTCGGCATCCTCGCCCTCATGGCCTTCGCCTGGCGACGCCGCGTCGCGCGCGACGCCCAGGTCGGTCCCCTCGCGGAGCTCCCCGACCCGCGGCCGGTCCCGTCACTGACGGTCGAGGTCCTCTACGTCGCGACGTCGAAGCACGACCAGCCGCTCGAACGGCTGGCGTTGCAGGGACTGCGCTACCGATCCCGGGTCACGCTCGAACTCGGTGCCGCCGGAGTCGTCGTCGACGTCCCGGGGGAGCGGCCGACGTTCATCCCGGCGACGAGCATCGTCGGCGTCGACCAGACCAACCTCACGATCGACCGGGTCGTCGAGCCGGGCGGGCTCATCCGCCTGAGCTGGCGCCCCGTCCCGACGGTGATCGCGGACAGCACCTTCCGCGTCCTCGAGCAGGCGGACCGCGCCCGCATCATCGACACCGTCACGAGCCTCATCCCCGCCGCGGACGCCGGACTCCGGCCGACCGGCACCCCAGACACCGTCGCCGACATCACCTCGGCCGACGACTCCACCCCACCGCCTCACGAGAGGGCTTGACCATGACCTCCTTCACCCCACCCAGTCCAGCGGTACTCGTCCTCGAGGACGGCAACCGTTACGTCGGGCACGCCTACGGCGCGACCGGCCGCACGCTCGGCGAGGTCGTCTTCGCCACCGGCATGACCGGCTACCAGGAGACGCTGACCGACCCGTCCTACGCCGGACAGATCGTCCTGATGACCGCGCCGCACATCGGCAACACCGGCGTCAACCGCGAGGACATGGAGTCCGCCCGCGTCTGGGTCGCCGGATACGTGGTGCGTGACGCGTCGCGCGTCGTCTCGAACTTCCGAGCGGACCGCTCGCTCGACGACGAACTCGTCCAGGACGGCGTCGTGGGCATCAGCGGCATCGACACCCGCGCGGTGACCCGGCACATCCGTTCCGCCGGTTCCATGCGCGGCGGCGTGTTCTCCGGCGAGGACTTCGAGTTGTCCGGCGCCGAGCAGCTCAGTCTCGTCCGGGCCGGCGCGCAGATGGCCGGTCTGAACCTGTCGAGCGAGGTCTCCACGACCGAGCAGTACACCGTGCCGGCGGTGGGCGAGCGCGTTGGTTCCGTCGCGGTCCTCGACCTCGGCGTCAAGACGTCGACGCTCAACCACCTCGCCGCTCGCGGCTTCGACGTCGTGGTGCTGCCGCAGTCGGTGACCTCGGCCGAGGTCCTCGCGCTCGAACCGTCCGCACTGTTCTTCTCCAACGGCCCCGGTGACCCGGCTGCGAGCGACGCGCACGTCGCCCTCCTGCAGGACGTGCTCCGCGCGGGCGTGCCGTACTTCGGCATCTGCTTCGGCAACCAGCTACTCGGGCGCGCGCTCGGCTTCGAGACCTACAAGCTGCCGTTCGGTCACCGCGGGATCAATCAGCCGGTGCTCGACAAGGCGACCGGTCGGGTGGAGATCACCTCGCAGAACCACGGTTTCGCGGTCGACCTCCCGATCGAGGGCAGACACGAGACGCCCGCCGGGTTCGGCCTCGCCGAGGTCAGCCACTACAGCCTGAACGACGAGGTCGTCGAGGGCATCAACTGCATCGACATCCCCGCGTTCTCCGTCCAGTACCACCCCGAGTCCGCCTCGGGTCCGCACGACGCGGTCTACCTGTTCGACCGGTTCCGCGACCTCGTGACCGGCCACGCCACCACTTCCAGCACCAAGGAGAACAACTAGTGCCCAAGCGCGACGACATCAACAGCGTCCTCGTCATCGGCTCCGGGCCGATCGTCATCGGGCAGGCCGCCGAGTTCGACTACTCGGGCACCCAGGCATGCCGCGTGCTGCGCGAGGAGGGCGTCCGCGTCATCCTCGTCAACTCGAACCCGGCGACCATCATGACCGACCCCGACTTCGCCGACGCGACCTACGTCGAGCCGATCACCTGGCAGGTCATCGAGACGATCATCGCGAAGGAGAAGCCCGACGCGATCCTGCCGACCCTCGGCGGCCAGACGGCGTTGAACGCCGCGATCCAGCTGCACGAGCATGGCATCCTCGAGAAGTACGACGTCGAGCTCATCGGCGCGAACTTCGAGGCGATCAACAAGGGCGAGGACCGCCAGATCTTCAAGCAGCTCGTGCTCGACGCGGGCGCGGACGTGGCCCGTTCGTACATCGCCCACACGGTCGAGGAGGCCGTCGGCTACGCCGAGGACCTCGGCTACCCGCTGGTCGTGCGCCCCTCGTTCACCATGGGCGGCCTCGGCTCGGGATTCGCATACACCGAGACGGAGCTCCGCCGAATCGTCGGCGACGGCCTCCACCAGAGCCCGACCACCGAGGTGCTCCTCGAGGAGTCGATCCTCGGCTGGAAGGAGTACGAGCTCGAGCTCATGCGCGACACGGCCGACAACACCGTCGTCGTCTGCTCGATCGAGAACGTCGACCCGGTCGGCGTGCACACCGGGGACTCGATCACGGTGGCCCCCGCCCTGACGCTGACGGACCGCGAGTACCAGAAGCTCCGCGACATCGGTATCGACATCATCCGCGCGGTCGGCGTCGACACCGGCGGCTGCAACATCCAGTTCGCGGTCGACCCGGCCGACGGCCGCATCATCGTCATCGAGATGAACCCGCGCGTCTCCCGCTCGAGTGCCCTCGCCTCGAAGGCGACCGGCTTCCCGATCGCGAAGATCGCGGCGAAGCTGGCCATCGGGTACCGCCTCGACGAGATCCCGAACGACATCACGAAGGTCACGCCCGCGAGCTTCGAGCCCACGCTCGACTACGTCGTCGTGAAGGTCCCGCGCTTCGCGTTCGAGAAGTTCCCCGCCGCCGACCCGAGGCTCACGACCACCATGAAGTCGGTGGGTGAGGCGATGGCCATCGGACGCAACTACGCCACCGCCCTGCAGAAGGCGCTGCGGTCGCTCGAGAAGCGCGGTTCCAGCTTCCACTGGGGCGACGAGTCCCGCAGTGTCGAGGAGCTGCTCGAGGTCATGAAGACCCCGACCGACGGCCGCATCGTCGTCGTGCAGCAGGCGCTCCGCAAGGGGGCCACCGCTGAGCAGGTCTTCGAAGCCACCAAGATCGACCCGTGGTTCATCGACCAGATCGTCCTGATCAACGACGTCGCCGACTGGATCGCCGCGGCGGAACGCCTCGACACCGAGGTGCTCCGTACCGCGAAGAACCACGGCTTCTCGGACGCGCAGATCGGTCAGCTGCGCGGGTTCGGCGAGCAGGAGGTGCGCGAGGTCCGGCACATCCTCGGTGTCCGCCCGGTCTACAAGACGGTCGACACGTGCGCCGGCGAGTTCCCGGCGCTCACCCCGTACCACTACTCGAGCTACGACACCGAGACCGAGGTGGTCGCGAGCGACCGCCGCAAGGTGGTCATCCTCGGGTCCGGCCCGAACCGCATCGGCCAGGGCATCGAGTTCGACTACTCCTGCGTGCACGCGTCCTTCGCCTTGCAGGCCGCCGGCTTCGAGACCATCATGATCAACTGCAACCCGGAGACCGTCTCGACGGACTACGACACGAGCGACCGACTCTACTTCGAGCCGCTCACGCTCGAGGACGTCCTCGAGGTCATCCACGCCGAGAGCGAGTCGGGCGAACTCGTCGGTGTCGTCGTCCAGCTCGGCGGCCAGACGGCGCTCGGGCTCGCGAAGGGGCTCGAGGCCGCCGGCGTCCCGATCCTCGGCACCACGCCGACCGCCATCGACCTCGCCGAGGAGCGCGGCCAGTTCCAGGAGATCCTGGACGCCGCCGGCCTCGTCGCACCGAAGAACGGCACCGCGGTGGAGATCGAGGGTGCGCTGCGCGTCGCCGAGGAGATCGGCTACCCGGTCCTCGTCCGCCCGAGCTTCGTGCTCGGCGGACGCGGCATGGAGATCATCTACGACAGCGCCTCGCTCACGGACTACTTCGTGCGCATCGAGGACCAGGGCATCGTGGGCCCGGCCCAGCCGCTGCTCGTCGACCACTTCCTCGACGACGCGATCGAGATCGACGTCGACGCCCTGTTCGACGGCGAGGAGCTCTACATCGGTGGCGTCATGGAGCACATCGAGGAGGCCGGGATCCACTCGGGCGACTCGAGCTGCACCCTGCCGCCCGTCTCGCTCGGTCGTGCCGAGATCGACCGCGTGCGGAACGCGACGCTCGCGATCGCCCAGGGGATCGGCGTGCGCGGTCTGCTGAACGTCCAGTTCGCGATCGGCGCCGGCATCCTCTACGTCATCGAGGCGAACCCGCGTGCGTCCCGCACGGTGCCGTTCGTGTCGAAGGCGCTCGGCATCCCGCTGGCGAAGGCCGCATCACTCATCATGACCGGCGCGACGGTCGCCGAGCTCAAGGACTCCGGGCTCCTGCCCCCGGTCGACGGATCCCGGGTCCCGATCGACTCCCCGGTGTCGGTCAAGGAGGCCGTGCTGCCCTTCAAGCGCTTCCGCACGAAGGACGGCCAGATCGTCGACAGCGTGCTCGGCCCGGAGATGCGCTCCACCGGCGAGGTGATGGGCATCGACAAGGACTTCCCGCGCGCGTTCGCGAAGAGCCAGGAGGCGGCCTACGGCGGCCTGCCGTCGAGCGGAACGGTGTTCGTCTCGGTCTCCGACCGCGACAAGCGCTCGATCATCCTGCCGGTGCTGCGCCTCCAGCAGCTCGGGTTCGACATCCTCGCGACCGACGGCACGGCCGAGGTGCTGAACCGGAACGGCATCAGTGCCCGGACGGTGCGCAAGTACAGCGAGACCACGGCCGCGGGCGAGGACGACTCGATCGTCGACCTGATCAACCGCGACGAGGTCGACATGGTCATCAACACCCCGAGTGGCCGGTCGGCTCGCGCGGACGGCTACGAGATCCGCGCGGCCGCCGTCGCGGCCGACAAGCCGCTCTTCACGACGATCGCGCAGCTCACCGCAGCGGTCGGCTCCTTCGAGGCACTCGGCGGGGGCTTCGAGGTCCGCTCGCTCCAGGAGTACGCACTCGATCGGGCTGCGCGCTCGTGACGGCTTCCTTCGGAACCCGACTGGACGAGGTCTTCATCCGGTCGGGCCGACTCTGCGTCGGCATCGATCCGCACCGCTTCCTGCTCGAGGCGTGGGGGCTGCCCGACACCGCCGCCGGCGCGGGGGCCTTCGGCCTCGCCGTCGTCGAGGCCGCAGCCGGTCGCGCCGGGATCGTCAAGCCGCAGGTGGCGTTCTTCGAACGGTTCGGGTCGGCCGGGTACATCGCCCTCGAAGGGGTCCTCGCCGCGGCACGCGACGCCGGGCTCCTCGTGATCGGCGACGCCAAGCGCGGTGAGATCGGGACGAGCATGGAGGGCTATGCCGAAGCGTGGCTGACCCCCGGTTCACCGCTGGAGGTCGACGCCCTCACCGTGAACCCCTATCTCGGCTTCGGCTCACTGCAGCCGGTACTCGAGCTCGCCGAGCAGCACGGCAAGGGCGTGTTCGTGCTGACGGCGACCTCGAACCCGGAGGGTCGCGACGTCCAGCTCGCCGAGGACAGGGCCGGCCTCACCGTCGCGGCGTCGATGCTCGAGGAGATCGACCACTGGAACGCACGGCACCACCCCGGGGCTACCGGTTCGATCGGTGCGGTCATCGGAGCCACGCTCCGTCTCGAGGAGTTCGGCCTGACGGAGGTACCGCCGACGACCACGCTCCCGATCCTGGCACCCGGGTTCGGCCACCAGGGGGCCTCGGTCGCCGACCTCGGATCCATCTACGGCGACCTCGCGCCGGGCGTCATCGTCTCCGAGTCCCGGAGCCTCCTCGCGGCTGGACCCTCGGGGATCGCGGACGCCGTCGAACGTTCCGTCGCAGCCGTGAGGAGCGCCCGTGGTTGACCAGGAGCAGGACCAGCCCAGTAGGAACATGCCGGAGGTCGACCGGGCCGCCGCCTCACGTGAGGCCGTTCGCAAACGCCGCGCGCGTGCGACCGTCAAGGCGTCCATCGCCTCCGGTGCCCGCACCCCCTTGGAGGTACTCGACGCCGCGACCGCCGATCCGGACGGTATCGAGGGCGGCATCCGCATCACCGAGTACCTCCTCAGCATCCCGAGTGTCGGCGTCACCAAGCTCGGGCGCATCCTCGAATCGCTCGGCATCTCCTCGGTGAAGCGCCTCGGCGGTCTCGGGCGGTTGCAGCGGGATCGCCTCCGCGCCTTCATCGCCGAGCGCTACCCGGGGAACGCGCGCAGCCGACTCGTCGTGCTCGCCGGCCCGACGGCCGTCGGCAAGGGGACGGTGGCCGCGTACATCCGCGACCACTACCCGGAGGTGCACCTCTCCGTCTCGGCCACGACGCGCAAGCCCCGACCGGGGGAACAGCACGAGGTGAACTACTACTTCGTGACCGACGACGAATTCGACGGCCTCATCGAGGGCGACCGCCTGCTCGAGCACGCCACGGTCCACAACGCGTACCGCTACGGCACGCCACGCGAGCCGATCGAGCGTGCGCTCGCGGCCGGCGACAGCGCGTTGCTCGAGATCGACATCCAGGGTGCCCGGCAGGTCCGGGAGGCGATGCCGGAGGCGACCCTGGTGTTCCTGCTGCCCCCGAGCTGGGACGAACTGGTCCGTCGACTGGTCGGACGAGGCACCGAGGACGAGGAGGAACGGGAGCGCCGACTGCGCACCGCGAAGGTCGAACTGGCCGCCGCGGACGAGTTCGACCACCGTGTCGTCAACGACGACGTGGCCCGCGCGGCCCAAGAGGTCGTAGACTTGATGAAGATTCACGGGGATTGACGTCCGACGCGCACCCCGCATCGATCCGATCTTCCCCGAACACAACCACACGAGGAGTGTGAACCTGCATGGCTGACAAGCTCAAGGGCATCATCGATCCGCCCATCGACTCCCTGCTCACCAAGGTCGAGTCCAAGTACGCACTCGTGATCTTCGCGTCCAAGCGCGCGCGCCAGATCAACGACTACTACGCCGACCTCCACGAGGGCAGCCTGTTCGACAACGTCGGGCCGCTGGTCGACTCGTCCGTCGAGGACAAGCCGCTCTCGATCGCGATGCACGAGATCAACGAGGACAAGCTCCAGATCAAGCCGATCGCCGAATAACCGCTTCACCACGACGAATCCGCCGGGCGCCAGACGACCGGCGGATTCGTCGTGTCGGGCCCGTTCCCACCACCGCGACGCCTTGCGTCATGGACGGACGACGTGTCCGAGGCCTCGACTAGAGTGATGAACGGTCCGGCCCCGGAACACCGCGACGGCCGATCCCTCCACCATCGCACCACCACTTCCGACGGGAGACCGCATGACCGAGCTGCGCCTGTTCACCTCCGAATCCGTGACCGAGGGACATCCCGACAAGATCTGCGACCAGATCTCGGACAGCATCCTCGACGCACTCCTCGAGGTGGATCCGCGCAGTCGAGTCGCCGTCGAGACGCTCGTCACCACCGGGCTCGTCCATGTCGCCGGTGAGGTCTCCACGAGCGGCTACGTCGACATCCCGACGATCGTCCGCGAGCGCATCCGGTCCATCGGCTACACCTCGTCCGACATCGGATTCGACGGCGACTCCTGCGGCGTGAGCGTCTCGATCGGCTCGCAGTCCGCCGACATCGCCGCCGGAGTCGACCATGCCTTCGAGTCCCGCGAGCAGTCCAGTGTCGACGCCTACGACCTCCAGGGCGCGGGCGACCAGGGCATCATGTTCGGGTTCGCGACCACCGAGACGCCGCAGTACATGCCGCTGCCCAGCTGGATCGCACACCGTCTCGCGGAGCGACTCGCCGAGGTCCGCAAGTCCGGCCAGCTCGACTACCTGCGCCCGGACGGCAAGACCCAGGTCACCATCGGGTACGACGGCTTCCTCCCGAAGACCGTGGAGACGGTCGTGGTCTCCACGCAACACAATCCGGGTGTCTCCACGGAGCAGCTGCGTCGCGACGTCCAGCGTCACGTCATCGAACCGGTCCTCGCGACGGTCGAACTCGACAGCTCGAACGTGACGCACCTGATCAACCCGACCGGTATCTTCGTCGTCGGTGGCCCGATGGGCGACGCGGGGCTCACCGGACGCAAGATCATCATCGACACCTACGGCGGAGCGGCTCGACACGGCGGTGGGGCCTTCAGCGGGAAGGACCCGTCGAAGGTGGACCGCTCGGCCGCATACGCCATGCGCTGGGTGGCGAAGAACGCGGTCGCCGCCGGATTCGCCGAACGTCTCGAGGTGCAGGTCGCCTACGCCATCGGCAAGGCCGCGCCGGTCGGACTCTACGTCGAGACCTTCGGGACGGCCCATGTGCCGGAGGCGGACATCACGCGCGCGATCCGCGACGTCTTCGACCTCCGTCCAGCCGCGATCATCGCCGACCTCGACCTCATCCGCCCCATCTACGCCGCCACGGCGGCGTACGGGCACTTCGGCCGCGAGCTCCCCGACTTCACGTGGGAGCGTCTCGACCGGGTGGAGGCGTTGCGGTCAGCAGCCGGGCTGTAGCCGTGGTCGGCGCGAGGGTCGCCAGGGTGGTACTCGACTCCCCGTTGCCACAGCTCGACCACCTGTTCGACTACGCCATTCCCGACGACCTGGCCGATGACGCCGTGCTCGGCGCGCGCGTCTCGGTGCCGTTGCGCTCGGCCGGACGGTCTGCGAACGGGTTGATCGTCGACCTCGCCGACTCGAGCGAGTTCGGCGGGGCGCTCAGCCCGCTGAGCTCGGTCGTGTCGTCGGTACCGGTCCTGACCCCGACCCTGTGGACGCTCGCACGCCGTATCGCGGATCGCAGCGCCGGGAGCGCGATGGACGTCCTGCGTCTCGCCATTCCGCCGCGACAGGTCCGGGTGGAGAAGACCTGGACCGCCGCGACCCCGCCGGAGCCTCCGTCGGTCGAGCGGCGCACCGTCCCGGGGTTCGCCTCCGGCACCCTCGACCGCCTCGCGCCGGGGGAGCGGTACGCGATCAGCGCGATCCCCACCCTGACCGCGACGAGCGCGGGCGTCTGGCTCCCGGACTGGTCCTTCACGCTGGCGGCTCTCGCCGTGAACCAGCTGGCCGAGGGCAGAAGCGCGATCCTGTGCGTCCCCGACTACCGGGACGTCGAACACCTCCTTGCGGCGTTCGACGACCTCGGTGTCGGTGCCGCGGTCGCGAGGGCCGACGCCAAGCAGACCCCCGCTGCTCGCTACCGCTCCTACCTGGACGGACTGCATCCGGTGCCGCGGATCGTCGTCGGCAACCGGTCGGCCGTCTATGCACCGGCGCACGACCTCGGACTCATCGCCCTCTGGGACGACGGCGACCCCCTCCATCAGGAGCAGCTCGCCCCCTATGTGCACGCCCGCGACGTCGCGTTGACCCGGCAGGAGATGAGCGGATCCGCCCTCGTCTTCGCCGCGCACTCGCGCAGTACCGAGACGCAGCGACTCGTCGAACTCGGCTGGCTGCACGAGGTCGCACCGACCCCGCCGATACGACCGAGAGTCGTCGTGTCCCGGGCCAGCGGCGACGACGCCATGACGAGCCAGGCGAGGATCCCGTCGAGCGCGTGGCGCGCGGTCGACGAGGCATTGCATCACGGGCCCGTGCTGGTCCAGGTCGCGCGGCCGGGGTACGCGCCGCACCTCGCCTGTCGACGGTGCGGGACGAGGGCCCACTGCTCGGTGTGCCACGGTCCACTCCAACTCGCCACAGCCCGTTCGCAGCCCTCCTGCCGGTGGTGCGGTCACCTCGCGGCTGGGTGGTCGTGCGAGACCTGTCACGACACCGCGTTCCGCGTCACGGCCGCCGGCACCGGCCGGACCGCCGAGGAACTGGGCCGGGCGTTCCCCCGGTACCGGGTCGTGGTGTCGGACGGAGACGCCCCCAAGTTCGAGGTCGGCCCGGAGCCGGCGCTGGTGATCGCGACCCGAGGCGCGGAGCCCGTCGCCGCGGGCGGCTATGCCGCCGTCCTCCTGGTCGACGCCGACCGCATGCTGGCGCGGGAGTCGCTCCGCGTCGCCGAGGACTGCCTGCGGTGGTGGTCGAACGCCGCAGCTCTGGCCGCTCCACGCGCGCCGGTGCTCCTGATCGGCGTCGAGGCCCCCGTGGCGAACGCCTTCGCTCTCTGGCAGCAACCGCGGTTCGCGAGTGAGGAACTCGCCGAGCGCAGAGAGCTCGGGTTCCCTCCCGCGGTCCGGAGCGCGACCCTCACCGGCACCCGCGACGCCGTCGACGCCGCTCTCGCCGCACTGCCCGCCGAGTACCGGAGCCGCGTGCTCGGCCCGACCGTCGACGAAGCGGGGGACAGCGTCGCGATCCTGCGGGTCGACTACGGCCACGCCAGGGCGGTCGCCGAGCAGTTGCGGGCGACCGTCGTCGCGCAGGCGGCGAAGCGTCGACGGCCGACCCCCGGCAGGCGGGCGCCGAAAGCCCCGCCTACACTCAGAGTACGATTCGACGATCCGGAGATGCTGTCATGATCCACCCCGTCCACGAAGTCCGAACCGCATGAGGCTGGTCTTCGCCGGCACCCCCGCCGTCGCCGTCCCGACGCTCGACGCCCTCGTCTCGGCCGGGCACGAGATCGCGGCCGTCGTGACTCGACCCGACGCCCCGCTCGGCCGCAAGCGGGTCCTGACCCCGTCGCCGGTGGCAGCGGCCGCCGAACGGCTCGGGCTCCCGGTCATCCGCGCTGCACGTCTCGACGACGACGCGACCGCGCGGATCGTCGCGCTCCGTGCGGAACTCGGCGTGATCGTCGCGTACGGCGGACTCGTCCGCGAACCCCTCCTGTCCGCGCCGGCACACGGTTGGATCAATCTGCACTTCTCATTGCTGCCGGCCTGGCGCGGCGCGGCTCCCGTCCAGCGGTCCGTGATGGCCGGAGACGCAGTCACCGGTGCATCGGTCTTCCAGCTCGTGCCGGCTCTCGACGCCGGAGACGTCTTCGCGACGGTGGAGACGCCGATCGGCGAGGGCGAGACCTCGGGGGAGCTCCTCGACCGCCTCGCCGAGCTCGGCGCACCGCTCACCGCGGAGGTCGTCGCCGCCATCGCCGCCGGCACCGCGGTCGCGGCCCCGCAGCAGGGCGAGGTGTCGCTCGCGCCGAAGCTCGACGGCCAGGACGGTCGGATCGTCTGGGACCGCCCCGTCGCCGACGTGTGGTCGCAGATCCGCGGGGTGACCCCCGAACCGGGCGCGTTCACCCTCCTCGACGAGTCACGGCTGAAGGTGCACCGCGCCGTCCCCGCGACGACCATGCCGACGGACCCACCAGCGCCCGGGACGATCGCGTCCGTCGACGGCCTCGTCCTGGTCGGCACGGCGGACACACCGTTGCAACTGCTGCAGGTGCAGCCGGCCGGGCGCACGGCGATGCCCGCCGCCGACTGGTGGCGCGGCGCATCCGCTGGAACCGATCGGCTGGTCACCGCGTGAGCGGCCAGCAGCCCGAGGGCCAGCGACGCCGCGACCGACGGCCCCGCAACGAGGAACCCCGACGCGGACGCCAGCGTCCCACGCGTCCGCGTGACTCGGCGACCGTGCAGCCGGCACGCCGAGTGGCCTTCGACGTCATCCACGCCGTCAGCACCTCGGACGCCTACGCGAACCTCCTCCTGCCGCACCGGCTGGCCGAGGCGAAGTTGAGTCCGGCGGACGCCGGCCTCGCGACCGAGCTGACGTACGGCACCCTTCGCCGACGCGGGTACTACGACCGCGTCATCGCGCACGCGGCGAAGCGTCCCGTGACCGAGATCGACGACGCGATCCTCGACGTCCTGCGGCTCGGTGCCCATCAGCTGCTCTCCATGCGCGTCGCAGGCCACGCCGCTGTGAACGAGTCCGTCGAACTCGCCCGGTCCGCCGGTTCGCGGTCGGCGGCCGGCTTCACCAACGGTGTCCTCCGCACCATCTCGCGGACCGAACCCGCCGAGTGGGAGCGGATCCTGCTGGGTGAGGTCACGAACGACACCGATCGCCTGGCGGTGAGCACCGCCCACCCGTCGTGGGTCGTTCGGGCCATCAGGCAGGCGCTCGACCTGCAGGACCGCGGCGACGAACTCGAGGAGGCGCTGGCCGCGGACAACCTCGCCCCGCAGGTGAACCTCATCGCGCTCCCGGGGCTCGCCGACCGGCCTGAGGACGCCGAGCCGAACCGCTTCTCCCCATACGGCTTCCGCAACCCCGGCGGCGACCCGGTCCAGCTCGTCGGGACCGGCGGCGGCCGCCTCCGCGTCCAGGACGAGGGCTCGCAGCTCGCCGCGCCCGCGCTGACGCGGGCAGTACCGGTGCGGCCCGGCGAGCGATGGCTCGACCTGTGCGCGGGCCCGGGTGGCAAGGCGGCACTCCTGGCCGCCGAGGCTCTCGCCGGGGAGGCACGCCTCGATGCGAACGAACTGGTCCCTGCGAGGGCCCGTCTCGTGGAACGCGCCCTCGCGGGTGTCCCGCTCGAGGTGTCGGTCTCGACCGCCGACGGCACGAAGCTCGCTGCGGAGCATCCTGCGACCTACGACCGAATCCTCCTCGACGCCCCGTGCACCGGGCTCGGCGCGCTGCGACGACGACCGGAGGCGCGGTGGCGGAAGACCCCGAAGGACGTCTCCGAACTCACCCGACTGCAGGGCTCACTGCTCGACGCCGCCATCACCGCGCTCGCTCCCGGCGGGATCGTGGCGTACGTGACCTGTTCGCCGCACGTCGGCGAGACGGCACTGATCGTGGAGAGCGCGCTGCGAGCCCACCCCGGGATGGAGCGACTCGACACCTCCGCGGTGCTCGACCAGGTCACGACCGAACCGCTCGACGCCGCGGCGCCCGGTGGCGCGGTCCAGCTCTGGCCGCACCGCCAGGGCACCGACGCCATGTACATCGCGCTGCTCCGCAAACCCGCGGAGTCGGCCGGACCCGCTGTCGATCGATAGGCTCGAGCACATGTCCGCGCGCATCAACCCGAGCATCCTGTCCGCCGATTTCGTGAACCTCCAGGCCGACCTGGAGCGGATCGCGAGCGCCGACCTCGTCCACGTCGACGTCATGGACAACCATTTCGTCCCGAACCTCACCTTCGGTCCGCAGATGGTCGGTCGCATCCAGGACGTGTCTCCGGTCCCGCTCGACGTCCACCTCATGATCTCGAACGTCGATCGATGGGCTCCCGGCTACGCCGAGCTCGGGGCGTTCTCGGTGACGTTCCACGCCGAGGCCACCGGCGACCCCGTCGCCCTCGCCAGACGCCTGCGTTCCATCGGGGCGCGTGCCGGGATCGCGGTGAAGCCCGGCACACCCATCGAGCCGTACCTGGAACTCCTGCCGGAGTTCGACCAAGTGCTCGTCATGACGGTCGAACCGGGGTTCGGCGGACAGTCGTTCATGCCGGAGACCATGCCGAAGCTGCAGGCGCTGTCAGCCGAGGTCGCACGCACCGGTCTCGACGTCTGGCTCCAGGTCGACGGCGGGATCTCCGCGGACACGATCGGGATCGCGGCCGCCGCCGGTGCCGACACCTTCGTCGCGGGGTCGGCCGTCTACAGCGGTTCCGATCCGGCCTCGAACATCGCGCTGCTCCGGGCCGCCGCCGAGGCGTCGACGCACACCCACTGACGCAGCGGGCCGGTCCAGCGCGTCTGCGGTGCGCGCCGCCGCCCGGAACCGGTACCCTGGAGCACGTGAAAACCTTCGACGAGCTGTTCGACGAGCTGCGCCTGAAGGCCGAGACCCGGCCGGAGGGTTCCGGCACCGTCCGCGAACTGGACACGGGTGTGCACGGCATCGGGAAGAAGATCGTCGAGGAGGCCGCCGAGGTCTGGATGGCGGCCGAGTACCAGAGCGACACCGAGACGGCCGAGGAGATCTCCCAGCTGCTCTACCACGTGCAGGTGATGATGGTGGCGAAGGGGCTCACCCCCGCCGACGTCTACCGACATCTGTAGGAGCACGTCGCGGCGCATCCGCCGCGCCTCCTGATCACCCTGTCGAGACACCATCGCACAACACGAAAGCCACCCCATGCTGAGAGTCGCCGTGCCCAACAAGGGCTCGCTGTCCGAGACCGCCGTCGAGATGCTGCAGGAGGCCGGCTACACGACCCGTCGCGACACCAAGGAGCTCCACGTCGTCGACGCACGGAACGACGTCGAGTTCTTCTACCTCCGTCCGCGCGACATCGCGACCTACGTCGGTTCCGGCGCCCTGGACATCGGCATCACGGGGCGCGATCTGCTCCTGGACTCGCACTCCGCCGCGACTGAACTCGCCGAGCTGGGCTTCGGCGGGTCGACGTTCCGCTTCGCCGGTCCGGCCGACGAGTTCTCCGAGCTCTCCGATCTCGCGGGGAAGACGGTCGCCACCAGCTACCCCGGCCTCGTCGGCAACTTCCTCCGCGACGCCGGTGTGGATGCGACGCTCGTCCACCTCGACGGTGCGGTCGAGTCGGCGGTCCAGCTCGGGGTCGCGGACGCGGTGGCCGATGTCGTGTCCACCGGCACGACCCTCCGGAAGGCCGGACTGGGCATCTTCGGCCCGGTGATCCTCGACTCCACCGCCGTGCTCATCGCGTCGCCGGAGACGAAGCCCACCACCGCGACGCTCATCCGCCGACTGCAGGGCGTCCTCGTCGCGCGGCAGTACGTGCTCGTCGACTACGACCTCCCGGTCCGGCTGCTCGAGCAGGCGACCGCCGTCGCCGGTGGCATCGAGTCGCCGACGATCTCGCCGCTCCGCGACCCCGAGTGGGTGGCGGTCCGGGTCATGATCCCTCGCGGCGACGCGAACGACGTCATGGACCGCCTCTACGAGCTCGGCGCACGCGCCATCCTCGTCACGGCCATCCACGCCGCCCGACTCTGAATCGCCCGTCCCTCACCACCCGTCCCAGTCGCTCTGCGGAGGCCTCCGTGTCACTCGCCACCCGAGTCATCCCCTGTCTCGACGTCGCCGACGGGCGCGTCGTGAAGGGCGTCAACTTCCTCGACCTCCGCGACGCCGGCGACCCCGTCGAACTCGCGAAGCGCTACGCCGAGCAGGGCGCGGACGAACTGACCTTCCTCGACGTCACGGCCACCGTCGCCGAACGCGACACCACCTACGACCTCGTCAGCCGGACCGCCGAGCAGGTCTTCATCCCGCTCACGGTCGGCGGCGGGGTCCGCTCGACCCAGGACGTCTCCCGGCTGCTGGCCAGCGGGGCGGACAAGGTCGGCGTGAACAGCGCCGCGATCGGCCGACCGGAGTTGCTGGGGGAGATCGCCGACCGCTTCGGCGCTCAGGTCCTCGTCCTCTCCCTGGACGTGAAGCGACACGCCGGCAGCGCATCCGGATGGATCGTCACGACACACGGCGGCCGACGTGAGACCGAACTCGACGCGCTCGCCTGGGCGACCGAGGCGATCGAACGCGGTGCGGGCGAGCTGTTGGTGAACTCGATCGACGCCGACGGCACCAAGGCCGGGTTCGACACCGAGCTCATCAGCGCCATGCGCGAGATCAGCCGGGTTCCGGTCATCGCGTCCGGGGGAGCAGGCCGCCTCGCCGACTTCCCACCCGCGATCGCCGCGGGTGCCGACGCCGTCCTCGCCGCGAGCGTCTTCCACAACGGCGAGTTGACGATCGGCCAGGTCAAACAGGAACTCGCCGACGCCGGTTGGACGGTGCGGGCATGAGCGCGGACATCACCATCCCGGTGGGCGCCGACCCGGAGACCGCGATCGGCCAGCTCACCTTCGACGCGCAGGGCCTGCTCCCCGCGATCGTGCAGCAGTGGGACTCCCGCGAGGTGCTCATGCTCGGGTGGATGGACGCCGAGGCCGTCCGCCGGACGATGACCGAGGGTCGGGTCACCTACTGGTCCCGGTCACGACAGGAGTACTGGCGCAAGGGCGACACCTCCGGCCACGTGCAGTTCGTCCGGGCGCTCGCCTACGACTGCGACGGGGATACCCTGTTGGTGGAGGTCGATCAGCACGGCGCCGCCTGCCACACGGGTACGCGCAGCTGTTTCGACGGCCGGAGCCTCGACGTCGTCGCAGCGCCATCGCCGACACCATGAATCGAGTTGGAGCATGACCGAGAGCACCGCAGCACCCCAGTCCGGGCCGGTGGAGCCGCCGAGGCCCGACGAACCGTCCGAGGCTGACGAGCTCGAGTCCAGGGCTCTCCGCAGTCGTCAGCGCCGCCTGAAGACCCTGCTCCTCGTCACCGCCGTCCTCGCCGACGCGCTCATCCTCGCAGCGTGGACCCAGACCTGGCTCTCGATCAGCCTCGTGGGCGTCGGCCCGCACTCCGGCGCGCTCGACGTCGTCGGCTCCGTCGCCGCTCCCGCCCTGTCCGCACTCGCGCTCGCCGGTCTCGCCCTCGTCGCGGCGCTGGCCATCGCCGGGCCGGTGTTCCGCATCATCCTCGGCCTGCTGGAGGCCGTGATCGGCGCCTGCGTCATGATCTCGTCGATCGCGGTGCTCGCCTCGCCGGCGACCGCGGGCGCGGCGGCCGTGACCGAGGCCACGGGCGTCGCCGGAAGCCAGTCGACCATCGACCTCGTCGCGGCGACCACGCTCACCGCCTGGCCGGCGATCACCCTGGTGCTCGGCGTCGTGCTCGGACTCGCCGGGCTCGCGACCGTGCTCACCCACCGCCGGTGGCCCGGTCCGTCGAAGAAGTACCAGGCGGTCCGGTTCACGCAGGTCGAGACGGCCCCGAGCGCCGACCCGGTGGGCGCCTGGGACGACCTCAGCCGCGGCGACGACCCGACGCGCTGACCGCTCCGCCGAACCACGACGGCACCCCGGGCCACCTGGGAACTCGTGGCCCACGCACGGAACCGCGCACCGCTTGCCGGTACACTGGAACCCGCACTCGCACAGAAGGAGAACCATGAGCACCGACCCCTCGGACCCCGGCCACGGACACTCGCCCGCCGCCTGGACGGCCGTGATCATCATGTTGGTCGCGTTCGCCGCCGGTACGGTCTTCTTCTGGCTCGACATGCCCGTCCTCGTCTGGGCCTCCGCCGGCGTCCTCCTCCTCGGGTGGATCACGGGCGGTGTCCTCGCCAAGGCGGGATACGGCGTCGGCGGGTCCAAGACCGTGGCGAAAGAGCACTGAACATGCTCGCCGACCTCATGGCCGGCGCGAAGGAGGACGCTCTCGGGCGCCTCGCGGGCCGTCCGGCTGCAGTCGTCGAAGCCGCTGCTGTCGAGGCCCCTCCGGCCATCGACGCCCTTGCTGCGCTCGCCCCGGCCGACCAGGTCAAGATCATCGCCGAGGTCAAGCGGTCCAGTCCGTCCCGCGGCGCGTTGGCCGACATCCCCGACCCTGCGCTCCTCGCCTCGCTCTACGAGCAGGGTGGTGCCAGCGCGGTCAGCGTGCTGACCGAGGGTCGCAAGTTCGGTGGTTCGCTGCAAGACCTCGAGGCCGTCCGGGCCGCGATCCGCATCCCGGTCCTACGCAAGGACTTCGTCTCCCTGCCGTACCAGGTGTTCGAAGCCCGGGCATCCGGCGCCGACCTGGTCCTCCTGATCGTCGCCGGACTCGACCAGGCCACGCTGTCGTCGCTGCACGAACTCGTCCTGCAGCTCGGCATGACCCCGCTGGTGGAGACCCACTCCGCCGAGGAGCTGGCCAGAGCGAGCGACATCGGTGCCCGGCTCATCGGCGTCAACGCGCGGAACCTCAGCACCTTCGAACTCGACCCACACCTCTTCGGATCGTTGACCGACCGTTTCCCCGCCGACGCCGTCAAGGTGGCCGAGTCAGCTGTGCTCCGCGCCGCCGACGTCGCCGCCTACCGACGTGACGGCGCCGACGTCGTCCTGGTCGGCGAGGCGCTCGTCACCGGCGACCCCGTCGCCACCCTCGAACAGTTCCTGGGAGCCACCGCATGACCATGTCACCAGCCACCCCCGCCCACGCGGAACCGACGCACCTCCGAGACGAAGCCGGTCCGTTCTTCGGCGACTTCGGCGGACGCTACATGCCGGAGGCGCTCATCGCCGCGGTCGACGAACTCGCGACGGCCTACGAGGCCGCCAAGGCCGACGAGAGCTTCCAGGCCGAGCTGACGACGCTGCTCCGCGACTACGCCGGCCGCCCGTCGATCATCACCGAGGTGCCACGCTTCGCCGCATCGGCGGGTGGTGCACGCATCTTCCTCAAGCGCGAGGACCTCAACCACACCGGCTCGCACAAGATCAACAACGTCCTGGGCCAGGCGCTCCTCACGAAGCGCATCGGCAAGACCCGCGTCATCGCCGAGACGGGGGCCGGTCAGCACGGTGTGGCCACGGCCACCGCGGCCGCACTCTTCGGCCTCGACTGCACGATCTACATGGGCGAGGTCGACACCGAGCGTCAGGCGCTCAACGTCGCCCGCATGCGACTGCTCGGCGCGACCGTCATCCCCGTGACGACGGGCTCGCGGACTCTCAAGGACGCCATCAACGAGGCGTACCGCGACTGGGTCGCGTCGGTCGAGACCACGAACTACATCTTCGGCACCGCGGCGGGCCCACACCCGTTCCCGGTCATGGTCCGCGACTTCCAGAAGATCATCGGAGAAGAGGCCCGCGCACAGCTCCTCGAGCTGAACGGTTCACTTCCCGACGCGGTCGTCGCCTGCGTCGGTGGCGGCTCCAACGCCATCGGCATCTTCCACGCCTTCCTCGACGACGCGGACGTCGCGCTCTACGGAGTCGAGGCTGCCGGCGACGGCGTCGACACCCCACGGCACGCCGCGTCCATCGGCCGCGGTCGTCCGGGTGTCCTGCACGGTGCCCGCACCTTCGTCCTCCAGGACGACGACGGCCAGACCGTCGAGTCCCATTCCATCTCCGCAGGCCTCGACTACCCGGGCGTCGGACCGGAGCACGCCTGGCTCGCCGACACCGGCCGGGCGACGTACGTCCCCGCGACGGACGCCGAGGCGATGGAGGCCTTCCGACTCCTGAGCCGCACCGAGGGGATCATCCCCGCGATCGAGTCCGCCCACGCACTGGCCGGGGCCATCGTCCTCGGCAAGGAGCTGGGCCCCGAGGCGACCATCCTGATCAACCTCTCCGGGCGCGGAGACAAGGACGTCGAGACGGCTGCCACCTACTTCGGGCTCCTCGACGAAGCCGGGCGGAACGCATGACCGCCCCGGCCACCGACCACACGACGGTCTCACCGGTCGCATCGGCGATCGACGCCGCCTCCGTGGACCGCCGCGGCGCCCTCATCGGGTACCTCCCCGTCGGATTCCCCGACCTCCAGACGAGTATCGACGCCGCCATCGCGCTCGCGCAGAACGGCGTCGACGTCCTCGAGCTCGGCGTGCCCTACTCCGACCCCGTCATGGACGGAGCGGTCATCCAGGCCGCGACCATGACCGCCCTCGCGGAGGGGTTCCGGTTGCGCGACGTCTTCACGGCGATCAGCGCCATCCGCGCCGCCGTGGACGTCCCGGTCCTCGTCATGACGTACTGGAACCCGGTGCTGCAGTACGGCGTGGAGCGGTTCGCCTCCGACCTCGCCGCGGCCGGCGGAGCCGGGCTCATCACCCCCGACATCACCCCCGACGCCGCGGCGGACTGGCTGGACGCCAGTGAACGACACGGCCTCGACCGGGTCTTCCTGGCAGCACCGACCTCGAGCGACGACCGCCTGTCGCTCGTGACCGAACGGTCCCGCGGCTTCGTGTACACCGTCTCCACGATGGGCATCACCGGTGCCCGGCAGGACCTCGACGCGGCCGCGAAGACCCTCGTCGGTCGTCTCCGCACGGCGGGGGCACAGCACGCGTGCGTCGGCATCGGCATCTCGACCGCGGAGCAGGTCCGCTCGGTCCTCGAGTACGCCGACGGAGCCATCGTCGGCTCTGTGTTCGTCAAGGCTCTCGCCGACGGCGGCGTCCCGGCGATCACCGAGGTCGCCCGTTCACTCGCGGCCGGCACCGCCCGCTGAGGGTATCCTCACCACGTCCGCGATGCTGAAAGCCGTACACTCGATCAGAGTTCGTAACGAAAGGCGACCACTGCAGTGATTGCACCCCTCAGCATCCCGAGCCCGAACCCGGACATCGCGACCTTCAGCGTGGGCCCGTTCACGGTGCACATGTACGCGCTCTGCATCATCGCCGGGATCATCGCCGCCACCATCCTCACCTCCCGCCGGCTGACGAAGCGCGGTGCCGAGCCGGGCATCGTGCTCGACATCATCCTGTGGGCCATCCCCTTGGGGATCATCGGTGCGCGGATCTTCCACGTCCTGACCCACCCCGGCGACTACTTCTACCCGGGTGCCGACCTCCTGCGGACGCTCTACATCTGGGAGGGCGGCATCGCGATCTTCGGTTCGCTCATCGGTGGAGCGGTCGGCGCCTACATCGGCTGCCGCATGACCGGGATCCGGTTCTGGACCTTCGCCGACGCCCTCGCGCCCGGCCTGCTGCTCGCCCAGGCGTTCGGTCGCCTCGGCAATTACTTCAACCACGAGCTCTACGGGCTCCCCACGGACCTGCCCTGGGGCCTCGAGATCGAGGCCAGCAACCCCGCGTTCCCGATCGGTCTGCCCGCCGGCACGCTGTTCCACCCCACGTTCCTGTACGAGATCATCTGGAACCTGCTGGGGGTGGCCGTCATCCTCTGGATCGGACACCGCTTCAACCCGCAGTGGGGCCGCCTGTTCGGTGTCTACCTCATCTGGTACGGCGCCGGTCGCACGGTCTGGGAGACCATCCGGATCGACCCGAGCGAGTACCTCTTCGGCATCCGAGCCAACGTCTGGGCCGCGATCCTCGCGATCGTCGTCGGACTCGCGATCATCGTCATCCAGTCGCGTCGCCACACGGGTGCCGAGCCGTCGCCGTACGTCCCCGGCCGTTCCTGGGCCGATCCGAAGGCTGCGGTAGACTACTACGACACCGACGCGGAGAACCTGGGGCTGCGCAGTGCCTCCGCCGACGACGATGCCGACGGATCAGACCGCACTGCGTCATCCACTCCGTCGTCCGAAGCCACGGTCGCCACAAGCAAGACCGGCTCTCGCTCCTAGGCTGAACGCACCCTCGTCGGCCCGGTGGATCCCGGCTCAGCAGGGGATCCATCACCCGTTTCGTCCCAGGGCCAGCGACGTCCCCCTTCTGATCCCCTTTCGTGAGGACGGTAATTCCATGGCGCATGCACCGTACGCTTCGTTCAGCTCGGTTCCGCCCAAGCAGGGCATGTACGACCCGGCGAACGAGAAGGACGCCTGTGGCCTGGCGATGGTCGCGACCCTGACGGGCGAGGCCTCGCACAGCATCATCGACGCGGCGCTCGGTTCGCTCCGCAACCTGGAGCACCGCGGCGCGATCGGTTCCGACGCCGGGACCGGCGACGGCGCGGGCATCCTCACCCAGATGCCCGACGCCTTCCTGCGCGGCGTCGCCGGATTCGACCTGCCGCCGCTCGGTGCGTACGCCGTGGGCATCGCCTTCCTGCCCACCGACGCCTCCGAGCGCGCACAGCTCCAGACGCGCATCGCCGCGATCGCCGCGGAGGAGGAACTCACCGTCCTCGGCTGGCGCGAGGTGCCGGTCGACCCCGACGAGCTGGGGAAGCTCGCCCGTGCGGCCATGCCGGCGTTCGAGCAACTGTTCGTCACCGGGTCCAGCTCCTCGACGCCGACCGGGATCGCCCTCGACCGACTCGCCTTCCGGCTCCGGAAGCGGGCGGAGCGCGAGCTCGGGGCGTACTTCATCTCCCTGTCGAGCCGCACGCTCGTCTACAAGGGCATGGTCACGACACTCCAGCTCGAACCGTTCTACCCCGACCTGTCCGACGAGCGGTTCGCGACCAAGCTCGCCATCGTCCACTCGCGGTACTCCACCAACACGTTCCCGTCCTGGCCGCTCGCCCAGCCGCTGCGCATGATGGCACACAACGGCGAGATCAACACCGTCGAGGGCAACCGCAACTGGATGCGCGCGCGGCAGTCGCAGCTCGAGTCCGAGCTCATCGGCGACATCCGCCCGCTGCTCCCCATCATCACGCCCGGAGCGAGTGACTCCGCCTCGTTCGACGAGGTCCTGGAGCTGCTGACGCTGACCGGACGGTCCCTCCCGCACGCCATGATGATGATGGTGCCCGAGGCCTGGGAAAAGCAGACCGGGCTGTCGCAGGAGCGACGCGACTTCTACGAGTTCAACTCCATGCAGATGGAGCCATGGGACGGTCCGGCCGCCCTCACCTTCACGGACGGCTCACTCGTCGGCGCGACCCTGGACCGGAACGGCCTGCGTCCCGGTCGCTGGCTGGAGACGACCGACGGTCTCGTCGTCCTGGGTAGCGAGATCGGCGTCCTCGACGTCGACCCGAGCCGGGTCAAGCGCAAGGGCCGCCTGCGCCCCGGAAAGATGTTCCTCGTCGACACCGAGGCCGGGCGGATCATCGAGGACGACGAGATCAAGGACGAGCTCTCGGCTTCGGCGCCCTGGGGCGACTGGCTCGACGCCGGACGCATCAACCTGAGCGACCTGCCGGAGCGCGAGCACATCGTGCACACGCCGGCATCCGTCACCCGCCGTCAGCGGACCTTCGGGTACACCGAGGAGGAGGTGCGCATCCTCCTGCAGCCCATGGGCCAGAACGGTGCGGAGCCGCTCGGCGCGATGGGGTCGGACACCCCGATCGCGGTGCTCTCCGACCGCCCTCGGCTCCTGTTCGACTACTTCGTGCAGCAGTTCGCCCAGGTCACCAACCCGCCGCTCGACTCGATCCGCGAGGAGGTCGTCACCTCGCTGAAGCTTGGGCTCGGCCCGGAGCGCAACCTCCTCTCGTGGGGCCCCGAGCACGCCAAGCAGGTCGTCCTCGACTTCCCGGTCATCGACAACGACGAGCTCGCCAAGATCCAGCACATCGACCCGAACCCGGCGAGCCCGCTGACGACGACCGTCAAGGCGCTGTACCGCGTCGAGGACGGCTCGGCCGGACTCGAGACGCGCCTGCGCGAGATGTGCGACGAGGTCGACCAGGCGATCCTCGCCGGCTCGGAGTTCATCGTCCTGAGCGACCGTGACTCGAACTCCGACCTCGCGCCGATCCCGTCGCTGCTCTCGCTCGCCGCCGTGCACCACCACCTCATCCGCGCCGAGAACCGGATGAAGGTCGGGCTCGTCGTCGAGGCCGGCGACGTGCGCGAGGTCCACCACGTCGCGCTGCTCATCGGCTACGGCGCCTCCGCGATCAACCCGTACCTGGCCATGGAGAGCTGCGAGGACCTCGTCCGCAGCGGCCTCATCCAGGGCGTCACCCGCGAGCAGGCCGTCAAGAACGTCATCAAGGCGCTCGGCAAGGGCGTGCTCAAGATCATGTCGAAGATGGGCATCTCCACGGTGTCCTCCTACGCCGGAGCACAGGCCTTCGAGGCCGTCGGCCTGAGCCAGCAGCTCGTCGACAGCTACTTCACCGGTACGGAGACGAAGCTCGGCGGTGTCGGCATCGAGGTGATCGCCGAGGAGAACGCGAAGCGTCACCGGTACGCCTACCCCGAGGACGCCGCATCGACGGCCCACGAGCGCCTGCAGTCGGGCGGGGAGTACCAGTGGCGTCGCGACGGTTCGCCGCACCTCTTCAACCCGGAGACGGTCTTCAAGCTGCAGCACGCGACCAAGACGCGCCGGTACGACATCTTCCGCGAGTACACCCACATGGTCGACTCCCAGGCGGCGCAGCTCATGACGCTCCGCGGGATGTTCACGCTCCGCGCCGGTGCCCGCCCGCCCGTCCCGCTCGACGAGGTCGAGTCGGTCGCGTCGATCGTGAAGCGGTTCTCGACCGGGGCGATGAGCTACGGTTCCATCTCGCGCGAGGCGCACGAGACGCTGGCGATCGCGATGAACAGCATCGGTGCCAAGTCGAACACGGGTGAGGGCGGCGAGGACGTCGACCGGCTCCTCGACCCGACGCGCCGCAGTGCGATCAAGCAGGTCGCCTCCGGCCGGTTCGGCGTGACGAGCATGTACCTGACGCACGCCGACGACATCCAGATCAAGCTCGCCCAGGGTGCGAAGCCCGGCGAGGGCGGGCAGTTGCCGCCGACGAAGGTGTACCCGTGGGTGGCACGGACGCGGCACGCCACGGCGGGCGTCGGCCTCATCTCGCCGCCGCCGCACCACGACATCTACTCCATCGAAGACCTCAAGCAGCTCATCTTCGACCTGAAGCGTGCGAACCCGAAGGCCCGGATCCACACCAAGCTGGTGAGCCAGTCCGGCATCGGTGCGGTGGCCGCGGGCGTCGCGAAGGCGCTCTCGGACGTGATCCTGGTCTCGGGTCACGACGGCGGAACCGGCGCGAGCCCGTTGAACTCCCTGAAGCACGCCGGGACGCCGTGGGAGCTGGGTCTCGCTGAGACGCAGCAGACGCTCATGCTCAACAACATGCGCGACCGCGTCGTCGTGCAGGTCGACGGTCAGATGAAGACCGGACGCGACGTCGTCATCGGCGCACTGCTCGGCGCGGAGGAGTTCGGCTTCGCGACGGCACCGCTCGTCGTCTCCGGGTGCGTCATGATGCGCGTGTGCCACCTCGACACCTGCCCGGTCGGCGTCGCGACGCAGAACCCGGTGCTGCGCGAGCGGTTCACCGGCAAGCCGGAGTTCGTCGTGAACTTCTTCGAGTTCATCGCCCAGGAGGTGCGCGAGTACCTTGCCGAGCTCGGGTTCCGGACGCTCGAGGAGGCGATCGGCCACAACGAACTGATCGACGCCGACCGAGCGATCGATCACTGGAAGGCGTCCGGGCTCGACCTCGCCCCGGTCCTCGTGGGTCCTGTCTTCGCCGACGACGAGCCGCGGATCAACCGCCGGCCGCAGGAGCACGAGCTCGAGAAGCACTTCGACCAGCAGCTCATCACGGCCGCCTCTGACGTGCTCGAACACGGCGGCCACTTCTCGGTCGACCTGCCTATCCGCAACACGGAGCGGGCGGTCGGCACCATGCTCGGCCACGAGGTCACCCGGCGGCACGGCGAGAACGGGCTCCCGGCAGGGAGTATCGACATCACCCTGCGCGGCTCGGCCGGGCAGTCCTTCGGTGCGTTCCTCCCCGGCGGCATCGCCCTGCGGCTCATCGGCGACTCGAACGACTACGTCGGCAAGGGCCTGTCCGGTGGGCAGATCGTCGTCCGGCCATCCGAGCGCGCAGCCTTCGCGCCCGAGGAGAACGTCATCGCCGGCAACGTCATCGGGTACGGCGCGACCCAGGGCACCATGTTCCTGAGCGGGATCGTCGGCGAGCGGTTCCTGGTGCGCAACTCCGGCGCCACGGCGGTCGTCGAAGGCGTCGGTGACCACGCGCTCGAGTACATGACGGGTGGTCTCGCCGTCATCCTGGGTCAGACCGGCCGGAACCTCGGCGCGGGCATGTCCGGCGGCACGGCCTACGTGTTCGACCTCGAACGCGACCAGGTCAACCGCGACTCCCTCGCCTCGGGGGAGCTCACCCTGTCCGAACTCGACAGTGCCGACGCCGAGATCGTCCGCGACCTCCTCGAACGGCACGTCGTGGAGACCGGTTCTCCGCTGGCCGGCCGGCTGCTCGCCGACATCGAAGACTCACTCGCCCGGTTCGTCAAGGTCCTCCCGCGTGACTACGCGGCAGTCCTGGCGACCCGACAGACCGCACTCGACGAGGGGCTCGACCCCGACGGCGACATCGTATGGAACCGAATCCTGGAGGTGACCGGTGGCTGATCCCAAGGGATTCCTGAAGGTACCGGAGCGCGAGCTCCCGAAGCGCCGGCCCGTGCCGGTCCGCATCATGGACTGGAAAGAGGTCTACGAGCAGAGCGACCCCGCGACCGTCCGCAAGCAGGCTGGTCGCTGCATGGACTGCGGCATCCCGTTCTGCCACCAGGGCTGCCCGCTGGGCAACCTCATCCCGGAGTGGAACGACCTGATGTGGCGAGGCGAGGGCCGCTCGGCCATCGAGCGCTTGCACGCCACGAACAACTTCCCGGAGTTCACGGGTCGTCTCTGCCCGGCGCCGTGCGAGAGTTCGTGCGTGCTGGGCATCAACCAGCCCGCCGTGACCATCAAGCAGGTCGAGGTCTCGATCATCGATCAGGCGTTCGCCAACGGGTGGGTCGAGTCCCACCCGCCGGAGCGGCTGACCGGCAAGACGGTCGCCGTCGTCGGCTCCGGGCCGGCCGGCCTCGCCGCAGCCCAGCAGCTGACGCGTGCCGGCCACACGGTCGCGGTCTACGAGCGCGACGACCGCATCGGCGGTCTGCTGCGCTACGGCATCCCCGACTTCAAGATGGAGAAGAAGCACCTCGACATCCGGCTGAAGCAGATGCAGGACGAGGGCACCCGGTTCCGCGCCGGCGTGAACATCGGGGTCGACATCAGCTGGGACGAGCTCCGCGCCCGCTACGACGCCGTCGTCATCGCCACCGGTGCCATGGTGCCGCGCGACCTCCCGATCCCCGGTCGTGACTTCTCCGGGGTCCACTTCGCGATGGAGTACCTCGTGCAGGCGAACCGCGTCGGCGCCGGAGACACGGTCTCCGACCAGATCACGGCGGAGGACAAGCACGTGGTGGTCCTCGGCGGCGGCGACACCGGTGCCGACTGCATCGGCACGGCGCACCGTCAGGGTGCCGCCTCCGTCACGAACCTCGCCATCGGCACGCAGCCGGCGGGGGAGCGGCCCGAGCACCAGCCGTGGCCGATGATGCCGACGCTCTTCGAGGTCGCGAGTGCGCACGAAGAGGGCGGCAACCGCGAGTACCTGGTGTCGACCGTCGAGTTCCTCGCCAACGAGGCCGGCGAGGTGCGGGCGATCCGCGTCGCCGAGACGGAGTTCGTCGACGGCCGTCGCGTGCCGAAGAGCGGCACCGAGCGGGAGATCCCCGCCGACCTCGTCCTGCTCGCACTCGGGTTCACGGGCCCGGAGGGCGAGACCCTCGAGTCGCAGTTCAAGCTCCCCTTCACCGGGCGCGGCAACGTGGCACGGGAGCACGACTACCAGACCAACCAGCCCGGCGTGTTCGTCGCGGGTGACGCCGGTCGTGGCCAGTCCCTCATCGTCTGGGCGATCGCCGAGGGCCGCGCTGCGGCGTCGGCCGTCGACCAGTACCTCGAGGGTGAGACCCAGCTTCCCTTCCCGGTCCGTCCCACGGATCAGCCCATCTCCCTCTAGGCTTTCAGGCGGACGACAAGCGTCGGACGCATCATGCCGAGCAGTGAGTACCGAAGCGCCTCGTGCGCAGAAACCATGGAGAACACACACACATGAGACGAGCCAAGATCGTCGCAACGCTGGGGCCTGCAGTCTCCAGCTATGAGAACATCCGGGCCATCATCGATGCGGGGGTCGATGTCACCCGGATGAACCTGAGCCACGGCAGCTACGACGTGCACGAGGCCATCTACGCCAACGTGCGCAAGGCCACCGAGGACTCCGGCCGTGCCGTCGCCGTCCTGGTCGACCTGCAGGGCCCGAAGATCCGCCTCGGCAAGTTCGAGGGCGGCCCGTACGACCTCGCCGTCGGCGACATCTTCAAGATCACCATCGAGGACATCCTCGGTACCAAGGAGATCTCC
This sequence comes from Plantibacter sp. PA-3-X8, assembly GCF_003856975.1. NCBI lineage: Bacteria > Bacillati > Actinomycetota > Actinomycetes > Micrococcales > Microbacteriaceae > Plantibacter > Plantibacter sp. PA-3-X8. The sequence continues at coordinate 2,964,819 of NZ_CP033107.1, forward strand.
TCGACGACGTTCAAGGGCCTGCCCCAGGACGTCAAGCCGGGCGACTTCCTCCTGATCGACGACGGCAAGGTCAAGGTCGAGGTCGTTGAAGCGGACGACACCGTCGTGACCACTCGCGTCATCGTCGCCGGCCCCGTGTCGAACAACAAGGGCATCAACCTTCCCGGTGTCGCCGTCAACGTCCCCGCGCTCAGCGAGAAGGACGAAGCGGACCTCCGATGGGGACTGCGTCTCGGCGCCGACCTCATCGCCCTGTCCTTCGTGCGCGACGCGGCCGACATCGACCGCGTCCACGAGATCATGGCGGAGGAGGGCCGCAAGGTCCCCGTGATCGCCAAGATCGAGAAGCCGCAGGCCGTCGAGAACCTCGAGAGCATCGTCGAGGCGTTCGACGCGATCATGGTCGCCCGTGGCGACCTCGGTGTCGAGCTCCCGCTCGAGGCCGTCCCGATCGTGCAGAAGCGCGCGGTGGAGCTCGCCCGTCGTATGGCGAAGCCGGTCATCGTCGCGACGCAGATGCTCGAGTCGATGATCTCCAGCCCCATCCCGACCCGCGCGGAGACCTCCGACGTCGCGAACGCGGTGCTCGACGGTGCTGACGCGGTCATGCTCAGTGGCGAGACGAGTGTCGGCGCCTACCCGGTGATCACGGTCCAGACCATGGCCAGGATCGTCGAGTCGACCGAGATCCACGGTCTCGACCGCGTTCCGCCGCTCGGCACGAAGCCGCGCACCCAGGCCGGAGCGATCACGTTGGCGGCCGTCGAGGTGGCGGACTTCGTCGAGGCGAAGTTCCTCTGCGTCTTCACGGAGTCGGGCGAGTCGGTCCGCCGCATGGCCCGTCTCCGCAACCGGATCCCGATCCTGGCGTTCACGCCCGACCCGGCCATCCGTCGTCGGATGGCGCTGAACTGGGGCGTCGAGTCCTTCGTCGTCGAGCGCGTCACGCACACCGACCAGATGGTCGCCCAGGTGGACGAGGTCCTCGTCGCCACGGGCAAGGCCGCCGTCGGTGAGCCGGTCATCATCATCTCCGGTTCCCCTCCCGGCATCCCCGGGACGACGAACGACATCCGCGTCCACAAGGTGGGCGACGTCCTCTAGTCGTCGACAGCAGCGAAGGCCGTGGTCCTCCCGTACGGGGACCACGGCCTTCGTCGTCCGCCGGGTGTGCGGTGGCACCGCGATTCCGGAGGCCGTGGGTCTAGCCTGATGCCCATGAACCGTTCCGTCCTCGTCGACGACACCCTCCGCATCGCCGTGGGCCTGGACCCGGGAGGAATCGACCGTGAGGCGACCGGTGCGGCGGGACTCCTGGCCTCCCGATTCGCCGTCCTGGAGCTCGCCGCGGCCGCCGTCGGCGCCGTGGAGGATGCCGCCGACCGACTCCGCATCGCCCTCGGATACGAGCCGATGCACACGGCTCTCGACCTCGAGCGGATCGCCGCGGCCTACCAGAGCGACCGCCTGTTGCGGATCGACGGAGCAGCCGTGGACGCGTTCGCGCCACTGTCCGGCTTCTTCGCCGCGGCCGACGGCTGGGTGCGCACGCACGCGAACTACCCCCACCATCGTCGCCGCCTGAGCGCCATGCTCGGGATCGGCGACGATGCCACCCGCGCAGAGCTCGCCTCGGCGATCGCCTCCCGCTCGGCTCTCGACCTGGAATCGGAGGCCGCCGGGGTCGGCGCACTGCTCGTCGCCGTCCGGAGCGCTGCCGAATGGTCGTCCACACCGCAGGCCTCGGTCGGTGACGGACCGCTCGTCAGGCGCCACGGTGGCTCCACCGGCTCGAGGATCGCCTCGTGGGTGCGGCCGACGAGGCGGCAACCCTTGCGCGGCCTCCGCGTCCTCGACCTGACGCGGGTGATCGCCGGTCCGGTGTCCACGAGGACCCTCGCGCTCCTCGGCGCGGACGTCCTGCGCGTGGATCCACCGCAGGTCCCCGAGATCCCGTGGCAGCACACCGACAGCGGCCAGGGGAAGCGGACAGCGGCGCTCGACGCGTCGACACCGCGCGGCCTCGCGACACTGCAGACGCTGAGCGACGAGGCCGACATCCTGGTGACGGGGTACCGACCACACGCCCTTGAGCGCCTCGGTCTGCGAGGTCGCGACGGTCTGGTCACCGGCTCCGTCGACGCCTGGGGTACGACGGGGCCCTGGGGTGATCGACGCGGTTTCGACAGCCTGGTCCAGGCCGCCACGGGCATCGCGCTGGTCGAAGGGAAGGACGGCGCCCCGGGTGCCCTGCCTGCTCAGGCGCTCGACCACAGCGCGGGATACCTGCTGGCGGCGGCCATCGTCGACGACGTGGCGGCGGTCGTCGGCGGCGGTGATGCCGGCCGGTCGTCGGTGTCGCTCGCCCGCGTCGGTGCGGCGCTCCAGCGACTGCCACGATCCGAGGAACGCCCGCCGTCGGACCTCCCGGGAGCGCGGTGCCTGGTGACCCACGGTGCGGTGACGACGGCCCGCCCCGGGCTCAGCGCCTTCGACGACCATGCGTCCCCGGCGGCGGTCCTGGGGAGCGCCGAACCGCAGTGGACCCCGCGCAGCTGATCCCGGCACACTCCGCACCGGGAGATGACCGCCGTCCGGTCGCTCGCCTACCCTGGAGGTATGCGCCTCATCCTCATCAGACACGGTCAGACCTCGTCCAACGTCGCCGGCCTGCTCGACACCGCGATCCCCGGCGCCGTCCTCACCGACCTCGGCGAGACGCAGGCGGCCGCCCTCCCCAAAGCGCTCGTGGGGGAGCGGATCGACGCGGTCTACGCCTCCACCGCGGTGCGGGCGCAGCAGACCGCCGCACCTGTCGCCGAAGTCAGCGGGCTTCCCGTGATCGTCCGTGACGGACTCCGGGAGATCAGCGCCGGCGACAACGAGATGCTCGGGTCGCCCGAGGCCGTCCAGGTCTACATCGACACCATCGTGGCGTGGGCGATGGGAGACCTCGACACCCGGATGCCGGGCGGCGAGAACGGCCACGAGGTGTTCGCGCGCTTCGACGCCGTGATCGAGGAGCTCGAGGGTTCCGGACTGGAGAGCGTGGTGGTCGTGAGCCACGGAGCGATGCTCCGGTCCTGGCTCGGGCTGCGCGGGGCGAACGTCGACGGACACTTCATCGGCACGCACCCCATCACGAACACGGGCGTCATCATCGTCGACGGGGACACGACCACCGGTTGGCGGGTCGACACGTGGACGGGCGACGCCGTCGGCGGACCGGAGCTGACGACGGAGGCCGACGGTCCGGCCGCCGCCGTCGAGCGCGGCTTCTGATCAGTTCGCGTCGTCGGCCGAGGTCGCGCCGTCCGTGAGGAACGGTCCGGGCTCTTCGCCGGGCTGACCCGGGAGTGAGCCGACGAGACGGTCGAGCTCGGCGGCGTCGACGTCGATGCCCTGGTCACTGAGACGGTCCGCCAGCGCTGCCCGGACGTCGAGGTCGGGAGTGAGGGACCGGTCGGCTGCGACCTGCACGAGGATGCCCTGGAGCCGGTCGTCGGTGCTGGCGTCGTGGACGTCCTGGCGCGGGTCGGTGTGCTCTGCGGTCATGGTGTCGGGTCCCATCGTGTCGGACGACGTGAGGTACGCCGTGCTCTCGACGGTACGCTACGGCGTCGCCGACACCTCCCGCAGGGGCTTGCGCAAGCTGTGTCGGCAGAGCATGTTGAGTGCACCCAACTGGGATTCCACTCGTTCGCGGTACCGGTGGTGGGACTCGAACCCACACGTCTTTCGACAAAGCATGTTGAGTGCGCCCGGAGGGCTTTCCCACTCGTTCGCGGTACCGGTGGTGGGACTCGAACCCACACGTCTTTCGACAAAGCATGTTGAGTGCGCCCGGAGGGCTTTCCCACTCGTTCGCGGTACCGGTGGTGGGACTCGAACCCACACGTCTTTCGACAAAGCATTTTGAGTGCTCCGCGTCTGCCATTCCGCCACACCGGCGCGTCCGCCGCACGGCGAACAGCAACCTGCATCAGAGTACCGTAGGATTTGAGGGTGACCGAGCAAGAGACCCCTCCCGCAGCCCCACGGCGCGTCGTCGTCGCTGAGGACGAATCCCTCATCCGCCTCGACATCGTCGAGATCCTCCGCGACAACGGTTTCGAGGTCGTCGGCGAGGCCGGCGACGGCGAGACCGCTGTCGCCCTCGCGACGGAACTCCGTCCGGATCTCGTGATCATGGACGTCAAGATGCCTCAGCTCGACGGCATCTCCGCGGCCGAGCGCATCGGTAAGGCGCACATCGCCCCGGTGGTCCTCCTCACGGCCTTCAGCCAGAAGGAGCTCGTCGAGCGGGCGAGTGAGGCAGGTGCCCTCGCCTACGTCGTGAAGCCGTTCACGCCGAACGACCTCCTTCCCGCGATCGAGATCGCCCTCTCGCGCTACCAGCAGATCATCACCCTCGAGGCCGAGGTCGCCGACATGGTCGAGCGCTTCGAGACCCGCAAGCTCGTCGACCGGGCGAAGGGCCTCCTCAACGAGAAGATGGGCCTCACCGAGCCCGAGGCGTTCCGCTGGATCCAGAAGGCCTCCATGGACCGCCGCCTCACCATGCACGATGTCGCGCAGGCCATCATCGAGCAGCTCAGCGCCAAGAAGTAGCGCTCCTCCCTCGTCGCAAGAGCGGCCCGTCCCCTCGGGGGCGGGCCGCTCTGCTGTGTCCGGTGCCGGGCTCGTCAGCCGGTCGGTGCGTCCTTGATGAGGTTCGTGATGCGGATCGTGGAGCATCGTCGTCCCTGCTCGTCGGTGACGGCGATCTCGTGCACGGTGAGCGAGCGACCGAGGTGGATCGGGGTGCAGACACCTGTCACGAGGCCCTCGGTGGCGGACCTGGTGTGCGTCGCGTTGATGTCGATGCCGACCGCGAGTTTGCCCGGGCCCGCGAAGAGGTTGGCGGCCATGGAGCCGAGGGACTCGCCGAGCACGACGTACGCCCCACCGTGCAGCAGCATCGCGGGTTGGGTGTTGCCCTCGACGGGCATGGTGGCGACGGATCGCTGCACCGTGAACTCGGTGAACTCGATGCCCATCTTGGCGGCGAGTGCGCCGCTGCCCCTCGTCCGCAGGAACTCGAGTGCGTCGTCGGTCTCGTTCGTCATGTCCACCTTCGGATCGGGCCTGAGCCGTGTCGGCACCGGCTTGTAGGCTGGGCGCGTGTCGGAATCAGAAAAGCCTACCCTCCTCGTCGTCGACGGCCACTCGCTCGCATTCCGGGCGTTCTACGCCCTGCCGGTCGACAGCTTCCAAACCCGCGACGGTCAGCACACGAACGCCATCCACGGCTTCATCTCCATGCTGATCAGCCTGCTCAAGAACGAGAACCCGAGTCACATCGCCGTGGCGTTCGACATCTCGCGCCGTTCCTTCCGCACCCGCGAGTACCCCGAGTACAAGGGCACGCGGGGTGAGACCCCGGCGGAGTTCAAGGGACAGGTGCCGCTGCTCGAAGAGGCGCTCAAGGCGATGAACATCACGACGATCAGCAAAGAGGACTACGAGGCCGACGACATCCTCGCCACCCTCGCCAAGCAGGGCGCGGAGGAGGGCTTCCGCGTGCTCGTCGTCTCCGGCGACCGCGACACCATCCAGCTCGTCACCGACGACGTCACCCTGCTGTACCCGTCGAGCCAGGGCGTCTCCGCGCTCACCCGGTACGACGGAGCCAAAGTCTTCGAGCGCTACGGCATCCGGCCGGAGCAGTACCCGGAGATCGCGGCGCTCGTCGGCGAGACGAGCGACAACCTCCCGGGCATCCCGAAGGTCGGCGAGAAGACCGCCGTGAAGTGGCTCAACCAGTTCGGCTCCCTCGAGCAGATCCTCGAGCGCGCCGACGAGATCGCCGGCAAGGTGGGGGAGAGCCTCCGCGAGCACAAGGAGAACGCGGTCCGCAACCGCCGCCTCAACCGGCTCCTCACCGACGTCGAACTGCCTGTCGGACCGAAGGACCTCGAACGCCGACCGATCGACGCGGACGCGGTGGCGGCCGTCTTCGGGCGGCTCGAGTTCCGCACGCTGCTCGATCGGGTCCTCAAACTCGACGGACTCGAGGCCAACACGGATGTGTCCGCGCCGCAGGCGGGCGGCATGGTCATGCCACCGCAGAAGGAGCTGCTCGACGAAGAGCTCGAGGCGTGGATCACCCGTGCCGTCGCCGCACATCCCGCCGGGATCGGTCTCCACCTCGACCTCGACGGAGGCCTGCCGGTCGCAGCCGGCCTCGCGACGCCCACGGAGATCGTCTCGCTCGCCTGGCGTCCCGGTGAGGCCGACTACGCGCCGCTCGAGGCGTGGTTGGCGAGCGACGCCCCGAAGATCATGCACGACGCCAAGCCGCAGCTCCAGGCGGTCACGCGCGCCGGCCTGACGGTCGGCGGTCTCGGCTACGACACCGCGGTCGCCGGTTGGCTCCTGCGTCCGAGCGGCGGCGACAAGACGATCGCCGACCTCATCACGCGCTATCTCGACGAGACGATGCCGGTCGCCGACCCGAACCAGCTCGTCCCCGAGACCGACCCCGTGGGTGCCGGCGGCACCGCCTGGTACGCCCTCCGCGTCGCCGAGGCGACCCGCACGGCGCTCGACGCCGGGTCACTCGGCGTCCTGCTCGACATGGAGCTGCCGGTCCTCCAGGTGCTGGCCCACATGGAGCTGACCGGCGTGACGGTCGACCACGATATCCTGAGCGGCCTGTCCGAGCAGCTCGGCAACCGGGCCGCGGAGCTCGCGAGCAACGCGTATGAGGAGATCGGCCGCGAGGTCAACCTCGGATCACCGAAGCAGCTGCAGGAGGTCCTCTTCGACCAGCTCGCCATGCCGAAGACACGCGCCAACAAGACGGGCTTCTCGACGGACGCCGGCGCCCTGGCCGATCTCCAGGAGAAGAGCCCGCATCCGTTCCTCGGGCTTCTCCTCGAACACCGCGATGCGACGAAGCTCCGCCAGATCGTGGAGACGCTCGACAAGGCGATCACGCCCGACGGCCGCATCCACACGACGTACGTGCAGATCGGGACCAGCACCGGTCGGATCTCCTCGACCGACCCGAACCTGCAGAACATCCCCGTGCGCACCGAGGAGGGACGCCGCATCCGTGCCGCCTTCCAAGCCGGCTCCGGGTACGAGACCCTGCTGACCGCCGACTACTCGCAGATCGAGATGCGGATCATGGCGCACCTCTCCGGCGACGCCGGCCTCATCGAGGCGTTCAAATCCGGCGAGGACCTCCACCGCTTCGTCGGCGCGCGCATCTTCGGCGTCGCCGCCGAGGACGTCACGCCCGCGATGCGCAACAAGGTGAAGGCGATGTCGTACGGACTCGCCTACGGTCTGAGCGCGTTCGGGCTCTCGAAGCAGCTGCGGATCTCGAGCGCTGAGGCGAAGCAGCTCATGGTCGACTACTTCGAGCGCTTCGGTGCGGTCCGCGACTACCTGCGCAACGTCGTCGAGCAGGCGAAGCTCGACGGCTACACCGAGACGATCTTCGGTCGTCGGAGGCTCTTCCCCGAGCTCTCGAGCCCCAACCGACTGGTCAGGGAGAACGCCGAACGTCAGGCGCTGAACGCCCCGATCCAGGGTTCGGCCGCCGACATCATGAAGCGCGCCATGATCGGCATCGAGTCCGAGCTGCGCTCCGAATCCCTCAGCTCGCAGATGATGCTGCAGGTGCACGACGAACTGATCTTCGAGGTCGCAGAAGGGGAGTGGGACGCCCTGGAGCGCATCGTCCGAGCACAGATGGCGGGTGCCGCCGAGCTGTCGGTGCCGCTGGAGGTCCAGATCGGCCGCGGGCACGATTGGGACGCCGCAGCCCACTGAGCGCCCCGCAGGTCCGCACCCGGCGCCGGACGGGTGCGGACTAGGCTCGACGTCATGTCCCACGAAGAACCTCGTCAGAGCACACCGATCGACGTCATCGCCGAGAGCTGGGTGGAGACCCTCGTCCAGCTGAAGCCGGAGGTCGGTACCTACATCGGCCGCACGGACATCGGCGGACGGTACGGCGATTACTCGCCGGCCGGGCACGAGGCGTACATCGAAGCCGCGTCGCGCACGCTTCGCGAGCTGCGGTCCGCCGCACCGGTCGACGCCGTCGACCGCGTCACCCAGACCGACCTCTCGGCGGAGCTGGAGCTCGACCTCGCCTCGTCGGAGGCCGGTCTCCAGTACCGCGACCTCAACGTGATCGCGTCGCCGTCGCAGGAGCTGCGCGACGTCTTCGACCTGATGCCGACGGCCACGGTCGAGGACTGGAGCACCATCCGGACCCGCCTCGGCGCGTTGCCGGACGCGGTCGACGGGTACATCGAGACCCTGCGCGCGGGCATCGCCCGGGGGATCACCCCGGCACGCCGTCAGGTGGCCGAGGTGTACGAGCAGGTCCTCCGCACCGGCGCCGGCGACGGGTTCTTCATCGGCTTCGCCGCCAACGCCGGACCGGCGGACGGCCAGCTCCCGGCGTCCCTCGCCGGCGAACTCTCGACGGGTGCCGGTGCCGCAGCCGTCGCCTACAACCGTCTGGCGGACTTCCTCGCGCACGAACTGCTGCCTGCTGCAACCCAGGAGGACGCCATCGGCCGCGAGCTCTACGCGCTGCAGTCCCGCCGTTTCCTCGGCGCGACGGTCGACCTCGACGAGAGCTACGAGTGGGGCATCGAGGAACTGGCGCGCATGGTGTCGGAGCAGGAGGCGATCGCGAACGAGATCCTCCCCGGCGCGTCCGTCGAGGAGGCGGTCGCCTTCCTCGAACAGGATCCGGCGCGCAAGCTGCACGGCACCGACGCGCTCCAGCGGTGGATGCAGGAGACGAGTGACCGTGCGGTCGAGGAGCTGGGGCGGACGCACTTCGACATCCCGCAGGAGATCCGCGCGCTCGAGTGCATGATCGCGCCGACGCAGGAGGGTGGGATCTACTACACCGGCCCGACGGACGACTTCTCTCGCCCTGGCCGCATGTGGTGGTCCGTCCCCGCCGGCGTCACCGAGTTCGACACGTGGCGCGAGCTCACGACCGTCTACCACGAGGGTGTGCCAGGACATCACCTGCAGATCGGGCAGGCCGTCGTCAACCGGAAGACGCTCAACCTCTGGCGTCGACAGCTCGCCGGCACCTCCGGCCACGCCGAGGGCTGGGCGCTCTACGCCGAGCGCCTGATGGAACAGCTCGGATACCTCGACGACCCGGCGGACCGCCTGGGCATGCTCGACGGTCAGCGGATGCGCGCTGCCCGCGTCGTCCTCGACATCGGCGTGCACCTCGGCAAGCCGCTCCCGGACGGCAGCGGGACCTGGACCGCCGAGTACGCCTTCGACTTCATGGGTCGCAACGTCAACATGTCGCCGGAGTTCGTCCGGTTCGAGGTCAACCGGTACCTCGGTTGGCCCGGCCAGGCGCCGTCGTACAAGATCGGCCAGCGCATCTGGGAACAGCTCCGCGACGACGCGGCCCGCCGCGCCGGGGACGCCTTCGACATCAAGGACTTCCACCGTCGGGCACTGGACCTCGGTGGCGTCGGGCTCGACACGCTGCGGTCGGCGATGCTCGGATGACGACCGAACGGATCGTCGTCGCCGGCGCGTCCGGGTTCATCGGGCGTCGTCTGGTCGAGTCGTTCCGGGCCGACGGCGCCACCGTCTCCGTCATCGGGCGCGGTGCCGCCGACGCGCGGTGGGGTGACCACACGGGCATCGCCCGGCTGGTCGACGGTGCCGACCTCCTGGTCAACCTCGCCGGGAAGAGTGTGAACTGTCGCTACACCCCGTCGAACCGCGCCGAGATCCTCCGGTCCCGCGTGGACACGACGACGGAGCTGGCGCGGGCGGTGCGTGCAGCCGCCTCGCCTCCGCCGCTGTGGATCAACTCGTCGACCGCCACGATCTACCGCCATGCCGACGACCGCCCGATGACGGAGGACGACGGCGAGATCGGTTCCGGGTTCTCCGTCGACGTCGCGACCGCCTGGGAGCAGGTGTTCTTCGCGGACGAGCTGCCCGGGACACGACGGGTCGCCCTCCGCATCGCGATCGTCCTGGGCGACGGCGGAGCGCTCACCCCGCTCCGTTGGTTGGCGCGCCTCGGCCTCGGCGGACCCCAACGGGACGGTCACTGGCCCAGTTCCCGATCGCGTCGTGCCGCCGGCACGGATCACCGGTTCGGGACGCCGGGCGGACGGCAGCGGTTCAGCTGGATCCATCTTGACGACGTCGTCGGCATCGTCCGGTTCCTCCGTGGCCGTCCCGAACTCGACGGGGTCGTCAACGTGACGTCCCCGAACCCCACCGACAACCGCGGATTCATGCGGACCCTGCGGTACGCGCTCGGGATGCCGGTCGGCCTCCCCGCGCCCCGCTGGTTGCTGGAGATCGGGATGTCCATCCTGCGGACCGAGAGCGAACTGGTCCTGAAGAGTCGCTGGGCGATGCCGGAGCGGTTGCTGCGGGCGGGCTACCGGTTCGAGCACCCGACGCTCGATCCAGCACTGCGGGACATCCTCTCCGACCGCGGCTTGCCGGCGCACCCGGAAAATCGCTAGACTGGACTGTCACAATTGTGACGTCCTATCCGCCTGCCCGTCTCGCAGAGCGACACCGATCCCCGGATCGGTTCACACAACAGCATCGCTTCGATCAACGTCCGTGGTCATCCACGGATCCGGAGCCGTGCGCGAGGCTGGCCTGAATCATTGTCCACCTGGAGCAATTACTACATGACAAGCGCAACGACCGCCCCCAAGCAGGTCGCAATCAACGACATCGGATCTGCTGAGGACTTCCTCGCAGCGGTCGAAAAGACTCTGAAGTTCTTCAACGACGGCGACCTCATCGAGGGCACCGTCGTGAAGATCGACCGCGACGAGGTCCTCCTCGACGTCGGCTACAAGACCGAGGGTGTCATCCCCTCGCGTGAACTCTCCATCAAGCACGACGTCGACCCCTCCGAGGTCGTCAACGTCGGCGACACGATCGAGGCTCTCGTTCTCCAGAAGGAGGACAAGGAAGGCCGTCTGATCCTGTCGAAGAAGCGCGCACAGTACGAGCGTGCTTGGGGCGACGTGGAGAAGATCAAGGAATCCGACGGCGTCGTCACCGGTTCGGTCATCGAGGTCGTCAAGGGCGGCCTCATCGTCGACATCGGCCTCCGTGGCTTCCTCCCGGCCTCGCTCATCGAGCTGCGCCGCGTCCGCGACCTCACGCCGTACCTCGGCCAGGAGATCGAGGCGAAGATCCTCGAGCTCGACAAGAACCGCAACAACGTGGTCCTGTCGCGCCGTGCGCTCCTCGAGCAGACGCAGTCCGAGAGCCGCACCACCTTCCTCAACAACCTCCAGAAGGGACAGGTCCGCAAGGGCGTCGTCTCCTCGATCGTCAACTTCGGCGCGTTCGTCGACCTCGGCGGCGTCGACGGTCTCGTCCACGTCTCCGAGCTCAGCTGGAAGCACATCGAGCACGCCAGCGAGGTCGTCGAGGTCGGTCAGGAAGTCACCGTCGAGATCCTCGAGGTCGACCTGGACCGCGAGCGCGTCTCGCTGTCGCTCAAGGCGACCCAGGAGGACCCGTGGCAGGTCTTCGCCCGCACCCACGCCATCGGCCAGGTTGCACCGGGTAAGGTCACCAAGCTCGTCCCGTTCGGTGCGTTCGTCCGCGTCGCAGACGGCATCGAGGGACTCGTGCACATCTCGGAGCTCTCCGGCAAGCACGTCGAGCTCGCCGAGCAGGTCGTTTCGGTCGGCGAAGAGGTCTTCGTCAAGGTCATCGACATCGACCTCGAGCGTCGCCGCATCTCGCTGAGCCTCAAGCAGGCCAACGAGGGTGTCGACCCCGAGGGCACCGAGTTCGACCCGGCCCTCTACGGCATGCTCACGGAGTACGACGAGCTCGGGAACTACAAGTACCCCGAGGGCTTCGACGCCGAGACGCAGGAGTGGAAGGAAGGCTTCGACGCCGAGCGCGAGAAGTGGGAGCAGGACTACGCTGCCGCCCAGGCTCGTTGGGAAGCGCACAAGAAGCAGGTCGCTGCCGCAGCCGTCGAAGAGGCCAACCAGGCTTCCTCGTCGACCGCGTCCTCGTCGGCCGGCTCCTCGTTCTCGAGCGACTCCGCCGGCGGCGGCACGCTCGCTGACGACGAGTCCCTCGCGGCCCTCCGCGAGAAGCTCTCGAGCAACTAGTCCCACCAGCGCCGACCAGCGTCGGTGTCCAGCAGGGGGTCGCCTTCGGGCGGCCCCCTGCTGCGTTGTGCGAGGGGCGCTCGTCGAAGGCGCTGCACGCTCCGCGGGTACGCTGGCTGACATGTACCTCATCGGCCTCACCGGCGGGATCGCCTCCGGCAAATCGACCATCGCTGCCCGGCTCGCTGAACACGGCGCCGTCGTCATCGACGCGGACGTCCTCTCACGAGAGGCCGTCGAGCCGGGGACCCCGGGACTGGCCGCCATCGCGGAGCGCTTCGGCGCCGACGTGATCGGGCCCGACGGAGCACTCGACCGAGCTGCGCTCGGCTCCATCGTCTTCGCCGACGACCAGGCGCGGGCCGACCTCAACGCCATCGTGCACCCGGAGGTCAAGCGGTGTTCACAGGCCCGGATCGCCGAAGCCTCGAGCGACCCCGGCGCCGTCGTCGTCTACGACGTCCCGCTGCTCGTCGAGACCGGCCGCGCCGACGAGTTCGACCTCGTGGTCGTCGCCGCAGCTCCGGAGGGGGAGCGCGCCCGTCGGCTCGTCGACCTCCGCGGGCTCGACCGGGGCGAGGCGGAACGACGGATCGCGGCCCAGGCGACCGAGGAGCAGCGCGCCGCCGTCGCCGACGTGGTGATCGACACCGCCGGCTCGCTCGAGCACACCCTCAGCCAGGTCGACGCGGTCTGGCACCGCGCCGCCGCGGCCGCTGTACGGGCGCCCGACCGTCAGGACGGCGTCTGAGCGCTTCGCGCGCTCCGCTGTGGGCGAAGCGGGGCAGTGGTGTCGGTGGCCCTCCGTAGACTCGGAGCATGGAACCAACACGCGCCGTCCGCCCCTTCGAGGTGATCAGCGAGTACGAGCCGAGCGGCGATCAGCCCGCCGCCATCGAGCAGCTGTCCGGGCGCATCAACGCCGGCGAGACCGACGTCGTCCTGTTGGGCGCCACAGGTACCGGCAAGTCCGCGACGACCGCCTGGCTCATCGAAGCCGTCCAGCGCCCGACGCTCGTCCTCGCGCACAACAAGACGCTCGCGGCCCAGCTGGCGAACGAGTTCCGCGAGCTCATGCCGAACAACGCGGTCGAGTACTTCGTCTCCTACTACGACTACTACCAGCCCGAGGCCTACGTCCCACAGACCGACACCTTCATCGAGAAGGACTCGTCGATCAACGCCGAGGTCGAGCGGCTGCGGCACTCGACCACCAACTCGCTGCTGAGCCGTCGCGACGTCATCGTCGTGTCGACCGTGTCGTGCATCTACGGCCTCGGTGCGGCGGAGGAGTACCTGGAGGCGATGGCGGCGCTGCAGGTCGGGCAGAGCATCGGGCGCGACCGACTCATCCGCAAGTTCGTCGGTATGCAGTACAACCGCAACGACGTCGACTTCTCGCGCGGCAACTTCCGTGTGCGCGGCGACACCATCGAGATCATCCCGGTCTACGAGGAGCTCGCGATCCGCATCGAGTTCTTCGGCGACGAGATCGAGGCCCTCTACGCCCTGCACCCGCTCACCGGCGACGTCGTGAAGAAGCTCGACGCGGTGTCGGTGTTCCCGGCCTCCCACTACGCCGCCAGCCCGCAGACGATCCAGCGCGCCATCGGCACCATCCAGGAGGAGCTGGCGGAGCGGCTCCAGTCGCTCGAACGCGAGGGCAAGCTCCTCGAGGCCCAGCGGCTCCGCATGCGCACCACCTTCGACCTCGAGATGATGCAGCAGATCGGCTTCTGCTCCGGCATCGAGAACTACTCGCGCCACATCGACGGCCGCTCGGCCGGCGAGGCACCGAACTGCCTCCTCGACTACTTCCCCGACGACTTCCTCACCGTCATCGACGAGTCGCATGTCACCGTCCCGCAGATCGGCGCGATGTTCGAGGGCGACGCCTCCCGCAAGCGCACCCTCGTCGAGCACGGGTTCCGACTCCCGAGTGCGATGGACAACCGCCCGCTCCGGTGGGACGAGTTCAAGAACCGCGTCGGCCAGACGGTGTACCTCTCGGCGACGCCGGGCAAGTACGAGATGGGCATCGCGGACGGCATCGTCGAGCAGATCATCCGCCCGACCGGCCTCGTCGACCCGGCGATCATCGTGAAGCCCTCCAACGGCCAGATCGACGACCTCCTCGAGGAGATCCGGGTCCGCGCCGAGCGCGACGAACGCGTCCTCGTCACCACCCTCACCAAGAAGATGGCGGAGGAGCTCACCGACTTCCTGACCGAGGCCGGCGTGCGCGTCCGCTACCTGCACTCCGACGTCGACACCCTGCGGCGGGTCGAGCTGTTGAGCGAACTCCGGCAGGGCGTCTACGACGTCCTCATCGGCATCAACCTGCTGCGAGAGGGCCTCGACCTCCCGGAGGTCTCGCTCGTCGCGATCCTCGACGCCGACAAGGAGGGCTTCCTGCGCTCGTCCACGTCGCTCATCCAGACGATCGGTCGCGCCGCCCGCAACGTGTCCGGCGAGGTCCACATGTACGCCGACGTCCTGACCGACTCGATGAAGCGCGCGATCGAGGAGACGGACCGTCGCCGCGAGAAGCAGGTCGCCTACAACGAGGAGCGCGGGATCGATCCGCAGCCGCTGCGCAAGCGGATCGCAGACATCACCGAGGCGCTCGCCCGGGAAGGCGCGGACACCGCGGCACTGCTCGCCGGACGCGACAACGGCAAGAAGAAGAGCCCGACGCCGAACCTGCGGCGGGAGGGCATCGCCGCCGAGGGCGCGAACGACCTCGAGTCGATCATCGCGGACCTCAACGCGCAGATGCTGGCCGCCGCGGCGGAGCTCAAGTTCGAACTCGCCGGCCGTCTCCGCGACGAGGTCTCCGAACTCAAGCAGGAACTTCGACAAATGGCCAAGGCCGGGCACATCTAGTCCGCCGCTTCGCTGAGAGCGCAGTACCACAGACACCGCTCGGGAGTCCGGTGTCGGTGGTGCTGCGTAGACTCGAAGGGTGTCAATTGCCAAGGTAGATCACCACTCCACGCTCAGCGTCCGCGGTGCCCGCGTCCACAATCTTCAGAACGTCGACCTCGAGATCCCTCGCGACTCGCTCGTCGTCTTCACTGGTCTCTCGGGCTCGGGGAAGTCCTCACTCGCCTTCGACACGATCTTCGCCGAGGGCCAGCGACGCTACGTCGAGTCGCTCTCGGCGTACGCCCGCCAGTTCCTCGGTCAGGTGGACCGCCCGGACGTCGACTTCATCGAGGGCCTGAGCCCCGCGGTCTCGATCGACCAGAAGTCCACGAACCGCAACCCCCGGTCGACCGTCGGGACGATCACCGAGGTCTACGACTACATGCGGTTGCTCTGGGCGCGCATCGGCGTCCCGCACTGCCCGGTCTGCGGCGAGGTCATCCAGCGTCAGACGGTGCAGCAGATCGCCGACCAGCTGATGGAGCTCGAGGAGCGACGCCGCTACCAGATCGTCGCCCCCGTCGTGAGCCAGAAGAAGGGCGAGTTCGTCGACCTCTTCAAGGAGCTCTCGGCCAAGGGCTTCGCGCGCGCCATCGTCGACGGCGAGGCGATCCAGCTCGCGGAACCGCCGACCCTCAAGAAGCAGGTCAAGCACGACATCGCGGTCGTCGTCGACCGCCTCGTCGCCGGGCCCGAGATCCTCGGTCGCCTGACCGACTCCCTCGAGACGGCACTGCAGCTCACCGACGGCCTCGTGACGATCAACTTCGTCGACGAGGAGGGCGACGACGCCTGGCGCACCTTCTCCGAGAAGCTCTCCTGTCCGAACAACCACCCGTTGCAGCTGACGGAGATCGAGCCGCGGACGTTCTCGTTCAACGCCCCGTTCGGCGCCTGCCCGGAGTGCTCGGGCCTCGGCACGCGCATGTCGGTCGACGCGGAGCTGCTCCTCGGCGACGAGGAGCTCAGCATCAACGAGGGCGTCATCGTCCCGTGGACCACCCAGGGCAAGGGGCTCTACCAGTACTACGAGAAGCTGCTCGGCGGGCTGGCCCGCGACCTCGACTTCTCGCTCGACACCCCCTGGCGCGACCTGCCGGCGTCGGTCCAGGAGGCGGTGCTCCGCGGCGACAACTTCAAGGTCAAGGTCAAGTGGAAGAACCGCTTCGGCCGCGAGATGAGCTACTCCTCGGGCTTCGAGGGCGTCATCCCGTACATCGAGCGTCAGTACCTCCAGGCCGACACCGACAGCCAGCGCGTGCGCTGGTCCGAGTACCTGCGCGAAGTCCCGTGCCAGGTCTGCGGCGGTCGTCGCCTCAAGCCCGAGGTCCTCTCCGTCCTGATCCACGAGCACAACATCGCCGAGGTCGCCGAACTGAGCCTCTCCGACGCCCGCGCGTTCATGGACCGCCTCGAGCTGAGCGACCGCGAGGCCCACATCGCCGCGCAGGTGTTGCGCGAGATCAAGGTCCGACTCGACTTCCTGATCCAGGTCGGACTCAACTACCTCGACCTGGCCCGGACCGCCGGCTCCCTCTCGGGCGGAGAGGCGCAGCGCATCCGCCTCGCGACGCAGATCGGCTCGGGACTCACCGGCGTGCTCTACGTCCTCGACGAACCGAGCATCGGCCTGCACCAGCGCGACAACCGCCGTCTCATCGAGACCCTCGTGGCCCTGCGCGACCTCGGCAACACGCTGATCGTCGTCGAACACGACGAGGACACCATCCGCACCGCCGACTGGATCGTCGACATCGGTCCCGGCGCGGGCGTCAACGGCGGCCGTGTCGTGCACTCCGGGTCGTACGAGGCGCTCGAGGCCAACACCGAGTCCCTCACCGGTGACTACCTCTCCGGCCGCAAGGCCATCGAGATCCCGGCGAAGCGTCGTCCGATCGACACGAAGCGTCAGATCCAGGTGATCGGAGCGCAGGCCAACAACCTGAAGAAAGTCAGCGCGGACTTCCCGCTCGGGGTCCTCACCGCCGTCACCGGCGTGAGCGGCTCCGGGAAGTCCTCGCTCGTCAACGACGTCCTGTACCGGGTCCTGGCGAACAAGCTGAACGGCGCGCGCAAGCTGCCCGGCAAGCACACCAGGGTCACGGGTCTGGAGCACCTCGACAAGGTCGTCCACGTCGACCAGGCGCCCATCGGCCGCACCCCGCGCTCGAACCCCGCCACGTACACGGGCGTCTTCGACAAGATCCGCAACCTCTTCGCGGAGACGCAGGAGGCCAAGGTCCGCGGCTACCTCGCCGGCAGGTTCAGCTTCAACGTCAAGGGCGGCCGCTGTGAGGCCTGCTCGGGCGACGGCACGATCAAGATCGAGATGAACTTCCTGCCCGACGTCTACGTTGCCTGCGAGGTGTGCGGGGGAGCGCGGTACAACCGCGACACCCTGACCATCCACTACAAGGGCAAGAACATCGCCGAGGTCCTCGACATGCCGATCGCCGAGGCTGCCGACTTCTTCGAGCCGATCTCCTCGATCCACCGGTTCCTGAAGACGCTCGTCGAGGTCGGCCTGGGCTACGTCCGTCTCGGCCAGAGCGCCACGACGCTGTCCGGTGGCGAGGCCCAGCGCGTGAAGCTCGCGACGGAGCTGCAGCGGCGGAGCAACGGACGCAGTGTCTACGTCCTCGACGAGCCGACCACGGGTCTGCACTTCGAAGACGTCCGGAAACTGCTGCTCGTCCTCGGCGGGCTCGTCGACAAGGGCAACACGGTCATCGTGATCGAGCACAACCTCGACGTCATCAAGTCCGCAGACTGGCTCATCGACATGGGCCCCGAGGGTGGAGCCGGTGGTGGGACGGTCCTCGCCACCGGGACACCGGAGCACCTCGCGACGGTCCCCGGCAGCCACACGGGCTTCTTCCTGAACGAACTGTTCGAGGCAGAGGCCGGCGGCAGCCGCAAGGCGGGCTGACGTGGCGGCCGTCCGCGGCGGAAGTGGTCTGGCGTACCGGCCGAAGGCGGGGGAGATCCCCACCATGCCCGGCGTGTACCGCTTCAGCGACGACTCGGGCCGGGTGCTCTACGTCGGCAAGGCGATGAACCTCCGGGCGAGGCTCAGCAACTACTTCGCGCCCCTGCACACCCTCCACGAGCGCACGCGCCGCATGGTGACGACCGCGACCGGGGTCACCTGGACGACGGTCGGCAGCGACGTCGAGGCGCTGCAGCTCGAGTACACGTGGATCAAGGAGTACGACCCGCCGTTCAACGTCAAGTTCCGCGACGACAAGTCGTACCCGTACCTCGCGGTCACCCTCGGTGACGAGGCGCCGCGCGTCATGGTCACCCGGAACACCCGGATCCCGGGGGCCAAGTACTTCGGTCCGTACCCGAAGATCTGGGCCGTCCACGACACGGTCGACCTCATGATCAAGGTCTTCCCGATCCGCACCTGCTCCGATTCGGCGTACAAGCGCGCCATGGCCTCGGGGAAGCCCTGTTTCCCCGGGCAGATCGGGCGGTGCGGCGGCCCGTGCTCCGGCAAGGTCACCATCGAGGAGCATCGCGCGATCGTCGACGACTTCGTCTCGTTCATGGTCGGCAACGACCGCCGGTTCACGACGCGCATCACCGCCGACATGAAGGCCGCAGCGGCCCGCCAGGACTACGAGTCCGCGGCCGTCTACCGGGATCAGCTCCAGGCACTCGACCAGGTGCTCGCGAAGAGCGCGGTCGTCCTGCGCGACGCCGTGGACGCCGACCTGTTCGGCATCGACCACGACGAGCTCGCCGCGTCGGTGCAGCAGTTCATCGTCCGTGGCGGCCGCATCCGCGGTGTGCGGTCGTGGACCGTCGACAAGGAGCTCGACATGTCCACCGCCGAGCTCGTCGACAGCGTCGTCCAACGGGTGTACGCCGCCGCGAACGGGACCGAGGTCCCGCGAGAGGTGCTCGTCCCGGAACTGCCGGACGACGCCGAGAGCCTCGAGGACTGGCTGGCCGAACGCCGCGGCTCGAAGGTCGCCCTCCGCGTCGCCCAGCGCGGCGAGAAGGCGACGCTCATGGAGACCGCGGTCGTCAACGCCAAGCAGGCACTCATGCTCTACAAGACCCGACGCAGCTCCGACTTCGTCGCCCGGACACAGGCGCTCGAGGACATCCGCGACGCGCTCGGGATGCCCGAGGCGCCGCTCCGGATCGAGTGCTTCGACGTCTCGCACCTGAGCGGTACCAACATCGTGGCGTCGATGGTGGTCTTCGAGGACGGGCTGTCCCGCAAGGACGAGTACCGCCGCTTCGGCGTCGCCGAGTCCACCGACGACACCGACTCGATCTACCAGGTCGTCTCCCGGCGACTCGCGCACCTGACGTCGTCCGAGCCCGTCGAGACGGTCGACGAGACCACGGGGGAGCGCAAGCGCCGGAAGTTCACCTACCCGCCGCAGCTCCTCATCGTCGACGGCGGGCAACCACAGGTCGCCGCCGCCGCACGTGCGCTGGGGGAGTCCGGCCTGACCGGGATCACCCTGTGCGGACTGGCGAAGCGACTGGAGGAGATCTGGTTGCCCGACGACCCGTATCCGGTGATCCTGCCGCGGGGGAGCGAAGCCCTGTTCCTCCTCCAGCGGGTCCGCGATGAGGCGCACCGGTTCGCCATCAGTTTCCAGCGACAGAAGCGGAAGCGCGACATCTCGACCGTCCTCGGCGAGATCCCGGGGCTCGGTCCGGCGAAGGTCCGTGAGCTGCTCAAGCACTTCGGATCCGTCGCCCGCCTGAAGACCGCGACGCCGGCCGAGATCACCGAGGTCAAGGGCATCGGCGACAAACTGGCGGCCACGGTGCACGAGGCGTTGACCTCCGGCTCCGCACAGCCCTCGCAGGCCTCGCGGAATGGGTAGGCTGGGACTTCAGACCTTCGAGGAAAGCGTGTCGATGACCCCGGGCCAGCCGCAGCACCAGCAGGAAGTCCTCATCGTCACGGGGATGTCCGGCGCCGGACGCTCCACCGTCGCGAACGCGCTCGAGGATCTCGGCTGGTACGTCGTCGACAACCTGCCCCCGCAGATGCTCCGTCCCCTCGTCGACCTCGCCGAGCGCGCCGGATCACGTCTGCCGCGGATCGCCGCGGTGGTCGACGTCCGCGGCCGCGACTTCTTCAGCGAGCTGCAGGAGATCGTGCCGGCGCTCCGGGGCGGGACGCACCTCCGCATGATCTTCCTGGAGGCGACCGACGCGGCGCTAGTCCGCCGGTTCGAAGCCGTCCGCAGGCCGCACCCGCTGCAGGGCGAAGGCACGATCCTCGACGGCATCGTGGCGGAGCGTCACCGACTGAGCGAGATCCGTGAGTCGAGCGACGTCATCATCGACACGAGCGACCTCAACATCCACCAGCTCGCCACGACCACCCGTGAGCTCTTCGCCGGCGCGGAGACACCGGGTGTCCAGGTCACCGTGCTGAGCTTCGGGTTCAAGTACGGCCTGCCGCCTGATGCGGACCTCGTCGCCGACATGCGGTTCCTCCCGAACCCGTTCTGGGTTCCGGAGCTGCGTGCGCTGAGCGGTCAGGACCCCGAGGTCAGTGAGTACGTGCTCTCGCAGACCGGAGCCGCCGAGTTCCTCGAGAGCTACGCCCACGCCCTCGAACCCGTCCTCGCCGGGTACCAGCGCGAGAACAAGCGTCACGTCACCATCGCCGTCGGCTGCACGGGGGGCAAGCACCGCTCGGTCGCGGTCGCCCTCGAACTCGCCGACCGGCTGCGGAACCAGTCCGGCGTCGCCGTGCACGTCCGGCACCGAGACCTCGGGCGCGAATGACGCCCACGGGCCCGACGCAGCCGCGGCGGAGCCCGAACGGTCCGAGGCACCACGCCTCCGGATCGCGAACATGCAGGATCGACGCCGCACTCCGACGGCGCGATCACGACAGATAGGAACCACCGTGGCCCTCACCGCCGACGTCAAGAACGAACTGGCGCTCGTCCGCGAGACCCGCAACTCGGTCCGAGCGGCCGAACTCGCGTCCCTGCTCCGCTTCTCCGGCGGACTCCACACGATCTCCGGGCGCGTGGCGATCGAAGCCGAACTCGACAGTCCGACCCTCGCGCAGCGGGTGCGTCGTGACATCGGCGAGCTCTACGGGATCCGCAGCGAGATCCTCGTGCAGAACCCCGGCAGCTCGGGCAAACCGAGCCTGTTCGTGGTGCGCGTCATCGAGGGCGGCGAGACCCTCGCCCGGCAGACCGGACTCCTGGACGCCCGACGGCGTGCGGTCCGCGGGCTGCCGAACCGGCTGACCACCGGGTCGCGCGACGAACTCGCCGCCGTCTGGCGGGGGGCGTTCCTCGCCACCGGGTCCCTCACCGACCCCGGCCGATCGGCGTCGCTCGACGTCGTGTGCCCCGGCAACGAGTCCGCGATGGCGCTCGTCGGTGCCGCGGGCCGCATCGGTGTCTCCGCGAAGGCGCGGGAGGTCCGCGGCATCCACCGCGTCGTCATCCGCGAGGGCGACGCGATCAGCGGCATGCTGTCGCTCATGGGGGCCACCGGCACCGTCACCTCCTGGGAGGAGATGCGGCAGCGCAAGGAGGTCCGGGCGACCGCGAACCGCCTCGTCAACTTCGACGACGCCAACCTGCGCCGCTCCGCCCAGGCGGCCGTGGCGGCCTGCGCGCGCGTCGAGCGCGCCCTCGAGATCCTGGGCGACGAGGTCCCCGACCACCTGCAGTACGCCGGTGCCCTGCGCCTCGACCACCGTGAGGCCAGCCTCGACGAACTGGGCCACTTCGCCGACCCTCCGATGACGAAGGACGCCATCGCCGGCCGCATCCGGCGCCTGCTCGCCATGGCGGACAAGCACGCGAGCGATCTCGGCATCCCGGGCACCGACGCCAACCTCCCGGCGGATTACGAGGACTGAAACAGCTCGTGAATCCTCGCCGACCCGCCATCGTCGCGGTTCGTCATGCTGGGAACAAGCCCCGACTCCCGACGGTTGCCGCTCACTAGACTGGGTGATGACGCTCAGAGCCGTGTGCAGACAGCGCACGGGACAACACGAGGAGATCACGAAGAATGGCTGTTTACTCACTGCCCGAATTGCCGTACGACTACAGTGCGCTCGAGCCGCACATCAGTGCGACCATCACCGAGCTCCACCACGACAAGCACCACGCCACCTACGTGGCTGGCGCGAACACGGCCCTCGAGAAGCTCGCTGAGGCCCGCGACGCCAACGACTTCACGAACGTCAACAAGCTCGAGAAGGACCTCGCGTTCAACCTCGGCGGTCACGTCAACCACACCATCTGGTGGAACAACCTCTCCCCGGACGGCGGCGACAAGCCGACCGGCGAGCTCGAGTCGGCCGTCGACGAGTACTTCGGCAGCTTCGACAAGTTCCAGGCGCACTTCACCGCCGCTGCGCTCGGCGTGCAGGGTTCCGGATGGGCCGCGCTCACCTGGGACACCCTCGGACAGCGCATCAACATCCAGCAGTTCTTCGACCAGCAGGGCAACTTCCCGGCCGGCACCGTCCCGCTGCTGCTGCTCGACGTCTGGGAGCACGCCTACTACCTCGACTACAAGAACGTCCGCGCCGACTACGTCAAGGCGTTCTGGAACATCGTCAACTGGGCCGACGTCCAGGCACGCTTCGAGGTCGCGCGCAAGCAGACCAACGGCCTGCTGGTACTGTCGTAGTTGACCGGTCCGTCCCGGTCCCACGGGCCGGGACGGACCACCTTCCTCCTCATTCGGGGAGGGCGCTCACTCCGAGCAGACCGTACAATCGCGCCGTCTGGCGCCTCAGTATCAGGAGTCATCTGTGTCCGTCAAGATCGGCATCAACGGCTTCGGCCGCATCGGCCGCAACTTCTTCCGCGCCGCCCTCGCCAAGGGCAGCGACCTCGAGATCGTCGCTGTCAACGACCTCACCGACAACAAGGCGCTCGCCCACCTCCTGAAGTACGACTCCATCACGGGTCGTCTGGACGCGACGGTCGAGCTCGACGGCGACAAGATCATCGTCAACGGCAAGCCCATCATCGTGCTCGCGGAGCGCGACCCCGCCGACCTCCCCTGGGGCGAGCTCGGCGTCGACATCGTCATCGAGTCGACCGGTCGCTTCACGAAGTCCGACGACGCCCGCAAGCACATCACCGCCGGCGCCAAGAAGGTCCTCGTCTCGGCTCCCGCCACGGGCAGCGACGTCGCCACGATCGTCCTCGGCGTCAACGAGGGTACCTACGACGCAGCGACGCACGACATCATCTCGAACGCGTCCTGCACGACGAACTGCCTCGCGCCGCTCGCCAAGGTCCTGCTCGACAACTTCGGCATCGAGCGTGGCCTCATGACCACGGTCCACGCCTACACCGCCGACCAGAACCTGCAGGACGGCCCGCACAGCGACCTCCGTCGTGCACGCGCCGCCGCCGTCAACATCATCCCGACCTCCACCGGTGCAGCCAAGGCACTCGGCCTGGTCATCCCGGAGCTCGTCGGCAAGCTCGACGGCTACGCCCTGCGCGTCCCGGTCCCGACCGGTTCGATCACCGACCTCACGGTCGAGCTGACCAACCCGGCCACGGTCGAGGAGATCAACGCCGCGTACAAGGCTGCCGCCGAGGGTCCCCTCAAGGGCATCCTGAAGTACACCGAGGACCCGATCGTCTCGAGCGACATCGTGACCGACCCGCACTCCTCGATCTTCGACGCCGGCCTCACCAAGGTCATCGGCTCGCAGGTCAAGGTCGCCTCGTGGTACGACAACGAGTGGGGCTACTCGAACCGCCTCGTCGACCTCACCGAGTACGTCGCGGACCGCCTCTAACCAACCGGCTGTCTGCCGCACTCCTCACCCGAGCAGCCAGACACCGCATGGTCCGAACGGGCGTCCTGAATCATCTTCGGGGCGCCCGTTCGGCTTCGTCGGTGGTCGTGGCTCAGCGCAGAGAAAGACCCTCCTCATGACCCTCCGCACCCTCGACTCGCTGGGCGACCTCAGCGGTCGCCGAGCCGTCGTCCGCCTCGACCTCAACGTTCCGCTCAAGGACGGCGTCATCACCGACGACGGCCGCATCCGCGCGGCACTCCCCACCCTCAACGCGCTCATCAACCAGGGTGCGCGTGTCGTCGTCGTCTCGCACCTCGGCCGCCCCGACGGCACACCCGACGCGAAGTACAGCCTTGCGCCCGTCGCGCAGCGACTGTCCGAACTCCTCGGCAAGCCCGTGACCTTCGCCGCCGACACCGTCGGCAGTGCCGCGACCGACGCCGTCGCAGCACAGACCGACGGCGACGTCGTCCTGCTCGAGAACCTGCGCTTCAACTCCGCCGAGACCAGCAAGGACGCCGGAGAGCGCGAGGCGTTCGCCGCCAAGCTCGCCGCCTTCGGCGACGTCGTCGTCTCCGACGGCTTCGGTGTCGTCCACCGGAAGCAGGCGAGCGTGTACGAGCTCGCGAAGCTGCTCCCGAGCGCTGCCGGGCTGCTCATCGCCGCCGAGCTCGAGGTCCTCGACCGTCTCACCGAGACCCCGGAGCGCCCCTACACGGTCGTCCTCGGCGGCTCGAAGGTGTCCGACAAGCTGGGCGTCATCGGCCATCTGCTGCCGCGCGTCGACTCGCTGCTCATCGGCGGTGGCATGCTGTTCACCTTCCTCGCCGCCCAGGGGCACGCCGTCGGCTCGAGCCTGCTCGAAGCGGACCAGATCGAGACCGTCCGCGGGTACCTCGCGAAGGCCGACGAGCTCGGCGTGACGATCGTCCTGCCGACCGACGTCGTCGTCGCCTCGGCGTTCGGTGCCGACGCCGAGCACGTCGTGCGCCCGGCCGACGCCATCGAGGACACCCCGTTCGGTGCCTCAGGACTCGGACTCGACATCGGACCGGACACGGCTGCAGCCTTCGCCGAGATCGTCGCCGCGTCCAAGACGGTGTTCTGGAACGGCCCGATGGGCGTGTTCGAACTCGCGCCCTTCGCCGCCGGTACGCGCGCGGTCGCTGAAGCACTCACCCGCACGGACGGCCTGAGCGTCGTCGGTGGCGGTGACTCGGCCGCAGCGGTACGTGCGCTCGGCTTCGATGATGACCAGTTCGGTCACATCTCAACTGGTGGCGGCGCCAGCCTCGAGTTCCTCGAGGGCAAGCGTCTGCCTGGACTGGAGGTCCTCGGATGGCAGCAGTAACCCCCGGGCGCACGCGTGTGCCCCTGATCGCCGGCAACTGGAAGCTCAACCTGGACCACCTCCAGGCGATCGCCCTCGTCCAGAAGCTCGATTGGACGCTCAAGGACGGCAAGCACGACTATGCCGACGCCGAGGTGGCGATCTTCCCACCGTTCACGGACCTCCGCTCGGTCCAGACGATCGTCGCCGCCGACAAGCTCAAGCTGGCCTACGGCGCGCAGGACCTGTCGCAGCACGACTCTGGCGCTTACACAGGTGAGATCTCCGGAGCGTTCCTCGCGAAGCTCGACTGCCGCTACGTGCTCGTCGGACACTCCGAGCGCCGCACCCTGCACAACGAGACCGACGAGGTCATCCAGGCGAAGACGGCCGCAGCCGTGCGACACGGCCTCGTCCCCGTCATCTGCATCGGCGAGACCGCCGAAGACCTCGAGGAACACGGCCCGTCGGCCGTCCCCGTGGCACAGCTCAAGGCGGCCATCGACGGACTCGCACCAGACGCGGACATCGTCGTGGCCTATGAGCCGGTGTGGGCCATCGGTTCCGGTCAGGCGGCGACGCCCGACCAGGCGCAGCAGGTCGCAGCCGCTCTCCGCAGCACGCTCGCCGAGGTCCTCGGCGACGAGGCGGCGCAGCGCACGCGGATCCTCTACGGCGGTTCGGTGAAGGCTTCGAACATCGCCGGTTTCATGCGCGAACCCGACGTCGACGGTGCCCTCGTCGGTGGCGCGAGCCTGCTCGCCGAGGAGTTCGCCGGGATCGCCCGCTTCTCGCAGCACGTCGGGCTCTGACCGACCTGCTGCACCAGCAGCACCGACACGGCTCGGCCCGCGGCACCAGCCGCGGGCCGAGCCGTGTCCGCTGAACCGTCGAGGTATACTGGACGGCGGTTCAGCCCCTCTGAACGCGAATGCGAAAGGTCTCACGTGGAGATTCTCCAGGTCATCCTGCAGGTGCTGCTCGGCATCACCAGCCTCCTGCTCACCTTCCTGATCCTGCTGCACAAGGGCCGCGGCGGCGGTCTGTCCGACATGTTCGGCGGCGGCTCCTCCAGCAACCTCGGTTCGTCAGGGGTCGCCGAGCGCAACCTCAACCGCTTCACCGTCATCCTCGGCCTGACCTGGGGTGCCTGCATCGTCGTGATCGGGCTCCTGACGAAGTTCGCCGCCGCCTAGACCGGCCGCGAAGCCCCGATCCCGGGGACGCAACTCGACGCACCACACCCGAACCACTCTCGACAGTACGAGAAAGAGGAAACACCATGGCATCAGGCGGAAGCGCTATCAGGGGATCACGCGTCGGCGCCGGTCCCATGGGCGAGCAGGACCACGGCTACCACGCGGACCGCATCGCCATCTCCTACTGGGACGCCCTCGGCAACGAGACGGTCCGCCACTTCGCGGCAAACGTCCCCGACGAGGAGATCCCGGAGACGATCGACTGCCCGACGTCCGGTCTGCCGGCCGGTCGCGACAAGGCGAACCCGCCGGAGGTCGCGAAGCTCGAGCCGTACAAGACCCACCTCGCCTACGTGAAGGAACGACGCACGGAGGAAGAGGCGGAGCAGCTGCTCGAAGAGGCACTCCAGCAGCTCCGTGCACGCCGCGGTACGGCAGCGAAGTAGCCGGACACAGCACTACATACGCGGAAAGGCCGTTCCCCTCGGGGAACGGCCTTTCTGCATAGCGGCACCGGCTCGCCGACCGGCCTTCCGCTAGTACTCCGGGAGGATCAGTGAATCCGGGACCTCTGCGGCCGCATCCTGGTCGACGAAGAACACCGTCCGTTTGCGTCCCTTGGCCCCGGCGGCGGGGACCTCGTTGTAGCTGGCACCCGCGAGGGCGAGGCCGAGTGCCGACGCCTTGTCGGTGCCGGCGAGCACGAGCCAGACCCGCACGGAGGAGTTGATGGCCGGCCGCGTCAGGCTGAGTCGTTCCGACGGCGGCTTGGGGGAGTTCCGCACCGGGACCACCGAGGTGTCGGTGACCGAGACCTCGGCCCGCTCGGGGAAGAGCGATGCGACGTGACCGTCGGGACCGACACCAAGGAACGTGATGTCGAACCGCGGGTGGTCCTCGCCGGGCCGCGCGAACCGACGGAGCTCGTCCGCGTAGCGCACCGCAGCGGCGTCGAGGTCGATGCCGTCCTCCGGCGCCGGGTATCCGTGCACGTGTTCGGCGACGAGGCCACGCTCCGGAAGCGCCAGCAGGGTCTCCAGCAAGGCCTCGCGTGCCTGCAATTCGTTCCGATCGGCGTCGTCCCGAGCGACCCAGCGCTCGTCCCCCCACCAGAGGTGCACCCGGGACCAGTCCACCCGGTCGCGGTCCTTCGACGCGGCCACGGCGGCGAGCGTCCCCGTGCCGACCGTACCGCCGGTCAGGACGACGTGGACCGTCTCCTGCGACTCGAGCAGTTCACGGGTTCGGGAGAGGAACCGCTTGGCGACCGAGGTCGTCAGCTGGTCGCGGTCCTGGTAGACGAGGACGCGTCGCTCGGTCGGCATCAGCTGGTCCGAGCGCGGAGCGTGACCGGCTCGCCGAGGCCGGGGAGGCCCACGGTGATGACCTGTCCGTACAGGACGTCCGGGTCGAGCGTGCGCAGCTCCTCGGCGAGGCAGTCGCGCAGACTGCGACGGGGGAGCGAGAGGTCGTGCGTCGGCTGTCCGGGCTGGATCAGCGTCGCGATGTCGGGAACGGGTCGCTCGAGGACGACGTTGCCGGACGCCCGCGTGAGGCGGACACCGTGGATGCCGCTCGACCCGTGCGCCATGCTGAGTTCGTGGGTCACGTCGACCTGCAACTGCAGCTGGAGCCAGGCGGCGAGCAGCTCGGTCGACGGGGAGTCCGATGCTCCGGACACCTCGATCGCCGTGACGGGCTCGTACGGCGGCTGGTCGAGCACCGCCGCGAGCTGTGCACGCCAGAGCGTGAGCCTGGTCCACGCGAAGTCCGTGTCTCCGGGGGCGTAGTTCGCCGCGCGACCGCGGAGGGCGGCGTGGGTGTCCGCCGCCGCGGACGCGTCGGTGATGCGACGCTGGGCGATGCGGCCGATCGGTGACGTCGAGACGCGTTCCGGTGCCTCTCCCGGCCACCAGGCGACCACGGGCGCGTCGGGCAGGAGCAGACCGGTCACGAGGCTCTCTTCGTTCTCGGCGACCGCACCGTAGGCGCGCAGGATGACCACCTCGCTCGCTCCGGCGTCGCCGCCGACGCGGATCTGGGCATCGAGCCGGTCTCCGATGGAGGAGTGCTGGTCGTCGTGCTCCGTGGAGAGGACGATGACCCGCATGGGGTGCTCGCGGGAGGCCTCGTTGGCGGCCTCGATGGCCTCCTCCTCGGCTCCGAGCCGCGTCGAGATCACCAGGGTGAGCACGCGCCCCAGGGCGACGGCGCCGCCGTCCTCGCGGATGGTCACGAGCGCCTTCGAGAGCTTGCTCGTGGTCGTGTCTGGCAGGTCTACGATCATGGTCGTCTCCAGGTGCGTCCGTCGCGGTTCATGAGGTCGTCGGCCGAGGACGGGCCCCAGGTGCCGGGAGCGTACTGCTCGAGCGGCGTGTCCTGAGCGGCCCAGTACTCCTCGATCGGGTCGAGGATCTTCCAGGAGAGCTCGACCTCCTCGTGACGGGGGAAGAGGGGCGGGTCGCCCAGCAGGACGTCGAGGATGAGACGTTCGTACGCCTCGGGGCTCGCCTCGGTGAAGGCGTGGCCGTAGCCGAAGTCCATCGTGACGTCGCGGACCTGGGTGCCGGCACCCGGGACCTTCGAACCGAAGCGGATGGTGACACCCTCGTCGGGCTGGACCCGGATGACCAAGGCGTTCTGGCCGAGCGCCGAGGTCTGGCTCTCCGCGAACAGGTACTGCGGAGCACGCTTGAAGACGACCGCGATCTCGGTGACGCGGCGTCCGAGGCGCTTCCCGGCACGCAGGTAGAACGGCACGCCGGCCCACCGACGCGTGTTGATGTCGAGCCGCATGGCCGCGTAGGTCTCGGTCGTCGACTCCGGGTTCATCCCGTCCTCGTCGAGGAAGCCCAGCACGTGCTCGCCGCCCTGCCAACCACCGGCGTACTGCCCACGGGCCGTCGCGGCCCCGAGGTCGTCGGGGAGGCGGACGGCCGCGAGGACCTTCTCCTTCTCCGCGCGCAGGTCTGCGGCGTTGAAGGAGATCGGCTCCTCCATCGCCGTGAGGGCGAGGAGCTGCAGCAAGTGGTTCTGGATGACGTCGCGCGCTGCTCCGATGCCGTCGTAGTACCCGGCGCGACCGCCGACGCCGATGTCCTCGGCCATGGTGATCTGCACGTGGTCGACGTAATTGGCGTTCCAGATGGGCTCGTACAGCTGGTTCGCGAACCGGAGCGCCAGGATGTTCTGGACGGTCTCCTTGCCGAGGTAGTGGTCGATCCGGAAGATCGAGTCCGACGGGAAGACCGACTGCACGATGTCGTTCAGCTCGCGAGCCGTCTTGAGGTCGCTGCCGAACGGCTTCTCGATGACCACCCGGCGCCACTGACCGTCAGCGGGTTCCGCGAGTCCCGAGCGACGGAGCTGCTCGGTGACCTGCGGGAACGCCTTCGGTGGGATCGAGAGGTAGAACGCGTGGTTGCCCATCGTCCCGCGATCCGCATCGAGTTCCTCGATGGTCTCTTTCAGCTTCTCGAACGCCGCGTCGTCACCGAATTCACCGGGGACGAACCGGATGCCCTGGGCGAGCTGGTTCCAGACGTCCTCGCGGAACTCGGTCCGGGCGTACTGCTTGACGGATTCGTGGACGACCTCCATGAAGTCCTGGTCCTCCCAGTCCCGTCGGGCGAACCCGACGAGTGAGAAGCCAGGGGGCAGGAGGCCCCGGTTCGCCAGGTCGTACACGGCCGGCATCAGCTTCTTGCGGGACAGGTCGCCTGTCACGCCGAAGATGATGAGGCCGCTCGGACCGGCGATCCGATTGAGGCGTCGGTCGGTGTCCACCCGCAGCGGGTTGGACTCCGGGGTGATTTCCACCGGGGACATGAAGCTCCTTGTGCAGTGACGCGCTAGTCGTTGACGGCGTCGAAGAGGGTGACGATGTTCTGGTCCGGCGACGTGAGGGTCAGCGTGAGGACCGGACGACCGTGCTCGGCGAGGACGCGGGCGTCGCCGCCAGCCTGGGCCTCGATGAGCTGGCCGAAGGTGAACGGGCGCTCGGGGATCTCGAGGTCGACGGGGGCCGTCTCGGTGATCTGCAGGAACACGCCGTTCGCGGGGCCGCCCTTGTGGTACTGACCCGTCGAGTGCAGGAAGCGCGGGCCCCACCCGAAGGTCGTGGGTCGTGCCGCCTTCGCCGCGACGAGGTCGCGGATGCTCTCGAGCTGCGGGGAGGCAAGGCGGTCGACGTAGCCCTGGATCGCGACGTAGCCGTCGGAGGGGAGCTGCGCGAGCAGTGCCTCGACGGCGCCGGACAGGGTGGTCACGCCGTCGAGCAGACCGGCCGAGCCGCGGACCTCGACACCGTCGGCGACGAAGGCGGGTGCCTCAGGCTCCGGACGGTTGTCGAGCAGACCACGGGTGGCGACCTTCGCGGACTCGACGTCCGGCTGGTCGAACGGGTCGATGCCGATGAGGCGCCCGGCGACGACGGTCGCGTACTCCCACACCAGCATCATCGCGCCGAGGCTGCCGCTGACGAGGATCTCGCCCTCGTGGCGGTCGTGGCGCAGCAGGTGGAACTCGTGGGCGTCGTCGACGATGCGGACGATCTGGAGGTCGGCCGGCTTCGACTCGAGCTCGGGAGCGAGCGGGTTGAGCACGACGGGCAGCAGGCCGCGACCGGACTTACCGGTCGATTCGGCGATGAGCTGTTCGGCCCAGTCCGGGAATCCGACGATGTGCGTCCCGTCGGTGATGAGACCGACCTTGTCGCGCAGCGGAACGGTGCCGCCGATCGCCGCACCCAGGATGAGTCCCGGGTTCGACGCGTCGTCGATCGCGAGTTCGCCGAGCACCGCGTCGGCCTCGTCGAGCAATGCGCCGATGTCGACACCGGCGAGACCGGACGGCACGAGACCGAAGGCGGTGAGCGCGCTGTAGCGACCGCCGACGTTGGGGTCGGCGTTGAAGACCCGGTAGCCGGCCTCGTTCGCCGCCGCCTCGAGCGGGGAGCCCGGGTCGGTGACGATCACGATGCGGCCCGCGGGGTCGATCCCCGCAGCAGTGAACGCGGCCTCGTAGGCACGGCGCTGGCTGTCGGTCTCGACGGTGGAGCCGGACTTCGAGGAGACGACGAGAACCGAGGTCTCGAGGCGGTCCGCCAGGGCCGCGAGGACCTGACCGGGAGCGGTCGAGTCGAGGACGGTGAGGTTGCCACCCAACGTGTTGGTGATGACCTCGGGTGCGAGCGAGGAACCGCCCATGCCCGCGAGCACGATGTGGTCGATGCCCTCGTCGTTGAACTGCTCACGGAGCGCGAGGATCGGCTCGACCAGCGGGCGGGAGATGGAGACCGCCTGGACCCAGCCGAGGCGCTTGGACGCCTCGGCCTCGGCCGCAGGACCCCACAGCGTGGGGTCCTGGTCCGTGATGCGCGACGCGACGAGGTCGCTGACGAGCGTCGGGACCACCGATGCGACAGCGGCTTCCGCCGCGCCGCTCACGCGGATCTTGAAGCTCACTTGGAGGCCTCCAGAGCCGTCTTCACGGTCTCGAGCAGCTCGTCCCAGGACACGATGAACTTCTCGACGCCCTCACGCTCGAGCAGCGCCGTCACCTCGTCGTAGGACACGCCGAGTGCGGCGATGGCGTCGAGGACCTCGTTCGCAGCCGCGTAGGAGCCGGTGACGGTGTCGCCGGTGATGACGCCGTGGTCGAAGGTCGCCTCGAGGGTCTTCTCCGGCATGGTGTTGACGACGCCGTCGGCGACGAGCTCGGTCACGTAGAGCGTGTCGGGGAGGTCGGCGGACTTGACGCCCGTCGAGGCCCAGAGCGGACGCTGCTTGTTGGCGCCGGCCTCGAGGAGCGCGGTGGCACGCTCGCTCGCGAACTCCTGCTCGAAGACCTGGTAGGCGAGCTGGGCGTTCGCGACGCCGGCCTTGCTCTTCAGCGCGGTCGCCTCGGGGCTGCCGATCGCGTCGAGACGCTTGTCGATCTCGGTGTCGACCCGCGACACGAAGAACGAGGCGACCGAGTGGATCGTCGAGAGGTCGTGGCCCGCGGCCTTGGCCTGCTCGAGACCGGTGAGGAACGCGTTGATGACCTCGCGGTAGCGGGTGAGGCTGAAGATCAACGTGACGTTGACGCTGATACCGGCGCCGATGACCGCGGTGATGGCCTCGAGGCCCTCGACCGTCGCGGGGATCTTGATCATCGCGTTGGGCTGGTCGACCTTGGCCCAGAGCTGCTTGGCCTGGTCGATCGTCGAGGCTGCGTCGTGCGCGAAGCCCGGCTCGACCTCGATCGACACGCGGCCGTCGTACCCGTTGGAGGAGTCGTAGACCCCACGGAAGATCTTCGATGCCGCGGCCACGTCGTCGGTGGTGATCTCGAAGACCGCCTCGGTGACGTCCTTGCCGTCGGCGGCGAGCTGGGCGACCTGCTCGGCGTAGACGTCGCCGTTGCTGAGCGCGGACGCGAAGATCGTCGGGTTCGTCGTGACACCGACGACGTTGCGGTCGGCGATGAGCTGCTCCAGCCCACCGGACTGGATGCGTCCGCGGGAGAGGTCGTCGAGCCAGATGCTGACGCCGGCGGCGGACAGCTGGGCGGTTGGGGTTTCAGTCATGTTCTTCTGTCTCCTTCGCCCGGGCTACTTGCCGAGCGTCTCGTGTGCTGCGGAGACGACTGCCTCCGTGGTGATGCCGAACTCACGGAACAGCGTCTTGTAGTCGGCGGACGCACCGAAGTGCTCGATCGACACGGTCCGGCCGGCGTCGCCGACGATGCTCTTCCAGGTCAGGCCGAGACCCGCCTCGACGGAGACGCGTGCGGTGACGGCCTTCGGGAGGACGGACTCGCGGTACTCGGCGGACTGCTCCTCGAACCACTCGAGTGCGGGCACCGAGACGACGCGGGCGTTGACGCCCTCGCCGCGCAGGACCTCGCGGGCCTCGACGGCGAGCTGGAGCTCGGAGCCCGTCGCGATGAGGATGACGTCCGGCGTGCCGCCGGGCGCCTCGGCGAGGATGTACGCACCCTTGGCGACGTTCGACGCTGCAGCGAAGGTCTCGCCGGTGGCGTCGCCCGTGCCGCGCTCGAACACCGGGATGTTCTGACGGGTCAGCGCGATGCCGGTCGGGCCGCCGCGACGCTTGAGGATCTCGAGCCAGGCGTAGGCCACCTCGTTCGCGTCACCCGGTCGCACGACGGCGAGGTTCGGGATGGCACGGAGCGAGGCGAGCTGCTCGATCGGCTGGTGCGTGGGGCCGTCCTCACCGAGGGCGACGGAGTCGTGGGTCCACACGAAGATGGACGGCACGTTCATGAGCGCGGCGAGACGGACGGCCGGACGCATGTAGTCGCTGAAGATGAGGAAGGTGCCACCGAACGCGCGGGTCGGGCCGTGCAGGACGATGCCGTTGAGGATCGCGGCCATGGCGTGCTCGCGGATGCCGAAGTGCAGGACGCGACCGTAGGGGTTACCGGTCCACTCGTGGGTGGAGTGCTCGCTCGGGATGAACGACGCACCGCCCTCGATCGTCGTGTTGTTCGACTCGGCGAGGTCGGCCGAACCGCCCCAGAGCTCCGGGATGACCGGGCCGAGGGCGTTGAGCACCTTGCCGGATGCGGCGCGGGTCGAGACGTCCTTGCCGGCCTCGAACACGGGCAGCGCCGACTCGACACCCTCGGGGAGTTCGCCGGCCTCGAGACGCTCGAGCAGCGCAGCGCGCTCCGGGTTGGCCGCGGCCCAGGCATCGAACGTCTGCTGCCACTCGGCGCGTGCCTCGGCACCGCGGTCGATCGCCTTGCGGGTGTGCTCGATGACCTCGTCGGCGACGAAGAAGTTCTGCTCGGGGTCGAAGCCGAGCACCTCCTTGACGGCCGCGAGCTCCTCGGCGCCCAGCGCCGAACCGTGGATCTTGCCGGAGTTCTGCTTCTTGGGAGCCGGCCAACCGATGATGGTCTTGAGGATGATGAGCGACGGCTTGTCGGTCTCGGCCTTCGCGGCCTCGATCGCGTCGTTGAGCGCGTGGACGTCCTCGACGTACTCGCCCGTCTTCTTCCAGTCGACGACCTGGACGTGCCAGTGGTAGGCCTCGTAGCGGGCCTTGACGTCCTCGGTGAAGGCGATGTTGGTGTCGTCCTCGATCGAGATCTGGTTGGAGTCGTAGATCGCGATGAGGTTGCCGAGCTGCTGGTGACCGGCGAGCGAGGAGGCCTCGCTCGTGACGCCTTCCTGCAGGTCGCCGTCGCCGGCGATGACGTAGACGAAGTGGTCGAACGGGCTCGTGCCGGCCTCGGCCTCGGGGTCGAACAGGCCACGCTCGAAGCGGGACGCGTACGCGAAGCCCACGGCGGAGGCGAGCCCCTGGCCGAGGGGACCGGTGGTGATCTCGACGCCGTCGGTGTGGCCGTACTCCGGGTGACCCGGCGTGAGCGAGCCCCAGGTGCGGAGCGCCTCGAGGTCGGAGAGTTCCAGACCGTAGCCGCCCAGGTAGAGCTGGACGTACTGGGTCAGCGAGCTGTGCCCGACCGACAGGACGAAGCGGTCGCGTCCGAGCCAGTCCTGGTCCTTCGGATCGCGTCGCATGACCTTCTGGAACAGCAGGTAGGCGGCGGGGGCGAGACTCATCGCCGTTCCCGGGTGGCCGTTGCCGACCTTCTCCACCGCGTCGGCGGCGAGGATGCGCGCCGTGTCGACTGCTTTGCTGTCAATGCTTTCCCACTGCAGATCTGCCACTGAATACTGACCCTTCTCATCGGAACAGGAGGCCGACGAGCGGTCGAGCCTTCTTCTGTGCGTTCGCGGCCCACGTCGTCTTCGGCGTCCGAGCACACGACACCGCTCTTCGAACTGGGTGAAGGGGGGCGCACGCGTGCACAGTGGCTGGCGAGCACTTCCCAGCATAGCGAACCCCTGCAGCCGAGGGTCGATGTTCGACGAGCGCGAACACGCGACGTCACGGATCGTCGCAGAGCTTGCAGGACAGGCGTGACCCGGTGAGGGACCGCGCGTCTGCGCACCGTGAGTAGGGAGCCGTCCGCGCGTGTCGTAGAATCGTCTGCGGACCGCGCACCGGGCGAGCAGTGCGTGGTGAACCGAACGTTAGAGGAGCAATGGACGTCGCTGTAGCAGAACGTGTGTCGAGCCCCAAGCTCGGTTTCCGACGCAAGGCGAAGGCGTACATCGCCCTCACCAAGCCGCGGGTCATGGAACTGCTGCTCGTGACGACGATCCCCGTCATGATCCTCGCGAAGGGCGGTCTGCCCGACTGGTGGCTCGTGATCGCGACCGTCATCGGCGGGTCGTTGAGCGCCGGCTCCGCGGCGGCGTTCAACTGCTACATCGACCGCGACATCGACGCGGTCATGGACCGCACGAAGAAGCGCCCCCTCGTGACCGGCGAGCTCACGCCCCGTGAGGCACTCGTGTTCGCGTGGACGCTCGGCGTCGTCTCGACGGTCTGGCTCCTCGCCACCACCAACTGGCTGGCGGCCGCACTGTCCGTCGGCGCGATCCTCTTCTACGTCTTCGTGTACACGCTGTGGCTGAAGCGACGCACCCAGCAGAACATCATCTGGGGTGGCATCGCGGGCTGCTTCCCCGTCGTCATCGGCTGGGCCGCCGTCACCGGTTCGCTCTCGTGGGCACCGATCATCCTCTTCGCGGTCGTGTTCCTCTGGACGCCGCCCCACTACTGGCCGCTGTCCATGAAGTACCGCAGTGATTACCAGGCCGTCGGCGTGCCGATGCTCGCCGTCGTCCGCGGTCGCGCGCAGGTCGGCCT
The DNA here is from genome assembly GCF_003856975.1 of Plantibacter sp. PA-3-X8. Lineage (NCBI taxonomy): Bacteria > Bacillati > Actinomycetota > Actinomycetes > Micrococcales > Microbacteriaceae > Plantibacter > Plantibacter sp. PA-3-X8. Next base: position 3,000,971 of record NZ_CP033107.1, read on the forward strand.
CCAGGTCATCCTGTACGCGTGGGCGACGGTCGTCTGCTCGCTCCTGCTCATCCCGGTGGCCGACATGGGGCTGCTGTACAGCGCCGTCGCCCTCCTGTCCGGCGGCTGGTTCGTCTACGAGACCCACCGCCTCTACAACCTCGCGATCCGCCACGAGCACGTCTCGCCGATGCGTGTCTTCCACGGTTCGATCACCTACCTGACCCTCCTGTTCCTCGCCGTCGGCATCGACCCGCTGCTCCCGTTCTGACCCGGTGGCTGACGCAGCGGAACGCGGCCGGCTGATCGCTGCGACGGGGGAGAGCCCCGACATCGTCTTCGACCGGTTCGTGTCCTGGGCCGAGGCCGGCGGACTCAGCCTGTACCCGGCGCAGGAGGAGGCGCTCATCGGCATCGTCGACGGCGCCAACGTCATCCTCTCCACCCCGACGGGCACCGGCAAGAGCCTCGTCGCCGCCGGCGCACACTTCGCGGCGCTGAGCTCCGGTCGCCGCAGCTACTACACGGCCCCGATCAAGGCGCTCGTCAGCGAGAAGTTCTTCGCACTCGTCGAGATGTTCGGCGCGGAGAACGTCGGGATGGTCACCGGGGACTCCTCGGTGAACGCCGACGCGCCGATCGTCTGCTGCACCGCGGAGATCGTCGCCAACCTGGCGCTCCGGCACGGCGAGGACGCCGGCACCGACCAGGTCGTGATGGACGAGTTCCACTTCTACGCCGACCCCGACCGCGGGTGGGCGTGGCAGGTGCCGCTGCTCACCCTCCCGGACACGCAGTTCATCCTCATGTCCGCGACCCTCGGCGACGTCGGCGACCTCGCGCACGACCTCGAGCGCCGGACCGGCCGTGAGACCGCCATCGTGACCGGCGTCGAACGACCGGTGCCGCTCCACTTCTCCTACGCGACCACACCGATCCACGAGACCGTGGAAGACCTCCTCCACACGGGACAGGCTCCGATCTACATCGTCCACTTCGCGCAGGCGGCGGCGCTCGAGCGGGCCCAGGCGTTGACCAGCCTCAAGGTCGTCACCCGCGAGCAACGCGACGAGATCGCCGACGCCATCGGCGACTTCCGGTTCAGCACCGCGTTCGGCACGACGCTGTCCCGGCTCGTCCGCAGCGGGATCGGCGTGCACCACGCCGGCATGCTGCCGAAGTACCGACGCCTCGTGGAGCAGCTGGCCCAACGTGGTCTCCTCCGCGTCATCTGCGGGACGGACACCCTCGGCGTCGGGATCAACGTCCCGATCCGCACCGTCCTGTTCACGGCGCTCACGAAATACGACGGCACGAAGATGCGGCAGGTGAACGCCCGGGAGTTCCACCAGATCGCCGGTCGTGCGGGTCGGGCCGGTTACGACACCGCGGGCACCGTCGTCGTCCAGGCCCCCGAGCACGAGACCGAGAACCTCAAGCTCATCGAGAAGGCCGGCGACGACCCCAAGAAGCGCCGGAAGATCATCCGGAAGAAGGCGCCGGAGGGGTTCGTGTCCTGGGGGGAGCCGAGCTTCCAGCGTCTCGTCGCGGCCGAGCCTGAGACACTGACCAGCCACATGCAGCTCACCCACGCGATGATGCTCAGCGTCATCGCACGCGGCGGTGACAGCTTCGGCACCATCCGCTCCCTCGTCTTCGACAACCACGAGCCTCGGGCGAGACGCTTCGCCCTGGCCAGGCGGGCGCTCGAGATCTACCGCACCCTCCGAACGGCAGGGGTGATTACTCAGACGATCGACCCCGAGACGGGCGAGGTCGTCATCGGCCTCACGGTCGAGTTGCAGCCGAACTTCGCGCTCAACGCTCCGCTGTCGCCGTTCGCCCTCGCCGCGTTCGAGCTGTTGGACCCCGCGGAGCCCGGCTTCGCCCTCGACGTCATCTCGGTGGTCGAGTCGACGCTCGACGATCCGCGCCAGATCGTCATGGCCCAGCAGCACCTCGCCAGGGGCGAGGCCGTGCAGGCGATGAAGGCCGAGGGGATCGAATACGACCAGCGCATGGAGCTCCTCGAGGCGGTCACCCATCCGAGACCGCTGGCGGAACTCCTCGAGGCGGCGTTCACGAGCTACACCGCCGCGCAGCCGTGGGCACTCGACCTCGAGCTCCGCCCGAAGGCGGTCGTGCGCGACTTCATCGAGCGTGCACTGAACTTCAGCGAGTTCGTCTCGTTCTACAGTCTCTCGAGGTCCGAGGGACTCGTCCTGCGGTACCTCTCCGACGCCTTCCGGGCGATCCGGCAGAGCGTGCCGGACGAGTTCAAGGACGAGGAGCTCCAGGACCTCATCGAGTGGCTCGGAGAACTCGTCCGACAGGTCGACTCGAGTCTGCTCGACGAGTGGGAGGAACTGTCCCACCCGGACCCCGAACGCCATGCGGAGGCGAGTCGGTCACTCCCGCCCACGCCACGGAGCGTCCTCGCCAACCGCCGGGCGTTCACCGTCCTCGTCCGGAACGAACTCTTCCGCCGGGTCCAGCTCGCGTCGCTTGAGCACTACGACGCGCTCGGCGAGCTCGACGCGTCGGCTGGATTCGACGCCGACACCTGGGCGGACGCCATGGATCCGTACTTCGAGGAGCACGGTGAACTCCCGACTGGCGCCGCAGCACGGAGCCCGGCGCTGCTGGTCGTCGACGACGAGGACGAGCGCCCCGTCGGCGACACGGGCGGTGTCTGGCGGGTGCGTCAGGTGTTCGCCGATCCGGCCGGCGACCATGACTGGGGGATCAGCGCGGTCATCGATCTCGACGCCTCCGACGAGACCGGGACCGCGGTCGTCCGCGTGACCGCGGTCGGGATGCTCTGAGCCGTCAGCAGGCGCAGTGAGCCGTCAGCAGGCGCGCTGAGCCGTCAGCAGGCCCCCTGAACCGTCGGCGGGAGAGCGTCTGAGTCGTCAGCGGGAGACGCTGAGGAATGCCGACTCGTCGACGCGTGACGCGGTCCGGACCGGGATCCGCTGCTGCAGCACGACCCAGGTCATCGCGGCGACAAGCAGTCCGGCGAGCACCATGTGCAGCCCGACGAGCACCTCGGGGAGTCCGAGGCGGGCCTGGGTGAGCCCCACGATGATCTGCACCACTTCGACCGCGAGCAGTGTGGAGACCGCGGTGCGCACCCCACGCGACCCGCGGCGGGCGCCGAGCGCGATCGCACCGACGAGCAGCACGATGGTGCCGGCGAGCGTCGCGTAGGCGGGCCAGCTGTGGAGGTGCTGGAGGAACTCGGGGTCGAACCCGTTGCGCGGCGCCGGCACCTCCTTCGAGTTGTCGCCGGCGTGCGGGCCCGAGCCCGTCGTCAGGATGCCGAACACGACGGTGACGGCGACGAAGAGGCTCGTCAGGTGGACGACGCCGAGGTACCAGCCGGGCATGACTTTCACCGCACCGCGGGGGCCGCGGTAGACCCGATGGACGAGCATCGTCGCGAGGGCGACGAGGACGATCGAGATGACGAAGTGCAGCCCGACCACGTACGGGTTCAGCCCGGTGAGGACGGTGATGCCGCCGAGGACCGCCTGCGCGGGGATCGACAGGCCCTGGAGCAGGGTCAGTCGGAAGAGGTCGGGGCGCTGCCGACGCATGCGGATCACCGCGAGGAACGCGGCGATGACGATGGCCGCGAGGACGAAGGTCAGGAGTCGGTTGCCGAACTCGATGAACCCGTGGATGCCCATCTCCGGCGTGTTGACGAAGGAGTCGTCCGTGCAGCGCGGCCATGTCGGGCACCCGAGCCCGGAGGCCGTCAGACGCACGGCGCCCCCGGTCCCGATGAGGACGAGCTGGAAGGCAAAGGAGAGCCAGGCGACGACCCGCACGCGCTTGTCGATCGTCGTCGGCAACCACTGCCAGAACCGGGTGGCCCGCACCCGGTCGGGAAGGGACGGTGCCGGCGTCGGTCGACCGGCGGTCTTGGAGTGGTGTGACACGGGGTCGATCCTTCGGTTCGCGGTGGCCACGGCTGCCGTATCCACCGTCCTCACCCACAACCCACAGGAAGCTGTAGGATTATGAGGTTCACGGTGCGCGCGAGAAGCGCCATGGTTCATGAACATTGTAGGTTCGCGAAGAAGCCGCCCGCACATCCCCTCCCCAATCCGCTCCGATCAGGCGCGTGCCATGGGAGGGAATGACGACCTCCAGCCGGTGGTTGTCTCCAGGGAGGAAAGAGGGACACATGTCAGACATCCTGATCGATCGCCCGGAGCTCGCCGGACTCGGCCAATACGAGTTCGGATGGCACGACGGCGACGTCGCCGGCGCTTCAGCGCGCCGCGGCATCTCCACCGAGGTCGTGGCCGACATCTCCGCACTGAAGAACGAACCGGACTGGATGCTGCAGCGCCGCCTCAAGGCCCTGCAGCTGTTCGAGCGCAAGCCCATGCCGACATGGGGTGCCGACCTCTCCGAGATCGACTTCGAGAACATCAAGTACTTCGTCCGGTCCACCGAGAAGCAGGCTCAGACCTGGGAGGACCTGCCGGACGACATCAAGAACACCTACGAGAAGCTCGGCATCCCCGAGGCGGAGCGCCAGCGCCTCGTCTCCGGCGTCGCCGCGCAGTACGAGTCCGAGGTGGTCTACCACCAGATCAACGAGGAGCTCGAGGCGCAGGGTGTCATCTTCATGGACACCGACACGGCGTTGCGCGAGCACCCCGAGTTCTTCGAGGAGTACTTCGGCACGGTCATCCCGTCCGGCGACAACAAGTTCGCCGCGCTGAACACCGCCGTGTGGTCGGGTGGCTCCTTCGTCTACGTGCCGCCCGGCGTGCACGTCGAGATCCCGCTGCAGGCCTACTTCCGGATCAACACCGAGAACATGGGCCAGTTCGAGCGCACGCTGATCATCGCCGACGAGGGCAGCTACGTGCACTACATCGAGGGTTGCACCGCGCCGATCTACAAGTCGGACTCGCTGCACTCCGCGGTCGTCGAGATCATCGTCAAGAAGAACGCCCGCGTCCGCTACACGACGATCCAGAACTGGTCGAACAACGTCTACAACCTGGTCACGAAGCGCGCTACGGCCGCCGAAGGCGCGACCATGGAGTGGATCGACGGCAACATCGGATCCAAGGTCACGATGAAGTACCCGTCCATCTACCTCATGGGCGAGCACGCCAAGGGCGAGACCCTGTCCGTCGCGTTCGCCGGTCCCGGCCAGCACCAGGACGCCGGCGCGAAGATGATCCACATGGCTCCGTACACGCAGTCGTCCATCGTCTCCAAGTCGATCGCCCGAGGCGGCGGACGCGCGGGATACCGCGGCGAGGTCCGGGTGGACGCCAACGCCCATCACTCGGCCAACACCGTGCGCTGCGACGCGCTCCTGGTCGACACCATCTCCCGCAGTGACACGTACCCGGCGATCGACATCCGGGTGGACGACGTCCAGCTCGGACACGAGGCGACGGTGTCCAAGGTCAGCGAGGAGCAGCTCTTCTACCTCATGAGCCGCGGCATGCCGGAAGACGAGGCCATGGCGATGATCGTCCGCGGCTTCATCGAGCCGATCGCCCGCGAACTGCCCATGGAGTACGCACTCGAACTCAACAAGCTCATCGAGATGGGCATGGAAGGATCCGTCGGTTAATGACGACTGCAGCACCGACTCAGACCGAAGGACAGCACGGCATCACGGCACACAGCGACGGCGCAGGACGCGTCATCCCGGTGCAGACCCGATCGGAGCGCTTCAGCTCCTATGATGTCGCCGACTTCCCAGCGGTGACGGGACGCGAGGCGGTCTGGAAGCTCAGCCCGGTCGCGCAGTTCACCGACCTCACCGCGGGGGAGCTCGACGGCTCGCCCACCCCGATCACGCACGACGACGTCGACGGTTTCAGCGTCGAGTGGGTCAGTCGCGACGACGCGCGCGTCGGCTCCGCCGGCGTGCCGGAGGAGCGCGCCTCCGCGAACGCCTGGTCGAGCTTCGACCAGGCACTGGCGATCTCGGTCACGGGCGAGGAGCCCAAGACCCTGCGCCTCGAGCGGAGCGGGCTCGGCGACGGCGCCCGCGCTGCGCACACCGTCATCACCGCCGCGCCGTTCAGCCGTGGCCTCATCATCATCGAGAACGCGGGCGACGCCCGCCTCACCGAGAACGTCGAGATCGTCGTCGGCGAACAGGCCGACGTGACCGTCGTGACCGTGCAGTGGTGGGACGACGCCGCCGTGCACCTCGCCAGCCACTTCGCGTCCATCGGTCGCGACGCCCACCTCAAGCACGTCGTGGTGTCGCTCGGCGGCAAGGTCGTCCGGGTGAACCCGACCCTGCACCTCGCCGGTCAGGGCTCGGACCTCGACTCGCTCGGCGTGTACTTCTCCGACGCGGGTCAGCACCTCGAGCAGCAGGTCTACATGCACCACGACGCACCGAACACCCGCGGGCGCGTGACCTACAAGGGCGCACTGCAGGGCGAGGGTGCGCGGTCCGTGTGGATCGGCGACGTCCTCATCAGCAACCGTGCCGTCGGCACCGACAGCTACGAGCAGAACCGCAACCTGGTCCTCTCCGACGGCACCCGTGCCGACTCGGTGCCGAACCTCGAGATCGAGACCGGCGACATCGCCGGTGCCGGTCACGCGAGCGCGACCGGACGATTCGACGACGAGCAGCTCTTCTACCTGCAGGCTCGAGGCATCCCTGAAGACGAGGCACGACGACTCGTCGTCCGCGGCTTCCTCGTGGAGATCATCCAGCAGATCGGTGACACCGAGCTGCAGGAGCGCCTCTCGGCGGCCATCGAGGCCGAACTGCTCGGCGCCGACGGACAGGGCACCGGCGGAGCGCAGCACTGATGGCGACGAAGGTGTGCTCGTTCGACGAGCTCGCCGTCAACCAGGCCAAGCGGGTCGTGGTGGACGGCGTGCCGATCGCCCTCGTGCGCGACGCGTCGGACGAACTGTTCGCGATCGGCGACGTCTGCACCCACGGCGACATCTCGCTGTCCGAAGGCTTCGTCGAGGACGGCAACCTCGAATGCTGGGCACACGGCTCGCAGTTCTCGCTCACGACGGGCAAGCCGCTCACCCTTCCGGCCTACGAGCCGGTCCCCGTCTACACCGTCGAGCTCATCGACGGCGACATCTACATCGACCCGACCGCAACGAAAGAGATCTAGCACCATGTCAGTCCTCGAAATCCGCGACCTGCACGTCAGCGTCGAAACCGAGCAGGGCACCAAGCCGATCCTGCGTGGCGTCGACCTCACCATCCGCACGGGCGAAACGCACGCGATCATGGGTCCGAACGGTTCGGGCAAGTCCACGCTCGCGTACACGATCGCCGGCCACCCGAAGTACACCGTCGACAGCGGATCCATCACGCTGGATGGCGAGGACGTCCTCGCGATGAGCGTGGACGAGCGCGCCCGTGCCGGACTCTTCCTCGCGATGCAGTACCCCGTCGAGATCCCCGGCGTCACGGTCACGAACTTCCTCCGCACGGCGAAGACCGCCGTCGACGGCGAGGCGCCCGCGATCCGCGGCTGGATCAAGGACGTCCGCGAGTCGATGAAGAACCTGCGCATGGAGCCTGCCTTCGCCGAGCGCAACGTCAACGAGGGCTTCTCCGGTGGCGAGAAGAAGCGTCACGAGATCCTCCAGCTCGAGCTGCTGAAGCCGCAGTTCGCAGTCCTCGACGAGACCGACTCCGGCCTCGACGTCGACGCCCTCAAGATCGTGTCCGAGGGCGTCAACCGCGCCAAGGAGAACACGGGCCTCGGCGTCCTGCTGATCACGCACTACACGCGGATCCTCCGCTACATCAAGCCGGACTTCGTGCACGTCTTCGTCGCCGGCAAGATCGCCGAGCAGGGCGGTCCCGAGCTCGCCGACCGACTCGAGAACGAAGGCTACGACCGTTTCCTCGTCGATGCCGTCGTCGCCCCGGAAGGTGCCTGAAGCCGCGCGAGCGGTCTAAGATAACGACATGGTAACAACGCTCAGTCCGCAACGATTCGACGAGGTCGAAGAGGCGCTCAAGGACGTCATGGACCCCGAGCTCGGGGTGAACGTGGTCGACCTCGGTCTCATCTACGACCTGGGTTGGGATGACGAGAACGACGCGCTCATCATCCACATGACCCTGACCTCCGCCGGATGTCCGCTCACGGACGTCCTCGAGGAGCAGACTGGTCAAGCGCTCGACGGCATCGTCGACGCCTTCCGCATCAACTGGGTGTGGATGCCGCCGTGGGGCCCGGAGCGCATCACGGACGACGGGCGCGACATGATGCGTGCCCTCGGCTTCTCGATCTGATCGAACCTCCCCGACGACGGACGGCTGCATTGCAGCCGTCCGTCGTCCTGTTCCCGGCAGCGTCGTCCGGCTGATCCCGGATAGGGTCGAGGCATGACCGAGATCGTGTCCGCAGACCCCCTCGACGTCCTGCGCAGCCGGACGAGCGAGAAGTGGTCCGAGTACTCCGACGACGTCCTGCCCATGTTCGTCGCCGAGATGGACGTCCCCCTGGCACCCGTGGTCCGCGATGCCCTGCACGCGGCGATCGACCGCGGTGACGCCGGGTATGTCGCGAGCCGCACACGGCTCCCACAGGCGTTCGCCGACTTCGCAGCGCGACGCTGGGGATGGGACGTGGATCCCGGCTCCGTGTTCACCACCGCCGACGTCAGCATGGGCATCGTCGAGATCCTGCGGCGCGTCATCTCGCCCGGCGAGGGCGTCGTGATCACCTCGCCGGTCTACCCGCCGTTCTTCGACCTCGTCACCGAGGCCGGGGGAGTCGTGGTGGATGCCCCCTTGCTCGGGTCCAGCCGCGCCGACGATCCCGCCGGGGGCTGGCGGCTCGACCTGGACGGTCTCGAAGCCGCCTTCCGCAACGGCGCGAAGGCGTTCCTCCTCTGCAACCCGCACAACCCGGTCGGTCGGCCGCACACGGTCGACGAACTCCGCTCGGTCGCCGCGCTGGCCGCGCGGTACGGGGTCACGGTCGTGAGCGATGAGATCCACGCTCCGCTCACCCAGCCGGGCGAGCGGTTCGTCCCCTATCTCAGCGTGTCCGACGAGGCCGCCGAACACGGGTACGCCGTCCTGTCGGCGAGCAAGGCCTGGAACCTCGCCGGCCTGAAGTGCGCGGTGATGGTCACCGCCGGCCCCGGGCCGCGGAGCGTGGTCGCCGGGATGCCGGTCGAGGTGTTCTGGCGGACGGGCCAGTTCGGTGTACTGGCTTCGGTCGCCGCCTTCGAGGCCGGAGAGCCCTGGCTGGACGGGCTCCTCGGGTTGCTCGACGGCAACCGGCGGCTGCTCGGTGAGCTGCTGGGCACCGAGTTGCCCGAGGTCGGCTACTGTCCGCCTGCCGCCGGGTACCTCGCCTGGCTGGACTGCACCACGCTCGGTTGGACCGAGCCCCCGGCGCGGCGCATCCTGCGCGAGGCGCGCGTGGCCCTGCAGGAGGGAGCCCCGTTCGGGCCCGGCGGCGTCGGCCATGCACGACTCAACCTGGCCTGCTCACCCGAGCTCCTCACCGAGGCGGTCGGACGGATCTCCGCCCTGCGTTGACGGCCGTCCGGCCGCACCGGAACGGCCGCGGTGCTGAGCATCGGATTCACGATTTATACTGGGAGGCTGACCCCCACCCTCCGCGTTGTCGAAACGCACCCGAAGAAATGGACTATGCCTGTGCTGAGTGTGCACGACCTCGAGATCCGCGTGGGGGCACGCGTGCTCATGGAGCACGTGAACTTCCGCGTGTCCGCCGGCGACAAGATCGGCCTCGTCGGCCGCAACGGTGCCGGGAAGACGACCCTGACCAAGACGCTCGCGGGGGAGACCCTCCCGACGAACGGCAAGATCGATCGCGGTGGCGAGATCGGGTACCTGCCGCAGGACCCGCGCTCCGGCAACCCGGAGGACCTCGCCCGCACCCGCATCCTCGATGCGCGCGGTCTCGGCCAGCTCGCGCTCGGCATGCACGAGTCGAGCATGGCCATGGCGAGCGACGACCCGAAGGTGGCGGAAGCCGCCATGAAGAAGTACGGCAACCTCACCGACCGGTTCAACGCGCTCGGCGGGTACGCCGCAGAGGCCGAGGCGGCCTCGATCGCGTCGAACCTGAACCTGCCCGACCGCATCCTCGATCAGCAGCTGAAGACGCTCTCGGGTGGACAGCGCCGCCGCATCGAACTCGCGCGCATCCTGTTCTCCGACGCCGAGACGCTCATCCTCGACGAGCCGACCAACCACCTCGACGCCGACTCCGTCGTCTGGCTGCGTGAGTTCCTCAAGCAGTACAAGGGCGGGTTCATCGTGATCTCGCACGACATCGAGCTCGTCGGCGAGACCGTCAACCGGGTCTTCTACCTCGATGCGAACCGCACCGTCATCGACATCTACAACATGAACTGGAAGAACTACCAGCGTCAGCGCGAGGCCGACGAGGAGCGCCGGAAGAAGGAGCGCACCAACGTCGAGAAGAAGGCGACGGCGCTCCAGCTCCAGGCGGCCAAGTTCGGTGCGAAGGCCAGCAAGGCGGCCGCAGCCCACCAGATGGTGGCTCGCGCCGAACGGATGCTCTCCGGGCTCGAAGAGGTCCGCGCGCAAGACCGCGTGGCCAAGCTGCGGTTCCCGACCCCGGCGCCCTGTGGCCGGACGCCGCTCATGGCGAGCAACCTGTCGAAGAGCTACGGCTCGCTCGAGATCTTCACGGCCGTCGACCTCGCGATCGACCGTGGCTCGAAGGTCGTCATCCTCGGATTCAACGGCGCGGGCAAGACGACCCTGCTGCGGATCCTCGCCGGAGTGGACCAGCCCGACACCGGGCAGCTCGAGCCCGGGCACGGCCTGCGGATCGGCTACTACGCGCAGGAGCACGAGACGATCGACGTGAAGCGCAGCGTGCTCGAGAACATGGTCTCCTCGTCGCCGAACATCACCGAGATGGAAGCGCGCAAGGTCCTCGGCTCGTTCCTGTTCACCGGCGACGACTCCAACAAGCTCGCGGGCGTGCTGTCCGGTGGCGAGAAGACGAGACTCGCTCTCGCGATGATCGTCGTCTCGGGCGCGAACATGCTCCTCCTCGACGAACCGACCAACAACCTCGACCCGGCCAGCCGTCTGGAGATCCTCGACGCGCTCGCCCACTACGAGGGTGCCGTTGTGCTCGTGAGTCACGATGAGGGCGCCGTCGAGGCGCTCAACCCCGAGCGGGTGCTCATCCTGCCCGACGGCGTCGAGGACCACTGGAACAAGGACTACCAGGACCTCGTCAGCCTGGCCTAGCGCGCCAGCGGGCCAGCGCGCCCCGTCCGTCGACGGCTCGGGGCGGTCGGGTCAGCGACTCGCTTCGAGGATCTCATCCTCGATGTCGGCGTCGGACCGTGCCTTCGCGGCGAGCCGTTCGGCGCGCGCAGCCGCACGCCGCTGCTCCTTCGGGTCGTCGGAGTTCAGGATGCGGTACTCCTGACGGATGGCATAGGCGAGGAAGATGAAGCCCATCAGCGCGAAGACCACCCATTGCAGCGCGTACGAGAGGTGCATCCCCTCGTTCGGCTCGGGCTTGATCGGACCGAGCGGTGCCGCCTCGGCAGGCGCCGGGCTCTCCGAGAGGAGCATGCCGTACGCACCGGAGTAGAGCGTCTCGCCGCGGAGTTCGGCGATCTGCGGGAGGTTGATCGTGGCCACCTGGCCGTCGGCGGCCCCGCGGCCCGGGAGCGTCGGTTCGCCGGGTCGGATGCGGACGACGACCGAGACCTCACCGCTCGGAGGGGCCGGGACCGACTCGGGTGCTTCGAGTGAATCGTTCGCAGCGACCCAGCCACGGTCGACGATGAACACGTCTCCGTTGGCAAGTCGGAGCGGCGTGAGGACGTTGAAGCCCGCCTGGTTGTTCCGGGGACGGTTCCGGACCAGCAGCTGTTCGTCAGGCAGGTAGGTGCCACTCATCGACACCGGGTGCCATTCGTCGGCCACGCTGAAGGAGTCCAGCGACGGCAGCGCTTCGTCGAGCGGGATCGGGGTCGCGTCCCAATTGGTCTCGATGCGCTGGACCTCCTCCTCCTTCTCGCTCGCGCGGGCGAGCTGCCAGTTGGAGAGGAGGACGCACACGATCGCGAACACGATCGCGACGCCGAGGTAGCCGAGCCAACGGCGGCTGAAGGCGAACCGCCAGCCCGCGCTCATGAGCCGACCGCCGACGCCAGCGGACGCCGCTCGAGCGGGAAGGAGCGGGCCTCGAGGAAGGCTTCCAAGAAGTCGACGTGTTCGTCGCAGGCGGTCCAGACCTTCACGCGGTCCTCCGCGTGGATCTTCGGATTGCGCCACTCGATCCGCCAGCTCGCCGCCGCGCGGCAGCCGGCCCGGGAGCAGATCACGCCGTCGGGCTCAGCACCGAACCCGATCATGCCTGGTCGGCCGGACGAGGCGGAACCGAGTCGTCGACGATGATCGGCCGCTGGGACACGACGACACCGGTGGGGCGCTCGATGGCCCCCTGCGACGGCAGCGACCCGGCGTTCGCGATGATGACGGCGACGTACGGCAGGAAGATGGCACCGGCTGCGACCGCGAACATCCAACCGCCCTGGACGAACGGGAGCGCAGCGAGGCAAAGCAACCGGACACCCATGGTGATCGAGTACTTGATGAGCCGCTGCCGGCGCTCTTGTTCGGGAGCCGGTGGGAGGGAGGTGATGCTCTGCTGCTTCATGCCATGACCAGCCTACGCGCTCGGCGGGTGGGCGAAGCCCCCAAATCACCGGGAGAAAGGGAGTACCCCCATATGCTGGTACGGGCCCGCGGCCGGAACGTCGCGCGCCCCGACGGCCGCCGCACGAGTCGGCCGGTATCGCCGCAGGAGAGGAATCGACCATGACCGCACCACGCACCGTACTCGTCACCGGAGGCAACCGGGGGATCGGCTTCGCCATCGCCGAGGAGTTCGTCGCGCAGGGTCACCGCGTCGCCGTCACCGCACGATCCGGCGAGGGCCCCGCTGGCACGTTGACCGTCCGCGCGGACGTCACCGACGCCGCCTCCGTCGACGCGGCGTTCAACGAGATCGAGTCGGAGCTCGGGCCGGTCGAGGTGCTCGTCGCGAATGCGGGCATCACGAAGGACACCTTGCTCATGCGGATGAGCGAAGACGACTTCGACCAGGTGGTCGACACGAACCTCGGCGGCTCCTTCCGCGTCGTCAAGCGCGCGTCCAAGGGCATGCTCAAGGCACGCTTTGGACGCATCGTGCTCATCTCCAGCGTCGTGGGTCTCTACGGGTCCGCCGGCCAGGTCAACTACGCGGCCTCGAAGAGCGGCCTCATCGGCATGGCGCGATCCATCACCCGCGAGCTCGGTGCACGTGGGATCACGGCGAACGTGATCGCCCCGGGGTTCATCGAGACCGACATGACCGCCGAACTGCCCGCCGAGACCCAGGCCGAGTACAAGAAGAGCATCCCGGCAGCGCGTTTCGCGAGTGCGAACGAGGTCGCGAAGGTCGTCACGTGGATCGCCGGTGACGACGCGGGCTACATCTCCGGCGCCGTCATCCCGGTCGACGGCGGCCTCGGCATGGGTCACTGACCCGGGCAGCACCGCACCGAGCAGAACCCGACCTCGGGCGCTGACCCCGACGCGCGGATCAGAGCCCGAGGAGCGGGAGGACGCCGGCGAGGTCGACCCGCCCGGCGACGACGTCGGCATGGCGGCGGACGATCGGCTTCGCGTTGAACGCGACCGAGAGCCCGGCGACGGCCATCATCTCGAGGTCGTTGGCTCCGTCGCCGATCGCGATCGTCCGTCCCAACGGCACGCCGTCCTCGTCGGCCCACTCCTGCAGTGCGGCCGCCTTCGCCGCCGCGTCGATGATGGGACCGCTGAGGCCTCCCGTCAACCGACCGTCGGCGGTCTCGAGGCGGTTCGCCCGCACATGGTCGAGGCCGAGTACCTCCGCGAGCGGGTCGAGCAGTTCATGGAACCCGCCGGACACGACACCGATCCGTGACCCGTGCGCATGCAGCCGGCCGATCAGCGTCTCCAGGCCGGCCGTCGTCCGGATCCGTTCGGCGATCACCGGGATCCGGTCGACGGGCAGGCCCGCGAGCGTCGCGACCCGGGCCCGGAGGCTGTCGGCGAAGTCGAGGTCACCGCGCATGGCGCGCTCGGTGATGGCGGCGACCTCAGGAAGGCTGCCGACCTCCTCGGCGAGCAGCTCGATCACCTCGTTCTGGATGAGCGTCGAGTCGGCGTCGAGGACCGCGAGGAACCGGACGCCTCGTCCGGCCTGTGGGGGGAGTGCTGCCTCGGGATCCGCCACTGCCGAACGCTCGGTACTCATGGAACGACGCGTACTCCCTTGCCAACCACGGTGAGACCGGATTCGGTGACGGTGAAACCGCGAGCGCGGTCACGGTCGTGGTCGACACCGACGCTCGCGCCGGAGGTGACCACCACATCCTTGTCCAGGATAGCCCGCTTGACGACGGCGTCCGGTTCGATGTGGACCTTGTCGAACACGACCGAGTCGGAGACGTGGGCGCCGGATTCCACGAGCGCCCATGGCCCGAGGACACTGCGCTCGATGTGGGCACCGGACAGCAGCGAACCGAGGGAGACGATCGAGTCGATGGTCTGGCCGAGGTTGCCCTTCGCGTCCCGCACGAACTTCGCCGGCGGCGAGTTCAGCTGCGAACTGAAGATCGGCCAGTCGCGGTTGTACAGGTTGAAGATCGGCAGCGTCGAGATGAGGTCCTGGTGGGCCTCGTAGAACGACTCGATCGTCCCCACGTCGCGCCAGTAGTAGCGATCGCGATCCGTTGAGCCGGGCACGTCGTTCCGCTGGAGGTCGTAGACGCCGGCCTCACCGCGGTCGACGAAGTACGGGACGATGTCGCCACCCATGTCGTGGTTCGAGCTCGTCACCTCACCGTCGTCGATGACCGCCTGCATGAGTGCGTCGGCGTCGAAGACGTAGTTGCCCATCGAGGCGAGCACCTCGCCGGGGGAGTCGGGCAGGCCCGGCGCGTCGAGCGGCTTCTCGAGGAAGCGGGCGATGGTCGTCGGGTCGTCCGCGTCGACGTCGATGACGCCGAACTGGTCGGCGAGGGAGATGGGCTGACGGATCGCGGCGACCGTCGCCTTCTTGCCCGAGGCGATGTGCGCCTCGATCATCTGCGCAAAGTCCATGCGGTAGACGTGGTCGGCGCCGACGACCACGACGATGTCGGGCTTCTCGTCGCGGATCAGGTTGAGGCTCTGCAGGATCGCGTCGGCGGATCCGCTGAACCAGCGCTTCCCGAGACGCTGCTGCGCCGGCACGGACGCGACATAGGAGTCGAGCAGGCCGGACAACCGCCAGGTCTGCGAGACGTGGCGGTCGAGGCTGTGGGACTTGTACTGGGTGAGGACGACGATCTGGGTGAGTCCGGAGTTGATGAGGTTCGACAGCGCGAAATCGATCAGGCGGTACTGCCCGCCGAACGGTACGGCCGGTTTCGCGCGGTCTGCGGTCAGCGGCATCAACCGCTTCCCTTCCCCACCAGCGAGGACGATTCCGAAGATCTTCTTTGAGGCGGCCATGGCTTCACAATAGATGCCGGACGAGACCTGTACTAGCGTCTAGACATGCGAGTTGATCTTGTGACAAAGGAGTACCCGCCGGAGATCTATGGCGGCGCAGGCGTCCACGTGTCGGAGCTGGTGAAATCCCTCCGTAGCGACATCGACGTGACCGTGCGCTGCTTCGGCGCTCCGCGCGACGAGGCCGACACCGTCGCGTACGGTGTCCCGGCCGAGCTCCAGGGGGCGAACGGCGCCCTAACGACCCTCGGGACGGACCTCCTGATCGCCCAGGACGTCGCCGGGGCCGACCTCGTGCACTCGCACACCTGGTACGCGAACGGCGCCGGTCACCTCGCGTCACTGCTGCACGGCATCCCGCACGTCGTGACCGCGCACAGTCTGGAGCCGCTCCGCCCGTGGAAGGCCGAGCAGCTCGGCGGCGGGTACCGCGTGTCCAGCTGGATCGAGCAGTCCGCCTACGAAGGCGCCGCGGCCGTCGTCGCGGTCAGCGACGGCATGCGTCGCGACATCCTGCGGTCGTACCCGAGCCTCGACCCGGCCAAGGTGCAGGTCATCTACAACGGCATCGACCTGACCGACTGGCAGCCACGCGTGGACGACGAGCTGCTGCGGTCCCTCGGCATCGACCCGTCCCGTCCCTCCGTCGTCTTCGTCGGTCGGATCACCCGTCAGAAGGGGCTGCCGTACCTGCTCCGCGCGGCCCGACTGCTGCCGCCCGACGTGCAGCTCATCCTGTGTGCCGGCGCTCCCGACACCCCGGAGATCCTCGCCGAGGTCAAGGGGCTCGTCGAGGAGCTGCAGCGCGAGCGCACCGGGGTGGTGTGGATCGAACGACTGCTCCCGCGTCACGAGTTGTGCACCGTCCTCACCGCCGCCACGACCTTCGTGTGCCCGTCGATCTACGAGCCACTCGGCATCGTCAACCTCGAGGCGATGGCCTGCGGTGCCGCCGTGGTCGGGACGGGGACCGGCGGCATCCCGGAGGTCGTGCAGGACGGTGTGACCGGCAGGATCGTCCCGCTCGCGCAGGCCTCCGACGGCACCGGCACCCCGCTCGACCCGGAACGCTTCGTCGCCGACCTCGCCGCCACCCTCACCGAGGTCGTCCAGGATCCCGCCCAGGCGAGGGCGTACGGGGCCGCTGGTCGCCGACGCGCGGAGTCCGACTTCAGCTGGTCGCGCATCGCCACCCAGACGGCGGAGCTGTACCGCAGCCTGGTCTGAACCACTTGCGGACACCTCGGAGGACGGCGACGCGCGACGAGTCTTGGCGGATAGGCTAGGACCATGCCGAGCGTGTTGCAGTTCTCCGATGTGTCCGTCGTCCGTAACCTCAACCCCATCCTCGATGGCGTCGACTGGACGGTGACGGGCGACCAGCGATGGATCGTCCTCGGCCCGAACGGCGCCGGCAAGACGACGCTCCTGCAGCTCGCGGCGACGCTCATCCACCCCTCGAAGGGCACGGTCTCCGTGCTCGACGAGACGCTCGGCCGGGTCGACGTCTTCGAACTGCGCCCGCGCATCGGCTTCGCGTCCTCCGCCCTCGCGAAGCGGGTGCCGCCGGAGGAGACCGTCCTGGACGTCGTGCTCACGGCGGCCTACTCGGTCACCGGGCGCTGGGTCGAGCAGTACGAGGACATCGACGTGAAGCGCGCGTCGCGGGTCCTCGCGGAGTGGAAGCTCGACCACCTCGCCGACCGCCGCTTCGGCACGCTCAGCGACGGCGAGCAGAAGCGCGTGCAGATCGCGCGGGCCATCATGACCGACCCCGAACTCCTCCTGCTCGACGAGCCGGCAGCGAGCCTCGACCTCGGCACGCGCGAGGAGCTCGTCGAGCTGCTCGGCGGCTACGCGAGCGCCGACGACTCACCGGCGATCATCATGGTGACCCACCACGTCGAAGAGATCCCCGTCGGGTTCACCCACGTCCTGCTCGTTCGCGACGGCGGCATCGTCGCCGCCGGTCCGATCGCCGAGACACTCACGGCCGAGCACCTCAGCGAGACCTTCGACCTCCCGATCGAGCTGAGCGAGGAGGACGGCCGGTTCCACGCCCGCTCCGTCCGCGCCGGACGCTCGGCCGTCGCCCCCTCCTGACCGCCACGCCTCGGCGAGTCGTCCTCGGCTGGCGAGCAGATGCGCGCCGAGTCTGGTAAAGTCGACCTTTGGCTCGCGGAGCCAAGAGCTTTCTGCCTCGTGCCTGGAGTTCCGAGCGCGGGTACTACCCACACCATCCACTCAACAAGGACTGCTGATGAAATCTGACATCCACCCCACGTACGAAGCCGTCGTCTTCCGCGACCTCGCCTCCGGCGCGACGTTCCTCACGCGCTCGACGGTCTCGTCGGGCAAGACGATCGACCTCGACGGCGTCACCTACCCGGTGATCGACGTGGAGATCTCGTCCGAGTCGCACCCGTTCTACACGGGTAAGCAGCGCATCATGGACTCCGCCGGTCGCGTCGAGAAGTTCAACCAGCGCTTCAAGGGCTTCGGCAAGTAGTCCTTCCGCTGGAATACACGAACGCCCCGATCCTCGGATCGGGGCGTTCGTCGTCGTGGCGAGCCGTACGGCTCAGATGCCGATGGGCAGCTGGTCCGCTGGGACGATGATCGGTGCCTCGGGTCGGGCGGCAGGGCGTCCGGTGCGGATGGGCCAGGCACCGTCGGCGATGAACTCGGGATCGCGCACGCGGCGCATGTAGGACTGGAAGCTCTCCGCCTGCTCGAGCGACCAGGTCCGCTGGGCCTCGTGCAACTCGTCGACGCTCGTCGGCAGGGCGTCGGCATGAAGCCGACCGATGGCCTGAGCGACGCGTCCGGCGGCGACGGCGTCCACCCCCGCGTCGTGCGCACCCTCGAGCGGAACGCCGTGTAGGGCGGCGACGACCTCGAGCGTCCGCTTGCCGCGCCGGAAGGTGTCGAGCCGCCGGTCGAGGATCAGCGGGTCGACGACGGGGGACGGGTCGTCGATCGAGGTCACCCCGTGTCGCTCCGCCTCGAAGTGCAGGAGGGAGAAGTCGTAGGGCGCGTTGTAGGCGACCACCGGGGTCCGTGCGGCGAACAGCTCGGTGAGGACGGCGACGATCTCGCCGACGACGGCCGGTGCCGGACGCCCCTCCGCCCGGGCCCGCTCCGTCGTGACGCCGTGGATCTCGGCGGCGCGAGGGGGGATCTCGACCCCGGGGTCGGCCATCCACGACCACGAGCGTTCGACCGAACCGTCCGCGGTGATGACACCGACGAAGGCGGTCACGATGCGACTCGTCTCCACCTCGATGCCCGTCGTCTCGAGATCGAAGACCGCCAGGCGGTCCGTCCAGTGGGGATTCGCGTCGACCGTGTTCACGCCTTCACCCTATGACGCACCTCCGACAGGGTCCTGTGCCACGCCGGGGCGGCACGGTCCGCGTCATCGGGTGAACGCAGAGCCGGACTGCCTAGACTGAGTGGATGCCCGTCGAATCACCGTACGCCGACCAGCTCGACCGCATCCCCGTCCGGGAGCGCTCGCTCATCGTGGACGGAGCCGAGACGCGGTTCTGGGACTACGGCGACCACGAGGCGTCGACGACGATCGTCATGGTGCACGGGTTCCGGGGCGACCACCACGGCCTCGAACCGGTCGTCGCGCAGCTCTCCGGGTTCCGGATCATCGCTCCGGACCTCCCCGGCTTCGGCAGCTCGGCACCCTTCCCCGAGGCCACCCACTCCGTGGAGGGGTACGCCGCCTGGCTGGGACGGTTCATCGAGGAGCTGCACCTGACCGGCCGTGTCGTCCTGCTCGGGCACTCGTTCGGCTCGATCGTGTCGAGCGCCGCCGTCGCCGGGGGACTCCGACCGGACGACCTCGTCCTCGTGAACCCGATCGCCGCCCCCGCGCTCCAGGGCCCTCGAGGTGTCCTGACGAGGCTCGCGGTCTTCTACTACTGGTCGTCCGCGAAGCTCCCGAAACGCCTGGGATTCGCCTTCCTCCGGAACAAGGGCGTCGTGCGCATCATGAGCGTCGCGATGTCGAAGACCAAGGACCCCACGCTCCGTCGGTGGATCCACGCCCAGCACGACCAGTACTTCAGCGCCTTCGCCGACCGGGAGGTCGTCCTCGAGTCGTTCACCGCCTCGGTCAGCCACGACGTCAGCGAGTACGCCGACCGCATCCCCAGCCGCACGCTGCTCATCGCAGCCGAGCGTGACGACATCACGCCCGTGGCCGCGCAGTACGCGCTCGCGAAGCGGTTCGCCGACGCGCAGCTGCACGTCATCCCGGGCGTCGGACACCTCATCCACTACGAGGAGCCGCACGACGCGGCGCAGCGCCTCACCGCGTTCCTCGCGGACGACCGCACCGACGCCTGAGGCGTCAGGCGTCGGTCGCCTCCTGCGAGACGACGCTCGTGAATGCGGACGGGACCAGGCGGGCGGCGATCCCGGTGAGCGTCTCACTGGCACCAGCGTCGAGCTTCACGTCCGCGCGGCCGTCCGCCTTCGTGACGCCGCGGTTGATGACGACGATCGGCAACCGCTTCCGGCGGGCGAGTTCGAGGAGCCGGATCCCCGAGTTGACCACGAGCGACGACCCGGCGATCACGAGTGCGTCGGCGCCGCGCACGAGTGCTGCCGCCTCGGCGTACTTCTCCGTCGGAATGAATTCGCCGAAGAAGACCACGTCCGGCTTCAACATGCCGCCGCAGACCGTGCACACGGGGACGACGATCTCGTCCACGCGCCCGACCTCGGCGTCACCGTCCGGGTTGATCGTCACGTCCGTCTCGGTGTCGAGCCAGGGGTTCAGGGCCGTCATGCGCTCCGCGATGCTCGACCTGGCGTAGCTCTGACCGCAGGAGAGACAGCTGACGCGGTCCATCGACCCGTGCAGGTCGACCACTCGGCGCGAGCCGGCCCTGACGTGGAGGCCGTCGACGTTCTGCGTGATGACGCCGTCGGCGATGCCGGCCTCCTCGAGGAGCGCGATCGCCCGGTGGCCGGCGTTCGGGCGAGCTCCGTCGAACCGCTTCCACCCGAGGTGGCTGCCGGCCCAGTAGCGTTTGCGCGCGGCGTCGTCATTGGACAGGAACTGGTCGACCGTCATGGGGGTCCGCACCGGAGCGCCCTGGCCCCGGTAGTCGGGGATGCCGGAGTCCGTGCTCACGCCGGCCCCGGTGAGGAAGGCGACACGGCGGTCCGTGAGCAGCTCGATCGCCCGTTCGAGCCCGGCCTCGGCCGTCTCGTCAGCGGGATCCCCTGCTGCGATCAGCGTGCTCATGCCTGCTCCGTCCATCCGTCCGCGATGATCGGAGTGCTCCGGGCCATCGCTTCCCCTGAGTCTAAACGGCCTCGTTTTCGATCGTGTTCCCACTCTGGCAAGGTGGAGGTCGAACATCGCGTCGAGAGGACGTCTCCCATGCAGGTCATCCGGATCACCGATCTCGACGACGGACGACTCGACGACTACGCGCGACTGACGGACGTCGCCTTACGCCGGGTGTCCGAACCCGCGGGTGGCCTGTACATCGCCGAGTCGACGAAGGTCATGGAACGTGCGCTGCGCGCCGGCCACCGACCACGATCCGTCCTGCTGCAGGAGAAGTGGCTCGAGGACGTCTCCCCTCTCCTCGAGGACCACGACGTCCCGGTCTTCGTCGGCGAGCCCGCACTCCTCGAGCAGCTGACGGGCTTCCACCTGCACCGGGGGGCGCTTGCGGCGATGCACCGCCCACCGCTCGCCGGCCCCGCCGAACTCCTCGCCGACGCCCGCCGGGTGGTCATCCTCGAGGACATCGTCGACCACACCAATGTCGGTGCCATCTTCCGCTCCGTCGCCGGCCTCGGTGCCGACGCGGTCCTGATCACCCCGCGCTGCGCCGACCCGCTGTACCGTCGAAGCGTCCGCGTCAGCATGGGCACGGTCCTGCAGGTGCCGTGGACCCGCCTGCCGGAATGGGACGTCGCTTCCGGCGTCCTGCGGGATGCCGGCTTCGAGACGGCCGCCCTCGCCTTGGCCGACGACGCCGTGGACCTCGACACCTATGCTCGAACCGCGCCGGAACGGCTCGCCATCGTGCTCGGCGCCGAGGGCGACGGTCTGAGCGCCTCGGCCCTCGCCGCCGCCGACACGATCGTGACCATCCCGATGCTCCACGGCGTCGACTCGCTGAACGTCGCGTCGGCCAGTGCCGTCGCCCTCTGGGAGCTCCGGGTCCGCTGACCACGGTCCCACGCTGCTCGAGGACGCCCGGTCGGCGGCACGTCGCGACAGGGTACGCGCAGGAGCGCCGGGTAGCATGACCGGGTGCCACTCACGAGACGACAGATCTACCGCCGCCGCCGTCTCGCCGTCTTCGGCGTCCTCGCCCTCCTCATCGGGCTGTTCGGCTACAGCGCTGGCGCGCTGCTCCGTCCGGTGCCGGCCGCGGCTGCGATGCTCGAATCCAGCGACGCCCTCACCACCTCGCTCGTCCAGCAGACCACACCGGTCGCCTGGCCAGGGTTCGGTCGGGGCGCCATCGGTGCCGTCGGGTTCGACGGCGTCCTGAGTTCGAGTGGCGAGCAGACGCCGTTCCCCATCGCGAGCATCACGAAGACGATCACCTCCCTCGTCGTGCTGGAGGCGAAGCCGCTCGCGGCGGGGGATCAGGGCCCGTCCATCACGCTGACCGACGCCGACGTCGGGTTCTACTACGACACCATCGCGGAGAACGGTTCAGCGGCACCCGTCGTCGCCGGGTCGGTGTTCACCCAGCGGCAGATGCTCGAAGCACTGCTCCTCCCGTCGGCGAACAACTACAGCATCTCCCTCGCCGTCTGGGCCTTCGGTTCGGTCGACGCGTACCTCGACGCGGCGCGCGCCTGGCTCGATGCACGTGGGCTGACGGGCACGACCGTCACGAACACGAGCGGGCTGGGCGAGACGAACGTCAGCACCCCGAGCGACCTCGTGACCATCGGCAAGCTCGTGCTCGCCGACCCGGTGCTCTCGTCGATCGTCAAGGAGCCCACCGCGGTGCTGCCCGCCATCGGCGAGGTCGAGAACACGAACGCCCTCCTCGGGCAGTACGGGGTGACCGGCATGAAGACGGGGACCGACGACGCCTCCGGCGCCTGCCTGCTGTTCTCCGCCGACCTCCAGGTGCAGGGGCGGACGGTGACCGTCGTCGGCGTCATCCTCGGTGCCGACGACCACACCGTGCTCAACGAGGCCGTGGTCTCCCTGTTGCAGAGCGTGCCGGCCGGATTCCACCAGGTCCAGCTCGCCACCGCCGGGCAATCGGTAGGCTCGTACTCGACCGCATGGGATCAGGCCGCGAAGGTCGTCGTGGCGTCCGACGCCTCCGTGCTCGTCTGGCAGGACACCCCGATCACGGTCGAGAGCCGCGCCAGAGCCATCGACGCCGGTGCCGCCGGTTCGACGGTCGGGAAGCTCAGCTACACCGTGGGAGCGGGCGCGGAGGGTGGTGCGGCGACGATCGACGTCCCGCTGGCCCTCGACGCGGACGTCGCCCCGGTCACGCCCTGGTGGCGCCTGACCAACCCGTGACCGCAGCAGACGCCGGAGCCCGGGTGATCGGCCGGACGGTCAGACGTCGAGTTCCTGGTCCTGCGCTGCGACCGTGAGGAACGGGCCGGCGAGCGGTCGCTTGGCGGTGATGTGGTCGCCGGACGACTGGTGCCGCACCCGACGGAGCACCCACGGCACGAGGTACTCACGCGCCCAGGCGAAGTCCTCGGTCCGGGCCTGACGCCAACGCCTGACGGGGAGCGGCTCCGGCTGCAGCGGCTTGAGGTCGTTCTCCACGTTCAGCGCGTGCAGGACGAGGCGGGCGACCTCATGGTGGCCGAGCGCGTTCAGGTGCAGGCGGTCCGGCGCCCACATCCGCGGATCCTGGATGGCCTGGAGTGCCCACTGGTCGGCGATGATGCAGTCGTGTCGGGCGGCGATGGCCCGCAGGTTCTCGTTGTAGATCGCGACCTTGCCGCGGATGCTGCGGAAGACGGGAGAGAAGCCGACGTCCACGCCGGTGAACAGCACGACCGTCGCTCCGTCGCTCCGGAGGCGGATGATCGCCTGCTCGAGTCGTCTGGCGATGTCGTCGGGGTCGGTGCCGGGCCGGATCACGTCGTTGCCGCCCGCCGAGATCGTGATGAGGTCCGGGTGCAGCTCCAGGGCGGGCTCCACCTGGTCGTCGAGGATCTGCTGCGCGAGCTTGCCGCGCACGGCGAGGTTGGCGTAGGCGAAGTCCGAGTTCTGCGCGGCCAGCACCTCGGCGACCCGATCGGCCCACCCACGGTGCCCGCCCGGCGCGCCCGGCTCGGGATCACCGATCCCCTCGGTGAACGAGTCGCCGATGGCGACGTACCGCGACCAGGGATGGTGCTGTTCGGTCATGGGTGGTTCCTCCTGCTGTGCATCCGGAACCTCCAGCGTACGCCCGCCCCTCGGCTGGCGGATCAGTCGCGAGTCGGACATCCGGATGGGTGTCGAGGCCGCACACGATGGTCGGCGGTGTCGGCGCGGCCGGGTACAGTGGTCTCCAGTGAACGCGGAAATCTCTTCGACCCAGCACCTGGGCGGGTCCGCAGCCGAACACCTCTCACCGGCCTTCCCGGAACGCGCAGCGTGGGGCACGGCGAGCAAGCTTCGAGCCTGGCAGGCCGAGGCGCTCGAGCAGTACTTCACGACCGAACCCCGTGACTTCCTCGCGGCGGCGACACCGGGCGCAGGCAAGACGACGTTCGCGCTACGGCTCGCGTCCGAACTCCTCCATCGCGGCACGATCGACCGCATCACGGTCGTCGCCCCGACCGATCATCTGAAGCGCCAGTGGGCCGAGGCCGCGAGCCGGGTCGGCATCCGCCTCGACCCGAACTTCGCGAACCGCGACCAGGTCTTCGGCCGCCACTACCACGGTGTCGCCGTCACCTACGCCCAGGTCGCGGCGAACCCGCCCGTGCATCAGCGCACGACCGACTCGGGTCGCACCCTCGTCATCCTCGACGAGGTCCACCACGGCGGCGACGCCCTGAGCTGGGGCGACGGCATCCACGAGGCCTTCTCGCGGGCGACCCGTCGCCTGTCGCTGACCGGGACCCCGTTCCGGTCCGACACGGCACCGATCCCGTTCGTGGTCTACCAGCCGGACCACCAGGGCATCCGGACCTCCGTCACCGACTACAACTACGGGTACGGTCGCGCGCTCCAGGACGGGGTCGTCCGTCCGGTGCTCTTCATGGTCTACGCCGGTCACATGCGCTGGCGGACCAAGGCCGGCGACGAGATGGAGGCCCGTCTCGGCGAGGGCAACACCAAGGACATCACCTCCGCGGCCTGGCGCACCGCCCTCGACCCGCAGGGTGACTGGATCCCGGCGGTCCTGAAGTCCGCCGACCTCCGGCTGTCCGAGGTCCGTCAAGCGGTCCCGGACGCCGGCGGACTCGTGATCGCCACCGATCAGACGACCGCGCGAGCCTACGCGGCCATCTTGCACGAGCTGACGGGGGAGCAGCCCACGGTCGTCCTCTCCGATGAGAAGGAGGCCAGCGATCGGATCGCCGACTTCTCGGGGAACACCAAGCGCTGGATGGTCGCGGTCCGCATGGTGTCGGAAGGCGTGGACGTCCCACGACTCGCCGTCGGCGTCTACGCGACGTCGTCCGCCACGCCGCTGTTCTTCGCGCAGGCGATCGGGCGATTCGTCCGGGCACGTCGACGCGGCGAGATCGCGAGCATCTTCCTCCCGAACGTGCCGAACCTGATGGCCCTCGCTGAGAAACTCGAGCTCGAACGCGACCACGCGCTCGACCGCCCGAGCGACCCGGACGCGGAGGGCGACCTCTTCAACCCGGAGGACGCGATGATGGCGGCCGCGGAGCGCGAGGACAAGGCTTCCGACTCACTCCTCGAGGAGTTCACCTGGCAGGCCGTCTCTTCGGACGCGCACTTCGACCGGGTGGTGTTCGACGGCGACGAGTTCGGCGAGCTCGCCCAGCCGGGCACCGAGGAGGAGTTCGACTTCATCGGGTTCCCCGGGCTCCTCGAGCCTGAACAGGTGCACGAACTGCTCGTGCAGCGCCAGAGCCGCCAGGCCAAGCGCGGGGCGTTCGTCGACAAGAACGCCGCCTCGCCGAGTCCGCAGGCGGACATCCCCGCTCCGCTCTACCGCACCCTCAAGGAGCAGCGCCAGGTGCTCAACACCCTGGTGGGCCTTTACGCCAAGCACACGAAGGAGCCGCACGGACTCGTGCACGCGGAACTGCGACGCGTCTGCGGCGGGCCCGCCGTGGCACAGGCGAGCGTGACGCAGCTGCAGTCACGCATCGACCTGCTCCGGCGTCGCCTGGGTCACGGGCACTGAGGACAGCGCTTCTCCGCACGCGTGCTCCTGCTTCGCGGTCGGCCCGCCGGAGCTGCCCTTCGACAGGCTCAGGGACCGGCGGTGCAGGCTCAGGGACCGGGGGAGGTGCGCCGGTTCTCGCTCTGGCGGAAGACGATCTCGGGTGTCGGCGTGTCGTGGAGTCCGGCGGGAAAACAAGAACGGCCGGAGCTTTCGCTCCGGCCGTTCGCCGTCTCAACACGGTGTGCGCGAAGGGGGACTTGAACCCCCACGCCCGTAAGGGCACTAGCACCTCAAGCTAGCGCGTCTGCCATTTCCGCCACCCGCGCGTGTTGTGATCGTGTCCGGCTTTCGCTGGGCACGAGAAGAAACTCTAGCACGGATTTCGACAGCCGTTCACCACCTCGCACGGCCAGACGAAGTTCCCGACGCCCTCCGGCCGTGCGCCGACCGAGCAGAACAGGGGAGAGGTGCAGCGGTCAGGGCCGACGGGTAGCGTGGAACCATGACCTCCGGCTCAGACGCATCCGACCTCACGCTCGACGAGACCACGCGGATCGCGCGGGACCTCATCCGAATGGACACGACGAATTACGGCGAGGGCCGCTCCAACGGCGAGACGGAGGCGGCCGAGTACGTCGAGGCGTACCTCCGCGACCTCGGACTGGAGCCGGAGCTGATCGACGCCGCTCCGGGCCGGACCAGCGTAGTCGCACGGGTCACCGGCGCGAACCCCGAGAAGCCTGCGCTCGTCGTGCACGGGCACCTCGACGTGGTGCCCGCCGACCCCGCGAACTGGTCGGTGGACCCCTTCGGCGGCGAGATCAAGGACGGCCTGCTGTGGGGACGCGGGGCCGTCGACATGAAGAACATGGACGCGATGATCCTCGCGTCGCTCCGCGAGATCCTCGGCAGCGGCCGTCGCCCGGAACGCGACCTCGTGATCGCGATGTTCTCGGACGAGGAGAACGGCGGCGTGTTCGGCTCGCACCACCTCGTGACGGAACGACCGGAGCTCTTCGCCGGCGCGACCGAGGCGATCAGCGAGGTCGGCGGGTACTCGATCACGTTCGGCGGACGCCGCTCCTACCTCCTCCAGACCTCGGAGAAGGCCCTCGTCTGGATCAAACTGGTCGCGACCGGACGAGCGGCCCACGGATCCCGCTACGTGCAGGACAACGCCGTCACCCGCCTCGCGGAAGCGGTGGCGGCCATCGGACGCACCGAGTGGCCCGTCCGACTCACCGACACCACCGAGCAGCTGCTCCGTGAGATCGCCACCATCCTCGGCACCACGCCCGAACGGCTCGGCCCGGACGAGCTCGCCCTCGCGACGGGTACGGCCTCCGGCTTCATCCAGGCCTCGCTCCGCACGACGAGCAACCCGACCCTGCTGCAGGCCGGGTACAAGCACAACGTGATCCCCGATCGCGCCGAGGCGCTCGTCGACATCCGCACCCTGCCCGGCGAGGAGGACGCCGTGCTCGCGCGCGTCGCGGAGATCGTCGGTGAGGACATCGAGATCGTCGTCATGCACCGCGACATCGGCCTCGAGACACCGTTCTCGGGTCCGCTCGTCGACGCGGTCGTCGAGACCCTCGGGCGCCATGACCCCGGCGCCCCGGTACTCCCGTACATGCTCTCCGGCGGTACCGACAACAAGGCGCTCTCGCTCCTCGGCATCACCGGGTACGGCTTCGCTCCGCTGCGCCTGCCGGAACACCTGGACTTCCCCGCGATGTTCCACGGAGTCGACGAGCGCGTGCCGCTCGACGCGCTAGGGTTTGGCAGGCAGGTCCTCACGGACCTCCTCCTCGACTACTGACTTCCCACGGTCCGTCTCCGCGCCCTCCGAGCCGCGAGACGCTCCAGGAGCCGCCCCGCCGACGACTGCCGGATCCGGCCGAACACCAGCCATCCGGCTGCAGAAAGGTGCCCTGTGGACCTCATCAACGCCATCATCCTCGGACTCGTCCAGGGACTCACCGAGTTCCTGCCGATCTCGTCGAGCGCACACCTGCGCATCCTCGGCGAGTTCCTCCCGGGGGCGAAGGACCCTGGCGCGGCGTTCACCGCGATCACCCAGATCGGTACCGAGGCCGCCGTCGTGGTGTTCTTCTGGCGCGACATCGTCCGCATCATCTCCTCCTGGTGCAAGGCCCTCGTCGGCAAGATCCCGAGGGATGACGCCGACGCCCGCATGGGGTGGCTGATCATCATCGGCAGCCTCCCCATCGTCGTGCTCGGCCTGTTGTTCCAGGACGAGATCGAGACGACCTTCCGCTCACTGTGGATCGTCGCGATCATGCTCATCGTGTTCGGCATCCTGCTCGGTGTCGCCGACGCCGTCGGAGCGAAGAAGCGACGACTGAAGAGCCTGACCTACCGCGACGGCGCGATCTTCGGAGGCGCCCAGGCCCTCGCCCTCATCCCCGGTGTCTCCCGCTCCGGTGGCACGATCACGGCGGGGCTGTTCATGGGCTACGAGCGCCGTGCTGCGGCGCGGTACGCCTTCCTGCTCGCGATCCCCGCGGTGTTCGGCAGCGGCTTCTACCAGGTCTTCAAGAGCATCGGCGAGCCGAGCCCGTACGGACCGGTCGAGACGCTCGTGGCCACGGTCATCGCGTTCGTCGTCGGCCTCGCGGTCATCGCCTTCTTCATGAGCTACATCTCGAAGCGCAGCTTCCTGCCCTTCGTCGTCTACCGCATCGTGCTCGGCGTCGTCCTGCTGGTGCTGCTCGGCACGGGCGTGATCAACGCGTGAGGGCCTGGTCCGCCCCGGTCGTCCCGCAGCTGCCCGGCTCCGGCACGGCCCCGTGTCTCTGGGACACCCCGAGCGCCGGGCTCATCGAGGCCTCCGCCGAACGCACGGCGCGGTTGTACGTCTGCGGCATCACGCCGTACGACGCGACCCACCTCGGCCACGCGTCGAGCTACCTCGCCTACGACACCCTGCAGCGCGTCTGGCTGGACGCCGGCTACGAGGTGCACTACGCCCAGAACGTCACCGATGTGGACGACCCGCTGCTCGAGCGGGCCACCGCGACCGGCGTCGACTGGGTCGAACTCGCAGCGAGCCAAGTCGAACTCTTCCGGAGCGACATGGAACGCCTCAGCATCCTTCCCCCCGAGGACTACGTCGCGGTCACCGAGGTCATCGGACCGATCGCCGACGCCGTCGCGCTGCTCATCGAGCGCGGTGTCGCCTACACGGTCGCCACCCCGGACAGTGCCGCCGGAGACGACGTCTACTTCGACGTGCGCGCCGCGGCCGACGACGTCTGGCACCTCGGTGCGGAGAGCGGGCTCGACGAGGCGACGATGGCCGCGTTCTTCGCCGAGCGCGGGGGAGACCCCGACCGCGCCGGGAAACGCGACGCCTTCGATCCACTGCTCTGGCGGGCGGCGCGCGACGGCGAGCCGAGCTGGGAGTCACCCGTCGGCCAAGGACGCCCCGGTTGGCACATCGAGTGCTCGGTCATCGCCCTCCAGCACCTCGGATCCGACTTCACGGTCCAGGGTGGCGGCTCCGACCTCGTCTTCCCGCACCACGACCTGAGTGCCGGGCACGCCGCAGCGCTGTCCGGTCGCCCGCTCGCCAAGGTGTTCAGCCACGCCGGCATGGTCGCCTACGAGGGCACGAAGATGTCGAAGTCCCTCGGCAACCTCGTCCTCGTCTCACGCTTGGCCGCCGACGGAGCAGACCCCTCGGCCATCCGACTCGCGATCCTCGCGAACCACTACCGCAGCGACTGGGAGTGGCACGACGAGCACCTCGTCCTGGCCGATCGTCGGCTCGGGACCTGGCGTTCGGCCTTCGCGACGGACGCCGCGAGTGGAGCGTCCGCCGTCGAGCTGCTGCAGGCGATGCGGGTCCGACTGGCGGACGACCTCGACACCCCGGGTGCCATCGCACTCGTCGACGCCGCAGCGACGACCGGCGTCGACGACGCCGACCTCGCGCGGTCGGCCGTCGACGCGCTCCTCGGCGTTCGCTGAGCAGGACGACGGCTCACCGGAGTCGCGCGACTGCGAAGGGACCGGGTTACTCGCGGTCCTTCCGCCAGGGCTCGTCGCCCTTGCCCTCGTCCCGACGGAGGTACCGCTCGAACTCCTTGGCGATGGCCTCGCCGCTCGCCTCGGGCGACTCGACGGTGTCGCGCGCCTGCTCCAGCTGCTGGATGTAGGCGGCCATGTCCTCGTCTTCGGCGGCGAGCGTGTCGATCCCGCTCTGCCACTCGCCGGACTCCTCGACGAGGGCTCCGCGGGGGATGACGACGTCGATGAGCTCCTCGAGCTTGTCGATCAGCGCCAGGACGGCTTTCGGGGAGGGCGCGCTGTGCACGTAGTGGGGGACCGAGGCCCAGACCGACAGACTCTGGACGCCCTGCCGCTCGGCGGCGTCGGCCAGCACACTGAGGATGCCGACCGGCCCTTCGTACGTGCTGCGCTCGAGCTGCAGGGCCTGCCGCAGCTCCGCGTTCTCGCTCGACGCGAAGACCGAGATGGGTCGCGTGTGCGGGACGTCGGCGAGCATCGCACCGAGCATCACCATGCCGGTGATGCGCTGCTCGGTGATCACGGCGAGGATCTCGTCGACGAACGCCTTCCAGCCGCGCGAGGGCTCAGCGCCGAGCAACACGTAGACGTTGTCGCCGCCGCCCTCGCTGACCCGGAGCGCAGCGTCCTCCGCAAGAGGGGTCGCGGGCTTCGCCGCTTCGGGGTCGGGCCCCGAGATCGTGGTACCGGGCCAGGTCAGGGACCGTTTGCCGTCCTCGTCGACGCCGACCGTCGGCCGGTTGAACTGGTAGTCGTAGTAGGGCTCCGGGTCGATCTCGAGCAGCGGGCGGAGGGCGAGCGAGTCGCGAAGCACGCGCACCGCGCCGCTCGCCGCCTCGCCGGCATCGTTCCAACCCTCGAACGCCACGACGAGCAGGCGACCGCCCAGCGGCTCCTTGGTGTCTTCCGTCACGTCTCACTCCTCGGTGCACGGGGACCTTCCGCGACCATCCATCCAGGATAGGCGCTTCACCACCCGGTAGCATGGCACCCCGTGACCACTCTCCTCCCTGCCGCAGTCCTCTGGGACATGGACGGCACCGTCGTCGACACCGAGCCCTACTGGATGGAGGCCGAGACCGAGCTGGTCGCGGCCCACGGTGGCACCTGGACCCATGAGGACGGCCTCCTGCTCGTCGGGAACGGGCTCTGGGACTCCGCCGCCGTCCTCCAGGGCCGCGGCGTCGCGCTGGACGCGGACACGATCGTCGCCCACCTCACGGACCACGTCCGGCGCCTCATCCAGGAACGCGGCGTCCCGTTCCGTCCCGGCGCCCAGGAGCTGCTCCACGAGCTCCGGGAGGCCGGCGTGCCGACCGCACTCGTCACCATGTCGATCCGGTCCATGGCCGAGGACATCGCGAGCGGCATCCCGTTCGACGCGTTCGACCTCATCGTCGCCGGCGACGAGGTCGAGCAGCCCAAGCCCCACCCGGACCCCTACCTGAGGGCCGCCGAGGCACTCGGTGTCGACCCGCGCGAGTGCATCGCGATCGAGGACTCCGCCACCGGTCTCGCGTCCGCGCTCGCGGCTGGGACCATCGCCGTGTCGGTCCCGCACATCGTGCCGATCCCCGAGGGCCCGCACCACACCACCTGGGACACCCTCGCCGGGCGCTCCGTCGCCGACCTCGCCGAGCTGCGCTCGACCGCGAGCGGCCCCACCCACCACCCCGAGACAGAGGCAGCACAGCGATGAGCGCGAACCACCAGCCGGCGAACAGCGGGCCCTTCCGCGAAGGCGACCGCGTCCAGCTGACCGGACCGAAGGGGCGGAAGAACACCATCACGCTGGAGGCCGGCAAGGTCTTCCACACGCACCGCGGGATGATCGAGCACACCACGATCATCGGCCTGCCGGACGGCAGCGTCGTCGCCAACACCGAGGGCATCGAGCACCTCGCGCTCCGGCCGCTGTTGGTCGACTTCGTGATGTCGATGCCTCGCGGTGCCGCCATCATCTACCCGAAGGACGCGGCCGAGATCATCGGCCAGGCGGACATCTTCCCCGGCGCGACGGTCGTCGAGGCCGGTGTCGGTTCCGGCGCGCTCTCCCTCTGGCTCCTCCGGGCCATCGGACCGTCGGGCAGGTTGGCCTCCTTCGAGCGTCGGGACGAGTTCGCCGACGTCGCCCGCGGCAACGTCGCGACCTTCTTCGGCTACGACCCGCAGAACTGGTCGGTCACGGTCGGCGACCTCCAGGAGACCCTGCCCGACACGATGCCCGCCGAATCCGTCGATCGCGTGGTGCTCGACATGCTCGCACCGTGGGAGTGCCTCGACGTCGCGTGGGAGGCGCTGAAGCCCGGTGGAGTGATCCTCTGCTACGTCGCCACCGTCACCCAGCTGTCCCGGGTCGCCGAGGCGATCCGCGGGACGGGCGGCTTCACGAACCCGCAGTCGAACGAGACGATGATGCGCGGGTGGCACGTCGAGGGACTCGCCGTGCGACCGGACCACCGGATGATCGGACACACGGGCTTCCTCATCACCGCGCGGAAGCTCGCACCCGGCACGGTCCTGCCCGAGCTGAAGCGACGCGCCTCGAAGAGCGACTTCAGCGCCGAGGACGTCGAGCTGTGGACACCGGGCGCCCTCGGGGAACGCTCCGCGAGCGCGAAGATCCTGCGGAAGCGTGCCAGGAGCGCCGGGGCGAGCGCCGAGCTCTCCCGGGCGCGGGGCCTCGACGACGAGAGTGCGGGGCCCGACGGGTCGATCGAACCGTCCGCCGCTGAGCCGCCGCTCGGCGACGAGCGTTGACCGAGGTTCACGTCGACTAAACTGTGCGACGGCGACCTGCCGTCCCACCCGTACCACCGAAACGAGGATCCGTGCGCACTGCACCAGCTCTCATCGCCGCAGCAGGCCTCCTGCTCGTCTCCCTCACCGGGTGCACCGCGCCGGGCTCGGCCTCGTGCGACACCGCGGCGTCCGCCGGCGACGCGACGAAGCTCATCAGCGTGTCGGGTGACTTCGGCGCCACCCCGAAGGTGGAGCTCCCGAAGCCGCTGTACACGAAGACGACGGAGCGCCAGGTCGTGATCCAGGGCGACGGTCAGCAGGTCTCGGCCGACGGCACCGTCAACCTCAACCTGATGCTCCTCAACGGACGCACGGGCGACGTCCTGCAGCAGACGGACTTCAACGGGCCCGCGAGCACCCTCATCGCCCTGTCCGGAAGCCTCCCCGGCTTCGCGAAGGCGTTCGCCTGCACGACGGTCGGATCCCGTGTCGTCGCGGCGATCTCACCCGAGGACGCGTTCGGCCCGAGCGGTGGCAGCGAGGCGAACGGCATCAAGAAGGACGACGCGATCATCCTCGTCGCCGACATCCAGGGTGCGGCGCTGCCCAAGGCCGACGGTGCCGAGCGCCCGATCCCGTCAGGGTTCCCCTCCGTCGTGACCGCTCCGAGTGGTCAGCCCGGCATCACCATCCCGGCGGCCCCAGCACCGACCGAGACGAAGCACACCCTGTCCCGCGTCGGCGACGGTGCCACGGTCAAGGCCGGCGACCAGGTCATCGTCAACTACACCGGCGTGCTGTGGGATCAGAAGAGCGTCTTCGACAGCAGCTGGGAGAAGGGCCAGCCCCTCGTCTTCCAGGCCGACGGCGGTCAGATGATCAAGGCCTTCAACGACGCGGTCGTCGGCCAGCAGGTCGGCTCGCAGATCATCCTCGTGGTGGCGCCGAAGGACGGCTACGGCGAGCAGGGTTCGGGCAGCGTCCCGGCCGGCGCCACGCTCGTGTTCGTCATCGACGTGCTCGGCACGCAGCGCGCGGCGCAGTAACCGACACGCCTCGGATACGGCCCGTCCCACGCCCGCGTCGCGGGTGGGGGACGGGCCGTCCGTCGGTAGACTGGACCGGTGTCCTCAGCCCGCGAGTCCCCGAAGCCGGTCCCGGTGGAGGAGCGACTTTTCAGCCTCGTGCTCGCGCTCCTCGCCACGCAGACCGGCCTGACGAAGAACGAGATCCTGTCGACCGTCCAGGGGTACCGCCAGCAGTATTCGAGTGGCGGTGGCAACGCCAGCCTCGAGCGACAGTTCGAGCGCGACAAGGACAACATCCGCGAACTCGGCGTCCCGCTCGAGACGATCGAGCAGCCGGGTGAACCCGGCAACAACCAGTCGATGCGCTATCGGATCCCGAAGGGCGCCTACGAGCTCCCCACCGACGTCCGGTTCACCCCGGCGGAGCTGTCACTGCTGTCGCTCGCAGCCACCGTTTGGCGTGAGGGGTCGCTCTCCGGCCAGTCGCAGCGCGCGATGACGAAGTTGCGGTCGCTCGGCATCGAGCCCGACGAACCGATCATCGGATACGCGCCGAGACTCCGCACCCGGGAGGCCTCGTTCGAACCGCTCGACGCGGCCCTCGAACGTCGGTCCGTGGTCGCCTTCCCCTACCTGAAGCCCGGCGAGGCGCGGCCACGCGTCCGCACCGTCGCACCGTTGGCGCTCGTCCAGCACGAGGGTCGCTGGCACCTCTACGCGACCGACCGGACGGTGGACGAGCCCCGGACGTTCCTCCTGTCGCGGATCGTCGGTCCGGTCAAGCCGACGGGGGAGTCGTTCCCCGCCGACGACCGCGACCACGCCGCCGACGCGATCGACGGCCTGCGCCGCGTGTCCTCGTCGCAACGCGCCCTCGTCCGTGTCCGGCCCGGGACCGACGCCGCGGCCCGCCTCGGCAACCGCTACGGCGTCAGCGACACGGAGCGCACGGAACTCACCATCCCGTACCTCGACCACCACATCCTCGCCGACGAGCTCGCCGGGTTCGGCCCGGAGGTCGTCGTCCTCGACCCTCCGGCGCTCGTCGAGGCCGTGGCGTCCAGACTCGAGCTGGTCGTCGCCCGCCACCGCGCGACCGACGACGCACCCCACCCCGAGGAGACCGCCCGTGGCTAAGCGACCGGCGGCGCCCCGCGCCCAGGACAAGCTGATCTTCCTCCTCTCGCTCGTGCCGTACCTCATCGACCGCGAGCGGGTCACGGTCGACGAGGCCGCTCGGCACTTCGGTCTGTCCCCGCGCCAGATCCGAGAAGCGGTCGAGCTCTTGACGGTGTCCGGCGTGCCGGGCGACACCCGGCAGTACCTCGCCGGCGACCTCTTCGACATCGACTGGGGCAGCTTCGAGGAGGACGACGAGATCGTCCTCACCCACCGGGTCGCCCTCGACGACAGTCCTCGCTTCTCAGCCCGCGAGGCCTCCGCCCTCATCGCCGGCCTGCAGTCGCTCCAGCGCCTTCCCGAGTTCGTCGACAGCGACGTCATCGGCGGCGTGATGGCGAAGCTCGCCCGCGGGGCGTCGTCCGCACCGGGCCAGCTCGCGGTCACCGAGTCCTACTCAGCACACGCGGTCGGTATCATCCGGTCGGCTCTGGCCGCCGGCCACAGCGTCGCGTTCGACTACGTCGACGCGAGTGGGGCGACCGAGGCGAGACTGGTGGACCCGCTGCGTCTCGAGTCCCAGGATCAGGACTGGTATCTCTACGGGTGGTGCCACCTGCGCGAGGCGACGCGTCGCTTCCGTCTCGATCGGATGACCGAGCTGCGGGAGACCGACGCCGAGGTCGTGTTCCGCGAAGCGGACGTCGTCGTCCCGACCGCGTTGTTCGAGCCGAGCGACTCCGACCGCAACGTCACCGTGCTCGTCCGACGCTCGGTCCTGCCGCTCATCGACGACTACGTGGTCGCCGTCGACAGCGCACCAGGCGGCTCCGCAGCCCGCGAGGACAGCGACGCCGAGGTGACCGCGACCCTACGCCTCGCGCACCATCACGGCCTCAAACGACTGGTCGCCGCACACCCCGGGCTCATCACCGTGCTCGGCCCGGCGGACGCGCGCGACGCGGTCGCCGATTGGGCGGCCGCCGGTCTCGCGCAGTACCGCACGACATCCGCGAGCTGACTCCCGAGACTCCCGGCAGCAGAGCGGGAGATGCAGGGTAGAGTGAGTGGACCTCGACCTCGAAGATCAGGAACGAAGACTATGTTCGGCAACGCATTCACCGGGTGGCACCTCGTCATCATCCTCCTCATCGTCCTGCTGCTGTTCGGAGCACCGAAGCTCCCGGGTCTCGCCCGCAGCGTCGGCCAGTCGATGCGGATCTTCAAGAGCGAGGTCAAGAGCATGCGCGACGACGAGCCCGCCTCGCCCGACGCGACGGGCACGGTTCCGCCCGCGAGTACGACGCCCGCCGACCCGACTCCGGCCACGACGGCCCCGCAGAAGCCGACCGACCCGCCGGTCAAGCCGTAACCCTGAGGACCACCCGAGCCCGATGACGCCAGCACCTGGCCCCCGACGAGTGCGCCTCGAACACGCTGCTCAGGAACGGACGATGTCGCCGTGGCCCTGACCGAGAAGCGTCCCAAGAAACAGAACCGCGAAGGGCGTATGTCGCTCGGCGAGCACCTCGTCGAGTTGCGGAAGCGGCTGTTCTACTCCGCCATCGGCATCATCGTCGGCATGGTCGCGGGTTTCATCGCCTCCGAGTGGATCATCGAGGCGATGAGCGCCCCCATCCTCGTCATCGCCGACGATCGCGGGCAGGCGTTCCTGAACTTCACCAACGTCACGAGCGCGTTCGACCTGCGGATGAAGATCGCCCTCACCGCCGGCGTCGTCCTGTCCAGCCCGGTGTGGCTCTACCAGATCTGGGCGTTCCTCGTGCCCGGCCTGACGCGCAAGGAGCTGAAGTACGCGATCGGGTTCTTCGCGACCGCGGTGCCGTTGTTCCTGGCGGGCTGCTACGCGGGCTGGTTCGTGTTGCCGCACATCGTCGAGCTCATGCTCGGCTTCACCCCGACGGCGGCGGCCAACTTCCTCGACGCCACCACCTATTACGACTTCGTCCTGAAGCTGGTGCTCGCGGTCGGTGTCGCCTTCGTCCTGCCCGTGTTCCTCGTCCTGTTGAACTTCGTCGGCGTGCTCTCCGCGGCGGCGATCATCAAGGCGTGGCGGGTCGCGATCCTCGTCATCGTGCTCTTCACGGCCATCGCCACGCCCGCCGCCGACATCGTGTCGATGTTCGTCCTGGCGATCCCGATGGTCCTGTTGTACTTCGCGGCCTACGGCGTCGCCGTCCTCCACGACCGCAGTGCGGCCAAGCGGCAGCGACGCATAGACGCCGAACTCGGTAGCGCGGGGCTCGCATGAGCGACACCGCTTCCCCTGCCGAGCGGTATCGGGCAGCAGCGGTCCGGAACGCGACACCGAGGCTCCAGGAGTTCCGCGCGAGGCAGCGTTTCGACCTCGACGCGTTCCAACTCGAGGCGTGCGAGCGGATCGAGAACGGCAGCAGTGTCCTCGTGGCAGCACCGACGGGTGCCGGCAAGACCATCGTCGCCGAGTTCGCGATCGCGCTGGCCATGCACGGCGACCGCGGCAAGGTCTTCTACACCACGCCGATGAAGGCGCTCAGCAACCAGAAGTTCCAGGAGCTCACCGCCGAGTACGGGTCCGAGCACGTCGGCCTGCTCACGGGCGACACGAACGTGAACGGCAACGCCCGCATCGTCGTGATGACGACCGAGGTCCTCCGCAACATGCTGTACGCGGACTCCGACGCGCTGACCGACCTCGCCTTCGTCATCATGGACGAGGTGCACTACCTGGCGGACCGGTTCCGCGGAGCGGTGTGGGAGGAGGTCATCATCCACCTCCCGCAGGCCGTCCGGATGGTGTCGCTGAGCGCGACCGTGTCGAATGCCGAAGAGTTCGGTGACTGGCTGCAGGCCGTCCGCGGCGACACCGCCGTGATCGTGTCCGAGGAGCGACCGGTGCCCCTCACCCAGCACGTGCTGATGCGCAACAAACTCATCGACCTGTTCGCCGCGCCGAGCCTCGCCGACACCCATCAGGTCAACCCGGAGCTCGTCCGCATGGCGCAGTTCGGTGGCCGTGCGCCGAACAGCCGTCAATACAAGGACGTCAGCCGCTACAACCAGCGCCGAGCCCCGCATCGGGCCGAGAAGCTCGACCGTGGGCATTTCGTCCAGATGCTCGACGACCACCACCTGCTCCCTGCGATCTTCTTCGTCTTCAGCCGTGTCGGGTGCGACCAGGCCGTCAAGCAGGTCCTCCGTTCCGGCATCAGGCTGACCGAGGCGCACGAACGCGACGAGATCCGCCAGATCGTCGACGAGCACTGCCGGACCCTGCTCGACGAGGACCTCGCCGTCCTCGGCTACTGGGAGTGGCTCGACGGTCTGGAGCGGGGCGTCGCCGCCCACCACGCCGGTCTCCTCCCGGCGTTCAAGGAGGTCGTCGAGGAGCTCTTCCGGCGGAAGCTCGTGAAGGTCGTCTTCGCGACCGAGACCCTCGCGCTCGGCATCAACATGCCGGCCAGGACGGTCGTCCTCGAGAAGCTCGAGAAGTTCAACGGTGAGGCACGCGTCCCGATCACCCCGGGGGAGTACACCCAGATCACCGGGCGTGCCGGACGCCGCGGCATCGACGTCGAGGGCCACGCCGTGATCCAGTGGACCGAGGGGCTGCACCCGCAATCCGTCGCCTCGCTGGCCTCCCGACGCACCTACCCGCTCAACTCCAGCTTCCGCCCGACCTACAACATGGCGGTCAACCTGATCGACCAGTTCGGCCGTCAACGCACCCGTCAGATCCTCGAGTCGTCCTTCGCACAGTTCCAGGCGGACCGAGCCGTCGTCGGGATCGCCCGGAAGGTGCGCGAGCAGGAGTCGTCGCTCGCCGGCTACGAGAAGTCCATGGCCTGCCACCTCGGGAACTTCGTCGAGTACGCGGGCATTCGCCGTGAGCTCACGGACCTCGAACGCAAGGGCGAACCGAACGGCTCGCGCGCGTCGAAGGACCGTCGCCAACGCAAGCTCGCCGAACTCCGCAAGCGGATGCGGGCTCATGCCTGCCACGTCTGCCCGCACCGCGAGGACCACGCTCGCTGGGCGGAACGATGGTTCAAGCTCAAGAAGCAGACCGACCAGCTGCGGCAGCAGATCCAGACGCGGACGGGCGCGGTCGCGCGCGTGTTCGACCGGGTCGTCGACGTCCTGCTCGAGTACGAGTACCTGGCACGCGACGAGCACGGCGCGGTCGTCGTCGCGGCTCCCGGACGCACCTTGAAGCGCATCTACGGAGAACGGGACCTCCTCGTGGCGGAATGCCTGCGAACCGGTGCCTGGAACGACCTCGATGCCGCATCCCTCGCGGCGATGGCCGCCGCGATCGTGTACGAACCACGGCGTGAGGAGCAGAACACCCCGGAGCGTTTCCTGCCCCGCGGCCCGTTCCGCTCCGCGCTCGAACGGACGCAGGACCTCTGGAGCCGGCTCGACGACAGCGAACGGGAGCACCGCCTCCCGGGGAGCAACCCGATCTCGACCGGTCTCTCCCTCGCGATGCACCAGTGGGCCAAGGGTGCGAACCTCGACACGGTGCTCATCGAGGCGGAACTCGCCGCCGGCGACTTCGTGCGGTGGTGCAAGCAGACCATCGACCTGCTCGATCAGCTCCGCGTCGTCGACGGACCGGTGGGTCGTCATTCGCGTGAGGCGCTTGACTCGATCCGACGCGGCATCGTCGCGTACAGCTCGCTGTGAGGTCCCTGCACCGTCGGAGCGACCGGCTCCGACCGATCGACGCGCTGATCGACCGTCGTCCGCCGCTCCCGCTCTGGCTCGCGGCCGTCGTGGCCATCGCCGCCGGCCCGGTCCTCGACGCCGGCTTCCCGGACCGCGGGGTCTGGCCCCTGACGTTCGTCGGCATCGCCCTCGTCCTCCTCACCCTCATGGGGCGCAGCGTCGGCGGTGCGCTCCTCGTCGGCTTCCTGGCGGGGGAGTCGTTCTACCTCATCCACATCGAGTGGGCGACCGCCTATCTGGGTCCCGTCCCGTGGGCGGCACTGTCGACGCTGGAGGCCATCTTCTTCGCGCTCGGAGCCGTGCTCATCACCCTGGCGTACCGCTGGGTGCCGCGCGCCTTCCCCGGGATCGGGGGGCGGGTCTGGTTGACCGCCGCGGTCGTCGCCGCCCTGTGGACCGCGCGCGAGACGCTCGTGAGCACCTGGCCCTACGGCGGATTCCCGTGGGCGAGGATGGCGCTCAGCCAGTCCGAGAGCCCGTTCGCACCACTCGTGGCCTGGGTCGGGTTCTCGGGGCTGTCGTTCCTCATGGTGCTGCTCGTGGCACTCGCCCTCCAGCTCGCGGCGACCGCCGAGCTCCCGACGGTCAGCCGGGTCGGGACCGCGGTCCTCGCGGTCATCGCGGTGCTCGTCGTGCCGGCATGGCCGACGGCGACGACCGGGAGCATGCGGGTGGCTGCCATCCAGGGCAACGGCCCCGCCGGCTACTTCGACGCCGCAGCACCCGGCACCGTCATGCAGACCCAGATCGACGAGACGCTGCAGGTGCTCGACGCGGACGTCGACGTCGTGGTCTGGCCCGAGGGCAGCGCAGACCTCGACCCGCAGCGGGTTCCTCAATCGGCTGCGGCCCTCGACGCGTTGAGCCGTCGCATGGACGCACCGTTCGTCGTCGGTGCGATCTCCCAACGCGGCGACCGCTACTACAACTCGTCACTCCTCTGGGACGCCTCGGATGGCGTCCGCGACGTCTACGACAAGAAGCACCCGGTCCCGTTCGGTGAATACGTCCCGGACCGGAAGTTCTGGGAGCCGTTCGCACCCGACCTCATCGGCCTCATCCAGCGCGAGTACACCCCGGGCACGAAGGACAACGTCTTCGACATCGACGGCGTGCTCGCAGGGATCAGCATCTGCTTCGACATCGCCGACGACCAGCTCACCCGCGACGCGGTGGCGGGCGGCGCGCGGATCGTGTTCGCCCAGACCAACAACGCGGACTTCGGGCAGACGGACGAGAACCAGCAACAGCTGGCGATCGCACGGCTCCGGGCGATCGAATCGGCTCGGTCCGTGGTGAACATCTCCACGGTGGGGACCAGCCAGATCATCGGGCCCGACGGCTCGACGATCGACAGCATCCCGGCCTTCCGCCCCGGCTCGATGGTCTCCGAGGTGCCGCTGACGGACACGGTCACGCCGTCGATGGCCTTCGGTCACCAGCTCGAGATGTTCATCGGTGGCATGGGACTCGCCTCGCTGGTCCTCGCCGGTTTCGCCGGCAGGCCCCGGCGCGTCCCGAACCGGCCCCGGACATGACGATCGGCTGATCCGGTACCGGATCAGCCGATCGAGGGGAGGCCTGTCAGGGGCTCGGTGTCACGCGCTCTTCTGCTGGCCGCGACGGGCCCGGAGATACGAGAGGCGCTCTTCGAGCAGCTCCTCGAGCTCATCGCGCGAGCGGCGCTCGAGCAGCATGTCCCAGTGGCTGCGGGGCGTCTTCACATCACCGCGGTCGACGACGACGGGCTTCGAGTCGACGAGGAGGACGGCCTCCGCACCGCAGTGCCGGCACTCCCACAGTTCGGGGACTTCCGCATCGGCGGCGAAGGTCATGGTGGTCTCGCGCTCGCAACTCTGACACCGGTAGATGTGGTTGCTCCGCGCCGAGAATATGACGCCCTCT
The DNA here is from genome assembly GCF_003856975.1 of Plantibacter sp. PA-3-X8. Lineage (NCBI taxonomy): Bacteria > Bacillati > Actinomycetota > Actinomycetes > Micrococcales > Microbacteriaceae > Plantibacter > Plantibacter sp. PA-3-X8. The sequence continues at coordinate 3,042,421 of NZ_CP033107.1, forward strand.
TCCGTTTGTAGACTCTGGGCGCCCAGGCGCATTCCGCGCAAACTGCGATCTGCCATTGTGTGGTCTCCTCTCGCTCGGCATCCACAGTTATAAACCCACAAGCTGGGTAAACTGTTCCGTTCACCCATCTGGCTATCAGCTCATGCCCAGCTGCAGCCACGCCGGATGCGGAGAGCTGAGCCGTCAGCGCGAGCGGACCACGTCGAGCGCGAGATCACAGCGGTCGGTGACGAGGCCGTCGACACCGAGATCCAGCAGTCGTCGCATGTCGTCGGGGTCGTTGACCGTCCACACGTGCACTTCCACACCGAGCGCGTGCATCTGTGCGAGGAGGCGCTTCGTCACGACGGGCACGCCGCGGAACCGTTCGGGCACCTGGAGCGCCTGGACACCGTCGAGCGACCGACGGAGTGCTCCGCGGAGACCGAGGGTGGCCGCGGGGAGGACGCGGAGCAGGATCCGGGCCGACGCGGATGAGGCCACGGAGCCGGCACCGGCCTCCAGCCCCACGGCCCGCACGATCGCGGAACGTCTGCCCTCGTCGAAGGAGGTGACGAGCACCCGATCGGCGGCACCGGCGCCGACGATCGCCGCAGCCGCCGGCGCAGCCGCGACCGCCGCCTTGATGTCGAGGTTGAAGCGTGCCCCGGGGAACTCGGCCAGTGCCTCCGACAACGTCGGGATGCGATCGCCGCCGAGGTCGATCCGCTGGAGTTCCGCGAGTTCGAGGTCGGCGATCGGTCTCGGATCGCCGGTGATGCGGCGCAGGGACGGGTCATGGAAGAGGACGGCATGTCCGTCGCGCGTGCAGTGCGCATCGGTCTCGACGTACTCGGCGCCGGCCGCCAGTGCATGGCGGAAGGACGACAGCGTGTTCTCGGGGACTCCCGGCCCGGCCAGCCCTCGATGGGCGAGGACCCGAGGGCGGGCCGGACGGAAGTAGGGGAGGACCGCTGTCGTCACCGCGTACTCAGCCCTCGGGCTGGACGGGGGTCGTCGGCGCCGGCGGCGTCTGGGGTGACGCGGCCGGCGCTGTGGTGAAGGAGGGCGTCTGCGCAGCTGCGGCCGCCGCCCGTGCCGTGGCCGCAGGGTCGCGGGTGTTGCCCGGCCCGAAGGCGGAGCCGATGCCCTTGAGCGCCTCGGTCAGTTCGCTCGGGATGACCCAGAGCTTGTTCGCCTGGCCTTCCGCGAGCTTCGGGAGCATCTGCAGGTACTGGTAGCCCAGGAGCTTCTCGTCGGGGTCGCCGTCGTGGATGGCCTTGAACACCGTCTGGATGGCGGACGCCTCACCCTGAGCACGGAGCACGGCTGCCTGGGCATCACCCTCGGCGCGGAGGATCTCAGCCTGCCGCGCACCCTCGGCCGTCAGGATCGCCGACTGCTTGGTTCCCTCAGCGGTGAGGATGAGGGCTCGACGGTCGCGCTCGGCCCGCATCTGCTTCTCCATGGAGTCCTGGATGGAGAGCGGCGGGTCGATCGCCTTGAGCTCGACGCGTCCGACGCGGATACCCCATTTACCGGTCGCCTCGTCGAGCACGATGCGGAGCTTGCTGTTGATCTCGTCGCGGCTCGTCAGCGCCTCCTCGAGGTTCAGCCCGCCGACGACGTTTCGGAGCGTCGTCGTGGTCAGCTGCTCGACGGCTCCCAGGTAGTTCGCGATCTCGTACGTCGCGGCTCGGGCGTCGGTCACCTGGAAGTAGACGACCGTGTCGATCGAGACGACGAGGTTGTCCTCGGTGATCACCGGCTGCGGCGGGAAGGAGACGACGGTCTCGCGCAGATCGATGAGCGGCCGCAACCGGTCGATGAACGGGATGAGCAGGTTCAGACCCGGCAAGAGGGTCTTGTGGTACTTGCCGAGCCGCTCGACCACACCGGCGCTCGCCTGCGGGATGATGCGGATGGATCGGAACAGCACCACCAGCACGAAGATGACGACGATGGCCGCGATCACCCAGCCGATGATCGCTCCTGATGAGATGTCGTTCACGACTACTCCTTCTGCTCGCCCAGCGGTGCCGGGTGGGTTGGGACGGGGACGACGACGGCGGTGGCACCGTCGACGACGGACAGGACGATGCGCGTGCCGGGCTCGAGGGACGACGCGGGGGAGTCGTGCGGGGTCCTGGCGGTCCAGACCTCGCCGTTGCCGAGCTTCACCTGGCCACCGTGCGGGGTCACCGTCGAGAGCACGAGCCCCGGCATGCCGAGGAGCGCGTCGACGTTGCTCTTCGCCGGGTCCGCTCCGCGTTGCAGCGCTCGGAGCAGCGGCGGCCTGACGGCCAACAGGAGCAGGAGGGCGGCAGCGGCTGCGATGAGCAGCTGGAGCCACCACGGAGCGCCGAGGAGGCCGGAGAGCAGCCCGACGGTGCCGCCGAGCGCGAGCATGAGGAAGGTGAACTCGAGCGACAGGATCTCGATGATGACGAACACGAGGATCAGGACCAACCAAGCGATCCAGGCGTAATCGGTGATGACGTCCATGGTGCGGATTCCTCCCGGATCGGCTCTCGCGTCTGCCGCCTCGCGGTCCGGGGGAGCGCGAGACGGTGCGCCGGTCGGGTTCAACGCTATCAGCTGGGTGGACCGCCGAACCGGATCCGTCTGCCGGTTGTTGGTAAGGTCGTTGGCTGGAACCAGCCGCCGATGAGCGGCCCCAGATCTGAAGGAGCCCTCACGTGACGAACCCCCTGGCCGCCGGATCACTCTCCGGGAAGAACGTCCTCGTGACGGGCTCGTCCCGCGGCATCGGTGCCGACACCATCCGGTACTTCGCCGGTGCCGGCGCCAACGTCGTGATCAACTACCGGAACAAGGAGGCTCGCGCCGTCAAGCTCGCCGACGAAGTGCGAGCCCTCGGTGTGCAGGCCCTGGTGGTCGGAGCCGACCTCACCGACCCCACCTCGGTCGCCGCCATGTTCGCGACGACGAAGGCCGAACTCGGCGACCTCGACGTCCTGGTGCTGAACGCCTCCGGAGGGATGGAGAGCGGCATGGCCGAGGACTACGCCATGCAGCTCAACCGGGACGCGCAGGTGAGCGTCGTCGAACACGCCCTCCCGCTGCTCCGCCCCGGCTCGCGGATCGTGTTCGTCACGAGCCACCAGGCGCACTTCATCCGGACCACGCCGACGATGCCCGAGTACGTCCCGGTCGCGACGTCCAAGCGGGCAGGCGAGGACGCGCTCCGCGCCAAGCAGGACCAGTTCGACGCGGCCGGTGTCGAGTTCGTGGTCGTCTCAGGCGACATGATCGAGGGGACCATCACCGCGACCCTCCTCGAACGCGCCAACCCCGGTGCGATCAGCTCCCGCAAGGAGTCGGCCGGTCGTCTCTACAACGTGGGCGAGTTCGCGGCCGAGGTCGCCTCGGCCGCCGTGGACCCGATCCCCGAGGACCACACCCGCTACGTGGGGGACACGAGCGACTTCATCGCCGAGTAATCGACGATCCTGACACGACGACGAACGCCCGGTCCTTCGAGGGACCGGGCGTTCGTCGTCCTGCCACCAGGTGTCAGCCGGCGAGACCGGCCCGCTTCACCTGCTTGCCGAAGGTGATCGCCTGGATGATCTCGACGACGCCGGCCGCGATGAGGAAGAACGCGGTGACGAGCAGGAGGGTCACGGCGGCGAGCAGCGGGTTCGCGAGGACGAACACGCCTGCGACGACGCTGATGACGCCGTAGAGGATCGTGATCCACCGCGACACGTCGGGTGCCGAGTCGAACAGCGAGGCCACGCCCTCGACGATCCAGGAGACACCGATCACGAAGACGAGCGCGCCGATGCCGAGCAGCGGATCGATGAAGATGTAGACGCCGGCGGCCAGCAGCAGCACACCGAACACGATCGTGAGGACCCGCCAGAGTCCGCCGTGCTCCCGAGCGACGACGCCACGCGTGATGCGGGCGATCCCGGCGACCAGGAAGTAGACGGCGAAGATCCACGCGACGGCGACCAGCGAGGCCTTCGGCGCGACCAGCAGGAAGACACCCAAGAGGATCGTGAGGATCCCACCGACGGCGAAGGCCCATCGGACACCGGAGATCTGGCTCGCGGTCAGCTTGGCGGAGTTCAGCGTGTAGGTGGTGGTGGATGATTCGGACATGGTCGGCTCCTGACGGTGGACAGTGCGGCGCTCCCGAGCAGACCGGGTGCGTTCCACCAGTGTGACGCATTCACACAGGTGTTTCACAGCATGACCTTTCATGTCGCGCGGGTCCAGTGCCGATCGAGGCGAGACGCCGACGATGACGACGGATACGCTGATCGCCATGAGCGAGACGCCGATGCACACCAGGGCCGCCGACAGCCACGACGTCATCCGGGTCAGGGGTGCCCGCGAGCACAATCTGCGCGACGTCGACGTCGACCTCCCGAAGCGCCGCCTCACCGTGTTCACCGGTGTGTCCGGCTCGGGGAAGAGCTCACTCGTCTTCGGGACGATCGCCGCCGAGTCGCAGCGGATGATCAACGAGACCTACAGCGCGTTCGTCCAGGGCTTCATGCCGTCGCAGGCGCGGCCCGACGTCGACGTGCTCGAGGGACTCACCACGGCGATCATCGTCGACCAGGAGCGGATGGGCGCGAACTCACGTTCGACGGTGGGCACGGCGACGGACGCGAACACCATGCTGCGCATCCTCTTCAGTCGTATCGGAGACCCGTCCATCGGGTCTCCGCAGGCCTTCTCCTTCAACGTCGCCTCGATCAGCGGCGCCGGAGCGGTGACCATCGAGCGCGGGGGACAGAGCACGAAGGAACGGCGGAGCTTCTCGATCACCGGCGGCATGTGCCCTCGGTGCGAGGGGATGGGGACCGTGAACGACATCGACCGTTCCCAGCTCTACGACGCCACGAAGTCGCTCAACCAGGGTGCACTCACGATCCCCGGCTACACACCCGACGGCTGGGGCGTGCGGATCTTCACCGGATCCGGATTCCTCGACGCGGACAAGCCCATCCAGGACTACACGGAGCGGGAGCTCCACGACTTCCTCCACAAGGAGCCGGTGAAGGTCAAGGTCGGCGACGTCAACATGACCTACGAGGGCCTGATCCCGAAGGTGCAGAAGTCCTTCCTCTCGAAGGACCGTGAGGCGATGCAGCCGCACATCCGCGCATTCGTCGACCGCGCCGTCACCTTCACCACGTGTCCGGCGTGTGAGGGGACCCGCCTGAGCGAGGGCGCACGGAGTTCGCGCATCGCCGGTCGGAACATCGCCGAACTGTGCGCGATGCAGATCAGCGACCTCGCGGCGTGGACCCGGGCGCTCGACGCACCGTCGGTGCGCCCACTCCTGACGGTCCTCCAGGAGACGCTGGACTCCTTCGTCGCCATCGGGCTGGGGTATCTGTCGCTCGACCGCACGACTGGCACCCTCTCTGGTGGGGAGGCGCAGCGGACGAAGATGATCCGCCATCTGGGGTCGTCGCTCACCGACGTGACCTATGTGTTCGACGAGCCGACCGTCGGACTGCACCCGCATGACATCCAGCGGGGGACAGGTGACGTTCCAGGGGAGTGTGGACGGCCTCCGGGCGAGCGACACGCTCACCGGACGCCACTTCGACGACCGCGCCGCGCTCAAGTCGGCGTTGCGTCGACCGACCGGTGTCATCGAGATCCGCGGCGCCGACCGGCACAACCTGCAGGGCGTCGACGTCGACGTGCCGCTCGGCGTCCTCGTGGTCGTCACGGGTGTCGCCGGCTCGGGCAAGAGCTCCCTCATCCACGGCTCGGTCGCCGGGCGTGCCGGTGTGGTGACGGTCGACCAGAGCCCGATCCGCGGCTCGCGTCGCAGCAACCCGGCGACGTACACGGGTCTGCTCGAGCCCATCCGCAAGGCGTTCGCAAAGGCCAACGGGGTCAAGCCGGCGCTGTTCAGCTCGAACTCGGCGGGCGCATGCCCGAACTGCAACGGCGCCGGGGTCGTCTTCACCGATCTCGGCGTCATGGCGAGCGTCTCGACCGTCTGCGAGGTGTGCGAGGGTCGCCGGTTCGATGCTTCCGTTCTGGAATATCAGTTGGGGGAGCGGGACATCAGCGAGGTGCTCGCGATGTCGGTGACGGAGGCCGAGGCCTTCTTCGCCGACGGGCCGGCCCGGACGCCAGCCGCGCACCTCATCCTGGCGCGACTCGCCGACGTCGGGCTCGGCTATCTCAGCCTCGGACAGCCGTTGACGACCCTGTCAGGAGGCGAACGACAGCGACTCAAACTGGCGACGCAGATGGCCGACTCGGGCGAGGTCTACATCCTGGACGAGCCGACGACGGGCCTGCACCTCGCCGACGTGGAGAACCTGCTCGGGCTCCTGGACCGGTTGGTGGACTCCGGCAAGTCGGTCATCGTCATCGAGCATCATCAGGCGGTCATGGCGCATGCGGACTGGATCATCGACCTCGGACCCGGCGCAGGTCACGACGGCGGACGTCTGGTGTTCACCGGGACGCCCGCAGCACTCGTCGCCGATCGCTCGACGCTGACCGGAGAACATCTCGCTCGGTACATCGGCTCCTGACGCGCCCCGGTCGTCGCCGCGATCCTCAGCTCGGTGATGCAGGCGGACGTGACCCGATCGGACCCCGCTCGCGGCGGGCTGGAAAGAGCTGATAATGCACATTATGTCAACTCAGTCGAATCTGACCCGCCCTACGGCGCGGGTTCGAAGCTCCTGTCCCAGGATCACCGCGTGGACCCGGTCGCGGAGGTGCAACTTGGCGAAGATCCGGTTGACGTGCGTCTTGACCGTGGACGGCGACAGGTGGAGTGCGTCGGAGATCTCACGATTCGACAGCCCGGCGACGATGCATCCGAACACGTCGAGCTCGCGCGGACTGAGCGGGTCCAGCGGGTGGGCTGTCCCACCTGCTCCCCCATGCTCGCGCGACCGTCCACCGGAGGCATAGTGCTCGATGAGTCGCTTCGTGATCCTGGGTTCGACGACGGCATCGCCGGCATGGATCGTCCGGACAGCCTCCTGCAACCGGTCTGGTGGGGTGCTCTTCAGCAGGAAGGCGCTGGCGCCGGCGTCGAGGCCTCCGAACGCGTACTCGTCGATGTCGAACGTGGTGAGGATGAGGACGCGTGTGGCCGGGTGGACCGTGGTGATGATCCTGGTCGCTTCGACGCCGCCCATGCCGGGCATCCGCACATCCATGAGGACGACGTCCGGTCGCAGTTCCCGTGCACGCCGAATCGCCTCCTCACCCGTCGCCGCCTCCCCCACGACCTCGATGTCGGGCGCGGAGTCCAGGGTCAGCGCGCTGCCCATCCGGACGAGTTCCTGGTCGTCCACCACCAGCACGCTGATGATCGAGGGACTGGTCGCGCTCACGTCGCTGCTCCTCGCTCGATGTGCAGCGTCGCGCTCGTCGACCAGCCCCCGCCCCCGCACGGCCCTGCTTCGCTCGTGCCACCGTACGCCGCGGCTCGAGCGGCGATACCCGGGAGCCCCTGCCCACTCCCCTGGCTCGGAGCTCGAGTTCGGTGGGTGTCGATGCGGCCGTCGTCGGTGACCCGCACCGCGACGGTGCCGGGCGCCACGTCGATGCCGACCTCGACTCGCGTGGGGTCGACGGCGTACCGCAACACGTTGGTGAGCGACTCCTGGACGATCCGGTAGACCGTCGTCACCAGAGCGGGCTGCTCCGGCATCGCCCCGCCGGAGCGGGTGAGCGTGACGGGCATGCCGGTGCTGCGGAAGACCTCGACGACCTCCTCCACGTCGGAGACGTTGTGTCCCGACCGGTGCAGGCGCTGATCCAGCACCGCATCCCCCTCTCGGAGTACCTGCAGGACGCGGTTCATCTCGCCCAGCGCGCTGCGCCCGACGCCACCCAGCTGCGCGAGCGCTCGGGCCGACCGCTCGGGGTGCCGTTCCCAGCCGCTGGACGCCCCGTCCGCGAGGGAGATCATCGTCGACAGCGAGTGGGCGACGACATCGTGCATCTCCGCGGCGATCCGCTGCCGCTCCACCACCCGCGCCGTGGTGAGTCGTTGGTTCACGAGTTGTGTGAGGGCCGCTCGTCGCTGCGTCACACCGCGGGCGGCGACACCTGCGGCAAGAGCGAGCAGCGCCAGCGGTTCCAGCAACGACGGGGCCCGGGACGAACCCGTCATGAGCAGACGGACGAGCAGTACCGCCGCAGGGAGTCCCACGAGGACCGCATAGCCCGACAGCGCGGTTCTGGTGGGCAGCATGGCGGCTACCGTATACAGCGCGACGGCGGCGGGCAGCGTCACCGGTGCGACGGGGGCGGGCAGGAGCACACCCGCCGTGTTCGCGAGCGCGACGGCGACGAGGATCGCCCGCGGATACCGACGCCGCCACAACAGGAGCGCGCTCGAGAGGATCACCAACGGCAACCCCGGCCAGAGCGGTTGCGCACCCGGCAGGACCAGCCCGAGCGCCTGGACCAGGAGACAGGTCACAGCGACCAGTGCGTCGACCACACGCTGGTGGGCGCTGAACCAGCGCAGCACGCGTGTGCCGAGGACACGGTCGACCTCCGCGGCGTCCATGACCGGCTGGATCGCACTCATACCCTTGCCACCTCCACGCTGAGCTCGGCTCCCATTCTCCCTCGCGCCCCTCGTGAGCACCGTTCAGGCGTCGCGGCGCAAGAACGTGATCGCTGCGACGACGAACGACGCCAGCGTCCAGATCAGCAGAACGGCATACCCGGTCCACGGTCCCATCGGGTCCGTACCAGTCGGGGCGAGGAGCAGGGAGCCGGCCTGGATCGGGAAGAAGCGGGTGATCTCCGTGCCGTATTCGGAGAACATCTGCGGGATCACCGGCACGATGAGGAGGAGCACGATCGTCGCGAGCACCGCGGCGACGACGTTGCGGATGATGGTGCCGAGTGCGATTCCGAGGATGCTGAGGGCCGCCAGGTAGAGCCCGGATCCGAGCACCAACCGCGCCAGCTCGGGTGTCTCCAGCACATAGCCGTATCCGCCCCCGGCCAGGATGATGGGCGCGAGGGCGAACCCGACGGCTGAGCTGACGACACCGATGAGGAACGAGACACCCGCGATGATCGAGGCCTTCGCGACGAGCACCGCCGTCCGCCGCGGAACCGCGAGCAGTGTCGTGCCGATCTGCGCGGACCGGTACTCGTTCGTGATCATCAGGACGGCGAGCACCGCGAGGACGATCCCGACGTAACCGGTCTTGTCGACGATCATCTCGGGGTAGGCGTCGTAGTTCGCCTTCGGTGACCCGCGGTCGCGGAAGACGTACGCCCAGGGCATCGCGATCCCGTTCGCGGTCAGCAGCAGGAACGCGAATCCTGCGAGGACGTGGTTCGAGGCGAGTCCACGGAACTTGATCCATTCGGAGACGATCGTGCCGGCGAGGCTGACCTCGCCTGCGGGGAAGCGCCGCACGACGGGTGCCGTGGCCATGTCGGTGGTGGTGCTCATGAGGATGGTCCTTTCGAGGGGGCGCGACGTCAGGCGGAGACGAATTCCTGCGCGTCGCGGGTGAGTCGGTTGTAGGCCTCTTCGAGGGTCTGGCGCAGGGGCGTCAGCTCGGTGATCAGCACTCCCGCCTCGTTTGCGGCACGGGCGATCTGCTCCGCGGAGAGGCCCTCCACGTCCAGTACGCCCGGCTCGCTCGACGCGACGGTCGCCCCCGCTGAGGTGATCCGGCGAGTGAGTGCAGGCGCATCGAGGGTGCGAACGCGGACACGACCGTCCCCCTGCTCGGTGAGCGAACCGATGGGTGCGTCCGCGATGATCTCGCCGCGACCGATGATGATCACGTGGTCCGCGATGAGCGCGAGCTCGTTCAGGAGGTGCGAGGACAGGAACACCGTCCGCCCCTCGGCCGCCAGCCGGGCCAGGAGCTCCCGGACCCAGGTCACGCCCTCGGGGTCCAGGCCGTTGACCGGCTCGTCGAGGATGAGCGTGCCCGGATCGCCCAGCAGTGCCGCGGCGATCCCCAAGCGCTGACCCATCCCGAGGGAGAACCCGCCGACCTTCTTCCTGGCGACCGCGCTGAGACCCGTCGCCTCGAGCACCTCGTCGACGCGCGAGCGCGGGATGCGGTGCGTCGCCGCAATCGCGGTGAGGTGGTTCAGCGCCGACCGCGAGCGGTGCGCCGCCCTCGCGTCCAGCAGAGCACCGACCTCGCGCAGCGGCGCGGCCAACGCCCGGTACTCAGAGCCGTCGATACGTGCACGACCAGCGGTGGGACGGTCGAGCCCGACGATCGAACGCATCGTCGTGGACTTGCCGGCGCCGTTCGGCCCCAGGAACCCGGTGACCTTGCCCGATTGGACACTGAAACTCACATCGCGCACCGCGTACGTGCCTCGGTACGTCTTGGTCAGCCCCTCCACGTCGATCGTCATGGCGTCTTCCTCCTGCTCGTAGCGGTCACCTCGTGCCATGGACGCTACGGACGCGTGTGCGTCGGCGACTGCCAACCAGGGGTTGATCATCATCATCGGACCCAGCGGCGGCCTGACCGTCCAGCGTCCGACCGCGAGGCGAGCACCGCTGTGCGCTCCGAGCTGCGCGCCATGATCGCATCGGCGGGAAAGTCAGCTCTGACCAGGACCGAATTCATAGAGTGCGTGCTCTAGAGTAGGTGCACTAGGAATACGGGAGTAGTCATGCCGAGAATCGTCGACCCACAGCGGTTCACCGCGCGCCAGACCGCGATCCTTGCTGCGGCCTACCGCTGTTTCGCCACCGAGGGGTATGAGACCACGTCGACGGCTGATATCTGCCGAGCGGCGGACATCTCCTCGGGGACCCTGTTCCACTACTTCTCCACCAAGCTCGACATCCTGGTCACGCTGCTGCGCGTGAGCGCCGCCTGGACCGAGGAGCAACTGCACCTCGCCACGCGCGCCGGGCCTGGGCGCCCTGCGTTGACCACCTATCTGGGCGCACTCGACCGCCAACGGGCCGCCGACCAGACGGTCGGTTTCGCTCGCGCGGTCCAGGGCATGGCGCATCTTCACACCGTGGCGGCCGTCCTCGACGTCGAGCGGGACATGGTCGACCGCTTCCTCCTCGACCACATCACCGAGGCGGTTCGCACCAGCGCAGCCCGCTCCGACGCCACGCCGGAGCAGCTCGTCCGATGGGTGCGCTGGCTCGTCGACGGCAGCGCACTGCACGAGACGCCGGCGTCGAGCACAACGGGTGTCAGCGTCGCCGTCCGGTCGCTGCTCCTCCTCGGTTGACGGCGCAGACCACCGCGGTCGTCAGGCCGACGGAGCAGGTCGATCGGGGTCCTGGTCCCAGAGCGGCATCCCGAACTCATTGACCGGGATGGCGGACTGCGCCGGGTCCGGAAGCCGCTCCCCCGTCGGGCAGGTCATGAAGTGATCGTGCCCGGAGGAACGGTCGAAGGTGTGCTCGGCGAGCGGATGGCCACAGACCGTGCACTGGCGGTCTTCGGTGTCCGACGTCTTCGTCTGCTCGTTCATGCGGGTCATGCTACGCCGACCGTCGGCGTCGACCACCCCGTTGCGCACGGGGCGCCGACCTGCTTCCGCCCCGAGCGCGCCCGTCAGACCTCTCCGAAGCCGGATTCGATGAGCGACGCCAGTGCCCCGATTGCATCCTTCGCGTCCGGACCGTCCGCCTGCAGCTCCACGACCGCCCCTTTGACGAGGCCCAGTGACATGATCCCGAGCAGGCTCTTGGCGTCCTTCCCGTTCACGACCACCTTGGCCGCGAACGTGCTCGCCAGCTTCACGAACTCCGCAGCGGGTCGAGCGTGGAGCCCGTCCTTGTTCCGCAGGGTCACGGAGGCTGCGGCGTGGGACGCTGTCGGGTCGTCGGACCCACCCGCCTGAATCGCCTCGTCGGCGCCGTGCTGGGCAGGGCCACCACCGGCTGCGGACCGCGCGGCGGCCACAACCTCGTCGAGCGACGCGCCGGTCTGCGCGGCCACGGCTGCGGCGACCCCGCCTTCGACGAGCGGGGCGTCGACGATGCGTACCCGGCCCCGGACATCGTCGTCGAGGAAGTCGAGTGCCGTCTCAGCGGTGAGGATCGCCGATCCCAGATCGCACAGCACCACCACCCCGGCCCCGGAGTCCACGGAGGCGATCCCGGCGGAGACCAGCTCGAAGCTCGTGCCGATCCCTCCCTCATCGGTACCGCCGGCTGCGGCGAGGGCCGCGTCGGGCGCCATCTGCCGCGCCAAGGCGATGAGCCCCTCCGCGATCAGCGCGCTGTGCGAGACGAAGACGAGGCCGACGGCTCCCCCGCTCATGCAGCACCCTCCCCAGCGGCGGCAGCCGCCGCTTGCAGGAGATAGGAGGTGGACTGCGCCCCAGGGTCGCGGTGCCCGATGGCCCGTTCTCCGAGGTAGCTGGCGCGCCCCTTGCGGGCGACGAGCGGTTCGGTCGCGGCGGCGCCACCCCACGCGGCGTCCGCGGCTGCGGCCAGCACCCGTGCCGGCGACTCCCCCGCCGCCGCCGCGGATGCAGCGTCCACGGCGGGTGTCCACGCGTCGACCATGGTCTTGTCGCCGACCTCGGCCTTGCCACGGAGCACGATCCCGTCGCGTGCCGCCGTCAGCAGGGCGACGACGGCATCGGCGTCGAGGTCCTCCTGGCCGGCCACGGCGATCGACGCCTTGAGCAGCGCAGTGCCGTACAGGGGGCCGCTCGCGCCTCCGACGGTCGAGATGAGCGTCGTCGCGGCGAGCTTGAGGATGTCGGCGGGCGTCGCATCAGCAGGCTGCTCGTCGAGCTTCGGCAGGATCGCGGAGAACCCGCGGTCGAGGTTCTCGCCATGGTCGCCGTCCCCGATGTCGCGGTCGAGCGTGATCAGCTCCACCCGATGCTCTGCGACGACCGCCGCACTCCCCCGCATCCAGGCGATCGCCCAGGCTCCGTCCAATCCCATCCGTCTACCGTCCCCACCGGAGCGCCGCGGTCTGCACCGGGGCGTCCCACAATTCGATCAGTTCGTCGTCGAGTTTCAGGAGGGTGATCGACACACCCTGCATCTCGAGGCTGGTCGTGTAGTTCCCCACGAGCGACCGTGCCACCTCGATCCCGCGCTCCGCGAGCGCCTCGGCCACGCGGCGGAAGACGATGAAGAGCTCGACCTGCGGCGTCCCGCCCATCCCGTTCACCAGGACGAGGGCCCGCTCGCCCGGGGCGTACGGAAGGTCTTCGAGGATGGCGGCGAGCAACCGGTCGACGATCCGGTCGGCGGGCTCCAGTGGGATGCGTTCGCGGCCGGGCTCACCGTGGATCCCGATGCCGATCTCGATCTCGTCGTCGGCCAGGGTGAAACTCGGCTCGCCCGCGTGCGGGACGACGCACGGGGTGAGTGCCACACCCATCGTGCGGGTGCGCTCGTTGACCTTCGTCGCGAGGTCGGCGACCTCGTCGAGTCCTCCCCCGGCCTCGGCACGTGCGCCGGCGAGCTTCTCCACGAGGACGGTGCCGGCGACACCCCGTCGCCCCGCCGTGTAGAGCGAGTCCTTCACCGCGACGTCGTCGTCGACGATGACCGAGCGCACCTCGATGCCCTCGGCCAGCGCGAGGTCGGCCGCGGTCTCGAAGTTGAGGACGTCGCCCGTGTAGTTCTTGACGATGTGCAGGACGCCGGCACCACCGTCCACCGCCTTCGTGGCGGCGAGGATGGGGTCCGGAGTGGGCGAGGTGAACACCGGGCCGGGTACGGCGGCGTCGAGCATCCCGAATCCGACGAACCCGCCGTGGAGGGGCTCGTGCCCGCTGCCGCCGCCGCTCACGATCCCCACCTTCCCGGCGACCGGGGCATCGGCTCGGGCGATGAACACGGGGTCGAGCGACACGGTGACGAGGTCGGGGTGCGCGGCGCCGAATCCGGCCACCGCCTCGACGACGACGTCCTTGGGATCATTGATGAGCTTCTTCATTGAATCCTCCTGCAAGATCGGTTCGGGTCCGCCGACCGGGTATGCCGGCATCGGGTCTCAACCTACGCGCTGCGGCCCACCGCCGGTAGGGCCGGAAGACCCGGCCACGGCGCGGATCAGCGCGAGCCGAGCGTGCGGGTGGCGTCCACCCAGGCGTCGAGGGTCGCGGTCGCCGCACCCGAGTCGATGACGGCCGCGGCGGACACGAGTGCGGCGGCGAACCGCTCGAGGATCGGCCGCTGGGCCTGCGTCGGATCCTCCGACAGTTCGAACGCCACGATCCCGGCCGCGGCGTTCAGCAGGACGATGTCGCGGACCGGACCCTCCTCGCCGGCGAGCGTGGCGCGCACGACACCGGCATTGTGCTGGGCGTCACCGCCGATGAGATCGTCGATCGACGCACGGCGGATGCCGAGCTCCCGGGGATCCAGGTCGTGCTCGGTGACGGCTCCGCGGGTGACCTCCCAGAGGTGGCTGTGCCCTGTCGTCGTCAGTTCGTCGAGTCCGTCGTCGCCCCGGAAGACGAGGGCGGTCGCTCCGCGCGTCTGGAAGACGCCCACGAACAGCGGGATGCGGTCGGCGTGCGCGACGCCGACCGCCGACGCCTCCGGCCGGGCCGGGTTGACGAGCGGGCCCAGGAAGTTGAAGACCGTCGGCACGCCGAGCTCCGCACGGACCGGTCCAGCGTGGCCGAAACCGGGGTGGAACGCCGCCGCGTACGCGAAGGTGATGCCCGTCGACGCCAGCACCTCCCCCACCAGGTCCGTCGGCAGGGCGAGGTCGACGCCCAGCGCCGAGAGCACGTCGCTCGATCCCGAGGCGGAACTCGCCGCACGGTTGCCGTGCTTGATGACGGGGATGCCCGTCGCCGCGGCGACGATGGAGGCGGTCGTCGAGATGTTGACCGTGCCGAAGCGGTCGCCGCCGGTGCCGACGATGTCGAGGGCCCGGGACGGGGCGACGAGCGGCTTCGCGTGGTCGAGGATCGCGTCGCGGAACCCGACGATCTCGTCGACCGTCTCCCCCTTACGGCGCAACGCGATCAGGAAGCCGGCGAGCTGGGCGTCCGTCACCTGGCCGGTCATGATCCGCTCCATGGCCCACGTCGACTCCGACACACTGAGATCGGTTCCGGCGAGCAGGTCGCCGATGAGCGTCGGCCAGGTCGTGAGAGGCATGTCGACGATCTTACAAGCGCGACTCGCCGACGCCTCGAGCGGCCTGTGGAGCCGAAGATCACATGAATCCCGCAGCAGAACCGAAGATTCCGGTCAGGAAATAAGGCTAGCCTTACTGAAGCGAGCGTCCTCGCCGCCCCCGAAATGCGAAAAACCGCTCCGGCTTTCGGCCATAATGGAGGGGTGACGAGCACCTCAATCAACCTTGCGCCGAGCGCGCCCCGGATCAACCGACCGAACACGGTCGCGGTTGGAACGATCGTCTGGCTGGGCAGCGAGGTCATGTTCTTCGCCGGCCTCTTCGCGATCTACTTCACGCTGCGATCGATGGCCCCCGAGCTGTGGGCGGCCGAAGCCGGTCGCCTGAACGTCCCGTACTCGACGATCAACACGATCATCCTCGTGTCCTCGTCGTTCACGTGCCAGTTCGGCGTCTTCGCAGCGGAGCGCATGCAGCCCCGCATGACGGGCTGGAGCCCGCGCAAGTGGGGCATGGTCGAGTGGTTCTTCCTCACCTACGCCCTGGGCGCCGTGTTCGTCTCCGGCCAGATCCTCGAGTACGCGACGCTCGTCAGCGAGGGCATCTCCCTCAGCTCGAACGCGTACGGCTCGGCGTTCTACCTCACGACCGGCTTCCACGGCCTGCACGTGACCGGCGGCCTCATCGCCTTCCTCCTCGTGATCGGCCGTGCCTACGCCGTCAAACGATTCGGCCACAAGGAGGCGACGAGCGCCATCGTCGTCTCGTACTACTGGCACTTCGTCGACGTCGTGTGGATCGGCCTCTACTTCGTCATCTACATCCTGCGCTGACCCGGAATGACTGACTCCATGAAGACTGACCCCACCCAGACGACGACCACCAAGGCGTCCAAGAAGGCCGCCCGCGCCACGCGCAAGAGCGGCCGCCGCAGCCCGTTCGCCTCGGCGGCGCTGCTCGCGATCGGCCTCCTCGTGACCGGTGGCGCCTACGCAGCCGTCAGCGTCAGCACGGCCAGCGCCGAGCCCGTCGCCGCTGCCAAGTCACAGGCCTCCGTCGACGAGGGCGAGAAGCTCTTCTCCGCGAACTGCGCCACCTGCCACGGCCTCGACATGCAGGGCACGACCGCCGGACCGAGCCTCCTCGGCGTCGGTGCCGCCGCCGTCGACTTCCAGGTCGGCACCGGCCGGATGCCGCTGCAGAACCAGGGCCCGCAGGCCCCGGAGAAGCCCGTGCAGTTCACCGAGGAGCAGATCTCCTCCCTCGCGGCCTACGTCGCCTCGGTCGCACCCGGTCCGGAGATCCCCGAGGAGCAGTACCTCGACGGTGAGGGCGACGCCTCGAACGGCGCACAGCTCTTCCGCATCAACTGCGCGATGTGCCACAACGTCGCAGCCGCCGGTGGCGCCCTGACCGAGGGAAAGTACGCTCCCTCGCTCGTCGGCGTCAGCGCCGCCCACATCTACGAGGCCATGATCACCGGCCCGCAGAACATGCCCGTCTTCAACGACATGAACCTCTCCCCCGAGGACAAGCGCGACATCATCACCGCGCTCAAGTTCATGGAGAAGAACCCGTCACCGGGCGGCAACGACCTCGGCTCGCTCGGCCCCGTCTCCGAGGGCCTGTTCCTCTGGATCTTCGGCCTCGGCTCGATCGTGGCCCTCACCGTCTGGATCACCGCGAAGTCGAACTGACCGACGCGGATCGACAACACGTAAGAAGGAGCACCATGGCTCACGACAACTCGAGCGGCTCGGGTCACCCAGCCGCCGACTCGTCTGCCGATCCGTCCGCCCACGGGCAGGAGCTGCAGGTCGCGACCGGTACCGGGGTCATCTCCCGCGACGCCGTCGTCGACCCCGGCCTGCCTCCGCACCGGAAGCGCGTCACGGACCTCGACCCCAAGAAGGACAAGCGGGCCGAGCGCGCCGTCTACACCCTCTTCTACCTGTCGATCGCCGGCAGCGTCTGGGCGGTCGCCGCCTACATGGCGTTCCCGATCGAGCCCGAGGACATCGCCTCGGTCCGCCTGAACAACCTGTTCATCGGTCTCGGCATGGCGTTGGCCCTGCTCGCGATCGGTATCGGCGCCGTGCACTGGGGCAAGGCCCTCATGCACGACGAAGAGGGCATCGACTACCGCCACAAGGTCGGCGGCAACCAGGCCAGCCGCGATCGCGCGGTGGAGATCATGCACCAGGCGAACGTCGAGTCCGGCATCGGACGACGCGCGCTCATCCGCAACAGCCTCATCGGCTCCCTCATCGTCTTCCCGCTCCCGGGCATCGCGCTGTTCCGCGGTCTCGCGCCGTACGACGAAGACCCCGTCGAGCTCATGCAGCACACGATGTGGAAGGAAGGCACGCGCCTCGCCCGTGACCCTTCCGGTACGCCAATCAAGGCGTCCGACGTGACCCTCGGCAGTGCGTTCCACGTGATCCCCGAGAACCTCCACGAGGCCGATCACGTCCTCAACGAGAAGGCGAAGGCGATCGTGCTGCTCATGCGACTGAAGCCCGAAGACCTCGTCGAGGAGGAGTCCAAGAAGGACTGGTCCTACGACGGCATCGTCGCCTACTCCAAGGTGTGCACGCACGTCGGTTGCCCGGTCGCGCTCTACGAGCAGCAGACGCACCACCTCCTCTGCCCCTGCCACCAGTCGCAGTTCGATGTCACGAACCACTGCGCGGTCATCTTCGGACCGGCCGCCCGGCCGCTTCCGCAGCTGCCGATCACCGTCGACGACGAGGGCTACCTCGTCGCGCGGAGCGACTTCCACGAACCTGTCGGCCCGAGCTTCTGGGAGCGTCATTGAGCACCTCGACCGCAACACGCGCCCCTGAGCAGGCCAAGGCCGCTCCGGCGAAGAGCTCCGGTGGATTCACCGGCGCCGCAGCGAACTACCTCGAAGAGCGGACGTCCATCTCGGTCGCCGTCAAGGAGTTCGGCCGCAAGATCTTCCCCGACCACTGGTCGTTCCTCCTCGGCGAGGTGGCGCTCTACAGCTTCGTCATCATCCTGCTGTCGGGCTCCTTCCTCACCTTCTTCTTCCAGGCATCGATGGCGGAGGTCCACTACGACGGGTCCTTCGTCCCGCTGAAGAACATCGAGATGTCCGTCGCCATGGCGTCGACGCTCGACATCTCCTTCGACATCCGCGGCGGCCTCCTGATGCGTCAGGTGCACCACTGGGCGGCCCTGCTGTTCGTGGCGTCCATCGGCCTGCACATGCTGCGCATCTTCTTCACCGGTGCGTTCCGCAAGCCGCGTGAGCTGAACTGGGTGATCGGTTTCGTCCTGTTCATCCTGGCCATGGCCGAGGGCTTCACCGGGTACTCGCTGCCCGACGACCTGCTCTCCGGTAACGGTCTGCGGATCATCGACGGCATGGTCAAGGGTCTGCCCATCATCGGTACGTGGACGACCTTCCTGCTGTTCGGTGGAGAGTTCCCGGGCACCGACATCGTCGGCCGCCTCTACACGCTCCACATCCTGCTCCTGCCGGCGCTGGTGCTGCTCTTCATCGCCCTGCACCTGGTGTTCGTCGTCGTGCACAAGCACACGCAGTTCCCGGGCGCCGGTCGCACCGAGCAGAACGTGGTCGGATTCCCCGTCCTCCCCGTCTACGCGGCGAAGGCCGGTGGCTTCTTCTTCATCGTCTTCGGTGTCGTGATGCTCATCGCCTCGCTGTTCACGATCAACCCGATCTGGAACTACGGACCGTACGACCCCTCCCCGGTCTCGGCGGGTACGCAGCCTGACTGGTACATCGGGTTCGCCGACGGCGCGCTCCGACTGGTTCCGCCGCACCTCGAGTTCGTCCTCTGGGATCACACGTTCTCGTTCAACATCATCCTTCCCGTCCTCGTCCTGGGTCTGTTCATCGTCACGGTGTTCATCTACCCGTTCGTCGAGGCGTGGATCACGGGTGACAAGCGTGAGCACCACATCCTCGACCGTCCGCGCAACGCGCCGACCCGCACCGCCATCGGTGCTGCCGGTGTCACCTTCTACGCCGCCCTCTGGGCTGCTGCGAGCTCGGACATCATCGCCACCCACTTCAAGGTGACGATGGAGGGCGTGATCCACACGCTGCAGGCGATCCTCATCCTCGGACCGTTCATCGCCTACTTCATCGCGAAGCGCACCTGCCTGGCGCTGCAGAAGAAGGACCGCGAGATCCTCCTCCACGGCTACGAGACCGGGCGCATCGTCCGCCTCCCCGGTGGCGAGTTCATCGAGGTCCACGAGCCCGTCGACGAGTACGAGCGCTGGCGCCTCGCGAGCTACGACGACCACAAGCCGTTGATGATCCGTCCGAACGCCAAGGGCAAGATCACCGGTGTCCAGAAGGCTCGCGCCGCGATGTCCCGCTGGTTCTTCGAGGATCGGATCGCTCCGGTCACGAACACCGAGATCGAACGTTCCCACGGCGACCACCACTAGGCGGATCCTCTTGGAAAGCCCCGCAGTCCTCACGGACTGCGGGGCTTTCGTCGTTGCGGGCGGGGATCGCCGAATTGCGCCGCGACAAGACGCGTGCGATAGCGGACGTCCGTGCAGCCCCTCTCCCCCGTTCTCCGGGCGCCGAAGGCCGGTGCGGATGAGGTGAGCCCTTCGACAGGCTCAGGGACCCGCGTCCGCTCACCGTGGTTACCGGCATTCCTGCGCGACAGCAGACGATGTGAGCCGATCGACCTGCCCCGGGGGGCGACGTTCACGACCCAGGGTGATCGGGCCGTACTGAGGAGACACCGGACTACTGCTGCCCTTCGACGGGGCTCAGGGACCGGCCTGCATGCGCCAGGTCTCTTCGTACGCACCCTGAGTCCTTTGCAGGGGCGTGTGCCCCCCCCCCCCCCCGACAGGCTCAGGGCCAGGTTCCCCCTCTGCGCCAGGTCTCTTTGATACGCACCCTGCATCCTCTGCGGGCGCCGTCTGCCCCTCGACAGCCTCAGGGACCGGCGGGCGCCCCCCCGGTCTATCAGGCATGAGGAGGCGTCACCAGTACGGCTGCCCACCGGGAGCAGCCTCGCCGGACGGAAGGGTGACGATCACGGCCTTCGGGGCGGGTGCGCGCACCAATGCCGGCTGCTCGTTCTCCACGTCCAGGCGAGCACCAGAACACGAAAGAGCCCCCGAGCTTGGCTCGGGGGCTCTTCGATGACTCTTCGGGGATCAGCCCAGCGGGAGGATCTTCTTGTAGAACTCCGCCGTCACGTTGTAACCGAGACGACGGTAGAAGTCTCCGGCTCGAGAGGTGGACATCGTCAGCTGGCGCGCACCGCGTTCGACGGCATAGTGCTCGTTCGCCTCGACCAGGGCCGATCCGATGCCGGCGCCGCGGGCCGTCTCGTCGACGACGAGCTCCTGCAGGTGGGCGGTCAGGCCGGCCGCGTGCAGCAGCCGCGACACCGTCATCAGAGTGTATCCGACGACACGATCCGATTCGTCGACCGCGACGTACAGCACGTTGGTCTCGTCTTCACGAGGGCGCATGACGTTGTTGTACGCAGCCATGAAGTCGTCCGCAGCAGGCGGGATGGACCCCGTGATCAACTGGCCGGCCAGCGCGAAGACGGCTGAACGGTCGTCGGACTGACCACGACGGATGCTGAACGAGGCGACCATCAGCGTGCGAAGTATCCGCGGTAGTACTCGTAGTTCCAACCGACGACCGCGATGACGACCAGCGGGATGCCGATGATCGCGATCCAGAACCCGACCGCCAGACCGAGCACGAGCAGACCGCACGCACCGGCGAGGATGATGGGCCACCAGCTCCACGGGCTGAAGTGCCCGATCTCCGGGTCGCCGTCGTCGATGTTGGCCGTCAGCGTGTCCTCGGGGAGCTCGGCGCCCTGGCTCTTGTGCACCCGGCTGAGGTAGAAGCCGAGGAACGCGCTCAGGATCGCGGCAAGAGCCAGCGTGACCGTGCCGACCCATTCGACCCGGCCGTGCAGCGGGTCGACAAGCGACCACACGGTGTAGACCGCGCAGAGGAGGGCGCAGAACACCGTCAGGATCGTGAAGAGGATGATATTGGCGCGCATGGCGGCTACTTCACCTTTCCGGCGTCGATGTCGAGCGTGGGTGCGTCAGGCGCGTCCTTCGCGGGACCGACGCCGACCGGGATACCGACCTCGGGGTGGTGGAGGTCGAAGGCCGGGCGCTCCGAGCGGATGCGCGGGATGGAGACGAAGTTGTGACGCGGCGGGGGCGAGCTGGTCGCCCACTCGAGCGATCCACCGTATCCCCACGGGTCGTCCTCGGTGACTCGCGGAGCCTTCCGGATCGTGATGTACACGTTCAGGAAGAAGGGCAGCAGCGAGATGGCGAGGATGAAGGAACCCACGGTCGACAGCTGGTTCATCCAGGTAAAGCCGTCCTCAGGTGAGTACGTCGCGTAGCGGCGCGGGAACCCGATGACGCCCAGCCAGTGCTGGATGAGGAACGTCGTGTGGAAGCCGATGAAGAGCAGCCAGAAGTGCCAGTAGCCGAGCTTCTCGTTGAGCATCTTGCCAGTCCACTTCGGCCACCAGAAGTAGAAGCCGGCGAACATGGCGAACACGACCGTGCCGAACACCACGTAGTGGAAGTGCGCCACGACGAAGTAGGAGTCGGAGACGTGGAAGTCGAGCGGCGGCGAAGCGAGGATGACACCGGTGAGTCCACCGAAGACGAAGGTGATCAGGAAGCCGATCGACCAGAGCATCGGGGTCTCGAAGGTGACCGAGCCGCGCCACATCGTGCCCAGCCAGTTGAAGATCTTCACGCCGGTCGGAACCGCGATGAGCATCGTCATGAGGGCGAAGAACGGCAGGAGCACCGATCCGGTGACGTACATGTGGTGCGCCCACACGGTCACGGAGAGGGCCGCGATCGCGATCGTCGCGTAGATCAGGGTCTTGTACCCGAAGATCGGCTTGCGACTGAACACCGGGAAGATCTCGGACACGATGCCGAAGAACGGCAGCGCGATGATGTAGACCTCGGGGTGCCCGAAGAACCAGAACAGGTGCTGCCACAGGATGACACCGCCGTTGGCCGCGTCGTAGATGTGGGCGTCGAACACGCGGTCCGCTGCGAGGCCGAAGAGGGCCGCTGCGAGCACCGGGAACGCCATCAGGACGAGGATGGACGTCACGAGGACGTTCCACGTGAAGATCGGCATGCGGAACATCGTCATGCCGGGGGCGCGCATCGTGATGATCGTGGTGATGAAGTTGACACCACCGAGGATGGTCCCGAAGCCGCTGAGCGCCAGGCCGAGTACCCAGAGATTACCTCCGAGCCCTGGCGAGAACGTCGTACTCGACAGTGGCGCATAGGCGAACCAGCCGAAGGCGGCGGCACCCTGCGGGGTGAGGAAGCCACCGACGGCGATGAGGCTACCGAAGGCGTAGAGCCAGAACGCGAAGGCGTTCAGACGCGGGAACGCGACGTCCGGTGCGCCGATCTGCAGCGGCATGAGCGCGTTCGCGAACCCGGCGAAGAGCGGCGTCGCGAACATGAGGAGCATGATCGTGCCGTGCATCGTGAAGAGCTGGTTGTACTGCTCCTTCGTCTCCACGATCGTGCCGCCGGGCTCGAAGAGCTGGGCTCGGATGATGAGCGCCATCACGCCGCCGAGGCAGAAGAAGATGAACGAAGCGATCAGGTACATGTACCCGATGGTCTTGTGGTCGGTGGAGGTGATCCACTTGACCAGGATGTTGCCCTTGCGCTCGACCGAGGTGCGTCCGACGACGCTCGCCTGGCCTGCGGGAAGCGTGGTGGAGGTCATTCCCCGTCTCCGTGCTCTTCGAGACCTGCCGGCGCCTTGGTGCCGGGGAGGTTGCTGTTGCGATCGTATTCCGTGCCGTAGTCGCCGATGTTGCCCGACTCGGCCAGGTCTTCGAGGTGCTTGTCGTACTCGGCCTGCGAGACGACCTTCACGTTGAAGAGCATGAGCGAGTGGTACTCGCCACAGAGCTCGGCGCACTTGCCGGCGTACGTGCCCTCGCGCTCAGGGGTGAAGGACATGTAGTTCGTCTTGCCCGGGATCATGTCCTTCTTGTAGAGGAAGTCGATGACCCAGAAGGAGTGGATGACGTCGCGCGACTGCAGCGCGATCTTCACCGTCTTGCCGACGGGCAGGTAGAGCGTGGGAAGTGCGTCCTGGTCGATGACGCCACCGGGCTTCTCATCGGCCTGCACGCCCGCGGTCCAGACGTCCTGGCCGTTGACGGCCTCGTCGTACACGAAGTCCCACGCCCACTGCTTCGCGAAGACCTCGATGGCCACGTCGGGATCCTCGTACTGGGTCTCGATCGCGTTCTGGTCGCGCGCCGTGAAGGCGAAGAAGCCGAGGACCAGGATGAGCGGGACGATCGTGTAGAAGATCTCGATCGGCATGTTGTACCGCAGCTGGACCGGGAGACCGGTCTGCCCCTTGCGGCGTCGGTACACGATGACGGCCCAGATGATGAGCCCCCACGTGATGACACCGACTGCGAGCAGCACCAGCCATGCCGTCACCCACAGGCCCGCGATGCGGTCCGTGTGGTTCGTGACGGGAGATTCGCCCTCGACGAATCCCGGCAGGTAACCATGCAGTTCCGCCTGCGTACAACCCGCCAGGACTATGGCGAGTGTGGCTGCGACCGGAATGGCAGCCCATCTGAGACGACGAGTCGAGCGCACCTCTGAAACCTTTCGAATACACACCTGTGGATCGCCCCCCAGTCTAGTGGGGATGGGCGGTGAACGCCGGACCATTCGCGTCCGCGGTGCGGGATCGTGACCGGAATGACGAAGGGGAAACCACCCGGGACCGGGTAATTTCCCCTTCAGGAAGAATCTGGCTCAGTGGAAGCTGTCGCCGCAGGCACAGCTGCCCTCGGCGTTGGGGTTGTCGATGGTGAACCCCTGCTTCTGGATGGTGTCCTCGAAGTCGATCTTGGCGCCGTCGAGGTAGGGGACGCTCATCTTGTCGACGATGACCTCGACGCCGTCGAAGTCGACCGTGGCGTCGCCGTCGAGCATGCGCTCGTCGAAGTACAGCTGGTAGATGAGGCCCGAGCATCCACCCGGCTGGACGGCCACGCGGAGACGGAGGTCGTCGCGACCCTCCTGCTCGAGGAGGCTCTTAACCTTCTGCGCCGCCGTGTCGGACAGGCCGACGCCGTGAGCCGCGTCGATCTTGGTCTCGGTCAGGATGGTGTCGCTCATGATGCTCCTCGCGAGGTCTGGCGGCGCCGGGTCGACGCCTGTGTGAGATTCTACCGCCTGACGCGCCGGACGCACCCCGTGGTTCCGGCGGCGCGTCCGGCGCCGACTACGCGTCGGAGGACGGGCGGGGTGTGGCCGCCAGGCGGGCGAGGAGCACCGCCTCCGTGAGGATCGCCTTCTGGAAGACGCCGAGGTGCAGCGACTCGTTCGGGCTGTGGGCGCGCGAGTGCGGGTCTTCGACACCGGTGACGAGGATCTGGGCGTCCGGGAAGACCCGGACGAGGTCGGCGATGAACGGGATCGATCCGCCGACACCCGTCTCGACCGGCTCGACCTCCCAGGCGTCGGCCATGGCGCGCTTCGCCTCCGCGACGGCCCAACCACTCGTGTCCACGAGGAACGGGCTCCCCTGGTCGACCTCGTCGATCGTCAGCTGCGCGCCGAACGGGCTGTTGGCGAGGAGGTGGGCCTCGAGTGCACGGTAGGCCTCGGCCGGATCCTGCCCGGGGGCGATCCGCGCACTGATGCGCACCGACACCTCCGGGATGAGCGTGTTCGAGGCGTTGGCCACCGACGGTGCGTCGATGCCCGTGACGGTGATCGCGGGCTGCGACCAGATCCGGCTGAGGATGGAGCCGCGTCCGATGGGCGAGACCCCCTCGGACAGACCTGACTCGGCGCGGAGCTGCGCCTCGTCGAACTCCGGGGTCACGGCGTCGTGCGAGGTGAGTCCGTCGACCGCCACCGAACCGTCGGCGTCCCACAGGGTCGCGAGCAGGGTGACCGTGGCCAGCATCGCGTCCGGCACCGCTCCACCGAGCATCCCGGAGTGGGAGGCGTGGTCGAGGGTCTTCACACGCAGCCGGAAGGTGACGTTGCCGCGCAGACCGATCGTCAGCGCCGGCGTCCGCTCGTCCCAGTTGTCGCTGTCGGCGACGACGATCACGTCCGCCGCGAGGGTGTCGCGGTGCTCCTCCAGGAAGGAGCCGAAGGACCGCGAGCCGAACTCCTCCTCCCCCTCGATGAACAGCACGATACCGAGGTCGAGGTCGGAGCCGAGGACCTCGGTGACGGCTCGGATCGCGGCGATGTGGGACATGACGCCGGCCTTGTCGTCAGCCGCGCCCCGTCCGTAGATACGGCCGTCGCGGACGGTCGGCTCGAACGGCGGCGAGTCCCACTTGTCGTCGCTTCCGGGGGGCTGGACGTCGTGGTGCGCGTAGAGCAGCACGGTCGGTCGGCCGTTCCGTGGTTCGCGGCGGGCCAGCACGGCGGGCTGTCCGAGCTCCGCTCCGCCGTCGATGGCGGACCGGCGCACCGAGACCTCGTCGAAGACGCCGAGACCGCGGGCGAGCTCCGCGACCGCCTCGGCACTCCGCGCCACCTCGGCCGCGTCGAACGCCGACCACGACACCGAGGGGATGCGGACGAGCGCCGACAGATCGGCGATCGACGACGGCAACGCACCGGCGACGGATTCGCGCAGTCGATCGAGGACTTCCTGGTCGTTGCGTGGGTCTTGGGTCGATTCCGTCGTGGTACCTGTCGTCATGCGAGTAATCTTAAGGGAATCCCCGAATCAAGGACGTTCCATCGTGGCCAAACAGCAGAGCACCCCGGCATCAGAGCCGATCGTCGAGACCGCAGCGCAGACGGCTGAGCGCCTCGCCCGCGGCGCCAAGGAGGCGAAGGGTCGACCGACCCCGTCCCGGGCGGAACGCGAGGCGCAGAACAAGCGTCCACTCGTCCCCTCCGACCGCAAGGAGGCCTCGAAGGCGGCGAAGGCGCAGCAGGCCGAGGCACGGCGGCGGGCGCAGGCCGGCATGGCCGCCGGCGACGACAAGTTCCTCCCGGCACGCGAGCGCGGCCCGCAGAAGAAGTTCGTCCGCGACTACGTCGACGCCCGGTTCAACATCGGCGAGTTCATGATCCCGGTGATGTTCCTCGTGATCATCCTCACCTTCATGCCGGTGCCCGAGATCCAGGTCTACGGCATGCTCACCCTCTGGGTGTTCTTCATCATCGCGATCGCCGACTGCTTCTTCCTCGGCTTCCGCGTCCGGAAAGCGCTGCGGGCGAAGTTCGGGCAGGACGAGCGTGGCGTGCGCTGGTACGCCGCCATGCGCGCGCTGCAGCTGCGCCCGCTCCGTCTGCCGAAGCCGCAGGTCAAGCGCGGCCAGTTCCCCAACAAGTAGTCCCACGAAACCGAACGCCCGCCGGTCCCAGACCGGCGGGCGTTCGTCGTCGACGGCGTGTGACGATGCTCAGCGGCCGGTTCGGGCCAGTCGGTCGAGCCCGCGGTTGATGTGCCGCGCCCAGAGCGGCCCACGGTAGAGGAACGCCGTGTAGCCCTGCACCAGCGTGGCTCCTGCGTCCAAGCGTTCCTGCACGTCTTCGGCAGTGTCGACGCCTCCGACCGAGATGACGCACAGCTCCGGGGGCACGATCGCCCGGATGCGCCGCAGGACGTCGAGCGAGCGAGCCGCAAGCGGCGCACCGGACAGCCCACCGGCTCCGGCCGCCTCGACGACGGCGGGATCGGTGGCCAGGCCGTCGCGAGAGATGGTCGTGTTCGTCGCGATGACACCGTCCAGGCCGAGTTCCACGACCAGCTCTGCGATGCGGTCGACCTCCGCATCGCTGAGGTCGGGCGCGATCTTGACGAGCAACGGCGTGGATCCGGCGGCCGCACGGACGGCTTCGAGCAGCGGCGCGAGCTGGTCGAGCTCCTGGAGGCCGCGGAGCCCCGGGGTGTTCGGCGAGCTGACGTTGACGACGAGGTAGTCGGCCACGGGCGAGAGGAGCGTCGCGCTCCGGACGTAGTCGGCCGTGGCGTCGGCGACGTCCACGACACGGCTCTTGCCGATGTTCACGCCGAGGACGGGTCGGTGGCTCACCCGCGCGGTCCGTTCGAGCCGACGCCTGGCCTGGTCGGCTCCCCCGTTGTTGAAGCCCATGCGGTTGACGACCGCCCGATCGGCGATGAGTCGGAACAATCGGGGCTTGGGATTGCCCGGCTGCGGAATCGCCGTGATCGTGCCCACCTCGACATGGCCGAACCCGAGGAGTCCGAGGCCGAGGACGCCCTTGCCGTCCTTGTCGAAGCCGGCGGCGACACCGAACGGGGTCTCGAACCGCAGCCCCAGCGTCTCCACCGACTGGTCGAGTCGCGGTGCCGTCCAGCGTCTGATGACGGGGCC
Organism: Plantibacter sp. PA-3-X8; assembly: GCF_003856975.1. NCBI lineage: Bacteria > Bacillati > Actinomycetota > Actinomycetes > Micrococcales > Microbacteriaceae > Plantibacter > Plantibacter sp. PA-3-X8. Next base: position 3,069,887 of record NZ_CP033107.1, read on the forward strand.
GAGGCCGGTGGCGGGAAGCGAACGGATGACGTCGAAGGCCAGGTGGTGTGCGCGTTCGGGATCGAGCTTGGACAGCACCTGGGCGAAGAGGAAGCGGTACACGGCTCAGAGCTCCTCGGACGGCACGGGGGCGGCACCGGAAGCGTGCTCGACGCGGAGCAGCGCGATCGCGGACTCGAAGTCGTCGAGCGATTCGAAGGCCTGGTAGACACTGGCGAAGCGGAGGTACGCGACCTCGTCCAACTCACGCAACGGCGCGAGGATCGCCAGACCGATGTCGTTCGCGTCGATCTGCGACGCGCCGGTGGCGCGGATGGACTCCTCCACCCGCTGAGCCAGGACGGCGAGGTCGGAGTCCGTCACCGGGCGGCCCTGGCAGGCCTTGCGGACACCGCTCACGACCTTCTCCCGGCTGAAGGGCTCCACCACGCCGGAACGTTTGATCACGCCGAGACTCGAGGTCTCCATGGTGCTGAAGCGCCTCCCGCACTCGGGGCACTGCCGGCGTCGGCGGATGGCGAGTCCGTCGTCGCTGGTGCGCGAGTCGATCACACGGGAATCCGGGTGGCGGCAGAACGGGCAGTACATCAGCGGGCTCCCTCGGGGGCGGTGGGGGCGGTGGTGTCGTCCGCCGCACGGATCTCGGCATCGACGGGCCCGAAGCGGGCCGACACCGCCTCGCCGTGCGCCGGCAGGTCCTCCGAGCCTGAGAGAGCGACGATGTGGGCCGAGACCTGACGGAGCGCCGGTTCGTCGTACCGGACGACCTGCTGCGGCCGGAGGAAGGTGAACGCTCCGAGGCCCGAGGAGAATCGTGCCTGACCGCCCGTCGGGAGGACGTGGTTCGACCCGGCCAGGTAGTCTCCGAGGCTCACCGGGGTGTGGTCGCCGAGGAAGATCGCGCCGGCGTTGGTGATGGCGCCGAGGAGCGACTCCGGGTCGCGGGTCTGCACCTCGAGGTGCTCGGGCCCGTACGCGTTGCTGAACGCCACGGCCGCCTCGAGGTCGTCGACGAGCACGATCGCCGACTGCGGCCCGCCCAGGGCCTCGACGACGCGCGCTCCATGACGTGTGCCTGCGGCGTACCGCTGCAGCCACTCCTCCACCGCGGTGGCGAGCGCCGCACTGTCGGTGACGAGCAGCGATGCCGCCGCCTCGTCGTGTTCCGCCTGGCTGACGAGGTCGGCTGCGACGAGCCGGGCATCGGCCCCGGCGTCCGCGATGACCAGGATCTCGGTGGTCCCGGCTTCGGCGTCGATCCCCACCTGCCCCTTCACGAGGCGCTTGGCGGCCGCCACGAAGATGTTGCCCGGGCCGGTCACGACGTCGACCGGGTCGAGGGCGAGGTCTGGTACTCCGTAGGCGAACGCACCGATCGCTCCGGCGCCGCCCATGGCGTAGACCTCGGTCACCCCGAGCAGCCCGGCGGCGCCGAGGATCGTCGGGTGGACGCGGCCGCCGAACTCGCGCTGCGGGGGCGAAGCGAGCGCCACGGAACCGACGCCGGCCTCCTGGGCCGGCACGACGTTCATGACGACACTCGAGGGGTAGACGGCCTTCCCGCCCGGGACGTAGAGGCCGACGCGACCGACCGGGGCCCAGCGCTGCACGACGGTCGCGCCGTCGCCGAGTTCGGTCGTACGCTCCGGCGGGACCTGCGCTCTCGTGGCGGTCCGGACCCGGTCGATGGCCTCCACGAGCGCGGCGCGCACGGCCGGCTCGAGTGCCGTGACGGCGGCGTCGATCTCGGCCTGTGGGACGCGGATCCGCTCAGGGCGTCCCCCGTCGAACCGGTCTGCCTGCGCTGAGAGCGCCTCGGAACCGTCCGCTCGGACGTCGTCGATCAACGCCTGAGCGGCGTGCGCTGCCGCGGTGATGTCGACGACGGGACGGGGCAGCATGTCCAGGAGCTCGGTGCGGCTCGGCCGCACTCCCCTGAGGTCAATGGTGGTGATCATGGCCGTCACAGCCTATCGTCCGCAGCGGTCCGTCCCGGCTGCCGCCCGCGCCCGAGCGGGGTCAGCCGAGACAGTTCGGGCCGAGCAGGGACTTCAGCTCGCCGAAGAGTCCGGACGAGAGACTGACGCGATGGGGCAGCTCGAACACCCGCGCGATCTCGCCTCGGATGAGCTTCAATCGGACCTCGGTCGACCCAGCGTGCCGCGTCAACACATCGCTGAGCGTGGTCACCGTCTCGGTCGTCGCCCGGGCGTCCGCCATCGACAGCTGGAGCATGCGATCGGCACCGGCCTCGGGCAGTTCGGGCGAGAAGATGCTGTACGCGTGGAGGTTCATCCCGTCGTCTCGGACACTGACCCGTCCGCGAACCACCACGATCGAGTCGCCGACGAGTTCGGATGCGAACTCCTGGTACGCCTTGCCCATGAACATGGCGGTCATCTCGCCGCCGAAGTCCTCGACCTGGATCATGCCGTACTGGTTGCCGGAGGCCTTGGCGATCCGGTGCTGGACACTCGTGACGAGCCCCGAGATCACGACGGTCTCGCCGTCCATGCCCTCGGAGGTCATGAGGTCGGTGATGGTCGTCGTGGCGTGCTTCGCCAACTCGATCTCGAGTCCGGCCAGCGGGTGGTCCGAGACGTACAGCCCCAGCATCTCCCGTTCGAAGTTGAGTTTGTCGCGCTTGCTCCAGTCAGGACGCGCGGGGACGCTCGCGAGCGGCACTTCGCCGACCTCGGCGAACAGGCTGTCGAAGTCGAAGCCGATGCTCCCGGACGCCTCGGCACGCTTGTCCTTCACGACCGAGTCGACGGCGTCCTCGTGGATCTCGTAGAGCGCACGTCTGCTGTCGCCCATGGAGTCGAACGCGCCGGCCTTGATGAGCGACTCGATGGTCCGCTTGTTCGCCACCGGCAGCGGCACCTTGCGGAGGAAGTCGTGGAAGGAGGTGAACCTGCCCTCGCGCTCGCGTGCCTGCCGGATGAGTTCCACGACGTTCGATCCGACGTTGCGGACGGCACCCAGACCGAACCGGATGTCCTCCCCGACTGCGGCGAAGAACCCGATGGACTCGTTGACGTCGGGCGGCAGGACCTGGATCCCCATTCGGCGGCACTCGTTGAGGTAGAGCGCCATCTTGTCCTTGGAGTCGCCGACACTCGTCAGCAGACCGGCCATGTACTCGGCCGGGTAGTGCGCCTTGAGGTACGCCGTCCAGTAGGAGATGACCCCGTAGGCGGCGGAGTGCGCTTTGTTGAACGCGTAGTCCGAGAACGGGAGGAGGATCTCCCACAGCTTGTTGACGGCCTCCATCGAGAAGCCGTTCGCGACCATGCCGCCGGAGAAGCCCTCGAACTGCTTGTCCAGTTCGGACTTCTTCTTCTTGCCCATCGCACGACGGAGGATGTCGGCCTGCCCGAGGGAGAAGCCGGCGACCTTCTGCGCGATCGCCATCACCTGCTCCTGGTAGATGATGAGGCCGTAGCTCGTCGACAGGATCTCGGAGAGCGGCTCCTCGAGCTGCGGGTGGATCGGGGTGATCTCCTGGAGGCCGTTCTTCCGCAGCGCGTAGTTCGTGTGCGAGTTCGCGCCCATCGGCCCTGGCCGGTACAGCGCGATCAGCGCCGAGATGTCCTCGAAGTTGTCGGGTTTCATGAGGCGCAGCAGCGCGCGCATCGGTCCGCCGTCGAGCTGGAACACCCCGAGGGTGTCGCCTCGGGACAGGAGTTCGTACGCACCGCGGTCGTCGAGTTCGAGGTCTTCGAGGACGAGTTCGATGTCGCGGTTGCTCTTGATGTTGTCGAGGGCGTCGTTGATGATCGTCAGGTTGCGCAACCCGAGGAAGTCCATCTTGATCAATCCGAGGGACTCGCACGCCGGGTAGTCGAACTGCGTGACGATCTGGCCGTCCTGCTCGCGCTTCATGATCGGGATGATGTCGATGAGCGGGTCGCTCGACATGATCACGCCGGCCGCGTGGACACCCCACTGGCGCTTCAGGTTCTCGATGCCGAGCGCGGTCTCGAAGACGGTCCGCGCTTCCGGGTCGGTGTCGAGGATGCCACGGAGGTCGACCGCCTCCTTGTACCGCGGGTGCTTGGTGTCGAGGATGCCCTCGAGCGGGATGTCCTTGCCCATGACCGCCGGCGGCATGGCCTTCGTCAGTTTGTCGCCCATGCCGAACGGGAAGCCGAGGACGCGCGACGAGTCCTTGAGCGCCTGCTTGGCCTTGATGGTGCCGTAGGTGACGATCTGCGCGACGCGCTCGTCGCCGTACTTCTCGGTGACGTACTTGATGACCTCGCCGCGGCGGCGGTCGTCGAAGTCGACGTCGAAGTCGGGCATCGACACGCGGTCGGGGTTGAGGAACCGCTCGAAGATGAGCCCGTGGCGGAGCGGGTCGAGGTCGGTGATCTGCATAGCGTACGCGGCCATGGAGCCCGCACCGGAACCACGACCGGGACCGACGCGGATGCCGTTGCGCTTCGACCACTGGATGAAGTCGGCGACGACGAGGAAGTACCCGGGGAAACCCATCTGCACGATGACGCGCGTCTCGTAGTTCGCCCGTTCCCGGACGTCGGCTGGGATCCCGTTCGGGTACCGCAGGTTCAGCCCGGTCTCGACCTCCTTGATGAACCAGCTCTCCTCGTTCTCGCCCTCCGGCACGGGGAACCGCGGCATGTAGTTGGCCGAGGTGTCGAAGGCGACGTCGCACCGCTCCGCGATCGCGAGGGTGTTGTCGCACGCCTCGGGGTACTCGCGGAACAGTCGGCGCATCTCGTCCGCGGACTTCAGGTAGAACTCGTCCGCGTCGAACTTGAACCGGTTCGGGTCGTTGAGGGTGGAGCCGGACTGCACGCAGAGGAGGGCGGCGTGGGCTTTGGCGTCCGCGGCGTGCGTGTAGTGGAGGTCGTTCGTCGCGAGGAGCGGGAGACCGAGGTCTTTGGACAGCCTGATGAGGTCGGCCATGATCCTGCGCTCGATCCCGAGCCCGTGGTCCATGATCTCGCAGAAGTAGTTCTCCGCGCCGAAGATGTCGCGGAAGTCCGCCGCGGCCTTGACCGCCTCGTCGTATTGACCGAGACGGAGTCTCGTCTGCACCTCGCCGCTCGGGCAGCCGGTCGTCGCGATGAGGCCGGCGCTGTACTGGCTCAGGATCTCGCGGTCCATGCGTGGCTTGAAGTAGTACCCCTCGATCGACGCCTTCGACGAGAGCCGGAAGAGGTTATGCATCCCCTCGGTGGTCTCCGAGAGCAAGGTCATGTGGGTGTAGGCGCCGGCGCCGGAGACGTCGTCTCCCCCGCCGTCGCCCCACTTGATCCTCGTCCGGTCGCCGCGCGCGGTCCCCGGGGTGATGTACGCCTCGGTGCCGATGATCGGCTTGATACCGGCATCGGTCGCCGTGCGCCAGAAGTCGAAGGCGCCGAACATGTTGCCGTGGTCGGTCACGGCGACGGCGGGCATCCCCTGCTCGACCGCGGCCTGGATGAGCGGCTTCACGCGGGCTGCTCCGTCGAGCATCGAGTACTCGCTGTGGACGTGCAGATGGACGAACGAATCGGTGGACGTGGGCACGGACGGCGCCTCCGGGGATCGTGCTGTGGGGTTCGGCGCGGACGCCGAGGTGGTCTGTGATCCAGCCTAACCGTCACCGCCGACGGTCGGCTCCGGCGATGCCGTCAGGGACACCGACGGGATCGGCGGGCGTCGGCCCAGTCGAGCTCGAGCACGGACAGCGCGTGCTGGAGGTCGGCCGGGTAGGCAGCCTCGAACCGAACGAACTCGCCCGTGGCCGGGTGGGCGAACCCCAGCTTCGTGGCGTGGAGCCACTGGCGGGTGAGTCCCAACCGCGCCGACAGCGCCGCGTCGGCCCCGTACATCGCGTCGCCGACGCAGGGGTGCCGCTGGGCCGCCATGTGCACGCGGATCTGGTGGGTGCGGCCGGTCTCCAGGTGCACCTCGAGCAGCGAGGCGTACGGGAACGCCTCGAGCGTCTCGTAGTGCGTGATCGAGGGCTTGCCGTCGGCGGTCACGGCGAACCGCCAGTCGTGACGCGGATGGCGGCCGATCGGTCCGTCGATGGTGCCGGCGAGTGGATCGGGATGCCCCTGCACCACAGCGCGGTAGATCTTCTCGACCTCGCGGTCGTGGAAGGCCCGCTTGAGCCAGGTGTAGGCCCGCTCGGTCTTCGCGACGACCATGAGGCCGCTCGTCCCGGCGTCCAGCCGATGGACGATGCCCGCGCGCTCGGCGGCTCCCGAGGTCGAGATGCGGAAGCCCGCCGCCGCGAGGGCGCCGAGCACCGTCGGTCCCTCCCAACCGACCGAGGGATGCGCCGCGACGCCCGCAGGCTTGTCGACGACGACGATCTCGTCGTCGTCGTGGACGATGCCGAGGTCGGGGACGGCGATCGGGACGATCACGGCCTCCCGTCGAGGCGTCCATTCGATCTCGAGCCAAGCGCCGCCGAGCAGGCGATCGGACTTGTCGACCGACTTCCCGTTCATGGTAACGCCGCCGGCCAAGGCCACCTCGGCTGCGTAGCTGCGCGAGAAGCCCAGGAGCTTGGCGAGTCCGGCGTCGACGCGCTCGCCGTCGAGTCCGTCGGGGACGTACAGGCTGCGGGACTCGTTCACGGACGACCTGCGTCCGGGCTCGCGTCGCCAGGCTCCGCAGGATCGAGGACGGCCGCGTCGGCTTCAGCCTCGCGGTCCTCCGCGTCCTGGGCGGCCCGTTCACTGGCTCGCGTCGTGCGCGTGCCGTCGAGGTTGACACCGAAGAGCGTCAGGAGGATGAACAGCGCCATGCTGACCACGATGCAGATGTCGGCCACGTTGTAGATCGCGGGGAGCATCCAGGGCGTCGAAATGAAGTCGACGACGTGGCCGAGGCCGAAGGACGGCTCTCGGAAGAGGCGGTCGGTCAGGTTGCCGAGCACGCCTCCGAGGAGCAGGCCGAAGACGATCGCCCAGGCGCGCGAACGGATGCGGCGCGCGAACCAGACGATGACGACGACGACCACCGCGGCGAGGATCGAGAAGATCCAGGTGTAGCCGGCACCCAGCGAGAAGGCGGCGCCCGAATTCTTGACGAAGTACAGGACCAGCGCCTGTCCGAAGACGGGGACGGACTCACCGACCGTCAGGTTGGTGGTGACGAGGAACTTCGTGAACTGATCGGCCGAATAGGCCACGACGGCAACCAGCGCCAGGACTGCAAGAGTCCTGGCGCTGGCCTTCGACGGTGATGCGGGAGACAACCGGGTGTCTGCGCTAGACCGCTGCGCTGTCGGCGGTGACGCCGGACTTCGCATCGGGTGCGGAGCTCGACGACGAGGCGTCGAGGTCCTTCAGCTGACCCTCGATGTAGCCGCGGAGCTGCGAGCGGTACTCGCGCTCGAAGTTGCGCAGCTCGTCGATCTTGTGCTCCAGCACGGAGCGCTCCTGCTCGAGGATCTGCATCTGTGCGCGCTGCTTGGCCTCGGCCTCGGCGACGACACGTGCCGCGGTCGCGTGACCTTCGGCGATGAGTGCGTCGCGACGCTGAGCGCCCTCTGCGACGTGCTCGTCGTGCAGGCGGCGGGCCAGCTGCAGGAGGTTGTTGGAGCTCTCGGCCGTGTTGTCGGTCGACTCGGCGGCAGGAGCCGCTGCGGGTGCGACGACCGGAGCCGGTGCGGGAGCGGGCTCAGCCTTGGCGAGCGCGGCGGGAGCGGAGGAGCCGCCCTTCTGCAGCTCGGCGACCTTGGCCTCGGCCGCGGTCAGCTTCTGCTGGACCTCGTCCTTCTCCTGGATGAGGCGACGCAGTTCGACGACGACCTCGTCGAGGAAGTCGTCCACCTCGTCCTGGTCGTAGCCTTCGCGGAACTTGGTCTGCTGAAACCGCTTCTGGACCACGTCTTCGGGAGTGAGCGCCATAGCGAACCACCTTCACTGTCGAATCGAAAATCTGTGTACAACGCCCCCACGCTAGCAAAGTCTGACCCAGTGGGTGAGACATGTTGTCAGCGTCGGAGCTTCCCGTCAGGTGACGGGCGTTCTATCGTAGCCGCACAATCGGGGTGAACTCTGCGCGGGCACCGGCGTCGGCGGCTACAGGAGCTGGACGAGCGTCATCGCGATGATGCAACACAGCATCGTGAGCGTCCAACCGAAGTCGAGCGCGACGGGACCGACCGCGACGCGCGGCAGGACACGGCGGAAGAACCGGATCGGCGGGTCGGTGACCGTGAAACTGAGCTCGGCGAGGACCAGGCCGACGCCCGACGGTCGCCACTGCGGTCGGAGTACCCGAGCCAGGTCGAGGATGAACCGCGCCCAGAGGACGAAGAAGTACAGGAGCAGCGCGAGATAGAGGATCGTGCCGATCACGGAGATGAGAGAAGCCACCCCTCGATTATGACTGAGCGAAGAAGGTCGCCTCGGTCGCTTCCGGTGCGCCCTGCCCGTTGTCGCCGGAAACGGCGACGTGCTCGGGCGAGAGCAGGAAGACCTTGCTCGTCACTCGCTCGATCTTCCCGTAGAGGCCCTGCGAGAGGCCACTGGCGAAGTCGATGAGGCGTCGGGCGTCGCCGTCGCTCATCTGGGAGAGGTTGATGATGACCGGGACACCGTCGCGGAAGCTCTCGGCGATGATCTGAGCGTCGCGGTACTGCTTGGGGTGCACCGTGAGGATCTCGTTGAGGTCGGAGCTCGGGGCGACCGGCTGGCGGACCGGGACCGGCTTGCGCAGCGGGGTCACGGGAGCGGCCTTCTCGACGCGCTCGACACGCTCTGCGCGCTCGGGACGTTCTGCCCGGCGAGGCTCGGACTGCTGCGTGGGCTCGGCCTGGGCAGCGTGCTGCTGCTCGTACTCGAGATCATCGTCGGCGAGCCCGAGGTACACCATGGTCTTCTTCAGTGGGTTCGACATCGTTTCCTCCGTGATCTGCGGTCCTTGCACCTTCGAGATTAACGTCACACCGGACGATTCCCGGTGATTGCCGTGCCGATGCGTAGGTGTGTCGCGCCCGCTTCGATCGCCTCGACGTAGTCGTGGCTCATCCCGATCGACAGGCCGTCGGCCTGCGGAGCGAGGGATCGCACCCGCGCGGACGCCGCGACGACCCGCGCGAACGCGGCGGCCGGTGGCTCGTCGAGCGGCGCGACGGCCATCACGCCTCGCAGGAGGACGCCTTCGGCTTCGAGCGTCTCCGTGGCGAGCGCTTCCAGCGCCTCGTCGCCGACCACACCGCCTCGACCCGGGTCGTCGGTCAGGTTCACCTGGAGGAACACCTCGATGAGGCGGTCTGGTGATGACAGCGCGCGCAGGAGTTCGGGCCGGTCCACCGAGTGCACGGCGTCGACGTATCGGCGCACCTGCTTGGCCTTGTTCGTCTGCAACTGGCCGATGAAGTGCCACCGCAACCCGAGTCCGGCGGCCGCCTCGGCCTTGTCGCGGGCCTCCGGGTGTCGGTTCTCCCCCACGTCGGTGACCCCCGCGGCCGCGAGCTGCTGCACGAGTGCGACCGGGTGGAACTTCGTCACGACGATGAGCGTCGGCTCGTGGGTGCGACCGGCCGCACGGGCGGCGTCTGCGACGCGACCGCGGATCGCGGCGAGGCGATCGACCAACGCCGGATCGGGCTCCGAAGAGCCCGACCCGGCCGGGGTGATCGTGTCGCCGCCCACTACTTCAGGAAGTCGGGGATGTCCAGCTCGCCCTCGTCGTCGAACGAGGGGTCGACGACGGCGGTCTCGACGACCGCTTCAGGCTGGCGGTGCGTCGCGCCGGAGAAGGGCGAGGACGCGTTCTGCCTGGAGCCCCAGTCGCCGCCGGAGGCGACCGGCGCCGCAGCGGGCGCCGAGCGGTGCTCGGACGACTCGGAGGCCGTGTTGGCCGAGGTGCTGATGGGAGCACTGGGTGCCTCGTCCGAGGTGCTCATCACGCCGCCCGAGATGACCGCGTCGGCCGGCGAGGCCGCCGTCCTGGTGAGGGGCTCACCGCCGTCGAATCCGGCGGCGATGACCGTCACGCGCACCTCGTCGCCGAGGGTGTCGTCGACGACCGCACCGAAGATGATATTCGCCTCGGGGTGCACGGCCTCCTGGACGAGCTTGGCGGCGTCGTTGATCTCGAAGATGCCGAGGTTCGAGCCACCCTGGATGGACAGCAGGACACCGTGGGCGCCCTCGATGCTCGCTTCGAGGAGCGGTGAGGCGACGGCGAGTTCGGCCGCCTTGATGGCACGATCCGCGCCACGCGAGGAGCCGATACCCATCAGGGCGGAGCCGGCTCCCTGCATGACCGACTTGACGTCGGCGAAGTCGAGGTTGATGAGACCGGGGGTGGTGATGAGGTCGGTGATGCCCTGGACGCCGGCGAGGAGCACCTGGTCGGCGGTCGCGAAGGCCTCGAGCATGCTGATGCCGCGGTCGCTGATCTCCAGCAGGCGGTCGTTCGGCACGACGATGAGCGTGTCGACCTCCTCCTTCAGGCGGGCGACGCCGAGCTCGGCCTGGGCCTGACGGCGACGACCCTCGAAGCCGAAGGGCTTCGTGACGACACCGATGGTCAGCGCACCGATCGACTTCGCGATCCGTGCCACGACGGGTGCGCCACCGGTTCCGGTACCGCCACCCTCACCGGCGGTGACGAACACCATGTCGGCGCCGGCGATGGCCTCTTCGATCTCCTCGGCGTGATCCTCCGCCGCACGGCGTCCGACCTCGGGGTCGGCGCCGGCGCCGAGGCCGCGGGTGATCTCGCGGCCGACGTCGAGCTTGACGTCGGCATCGCTCATCAGCAGCGCCTGCGCGTCCGTGTTGATGGCGATGAATTCCACGCCTCGGAGGCCGAGCTCGATCATGCGGTTGACCGCGTTCACGCCGCCGCCGCCGATACCGACGACCTTGATGACGGCGAGGTAGTTCTGGTTTGTAGTCACTTCAGGCCTCCGTGAGAACTCTCAACCTCTAGTTAAGGTTTAAAGTTATGCTGCGTATGCATTTTCTGTCCTGAGCACGACGTTAGGGCCCAGCCCCGACCGTGTCGGGACGCTTCCGGGCGTGTCGGCACATCGACGGGAATATCCCGGCGCGCTTCCTCAGCGAACGATCGCGGCGGAGGGCGACGACACGTCGTACTGGTTCACCTGGGACGGGTCGGTGGCCGCCATCGTGGTCGCGAGGATCCGCGCTTTCAGGACCGAGTCCTCCGCACTCCCCCACACGACTTCGGCGGGCGAGTCCACGAGCGTGAGGGTGACGTCGTCCGCGGTCGACGCCGAGACGGACGCCACGCGGGCGCGGAGATCGGCCGGGAGCGCGCGGATCACCGCCGCCGCGGCGACGAAGCCCTTCGAGGTCGGGCCGCCGGTGACCATGAGCGTGGGATACCCGGCGATCGGTTGGTCGCTGCGCTCGATGGTGACCCCGGCGGCGTCGACGAGGGTGTACACCGATCCTGATTGCAGCACGCCCACCGGCTCGCGTTCGACGATCCGCACGACGAGCGTGCTCGGGGGCTGGGATTCGAGGGAGTAGCTCGCGATGAGCGGGTATCCGACGAGCACCGCCTTGACGGCGCCCGCATCGACCAGCGCGAGTGGGCGACCCAGCTGGTCGCCGAGCGCCTCGGTGATCTCGGCCTGGTTGACCCGGCTCGCACCGACGACCTCGATGGACCGGACGGCCAGCAGCGGCGAATAGGCTCCGGCGAGCGAGACGACGATCAGGACGGCGAGGATCGCGGCCGCGATCACCCAAGGACGGTGGCGACCCCGCTTGCGGGCCGTGAACCGACGGATCTCCTGGCGTTCGTGACGACGTCGCAGCTTGGCGGCCTCACGCGGGGTGAGGAACGCCTCATCCTCCGGTTCGTCCGGGCGCTCCAGGGTCGCCGTCGCCGAGGCGGAGGACGTCGCCGCCGGTTTCGCACCGACCTTCGACGATGGTGCCGGCGTCGATGAGGCTGACGCCAACTTCGACTTCGACTTGGACCTCGAGCCCGACGGCTGGGACGGTGCGCCGGCACCCGACCGCTTCGGCCGGAGCCGCGCGGCGTCCAGCTCGATGACGTCCGTCTCCTGCTCTGTGACGGGCTCAGCAGGCGCGGCGGCGCGGTCGACCGGCGCGGACGCCGACGGTCGCGCCTGGCGCTCGGGGCGCGGACCGGCCGCGGGGTCGAAGCCGTCCGGGCGCTTCACCGGACGCCCATCAGACGGACTCGCGACCGGCGATGGCCTCGAGGAGCTGCGGCACGATGCGATAGACGTCGCCGCATCCGAGCGTGATGACGAAGTCACCGGGTCGCACGACCGTCGCCGTGTAGTCCGCGGCGCGCTGCCAGTCGTCGATGTACGCGACGCGGTCCGCGTCGGAGAACCGGGTCGACACCGTGGCACCGGTCACACCGGGCTCGGGGTCCTCGCGCGCGCCGTAGACCTCGAGCACGACCGTGTGGTCGGCGTACCGTTCGAGGGCGTCGGCGAACTCCTGGGCGAACAGGCGGGTCCGGCTGTACAGGTGCGGCTGGTGGACCGCGATGATGCGTCCGTCGCCGACCACCGTGCGCGCGGCGGCGAGAGCGGCGGCGACCTCGGTGGGGTGGTGCGCGTAGTCGTCGTAGACACTGACACCGTCGACGACCCCGTGCAGCTCGAATCGACGCTGCGTTCCGCCGAAGGCGCTGATGCCTCGGAGCGCGTCCGCCGGGTCGAACCCGACACCGACGAGGACGGCGAAGGCACCGGCGGCGTTGATGGCGTTGTGGCGCCCGGGCACGCGGAGGGTAGCCGCGTAGCTGGTGCCCTCGTAGCTGAGATGGAACGAGACCGGCCCGGTGGAGCCGACGTCGTGCAGTCGGACGTCCGCGTCGGCGGCCTCTCCGAAGGTCAGCACGCGCTTGCCGTCGGCGGCCGCGCGGAGCGCCGGGGTGATCCGGACCGCGCCGGCGTCGTCCGAGGAGATGACGACGAGCTCGCGAGCCTGCTGGGCGAAGGTCACGAACGCCTGCTCGAACGCTTCGAGCGAGCCGTAGTGGTCCAAGTGGTCGGGGTCGATGTTCGTGATGAGCGCGACGGCCGTGTCGTAGAGCAGGAACGAACCGTCGGACTCGTCCGCCTCGACGACGAACAGTTCTCCGGCGCCGCGGGCCGAGCTCAGCCCGAGGGACTCGATCACGCCACCGTTGACGAAGCTGGGATCGGCACCGAGTTCCAGCAGCGCCGTGATGATCATGCCGGTCGACGTCGTCTTCCCGTGGGCCCCCGCGACGGAGATGAGTCGCGTCCCGGAGGTCAGCCACGCGAGCGCCTGCGACCGGTGCAGGATCGTCAGGCCCCGTTCCTTCGCGAGCAGGTACTCGGGATTGTCCGCCCACAGCGCCCCGGTCACGACAAGGGTGTCCGCGTCGCCGACGTTCTGTGCATCGTGGCCGATGGCGACGGGGACGCCGAGCTCGCGCAGGGCGTCGATGTTCTTCGACTCGCGCACGTCCGAGCCGGTCACGCGCGATCCGGCGCTCACGAACAACCGTGCGATGCCGCTCATCCCGCTGCCGCCGATGCCGACGAAGTGCACGACGCCGAGGTCGGCGGGGATCTCGACGGTGGGGTCTGGCTTGATCACGGTGTCACGCTTTCTGGGAAGACTGGATCACCGGCCGCGCACGCGCTGCACCGATGGTTGGAGCGCCTCATCGATGAGGGCGATGACGCGAGCCGTGCCGTCGGAGACACCGACGCTCTTGGATTGGGCGGCCAGGTCGTCGACCCGGTGCCGATCGCTCAGCAACGGGACGAGGTGCTCACGCACCCAGGCCGGCACGAACTGCGCGTCATCTACCATAACCGCTCCCCCGGCACGCACGACGTCGGCGGCGTTGAATCGCTGCTCACCGTTGCCGACCGGGTAGGGCACGTAGACGGCGGGGAGCCCGACCGCGCACAGCTCGCTGACCGTGGCGCTGCCGGCACGCGACACCGCGAAGTCGGCTGCGGCGATGGCGAGCTCCATTCTGGAGCAGTACTCGAGGAGGTGGTAATGGTCGACACCGGGATCCGAGATCTCGCTCTTCGCACCCGTGATGTGGAGCACCTGCCAGCCGGCCGCGACGACGTCTTCGGCACTCTGGCTCATCGTCGCGTTGATCCGTCTCGCACCGAGCGAACCGCCGGTGACGAGCAGTAGCGGTCGGTCCGACACGAGGCCGAACTCGGCGAGGGCCGCCGGCCGGAGCGTCTCGCGGTCCAGCTCCTCGATCTCGCGACGCAGCGGCATGCCGACGAAGCGTGCGTTGCGGATGGGCGTGTGGTGGAAGGCGACACCGACGTAGGGCGTGTACCTCGCGCCGAGCCGGTTCGCGAGGCCCGGACGAGCGTTCGCCTCGTGGATGACCAGCGGGACACCGGCGCGCCTGGCAGCCGTGTACGCCGGTGCGGCCGCGTAGCCGCCGAAACCGATCACGACGTCCACCCGGTGCTCCCGGATCATCGCGACAACGGCTGCGACCGTCCGACGGAGGCGACCGGGGAAGCGGAGCGCGTCGACGTTCGGCCGGCGGGGGAAGGGCAGTTTGGGGATCGTGAGCAATTCGTAGCCGCGTTCCGGGACGAGTCGCGCCTCGAGGCCCTCCGCCGTACCGACGACGAGGATCGTCGCTTCGGGGTCTCTGGCGCGGAGTCCGTCGGCCACCGCCAACAGCGGATTGACATGGCCGGCGGTGCCGCCGCCGGCGAGGAGGTAGGTGGTCATCGGGTGGCTCCGGAGGATTGGGGACGTCGAGCGGGTGTCCGACGGGACTGCTGGGACGCGGGGCGCCCCCGCTCCCGGGCGAAGGACAGGACGATCCCGATCGCGACGAGGGTGGTGAGCAGCGCCGTGCCGCCCGAGGACAGCAGCGGTAACGGCACGCCGAGCACCGGCAGGACTCCGAGGACGACGCCGATGTTCACGAGCGCCTGGCCGATGATCCAGGCCATGACGGCGCCGGTGGTGATCCTCACGAAGGAGTCGTCGCTGGTGCGGATCACCCGGATGAACATGACCGCGAGGAAGACGAACAGCCCGAGGACGAGGACGGCGCCGATGAGGCCCAGCTCCTCGCCGATCGCCGCGAAGATGAAGTCGTTCGAGATCGCCGGTAGCCACCCGTACTTCGCGCGCGAGTTGCCGAGGCCGACGCCCCAGAGGCCGCCGTTCGCCAGCGCCCATGTGCCGTGGGTCGACTGCCAGTCGGCGTTCTCGTAGTCCCCCTTGCCGTCGCCGAAGAACGCCATGATGCGCTGCATGCGGTTGGCGCTCGTGACGGCCATGATGAGGAACAGCACGGCCCCCGCGACCACCGGGATCGCGATGTAGCGCAGCCGCACCCCGGCGAAGTACAGCGCCGAGAACACGATCAGGGCCATGATCACGACGGTACCGAGGTCGCCACCGAGCAGGACGAGGCCGATGGAGAGACCGGCGAAGGGGATGACCGGGATCAGGGCGTGCTTCCACTCGAGGAGACGCGGTTGCTTGATCGTCAGCACGAGCCCGAGCCACACGACCAGTGCGAGCTTGACCGCTTCCGAGGGCTGCGCGGTGAAGCCGCCGATCTCGATCCAGTTGCGGTTGCCACCGATCTCGTAGCCGAGCGGTGTGAAGACGAGCAGTTGCAGGCCCATGGCGACCAGGAGGAACACCCACGCCCACTTCTTCCAGAACCGTGCCGGAAAGCGGCTCACGATGAGCATGAGCGGAACACCGATCATCGCGAACGTCGCCTGGCGCCAGAACAGCCCGAAGTACCCGTCGCCGGCCTCGTAAGACTCGACGGAGGATGAGGACAGCACCATGACGAGCCCGAGCCCGACGAGGAACAGGGTGACACCCAGCAGGAGGAAGTAGTTCTTCGACTCCGGACGCAGCACCTTGCCCAGCGAGATCCGCGCACTCGACATGCCTCTCGGCGACGTCGGTGCGTCGGGTGTCCCACTGCCTGAGGCGACCGTCGTCATCCGGGACGACGACGACCGCACGCGGCGCGGGTCAGCGCGAGGCGGATCGATCATCCGCCTCACCTCCCAGCTCTGCTTCGACGGCGGCCTGGAACAGGCGACCACGGTGTCCGTAGTCCGTGAACTGGTCCATCGAGGCGGCTGCAGGAGCGAGGAGCACGGTGTCCCCTGCCTGCGCGACCTCGGCGGCCCGGCGAACGGCCTCCGGCATGACGTGTTCAGTCTCCGCTGCGTCGACCTCGATGACGGTCAGGGTCGGCGCGTGTCGCGCGAATGCCGCGAGGACCTCCGAGCGGTCGGCGCCGATCACGACGGCCGCGCGCAGGTGGTCGGCGTGCCGCTCCACCAGATGATCGATCGAGACGCCCTTCAACAGGCCTCCGACGATCCACACCACCGAGCGGTAGGCGGCGAGCGAGGCGTCGGCGGCGTGCGGATTGGTGGCCTTCGAGTCGTCGATCCAGTCCACCTCGAGCCTCCGCGCGATGAGCTGGATCCGGTGCGCGTCCAGGCCGAACGACAGCAGGGTGTCGCGCACGGCCTCGACCGTGATGCCGGCGGCCCGGGCGAGTGCCGCTGCCGCCAGGATGTTGGCGACGATGTGCGGGGCGGCGAGCCCGCGCTGGGCGAGCGCTTCGACCGTCGTGATCTCGAGGGCGCTCGTCCGACGGTCGTCGAGGAACGCGCGGTCGACCAGGATGCCGTCCACGACGCCGAAGTCGCTCGGTCCGGGGACGTCGAGGCCGAACCCGACGGCTCGGGCGCCGTCGACGACCTCGGCCTCCTCGACCATCGACATCGTCGCCGCGTCAGCGCGGTTGTAGACGCACGCGATTTTCGTGTTCTCGTACACCACGGCCTTCGCCGCCCGGTACGCCGCGGCGGAGCCGTGCCAGTCGAGGTGGTCGTCGGCGAGGTTCAGGCAGACGCTGGCGAGCGGCGAGACGATGCTCCGACCGCCCTGCAGGCCGAGGGTGTGCAACTGGTAACTCGAGAGCTCGACGACGAAGAAGTCGAAGCCCTGCGGATCACGGACGGCGTCCAGGACCGGGACGCCGATGTTGCCGCAGGGCGCCGCCCGGAAGCCCGCCTCGACGAGCATCGACGCCGTCAGCTGAACGGTCGTGGTCTTGCCGTTCGTGCCGGTGACGCATATCCACTCGGCCGGGGTGCCGACCTTGTCGCGGACCCGCCAGGCGAGCTCGATGTCGCCCCAGACGGCGACCCCGGCCGCCTGCGCCCACGCGACGACGGGGTGGTCGGGGTGGAAGCCGGGTGACACGACGACGAGTTCCGGAGCGAACTCCACGAGCTCGGACGGCACGGTCGACAGGTCCCGCTGGATGAGCCGCGCACCGATGACGCCGACGAGTTCGGCACGTTCGTCCGCGGCCTCGCCGGCCAGGACCAGTACCTCCGAGCCGAGCTCGGTGAGCGTGTCAGCGACGGAGAACCCGGTCATGCCGAGCCCCAGGACGGCGACCCGGAGTCCGCGCCAGTCGGCGTGCCAGCTCCGGAGTCCGTCGAGGCGCTCGGCGCTCAACGGCTCAGCCACTCGAGGTAGAAGGAACCCACACCCGCGGCGACGAGCAGACCACCGATGATCCAGAAGCGGACGACGACGGTGACCTCAGCCCAACCCTTGAGTTCGAAGTGGTGATGGATGGGGCTCATGAGGAAGATGCGCTTGCCGTGGGTCACCTTGAAGTAGGCGCGTTGCACGATCACGGAGCCGGCCTCGATCACGAACAGCCCACCGACGAGCACCAGGAGGAGCTCGGTCTTGCTGAGGATCGCCAGCGCCGCGAGTGCTCCACCGAGCGCCAACGAACCGCTGTCGCCCATGAAGATCTGTGCCGGCGAGGTGTTCCACCAGAGGAACCCGATGAGCGCGCCCACGATCGCCGCGGCGACCACGGCGAGGTCGAGCGGATCCCGGACGTCGTAGCACTTGTAGGCCACGTCGGAGGCGAGCGAGGAGCTGAAGCAGGACTGGTTGAACTGCCAGAACCCGATGATGATGTACGAGCCGATCGCGAGGATCGAGGCACCGGTGGCGAGCCCGTCGAGCCCGTCGGTGACGTTCACGCCGTTCGACGTCGCCGCCACGATCACCGAGGTCCAGAGGATGTACAGCAGGATGCCGATCACCGGGATGCCGATCGCCATGAAGTTGATCGGGATGTCGCGGATGATCGAGATGTTCGTCGATGCCGGGGTGAACCCCTCGGTGTTCGGGAAGTTGATCGCCAGGACGGCGAACACCGTCGCGACGATGAGCTGCCCGGAGACCTTCGCCCATCCACCGAGTCCGAGGCTCTGCTTCTTGCGGACCTTCAGGAAGTCGTCGATGAACCCGACGATGCCGAGTCCGACCATCATCAACAGGACCAGGAGCGCCGAGACGCCGACCTGCTCTTGGAAGATCAGATAGCTCGCGAAGAAGCCGACGAGGGTACCGACGATGATGATGACGCCGCCCATCGTCGCGGTTCCGCGCTTGGTGTGGTGGCTCTGCGGTCCGTCGTCGCGGATGAACTGACCCCAGGCGAGTTTGCGGAACGCTCTGATGAAGAGCGGGGTCAGGAAGAGGGAGAACGCCAGCGAGATCGCTCCCGCGGCCAACAGGACTCTCATGCGTACAACTCCCCCAGTCGATCGCCCAGCAACCGGAGCCCGGCCGCGTTCGACGATTTCACGAGCACGGTGTCGCCCGGGGCGATCTCCGCGCTCAAGTAGGCGAACGCCTCGTCCGCGGTCGCGAAGTACACCGACTCGCCGTCCCACGACCCTTCGTTGATCGCGGTGATGTGCATGCGGCGGGCCTCGGGGCCGACCACGACGAGGCGGCCGATGCCGAGCCGGACGACCTGGAGTCCGATGCGGTCGTGTTCCTCCCCCGCCCAGTCGCCGAGTTCGCTCATGGCACCGAGCACCGCGATGGTCCGGCCGCGTTCAGCCCCGATCTGGGCGAGGGTCCGGATGGCGGCCGACATCGAGTCGGGGCTCGCGTTGTAAGCGTCGTTGATGATGGACACGTCGTCGCGTCCGCCGAGGGGCTCCATCCGCCACCGCTCCGCCCTGCTCACGCTCTCGAGGGCGTCGACGATGAGGTCGATCTCCACGCCGAGTTCGTGGGCGGCTGCGGCCGCGGCGAGGGCGTTCATGACGTGGTGCTCACCGAGCACCTTGAACCGGACGGGCGCAGAGGAACCGTCGGGCAGGTGCAGCGTGAACGCGGTCCCGGACGCCGTCGCGACGATGTCGGTCGCTCGAACGGCGGCGCGGTCATCGAGGCCGAACCAGAGCACGCGTGCCCGGGTGGCATCGGCCATACCGGCCACCCGTGGATCGTCGAGGTTGAGGACGGCGACATCCTCCGGGAGCAGCTCGGACACCATCTCGGTCTTCGCCGTGACGGTCGCTTCGATCCCGCCGAACTCCCCCGCGTGGGCGAGTCCGACCTTCAGGACCACGCCGATGTCGGGCTTCGCCATGCGGATGAGTCGGGCGATCTCGCCGATGCCGCTGGCACCCATCTCCGCGACGAGGAACCGCGTCTCGTTCGTCACGCGCAGCATGGTGATCGGCGCTCCGACCTCGTTGTTGAAGGAGGCCTTGGGGCTGACCGTCTCCCCGACGCGCTCGAGGACCGCGGCGAGGAGGTTCTTGGTCGTGGTCTTGCCGTTGGAGCCGGTGATACCGACGATCCGGAGTCGTCCGAGCGCGCGCACCCTCGTGATGACCTCGGTGGCGAGGGCACCGAGCGCGGTCACGGAGTTCTCGACGACGATCTGCGGCACGGCGACGGCCAATTCTCGTTCGACGAGGAGCAGGGCGGCGCCGTTCGCGACCGCCGCATCGGCGAACAGATGTCCGTCGGTCTCCTCGCCGGGCTTCGCGACGAAGATGTCGCCGGGCGTGATGAGTCGGGAGTCGGTGTCGGCGACGCCGGACACGACGAGGCCGGGGTCAGCCGTACCGGGGATCAGTCGGCCGTCGGTCGCCGCGGCGATCTCGGTGAGGGTCAGGTCGATCATCAGAGCCACCCTGCCTCACGCAGCGCGTCGCGCGAGTCGTCGCGCGCCGAGTACGGGAGCTTCACACCGGCCACCTCGTGGTAGTCCTCGTGCCCAGGTCCGGCGTAGAGGATGGTGTCGCCCTGACCGGCCAGCGCGAGGGCGGTGCGGAACGCGGTCGCCGGGTCGGCGACCTCGTGCAACTCGCCGTCCGGTGCGGCTTCGCGGGCGGCTTCGAGGAGCACGCGTCGGATCGACGCCGGGTCCTCGCTCCGTGGATGGAAGTCGGTGACCACCACGACGTCGGCACCCCGGGCCGCGATCGCGCCCATGTCGCGACGCTTCGTCGTGTCGCGGTCTCCGTCGGCGCCGAACACCATGATGACCCGGCCCGGCGTGACGGCCCGGATGGCCGCGAGGGTGTTGAGGAACGCGTCTGGGCTGTGCCCGTAGTCGATGTACACGACCGGGCCGCGGTCGCCGCTGATCCGCTCGGCACGCCCGGGGATGTAGGCGTCGATGCCACCGTCCCGCTCGAGGGACTGAGCGATCATGTCGAACTCAACACCGGACTCGACGAGCATCACGATCGCGAGCGCGGCGTTCGCCGCCATGAACCAGCCGAGCAGCGGCACGCTCGTCACGAGCACCTGGTCGCCGGGGCCGTCGAGGCGGAACGTCGTGGAACCGGCGGTCTCCTCGAGGATCGTCATGCGCCAGTCGGCGTCGACCTCCGGGCGGGTCGTCAGGGTCGTCACCGGGATCCGGCTCTGCTCGACGAGCCGGCCGCCCCAGTCGGAATCGATCGTGACCACGCCTCGTCGGGCCCGGTCGGGTTCGAACAGCTCCCGCTTGGCCGCGAAGTACTCGTCGAAGTCGCCGTAGTCGTCGAAGTGGTCGTGACTGAGGTTGGTGAAGCCGACGACGTCGAAGACGATGCCGTCGACGCGGTGCCTGGTCAGCGCCTGGGCGGAGACCTCGATGGCGACCGCGCGCACCTCGGACTCGCGCATGCGCGCGAGCAACGCGTGCAGCTCGCTGGCCTCCGGCGTGGTGAGGGAGCTCGTCACCGCGAGGTCGCCGATGCGCCGCTCCGCGGTCGAGCTCAGACCGGAGACGATCCCGAGTTGCGCGAGCATGCCGCTCAGGAGGTAGACCACGCTCGTCTTGCCGTTGGTACCGGTCACGCCGAACAACGTCGGTGGCTCCTCGGCGGTGCGGTACACCCAGGCGGCGAGGTGGCCGAGGGCGGCACGCGGCTCCGGCACGACGATGATCGGCAGACCGGCCGCTGCGGCCAGGTCTCGTCCGGCGTCGTCCGTGAGCACCGCGACAGCGCCACGTTCCTTCGCCTGCTCCGCGTACGCGGCGCCGTGGGCACGGACACCCGGCATGCCGATGTAGAGGTCACCGGGCTCGACGGCACCGGAGCTCAGACTGACACCGCTGATCTCCACGCCGTCGGCTGATCCGTGCAGGTCGAGGTCGAATTCGGTCACCAGCTGCGAGAGCGCCCGCCGTTGCGGATGTTCCGGTCTGAGGCTGATCGGGCCCTGATTGTTCACGCTGAGCCCATCCTTCATGAGGTCGTTCAAAATCTGAGCGGCAGGTTCGGTGCCGGCTCCGTGGACGGCTGCACTCCCCTGCTCTTCAGCACCTGGGTGGTCACATCCCGGAAGATGGGAGCGACCGCAGCCGATGTGTTCATCTTAACCGGGTCCGCCAGGTTCACCGAAACGACGAACTGCGGGGCCTCGGCGGGTGCGAAGCCGGCCATCGAGACGAGGTAACTCGAGCTGTATCCGCCATCGCCGTCCGGCTGCTGGGCCGTTCCGGTCTTCATCGCGACGCGGTAGCCGGGAACGTCGACGTTCGCAGCGACCCAGCTCTCCTGGTCGACCATCTCGAGCATGTCGCTGACCTGCTTCGCGGCATCGGGCGAGACGACCTGCGTTCCGGTCGCGTCGGGGACGTCCGTCACCGTGCCGTCCGCGTTGCGACACCCCTCGACGAGCTGCACCGGCATCCTGACGCCACCGTTCGCGATCGTCTGGTAGAGGCTGGCACCCTGGATGGCGGTCGTCGAGAAGCCCTGGCCGAACATGGTCGCGTAGTCCGTCTGGTTGTCCCAGTCCGCCGGGTCGGACATCAGGCCTCCGGACTCGCTCGGGAAGCCGACCTCGGTCTTCTGGAGCTGACCGAACTTCTGGAAATACGCGTAACGGGTGTCGGCACTCATCTTCTCGCCGAACTGTGAGATCCCCGTGTTGGACGACTCGACCATGACACCCGCCAGCGTGAGGTTCATGTCCTCGTGGAACTCGCTGTCGTTGATGTCGGCACCGTTCGACGGCTTGTACCGGAACGGAGCGACCACCTGGGAGTTCGGGTTCGCGACACCCTGGTCGATGAGTGCGGCGGCGGTGAGGGACTTGTACGTCGATCCCGGTTCGAACGGTGCCGCGAAGGCACGTGAGCCTCGGTCCTCGGCAGGCGTCGCGCTGACGTTGCCGGGGTCGACGGCCGGGTACTCGGCGACGGCGAGGAGCTTGCCGGTCTTGACCTCCATCACCGTGACGACGCCCCAGCTCGCACCGACCGCTTCGGCCTGCGCGGCGAGCGACTGCTGCGAGAACCACTGGATGTCCTTGTCGAGCGTGAGCACGACGTCGCCGCCGTCCTTCGCCGGCTTCGTCACCGTGGTGCCGGGGAGCGGGAGACCGCCGCTGCCCTTCTCATAGGTCGTGCGACCGTCCTCCCCCGCGAGGCAGGAGTTCTCCATGAGTTCGACGCCCGCTTGCGCCTCGCCCTCCTCGCCGACGAAGCCGACGATGTTGCCGGCGACGGCACCGTTCGGGTACACCCGGTACGGCTCTTCCTTGAAGGTCGTCCACGGGATCTCCAACGCCTTGAGCGCGCGGAGCTGGTCGAGGGTGAGCTTCTTCGCAAGGAGGGCGTAGAGCGAGTCCTTGTCCGCGGCGAGGGCGTCCGTGATGAGCGCGAGGACCTCCGGGCCGGGCTTCCCGATGATCGCGCCGATCTCGTTCGTCGCCTGCTCGAGGGTGATCGTCTGCTCGGTGCCGTCGACGTCGCGTTCGAACGGGCCGGCGTCCTTCGGAGATGCCGCCATGCTGTAGCGCATGACCGCTTCGGCGAGCACCGAACCGTCGGAGGCGAGGATGCTGCCGCGGGTGGCGAGGATCGTGTCGCCCGTCTCGGTCTTCTCGAGGGATTCGGCGCTCAAGGCACTCGCGCGGACCACCTGGATGTCGACCAGACGCAGGACGAACAGCGTCATCACGATGGAGACCGCGACGATGGTGAACGCGAGGCGTCGGCGCGTGGTCTTCGTGTGTCTCACCATGATGCCCGCACCGCGTCCTCTCCTGACGTCGCACCTCCGAGCAGGGCGTCGTCCTCCACCGTCATCCGTCCGGTCATCGTGTGGTCGGCGACGGCAGCCCGTCCTGCAACGGTACGGGCGGTGTGACAGCTTCCTGGCTCGACGCGCCGTCTGCGGCGGCGGCGTTCTGTCCGCCGACGAGCGGGAGCGTCGCTGCCTGTGCGTTCGGCACGAGGGCGGCGTTGAAGATCGGACTCGTGCTCGCCGACGCCGGCGTGGGCGTCCCCAGCACAGCGCCGTCGGAGAGCCGGAGGTAGGTCGGGAGCGAGTTGCCCACCATGCCGAGTGCCTGCGCGTTGACGGCGAGGTACTGCGGCGAGGCGAGGCGGTCGAGGTCCTCGGCCAGCGCGGCCGAGGTGCGGCCGAGTTCGACCTGCTTCCCCTCGAGCTGCTGGATCTGGTAGGCGCCCTGGCTCAGCCCGACGCTGAGGAGCAACTGGCCCACGACGATGGCGACGACCGCACCGACGACGATGACCGCGTACATGGGCCGTGGTCGGAGCTTCGAGCGCGCCCCGGTCGTGACCGCACGGATGTGCTGCCGTTGGGGGGCGGTCCGCGTCGGCTGCGGCCGAGCGCGTCCGAGCCGTTCGGGTGCGAGATCGAGTGCTGCGGTCGCTCCGCTCATGCTGGCCTCCTCAGCCGTTCAGCCGCGCGGAGTCGCACGGGTTTCGCTCTGGGGTTCTCGTCGATCTCCGCCTCGGTGGCGAGTTCGGCGCCCTTGACGAGGAGCTTCAGCTCCGCACTGTGCTCCGGGAGTTCGACGGGCAGGCCCGCCGGTGTGGTCGACTTCGCCCGGGTCTGGAGCTCGCGCTTGACGATCCGGTCCTCCAGCGACTGGTAGGACAGGAACACGATCCGGCCTCCGACCCGCAGCAGGTCGAGGGCGCGGGGCACGGCGGCCTCGAGGACCGACAGCTCCGCGTTGACCTCGATGCGCAGCGCCTGGAAGACCCGCTTGGCCGGGTGGCCGGTGCGACGTGCGGCTGCCGGCGTGGCCCGATCGATGAGCTCGACGAGCTGACCGGAACTCGTCAGGGGTCGCTGCTGGCGTTCCTCGACGATGCGACGCGCGTAGCGCTGCGCCAACTTCTCGTCGCCGTACTCCCAGAAGATCTTCCGAAGTGCGACCTCGTCGTAGGTGGCGAGGATCGTCTCCGCCGTCAGCTCGCTCGAGGCGTCCATCCGCATGTCGAGTGGCGCGTCCTGCGAGTACGAGAAGCCGCGTTCGGTCCGATCGAGTTGCAGTGAGGAGACACCGAGGTCGAACAGGATCCCGTCCACCTGTGGGAACCCGAGCTCCTCGGCCGCCTCGTCGATGTCGTCGTAGACGGCTTTGACGAACCGGGCTCGCGACCCGAAGCGCTCGAGCCGCTCCTGAGCGATGTCGAGTGCATCGAGGTCTCGGTCGAGCCCGATGAGGGTCAACTGCGGGAACCGCTCGAGCATCGCTTCGGCGTGGCCCGCCATGCCGAGCGTGGCGTCGATGAGGACCGCGCCCTCGTGGGACACGGCGGGGGCGAGCAACTCGATGCATCGCTCGAGGAGGACCGGGGTGTGGATGTCGTTGATGGCCATATGCGTAATCCGGACGGTCCCTGACCCCTGATCCCCATCCGTTCCGACCTGGCACCGGGGAAGTGTGTCAGGGCGGGCTCCGACCTGGCACCGGGGAAGTGTGTCAGGGCGGGACGGCTGGGAGTCAGGGGGCAGGGCACTAGAAGAGTCCGGGGATCACCTCCTCGGCGGTCTCGGAGAAGACGCTCTCCTGTTCGGCGAGGTAGGACTCCCATGCCTCGGCGTCCCAGATCTCCGCGCGGCTGCCGGCGCCGATGACCACGAGGTCGCGGCTGAGCCCGGCGTACTGGCGGAGGTTGGACGGAATGGTCACGCGGTGCTGCTTGTCGGGGGTCTCGGCGCTCGCTCCGGAGAGGAACACGCGCAGGTAGTCGCGAGCCTGCTTGCTGGTGACCGGAGCCTGGCGGATCTTCTCGTGGAGCGCCTCGAACTCCCGCGTGCTGAAGACGTAGATGCAGTGCTCCTGGCCTCGAGTCATGACGACCCCGCCGGAGAGCTCATCGCGGAACTTCGCCGGCAGGATGATGCGGCCTTTTTCGTCGAGTTTGGGGGCGTGACTACCGAGGAACATACGCCCCCGCCCCCAATCGTTCTGGCCAACATCTTGGTTGGGCTCCACTTTACTCCACTTTGCACCACCGATGCAGCACATTCCCCCACATTGGACCATTTGCTCATGAAAAAACCCCGCAAAGTCAGGACTCTGCGGGGTGGAGGGAAATGGAGGGGTTTTGCCATACTCGGGACGATCAGGGAGGGCCCGAAACGACGAAACGGGGCCGATCCGAAGATCGGCCCCGTTTGGAGTCGTGGTGCGGCGGCGCCGCGAGGGAGGGAAGTGGAGTCAGGTGGCCGACCGAGGAGCGACCAGGAGACCGGGCCTCGCTACCGCTCGTCGCCCGACTGGCGCTTGTCCCAGCGGTCGTTGAAGCGGTCCATCAGACGCGAGGACTTCTGTCCTGCCGGCGCAGCCTGACGAGGTCGCGGCTGTTCGAGTGGAGCCCGGGTCGGCTTCGTCGCCACGAGCACGCCCGTGAGCATGATCGCGAACCCGAGCAGACCGACGATGGGCTGCTGGATCACGACTCCGAGCACGAGGCCGATCGCCCCGACCACCGCGATGAGGGAGCCGAGCGCGATTCCGCGGTAACTCGGTTTGCCCGCGCCAGCGCTGACCTTGGAGACGAAATCGGCATCGCTGCGGTAGAGGTGGCGTTCCATCTCATCGAGGAGCCGTTGCTCCTGCTCTGAAAGTGGCATCTGATTCCCCTCAAGGTCACACGACGCGACGTTGTTGATCGAGTCTAGCCACCGAAGCATGACTAGGCTAGGTGCGTGATCGAAAGCAATGAACTCGCCACCCTGGTGGGCCGCGGGCTCTCCGACTTTCTCTCCTCGCGAAGCTCCATTGTCGCGCAGATCGGCCCGGAGCTCTCCCCGTTCCTCGACTTCTCCCGGGAATTTCTCAGCGGTGGGAAGCGGTTCCGAGCACAGTTCTGCTTCCGGGGCTGGCAGGCCGTCTCGACCGGGAGGCACGCCAGCGGCCAGGGCGGCCTCGAGACCGTCATCGCGACGTGTGGAGCACTCGAGCTGTTCCACGCCGCGGCGCTCGTCCACGACGACATCATCGACAACTCCGACACCCGCCGGGGTGCACCGTCGGCTCACGTCTCCTTCGCGGAGTTGCACCGTCGCAGCCGATGGGACGGCGACCCGACCACCTTCGGCACCGGAGCCGCCACACTCCTCGGCGACCTGCTCCTCGGCTGGAGCGACGAACTCCTCGACGACGGACTCGACCAGCTGGACGACCGCACCGCCGCTCGCGCAGCGCGGGCCGAGTTCAACCGGATGCGGACCGAGGTCACGGCCGGCCAGTACCTCGACATCCTCGAGGAGCGCGCCTGGCGCGACGCCGCCGACGACGAACAGCGCCGCCGGGCCGAGCGCGTCCTGATCTTCAAATCGGCCAAGTACAGCATCGAGTCCCCGCTCGCGCTCGGGGCGCTCCTCGGTGGCGGGAACGAGCAGCAGCTCGCGTCGCTCCGCGGGTACGGCCTCCCCCTCGGCATCGCCTTCCAGCTGCGCGACGACCTCCTCGGCGTCTACGGCGATCCCGCCGTGACCGGCAAGCCGAGTGGCGACGACCTCCGCGAAGGGAAGCGAACCATCCTCATCGCGCTCACGAGGGAGGCCCTCCAGCCGGGCGCGCGCGCCATCCTCGACGAGCTGCTCGGGGATCCCGAACTCGACGACGACCAGATCGGCCTGCTCCAAGCGACCATCCGCGACAGCGGGGCCGTCGACCAGGTGGAGAAGCTCATCCAGGACCACGTCGCGCGGGCGCTCTCCGCATTGGGCGAGGCTCCGATCAACGACGACGCCCGGGCCCACCTGCGCGGCCTCGCGGTCGCGGTCGCACGCCGCGAGACCTGAGCCGTCCGGCTCGGACGGCGCGGGATCAGGCGAGCGCCTGAGCCACCCGGCGCACCTCGGAACGACGTCCCTCGCGGAGGGCTTGGATCGGCGAGGTCCCGATCGCGTCGTCGTCCTCGAGCATCCAGACCATTGCGGCCTCATCGTCGAAGCCGTTGTCGGACAGCAGCGTGAGCGTGCCGCGCAGGTTGTGCACCGGCCCGCCGTCCGCGATGAACGACGACGGCACCTGCAGCACGCCGTCACGTCGGACGGCGAGGAGGTCGCGCTCCTCGAGGTACTGGCGGATGCGGCGGATCGGCAGCCCGAGTTCGGTCGCCAGATCGGGAAGGGTGAACCACACGAGTTCGGAATTCTGCTCAGTCACGCACAGCAGTCTGCCACGACCGCGCTCCGCTCGGCGCCGTCGGATCGCGTTCGGGTAACGATCCAGGCACCTCGCCGCCCTCCCGGGGTGTTGACAGCTCTTCGCGCTCGACGTTCCATACACTCGACTGGTGAGTAGCAACCAGCAGACCGATCCGATGATCGGCCGTCTCCTCGACGGGAGATATCAGGTGCGCTCACGCATCGCCCGTGGCGGCATGGCGACGGTCTACCTCGCCACGGACCTCCGGCTGGAACGGCGCGTCGCGATCAAGGTCATGCACGGCCACCTCTCGGACGACACGACGTTCAAGAACCGATTCATCCAGGAGGCGCGATCCGCCGCGCGGCTCGCGAACCCGCATGTCGTCAGCGTGTTCGACCAGGGCCAGGACTCCGACATGGCATACCTCGTCATGGAGCACCTGCCGGGCATCACCCTCCGCGACCTCATCCGCGACAACGGCACACTGACCCCGCGGCAGGCCGCCGACATCCTCGACGCCGTGCTGTCCGGCCTCGCCGCCGCGCACCGCGCCGGCATCGTCCACCGCGACGTCAAGCCGGAGAACGTCCTCCTCGCCGACGACGGACGCATCAAGATCGGCGACTTCGGCCTCGCGAGAGCCGCGAGCGCGAACACGGCCACCGGCCAGGCACTCCTCGGGACGATCGCCTACCTCTCCCCCGAACTCGTCACCCGTGGACAGGCCGACGCGCGGAGCGACATCTACGCGCTCGGGATCATGCTCTACGAGATGCTCACCGGCGAACAGCCCTACAAGGGCGAGCAGCCGATGCAGATCGCCTACCAGCACGCCAACGAGTCGGTCCCGGCACCGAGCGCCAAGAACCCCGCCGTCCCGAAGGAACTCGACGACCTCGTCTTCTGGGCGACTGAGCGCGAACCGGACGATCGTCCGTCGAACGCCGGCGAGATGCTCGAGCGCCTGCGCTCCATCGAATCCAGTCTCGGGTTCACCTCGGTCGCCACCGGGGCGCAGCCCACGATCGTCATGCCGGCCTCCTACTCGAGCGAGCACGCCGACGACGTCACCCAGGTCATCGGCCGCAACACCAAACCGCAGCAGGTCCCGGTGCGCGCCGACGCGACGGACGGTCCGGGCAAGCTCGCCACGAAGGCCCGCAAGCGCAGCCGCGTGGGCGTCGCGCTGTTCACGATCGTCCTCATGCTCGCCGCGCTCGCCGGTGGAACCGGATGGTACTTCGGCCAGGGCCCCGGCTCGCTCGTCGAGGTCCCGAACGTCGCCGACGGGAGTTTCGACCAGGCGTCCGCCAAACTCGTGGAGCTGGGCTTCGTGCCCGTCGAAGGCGCGACGTTCAGCCTCACCGTCCCGGCCGGCACGGTCGCCGGCAGCGATCCGCCGTCCGGCTCGAAGATCGACAAGGGAAGCTCCGTCACGGTCCTCGTCTCGCAGGGACCGCAGCCGGTGGACATCCCGGTCCTCGCCGGGCTCGCACAATCCGACGCCGAACAGCAGTTGGACGCGCTCGGCGTCGCCGTCGGCACCGTGAACCAGCAATTCGACCCGAGCATTGCGAAGGACATCGTGCTCGCGGCGACCGACGCGACCTCGGGCGCCGACTACAGCCAGGGCGGACCGTCCTTCCAGGGCTCCACGGTGACGTTGCTCGTCTCGGCCGGACAGGTGCCCTCGGTCTCGGGGATGACGCCGGACCAGGCGCGCGACGCCCTCGAATCCGTCGGGCTCGGCGTGGGTGCCTCGGACGAGGCGTTCGACGACACGATCCCCGCGGGGCAGGTCATCGGCATCCAGGCCAAGACCGATGCCGACGGGAACGAGACGGCGTTCATCCCGGGCGACGACGTCACGCTGATCGTGTCGAAGGGCGTCGAGTTGGTCGCCGTCCCGGACACCACCGGCCAGACGATCAACCAGGCCATCACGACGCTGCAGGACGCAGGGTTCACCGTGGGTGACATCGCCGTAGCCGAGGCCTTCCGCGACATCTTCAAGGTGAAGAAGACCGATCCCCCGGCGGGCAAGTCCGTCAAGAAGGGCTCGACCGTCAACATCACCGACTTCGGTCTGTAGCCACGGCGAAGCGCGATCCACCCACGCAGCTGCCAGACGACGAAGCGCCCATGCCGAACCCGGCATGGGCGCTTCGTCGTGTGAGACCTACTTCGCGGCGGCGAGCTCCTCCGCCACGAGGAAGGCGAGCTCGAGCGACTGCATGTGGTTGAGGCGCGGATCGCACAGCGACTCGTACCGCGTCGCCAGGGTCGCCTCGTCGATCTGCTCGGAGCCACCGAGGCATTCGGTGACGTCGTCGCCGGTGAGCTCGACGTGGATGCCTCCCGGGTGCGTCCCTGCGGCGCGGTGGGCTTCGAAGAACCCCTTGACCTCGTCCACGACGTCGTCGAAGCGGCGCGTCTTGTAGCCGGTGGGCGTCGTGAGTCCGTTGCCGTGCATCGGATCGGTGACCCACAGCGGCGTCGCGTCGGCACCCTTGATCGCCTCGAGCAGCGGAGGCAGGGCGTCCCTGATCTTGCCCGCACCCATCCGCGTGATGAACGTCAGGCGCCCGGGCTCGCGCTCGGGGTCGAGCTTGTCGATGAGACGCAGCATGTCGTCGGCCGAGGTGGTGGGGCCGAGCTTCACGCCGATCGGGTTGCGCACGCGCGACAGGAAGTCCACGTGCGCGCCGTCGAGCTCACGGGTCCGCTCACCGATCCACACGAAGTGGGCCGAGGTGTTGTACGGCGTCCCGGTCCGCGAGTCGATCCGCGTCATCGGTCGCTCGTAGTCCATGAGCAGCGCCTCGTGGCTCGAGTAGAACTCCACACCGCGCAGCTGGTCGAAGTCGGCTCCGGCCGCCTCCATGAACTTGATCGCACGATCGATGTCGCGCGCCAGTCCCTCGTACCGGTGGTTCACCGGGTTGGCGGCGAACCCCTTGTTCCAGCTGTGGACCTCGCGGAGGTCGGCGAACCCGCCCTGGGTGAACGCCCGGATGAGGTTCAGCGTCGATGCGGAGGTGTGGTAACCCTTGACGAGCCGAGCGGGGTCGGCCGTGCGCGACTCCGGGGTGAAGTCGTAGCCGTTGACGATGTCGCCGCGGTAGGCGGGCAGGGTGACGTCGCCCCGCGTCTCGGAGTCGTTGGAGCGCGGCTTGGCGAACTGCCCGGCCATCCGGCCCATCTTGACGACCGGCATCGACGCACCGTACGTGAGCACGACGGCCATCTGCAGGACCGTCTTCACACGGTTGCGGATCTGCTCGGCCGTCGCACCGGCGAAGGTCTCCGCGCAGTCGCCGCCCTGGAGCAGGAATGCATTGCCGCTCGCCGCCCGGGCCAACCGGTCGCGCAGGATGTCGACCTCGCCGGCGAAGACGAGCGGAGGGAGCGTCGCGAGTTCGGCGGAGGCACGCGCCACCGCGGCCTGGTCCGGCCATGACGGCTGCTGCTTGATCGGCAGCTCACGCCAATAGTCCAGTCCGGCGATCACCGAGGGTTCGGCCATGACGACTGGTTCTGTAGCGTGGGACACGGATTTCCTGTTTCTCTTCGACCGGACGCGCTCCGGAGCCCGCCCGGAAGGGGGAACGGACCGCGATCGCGGCCCGGTTTTTCAGCTTAGCGTCACGCCGACGCGGCGCGCTCCTTGACGCTCGTGGCGTAGACGTCGCGATAGTCCTGGCCCGAGAGCTTGCGGAGCTCGACCATCAACTCGTCCGTGACGCTGCGGAGGATGAAGCGGTCCCCCTCCATACCCTCGAACCGCGAGAAGTCGAGCGGCTTGCCGATGACGATCCCGATCCGACGGATCCGGGGCAGCTTCGTGCCGATGGGCATGACCTTCTCGGTGTCGATCATCGCGACGGGGACGATGGGGACCCCGGCCTCGAGCACCATCCGCGCGACCCCGGTGCGGCCTCGGTACATCGTCCCGTCGGGACTGCGCGTGCCTTCCGGGTAGATCCCGAGCAGGTGACCGCCGCCGAGGACCGCGAGTCCGGTGTTGAGCGAGGCTTCGGAGGCCTTGCCTCCCGACCGGTCGATCGGGAGTTGCCCCGTGCCGAGCATGAAGGTCTTCGTGGCCCAGCCGCCGAAGCCCTTGCCGCGGAAGTACTCGCTCTTGGCCAGGAAGGAGATCCGCCGATCGACGCACAGCGGGAGGATCACCGAGTCGATGAAGGACAGGTGGTTGCTGGCGATGATCGCGCCGCCGTGCTCCGGGATGTTCTCGGCGCCGATCACCCACGGCCGGAAGATCGACTTCAGGATCGGGCCGGCGACCAGGTACTTCATGAACCAGTAGAACATCGTGCTCCTCCGTCTTGCCGTCGTCGTCAGCCGAGGACGAGGGCGCTCCTGGCGAGATCGCCGGCGCCGATGACACCGGCGTCGTTCACGAGCTGCGCGATGCTGAAGGACGGCTCCGGGTGGAACCCGCGCGCCGGGAGGTGCGTCAGGAACGCCTCACGAACGGGGTCCAGGAGGAGGTCGCCGGCCTGGGCGACGCCGCCGCCGATCACGAAGATGTTGGGGTCGAGGATGGCCGACATGCTCGCGAGGGCCTGCCCCAGCAGATCGGCGAGCTCGTTGAGGCACCGGAGGGCGCCGGGATCACCGGACTCGAGCAGGGCGGAGACGTGGTGTCCGTTCAGCAGCCCGCCGGCCGCCACCCGGGCTCGGGCGAGGGCGGCACCGTCGCCACCGGCGTCCGCTGCCTCGTTCGCGAGTCGGAGCAACGCGTTCCCCGAGCAGTACTGCTCGACGCAGCCACGCGCGCCGCAGCCGCAGGGCAGACCGTCCGGGATGAGGCGCATGTGTCCCAGTTCCGCACCGCTGCCGAAGCCACCGGTGAGGAGCCGGTCGTCGAGGACGATCGCTCCGCCGACACCCGTGCCGATCGTCACCATGACCATGCTGCGTTCCTCGCGCCCCGCACCGAACCGGAACTCGGCCCAACCCGCGGCGTTCGCGTCGTTCTCGATGGTCACGACCTTGTCGGGCAACCGCGCGGCCAGCCGGGCCTGCAGGGGTTCGTTCCGCCAGGCGATGTTCGGCGAGTAGTAGACGGTCGAGCGAGTGGCGTCGAAGAACCCGGGGGCGGCGACGCCGACGCTCGAGATGCTGCCGTCGTCCAAGGACCGGACCATGGCGACGACGTCGTCGATGATGGCGTCGGGATCGGAGGCCTGCGTCGGCGTGCGCCCGGCCGCGAGGATCCGGCCGTCGTCGTCGACGACCCCGCCCGCGATCTTCGTCCCGCCGATGTCGATGCCGATCGCGTTTGCCATAACGGTGCCGTCTCCCTGTCCTGATGTCGCCGATACCGGCAGCGGCGTGTGACCGACCGTCAGTAGAGTCGGTCGCCCGCGCGCCGCAGTCGAGTCTACTGAGCGTCTGCGCGCCACAGAAACCGCGCAAACACCCGTGCTCTAGGATGGAGCCACATCTTGCCGACCTGGTACCGAAGGAGTTGCCGTGGAACAGTTCGACGTCCCTGCAGTCGTCGCAGCAGACCCATCCGCCAATGCGACCGATCTGCTCGTGAAGCGCCTGGCTGCTGCGCCCGACGCCGCACTGTTCGCCGTTCCCCGCGGGTCGGAGTGGGTGGACGTGACCACCGCCGAGTTCCACGCCCAGGTCGTCGCCCTGGCGAAGGGGCTCGTCGCCGCGGGGATCGAACCCGGCGACAAGATCGGGCTCATGTGCAAGACCCGGTACGAGTGGACCCTCATCGACTTCGCCGTGTGGTTCGCCGGAGCACTCCTCGTCCCGATCTACGAGACCAGCTCGCCGAGCCAGGTGCAGTGGATCCTCAGCGACTCGGGAGCGACGAGCGTGCTGGTCGAGACGCCCGACCAGTTCGCCCGCTTCGACGAGGTGCACGGCGACCTCCCCGATGTGGCACGGGTCTGGCAGATCGACCTCGGAGACCTCGACAAGATCGCGGCCGCCGGCGTCGACGTCCCCGACGAGGAGATCGAACGCCGCCGCAACCTCGCGGTGGGTTCCGACATGGCGACCCTCATCTACACCTCCGGCTCGACCGGCCGGCCGAAGGGCTGCGTCCTCACCCACTCCAACTTCGTCGAATTGTCGCGGAACTCGGCCGTCGCACTCAAGGACGTCGTGTCCGCTCCCGGCGCCTCCACCCTCCTCTTCATCACGACGGCGCACATCTTCGCGCGCTTCATCGCCGTGCTGTGCGTGCACTCCGGCGTGAAGACAGGCCACCAGCCGGACACGAAGCAGCTGCTCCCCTCGCTCGGCACCTTCAAGCCGACGTTCCTCCTCGCGGTCCCCCGGGTCTTCGAGAAGGTCTACAACTCCTCCGAGCAGAAGGCCGAGGCCGGCGGCAAGGGCAAGATCTTCCGCGCAGCCGCCGAGACCGGGATCGCCTACTCGAAGGCCCTGGAGAGCGGTTCCGTGCCGTTCGGCCTGAAGATGAAGTTCCGGGTCCTCGACCGCCTCGTGCTGTCGAAGATCCGCACGGCCATGGGCGGCCGGGTGCGCTACGCGGTCTCCGGCAGCGCTCCACTCGGTCCGCGACTCGGCCACTTCTTCCACGCGCTCGGCATCGTGATCCTCGAGGGCTACGGCCTCACCGAGACCACCGCGCCTGCAACGGTCAACCTCGCCCAGAAGTCGAAGATCGGCACGGTCGGACCGGCACTCCCCGGTGTCTCGCTCCGCATCGCCGACGACGGCGAGGTCGAGGTGCGTGGGATCAACGTCTTCAAGGAGTACTGGCAGAACCCCGAGGCGACGGCGGAGGCCTTCGACGACGGCTGGTTCCGCACCGGCGACATCGGGTCCTTCGACGCCGACGGCTTCCTCACGATCACCGGGCGGAAGAAGGAGATCATCGTCACCGCCGGCGGGAAGAACGTCGCCCCGGCGGCGCTCGAGGACCCGATCCGCGCGACCCCGGTCGTCGGACAGGTCGTCGTCGTCGGCGATCAGAAGCCGTTCATCAGCGCCCTCATCACGCTCGACACCGAGATGCTGCCGTCATGGCTCGCCAACAACGGCCAGGACGCGTCGATGAGCGCCGCCGAGGCTGCTCGGAACCCCGCAGTGCTCGCCGCCGTCCAGCGCGCCATCGACGAGGCCAACACCAAGGTGTCCCGCGCGGAGTCGATCCGCAAGTTCGTCATCCTCGACGACGAGCTCACGGAGGCGAGCGGTCACCTCACGCCGAAGCTCAGCATCAAGCGGAACGTGATCCTCAAGGACTTCGCGGAGACGATCGAGGGCATGTACCTCGGAGCGGGTTCGCCCGAGACCCAGGGGATGTCCCTGAAGTAGCGCCTCGACGGGCTCGGCGGTCGGTCGACGACCGCCGGGCCCGTCGACCGGCGTCTAGAACCAGTCGCTCTCGCGGACCTGCTTCATCGCCTCGCGACGGTGCTCCTTCGACAATCGGTCGAGGTAGAGCATGCCGTCGAGGTGGTCGGTCTCGTGCTGCAGCGCCTGGGCGAGGAGTCCTTCACCCTCGACGACGAGCTCCTGCCCGTCGAGGTCGATGCCGACGGCACGCGCGTAGGGATGGCGCGGCGTCGGGAACCAGAGCCCGGGCACCGACAGGCAGCCCTCGCCGATCTCCTCGAGTTCACCGCGCAACTCGACGAGCTTCGGGTTGATGAGGTACCCGATGACGCCGTCGACGTTGTAGCTGAACACGCGGAGTCCGACGCCGATCTGCGTGGCGGCGACGCCGGCACGACCGGGGAGCTCCACGCTGTCCACGAGATCGCGGACGAGGCTGCGGATGTCGTCGTCGATCGTGACGACCTCGGCCGTCGGAGCCTTCAGGACCGGGTCACCGAAGTGTCTGATGGGTCGTGTCGTCACGGGTTGGATCCTTCCGGGCGGGACAGGTGTGGTGGACGCGGAGACCGGCCGCGTCGCCTCGAGGAGGGACGCGGCCGGTCTCGGGAGAGTCAGGCGCTCGGCTTCACGACGACGAGCAGGTCGCCCGCCTCGACCTGCTGGGTCGCCGGGATGGCGAGGCGCTCGACGATGCCGGCGACGGCGGTCGTGATCGCCGCCTCCATCTTCATGGCCTCGATCGAGGCGACCGGCTGGCCCGCCTCGACGCGGTCGCCGACGGCGACCTTGACGGTCACGACGCCGGAGAACGGCGCGGCCACCTGGCCGGGGACGGAGGTGTCGGCCTTCTCGGCAGCGCGGGAGTCGACCTCGATGCTGCGGTCGCGGACGAACACCGGTCGCAACTGACCGTTGAGGGTCGCCATGACGGTGCGCATGCCCTTCTCGTCGGCCGCACCGATCGCTTCGAGCCCGACGAACAGCCGGACGCCCTTGTCGATCTCGACGACGTGCTCCATGCCCGGCTCGAGGCCGTACAGGTAGTCGGCGGTGTCGACGACGGAGAGGTCGCCGTACAGGTCGCGCTGCTGCTCGAACTGCTTGGTCGGCGCCGGGAACAACAACCGGTTGAGGGTCGAGCGGCGCTCGGCGGACTCGCCGTCGAGTGCGGCCTGATCTTCAGCGGAGATCGGCGTGATCCCGATGTCGACCGAACGACCGGCGAGGACCTTCGAGCGGAACGGCTCTGGCCATCCGCCCGGGAGTCCCCCGAGTTCGCCCGCCATGAACCCCACGACGGAGTCCGGGACGTCGTACTTGTCGGGGTTGGCCTCGAAGTCGGCCGGGTCCGCCTTGACGGCGGCGAGGTGGAGCGCGAGGTCGCCGACGACCTTGCTCGACGGGGTCACCTTGGGCACCCGACCGAGGATCTTGTTGGAGGCCGCGTACATGTCCTCGATGAGCTCGAAGTGGTCTGCGAGTCCCAGGGCGATCGCCTGCTGGCGGAGGTTCGACAGCTGACCGCCCGGGATCTCGTGCGTGTACACGCGACCGGTCGGGCCCGCGAGTCCTGACTCGAACGGCCGGTACATCGCGCGGACGGCCTCCCAGTAGGGCTCGAGGTCGGCGATCCCCTGCAGGGAGATGCCGGTGTCGCGCTCCGTGTGGGCCAGCGCGGCGACCAGCGAGGACGCGGACGGCTGACTCGTCGTGCCGGCCATCGGCGCGCTCGCGACATCGACGGCGTCGGCGCCCGCGTTGCTCGCCGCGAGGAGGGTCGCCAACTGTCCACCGGGGGTGTCGTGCGTGTGCACGTGGACCGGCAGGTCGAACCGCTCGCGGAACGCCGCGACGAGCTTGGCCGCCGCGGACGGACGGAGGAGCCCCGCCATGTCCTTGATGGCGAGCACGTGGGCACCGGACTCGACGATCTTCTCGGCGAGACGGAGGTAGTAGTCGAGGGTGTAGAGGTCCTCGGCCGGGTTCAGCAGGTCACCGGTGTAGCAGACGGCGACCTCCGCGACGGTCGTCCCCGTCTCCAGGACCGCATCGATGGCGGGGCGCATCTGCGACACGTCGTTGAGGGCGTCGAAGATCCGGAAGATGTCGATCCCGGTGTCGGCGGCCTCCCGCACGAAGGCGTTCGTCACCTCCGTGGGATACGGCGTGTAGCCGACGGTGTTCCGGCCGCGCAGCAGCATCTGGATCGCGATGTTCGGCATCGCCTGCCGCAGCGAGGCCAGTCGCTCCCACGGCTCCTCACCGAGGAAGCGGAGGGCCACGTCGTACG
The DNA here is from genome assembly GCF_003856975.1 of Plantibacter sp. PA-3-X8. Lineage (NCBI taxonomy): Bacteria > Bacillati > Actinomycetota > Actinomycetes > Micrococcales > Microbacteriaceae > Plantibacter > Plantibacter sp. PA-3-X8. The sequence continues at coordinate 3,107,255 of NZ_CP033107.1, forward strand.
TCGCGCCACCCCAGGCCTCGACGGACAGCAGTTCGGGGGTGAGCCGGGAGACGAACGGTGCGACCGCCAGGAGGTCCTTCGTCCGGACGCGCGTGGCCAAGAGCGACTGGTGGGCGTCGCGGAAGGTGGTCTCGGTCACGGCGAGGGCGGTCTGAGCGCGGAGGGCGTCAGCGAAGCCCTTCGGGCCGAGCTCGAGCAGTCGCTGACGCGAGCCGGCCGGGGCGTCGGTGGTGATGTCGATCGCGGGCAGCTTGTCGACCGGGTCCGCGCCGGACGGACGCGACCCGTTGGGCTGGTTGACCGTGACGTCGGCGAGCCAGTTGACGATCTTCGTCCCGCGGTCCTTCGAGACGTGCCCGCGCAGGAGCTGCGGACGCTCGTCGATGAAGGAGGTGCTGAGGTCGCCGGCCACGAACGAGGCGTCCTCGAGGACCGCCTGCAGGAAGGGGATGTTCGTGGAGACGCCGCGGATGCGGAACTCGGCGAGGGCGCGCTTGGCTCGCGTGACGGCCGCCTCGAAGGTGCGCCCACGGCAGGTGAGCTTCGCGAGCATCGAGTCGAAGTGGGGACTGATCTGTGCACCGGAGGCGACCGTGCCGCCGTCGAGTCGGATGCCGCCGCCGCCCGGAGAGCGGTAGGTCGTGATCTTCCCGGTGTCTGGACGGAAGCCAGCCGTGGGGTCCTCGGTGGTGATGCGGCACTGGAGCGCGAAGCCGCGGAGGTGCAGGGACTCCTGCGTGAGGCCGAGGTCGCCGAGCGACTCGCCGGCGGCGATGCGCATCTGCGACTGGACGAGGTCGACGTCGGTGACCTCCTCGGTCACGGTGTGCTCGACCTGGATACGCGGGTTCATCTCGATGAACACGTGCTGTCCGGCCCGCTCCCCCGCGGTGTCGAGGAGGAACTCGACCGTCCCGGCGTTGACGTAGCCGATCGACTTGGCGAACGCGATGGCATCGCGGTACATGGCCTGACGAGTGTCCTCGTCGAGGTTCGGGGCCGGCGCGATCTCGACGACCTTCTGGTGCCGGCGCTGCACCGAGCAGTCGCGCTCGAAGAGGTGGATGGTCTCGCCGTCGGCGCTCGCCAGGATCTGGACCTCGATGTGCCGGGGGCGGACGACGGCCTGCTCGAGGAACATCGTCGGGTCGCCGAAGGCGCTGTCCGCCTCACGCATGGCGGCCTCGAGGGCGCCGCGGAGGTCCTCGGCGTTGTCGACGCGGCGCATGCCTCGTCCACCACCACCGGCGACCGCCTTCGCGAAGATCGGGAACCCGATGTCGGCGGCACCGGCGAGCAACTCTTCGATGTCGCGGCTGGCCGGCGTGGACTTCAGGACCGGGACCCCGGCCGCTATGGCGTGCTCCTTCGCGGTCACCTTGTTGCCGGCCATCTCCAGGACGGAGGACGGCGGACCGATGAAGGTGATGCCGGCGGCTCGAGCGGCCTCGGCCAGTTCCGGATTCTCGGAGAGGAAGCCGTACCCGGGGTAGATCGCGTCGGCGCCCGACTCCTTCGCGACGCGGATGATCTCCGAGACGTCGAGGTAGGCGCGCACCGGATGACCCTCCGTGCCGATCTGGTAAGCCTCATCGGCCTTCAGCCGATGCATCGAGTTGCGGTCCTCATAGGGGAACACCGCAACCGTCTTCGCCCCCAGCTCGTACGCGGCACGGAACGCCCGGATGGCGATCTCTCCGCGATTGGCGACAAGAATCTTCCTGAACATGGAACCCTTCCCACAACAGCCAACTCAGCAAACGTTGAGATTCCCTAGCCTAGTCACGGTAACGTTGAGCCTTGTGCATGTACTCAGCGTTAGCTCCCTGAAGGGGGGCGTCGGCAAGACCACCGTCACCCTTGGCCTGGCTTCCGCCGCGTTCTCGAAGGACATCCGCACGCTGGTCGTGGATCTCGACCCCCAATCCGACGTCTCGACCGGCATGGCCGTCGACGTCGCAGGGCACCTCACGGTGACGGACGTGCTGACCTCGCCGAAGAAGAAGATCGTCGAGCAGGCGATCGTGGCGAGCGGCTGGACGAAGATCCACCCGGGCAAGATGGACGTCATGATCGGCAGCCCGTCTGCGATCAACTTCGACGGCCCGCACCCCAGCATCCGCGACATCTGGCGCCTGGAAGAGGCACTCGCGCACGTCGAGGAGGAGTACGACCTCGTCCTCATCGACAGCGCCCCCTCGCTCAACGCGCTCACCCGCACCGCCTGGGCGGCGAGCGATCGCGTCGCCGTCGTCACGGAGCCGGGCCTGTTCTCGGTCTCCGCAGCCGACCGCGCCCTCCGCGCCGTCGAGGAGATCCGTCGTGGGCTGAGCCCCCGGCTGCAGCCGCTCGGCATCATCGTCAACCGGGTGCGTCCGCAGTCGATGGAGCACCAGTTCCGCATCAAGGAACTGCGCGACATGTTCGGTCCCCTCATCCTCAACCCGCAGCTGCTGGAGCGCACGTCACTCCAGCAGGCTCAGGGTGCCGCCAAGCCCGTCCACGTGTGGCCGGGTGACACGGCGCAGGAGATGGCGAAGAACTTCGACTCGCTCCTCGACCGCGTGCTGCGCACGGGCCGCGTCGGCGAGTACGCCGACGGCGCTCCCCCGGAGCCGGCTGCCGTCACGAGTCCCGCTGCCGTCGAGGCACCCTCCACCGACAGCTGAGGTCGCGGCGAGACCGTTCGGTCGGCTCACGGACCAGGCGCTCGCTCGGGTCGCCCTTCGACAGGCTCAGGGACCGGCAGGCGCGCTCATGGACCGGCCGGAGCTCCAGGACCGGCAGGAGCACCCAGTACCCCGGGATGCGCGCTCAGGGAACGTGTGGCGCGCGTCGGTGAGCCCTTCGACAGACTCAGGGACCGGCGCCTTCGGCTCGGGTCAGGCGCTGCGAGCGGAGCGACGTGCTGCGAGCTCGTCCATGGGGTCGGCCGACTGTGCGTCGAACTCGATGAGCGTGGACTCCACCTCGCGCAGCACCTTGCCGACGGCGATGCCGAAGACGCCCTGTCCGCGGCTGACGAGGTCGATGACCTCGTCGTTCGAGGTGCAGAGGTAGACACTGGCGCCGTCGCTCATGAGCGTGGTCTGGGCGAGGTCGACGATGCCCGCTTCGCGGAGCTGGTCGACTGCCGTGCGGATCTGCTGCAGGGAGATGCCCGTGTCGAGCAGGCGCTTGACGAGCTTGAGGACGAGGATGTCGCGGAAGCCGTAGAGACGCTGCGTTCCGGATCCGGATGCACCGCGGACGGTGGGCTCGACCAGACCCGTCCGGGCCCAGTAGTCGAGCTGGCGGTAGCTGATGCCGGCTGCACGGGCGGCGACCGCTCCGCGGTAGCCCTGGCCCTCTTCGAGTTCTGGAAGCCCGTCGGTGAACAGCAGCCCGAGGTCACCGTACCGTGACGCCCCGTCGCGACTGAGTTCACTCATGTCTGCTTCTCCTCGATGTTCGCTGCACGGTCGGTACGGTCTCGACGGGGGCGTCGAGCCGGCTTGACCACTCCCACCACGCTACCGATCCGCCCCGGTCAACGCTGCGACATCCGTTCGAAACGGACGGCGTGTCGTGACGAGTGATCGAACTGTGACCTGGCCGTGATGGATGAGGGCAGTCTACGCCCTGGGAGGTCGATCAGGAGGATTGGTGTCGCTCGAGTGCCGAGCGGACGAGGTTCGACCGCACACCCTCGAGCTGTGCGGCGATCTCCAGCGCCCGGTCGGCGGTACGTGCCCGGCCGGCGGCGTCGTTCCGCTTGGCGACGGCGCTCAACGCGCTCTCGATGAGCCCGACCTCGCGCTCGATCGAGGCGCGGAACCCGCGGAGGTGCCGTGGTTCGATGCCGGAGCGCTGCAGCTCCACGAGGATCCGCAGGAGGGACGCGACGTCCTCGCCGTAGTTCTCGGCGGGCAGGATCAGCGACGCGCTCACGGCGTCGTTGAAGAGCATCGGGGTGGCGCCGGCTTCGCGGATCAGCTCGTTCCGCGAGAATCTGCGGACCCCGGGGTGGATCGACGGCGCGCCGACGGCTTGCCCACTGCCAGGGAACAGCGGCGACCGTCCCGCGTCGACCTCGACGAGGTAGGTGCGGATGACCTTGAGGGGGAAGTAGTGATCTCGCTGCATCGACAGGATCAGCCGCAGGCGTTCGAGGTCATCGCTCGAGAACTTCCGGTACCCCGACTTCGTCCGCGCCGGGGACACCAGCCCCTGCTCCTCGAGGAACCGGAGCTTCGAATTGCTCAGCTCGGGGAACTCCGGAGTGAGGCGTGCGAGGACCTGCCCGATGCTCAGCAGCGGAGCACCGTCGCTTCGCGCGTTCGCGCTGGCTGCCGCCACTAGCTTCCCAGCTGGGAGGCGAGGTCGATCCGCGACGCGTAGAAGGTGAGGCGGAACTTGCCGATCTGCACCTCGGCGGCGTCGCGCAGGATCGCCTTGTCGATGCGGACACCGTCGAAGTACGTGCCGTTCAGGGAGTTGAGATCGCGGATCTCGAACGCGGTCCCGTGACGGTGGAACTCGGTGTGCCGACGCGACACCGTGACGTCGTCGAGGAAGATGTCGGCCTCGGGGTGACGTCCGACGGTGGTGACGTCGGCGTCGAGGAGGAACCGCGCACCGGCGTTCGGACCACGACGGACGATCAGCAGCGCTGAACCGGACGGCAGGGCCGCGATCGCCTCGTGCTCCTCAGCGGTGACGTCGGAGTCGATCGCCGCGAGGGCCGCTCCGAGGTCTTCACCGAAGGTGAGTGTCGTGTCGACTTCCCGATCGCCCGAGCCGCTCGTCGGGGCACCGTCATCGACAGCTCCCGGCGTGTACGCCCCGGTCGCGGGATACTTCTCATCGTGCTCAGCCACCGTCGACCTCCTCTCCGTCAAGCGTATCCGATGTGGCGTCACTGTCGAGCCGCCCGGTCGAGGGTGATCCGTCGGATCGGGCCCGTTCCCGCTGCTTCGAACGGGCATCCCCCGAGATGCGCACGGTCTGCAGCAGGTAGAGGATGCCGGCCCACCAGTAGAGCGTCGCTCCGGCGATCACCGACACCCAACCGAGCGGCGTCGCGATCATCGCGACGGCTGGGAACGCCTGACCGAGCATGAGGACCGGGAGCCCGATGAACAGGAGTGCCGTGCCCCACTTCCCCACGCGGATGATCGGGAGCACGCCCGTACCGGACCGGTGCAGGACGACGGCGAGCCCGACGAGCAGCAGGTCGCGGGCGAAGACGACGATGAGCAACCACCACGGGATGAGTCCGCGGGCCGCGAGACCGATCAACGCTGCGAGGATGTAGAGGCGATCGGCGGCCGGATCGAGTTGTCGACCGAGCTTCGTCATCTGGTCGAACCGTCGCGCGATCCACCCGTCGAGGAGGTCGGTGACGCCCGAGAACGCGAGCGTCGCGAGAGCCAACAGGTCCTGCCCCTGCACGAGGAGGATCAGGAAGACCGGGACGAGGAGGATCCGGAAAACGCTGAGCGCATTGGGGAGGGTGACGACGCGGTCTTCACCGGTCCGTCGAACCCCGCGCCCCGCCCCGTCAGTCACGGGTCGAGTCTACCGATGGGCTGCTCTACCATCGGAGGATGGACAGCCCGTCGAGCGTGCGCGTCGACGCATGGATCTGGGCGGTGCGGCTGACGAAGACCCGCTCGGCCGGCGCGACCGCCTGCCGAGCCGGCCACGTCCGGGTCAACGGCGAGCGGGCGAAGCCGGCACAGGCCGTCAGGATCGGTGACGAGGTCCGACTCCGCGTGGCGGGCTTCGACCGGGTCGTGGAGGTCCGACGCCTCATCGCGAAACGGGTCGGGGCGGACGTCGCGGCGGAATGTCTCATCGACCGCTCTCCCCCGCTGCCGACGCCGGCGGAACGGCAGGTCGTGGCCGTCCGAGACCGGGGCGCCGGTCGACCGACGAAGCGTGAACGACGCGACATCGAGCGGTTGCGAGGGCGCTGACGCGCTGCTGACGACCCGACCGGCCTCATCGGCGACGCATCGTCCCCGTCCAGGGAACACTCAAGCGCCGCCAAGGTGGCTCGGGCATGCTGGGCCGATGTTCCGCCGCCATCCCGTGCTCAGCACCCTCACCGTGGTGTACCTCGCGCTCGTGGCGGCCATCACCCTCGGCCCACGGCCCTTCGACGGCCGGACCGAGTCCCTCGTGTACCGACTCGTCGACCTCCTCGCCCGGTGGGAGTCGACGGCGTGGGTCACTTACGAGCGCCTCGAATTCGGAGCGAACATCGCCATGTTCGTCCCGATCGGCGTCTTCTTCCTGCTCCTGCTCGGACGGCGGCGCTGGTGGCTCGCCATCCTCGTCGCAGCCACGCTGACGGTCGGCATCGAGGCCGCGCAACTCGCGATCCCCGGACGCGTGAGCGATCCCCGCGACCTTCTCGCGAACACGTCCGGGGCCGTCGCCGGGGTCGTCCTCGGCCTGATGCTGACCGCCGGGCGCGCCCGCCGGCTCCAGGCCTCGTCACGTCGCCGCGCGGCCCTGCAGCACTGAACTGCTCGCGACAGTCCTGATTCACAGGAGGCTGAGAGGCGTTCCAAGGCCGCTTCAGTAGAGTGCGAGCGGGCCGTCGGCCCGTCGGAGACAGAGCTGGAGCGCACGCCCATGACCGGACCAACGTCGTCGGACAACCTCGAGGAGCTGAAGCGCCTCAAGGACGAGTTCACGCGGTTCATGATGCTGTACAAGTTCGGCATCGACGAGATCACCACGAAGCTCAACATCCTCAAGGAGGAGTTCACGCAGATCCACGACTACAACCCGATCGAGCACATCAGCTCGCGGTTGAAGTCGCCGGAGAGCATCATCGGCAAGATCGAACGCAAGCAGTACGGGCAGGACATCGACGACATCCGCGAACACATCACGGACATCGCGGGCATCCGCGTCACCTGCAGCTTCATCTCCGACACCTACAAGGTGTTCGAACTCCTGACGAGCCAGCAGGACATCACCGTGGTGAAGGTCAAGGACTACATCGCGAACCCGAAGCCGAACGGGTACCAGAGCCTCCACGTGATCGTCGAGGTTCCGGTGTTCATGTCCGACGGCGTCGTGCAGGTGCCCGTCGAGATCCAGTTCCGGACGATCGCCATGGACTTCTGGGCGAGCCTCGAACACAAGATCTACTACAAGTACGACAAGGCCGTGCCGGACAGCCTGCTCGCCGAGCTCAAGCACGCAGCCGAGGCGGCGTCCAGGCTCGACGCGAAGATGGAGCACCTCCACGGCGAGGTCCTCGCGCTCGACCGGGCGACGACCTCGCGGACCACCGACGACGGGCACCCGAAGCCTCCGTCACTCGCCGACCGGGTCATGACCGAGCTGATCGACGGGCTGGACCCGCGTTAGAGCGCCTTGCGCATCTGCACGGCCATCGTCTCGTAGCCGAGCGACTCGTACAGGCCGCGCGCGATCCGGTTGAACCCGAAGACGTTCAGCCCGAGCGTCTTCGCGCCCTGCTCCTTTGCCGCAGTCTCGGCGAGCTGCATGGCCTGCCGGCCGAGCCCACGCCCGCGGAACGACTCGTCGATCTCCACGTCCCAGACCCACCACTCGTCCGGGTGGCTCGTGCTCCGCGGTCCGATCCAGAGCACGCCGACCGCGGCTTCGTCGAGGACCACCTCGAAGACGAGGTGTCCGACCTGGAGTCGGCCGGCCGGGAACGTCTCGGCGAGGGACTGTGCCGCCTTCGCCGTCGCCTCTGCCTCGGTCTCCCCCGCCTCGATGCGTTCGAGGCGGTACTGCGCGTTCGCGGCGAGCATCCACCCCCGCAGTCGATCGGCGGGCATGCGGACGAGCGTGGCGTTCATGAGGACATCCTCCCAGAACGTCGCGACCCCGTCGCTCGCCGTCCTGCGCCGGGTCGTCGCCGGGCTCGGGAATAGTTCCCGCCCGAAACGAGCTGGACTCCGAAGGACACACGATTGGGATCCGCCCGTCGTCATCCGGAGAATCGAGACATGCCGATCCACACCGCCCCGCAGCCGAACGCGATCGCCGAGCACGACGCCTGGCGCGACGACCGTCGAGCCGCCGTGACCGCGCCACTCGGCAACCTCGCCCTCGTCGAGACGCGGTGGCTCGCGGAGGAGACGCCGGCCACCGTCGATGCAGCCGCAGCCGCCATCGCCGCCGAGCAGCCGAGCGGCGTGACGGTGACGACGCTCCGCCGCACCCACCTCGACACGGGCCAGGACGAGGTCGGCATCCGCCGATGGGACGCGAACGCACCCGCCATCCGCGCGTTCGACGGCATCGAGGTCTTCCCGTACGACGCCGCGTGGGTCCAGACGGCGCGGTTCACGCCGGTCGACGGCTCGCGGACCGTGCCGTTCGAGCACATCCGAGACAACGGAGGATCACGGGAGCTCGTCGTCCCCGGCGACATCGCGTTCACTCGGGACGGCGTCGAGTACACGATGAGCGCCTTCGACGACGGCGGCACGCTCCTCCTCGTGTTCGGCGACGCGACGAACGGCCGAGATGACGAGTCGGGCACCTACGGCGCCGGCCGGTTCCTGTTCGTGCAGCGGACCGACGACGGAGGCTTCGGCACGGCGGGCGAGGTCGTCCTCGACTTCAACCGCGCGTTCGTGCCGCCCTGCGGCTTCTCCGTGCAGTACAACTGTCCGATGCCGCCGCCGCAGAACCGGTTCGCCGGAGACGTCCTCGCCGGAGAACGGATCGTCCGGTTCCGCGAGGGCTTCGACCTCTACGCCGTCTGACCCCCAGCACCCCACAGCCTGCACCAGCATCATCACCCCCACACCACAGGAGTATCCGTGAAGAGAACCATCGGGCTCGTCGCCCTGTCCGTCGCCGCCGCCGTCGCCCTCGCCGGCTGCGCCGGTGGTGGTGGCAGTTCGGCGACGGGCGACGACGCGACCATCGCCGTCGGCTCGCTCTACGAGCCGCAGAACCTCAGCAACACCGGCGGCGGCGGCCAAGGCGTCACGGAGGCCTTCACCGGCAACGTGTACGAGGGCCTGTACCGCCTCACGGACGACGGCGAGGTCGAACCGGTGCTCGCCGCCGACAGCACGGTGAGCGACGACGGCCTGACGTACACCTTCACCCTCAAGGACGGCGTCACCTTCCACTCCGGCGACCCGCTCACCTCGGCGGACGTGAAGTCGAGCATCGAAGCCGTGACCGCCGAGGACTCGCAGTCGGCACGGAAGAGCAGCTTCGCGGTGATCTCCGGCATCGCGACCCCCGACGACAAGACCGTCGTCATCACCCTCTCCGAGCGCTCCATCTCCTTCATCTACAACCTGAGCTACGTCTGGATCGTCAACGACGCGGCGAAGGACCTCAAGACCACCGAGGACGGCACGGGTCCGTACACGCTCGGCGACTGGAAGCGCGGCAGCACCCTGAGCCTCGAGCGCTGGGACGACTACTGGGGTGAGCCCGCCAAGAACGCGGAGGTGGTCTTCACCTACTTCACCGACGCGACCGCGCTCAGCAATGCGCTCGTCACGAAGCAGATCGACATCATCACGAGCGTGCAGAGCCCCGACCAGCTGAGCCAGTTCACCGACAACGCGGACTACGTCGTCTCCGACGGCGACTCCACGACGAAGGAGCTGCTCGCCTTCAACGACCGGGTCGCCCCGTTCGACCAGGCGCTCGTCCGCAAGGCCGTGTACTCCGCGATCGACACCAAGAAGCTGCTCTCGTCCATCTGGGGCGAGTACGGCACGCTCATCGGGTCGATGGTCCCGCCGACGGACCCCTGGTACGAGGACCTCACGCAGGTGAACCCGTACGACCCCGAGCTCGCGAAGCAGCAGCTCGCCGAAGCGGGCTTCGCCGACGGCTTCACCTTCACCCTCGACACCCCGAGCTACGACCCGCACCCGGCCGTCGCCGAGTTCCTCCAGAGTGAACTCGCGAAGGTCGGCATCACGGTCGAGATCAACACGATCAGCGCGGACGAGTGGTACTCGAAGGTGTTCAAGGAACGCGACTTCCAGGCGACCCTCCAGGAGCACGTGAACGACCGCGACGTCGTCTGGTACGGCAACCCGGACTTCTACTGGGGCTACGACAACCCCGAGGTGACCCAGTGGGTGTCGGAGGCCGAGCAGGCGACGACCACCGAGGAGCAGACGGCGAAGCTGAAGCTCGTCAACGAGCAGATCGCCGAGGACGCGGCGAGCGTGTGGCTCTACCTCTACCCGCAGATCGTCGTCGCCGCGAGCGACGTCTCGGGGTACGGCGTCAACGGCCTGAACTCGCAGTTCTTCGTGGCGGACATCGTCCGCAAGTAGTCGTCGCCCGGGCCGACCGGCACCGCCCGGTCGGCCCAGGCCTCGCTACGCTGAGGTCCACCATGCTCGCTTACCTGCTGCGCCGATCCGCGTTCCTCGTGGTGTCGTTCCTCGTCGCCATGACGGTGCTGTTCGTGCTGCTCCGGCTGCTGCCGGGCGACCCGTCGAACGCCCTGCTCTCGGTGAACGCCACGCAGGAGCAGATCGACGCGGCGCGCGAGCAGGTGGGAGCCGACCGGCCGCTCGGCGAGCAGTTCGCCGCCTGGTTCGGCGGCGTCCTCACCCTCGACCTCGGTTCCTCGTTCGTGAGCTCGCTCCCGGTCGGACCCGAGATCGCGTCGCGCCTCCAGGTCACCGTGCCGCTGACGCTCCTCGCGTTCCTCCTCGCCGTGGTGCTCGCCCTCGTGGCCGGTGTCGTGTCCGCACTCCGGGCCGACCGCTGGTACGGCATCGCGTTGTCCGGCCTCTCGCAGCTCGGGATCGCCGTTCCGGTGTTCTGGGTCGGCATCCTGCTCGTCAGCGTGTTCGCGGTGACGCTCCGACTGTTCCCGTCCGGCGGCTTCCCTCGCGACGACTGGGCAGATCCTGCCGCGGCACTCACGAGCCTCGCCCTCCCGGTCATCACCATCGCCATCGTCATGAGTGCGTCGATCACCCGATACGTCCGCTCCGCCACGCTCGACGTGGTCGGGAGCGACTATCTGCGCTCGGCACGGGCGCAGGGAGCCGGCTTCGGTGAGGCCCTGCTCCGACACGGCGCCCGGAACGCCGCGGTGCCCGTCGTGGCGATCCTCGGCATCGAGCTCGCCACCACCTTCCTCGGCGCCGTCGTGGTCGAGAGCGTCTTCAGCCTGCCCGGCCTCGGGTCGATGCTCCTGACGGCGATCCAGCAGCACGACTACCCGAACATCCAGGGCATCCTCCTCGTCTCGACCCTCGTCGTCCTCCTGACGGGTTTCGTCGCCGACATCGCGCAGCGGCTCATCGATCCGCGTCTGCGCACTTCGATCTCGGGGAACGGGCTCCGATGAGCGCCGTCGACGCCCAGACCGCGCTCGCCGACCGACGCCCGGTGCGGCGCCGCGCCCCTTCCGCGACGCTGACCGTCGGACTCGTCCTCGTCGGCGTCATCGCCGTCCTGGCGGCCGTCTCGCTCGTGTGGTTGCCCTTCGCACCCACGGACACCTCCGGCGGTCGTCTCGAAGGCCCGACCGGCACCCACTGGCTCGGTACGGACAAGCTCGGTCGCGATTTGATGACCCAGCTCATGGTCGGTGCGCGCATCGCGCTCGCGACCGGGGCGGGGGCCGTCGCGGTCGGCGCGGTCATCGGTATCGCCGTGGGACTCGCTGCGGCCTTCGCGTCGGCCTGGCTGGACGACACGATCTCCGCCGCGCTCGACGTCGTGATCGCCTTCCCGGTGCTCCTGCTCGCCATGCTCATCGTGGCAGCCCAGGGCGCGTCACTCGGCACCGCCATCATCGCGATCGGACTCGCCATGTCGGCCATCGTGGCCCGCCTGACCCGGATCCTCACGAAGCGGGTCCTCAGCGAGCAGTACGTGGTCGCGGCCAGGACTGCCGGGACGAGCTGGGCCGGTGTCATCGGCCAGCATGTGCTCCCGAACATCTGGCCCACCCTGAGCGTCAACCTCGCGCTGCAGTTCGGCATCGCCGTCCTCGCCGAAGCGAGCCTGTCGTACCTCGGCCTCGGCGCGCCACCGCCGAACGCCTCCTGGGGACGTCTGCTGCAGGAGGCCCAGGCCACCGTCACGACGGCACCGGTCGGCGCGATCGCTCCGGGTGTCGCCGTGGTGATGCTCGTGGTGGGCGTGAACTTCATCGCGGACGGCCTGCGGGACCTCGGCGATCCGACGAGGAGGCGCGGCGCATGAGCGATCTCCTCGACATCTCCGGACTGACCATCACCCGAGGCGTCCGGCGCGGTGCTCCCGACGGCGCTGACCGGCCGCTCCTCGACGGGCTGGACCTGACCATCGCCGCCGGGGGTCGCCTCGGACTCATCGGCGGTTCCGGGTCCGGGAAGTCCTTGACCTCCCTCGCGGTGATCGGGCTGCTCGGCGAACAGCTGAGCGCGAGCGGCAGCGTCGAACTGGCCGGCACCCAGGTGATCGGTGCCCCGGACCGCGCGCTGCGGCCACTCCGCGGTCGGGTTGCCGGACTCGTCTTCCAGGAGCCGCTGACCGCACTCGACCCGCTCATGCGGGTCGGCGCCCAGCTCGCCGAGCCCCTGCGTCGCCATCTGGGACTCCGGGGCGAACGGCTCAAGGAGGCCGTCGAAGCAGCCCTCGTCGAGGTGTCCCTCACCGACACTGCGCGCATCGCCGCCTCCTACCCCCACGAGCTGTCCGGCGGGCAGCGGCAGCGCATCGCGATCGCCATCGCGCTCGCCGGTCGCCCGCAGCTCCTCATCGCGGACGAGCCGACGACGGCGCTCGACGTGACCGTCCAGGCGGAGGTGCTCGCGCTCATCGACCGGCTCGTCCGGGAACGCGGCATGGCGCTCCTGTTCATCAGTCACGACCTCGCCGTCGTGTCGACCATGGTCGACGAGGTCGTCGTGCTGAGCGAGGGTCGGGCCGTGGAACGCGGCGCGGTGGCGCAGGTGCTGACGGCACCGCAGCACGAGGACACCCGTCGTCTGGTCACCAGCGCACGCGCGCTCGACGACGCGCTGGAGGACCCACGATGACCGATGCACCGATCACGACGACGCCGATCCTCGAGCTGGATGCGGTCGGTTTCCGGTACCGCGGCGGTCAGGAGGCCCTGGCCGACGTGTCGCTGGCCGTCGGCGCAGGAGAGGCCGTCGGGATCGTCGGTCAGTCCGGCGCCGGTAAGAGCACCCTCCTCCGGCTGCTGCTCGGCCTCGACCGGCCGACCACGGGCTCGGTCCGGTTCGACGGTGGCGCACTGGACCCCCGCGATCGGACACGGGTCCGTCGGTTCCGCGAATCGGTGCAGGCCGTCTTCCAGGATCCGTACTCCTCGCTCGATCCTCGGCAGCGCATCGGGCGCATCGTGGCCGAACCGCTGCGATCCCTCCGTCTGGCGACCACCGAGCAGGCGACCGTCCGCGCGACCGAGGCACTCGAGGCGGTGGGACTGCCCGCCGACGCGGCGTCGCGGTTCCCGCACGAGTTCTCGGGCGGCCAGCGGCAGCGGATCGCCATCGCCCGCGCGATCGTCCCGAACCCCCGGCTCCTCCTCGCCGACGAGCCCGTCAGTGCCCTCGACATGAGCACCCGGATCCAGATCATCGAGCTCCTCGCCGAGCTGCGGGCCTCGAACGGCCTGGCGCTCGTGATGGTCTCGCACGACCTCGGCACGGTGGCCGCGCTGTGTGAACGCACGATGGTCCTCCGACACGGGCAGGTCGTCGAGGCCGGCGCCACCGCGCAGGTCCTCCACGATCCCGCCGAGGCCTACACGAAGCAGCTCATCGCGGCGATCCCCCGCCTCCCGCGCTGAGTCGACGACGAGGCCGACGCCGTCGGCCCGGCCGAGCCGGGAATACGGCGCCGGCGGACGGTGTTCGACTCCGAGTGGCCTCGGCCGCATCGACTCTCCACAGGAACAGGACCCGTGACGCAGGATTCAGCGCAGCCCGACGACCACGACGAGGACCAGCCTGGGGCCGAGCGCCCCTGGCTCAGCGACGAGGAGCGGGCGGCACTCCGCAAACCACTTCCGGAGCGGGCGGTCGTCACGAGCCTCGCGTTCACCGGTCTCGTCGCGGCGTTCATGATGACGCTCGTCACCCCACTCGTGCCGACGCTTCCCACGATCCTCGGCGTGCACGCCTCCGACAGCATGTGGGTCGTGACGGCCACGCTCCTGTCGGCCGCGGTCGCGACCCCGATCGCCGGTCGGCTCGGCGACCTCTACGGCAAACGACGGATGGTGCTCATCCTGCTCGGGATCATGATGGCCGGATCGGTGCTCGCCGCCTTCTCGTCCACGATCGTCCCGCTCATCGTCGCCCGTGCCCTCCAGGGGATGGCGATGGGCGTGATCCCGCTCGGCATCAGCATCCTGCGCGACGTGCTCCACGCGAAGCGGCTCGGCCCCGCGGTCGCGCTCGTGAGTGCCACCCTCGGCATCGGTGGTGCCGTCGGTCTCCCGATCTCCGCCGTGATCTCGCAGTACCTGGACTGGCATGTGCTGTTCTGGGTCGCGGGTGCACTCGGGCTCATCGGCTTCGTCCTCGTCGCGCGCTTCGTCCCGGTGAGCACCCTCCGGAGCGAAGGCGGTTTCGACTGGATCGGCGCGATCGGTCTCGCCGCCGGCCTCGTCCCGATCCTCCTCGCCGTCTCGAAAGGCAACGAGTGGGGTTGGACGAGCGTCGGGACCCTCAGCTGCTTGATCGGCGGCGTCGTCGTGCTCCTGCTCTGGGGGTGGTTCGAGGTACGGTCCTCCAGCCCGCTCGTCGACCTGCGCATCGCCGCCAGGCGGACGGTGCTCTTCACGAACCTCGCATCCATCACGGTCGGCTTCGCCTTCTTCGGCAGCACGGTCGTCCTCCCGGGCATCCTCGAGGCGCCGGTCGGCACCGGGGTCGGTCTCGGGCAGAACATGCTCATCGCGAGCCTCTGCCTCATGCCCAGCGGTCTCATCATGTGGGCGATGTCGCCGGTCGCCGCTCGACTGACCGCGGCCAAGGGCGCCCGGTTGAGCCTGCTGATCGGCATCACGATCATCGCGGTCGGCTACGCGATCGCGATCGGACTCATGACCGAGGTCTGGCACACCGTGCTCACAGCCACCGCGGTCGGCTTCGGGGTGGGGTTCGCCTACGCCGCCATGCCGACGCTCATCATGGGTGCCGTCCCGCCCAGCGAGACGGCGGCGTCCAACGGACTCAACTCCGTGATGCGGACGCTCGGTTCCACGATCGCGAGTGCGGTGATCGGCGCCATCCTGGCCTCCCAGGTCGTCACCGACGGAGCTGTCACGACACCCAGTGCGGACGCCTTCCGTCTGAGCTTCGCGATCTGCGCTGCAGCAGCCGTCGTCGGACTCGTCTGCACGATCCTGCTGCCGCGGCACCTGGCCAAGGACACCCGCTCCAGCCTCCACGAGGGCTGATGGGCGATCAGCCCACGATCCCGAGCGCGAACGGGAGGACCGGGCCGGATCCGGCGCGGCGGAGCGCGCGACCGGCGACGGTGAGCGTCCACCGACTGTCGGCCCGGTCGTCGACGAGCAGGACCGGCGCGCCCTCGAGCGCTGCGAGCTGCGCCCGGAGTTCGGATCCGACGGTGAAGGCGTCCCAGACGCCCGCCAGACGGTAGGCGCTGTTGCCGCCGGGACCACCGCGCGGGCCGTCGCCGACGAGGTCGAGCTCCCCGAGGTACGGCAGTCGCCCGAGCGACGCGATGCCCCTCGCCACCGAGTCGACGAGCTGCGGACGCGACCGTGACGGCACACTGACCACGGCGGCCGGCCGTTGCGTCCACGGCCAATCCGCCAGGACACGGACACTCGCGTCGATGACCGCGCGGGAGGCGGGAGCGTCGGGTGCACCCGCGGCGAAGAGCTCACGCAGCACACCACCCCAGCCGAGGTCGGTGAGCCGAGCGAGCGCACGCCCGGCCTCGAGGCGGTCGTCGAGCGCAATGCGTCCCTTCACCGCTGCGCCGTCGGCGGTGACGCCGAGGCGGTCGGCTCCCGTGGGCCACTGCGCCCGCGGTTCGAGCTCCACGCCGACCCGACCGAGCGCTTCCGACGCGGAGGCGGCCGCCGCACTGTCGAGTTCGGTGGGGAACCACGGCCCGGCGCAGCGGTCGCACCGGCCACAGGGCACCGCGCTCGCGTCGTCGAGCTCACGTTGCAGCACGAGCATCCTGCACTCGTCGCCCCGCTCGTAAGCCAGCATCGCCTGTTGCTCCGCCACCCTGGCCTCGGCGATCCGCCGGTACCGCTCCCGGTCGTAGACCCACGGCTGCCCGGTCGACACCCATCCCCCGGCCACCCGCTGCACCGCGCCGTCGACGTCGAGCACCTTGAGGAGGAGTTCGAGGGGTGTGCGACGCAGGTTGACGAGCGCCTCGAGCGCGGGCGTGGACCGCGGCTGACTGTCGAGTGCGTCGAGCACCGCGGTGGCCCGCGCTTCGTCCGGCATCGACGCGGTCGCGAAGTACTGCCAGATCTCCTCGTCCTCCGCCCCGGGCAGGAGCAGGACGTCGGCATGCTCGGTGGCGCGGCCGGCGCGACCAACCTGCTGGTAGTACGCGACCGGCGAGGACGGAGCGCCGAGATGCACGACGAACCCGAGGTCCGGTTTATCGAACCCCATGCCGAGCGCGCTCGTCGCGACCAGCGCCTTCAAGCGGTTCTCCTTGAGGAGCCGCTCCGACTCCTCGCGTTCATCGGGATCGGTCCGGCCCGTGTAGGCCCGGACCTCGTGACCGGCCTCGCGCAGCAGCCGCGCGGTGTCCTCCGCGGCGGACACCGTGAGCGTGTAGATGATGCCGGACCCGGTGAGCCCGCCGAGGTGGCTGAGCAGCCAGGTGAGGCGGTCCCGGGACTCCGGCAGCCGGAGCACGCCGAGCCGGAGGGACGCCCTCGCGAGCGAGCCGCGGATGGTGAGCACCTCGGCTCCGTGGGAGCCTGCGGCGCCGGGTGCGGTGAGCTGCTCGGCGATGTCGCGGACGACGCGTGCGTTGGCCGTCGCGGTGGTCGCCAGGACCGGGACCTCGGCCGGGAGGCGTCCGATCAGTTCGGCGAGCCGCCGGTAATCGGGTCGGAAGTCGTGTCCCCAGTCGGAGATGCAGTGCGCCTCGTCCACCACCAGCATGCCCGTGCGGTCCACGAGAGTCGGGAGCTGTTCATCGCGGAAGCGTGGATTGTTGAGCCGCTCGGGTGATACGAGCAGGACGTCGACCTCGTCGGCCTCCAGGCGCGCCCGGACGTCGTCCCATTCGTGTGCGTTCGCCGAGTTGATCGCCACAGCGCGCACGCCGGCGCGCTCGGCGGCCGCCACCTGGTCGCGCATGAGCGCCAGCAACGGCGAGACCAGCAGCGTCGGCCCGGCGCCCCGTCGGCGCAGGAGGGCGGTCGCGATGAAGTAGACGGCGGACTTGCCCCAACCGGTGCGCTGGACGACGAGCGCACGACGATGTTCGTCGACGAGCGCGAGGATCGCTTCGAGTTGACCGTCGTGGAACGTGGCCCCCGGAACGCCCGTGAGTGCGGCGAGCGCCGCCGTCGCCTCGGCGACCGATCCGGTGGGGGTCGGTTCGGGGTGGGCGGGGGTGGGCGCGCTGGGGTGGGACATGCGGCAAGTCTGTCAGGAGCTGCTGACGGTGGACTGCGTCGGCGTCTCGGAGGGGCGGTGTCCCGTCGGTTGGTCGGTTGTGGAGGAGCCGCTATCGACCGTCCGCTGCGGCGACGAGTTCGGCGATGACGAACTTGGTCTGCCCCATCATGCATTGCATGGCCCGTGCCGCGCGTTCCCGGTCGGGGTCGTTCTGCAGTTCGGCGAGGATGCCTGGCACGATCTGCCAGGACAGTCCCCAGCGGTCCTTGAGCCAGCCGCATTGGCTCGGGGCGCCGCCGTCGGCGATGAGGGCGTCCCAGAGCCGGTCGATCTCGTCCTGGGTGTCGGCTCTGACGGAGAAGGAGAACGCCTCGGTGAACGAGAAGATGGGCCCGGCGTTCATCGCGCTGACGGGGAGTCCCTCGAGCTCGAACTCGACGACCATCGCCTGGCCGGCCGGCATGGGTCCGCCCTCCGGGTAGCGGCTCACCGAGGTGATTCCGGAGTCGGGGAACAGTGACACGTAGAAGGTCGCCGCCTCCTCGGCTTGCGAGTCGTACCAGAGGAACGGGGTGACGCGGTGCTCCATCATGTCGTGCTCCCTCTCAGCCCGGGCGTCGTCGCTCAGGCGCTCTTCTTGCGTTTCGTCGCGGTCGACGGTTTCGACGCCGCGGTCTTGGCGGTAGCGGTCTTCGCGCCACTCGTCTTGGCGGTACCCGTCTTCGCGGTACCGGTCTTCGCCGAGCTGCTCGTCGCGGCGGGCTTGGCGGCGCCGGATCGCTTCGCTCCACTCGCCGTCTTCGCGCCGGTCGTGCCACGTTGCCGTTCGATGCTGCGTTGCAGCACCTCCATGAGGTCGATCGGCTCGGCGCCCGTGTCGTCGTCGGGTTCGGGCTGCTCGCCGAAGGTGGCGGCGGTGTCGAGTGCGTCGCCCTGCTCGAGTTTCGCGTCGATGAGCTTCCGGAGCTGTGCCTGGTATTCGTCGACGAACGCGTCCGGGCGGAAGCGGGACGAGAAGGACTCGACGAGCGCCTCCGACATCTCGAGTTCCTTGGCGGAGATGCGGACGCGTTCCTCGAGGGCCGGGAACCGCACCTCCCGGACCTCGTCCTCCCAGAGCAGTGTCTGCAGGAGGATGACGTCCTCGCGCACCCGGAGGGCACCGAGACGCGTCTTCTGGCGGAGGGCGAACCGCACGATGGCCGTGCGGTCGGTCTCCTCGAGCGTCCGCCGGAGGAGGACGTAGGCCTTCGACGAGGAGGAGTCCGGTTCGAGGAAGTAGCTGCGGTCGAACATGATCGGGTCGAGGTCGTCGCTCGGCACGAACTCGACGACCTCGATCTCCCGGCTGCGTTCCTCGGGGAGTGATGCCAGGTCGTCGGCGGTGAGGACCACCGTCTGCTCGCCGTCCTGGTAGGCCTTGTCGATGTGGTCGTAGCTGACGACCTTCCCGCAGACCTCGCACTTGCGCTGGTACCGGATGCGTCCGCCGTCGGCGTCGTGGACCTGGTGCAACGAGAGGTCGTGGTCCTCCGTGGCGCTGTACACCTTCACCGGGACGTTCACCAGGCCGAAGGTGACCGCACCCTTCCAGATCGCGCGCATGACCGCTCCCGTCCGCGGGCGGATCCGCCCGCGCTGTCGTGGTGACCAGTAGACACCCGGAACATCGTCAAGGGCTAGCCCTTGACGCCCCTGGGCGGCAGGCTGATCGGCATGGCGAGGACGAGCGGTGGCGGCGGGCAGACGCAGTGGGTCGACGTCGACGGACGCCGGATCCAACTCACCCATCTCGACAAGGTGCTGTACCCCGAGACCGGCACGACGAAGGCCGAGGTCCTCGCCTACTACGCCGCGGTCGCCGAACACCTGCTCCCGCACCTCGCCGATCGGCCGGTGACTCGGAAACGCTGGGTGCACGGCGTCGGCACGGCTGCGTCGCCGGAGTCGGGGTTCTTCCAGAAGGACCTGGGCGCCTCGGCTCCCGACTGGGTCCAACGGCTCCCCATCGAGCACAGCGATCACACGAACGAGTACCCGATCGTCGACGATCTCGCGACACTCACGTGGCTGGCGCAGCTGGGTGCGCTCGAGCTGCACGTGCCGCAGTGGCGGTTCGACCGATCCGGCGAGCGCCGACCGCCCGACCGTCTCGTCCTCGACCTCGATCCGGGTGAGGGGGTGTCCCTCGCCGAGTGCGCGGGGGTCGCGGGCCTGGCGCGGGCGGTGTTGGTGGACATGGGGTTGGATCCGGTTCCGCTCACGAGTGGGAGCAAGGGGATCCACCTGTACGCGGCGTTGGACGGTCGGCAGAGTTCCGCGGAGGTGTCGCTCGTGGCGCATGAGCTCGCGCGGGCGCTGGCCGCGGACGAGCCGGGCCTCGTGGTGAGCGAGATGTCGAAACAGCGACGCACGGGGAGGGTCTTCGTCGACTGGAGTCAGAACAACGGGTCGAAGACGACGATCGCGCCGTTCTCGTTGCGGGGTCGGTCACGGCCGACGGTGGCGGCTCCCCGCCGGTGGGAGGAGCTCGACGATCCTGGGCTGGCGCAGCTGGAGTTCCCTGCGGTGCTCGAGCGGCTGGCGGACGGTGAGGACCCGTTGCGGGTGCTCGGCGACCCGCGTCCGTCGATCACGATCCGCCCGTCGGAACACGAGGACCGGCTCGTGGAGTACCGGCGGAAGCGGGACGCGGAGCGGACGCCCGAGCCCGTCCCGGAAGGACCGCCGGCGCCTCCCGCTGCCGGGACGCCGCCCTCGTTCGTGATCCAGCGGCACGAGGCCAGGAAACTCCACCATGACTTCCGACTCGAGCACGACGGCGTGCTGGTGTCCTGGGCCCTGCCGAAGGGGGTGCCGACGGATCCGAGCAGCAACCATCTGGCGGTGCGCACGGAGGACCACCCCATCGAGTACGGCAGTTTCGAGGGCACGATCCCTGCTGGTGAGTACGGGGCCGGTGAGGTGACCATCTGGGACGCGGGCACCTACGAGCTGGAGAAGTGGCGCGACGACGAGGTCATCGGGACCCTGCACGGCCGGGCGGGAGGTGCGCTCGGCGGGCCGATGCGGTTCGCGCTCATCCGGACCGCGGGCGGGACGGGACGGGAGGCGCCGTCGTGGCTCATCCACCGGATGCGCGCCCCGGGCGACCCGCCGGCTCCCCCGGTCGCACGGCCTCGGGGGATCCCCACCCCCATGCTCGCGAGTGTCGCGGCACCCGGCGAGCTGGTCGACGACGGATCCTGGGCGTTCGAGATGAAGTGGGACGGCATCCGTGCGATCGCGAGCGTCGACGGCTCGACGGGGCGGGTGCGGTTGTCGAGCCGGAACGGCAAGGACCTCACGACGGCGTACCCGGAGGTGGTCGAGGAACTCGCGGCGTCGCTCGCCGGCCGTGCGGTCGTCCTCGACGGCGAGATCGTGGCGTCGGGTCCTGACGGCCGTCCCGACTTCTCGCTGCTGCAGCGTCGGATGCAGCTCACCGCGGAGCGGGACGTCGAACGGGAGCGCCGTCGGACGCCGGTCCGGCTGCTGCTGTTCGACCTGCTCGCGCTGGATGACACGGATCGGACGGAGCTGCCCTACCGGGAGCGTCGCGAACTGCTCGAGCGGACGATCGGATCCGGGACCGTCGTCCAGGTGCCACCGACGATCGACGGCTCGCTCGACGATGCGCTCGAGGTGAGTCGGGGGTTGCGGTTGGAGGGGGTGATGGCGAAGGAGCTCGACGGACGCTACCGCCCGGGTCGGCGCAGCAGCACCTGGGTCAAGTTCAAGCACGAACGCATGGAGGAGGTCGTCGTGGCCGGCTGGCGTCCCGGTCGGGGCGGGCGCTCGGGTGGGATCGGGTCGCTCCTGCTCGGGGTGCCGGGCTCGGACGGGTTGCTGCACTACGCGGGACGGGTCGGAAGCGGCTTCAGCGATCGGGAGTTGGCGGCGACCGCGCTCCGCTTCGAACGGCTGGGCCGGGCATCGACGGCCCTCGTGGGTGTCCCGCCGGCCGATGCGGCCGACGCCAACTGGGTGGAACCCGTCCTCATCGGGGAGGTCCGCTTCAGCGAGTGGACACCGGACGGACGGTTCAGGCATCCGGTCTGGCGTGGGTGGCGCCCCGATCGGACGGTGGACGACCTCGAAGCGCCGGACCGCGGACGCTGAGCCCGCGCATCCACCGTGGACGTCCCGTCAGGACAAGCGGCCGGATTCGGCGAGGAGGGCGAGGACGGCCGAGACCCGTGGGTTGCTCGAGGTGTCGTGCTCGATCCCGAGTGCGGCGTAGATCGCCGTGAGGTGGTTCTGGACGGACTTCTCCGCGATCCCGAGCCTGGTCGCGATCCCCGTGTTCGAACGACCGGTCGCGAGCAGCTGCAGCACGGCGTACTGCCGGTCGGTGAGCGACTCGAGACTCGATCCCGCCCTGGGCCGGGTCCGGTCGATGAGTTTGGGATCGAGCATCGTCTCGCCACGTGCGGAGACCCGGATGGCCTCGAGGAGGATCTCGCGCGTGAGCGACGAGGTCTTCGACAGGTAGCTCCACCCGTCGCGGACGTCCGCCGGCATCTCGAGCAGCATGTCCATGAGGTCGTAGGCGGACAGCAGGACGACACCGAGGCCGGGTTGCGCCCGGCGGAGGGAGACGCCGAGGCTCACCCCGTTGCCGTCGGGCAGCTCGATGTCCATGGTCAGCACGTCCACCGTTCCCGGGAGGAACAGCCTGCGGGCCTCGGCGACCGTACCGGCACGCCCGACGAACTCCACGCCTGGCGCCCCGTCGAGCAGCTCGGCGAGCATGCCGCCGAGCAGCGGCTGATCCTCGATCACCCCGACACGCAGCGGCCTGGTGGTCGCGGCGTCCGTCGTCGCGTCACCGACCGTGGACAGCTCGGCGGGCGAAGGGTCGGAGTGCGACTGGTGGTGCATGTTCCGAGTATCCCGGATCGACCGGGGAACGACCGAGGGGGAAGCTCCCGACCGACCGCACGTCGATGTCGGCGGTGGCGCGCACGGCAGGTCAGAATGGAGCCATGACCCAGGAGGCCCGGACCCCTCGCGCTGAGCGCTGGAGCGACAGCCGGGCGTTCATCACGGCCAGCGGCGCCATGGCCGCGGTCTTCGGACTCGCCGTGTCGTTCCAGAGCGTCTACATCTACACCTGGGTCGCCCCGGGCGGGACGCGTGGCATGCTCGCCGAACGGGTCACCGCGAACCTCGTCTCGTTGAGCGCGGCGATCCTCGTGCTCGCACTCCTGCTGTGGTCGAGGTGGGGGCCGTCGCTCCACGAATGGTGGCGCCCCAAGGTGCTCGCGGGCGTCCTCCTCGTGGCGATGCTGACGGGGCTGCTGCGCAGCGGACTCCAGCTCCTGCTGGGCGTGTACCGCGACCCGAGCCTGCAGACGGTCCTCGTCGAAGCCGGAACGACGACGCTCGCCCTGGCGGTCTGCGCGACGTTCGGGTTCAGCCTCAGTGCCGCCCGGCGACGCGCCCGCGAGGAGGAGCGCGCGCACGCCGATCAGCGACACCGGGCCGACCTCGCCCTCCAGTCCCTGCAGGGTGAGGAGCTGCGGGTGAAGCGGGAGGTCGCGGAAGGCCTGCACGGCACCCTGCAGCAGCACCTCGTCCTCATCAGCGCCCAGCTCGCATCCGTCACCACGGCCCTCGAGCAGGGCGGCCCGGACGTCGGGTCGGACGCGGCCAGGACCCTGCGGTCGCTCGGCGAGGAACTCCGCACCGTGCGCGAGCGCGACGTGCGCGAACTCAGCCGGCTCCTGTCACCGCCGCTGCTCGAGGTCGGGATCGCCCCGAGCATCCGCGCGATCCTGCAGCGGCTCCCCCCGTCGATCACCACCAGTCTCGACGTCTCTCCGGAATTCCGGCTGCTCGACGACCCGATCGACAACGTCTTCACGACCGCGGAGCGCGCGGTCGTCGTCCGCACGCTCGAGGAGGCCGTGACGAACGCACTGACCCACGGGGCGGCCGACCGACTCGTCGTGGACCTCCGGGTCTCGTCGCCCGCCACCGAGCGGCGAGGGACGATGGCGGGCACCGTCGAGCTGCGCGTCGTCGACAACGGCTCCGGTCTCCGCGAGGACGCCGAACCGTCCGGCGGCCTGCTGCAACTGGATCGACGGGCCGACGCGTTCGGCGGGTCCCTCAGGGTCGGCCCTGCAGCCGACGACGAGACCGGCGGCACCGTCCTGACCCTGACGATGCCCTACCGTGCGCCGGCCATCCGCTGAGCCGGATCAGGCGGTCGAGGTCTCGGTCAGCAGTTCACGGACGCGAGGGACGACCGCGGAGCCGTACAGACCGATGCTGTCCATGAGGTGCTCGTGCGACAGCGAACCGTTGCTGATCTTCAGATCCACGCGGGACAGCCCCAAGCCGTCGACCGCGGTCGCGACCTTCCGTGCGACCGTCTCGGGCGAACCGACGAACAGCGCACCCTCCGGGCCGGCCTCCTGCTCGAAGTGCCCGCGCGTCATCGGGCTCCAGCCCCGCTCGCGGCCGATCCGGTCCATCATCGCCCGGTAGTGCGGCCAGAGCTGCTCCTGCGCGAGCTCATCGGTCTCGGCGATGTGCGCGGGCGAGTGCATGCCGACGGGCTGGGTCGGCAGCTGGAACTGCGCGAGTGCGCGGTGGTAGAGGTCGACGAAGGGGGCGAACCGCAGCGGCCCACCACCGATCACGGCCAGCATCATCGGCAGGCCGTACCGAGCGGTCCGCACGACCGACTCGGGGCTTCCGCCGACACCGACCCACGCCTTCAGCTTCCCGTGCTCCACCCTGGGGTAGACCGACTGCTCCCGGAGCGGCGCGCGCGTCTTGCCCGACCAGGTGACCGGTTCCTGCTCGAGGAGGGCGACGAACAGCTCGAGCTTCTCCTCGAAGAGCTCCTCGTACTGCGACAGCTCGTACCCGAAGAGCGGGAACGACTCGGTGAAGGATCCGCGGCCCAGGATGGCCTCGGCCCGCCCTCCGGAGATGCCGTCGAGCGTCGCGAACCGCTGGTAGACGCGCACCGGGTCGTCGGAGCTCAGCACCGTGACCGCGGAACCGAGATGGATGCGCTCGGTGCGGGCCGCGATCGCCGCCAGCACGACCTCGGGAGACGAGACCGCGAAGTCCTCACGGTGGTGCTCCCCCACCCCGATGAAGTCGAGGCCGACCGCCTCAGCGTGGACGCCCTGCTCCACGACGTTGCGCAGGACCTGCGCCTGGGACAGTGGCGCGCCGTCGGCGTCGACCGTGACGTCACCGAAGGTGTCGATGCCGAACTCGAGAGGTGTGGTCATGGGGTTCTCCAACGTCGTGTGGCTCGCCGCGAGCCGTCACGGCGATTGTATGTGTTTGCATACATATCGGTGAACCCCGTCACTGCGACGGGTATTCCCGATCCACCCAGGGTGACAGAACCGGACGCCCGCTGGGAGCACCCTCTCAGCCGTCCCTGGCAAGCTGGAAGACCTGCACCCCGAGCCTTGGAGCCCCTGTGTCGCCGCGCCGCCTCTTCCGCCTGATCGCGATCGCCGAGGCGATCACCTGGACCCTGCTCATCATCGGGATGATCCTCAAGTACGTCACGAAGACGACCGACCTCGGCGTGAGCATCGGTGGCGCGCTGCACGGCTTCGTGTTCCTCGTGTACGGCGCGACGGTCCTGCTCATCGGGATCAACCAGCGCTGGCCCATCGGCACGATCCTCGTGGGCCTCGTGAGCGCCGTCGTCCCGTACGCGACCATCCCCTTCGACCTCTGGGCGGACCGCACCGGCCGACTCGACGGGGCGTGGCGCCGCGAGGCGGGCGCCGACCCGCGCGACCAGCGCGTGCTCGACCGCCTGACGCGCTGGCTCGTCCGACACCCGATCCTGCTCGTGGTCGTCGGCGGCCTCGTGGTCGTCGCCGTCTTCACGGCCCTGCTCGTCGTCGGGCCGCCGGTCCCGAAGGGCTGATCGTCAGGGTCCCTGCGGACCGCCGGGGCCAACCCCTACGCTCAGCCGAGCAGCTCGACCAGATCCCGCGTGATCTCGGAGCGGGCCTCATCGGCGGAGATCGTCGCCGTACCGTCGCCGGGCTGCACCCCGTAGTCACCGAAGCTCGCGTGGTTCGCCCCCTCGATCTCGATCATCGTCGCGTCAGCGGGCAACCGGACGCGCGCGTCGGCGACCTTCTCCGGGGTACTCAGTCCGTCGTCGCTCCCCGCGAGGCTCAGCACCTCGAGGGAGGAGCCGGAGAGGTCGTTCGCGCAGTAACTCCCGAACAGGACGAGACCCGTCACTGCGGGATCCTCCGCGAGCTGGCAGGCTCGCACCCCACCGAGTGAGTGGCCACCGACGAACCAGGTGTCGACGTCCGGGGCGGCGGCGGTGAACGTCTCCAGCGGCCGTTGGTCGAAGAACGCCAGGTTGAGCGTCGGCTTCGTGATGACCACGGTCACGCCGGCCTCCTCGACGACGCCGGACAGCTTGTGCAGGTAGGCGTACGGGTCGACCTTCGCCCCGGGGATGAAGACGAGACCGGTACCGGAGGCAGGACGCTCGGCGTCCGCGGTCGGGGCGAGGACCACGGCGTCGCCGACGTCGGTGACGGAGACCGCGGGGTCCTCCCACACCGCGAGTGCGGCGGGACGGGTGCCCTGCATGACGATCTGGGTCCAGACGACGAACCCGAGGACGACGACGAGCACCGCACAAAGGATTCCGATGAGGATCGGCTTCAGCCGCCCCGCCCGCCGTGGTCGGCCAGGGTGCTCGGTCACATCGCTCATGTCGTTCCTCCACGCTCGGCGCCCCGCGAGGATCACGGCGGACCGGCTCCCTCCAGTATCCCAAACCCGCTCCGGCGCGCGTCGGTCGCGAGCCACGCTGCTGCCCGCTGGGCGCTCGAGTCCCGGTCGCGCTGTCAGGCGATCGGCCTATGCTCGACGGGTGACCACCACTCGCACGAAGCACCCCACCGGGCCGTCGATGACGATCGGCCTCATCACGCACCCGACGAAGAACATCGACGACTCCGTCCGCATCCTCCGCTCATGGCAGCTCGAACACGGCGCGCGCCTCGTCGGACTCCGCGCCGAGGCCAACCGGCTCGGCGACGACGTCGAACTGCTCGACGAGGACGCCTTCGCGTCGTCGGTCGACGTCGCCGTGGCGATGGGCGGCGACGGCACGATGCTCGGGGCGATGCGGCTGCTCGCCGGCCGGTCCGCACCGGTGCTCGGCGTCAACTACGGCAACGTCGGCTTCCTCGTGGAGGTCGAACCGGCCGCACTCGCGGAGGCGCTCCAACGGGTCAGCGACAACGAGTTCTCCCTCGAACCGCACCACGGCCTCGAGGTGACGATCACCACCGGCGAGCAGGTCGCCCATCTCCTCGCCTTCAACGACGTCTCCATCGCCCGGCGCCCGGGAACCGGCGTGGTCATGGCCGACCTCGCCGTGGACGGCACCGCCTACGGGTACTTCAAAGCCGATGCGATCGTGATCGCCACCCCGACCGGATCGACCGCCTACAACTACGCGGCCGGCGGACCGGTGCTCTCCCCCGCCGTCGCCGCCACCGTCGTGACGCCGGTCGCCCCGATGTCGGGCATCGACCGCTCCTTCATCCTCGGGCCGGCGGAGCGCCTGCAGTTCTCGATCGGGACGGCGACCAAGCAGGCCGCCGTCGAGATCGACGGCCAGGTCCTCGCCGATGTTGCAAGTGGCGCGGTCGTGACCGTCCGGCTCGTGCGCGACGCAGCCAACGTCGTCCGTCTCGACCCGAGCCGGCACTCGCGCAAGGGCCGGATGAAACTCAGCCTGCTCGACCTCCCGTTGCGGCGCGATCAGCTGCTCGACCTCGTTCCACCGGACATCCGCGCGCGCGTCGAGCGTCCGTCGCGGGTCCGCCGGACGCGGAGCAAGCCGGCCGACCCCTCGCACTGAGTCCCGCGCCCGCCCGCAGCGCGGCGCCGGGGCGGGGCGGGGCGGAGCGTCACGACGTCGGCAGGACGACCCCGATCGGTTCGCGCTTCTCCGCCTGGAAGCGGTCCTCCGTGCGTCCGTAAGCCCAGTACCCGGACAGAGAGAGCTGGGAGCGGTCGAGCCCTCGTTGAGTGAGGAACACCTCGCGCAACGCCTTCATCGACTCCCGCTCGCCATGGGCGAAGACCTGCACGCGTCCGTCGGGCCACGGGTGTCCGCTGATGGCGGTCGCGAGGAGCGCGGCCGTCGATTCATCGCGGGCCGCACGGCCGACCCAGATCAGCTGCACCCCGGCCGGGTGGTCGAGGTCGACGAGGTCGTCCCGGCCACCGATCTCGAGGAACGCGAGCCCTTTCGCGTCCGCCGGGAGCGCCTCGAGGGCGGCGGCGATCGCGGGGATCGCCGACTCGTCGCCCGCGAAGAGGTGCCAGTCGGCGGTCGGGTCGGGTCGGTAGGCACCGCCGGGTCCGGCGAGCACGACGCGGTCTCCCGGCTGTGCGGCAGCGGCCCATGGGCCGGCGATCCCCTCATCGCCGTGCACCACGAAGTCGATGTCCATGGTGCCCGCCGCCTGGTCCACGCGTCGCACCGTGTAGGTGCGGGTGACCGGGAGGTCGGCGGGTGCCAGCGTCTCACGGAGCGCCGCGAGGTCGTACGGCGGCTCGAGGCCGAGTTCGGGCTTGGCGAAGGAGATCTTCACGTAGCTGTCGGTGGCGTCCTTGGGCTGGAAGTCGGCGAAGCCGGGACCGCCGAGGGTGAGGCGCACGAGGTGCGGTGTGACCCAGGAACTGCGGACCACCTCGAGGATGATCTGTGGACGTGGGGCTCGAGGTCGCGGTGTCGTCGTCATGATTGTCTCCATTCTGCCGCCCATCGGACGGTCTCGGCATCCCCGATCCCGCTGTCATACTTGAGGGATGGCTACGACCGCAGGCTGGTATCCGCACCCCGACGACCCGACGAAGGAACTCCACTTCGACGGCGAGACCTGGGGCGACTCGAGGGTGCTGCGGTTCCAGCGGGACAAGCCCTCGCAGGCCGAAGCCGCCGGCTGGTACCCGCACCCGACCGACGAGGAACGCCAGGTCCGCTTCGACGGACGAGCGTGGACGGACACGCGAGTGCTGCAGCTCAGCGGCGGCGCTTCCGGTGACGGTGGGCAGGCCCCGGTCTACGTGTCGCCCGCCGAACTGCCGGCACCGGAACGCGAGAGCCGTGCCTGGACGATCACCAAGGCCGCCCTGTCGTTCGGTCCCATCATCGCCATCGCGATCGTCGGCGTGCTGGCGATCGTGAGTGGCAACACCGGGGGCTGAGGGCACCCTCCACAACGACGAAGAGCGCCCCGCCGAACCGGCGGGGCGCTCTTCGTATTCACGGGTCCTACTTGGCTGCGACGGCCTCGGGGGTCGCGATCGACGAGGCGAGCACCTCGTCGAGGCCCGCGGACGCCTCTTCGTCGGTCATCGACTGCGCGAGCGCGAGTTCGGAGACGAGCACCTGGCGCGCCTTCTGGAGCATGCGCTTCTCGCCGGCCGACACGCCGCTGTCCTGGTCGCGACGCCACAGGTCGCGGACGACCTCGCCGACGCGGTGGACGTTGCCACTGGCCATCTTCTCCTGGTTGGCCTTGTACCGACGCGACCAGTTGCCGGGCTCCTCGACGAACGGCTCGCGGAGCACGCCGTAGACGGCCTGGACGCCGTCGTGGTCGATGACGTCGCGCACACCGACGAGGTCGGCGTTCGCGATCGGCAGCTTGATGGTGAGCTCGGACGTGTGCACGCGAAGCGTCATGACGTCCTGCTCGACACCCTTGATCGTCACCTTCGACAACTCGGTGATGGTGACCGCTCCGTGGTGCGGGTAGACCAGGGTCTCTCCAACGATGAACTGCATGGTTCCTCTTCTCTTCTCAGGTCGTCACCGGTACTCGCGCACCGGCGTCGTCGTGCTCCGGCGGTTCAGCGGCCGGATGGCTCAGGGGTCGGTGGTGGCGGTGACGCGCCGACGGGTCGTTCGTCGAGCAACCAGGCGGGCAGCAGGGCGACCAGGGCTTCGACCAGTTCGTCGTCCGAGACGTCGATGCGTCCGCGGCGCCAGCCGTCGACGAGGGAGAGCGTGCCACCGGCGACATAGGCGGAGACCAGGCCCGCCGGGATGCCGACCGGGACCTCGGTGCGCTCGAGCAGCGAGCCGATGAGGTGGTCGGCGTGCTCGCCGACGAGGTCGTCGAATGCGCTGCGGGCGACGGGGAGCTCGAGCACGCTCGAGTAGAGCGGTGCGTCTTCGAGGAGCTGGGCGACGAGGCGTCGGTAGGCTTCGCGGGCGCGCTCGGCGCTGCCCAGCGACTCCCCGGCGGGACGCACCGAGACACCGGACGCGGCAAGGCCGGCGAACTGCACCCGCAGGTAGGCCGCGGTGAGGTCGTCGAGGCTGGAGAAGTGGGCGTAGAACGAGCTGCGGCTGATGCCGGCGACCCGGACGATGTCGCCGACGGACACGCGTTCCGGCCGACCGGCGAGGATGGTGGCGACGGCGTCGAAGATCGTCTGCCTGGTGCGCTCGGCACGTGGGTCGCCCGTCACTCGGAGGACGGGAGCGAAGCGCTCGACACGCGACGGCGGAGCGGGACGTTCAGTGGTGGACTGCTCGACACCGAGGGCGGGAACTCCTGATGTGCGAGGCATTCCCACCAGTATACCACGACTTCTCGGACAGCTGTCCGAGACAGGTGTCGGCTCGGGGACCGAAGCGGTGCGGACAGACGTTTCCCGGTCACTGAGCTCGTCGAAGTGCCCACGAAGAACCCTTCGACAGGCTCAGGGACGAAACGTTCACGGTGAACTTCTTCCGGTCACTGAGCTTGTCGAAGTGCCCACGAGGACGCCTCATCGTCCCGGGCACACCGCTCCCGCTCACTGAGCTTGTCGAAGTGCCCACGAGGAACCCTTCGACACGTCGACAGGCTCAGTGTGGCGCAGCTCAGGGACCGGCGGGCGTCAGAACGGTGCGGGATCCGCTTCGGTCCGGTGGTGTTTGCCGTCGGGCGTTGTCCAGTCGAGCACCCCGCCGGGTCCGTGGTCGAGGTTCCATCCGGGCAGATGCTTCATCCGGTGGTGATGTCGACACAGGCAGGCGAGATTGCCGACATCTGTTGCGCCGCCGTCCTGCCAGGCGACCGAATGGTCGAGATCGCAGGCTCTGGCGCGTCTCCCGCAGCCGGGTGCCCGACAGGTGCCGTCTCGAAGTCGCACCGCTCGTTGGAGGTCAGCGGGAACCCGGTACTGGTTCCGTCCGACGGAGAGCATCGTACCCGTTTCCGGTTGGACGAGGATCCGGGTGAAGCTGGGCGCATTGACCGCGATACGTGCGGCGGTCTCCGGGTCGATGGGGCCGTAGCCGTCGAGGGTGGCCGGGGCGTCGCTGACACCGGCCATGCTCAGCGCCGGGACGGTGATCTGCACGGTGGGCTTGATGTGCTCCTGCACTTCGATCGGGTGTGGGAGCACTGGGCTCGACATGACGTCGTCCGGGGTCACTCCGGTGAGCGCGAGCGCCGCGAGGGCATCGGCCTGCAGCTGAGCGCACGTGCGGGTGTCACCGGCCTTGCGCGATTCCGCGGCAGCCGCCTCGATCCGCTCGATGATGCCTTGCGCGATGGGTGCGGTGGTGAAGAGGTGCACCCATGCCATGCCGTCGGCTGCGGGTTCGAACTCGACCCGGCGGTCAGCCTCGGAGCGGACGGCGCGGGCGGTGATGGATTCGGGGTGGAGACGCTCCCGCAGGACGCGGGCTCGGTTCTTGAGGCCTGCGGCGGTCATGCGCTCCGCCTCTGGCAGGACCTGGTCGAGAAACGCTGCCCGTCCCGCGGTCGGGACGTCGCAGAGCTGGTCGGTGATCACCTGCGCATGCCGCGCCGAGATCCGGCCAGCCTCCAGCGACGCCAGCACGGCTGGCGCGTCGTTGATGAGACGTTCGGCATCGTTGGTCGCACGCTGGATCGTCCGCTCCGGCGTCCGGGTCGCCATCGCGAGGGCCGCGCAGGTGGAGCAGCGTGAGAGCGCCTGACGCTCGGCCGGCGGGAAGATCGCCGGGACCGTGGCGTCCGCGAACGCGTCGGCGTAGGCGGCGGAACGGGCCAGGAGGCACGCCTTCCGCGCGTCCAGGACGGCCTGCTGCCGGTGGAGCTCCGCCCACTCGTCCGAGAATTCAGCCAGCTGCGCGGCGTACTCGTCGCCAGCGCGGATCGCGGCGGCGGGGGTGGTCTCGGTCATGGAACAAGTTCACCATGGACCACTGACATTCCAGATGGTAAGCGGTTCCGGTTGTGGAAGTCCCTCGTGTGCCCTTCGACAGGCTCAGGGACCGGAAGAGGTTACTCAGGGACCGGGAAAGGATCACCGGAGCAGGAGGTCGCTCGTGTGCCCTTCGACAGGCTCAGGGACCGGAAGAGGTTACTCAGGGACCGGGAGAGGATCACCGGAGCAGGAGGTTGCTCGTGAGCCCTTCGACAGTGTCAGGGACCGAAAGAGAGATACCGGCTTCGCGGGGTCTCTGGCGCGCCCTTCGACAGGCTCAGGGACCGGAGAGGGTTGCTCGGCGAACGGAGTGAATGCGAGTGCACCTCTCCCGGTCACTGAGCCTGTCGAAGTGGCTACGCGAGCCCTTCGACAAGCTCAGGGACCGGGAGAAGATCACCGGAACGGGAGGTCCCTCGCCGGGCGTGTCCAGGTGGAAGTGTTTCCCGGCTACGCGGCTGCCGGGGCGGCGATGTTCACCATCCAAGCGACCCCGAAGCGGTCCTGCAGCATGCCGAAGCTGTCACCCCAGGGCGCCACCGTGAGTGGCTGCTGAACCGTCCCTCCGGCTGCAAGGCTGTCGAAGTAGCCGGTCAGTTGCGCTTCGTCCTCGTTCGGCCCGCTCAGCGACATCGAGAAGTCGCTGCCCCTGCTGTAGTCCATGTGCTTCGGGGTGTCCGACGCCATGAAGACCACACCAGCATCACCCGTGAGCTGGGCGTGCATGACCAGATCCAGCTCGTCCGGTTCGACCTCGGCACCGAAGTCACGGAAGGTCGAGAGCAGCAGCTCGCCGCCGAAGACCCCCTGATAGAACTCCATCGCCTCGCGGGCTGTCCCGCGGAAGCCGAGGTACGGGTTGAGCGTCGTCATGATCGTCCCTTTCGCCTGGGCGGGCGCATCGTCGCGCTCGTCTCGCGATCATTCTCACGCTCCGGCGTCGGATGCGCGAGCACGTTCCGGTGTCTCCGTCACGAGGGGCCGGGACGCCCACGGCTACTAGGCTCGTCTGGTGCCCTCGCAACCCCAGCCCCTCCGCATCGCGATGATCTCGCTCCACACCAGTCCCGGTGACGAGCCGGGTTCCGGTGATGCCGGCGGGATGAACGTCGTGGTCCGTCATCAGGCCGTCGCGATGGGCGCAGCGGGCCACGAGGTCGACGTCATCACCCGGCGGTCTTCGGCCGACCAGCCGTCCGTCGCCTCCCTCGCCCCCGGCGTGACCCTGCGCTTCCTCGACGCCGGTCCCGTCGAGCCGGTCGCGAAGGGTCGGCATGAGGAATTCGTCGAGGACTTCCGCTCGGAACTCGCCCGACTGCCGCGATACGACGTCCTGCACGCCCACCACTGGTTCTCCGGCATGGCCGCACTCCCCCTCGCGCGGGAGCTGGGGATCCCGCACGTGCAGAGCTTCCACAGCATCGCCGCCGAGTCCACCACGCCGCTCTCGCACGGCGAGCGCGCCGAGTCCCCCGGGCGCCTGGCCGGCGAGGCACGGCTCGCCGCGGAGTCGGACGCAGTCGTCGCGATCAGCGCGGCCGAGGCCGACACCGCGATCACCCGGCTCGGAGCCCGCCCCGATCGGGTGTCGATCGTGCCACCCGGTGTCGACGGGACGCTGTTCCACCCGCTCGACGGTCCTCGTGCAGGTCGTCCGACCGCGGTGGTCGCCGGTCGCCTGCACCCGCTGAAGGGCTTCGACCTCGCCATCGAGACCATCGCCGCGGTCGCGCCCGAGCTCCGCCCCGAACTCGTCATCGCCGGGGACGTCTCGGTCGACTACGACCGCTACGCCGAGGAACTCGCCGCCCTCGCCCGCGACCTCGGCGTCGCCGACGACGTCCGATTCGTCGGGCCGCAGTCGCGCGTCGGGCTCGCCACGCTGTTCCGCGAGAGCACGCTCGTGCTCGTCCCCTCCCATTCGGAGACGTACGGTCTCGTCGCACTGGAAGCCGCGGCGAGCGGAGTGCCCACCGTCGTGGCGGCCTCGGGCGGCTTGCGGGAGGCCGTCGTCGACGGTGAGACGGGCATCGTCATCGACTCCCGTGACCCGCAGGTCTGGGGCGCCGCGGTCTCGTCCATCCTCGGCGACCCGGAGCGGCTCGCGCAGCTCGGTTCGGCAGCGCGACGTCGGGCAGAGCGGTTCGACTGGCAGCGCTCGGGAGACGCCCTCGTCGACGTCTACCGGACCCTGCTCGACACCACTCCGGCCGCCGCCACCGCTCCGGCGACCTCCGTCTCGTGAACCGCGGACTCCTCCCGCTCGTCGACAGCGGGCGCACCGTCCTGTTCGCACACGCGCACCCCGACGACGAGACGCTCGCCTCGGGTGCGCTCATCGCCGAGCTCGTCGACAAGGGGGCTCGCGTCGTCCTCGTGACGGCCACGCGAGGCGAGCGCGGCGAGGTCGTCGACGGCCCGCTCCGGTCCCTCGCCGGCTCCGCTGCACTCGCGTCCCACCGCGAATCGGAGCTCGCCGCCGCCTGCCGGACGCTCGGCGTGGCCGAGCAGTTCTGGTTGGGGACGGGTCCGGCGGCCCGGCCGGGGACGTCGACGCGGTACGTGGACTCTGGCATGCGGTGGGTGCGCGAGGGACTCGCCGGCCCCGCTGACGACGTCTCCCCCGGCGCGTTCTCACTCGCTCCGCTCGACTTCGTCGCCGACGACCTCGTCGCGCTCATCGGACACGTCTCGCCGGACCTGGTGATCAGCTACGACCACGGTGGCGGGTACGGGCACCCTGACCACCTCCGCATGCACGAGGCCGCGATCGTCGCGGCGCGGAGGAGCGGGGTGCCGTTCGCGGAACTCGTGCACCACCGCACCGACCTGGAACCGTTGGGCGACGACGCCGTGTGGTTCCCACTCGATCACCGCCTCCCGATCGTCGCCGCGGCACTCGCGGAACACGCCAGCCAGCTGACGGTCGACGGCGAGCAGCTCGTGCACTCCGGCGGTCAGCGCGAGGGCATCACCACCTCGGTGGGTCTGCGACTCCGGTCCCGCTAGGTGGTCGCCGGCTGGTTCCGGTGCTCCCGCGGCATGCGGGCCGCGAGCACGGGGACGAGCAGCATGAGCACGACCGCGGAACCGAAGGCCGCGGGGAACGAGAAGGCGTCGAGCAGTGCGCCGGCGACCAGCGGGCCGACGATGGCGCCGAGATCGGACGTCGCCTGGAAGACCGCGACGGCCCGGCCTCCCCGACCACCAGCGGCGTCTCCGACGGCCGCCGCCGGAGCGGTCCCGAGAAAGGCCGCCGCGACACCGTAGACGCACAGGGCGACGACCAGCAGCCAGAGCTCGCCGACGAACGGCATGGCGAGGAGCGCCCCCGCCGCGACCGGGAAGGCGACGAGCATCGCGGGTCGCCGTCCGACGGTGTCGACGAAGCGACCGGCGGGACCGAGCGCGAGCGTCTGCGCGACAGCGGCGATCGCGAAGGCGATCCCGGTCCAGGCGGCCTCCTCGTGGAGCGCCTCCACCACGAGGACCGGCACGAGTGCGCCACGGACGCCCATCGACGCCCATCCGTTCGCGAAGTTCGCGAGGAGCGCCGCCTGGTACCGGCGATCGGCGAGGACGGTGCGGAACGGCTCGGCCTGCGTGGCGGTCTCGACCGGCGCGGCGATCCGGCTGCCGCGCAGCATCACGAGTCCGAGGACGCCGGCGACCGCGAGGGTCCCGGCGTAGAAGAAGAAAGGTGCTGTGAGCGAGATGGTCGCGAGCAGGCCACCGACGGCCGGTCCGGCCATGCCGCCGACGAGGAACCCGCCCTGGTAGAACCCGACCGCCCGCCCACGACGGTGCGGTGGGGTGGTGCGCAGCAGCAGCGTCATCGCGGCGACGGAGAACATCGCCGACCCGATCCCGCCGACCCCGCGGAGCAGGAGCAGCTGCGGATAGTCCGCCGCGAGCCCGACGAGCGCGCTCGACACCGCGACGATCCCGATGCCGGTGGCCAGCACCACCCGCTCGCCGATCCGATCGACGAGCGCACCCACGAACGGGTTCGCGATGAGCCGCATGAGCGCGAAGACCGAAACGACCGCCCCGACCTCGAGGTAGCCGACGCCGAAACTCCGCACGTACACGGGCAGGACCGGGATCACGACACCGAACCCGAGCATCACGAAGAACGCGACACCGCCGAGGACGAGGACCTCGCGGCCGAGGGGCTCACGAGGAACGGCTCCCGCTCCGCCTGGACGACGGAACGGGAGCCGGATCATGCTCTCAGGGTATCGGTGCGATCAGCCGATCGTCGCCGTGTCGATGACGAAGCGGTAGCGGACGTCGCTGCGGACCACGCGGTCGTAGGCGCCCTCGACCTCGTCGGCACCGATGAGCTCGATCTGCGAGCCGATGCCGTGCTCGGCGCAGAAGTCGAGCATCTCCTGCGTCTCGCGGATGCCGCCGATGTTCGAGCCGGCGAGCGAGCGGCGGCCACCGACGAGCGAGAACACCCGGAACTGCTGCGTGTTCTCGGGCAGTCCGACGAAGACCATCGAGCCGTTGAGCTTGAGCGTCGACAGGTAGGCGTCGATGTCGAGGTCGGCGGAGACCGTGTTGATGATGAGGTCGAAGCGTCCGCGGAGCGACTTCAGGGTGCCCTCTTCACCGGTCGCGTAGTAGTGGTCGGCCCCGAAGCGCTTGCCGTCCTCCTCCTTCGAGGTCGTCTGGCTGAGCACGGTCACCTCTGCGCCGAGGGCGTGGGCGATCTTGACGCCCATGTGACCGAGGCCACCCATCCCGACGATGGCGACCTGCTTGCCGGGACCGGCGCCCCAGTGCTTCAACGGCGAGTAGGTGGTGATGCCGGCGCACAGCAGGGGTGCCGCGACGTCGAGCTCGATGCCCTCGGGGATGCTCAGCACATAGTTCTCGTCGGCGACGATCTGCTTGCTGTAGCCGCCGTACGTGGGCTCGCCGTCGTACTCACGGCCGTTGTAGGTGGCGACGTTGCCCTTCAGGCAGAACTGCTCCTCGCCGGCGAGGCAGTTCTCGCACTCGCGGCAGGAGTCGACGAAGCAGCCGATGCCGACGCGGTCGCCGACCTGGTGCTTGGTGACCGCGTCGCCCACCTCGGTGACGATGCCGGCGATCTCGTGGCCGGGGACCATCGGGAAGATGGCCTTGCCCCATTCCTCGCGGGCCTGGTGGATGTCGCTGTGACAGATGCCGGCGTAGTGGACGTCGATGACGACGTCGTTGGCGCGCGGCGCACGGCGCTCGATGGTGCCGACCTCGAAAGGCGCGTCGGCGGTGGGCTTGATGATGGCGGCGACGGTGGTCATAGGACTCCTCGGGCTGGGGGTGTTGGGGGTGCCGTGGGGCGGGATGCACGCGCCGGACAGCACGTTCGACGCTAGCAGCCCACTCCACCGGACGAACCCCCAAGGGACGATCACCCGAGCTGTGCTACGAGCGGCGCGGAGGTGTGAATCCCTGCAGAGTTGCTTGGCAGTTCCCGCAGAGGATCGGCCTCAGGGTGGCATCCTGCCCCGAACCCGAGCAAGGTGGGGAACTCGTATTCGCGAACGGAACGGAGAACACACATGCTCACCCTGACCGAGAACGCCGGCCGAGTCGTCAAGACCCTCGCCGAGAACGCACCACTCACCCCGGGACTGGTCGTCCCGGACGACGCGTCGTCGCTCACGCACGGCGCCGGACTGCGCATCAGCAGCAGCTCCGACGACAACAACTTCGAAGTCACCATGACGGCGACACCGCACGAGGCCGACCAGGTCATCGAGAGCGCCGGAGCCACCGTCTTCCTCGAGGAGACCGCAGCCGTCGCCCTGAGCGACGCGGTCCTCGATGCGCAGATCGACGAGCAGGGCGGCGTCCGCTTCGCCCTCGGCAAGGCCGAATAGCGCCCTGATTCAGCAGAACGCCCGGTGATCCACGATCACCGGGCGTTCGTGTGTCCGCGCGGGCTCAGTCCTCGGAGTGTCTGGCGCGACTCGGCTGCACCCGCGGCGGCTCGCCCGGCATCTTCGGGAAGTCGGGAGGGAACGGGAGCTCGCCCAGTCCCTGCTCGAGGTCCCGCTCCCACCACTGCAGGAGGACGTCGATGCGCCCAGCGGTGTCGTGCATGCCGGCCCACGGGTCTCCGGTGGTCCGGAGTCGCTCCGGGACGGTCCGCACCGTGAAGGCGCCCGGATCGATCTCGGGGAGTTCGTCCCAGGTCACGGGGCACGAGACGGTCGCCGAGGCCAGCGCACGAGGGCTGTAGGCGCCGGCCATCGTCCGGTCGCGGTTCGCCTGGTTGTAGTCGACGAAGATGCGTTCACCGCGCTCCTCCTTCCACCACGAGGTCGTGACGCGGTCGGGATCCCGTCGCTCCAGTTCCCGAGCCGCCGCGATCACGGCGTGCCTGACGTCGAGGAACTCGTGCTCCGGCACGATGGGCGCGAACACGTGGACACCTCGGTTGCCGGAGGTCTTCACGAACCCGGTCAGTCCGACCTCCGTCAGCAGCTCCCGCAGCGAGCCCGCAACGCGCACGGCGTCGGCGAAGTCGGTCCCCGGCTGCGGGTCGAGGTCGATCCGCAGTTCGTCGGGATGGTCGGTGTCCGATGCCCGTGACGGCCACGGATGGAACACGACCGTGTTCATCTGCGCGGCCCAGACGACCGCAGCGGCCTCGTCGAGGACGAGTTGCGGATGCCGCCGGCCACTCGGATACACGACGTCGACCGCCCGGACGTACTCGGGTGCTCCTTTCGGCGGGTTCTTCGAGAAGAACCATTCACCGTCCACACCGCCCGGGAACCGCTGGAGGGACACCGGGCGGTCGCCGTTGGCGGCGAGGAAGGCCGGCGCGACCTCGATGAGGTATTCCGCGAGCTCCCGCTTCGTGACACCGGACTCCTCCCAGAGCACGCGGTCGGGACTGG
Source organism: Plantibacter sp. PA-3-X8 (assembly GCF_003856975.1). Taxonomy (NCBI): domain Bacteria; kingdom Bacillati; phylum Actinomycetota; class Actinomycetes; order Micrococcales; family Microbacteriaceae; genus Plantibacter; species Plantibacter sp. PA-3-X8. Next base: position 3,146,007 of record NZ_CP033107.1, read on the forward strand.
AGAGACGCACCTCGCGGTCGCCGTGCGGTCCGGGGACGGTGAGGACGATCGCGGTGCTGGCCATGTCGGACACCGTACGCGCCCTACCCGGCGTGGTCACGAGGGTGGTGCTCGTCGCCGCAGCGGAGTAGAACGAGACCTGTCCATCGAACCCGCCGTCACCACCCTGCCGAGGAGCCACCATGCGCGAGGTCCACGCCTCACTCTTCCAATCCGTCGACGGCGTCGTCGAGTCGCCCGATCAGTGGCAGTTCGACCACTTCGACGCCGACATGGGCGCCATGATGACCGAGGCGATCGCTCCGATCGACGACGTCCTGCTCGGCCGCGTGAGCTACGAGCAGTGGAGCGGGTTCTGGCCGACGGTCGGCGACGACGATCCGTTCGGCTCCTTCATCAACCCCGTCCGGAAGCACGTCGCATCACGCACTCTGGCGGGCCCGTTGTCCTGGGAGAACGCGACGCTCATCCCCGGCACGCTCGAGTCCTTCGTCGACGAGCTCAAGCAGCAGGAGGGCGGGCGCATCGCGGTGCAGGCGAGCATCTCCGTGGTGCGGCAGCTCCTCTTCGCCGGTCTGCTCGACCGGCTCACCCTCATGATCCACCCCGTCGTCGCCGGTGCCGGGCGTCATCTGTTCGAACCGAGCGACCCGGTGACACGCCTGGAGCTCGTCCACTCGGTGCGGACGAGCTCCGGCAACGTGCTCTCGACGTACGCTCCCCGCGCCTAGGCGGGTCGCCGCACGGCCGACTCAGCCCAGGTGGACGGCCTGCTGGTCGCCCGAGGGCAGGAGGTCCTCCTTGCGACCGCGGATGCAGACGATGGCGATGACGCTCGCGATCACGAGGCCGACCGCGGCCGCGATGAACGCCGCCGAGTAGCCCTGGGTGAACGCCACGAGCTGCGACGCCTGATCGGTGACCGTCGCCTGGTCGGTGACACTCGCGTAGACCGTGGTGAAGACCGACAGGCCGATCGACCCACCGATCTGCATGGAGGCGTTCGCCGTGGCGGAGGCCGCACCGGCGTCGTGCGGGGCGACACCCGTCAGCGCGAGGTTCTGCATCGGGACGAAGATCATCGCCATGCCGATCCCGAGCACGAGGAGCGCCGGCAGCACCTGGACGAAGTAGTCGCCGTCGGCCGTGATGCGGCTGAGGTACACGAGGGCGGCCGCCGCGATGAGCGGACCGATGATGAGCAGCGGGCGCGGGCCGATGGCCGGCAGGAGCTTCGTGGCGATCGGGGCGACGATCATGATCGCGACGGTCATCGGGAGGGTCGCGATGCCGGCCTCGAGCGGCGGGAAGCCGAGCACGATCTGCAGGTGGAACGTCAGGTAGAGCAGGGCCCCGATCATGACGCTGCCGACGATCATCTGCATGAGGAAGGCACCGCCGCGGACCCGGTCCGCCACGATGCGCAGCGGGAGCAGGGGCTGCGCGACACGCATCTCGATGAAGACGAAGAGGGAGAGGAGTCCCGCACCGAGCGCGAGGAAGCCGATGGTGTCGGCGCTGCCCCAGCCGCCCTCGGCGAGCGTGAAGCCGTAGACGAGGGCGCCGAGGCCCAGGATGACCGTGATCGCGCCGAGCCAGTCGTAGCGGTTGTCGCCCTCGGCCTTGCTCTCGGTCACGAGGATGAGGCCGGCGATGAGTCCGACGATCACGAACGGCACGTTGACGAGGAGGCACCAGCGCCAATCGACGAACTCGGTGAGCACGCCGCCGAGGATGAGGCCGACGGCCGCTCCCGCACCGGCGACGGTGCCGAAGACGGCGAAGGCCGTGTTGCGGTCGCGTCCGTGGGAGAAGGTGACGGTGAGGAGCGCGAGTGCGGCGGGTGCCATGAGCGCTGCGAACACACCCTGCAGGCCGCGGGCGATGATGAGCTCGGTCCCGCTCTGGGCGAACCCGCCGAAGGCCGATGCGGCGCCGAAGCCGACCATGCCGACCAGGTAGGTGCGCTTCCGGCCCCAGTAGTCGGCGATGCGGCCACCGAGCAGCAGCAGGGCGCCGAACGCGAGGGCGTAGGCCGTGACGACCCACTGACGCTGCGTGTCGGACAGCTCGAGCTCCTGCTGGGCTGCCGGAAGGGCGATGTTCACGATCGTGCCGTCGAGGACGACGATGAGCTGCGTCATCGCGAGGACGACGAGGACCCACCAGCGGCGGGCCGGGGAACCGGACGGTGCTTTGGTGGGATGCGATGCGGTGGCTGCGGATGCAGACAAGGAGGACCTCCGTGCGAGGGGTGGGGGTGCTGGGGGTTTCCAGCCCCAGATCGATGCTCGGCACACGGCGCGAGTGCAGCACGGTGCGGACGATCAACCACCCCAACCACGAAGTCGGGCAGAGGACCAGGATAGCGGATGCCGACGTCGCTGCACCCGTGAGGCCACGCGGATCACTCGGAGGTGACGAGCTCCAGGACGGCCTCCGGGTGTTCCACCGCCGCGAAGTGCCCGGTCGCCGGCAGTGTGCGCAGTCGGAGGTCCGGGACGAGGGCGGTGAGGACGGCTGTGTCGTCGGGCCCGATGAAGACGTCACGGTCGCCCATCATGCCGCGGACGGGACACCGCACGCCGCGCCAGACGTGCAGGTCGTAGGCGGCGGCCGCGCGGGCAGCCAGGAGGAACGACGCCGGCCGGACGTCGGCTGCGAGCGCGTCGACGACCGACCGGTCGAGGTCCCGGCGTCGTCCGAACAGCGGCGACATGAGCGGTGCGAGCAGGCCGATCCGGTTCAGCGCGCGGACGAGTCCCGGCCCGCGTTCGCCGAGTGCCTGCAGCACGCGCATGCCGAGGAGCATGCCCGCGAACCACGGGAGCCGGGCGCCGCCACCGACCGGCTGGCGGATCGCCTCGACGACTCCGATCCCCGTCGGCGAGACGAGGTCGACCCGGATCGTCGCCTCGGGCTCGCGGACGGCGAGGTCGAGCGCGACGAACCCGCCGAGCGAGTGCCCGACGACGCGCCAGGACCGGTAGCCGAGCGAGCGAGCGACGGTCGCGACGGCTGCGGAGAGGTCTCCGACCGTCACCGGGTCGGCGGTGGGCAGAGCCGACTCGCCCCACCCCGGGAGGTCCACGGCGATGACGTCGTCGACGACCGCGCCCCGCTCGTCGTCGGCACGGAGGAGGGGTGACCACGTGGTCCAGGAGCCGGCGGCGCCGTGCAGCAGGATCATGGCCGGTCCGCCCGCTTCGCGACCCGCCCGGACGGTGACCGGTCCGATGTCGGTGTCCACCGTGACGCGTCGCAGGCCGAGCGCGGTCGCGTCGGCGGTGATCACGGAGGGGTCGTCCGGCGGGGCAGGACGCGAGGAGTTCACGGGCATGCGTGTCATTCGGAAACGAGGTACCGCTCGGATCGGTGCTCGATCGACGACGCCGGTCCCCCGGTGCGGCGCGCAACCCCCCTTCCGGTCGGGAACCCGGCCGCTACCGTGGTCTGATGCCTGAGAACGCACGCGCCGCCGCAGACCAAGCCGCTGGAACCGCACAGAACAGCACGACCCTCCGCACCCTCGCCCGCACCGGCCACGCCGTCAACGGATTGCTCCACGTCCTCATCGGCGGGATCGCGATCTCCATCGCCCTGTCCGGCGCGGGCGGTGGATCCGGCGGCGGCGGTGACGCGGACCAATCGGGTGCGCTCAAGACGCTTGCAGGCACGCCCGGCGGGATCGTGATCATCTGGGTCGTCGCCGTCGGATTGTTCGCCCTCGGTCTCTGGACGGCGATGTCCGCCTTCCTCGTGCGCGAATCCGACACCCGCAAGCGGTGGAGCAAGCGGATCTCGACCGCCGGACGCGCGATCGCCTACCTCGCCGTCGGATCGACCGCGCTGACCTTCGCCCTCGGCGGCAGCCAGGACTCCTCGCAGTCCAGCCAGGGCCTCACGGCGACCCTCCTGTCCTCCCCCGGTGGGGTGTTCGTCGTCATCGTCGTCGGCCTCGTGGTCATCGGCATCGGCGGCTTCTTCGTCTTCAAGGGCGTCACGCGGAAGTTCCTCGAGGACGTCCACCCGCCCACCGGCACGACGAAGCGCGCCGTCGTCGTCCTCGGGGTCGTCGGATGGGTCGCGAAGGGCGTCGCGCTCGTCACGGTCGGGATCCTCTTCATCGTCGCCGCTGCGACCCAGGACCCCGAGAAGGCCTCCGGCATGGACGGCGCCATCTCGGCATTGGCCGCGCTCCCGTTCGGCGTCGTCATCCTGCTCGTGGTCGGCGTCGGGCTCATCGCCTACGGACTCTTCTGCGGTGCCCGGGCGCGCTGGGGCAGCCTCTAGGACGGTGAGGCGGACGCCTCGGGCGACGACGCGGACGGGTCGGCTCCAGACCATGTCCTGCAAACGCTTGCGTTGCGACTACCGTTAGGAGTATGACGTCTTCTGATTCCACGACGCAGCCCGAGGCGGAACCCGCCGGCGCTACGCAGACCTTCTCCGACCTCGGCCTCGACGACGCGGTGCTCAAGGTACTCAAGGACGTCGGCTACGAGACCCCGTCCGCCATCCAGGCGGCCACCATCCCGCTGCTGCTCGAGGGACGCGACGTCGTCGGCCTCGCACAGACGGGCACCGGCAAGACCGCGGCGTTCGCCCTGCCGATCCTGTCCCGCCTCGACATCACGCAGAAGACGCCGCAGGCGCTCGTCCTCGCACCGACCCGTGAGCTCGCCCTCCAGGTCTGCGAGGCGTTCGAGAAGTACGCCACGCACCTGCGCGGCGTCCATGTCCTGCCCGTCTACGGCGGCCAGGGCTACGGCGTCCAGCTGTCGGCCCTCCGTCGCGGTGTCCACATCGTCGTCGGCACGCCGGGTCGCATCATGGACCACTTGGAGAAGGGCACCCTCGACCTCACGGAGCTCAAATACCTCGTGCTCGACGAGGCCGACGAGATGCTGAAGATGGGCTTCGCCGAGGACGTCGAGACGATCCTGGCCGACACCCCGAAGGACAAGCAGGTCGCGCTGTTCTCCGCGACGATGCCGTCGTCCATCCGTCGCATCTCCGCGAAGTACCTGAACAACCCGGAAGAGATCACGGTCAAGACGAAGACCACGACCTCGGCCAGCATCACGCAGCGCTACCTGACGGTCTCGTACCCGCAGAAGGTCGACGCCCTGACCCGCATCCTCGAGACCGAGAACTTCAGCGCGATGATCATCTTCACGCGCACGAAGAACGAGACCGAGACGCTCGCGGAGAAGCTCCGGGCGCGCGGCTACTCGGCGGCCGCCATCAACGGCGACGTCGCCCAGGTGCAGCGCGAGCGGACCGTCAACCAGCTGAAGGCCGGCAAGCTCGACATCCTCGTCGCGACCGATGTCGCCGCGCGCGGTCTCGACGTCGAGCGCATCAGCCACGTCGTCAACTACGACATCCCCGTCGACACCGAGTCCTACGTGCACCGCATCGGCCGCACGGGCCGCGCCGGACGCACTGGTGACGCGATCAGCTTCGTCACGCCGCGCGAGCGCCACCTCCTGAAGGCCATCGAGCGGGCCACCCGCCAGCCGCTCACGCAGATGCAGCTGCCGAGCGTCGACGATGTCAACGCCACGCGCCTCACCCGCTTCGACGACGCGATCACCGAGGCACTCGGCCAGACCGACCGCATCGAGCGCTTCCGCGAGATCATCGGCCACTACGTCTCCCACCACGACGTCCCGGAGGCCGACGTCGCCGCGGCCCTGGCCGTCGTCTCCCAGGGCGAGACGCCGCTGCTCCTCTCGGCCGAGGACGAGCGCCGCCGCCGCGAGGAGTTCGACAACACCAACCGTGGCAACGACCGCGCCGGTCGCGACCGTCGTGACTCCGGCGACCGCGGCTCACGCTTCGACCGCGGCGACCGCGGCGACCGCGGCGATCAGGGCGACCGTCCCGAGCGTCGCAGCCGTCCGTCCAGCGGACCGATGGCTCCGTACCGCATCGCGGTGGGTCGTCGCCAGAAGGTCGACCCGCGTCAGATCGTGGGCGCGCTCGCGAACGAGGGCGGTCTGAAACGCGAGGACTTCGGCGCGATCCAGATCAAGCCGGACTTCTCGATCGTCGAACTGCCGGCGAGCCTCGGCAACGACGTCTTCGACCGTCTCGAGAACACCCGCATCAGCGGCAAGCTCATCGAGCTCCGTCCCGACCGTGGCGGTCCCGCCCGCCGACGCGACGACGAGGGTGGCACGAGCGGCGGCTCGTACGACCGCAAGCCGCGTTCCTAGCTCGCACGCACACGACGAGGGCCGGACGGAATCCCAGGATTCCGTCCGGCCCTCGTCGTTCCGCACCCGGCGGGGTGCGTCCGTCAGTCGCGCGGGTCGAGCACGCTCGTGACCACGGCGTAGTCCGCGTCGAGCGCGACCTCGAGCTCGTCGCCGTTCTCGAGGAGGACGTCGACCTCGAACGCCTCGCCCGGGTCGTCGCTGCGGTCGACGTCGGTCACGGTACCGCCCTTCGCCTCGGCGAGCGCTGCCTTCGAGGCCGCGTCGAACTCGGTGTCGGTGAGCGGCACGTCGTCGGCGTCACGGGCGTCGCGATCATCGGTGGCCGCCGTGGTGTCACCGTCGTCGATGGCGGCGCCGCCGTCGCGGTCGGTGTTCGACGCCGCCGTGTTGCGGTCGTCGTCGTCGTCCCCGAACTCGTCCACCGCGTAGGCGGCGCCGGCTCCGCCGAGGGCGAGGGCCCCGACGACGATCGCGGTGATCCACACGGGCTTCCGGCGCCAGAAGGCCGGCTTGCCGGTGGTCGCCGGGGTCGCGGGGATGGCGGTGTGGTCGGTCGCCTCGACGCGCTCGACGGGTTCGATGCGCTCGGTGGCTGCGGTGGGCTGTGTGGGATCGGTGGGCTGGGAGGCGGTGTGCTCGTTCATGTGCCCCAGACTGTCCGAGGAGCGCTGAAGCGGACCTGAAGCGAGCTGAAGCCGCGTTCAGGAAGCGGACGACGCCGGGAGCGTGACGATGAACGCCGCCCCGCCGAGCGCGCTGTCGACGAGTTCGATCGACCCACCGTGCAGCCGCACGACGTCGGCCACGATCGCCAGGCCGAGGCCCGAACCGCCGGCGTCGCGCGAACGACTCTCGTCGAGGCGGACGAACCGTTCGAACACGTGTGCGCGGGACTCGACCGGCACACCGGGGCCGTCGTCCTCCACGGAGATCCTGACGATCCGACCGTCGGTGGCGGTTCCCAGTCGGACCACGGATCGTGCGTGCCGGACGGCGTTGTCGACGAGGTTCCGCGCCACGCGGGCGAGGAGCACCTCGTCGCCGTCGACCCTCGCCGCCGCGACGGCCGCGGACTCGACGCGCAGTCCACCGGCGGATCGGAGACGAGCAGCCTCCGCCAGCAGGAGGTCGTCGACGTCGACCGTGCGCCGTGCGGCGCCCGTCGCCCCTTCGTCGAGCTTCGCGAGCAGCAGGAGCGACTCGACGAGCCCCTGCATCCTGGCGCCCTCCTCGAGGACCGTCGAGGACAGCTCGGCCGGGTCGACCCGGTCCGGGTGGAGCGCCGCCACCTCGGCGTACTGCCTGATCACCGCGAGCGGTGAGCGGAGCTCGTGCGAGGCGTCCGACACGAACCGCCGCTGCGCCGTCTGGGCGTCCTCGAGCCGCTCGAGCATGCCGTTCATCGTCCCGGCCAGGCGACCGATCTCGTCGCCCGTGGCGGGGACCGCGATCCGTCGATCCAGTTCGCCGGCCCCCAGTTCCGAGACCTCGCGGCGGATCCGCTCCACCGGCGCCAGCGCACGCCCGACGAGCAGCCAGGTCAGGCCGCCGACGAGGGCGACGAGCACGGGGACCGCGATGAGGAGGAGCATCGACACGAGTCCGACGGCGTCGTCGGTCTCCTCGAGAGAGCGGCCCGCGAAGACGACGAGGTCACGGCCGTCGATGTCGACGTCCTCACTGGCGAACAGCACCGGCTCGTCGTCGACGACCGAAACGAACACGTCACCGTCCGGGATCGGCGTCGGGAGCTCGATCTCGTCGTCCGTCCGGTCCACGACACGGCCGTCCTCGACGAGGACCAGGAGTCGACCGTCGTCCTCGGGCAGCGTCGTCACGTCCGCCGCGACCAGCTGCGCCGAGACGCTCTCGGCCTCGGCCGAGGCGCTCTGTTCGACGCCGGAACGGAGCGCCGCGGAGAACAGGCCGACGAACGCGACGGAGCCGACCCCGAGGAACAGTCCGACCGCGAGCACCGATCCCAGTGCCGCGCGGGCTCGGACCGAACGCCACAGCCGCTGTCGGGGCGCGACCGTTCCGTGCGGCCCGCCGTCAGCCACGCCCGCCCGCCAACCGGTATCCGAACCCACGCACCGTCTCGATCGAAGCCCGCTCGAAGGGGCGGTCCACCTTGTTGCGGAGATGCCCGACGTAGACCTCGACGATGTTGGGATCGCCCTCGAAGTCGTCGTCCCAGACGTTCTGCAGGACTTCGCGCTTCGACACCACCTCGCCGCCGCGTCGCATGAGGAACTCGAGGACCGCGAACTCGCGCGAGGTGAGGTCGATCGGGACGTCGCCCCGGTGGACCTGCTTCGACGCAGGGTCGAGCCGCAGTTCGCCGACCTCGAGCACCGCCGGCCGCTCCCGCGATCCACGTCGGACGAGTGAGCGGATCCGCGCGACGAGCACCGCGAAGGAGAACGGTTTGCTCAGGAAGTCGTCGGCACCGGTGTCGAGGGCTTCGACCTGGTCCCAGTCGCCGTCCTTCGCCGTGAGCATGAGGATCGGGGTCCAGTCGCCCGCGTCGCGGAGCTGCTGACAGACGCGGTAGCCGCTGAGGCCCGGCATCATGATGTCGAGGATGATCGTGTCGTAGCGGTGTTCTCCGGCCATCCAGAGTCCGTCGACGCCATTCGCCGCGACGTCCACGGCGAAGCCCTCCGCCTCGAGTCCCCTCCGAACGCCGTCGGCGAGTCGCACCTCATCGTCCACGACGAGTATCCGCATCCGGTGCGACCTCCAGGCTCCGTGCCGGTCGACGGTCGAGCGGCGCGTCCCAGTCTGGCGCGGACAAGCTGAAGCAGCGCTGAAGCGGGACGGTCCGGCGTGGACCCCCGTACGCTGGAGCGGTGCCAGTCCCCGCCGCCGCCGACCCGTGGGAGCAGTCCCTCGACGCGACGGACACGGCACCGGCGCGTCGTCGACTCCCCCTCTATGAGGCGGGCGCGATCCCTGTGCCGTTCGTCATCCGCGGCAACACCGAGCGGATCGCGCGGGACACGCACTGGGACGAGCACTCCCACCCCACGCACGAGCTCCTGTGGAACGATCGCGGCGCATCCACCGCGACCGTCGGAGAGCGCGTCTGGACCGTGACCCTGCACCACGGTCTCTGGATCCCGGCCGGTGTCCGCCACACCGGATGGACCCCGGCCGGCACCTGGCAGCGGGCCGCGATGTTCAGCGTCGACCGCGTCCCCACGATCTCCGAGCAGCCGACCGCGGTGGAAGTGACGCCCTTGCTGCGCCTCCTGCTCGACCGGCTCGGCGACGCCGAGCTCGAGGACCGCGCGCGTGCCACCACCGAGGCGGCCATCGTGGACGTGCTGGAGCCGGCCGAGCACGAACTGCTCCTCCGACTCCCCCGGTCGGCGCTCCTCACACCCATCGCCGAGCGGATGCGCACGAACCCGTCCGACACGACCTCGCTCGCCGAATGGGCCACCCGGCTGGGCGTGAGCACGCGGACGGTGACGCGCGCCTTCGAATCCGAGACCGGGTTGGGGTTCACCCGGTGGGTCGCCGCCGCGCGAGCTCAGCACGCGATCACCCGACTGACGGCGGGTGACAGCATCGACGAGGTCTCGACCGCCGTCGGGTACCGCTCGTCGACGGCGTTCGGGACCGCGTTCCGCCGCGTCACCGGCATGAGCCCCGGGCGATTCCGGAACCGCTGAGGACGGATCGATGCACCCGCGATCGGTTGTCCGATTCGCGAAGGAACACGTCGGATCCGCTCGATTGCGTCAGGGTGGGATGCCAGCTAACTTTGGTTAGGCAATCCTTCATCATCCCCTCCTCGCGTGTGACGCCGGCCGTTCACGGCCGCCATGCCCGACCCCTCGACGACGTCCTCCGACGCCGTCGTTCGTCGTGCCCGCACGCAGGTGTCAGCCAGCAGCACCCGAAAGGACCCCATGCAGCGCGCATCACGTCTCGTCGCCCTCTCCGCGGCGGCGTTCCTCACCATCGGCCTCGCGGCCTGCTCGTCGTCGTCGGCCGAAGAAGGCACCGGCAGTGGCGACGGCTTCACGCCGATCACGATCGAGCACGCCCTCGGCACCACGACGATCGACGCCAAGCCGGAGCGCGTCGCCACCGTGAACTGGGCGAACCACGAGGTTCCACTGGCCCTCGGCATCGTGCCCGTCGGGATGGCCGCTGCGAACTTCGGTGACGACGACGGCGATGGCATGCTCCCCTGGGTCGAGGAGAAACTCGAAGCGCTCGACGCCGAGACCCCGGTGCTCTTCGACGAGACCGACGGGATCGACTTCGAGGCCGTCGCCGACACGAACCCCGACGTCATCCTCGCCGCCTACTCGGGGCTCACGCAGGAGGACTACGACACCCTCACCGAGATCGCCCCCGTCGTGGCCTACCCGGAGACCGCCTGGGGCACGTCCTGGCGCGACACCATCCTCTTCAACAGCGAGGCGATGGGCATGGCCGACGAGGGCGAAGCACTCGTGACGCAGCTCGAGAACGAGATCAGCGACGCGGCGGCGGCGTACCCGCAGCTCGAGGGCAAGACCGCGATGTTCCTCACCCACGTGGACACCAGTGATCTCAGCGAGGTCAGCTACTACACGACCCACGACACCCGCACCGCGTTCTTCGAGGACCTCGGCCTCGCGTTCCCCGAGAGCGTCGCGACGGCCTCCGCCGAGACCGAGTTGTTCTCCCTGACGCAGAGCGCCGAACAGGCCGACGCGTTCAGCGACGTCGACATCATCGTGACGTACGGCGGCGACGAGCTCATCGCGGCACTCGAGGCCGACCCGCTGCTGTCGCAGATGCCCGCCGTCGCGAACGGCGCCATCGTCGCCCTCCCCGGCACCAGCCCCCTCGGAACCGCCGCCAACCCGACGCCGCTCTCGATCTCCTGGATCCTCGACGACTACCTGAAGCTGCTCGCGCAGGCGGCTGACCAGGCGGCGTGATCACCGGTACCGCCACCCCACCCGCCTCGGGTGTCGCCGTCGTGCGACGCCCGAGGCGGGTTCGTGGGCTCTGGCTCCTCGTCGCGGCCCTCGTCCTCCTCGCCGCGATGCTCCTCTCCGTCACCGTCGGATCGCGTGACGTGGAGTGGTCCGCCGTGCTCGGCGCCTTCTCGGGCGGCGTGGACGGGTTCGATCAGGCCGCGGTGGCCAAGCGCATCCCGAGGACGCTCCTCGCCGTCCTCGCCGGTGCCGCCCTCGGCGTCTCGGGAGCCGTCATGCAGGGCGTCACCCGGAACCCGTTGGCCGACCCCGGCATCCTCGGGATCAACCTCGGCGCCTCCCTCGCCGTCGTGACCGGCCTCGCGTACTTCGGGCTCGCAGCGGCGAGTACCACCATCTGGGTCGCGATCATCGGCGCCGGAGCCACGGCGGTCTTCGTCTACACGGTCGGCTCGCTCGGCCGAGGTGGCGCGACACCGCTCAAGCTCGCCCTCGCGGGCGCCGCGACGTCCGCCGCGCTCGCCTCCGTCATCACTGCCGTCGTGCTGCCCCGCGGCGACATCGCGAGCAGTGTGCGGTCCTGGCAGATCGGTGGCGTCGGTGGTGCCACCGTCGTGCAACTCGAGCAGGTGCTGCCGTTCCTGGTCGTCGGGTTCCTCGTCTGCCTGCTGTCCGCACGCGGTCTCAACTCCCTCGCGCTCGGCGACGAGCTCGCCGCCGGCCTCGGTGAACGCGTCGCCATCGCACGCGGTGCGGCGGCCCTCGGTTCGGTGGTGCTCTGCGGGGCGGCGACCGCGGTCACCGGTCCCATCGGCTTCGTCGGGCTCGTCGTGCCGCATGCCTGTCGGCTCATCGTCGGCGTCGACCACCGGTGGCTCCTCCCCTTCTCAGCCGTCGTCGGGGCGATCCTCCTCACCGTCGCCGACGTCCTCGGCCGCATCGTCGCCCGCCCCGCGGAGATCGACGTGGGCATCATCACCGCGTTGATCGGCGCTCCGATCTTCATCGCGATCGTCCGTCGGCAGAAGGTGAGCGCCCTGTGACCGAGCGCCAACCCGTCGCGGCGCCCGGGTTCGGTGGACGGACGCCCTCGACCCTCGACCGCGTTGTCGGTGGACGCCGGGGGCGCCGCCGTCGCCGGGTCGCCGTCATGACCACCCTCGCCGCACTCATCGTCGCGGTCTTCCTGATCTCCCTGATGGTGGGCAACACCTTCTATCCGCCGAGCGACGTCGTGCGTGTCGTCCTCGGTCAGGACGTGCCGGGCGCCTCCTTCACCGTCGGACGGTTGCGGCTCCCCCGGGCGGTCCTCGCGGTCATCGCCGGGGCTTCGTTCGGTCTGGCCGGCGTCACCTTCCAGACGATGCTGCGGAACCCCCTCGCGAGTCCGGACATCATCGGCATCAGCGCCGGGTCGAGCGCGGCCGCCGCATTCGCGATCGTCACCCTCTCCCTCGGCGCGACCGAGGTGTCGGTCTTCGCCATCGTCGTCGGCCTCGCCGTCGCGGTCCTCGTGTACGTCCTCGCCTACCGCGGCGGCGTCGCCGGAACCCGACTCATCCTGATCGGCATCGGTGTCGCCGCCATGCTCGACAGTGTGACGACGTACATCCTGTCGCGGGCAGCCCAGTGGGACCTGCAGGAGGCGACCCGGTGGCTGACCGGCAGTCTCAACGGGACGAGCTGGTCGCAGGTCGGTCCGGTCGTCGTCGCGCTGCTCGTGCTCGGCCCCGTCCTCCTCGCCCAGTCCAGGAACCTCGCCGCGACCCGACTCGGCGACGACACCGCCGCCGCACTCGGCGTCCGCGTCGACCGGACCCGCCTGATCGTGATCGTCGCGGCAGTCGGCCTCATCGCGTTCGCGACAGCGGCGTCGGGCCCCATCGCGTTCGTCGCGTTCCTCTCCGGCCCCATCGCCTCGCGGATCGTCGGACGCGGCGGGTCGATGCTCGTGCCCGCCGCGCTCGTGGGCGCCCTCCTCGTCCTCGTCGCCGATCTCACCGGGCAGTACCTCCTCGGCGCGCGCTACCCCGTCGGCGTCGTGACCGGAGTGCTCGGGGCACCGTTCCTGATCTGGCTCATCATCCGCACCAACCGCGCCGGTGGCTCGCTGTGACCGGCACGCCACCCGACCATCCCGGAGGCACCCTGTGACCACGGAACACCAGCTCCTCGTCGAGCGACTCGCACTCGGCTACGGCGACCGGACCGTCATCGACGGACTCGACCTCCTCGTTCCGCCCGGCCGGGTTACGGCGATCGTCGGCGCGAACGCCTGTGGCAAGTCGACGCTGCTGCGTTCGATGTCCCGCCTACTGACGCCTCGGAGCGGCCGCGTCGTCCTCGACGGTAAGGACGTGCACCGATTGCCGGCGAAGCAGCTGGCACGCACGCTCGGCCTGCTCCCCCAGTCGCCCATCGCACCGGAGGGGATCACGGTCGCCGACCTCGTCGGGCGAGGCAGACACCCGCACCAGGGCTTCCTCTCTCGTTGGAGCACCGAGGACGACGTCGCGGTCGCTGCGGCGCTCGACGCCACCGAGACGAGCGAGCTCGCGGACCGGCACGTCGACGAGCTGTCCGGCGGACAACGTCAGCGCGTGTGGATCGCGATGGCGCTCGCGCAGCAGACCGACCTGCTCCTCCTCGACGAACCGACCACCTTCCTCGACGTGAGCCATCAGGTGGAGGTGCTCGACCTCCTCACCGACCTCAACCGTTCCCGCGGGACGACCATCGTCATGGTGCTGCACGACCTGAACCTCGCCGCACGTTACGCCGACCACCTCGTCGCCCTTGCCGGTGGGCGCCTCCATGCGGCGGGGACACCCCACGAGGTGCTGACGGAGTCGACGGTGCGCGCGGTGTTCGGACTGCAGAACCAGGTCATCACCGACCCGACCTCGGGCAAGCCGCTCATGCTGCCGATCGGCCGTCACCACGTGACGGTCTGAACGGGGGCGTCACCGTCGACCGCGTCTAGGCTGGGCGCATGGGTGATGAGGACCGCAGGAAGCGAGCCGCCGAGCAGGAGGCCCGGGCGCTGCGGGCGCTCGAGTCCATCAGGAACGGCGGCGATCTCGGCAAGGAGACCCTCGACCTCTCGAACGAGTACTCCGACGGACTGCGCACCCGCGTCGCAGCGTGGTTCCGAGGCGCGAGGCGCCGGAAGGACTGAGCGCCCTCAGTCCGCCTGCTCCGGGTGCACCGGGTAGTGGCTCGTGATGGAGACGCGGTTGAAGGCGTTGATGACGATCGCCAGCCACCGGACCGCGGCGATCTGACCGTTCGTGAGCGTCGACAGGTCGTCGTCCGGCAGTCGCCGGCGATGCTGCACGTCTGCGATGAGGGTGACGTCCTCGGTGATCGCGAGTGCGGCCTGCTCCACCGGGCTGAAGTACTCGCTGTCGCGCCAGGCGGACAGGATGGCGAGGCGTTCCGTGGTCTCGCCGAGCGCGATCGCGTCAGCGACGTGGAGACGCAGGCAGTACGCGCAACCGTTGATCTGCGAGGCCCGGATCCGGATCAGCTCGATGAGCCGCTTGTCGATGCCGGCGTCGAGAGCCGCGCGACCCGCGGCGCGGCCGGTCTCGACGAGCGCCTGATAGACCTCGGGTGATTCCTTGTCGAGCCAGACGTCGGCGCTCATGGGGTTCCTCTCGTCACTGGGCGGGTGCGGTCCCGCAGACCACTCCTCCAACGCTAACGCGCGTGGCGGGAGGACGTCAGCGTGGACGGTCTCGGTGATGCGTCACCGCGGCGGGATGTCCTGGCGCGTGACCGGCTCCGCCGGTGCGTCGCCGTGGGGTCGCAGTTCCACCCGACGAATGCCGCAGGCGGCGCACCGGAGGTAGCGCAGCGACCCCTCCGAGGTGGTGTGCGCCGACTCCGTCGCCCAGATGTGGCGGCAGGCGTCGACGGCGTTCGGCGACGGTTCGGAGGACTGCGGGGGTGCGTCGAGGAGGGTCATGACTCCACCATGATGTAATGGCGTTATGCATCTCAACCCTTACGGCTCGTACGCCGTCCTCCTGGCCGCTTCGCTCGCGAACGACTGGCCCGACGACCGGGACGCCATCGTCGCCCGCACCCGGGAGCACGGGATGACGATGCCCTTCACCGAGGTCCCCCATGACCACGCCCGCGTCCGCCGGGTCGTCGACGAGTGGCTGACCGTCGTCGACGCGGCAGACGATCAGGCCAGGGCGGCCGCGCTCAACCGTCAGATGGCCGCTGCGGCCGCGTTCCCGCGGCTGACGGACCATGACGGCGAGGGGTGGCACCTGCACTACCGCGACGAGCACCAGGCGCTCCCCGAGGTCCTCGGCGCGGTGATCAGCGTCGGGACCGCCCTCCACCTGACGACGAGGGGGATGCAGCGTCTCGGTCGGTGTGCCGCGGGGACCGAACCCGGCGACACCTGCCGGCGGGTCGTCGTCGACGTCACCCGCAACGGTCGTCAGCGCTACTGCTCGGTGCGGTGCGCCAACCGGTCGGGCGTCCGCAGGCACCGCGCACGCGCGGGCGGCTCAGGCCGCTGATCGGGCGTCGGGCAACAGGAACCAGACGCTCGCTCCCCCGAGCCCCGACTCGTCGATCTCGATCCGGCCACCGTGCGCCTCGACGATGCGTCGACAGGTCGAGAGGCCGATGCCGAGGCCGGCGACCTCGCTCCCCGCCGCGCGTTCCATGAGGTCGAAGACGCGCTCACGCTGCTCCGGAGCGACACCAGGACCGTTGTCCTCGACCGCGACCAGCACCCCGGCGGAGACCCGCTCGGCCTGCACCAGCACGTGCGGGACGACTCCGGCGGCCGCACTGAACTTCACCGCGTTCGCGATCAGGTTCTGCAGCAGCGCGCCCAGCAACGTCTCGTCGCCGTGCACCTGGAAAGGCGTGTCGACGTCGACGGTCGCGCCGGTCGAGGTGATGGTCGCATCGAGGTCCTCGACCACCGAGGACACGAGCGGCCCGAGGTCGATCGGGGCGCGTCGCGGACGGGCGCCACCGATCCGGGCGAAGTCGAGCAGGTCGGTGATCATCGCCGCCATCCGATCGGCGGCGGACTCGGCTCGCGCGAGCGCCTTCGCCGCGTGCGGCGCGTTCGCCATCTCCGGGCTGTCGGTCGCGAGCTCGAGGAACCCGGAGACCGCCATGAGCGGGTTGCGCAGGTCGTGGCTCACCTGGCCGGCGAACTGGGCGAGCTGCTCGTTGGACTGGCCGAGCTCGTAGGTGAGGCGGAGCAGCTCGAGGACGTCGACGACCTGCCTCGCGAGGAGGTCGAGCGCCTTGCCCTGTTCCGGAGTCAGCTCACGGACACGGTCGTCGAAGATGCACAGGGTGCCGATCGGGACACCGTCGGGGGTGACGAGCGGGCTCGATGCGTAGAAGCGGACGTTGGCGAGCTCACCGGTGACGAAGGGGTTCGCCGCGAAGCGCGGGTCTTCACGAGCGTCTGAAACGATCGTCCGCACCTGCTGTTGGAACACGACCGCGCACATCGAGTCCTCGCGCGAGCAGCTCGCCGGTTCCAACCCGACCGCAGCGATCTGGTGCTGGAACCGGTCGTCGATGATGTTGATGACGGCGGTCGGCACGCCGCACATGGCCGCGGCGAGGTGGACGAGGCTCTCGAGGTCCGTCTCGGGCGGACGACCGACGACCTGGTATTCGGCGATCGCGGAGCGCCTCGTGATGTCCTCTGCGGTGATCACGCGCGCCCTTTCGTCGTCGGAATCCGGAACGTGTCCATGCTACCCATCCAGGGCACATGCGCTGCCCCGACTGTCGGATACGTCCGGGATGTCCCACTCGCCACCCGGACGGTCGACCGTCGCTCAGGCGAGCTGCAGGCGCCTCCAGGCGAGTTCGGCGAGCACCGCGGCCTGCAGGTCCAGGACGTCGTCGTCGAACACCGCGCGTTCGGAGTGCAGGGCGACGGAGCCCTCGTCGGGGGCGGCACCGACGAAGACGAGCGTGCCGGGGACTTCGTCGAGGATGTAGGCGAAGTCCTCCGACGCCGTCGACGGCACCTCCTGGCGGATGACCCGGCCCGGCCCCACGAGTGCGTCGAGCGTGCTGAGGACGAACCGCGTCTCCTCCGGGTCGTTGACGGTGACGGGGTAGGACGCGATGAACGTCGACTCGAGGGTGCAGCCGTGCGCCTCGGCGATCGCGGTCAGCAGCTCAGGCAGCTGCTCACGCACCGTCTCGAGCGTCGCCTTCGACAGCGTGCGGATGTTCGCCTCCAGGCTGACGGCCGAGGCGAGCACGTTGCTGGCCTCGGAGTCGCTGCTCAGCCGGGTGATGGAGATGACGGCCTGGTCGGTGGCCGGAAGTTGACGGGCCGCGAAGGTCTGCACGGCGAGGATGAGGTGTGCGGCGACCGGCACCGGATCGACGGCGAGGTGCGGGAACGCCGCGTGACCGCCCGTCCCACGGACCGTGAGCTGCAACGCGTTGGCACTCGCCATCATGGCGCCCTCCCGCGTGACGAGCTGCCCGCGTGGGATGCTGCAGTCGACGTGCAGCGCGTACGCCGCGACGGGCCGCTCTCCGGCGATGTCGAGCAGACCTTCCTCGAGCATGATCCGCGCGCCGGCCTGGCCCTCCTCCCCGGGCTGGAACATGAACACGACCGTGCCGGCGAGGTCGGCGCGACGGGCGACCAGCAGGCGGACGGCGCCGAGGAGACCCGCCATGTGGAGGTCGTGGCCGCAGGCGTGCATGGCCCCGGAGGTCGACGCGAACGGCAGCCCGGTCGCCTCGGTGACCGGCAGACCGTCCATGTCGGCACGGAGCAGCACGGTGGGGCCGGGGGCGCCGCCCCGGAGGACGGCGACGACCGAGGAGAGCCCGGTGCCCGTCGTGATCTCCAGGCCGAGCCCCGCGAGTTCGCGCAGGATGATCCCCTGGGTCACGGGCAGGTCGAGGCCGATCTCGACCCCCTGGTGCAGCTCACGTCGGACGGCGATCAGCTCGTCGCGCATCGCGGTCGCGTCCCCCTGGAAGCCGGTCATGAGCGGACCCCCTCGTCCTGGGGCGAGCGCCGGTACACCTGCTCGCCGCGGATCCAGGTCTCGGCGACCCGGACGGTGGCGATCTCGTCCGCGGGGACGGAGAAGACGTCGCGGTCGAGGACGGCGAAGCTGCCGTCGTATCCCGTGGCGATCCGGCCGACGCTGTCGAGCGGCGAGAGCAGGCCGGCTCGTCCCGTGTACAGCAGGAGCGCCTGGGCGACGCTGATGGCTTCCTCGGGGACGAAGTCGGCGCCGTTGTAGGCCTGGCGTCGGACGGCGGCCTCGACGGAGAGCATGACGTCGTCGGCGCCGCTCCAGGCGGTGGCCGGGCGGTCGGAGGAGAGCGCGAGCGGCCCGATGGTGCGGAACAACCGGGCGATCGGGTAGGCGTCGGGGACCTGTTCGGCGCGCAGGGCGAGCTCGTAGCCGTCGTATTCGGCGAAGAAGAACACGGTGTGGGTGGCGATCCCGAACGTCATGCGCGCGGAGCGGAGCCGTTCGGCGTACTCCTCGCTGATGATGGTCGCGTGCTCGATGCGGACGGAGGGGGTGCCGTCGAGCCAGGGCTCCTGGTCTTCGAAGAGGCTCGCGACGCGGTCGAGGGCGCGGTCGCCCATGGCGTGCACCGCGAGCTGGACGCCGTTGCGGCGAGCCCAGGCGCCGGCTGTGAGGACGTCGTCGTCCTCGACGAGTCGGAGTCCGTGGTCGCAGGATTCGGGATACGGTTCCGCGACCCAGGCGGTGCGGTTCGAGTAGGCCCCGTCGAGGACGACCTTCACTCCGCCGATGCGGATCCGCCCTTCGCGATCGTCCGGGGTCAGCTCGGCGAGTGGCGCGGAGGGGTCCCAGCCCGGGTAGAGGGCGACGCGGGTGCGGAGCCCCTTGGCGGCAGCGGCGCGGAAGGCGTCGAGGGGGTCGTGCAGTCGGTTGGACAGCAGGTCGCACACGGCGACGATCCCTCGCGAGGCCAGTTCTTCGCCGATCGCGACGAGTGAGGCGACCTGCTCGTCGCGTTCGGGCACCGAGATGAACCTGGCGACCGCGTCGACCGCGGCGATCTCGGTGAGGACGCCGTTCGGTTCGCCGTCCGGTCCGCGTTCGAAACGCGCACCCGAGGGGTCGGGCGTGGTGGCCGTGATGCCTGCGAGCCGGAGCGCCGCGGTGTTGCAGACGGCCGAGTGGGCGTCGCAGCGCCAGACGAGGACGGGGCGTTCTGTTGACACCGCGTCGAGGTCGGCCGTGGTCGGCATCCGTCCCTCGGGGAACTTCGTGTCGTCGAATCCGCGGCCGAGCACCCAGGCGCTCGGCGCGGTCAGCGTCGCCTGGTGCTCTCGCAGCCGCTCCACGAGTCCGTCGATGGAGACCACCGACGGCGGGAAGCACTCGGCGGCAATGGCGGTGGCGGCCATGAGCGCCGGGTGGGTGTGGCTGTCGATGAGGCCGGGGAGCACGGTGCGTCCGCCGAGGTCGACCGAGGGTTCACCTGCGACCGCGGACGCCTCGCCCACCCAGTCGAAGCGGCCGTCGACGATGCGGAACGCGGAGGCGAAGCCCGTCTCGTCGGTGCCGGTGAACACCCGGGCGTTCGTGAAGAGCTGCGAGCGGGTCGGCGTCGCGGTGGGTTGCGGTGTCACGGTGGGGGTCTCCGTCTCAGCTGCCATCAGATCGCGCACCAGGTGAAGCGACCGCCGAGCAGCGTCGCGGCGACCGGCATCGACCGCAGCCGCTCGGCGTCGGCGTCGAACGGGTCGAGGTCCGTGATGACGAGGTCGGCGGGCTGCCCGACCGCGATCGACGTCCGGACGCTCGCGGCCAGGGCCACGTCCAGCGGGAGCCGTTGCTCGGGGTGCCAGGCGTCGCGTCCGTCGCGACTCCGGCTCGTCGCGGAGGCGATCGCCTGCCACGGGTCGAGGGGCGAGACCGGAGCGTCCGAGCCGAGTCGGAGGCCGACGCCTGCGCGGTGCAGGGATCCGAACGCGAAGGCGCGACCCGTGCGGCCGCTCCAGTGGCGGTCGGCGACGTCCCGGTCGTCCATCGCGTGCTCGGGCTGCACGCTCGCGATGAGACCGAGGCTCGCGAACCGGGCGAAGTCCTGCTCGCGCACGAGCTGGGCGTGCTCGATGACGCCGCGCATCCCGAGCGCTTCGAAGGTGTCGAGGACCTCGGTGTTGGCTCGGTCGCCGATCGCGTGGACGGCAGCCGCGATCCCGGCGCCCCTCGCTCGTTCCAACAGTCGGCGGAGTTCGTCGACCGAGACGCTCTCGACACCGCAGGCGTGCGCACTCGACGGGTCGACGCCCGGATACGGGTCCCAGCACCAGGCGGTCCTCGTGTTGAGGGAACCGTCGACGACGACCTTGAGTCGCCCCATGGTGAGGAGTCCGGCCGGGTCGATCGCGTCGCCGGTGCGGAGTCCCGCCGCGATGACGGACTCCAGCCGGTCGGGCCACGCGGCGGCCTCGATCCGCAGGCTCGTCGCGCCGTCCGCGATGCGCTCGGACCATTCGCCGAGATTGTCGGTGTTCTCGAACTCGACGACCCCGACCACACCACGCCGGGCTGCCGCGTCGGCGGCGTCCCGGTAGGCGTGCGCGGCGAGCCCCGAGCGCTGGTCGATCCGCTGCAGCGCCTCGATCCACGGCGCCTCGGCGACGACTCCGCTCGCGTCGAGGTCCAGACCGAGTCGTCGCGCGGCGCGCGTGTTCATCCAGGCGCAGTGCAGATCGCCGCTGACGAGGACGACGGGTACGTCCGATTCGGTGGCCTCCAGCGCGGCGAGCGTCGCCGGCTGCGCCCACAGGCCGTCGCGGAACCCGTACCCCATGAGGAACCCGTCGGTGAGGGGTGCATCGGTGTCGACGGCGCGACGGACGGCCGCGAGGACGTCGGCCGCGCTGGCGGTCTCCGTCAGGTCGATCCGTCGCCGCTGGATCACCCACTGGGTCATGTGGACGTGGGCGTCCCAGAGCCCCGGTCCGATCGTGCGTCCGGCGACGTCCACGACCTCGCCGGACGCCGGGGCCGTCCCTGCCGGTCGGATCTCGGCGATCCGACCGTCGCGGACGAGGATGTCGACGGGCTCGCTGCCGGAGGGTCGTGCGTTCCGGAGCGTGAGGTCGGTCGCGGTCACCGTGCCGGTGTCCCGTCGTCGGTGGACGGTGCCGCTGTCCCAGAGTCGAGCCCGTGGAGGGCCGCCATGCGGGCGGCGAGGCTCGGGTTCCGGTACGGACCCGGCTCCCCGAGCGCCGTGATCACCCGTTCGACGACCTCGGCCGGCTTGTCCTGGCTCATCTTCTCCTTGGCCTCGAACCGGGTCACGCGCAGGCGGAATCCGACCGTCCCATGGACGATGCGTGCCGCGTACTCGCTGTTCGCGATCGTCCCGTTCATGAGGTACGGCTCGGGCAACACGCGCTCGAAGTGGGCGACGAGGCGGTCGAGCACCTGCAGGTTCTCCTCGTCCGAGAGCAGTTCGGGCACCCCGTACAGGTGCGCGACCGCGAAGTTCCAGGTGGGGACGGCCGGCGACGTGTCGTACCAGCTCGGCGACACGTACCCCTGGGGGCCGTAGACGATCACCATGGCCTCGTGCTGACCGAGCTCGTGCAGTCGCTCATCGGGCCGCCCGACGTGGCTGAGGAGCACGATCCCGTCCTCGTCCTCCTCGAGCAGGACCGGATAGTGCGACGAGACGAGCCCACGACCTGGGACGTGACTGACGACCGTCGCCCAGGGGTGCTCGCGCACCAGCGCGCGGACCGCTTCGACGTCGCCCTGGACGTACTCGGTGGTGTGCCTCATCTGCCGCCTCCTGCGGTGCTCGGGGTGTCGACCGCGGACGCTGCGGCCGCCAGGGCCGTCGCCACGTTCGAGGGGGCTGCGACGCCCCGGACGCGCGCCAACCAGGCGGTCGTCGCGGCGAGGGCCCCGAGGTCGAGCCCGGTCTCGATCCCGAGCCCGTGGAGCATCCACACGAGGTCCTCGGTTGCGAGGTTACCGGTGGCGCCCTTCGCGTACGGGCAGCGACCCAGGCCACCCACGGAGGAGTCGAACTCGGCGACGCCCAGCGAGAGCGCCGCGTACACGTTGGCGAGTCCCTGCCCGTAGGTGTCGTGCAGATGCAGCGCGACCGCCTCGACCGGGATCCCGGCGGCGAGCACGTCCCGGACGACCCGGGTCGTGAGCCCGGGCGTCCCGACCCCGATCGTGTCGCTGACGGCGACCGTCGAACACCCGGCGCGGTACAGCCGCACGGCGGCCTCGACGACCGTCGCCGGATCGACCGCACCCTCCCAGGGGTCCCCGAACGCCATCGACACGTAGCCGCGCACCGGCACGCCCTCCGCGGTCGCGGCGGCGACGACCTCCTCGGCCCGTTCGACGGCACCCTCGCGCGAGGTGTTGAGATTGGCCCTGGCGAACGACTCCGACGCGCTCACGACGACGGAGACCTCCCGGACACCCGCGGCGATCGCCCGATGCAGGCCGCGCAGGTTCGGCACGAGGCCGACCGCCCGCGCACCCGTCGGCACGTCGAGGCCCGCGACGAGCCGTTCCGCATCCGCGAACTGCGGGATCCAGGTGGCCGGCACGAAACTCGTCACCTCGAGGTCCCGCGACCCCGCCTCGTACAGACGCCGACAGAGCTCCGCCTTCACCGCCGTCGGCAGGATGTCCGTCTCGGCCTGCAGCCCGTCGCGCGGCGCCACCTCGTAGACGCGCACCCGCGTCGGGAGACCGTCGACCGGTTCCATCCGGGGCTGCGGCAGGCCGCTCATGCCGAGGTCGCCCGGAGCTCGTCGAGCACCTCGCGTGCGTACTCGACCCGGATCCGACGGTCAGCGACGATCCTCGCCGCGACCGCCCCGATCTCGTCCACGGTCGCACCGGCGCTCGCCGCGATCGTCCGGGCATGCAGGGTCATGTGGCCGCGCTGGATGCCCTCGGCGGCGAGCGCCCGACACGCGGCCAGGTTCTGGGCGAGGCCCACCGAGGCGATGACGGCCGCGAGTTCCCGGGCCGTCTCCACGCCGAGGAGGGTCACGCCCGCTTGCGCCGTCGGGTGTGCCTTCGTCGCTCCGCCGACGAGTCCGACGGCCAGTGGGACCTCGATCGTGCCGACGAGGTTCCCGTCGGCGTCCTGCTCGAACTGCGACAGCGCCGCATAGCGACCGGACCGCGCCGCGTGGGAGTGACAGCCGGCCTCGACCGCCCGGGTGTCGTTGCCCGTGGCGAGGACGACGGCCGTGATGCCGTTCATGATGCCTTTGTTGTGCGTGGCCGCCCGGTACGGGTCGGCCTCGGCGAACGCGCTCGCGGCGACGATGTCGGCGACGACCTGCGCACCGCCGAGGAGGTCGGCGTCGAACACCGCCCTGGCTCGGGTGATGCGCTGGTCGGCTTTGTTCGTGAGGATCCGCAGGAGGGTCCGCGATCCGGCGATCTCGGCGATGCGGGGTGCGATCGCCTCGGCCATCGTGTTCACGGCGTTCGCGCCCATGGCGTCGCGGACGTCGACGTGGAGGTGGACGATGACCTGTGTCCCCACCCGCGTCGGCAGGATCCGCACGTCGATGTCGCGGGCGCCGCCGCCGAAGGAGACGAGGATCGGGTCGAGCTCGTTCGCGAGGGCGAGCAGTTCGTCGCGGGCCTCGAGGACGCGGAGCCGCGCGGCGTGCGGGTCGACGGCGTCGAGGATCTGGATCTGCGCGATCATGACGTCGCCCGACGACGACGTCCGGAACCCGCCGTGCACGCGCGCGATGCGGGCGGCGTTGGATGCCGCGGCGACGACGCTCGGCTCCTCGGTCGCCATGGGGACGAGTCGGTCCTCGCCGTCGATGGTGAAGTTCGTCGCGACGCCCACCGGGACGGCGATGACGCCGACCACGTTCTCCACGAGGTGGTCCGCCTGGGCGATCGACAGACCGGCATCGGGTCGCAGTGCGGCGAGCGCTTCCGCCGCGATCCCGGCCCCCTCGGCGACGAGGTCGAGCCGCTCGTCCGGCGTGTGGTCGCGCAGCCCCTGGATTCGGCTGTTTCTCGGCATGGGTCGCCCTTCGGTACAGGCAGACACCGGATCCTCGGTGCTGCGGTCAAGACGACCCTAGGAGCGGTGATCGTCGACGACGATGGGCGGATGACTTAGCGGATCGGCGATCGTGTGGGCGGATCCCACACCCCGCTGGACCGGCCGTCGCCTTAGACTCCTGAGGGACCAGTCAGGAGACCCGATGCGAGAGCCTGCCGACGTGCGAACGACCACCGACCTCGTCGACGCCGAACCCCACGACACCGAGCGGGAGCTGATCCGGCTGCGACGCCGCGAGCACGAGCTCTCAGCCCTGTTCTCGAGCGCCCGCGAACTGGCCGAGCTCCGCGACAGCGACGCCGTGCTCGCCAGACTCGTCCAGCGCGCCCACCAGATGATGGGCGTCGATCTGGCCTACCTGTCCGAGTTCGACCCGGTCACCCACGAGTTGCGGGTCCGCGAGACGAGTGGCTCCGTCAGTCCGTCCTTCCAGACACTCCGGGTGCCTCCCGGGCGCGGACTCGCGAGCGTCGTCGTCGAATCGCGCACGGCCCAGTGGGTCGCGGACTACTCCGACTACTCGACCGATCGACACGAGCGCGGCATCGACGACGCGGTCGCAGCGGAGGGGCTCGTCTCCCTGCTCGGCGTGCCGATGCTCACGAGCGATGACGTCCTCGGCGTCCTCTTCGTCGGCAACCGCGACCGGAAGGACTTCTCCCCCGACGAGGTCGCGCTCCTGGCGGCGCTCGCGGACCACGCCTCGGTCATCCTCCAGACGACGCAGACCCTCCGCGACCTGCAGGACTCCGAGGACGCCAGCCGACGGAACCTGGCGGACCTCACCGCCCACCTCGTCGAACGCGACCGGGCGAACACCGTCCACCAGGAGCTCGTCCAGGCGGTCCTCGCCGGGGGCGGATTCGCACCCGTCGCGGAGACGCTCGCAACCGCACTCGGCCGTGCGGTCGCCGTGACCGACGCGCAGGACCGGGTGATCGCGGCAGCCGGTCTCCCGCTCTCCCCCGGCATGCTCGACCTCGACGACGTCACCCGCGCGGCCATCACCGACAGCCGTCGCTCCGGCCACTGCGTCCTCGTCGCGAGCGGCGGTGTCGGAGCGGTCGCCGCCCTGTCCGCCGGCAGCCGGCACTTCGGCGCCCTCATCCTCGGTGACGGCGACTTCGAGCTCGGCGCCGTGGACCTCCGCACCGTCGAACGCGCGGCGCAGGTCGCGGCACTCCTCGAACTGCAGCAGGAGGCGGCTTCAGGCGCGGACCACCGGGTCCGCAGCGAACTCATCGCCGACCTCCTCGACGACGTGCCCGAACGCCGATCCGACGTCGAACGACGAGCCAGGCGCCTCGGCATCGACCTGCACGAACTCGACTCCCTGCTGCTCCTTGCCGTCCCGGGAGACCAGCAGACCACCGCCGCCCGAGCGCTCGGCCGCCGACTCGACGACCATGCGCTCGTCGGCGAGTACCGCGGGTACGTCGTCGCCGCACACGCCTCCGACCGTCAGCCGCTCGACGCCGACGCCGTCCGCCGACACGTCGCCGGCAGCATCCAGCAACCCGTCGTCGCCGTCGTGCCCCGCACCGCTCCCGACGCCCTCACCTCCGCGTTCACCAGCGCGATGCGCACCGCCAGACTCATCGCCGCACTGGAACTCTCGGACCTCACCGCATCGACCGACGACTTCCTGCCCTACTCGGCGATCTTCGACACCGATGCGCGGGCGCTCGCCGACTTCCTGCGCGACACCATCGGACTCGTCCGGCGCTACGACGCCGAGCGGAACGCCGACCTGCTCGGGACGCTGCGTGCGTTCGTGCGGAACAACGCGAGCCCCACCCGCACGGCGCGCGCCCTGAACTTCCACACGAACACGATCCTCCAGCGGCTCGACCGGCTCGACCAGGTCCTCGGAGCCTCCTGGCGCGAGGACGAGCGCATGTTCCGGCTCGGCATCGCCGTCCGCCTCGACGAGCTCCGCGAGCAG
This sequence comes from Plantibacter sp. PA-3-X8, assembly GCF_003856975.1. Taxonomy (NCBI): domain Bacteria; kingdom Bacillati; phylum Actinomycetota; class Actinomycetes; order Micrococcales; family Microbacteriaceae; genus Plantibacter; species Plantibacter sp. PA-3-X8. The sequence goes on from NZ_CP033107.1 coordinate 3,172,235, forward strand.
TTGCAGGCCGGACGGTAACCTGCAGCACTCGGACCGGCCCGCTCCACGCCGAGCTCCGGATCAGCTCGCGGAGGTCGGCATCGGTGAGACGCGGTCGGCGCTGCGGGCGTGGGACGGGGCGAAGCTCGAGATGTCGTCGCTCGTCTCCCCGTCGAGCGCGAGCTCCGCGAGGATGCGTCCGAACGCGGGCGTGAACTTGAAGCCGTGACCGGCGGCGAGGGCGACGATGACGTCCGGGTGCTCCTCGAGCGGGCCGAGGACGAAGTTCCGGTCCGGGGTGAGCGCGTACTGACAGGTCACCGTGCGGAGCTCGGGGCCCGACGCCGGCACGAGGTCCGCCATGAAGCCGGCCAGCTGCCCGGTGAGGTCCGGCGACGGGACGAAGGTGCGCTCCGCCGGCGACATGCGGTTCTCCGAGACGTCGCGTGCGGCCTTCACCGTCGGTTCCCCGAAGGTCGGGAAGCCGTAGTAGCACTCCTCGTCCTCCCAGATCCACACCGGGAACCGCTCGCGATCGAGCTGCTCGGCGTCGGCCGGGCGGAAGTAGGTGACCTGCTCCTGCATGACGTCGAGTGGGATCGCCGCGCCAAGGGGTTCGAGCAGCTCGTTCGCCCAGGCATCGGCGGCCAGGACGACCTTGCCGGCACGCACCGGGCCGCTGGAGGTCTGCACCACGACCCCGTCGCCGTCGGGGGTCAGCGCGTCGACCCGGGTGCGGTCGCGGATGTCCGCCCCGAGTGCTCGAGCACGGAGCTGCAGCGTCGCGACGGTGCGCGCCGCGTGGGCGATGCCGGTGTCGGCGGTGTAGACGGTCTCGACGTTCTCGGGGATCCGGAACTGCGGCCACCGCGCCTGCACCTCGGCCGGCGTCAGCAGTTCGTGCGGGACACCGCACTCCTCCAGGGCCGCGGTGAAGTCGGTGGCCGAGTAGGGCCCGTCGACGGGCAGGAAGATGACCCCGCCGGTGATGGTGAGCAACCGCTCGCCCGATTCCTGCTCGAGGTCGGCCCAGTCGCGGTACGCCGACTGCGCGAGTCGCACGTACTGCGGAGCGCCGTACGACGTCCGGACGATCCGCGAGGTGTCGTGCGAGGCACCGCGGACGTGCCCGAGTTCGAACTGCTCGAAGGCGACGACCTTCGCGCCCCGACGGGGCGAGGTGGTAGGCGGCGGCGCTGCCGAGAGCTCCCATACCGACAACCGCGACGTCGAACGATTCCATCCGGTGGTGCTCCCTCGTGCTTGCCCGATCGATTCAGGCAAGTGTGCTGGAGCGCCGGGGACCGGCCTATGGACCGTTGATCCAGGTTTTCGCGTCAGGAGTGTGCCGTGGCGACGACCCCTCGCCGGGGTCAGCGCCCGCGGCGCCCCGAGAACAGTGCATGGAGGAGTGGCACGACGGAGACCACCATGAAGACGGTGCCGAGCACGGCATCGTCGGACCGGAGGACGGCTCCCGCGACGAGCAGCGCGGCGAACAGCACGGCCGAGACGACCCGGCCCGTCGTGCGGTCGAGCCGCGCGATCCGCTGTTCCAGTCTCGGGTTGGTGGTCGCGACGGTGCCGGCTTCGACCCGCGTGATGACCGCGTCGAGACGCTTCGGCAGGCGGACGGCGACCGTGGCGATGTCGAGTGCCTCGCGACCGAGGTCCTGGACGACGTTGCCGCGTTCGTCACGGAGCAGCTGCGCGGCGTAGGGCTCGACGGAGTCCCAGAGGTTGAACTCGGGGTCGAGTGCGCTGCAGACACCGGAGGTGAGCGAGATCGCGCGGATGATGAGCAGGAAGTTCTCGGGGAGCTGGAACGGCAGCGTCCGGATGACCTCGCTGAACTGGTTGCCGAAGTCGCGGAACTCCTTCGGGTCGACGTCGCGCAGTTCCGCGAACCCCATGCCGCCGAAGCGTCCGAACAGCGCGGTCATGGCCCGTTCGAGCTCGGTCGTGTCGGCCGAGGGCAGGAGAACGCCGAGGTCGCGGATCGCGTCGACCAGGCCCTTGCCGTCGCGCGATGCGGCGGCGATGAGCAGCTTCCGGAGGCCGCGCCTCGTGGTCGGCGGGACCTCGCCCATCATCCCGAAGTCGATGAAGGTCAGCTTCCACGGGCGCTCGCCCGGGGCGGCGTCGACGGGCGTCACGAAGATGTTTCCGGGATGCGGGTCGGCGTGGAAGAACCCGTTGGTGAAGAGCTGGTCGAACATGACGGCCGCGAACACGGGTGCCACGTCGACCGGGTCGATGCCGGCGGCGCGCAGGGCGTCGGCGTCGGTGATCTTGATGGCGGTGACGTCTTCGAGCGTCAGGACGCGCTGCGTCGTGCGCTCCCACACCACCGCAGGGACGGAGACGCGGTCGTCGCCGGCGAAATCGGCGGCGAACCGCTCAGAACTCGCGGCCTCATGGAGGTAGTCGATCTCCTCGAGGCTCGTCGCGGCGAACTCCTCGACGAGCGCGGGCATGTCGACGCGGTCGGAGACGAGCCGGACGCGGCGCAACCAGCCGCCCACCTTGCGCAGGGCGGCGAGGTCGACGGTGACGATCTCGTCGATGCCCGGCCGCTGGACCTTGAGCACGACGGCGTCGAGCCCGGAGTCGGCGGCGAGCGCCGGAGCGAGCAGGGCGCGGTGCGCCTGGCCGAGCGAGGCGGCTGCGACGGGGCGTTCGTCGATGCCGGCGAAGACCTGCGAGAGCGACACACGGAGTTCCGACTCGGCGAGCGCGCGGATGCGTGGGAAGGCGACGGGCGGGACTTCGTCCTGCAGGCCTTCGAGCTCCTTCGTGATCTCCGGCGGGAGCACATCGAGGCGCGACGACATGAACTGGCCGACCTTGATCATGAGCCCGCCGAGGTCGACGGCGAGCACGTGGAACCGTCGTGCGAACTTCTGCATGCGGCGCGTGCGGGTCCGCTCCGTCAGCTTGATGAGCCCGAACCGCGGCAGGACGATCTCGAACCACCAGGCGGCGGCCAGGTGCCAGCTCGCGAAGCGGAGGATCCGACGGTACCGGGCGCGCCCGTGAGCGGGCGGACCGGCTGGAACGCCGGCCCGCCCGCTCATGGGGAGCTCGCCGAAACGGGACGCCGAGTCGCTGGGCGTCCCGCCGGTCGACGACACTCGGTCAGTCCTGGGCGAGGATCGCGTAGAGGCGCTTGCGAGCTTCGTCGAGGATGGTGACGGCCTGCTGGACCTGCTCGGGCGTTCCGGTGCGGCCGACCTGGGCTGCGGCCTGGGCCAGCTCGACGCCGGCCTTCGGCAGAGCGGTGAAGCCGGGGTGCTCGGACGACTCGGCGTTCTGCCACGGAGCGGATGCGCCAGACTCGGCGACCTCGTCGCGACCGGCCTCGGTCAGTGCGTAGGTCTTGCGGCCGCCCGACTCCTCGGCCGTGATGATGCCCTCGTCGGACAGCAGCTGCAGCGTCGGGTAGACCGAGCCTGCGCTGGGCTTCCAGGAGCCGCCGCTGCGCTCCTCGATCTCGCGGATGATCTGGTAGCCGTGCATCGGCTGCTCGGCCAGGAGGGCCAGCACGGCGGAGCGGACGTCGCCGCGGCCGACGCGCGAGCCGGCGCTCTTCTCGAACTTCGAACGCAGCTGCTCCATCATCTGCCACATGCCGTCGGTACCGAAGCCGGCTCCGTTGCCGAAGCCGGCTCCGTTGCCGAAGCCTCCGCCGTTACCGAACCCGGCGCCACCGAATCCTGCGCCACCGCTTGGGAATCCACCCATGATTGCTCTCCTTCGTCGTACGTGAACGATGCTCAACGATATATCGGTGAAGCTGTGAACGATATGTGTAATCGGAAGATCGTGATGGCGTAACGTCGCCCTCATGAGCCCCTGGACCGCAGCAGACATCCCCGATCAGCACGGCCGCGTCGCGATCGTGACCGGCGCGAACAGCGGGATCGGCGCGGTCACGGCCCGCGAGCTCGCCGCCCACGGTGCCGCCGTGATCCTCGCCTGCCGCGATACGGACAAGGGCGCGCGGGCCGCGGCGACGATGACCGGCGACGTCGAGGTGCGGCAGCTGGATCTCGCCGACCTGGCGTCCGTCCGTCGATTCGCGGACGGCGTCGAGCGGGTCGACGTGCTGGTGAACAACGCCGGCGTCATGGCGGTTCCGGAACGACGCACGGCCGACGGCTTCGAGATGCAGATCGGCACGAACTTCCTCGGGCCCTTCGCACTCACCGGCCTCCTGATCGACCGCATCACCACGCGGGTCGTGACGCTGTCGAGTGCTGCACACCGCGCCGGCAAGATCGACCTGGCCGATCTCAATTGGCGCAACCGGACGTATCGGCGCTGGTCCGCCTATGGCCAGTCGAAGCTCGCCGACCTCATGTTCTCGGCCGAGCTGCAGCGACGCCTCACGGCGGAGGGTTCCTCGGTGCTGTCCGTGGCCGCACACCCCGGCTTCGCGTCGACCGAGCTCCAGTCCCACACCGAGTCAGCGCAGGGTCCGCTCCTCGCGTGGGGAACCCGGCTCCTCGGTCAGAGCGCTGAGATGGGTGCGCTTCCGACGCTCTACGCGGCGACGTCGCCCGACGTCGAGCCCGGCGGCTACTACGGTCCGAGCGGCTTCGGTGAGATGCGCGGTGATCCGAAGCCCGTCGACCGGACCTCGGCGGCCCGCGACGAGCACGTCGCCGCCGAACTCTGGACGACGGCCGAGGCGCTCACCGGAGTCACCTACCGGTGAGCGCGCCCGGCCGTCCCGGCGTCACGCGGGAAGGCTCTCCTCGATCGCGGCGATGACCTCGGGGGCGTCCGGCTCGGTCGTCGGACGGAAGCGGTGCACGGTGCCGTCGGGCGCGATGAGGAACTTCTCGAAGTTCCACTTCACGTTGCCCGCCTTGCCGTTCGCGTCGGCGGTCTTCACGAGCTCCTGGTAGAGCGGGTGCCGGTTCCGGCCGTTGACCTTCACTTTGTCCATCATCGGGAAGGTGACGCCCCAGGTGGCCGAGCAGTATTCGGCGATCTTCTCGTTGTCGCCGAGCTCCTGCAGGAACTGGTTGCTCGGGAACCCGATCACCGTGAAGCCGCGGTCGGCGTACTCCTTCTGGAGTGCCTCGAGCTTCTCGTACTGCGGCGCGAGGCCGCAGCGGCTCGCGACGTTGACCACGAGTTTGGCCTTCCCGTCCCACTCCGCGAGGGTCGTGTCCCGGCCGTCGAGGGTGGTGACGGGGATGGTGTCCAGATCGGTCATGGTGTGATGCCTCTCATCTGTCGAACGACGTCCTGCCCGTGCACTGGTGTGCGCAAGCGGATCCACTCCGAACGCTACTCGCCCAGGACACGGCCGATGCCCTTTCGTCAGTGCGTTCTCAGCCGACAGCCGTTGACACCGCCTGCCGGCCGGTGGATCGTGAGTGCAGCAGATCGGAGCAGGACATGGGACGCATCCACATCGACCTCTTCATGACCCTCGACGGCGTCGCTCAGGCGCCGGGTGGGCCGGAGGAGGACCCCAGTGACGGGTTCGGGTTCGGCGGCTGGCAGGCACCGCTCATCGACGAGGTCGACGGTGAGCAGATCGACGCCGGCATGGTGGGCATGGACGCCCTCCTGCTCGGTCGCCGGACCTACGACATCTTCGCCGGATACTGGCCGCACCAGGAAGGCGGCCAGGACGACGGCATCGCCAGGCTCTTCAACCGACTGCCGAAGTACGTCGCGTCACGCGAGCCGCGGGAGCTGGGGTGGGCGAACTCGACGCAGCTCGGATCGAACCTCCCGGAGGCCGTTCGATCACTGCGCGAGCGCCATGCGCAGATCCACGTCATCGGCAGCCTCGACCTCGTGCAGACCCTGCTCGCCGACGCACTCTTCGATCAGCTGAACCTCTGGGTGTACCCGATCACGCTCGGCACCGGGAAGCGGGTCTTCGCCACCGGCACCGTGCCGTCCTCGCTGCGCCTGCTCGGCCCGGCGACCACCTCCCCTGCAGGGACCGTCCACCTCAAGTACGAACGGATCGACGGAACACCGGCCACCGGCGACATGGGCGACCCGCGATGAGCGCGTCGGACGAGGCGTCGACGCAGACGCCCGACGCCGACACCCGCTTCGACACGGTCGTCGTCGGTGCCGGCGTCGCCGGGCTCGTCGCCGCACGACTCCTCGCGGCCGCCGGACGAACAGTGGTCGTCGTCGAGGCCCGTGACCGGGTCGGCGGGCGGGTGTCGACCGAGCGTCGCGACGGTCAGGTGACCGATCTCGGCGCATCGTGGGTGCACGGGGTGAACGACAGTGCGGTCGCCGCGGCGGCCGACGCGTTCGGGATGCGGACGGTCGAGTTCACCGTCGGCGGCTACCAGCCGGACAGCCGGCCGATCGCGTACTACGGGCCCGGCGGCGAGCGCCTGTCGGACGCCGAGGCTCGCGGCTTCGCCGAGGACGTCCACGCCCTCGACGCGATGCTGCTCGGTGTCGTCGCCGAGTCAGCCCCGGACGCGTCGTACCGTGACGTGACCGAGGCGGCGCTCGCGTTGCAGGACTGGGACGCCGAGCGGGTGCAGCGGGTCCGCGAGTACCTGGAGCATCGTTCGGAGGAGCAGTACGGCGCGTGGATCGAAGACCTCGCGGCCCACGGGCTCGACGACGACGCGATCGACGGTGACGAGGTCGTGTTCCCCGACGGGTACGACGTGCTCCCCCGGCGCCTTGCCGAGGGGCTCGATGTGCGCCTCGAGCACGTGGTGACGAACGTGCGGTGGTCCGCGGACGGCGTCGAGGTGACCGCCCAGGGACCGACGAGCGAGGTGGTGCTGCACGCGGGCTCGGTGGTGGTGACGGTGCCGGTCGGGGTACTGCAGTCGGAGGAGTTCGTGATCGATCCCCCGCTGCCGGAGCCGGTCGCCGGTGCGCTCGCCCGGTTGCGGATGAACGCGTTCGAAAAGGTCTTCCTCCGGTTCGAGCGGCGATTCTGGGACGACGACGTCTACGCCGTCAGACAGCAAGGACCGGAGAGTCGACGCTGGCACTCCTGGTACGACCTCACGACCGCGCACGGATCGCCGACGCTGCTCACGTTCGCCGCCGGCCCGACGGCCGTCGAGATCCGGGACTGGGACGAGTCGCGCGTCGTGGAGTCGATCCTCGAGCAGCTGCGGCGCCTGTACGGCGACCGCGTCGGGGAGCCGACGGAGGTGCACGTCACGCGCTGGCATGACGACCCGTTCTCGCGCGGGTCCTATGCCTACATGACCGTCGGCTCGACGACCGACGACCACGACGCCCTCGCGACCCCGGTCGGCGGCGTCGTGCACCTCGCGGGCGAGGCCACCTGGACCGACGACCCCGCGACGGTGACGGCGGCATTCCACTCCGGCCATCGGGCGGCGGAGCGCGTCCTCGGCCAGTCGATCCCGATCGAGACCCTCTGGCGCGACGAGAGCGCAGTCCCGGTCGTCAACCCGGTCCGATAGCGACAACGAGTACGCTCTCGCGAGCGTCGAATGAGAGGAACCGTATGCGATTCATGATGTTCGTCCTCACGGACCCGGTGCCCGACGAACCGACCGACGACTCCGACGTCGACCACTGGGTCCAGGAGCTGGACACGACCAGGCGGCGGCTCCTCGGCGACGTGCTCGATCCGAGCGAGGCGCGCGGCGTCCGTGTCCGCGCCGGCGAGCGATTCGTCACCAACGGCCCGATCCCGGGTGCGACCGACACCCTCTGGGGCTTCGACATCCTCGAGTGCATCGACCTCGACGAGGCGATCGACATCGCGGCCCGCCACCCGATGGCCCGCAACGGTCGCCTGGAGCTGCGCCCGTTCCCTGCAACGAGCTGAACGGCACGCTGTCGAGACCGGGGGTCAGTACTCGCGCATCTCGTAGAACGGCAGATCGTTGCAGCCTGCCTCCAGTGCGTCCATCCGCCGCTCCATGGGTGTATCGAGTAGTCGCTCCAGCGGCGAGTTCGAAGCCCCTGCGGCGATCGCATCACACGTGGCGACGGCACGGAAGTGGGCCGGGTAGATGAAGATCGCCAAGACGATCGCAGCAGGGCTGAAAAGCAACAACCCCGGAGCGATGCCCTGTTCCTTCCGCTTGAGTTGGAATCCGACCCCGGCGATGATCGCTGCGATCGGCGCGAAGAGGGCCCCGGTAATGACGACACCCCCGAGCAAGGCGACGAGGGTAAGCCATACCTCTGGATTCCGCATTCGAACCTCCATTGGTTCCGATGCAGCTGATGCTCCTATCACGCCATGGCATCGACAACCCCCAAGGCGGGGGGCTGGCGAGCTGAGCGGTCCTCACGCCGACCAGGATCCTCGGCATCGGTCGAAGCATCGCCACCGACCTCGCCCGGGCTGGCGCTGTGGTCCTCCAGCCTGTGCGCTCGACCACGAGGGGCGAACACGTCGTCGAGCCGGTGGGGTGTCTCCAGCAACCTGTCCCACCCCTGCTTCTCCCCCACCAATCTGTTAGCCGCCCAACCGGGCATGGGTCGCCAGCGAGACACCGGAGCCCGTCGCGTGGTCACCCTGCTCTCACGCCTCAGCGCCGCAGGCACGGTGTCGAGTGACGCGCAGCCTGCGCTCATGGCCGCAACGGCTTCGACCGCACGAAGCGACGAGTTCTACGGCCAGGTCTGGACCATCGGTGGCCGCCCCGCGCTCCTCCCGGCCCTGCGTCCGCCGATGCGGAACCTGGATGAGGCCCACAGAGGCCCTGGAACGAGTCCGAGCGGCTCATCGGTCGGTGCGCCCGCGTCTGCCCCGCCGGCCAGTTGTTCGAGTGCCCCGATACCCGCCGCGCCCGCGGCGATCGCGTCGACCAGGCCATCGGTCGCCCGCGTCGAGACGATCCGCATTGTCGCCCGCTACTCGGCGACGGGCCACTGTTCAGCACCGCCAGCGATGCGGAGCATCCGCGTCGCCGTCGCGCGCACGAGTTCACGGAGATCCTCAGGCTCGTCGATGATGACCGCGTGATCTCCCATCCCGGCGATCACCGCTGGAAGCCAGTCGAGGCGTTTGGCTCGGATCGACACCCGATGCCAGCCAGATACGTCCTCGATCGACTCCACGACGGCCACGCTCTCCGGGAAGCGGGCACGTATCTGCGGGACGCTCGCCTGGATGCGCAACCGGACGTGCCACCGGTAGTCCGCCCCCACGAAGCGATCGACGAGTGGAGGGCGCTCCGCTCGAGTGACCGGGCCTGGGAAGACCCCGGGCAGCGTCCGCGCCGATCGGATGCGGTCGACCCGGAAGGTGCGCTCCTCCGCTTGTTCGACGTCGAATGCGTCCAGGTACCAACGACCGGCATGGACGAGCAGGTCGAACGGATGCACCGTGCGACGCGAGGGCGTGTCCTCCGCGTCGCGGTAGCGAAGTTCGAGGGGACGTCTCGCTCGGAGCGCATCCGACACGGTGAGCAGGACTCCCGCGTCGGGCACGTCGTGGCGCGACGGTCTCCGGGCTGCGGCCTGCAGGACCGCCTCGAGGCGGTCCACGGATGCGGCCGGGAGGGAACGCCGGATCTTCGCGAGGGCGATCTGCGCTGCGACATCCGGGGAGTCCGAGGTCGATTGGGCTTCACTCAAGCCGAGGAAGACGGCGACCGCTTCCTCGTCAGTGAGCATGATCGGCGACACCCGTCGGCCGACGGCGAGGCGGTACCCACCGTAGCGGCCGCGCACCGACTCGATCGGGACATCCATGTCCACGAGACGCTGCACGGAGCGGCGCACGGTGCGTTCATCCACACCCAACTGTTCGGCGAGCTCTGGCACGCTGCGGATCTCCGCCGACTGCAGCAACTCGAGCAGCTGCAGCGCTCGAGCAGTCGGCGAGCCGGCATGTCCCATCTCATGAGAATACCGGGCGAAATCGGTCCGGTATTGGCTCTATCGTCGTCACCGCCCCGCACCTGTGGGGGAAGACCACCAGCCAAGGAGACACGCATGCAACTCGCAGCCACCCGGATCATCACCGACGACGTCGACGCCCTGGTCGTCTTCTACGAGCGGGTCACCGGTGCGACCGCGACACGACTGCACCCACTGTTCGCCGAGGTGCGCACCGACACCGGCACGCTCGCGATCGCCAGTTCAGCGACCATCCCACTGTTGGGCGAGGACGCCGCCGCACCGCGAGCCAACCGATCCGTCATCCTCGATCTGCTCGTCGATGACGTCGACGCGGTCTACACGACGCTCCAGGGCGTCGTGGAGACGTTCGTGAACGAGCCGACGACCATGCCGTGGGGTAACCGATCGCTGCTGTTCCGCGACCCCGACGGCAACCTCGTCAACGCCTTCACCCCGACCACGGCTGACGCAAGCAAGCGGGTCGCATCGTGAACCTGGTCGTGCGGCCTACGCCGGGATGACGCTCGGGATGAGTCGTGGCGCTGGAGGGAGCGGTCCGTGCCGGTCTGACGCACGCAGTCCGTCGATCACGAGCGCGGCGTAGCGTCGTGCAGCTCGGACGCGCTCCGTCTCCGTCGTACGTGAGAGTCCGCGAGCCGCGAGCAGGACCACGAGGAAGTCGTCGAGGACGAAGTCCGCGCGCAGCGCGCCGGCGTCGATGGCGCGACGAGCGACGGCGGTGATCGCACGCACGGCCTGTTCACGCTGGGTCCGGAAGTCGACGGCATCGGGGTAGGCGGCGAGGAACGCGTCCGTGAACCCCTGGTTCCGAGCGTTGAGGACCAGGACCTCCTCGATGATGCCGCGGAAGCCACGCCAGGGGTCGACGTCCGCGAGGGCGTCGACCACGATCGAGCGGCAGGCGTCGAGCTCATTCACGAATGCGGCTCTGACGAGATCAGCCTTGGTCGGGAACCGTCGGTAGAGGGTGGCCGGCCCGACACCGGCTCGGCGGGCGATCTCCCGCATCGTCACGTGAAGACCGTCGGTCCCGAACAGTTCGCGGGCTGCGGCGAGGACGCGGTCACGGTTCTCCTGGGCGTCGGAACGCAGGTTCTGAGGCAGTGTCGCGGGCATGTGTCTCACATTACTCAAGTGGACGGGTGCGTCCGTTACGTTGCGGGAGGCGGGTCAGATCCCCCGCCGCGAAACGGAGTGCACCCATGCGCGCAGTGATCATCCGGACCTTCGGTGAACCGAGTGGGATGGAGGTGACGGACCTGCCCGTCCCCACGCCCGGGGCCGGTGAGGTCCTCGTTCGAACGGAGGCCGCAGGCGTCGGCGGGGTCGACGTCGTGATCCGCCGGGGCGGGATCGCCGAAGCCACCCGGGACTCGGGGATGATCCCGGGGAGTGAGGCCGCCGGCGTCATCACCGCGACCGGGCCCGACGTCGACCCCGCGTGGGTCGGTCGACGGGTGTGGGCGTTCACGGGAACCTCGGGCGCGTACGCCGAGTACGTGATCGCGCGAGCCGACGAGATCGTCGAACTGCCGTCCGACCTGACGTCCGTCCAGGCGGTGACGCTGGGCAGCGCGTTCCCGGTCGCGCACTTCGCGCTCGAACGCGCTCGCCTGGCCGAGGGCGAATCCGTCCTCGTGCGCGGGGCCGCCGGGAGTATCGGCCTGGCCGGCGTCGAGCTGGCCGCTCGTGCCGGCGCCGGCGTCATCGCCGTCACCACCTCGTCCTCCGAACGCGGGGAACGTCTGCGGGCGTTCGGTGCAACCCACGTGCTCGACCGCTCCGGCGCGGGCGATGCGGACGCCCCGGCGGAGTTCGACGTCATCCTCGACATCGTCAGCGGTCCCGATCTCCCCCGGTTCATCGAGCGGCTCTCGCCGAACGGCCGCCTGATCGCCGTGGGCGTGGTGGGCGGGTTCCCGCCCGCGGACTTCGGCACGGCTCTCCTGGCCGGCTTCCGCCGATCGATCACCTTCGGAACCCTGAGCCTCGACACCGTGCCGCGCGCGGAACTCGCCCGGGTGCGAGCCGAGGTGTTCGACGACGCCGTCCGAGGCACGCTCTCACCGGTGGTCCACGACGCCCTGCCGCTGAGCGACGCAGCCGAGGCGCACCGTCTCATGGACGCCGGGGACGTGTTCGGGCGCATCGTGCTCGTCCCGTGAATCGGCTGACGAGGCAAGCACCGATCCGCCACCGCTACAGCCAGATCGTCGCCAGCCAGACCTCGACGACGGCGAGCACCAGCAGGGCGACGTTCAGCCCGAGGACCCGGAACTCGCCGCGACGCACGTGCACGGTGATGCCTCCGATCTGCACCAGGACCAGCCCGACCGCCGCAGCGACGGTCAACCAGTGAGGACGCCCACGAGCGGGGGCAGGATGAGGCCGGTCACGCCCAGCACCTCAAGCAGCCCGATCACTCGAACCACTGAGAGCGGCATGCCGTCGACCCACGCCATCATCGGGCGGAGCTGCTCGGCAGAGCGGACGAGCTTCATGCCGCCCGAGTACAGGTACAGGACCGCGAGCAGTCCTGCGACGATCCAGTAGGCGATGACCATGTGCAACCTCCGAGTGCGTGTGTGCGTTGATGGTTACGATGGGTAACCGACGCAAGTGTGGACCGGATCGGACCGGCGTACAAAAGGCACACGCGTGTGACCGAGCCGCGAGGGGTGCCGTGCTCCGCTACCAGAGGCTGTGTTCCGTCCGGGGCGACCAGGGCAAGGCCATCCGCTCACTCCTGGACCGCATCGCCGACAAGTGGGCGCTCCTCCTCATCGCGACGCTCCATGACGGCCCGTTCCGGTTCACCGAGCTCGAGCAGCGCATCCCGGGCATCTCCCGACGCATGCTCACCCTCACCCTCAGGAACCTCGAGCGCGACGGGCTCGTCACCCGCACCACCTTCGCGGAGGTGCCACCACGGGTCGAGTACGAGTTGACGGACCTCGCGCAGTCGCTCATCCCCCATGCGCTGGCACTCGCCGAGTGGGCCGGCGAGCACGTCCCCGTGATCGAAGCGAGCCGAACGGCATACGACGAGCGGTTCTGACCGCCTACCCGCGCTGCGGGCCAACGAAAAAGTCCCGGAAACCAGTTGGTTTCCGGGACTTCATGGTCGGGCTGACAGGATTTGAATCTGCGACCCCTTGACCCTAAGCGCCAAAGCATCGCTCCCAGCCGGCTCGACCTGGGTAGGCATTTCAGAAGAATGCTCTGTGCATTACGCGCAAGCGATCCAGCGACCCCCTCGTGAACTCAGATCTTGATCTGCCGTGTAAAACACTTCTAGATCAGTGCGTGCAGAATCGTTAGCTAGCGCCTCTGCACTGCCCCGCACAAACAACCGTGACTCCGTCGACCAATCGCACTTTGAAGGCTCTGAGCAACATGGTGAGCCTGGTTCCCATCTGAAGGGAAGGAACCGATCAAATTGTTTGATCTATCCCGCGATCGCTACGTCCGGAACCCAGGAGTGGCGGTTGATCCCTTGATCTTCATCGTCCGCACGCTCTCCGAGCTCAATTGTAATCAATTCGTCGCCCGCGTATGCCGGGCTGAGCTCCAGGGCAAGATAATCAAACAGCTCGCGCTCGTGAACAGCGATGATGACTTGCCTGCCGTTCTGCTTCGAGAGCAGACGGATGAGTCCAGCAAACTGCGCTACGTGAACCTCGTCCATCGCCTGAACTGGATCATCGAAGACAAGGCACGGCACGACGGGTTGCACGGCAAGGTGGAGCGCGAGGAACAATGACAGCGCGGCGGTGTTCAGATTTCCAGCAGAGAGCATCATTTGGGGTGGGCCACCCGCCTCACCGTTTCGGTGAGTCGTCTCTAGATTGATGTCAAAGGTCTTCTTGGTTGCGCTGGGGACTCCAAATCTTGGTATAAATCCCTCGTTCGGGGCAAGTCTGGTGAACACGGTCTTCCAGACCTCATTGAGGGATTCAGTGAAGACTCGATGGACGATTTCAGTTCGAGTCTTTGTAACGGCCTCACGAACCTCTCTCGCGATTCCCTGACGCCGTTTCGCCTCCGTGATTCGATCGTCCCATTGCTTTTTGCGCTCTGCGGCCTCAGCGACACTTTGTACGACGGCCTGCTCGCGTTCGATCACAGCTGCAAGGCTCGCCGCCGCGTCTATCGCATCCTGGTAGTGGTTGGCCTTATCGGCGAGCTGGGAGACCCTCGCCTTCGCAGTTTTGAGCAAGTCATTGCACACTGACTGGAAAGAAACGGAGGTTGATTCCACGGTGACGTTGAGGAGGACGGCATATTTGTCGAGTTCCCTCCTGATGTAAGTGTCTTCAGAACCCGCGGCCTCAAGCTCGCGAAGTGTCTGCTGAAGACCACGAACGCTCTGCGTGAGCTCTGCCCCGTTGGACTTCGCTGTTTCAATACCTGCGGCCGCGGATGCCAGCTGCAAAAGCGTCGAGTGCCGCTGCTGGAGTACCTGGCGCTGCTCGGCAGACATGCTCTGCCCAGTGAGCTGAGTGTGTTCAACCTCCAGCCGAGACACCTTTGCCGCAAGTTCGTCACGGTCGGCGCGCAATTTGACGAGTTGCTGCCCGTGGCTTGTGAGTTCGTCTAGCTTGGCGTCTACATGAGCTCGGAGGCTATGCCTACGAATCTCTGTGATGTCTCGATCACAGATCGGGCAAATGTTGCTTGCCTCGACAACGCTTCGGAGCGCGGTCAACCCCTCTACGAGCGCGCTTGAGTTCTCGTGCGCGTCCGAGAGGCGCTTCTGAAGCGCCTCTAGCTCGGCGCGACCGGCACCCAGTTCGGCACCGACCGCCTCAGCTCTCACCTCAACCTCTGCTCCGGCTTCGAGTTGTTTGACGACTAAGTGGGTGGCGTGCTGCACCGCGGTACTGGGTCCGACTCGGAGATCTACGCCGACGGCTTGGGCTTCCCGCTCCCAAGCGTCGATACCTGACCTGTCGGTACGCTCCCAATCGTCCTTGGCAGCAATTGCGGAAGCCAAGGCCGCGCGTGTCTCTTCGATCCGTTGTGTGGTCGGACGTTCGACCGACGCAGCAATGCGACCGCCCAAAGCGACGAGCTCCTGATGAACCCTCTCTGCGACGGCAAACTCGTCGGCGGTGGTGTCTTCTTTGGTCGCTCGTCGCACGCGCTCCATAAGCTCGATATCAGTATCGCCGACGGCGGGTCCGAGGTCGAGCTCGATGAGGACGTCTCGTGTGGCTTGCCGAGCGCTGGCAGCCTCCGCGCGGACATCGGTTCGCAATCCAGTCTTTTCTTTCAGATCCGCGGCTGCCGCTTTCGCCTCACGATCAGCCTCGTCGACACCTGCCGCTAGCTTCTTGAGTAATCTGAAGTCACTCGCATCACTGAGCCCACTAAGGAGTGCGTCGAGCTTCTCTAGTCCAAGAAGCTCGTTCACGAACTTCTCAAGTGCAGTCTGCTCACTGCCTTCTCGAGCTTGATATAGATCCAGAAGACGACCCAGCGATGACTGATCCAGGTAGCACCGCTCGGCGTAGAACTTTGAAGCTGCGTGATTTAGTGCCGGAGCACCTTCCAGCCGTGAACCGCTGACGGTCAGGGGAACTCCTGGCGTGCCGCCTTGTAGGTGCTGGGCAATATCCACCCGCACCGTTGCGTACGACTGTCCGAGGAACGGCAGATGCGCGCGGTAACGATCTGAATGACGTTCCATGCTCCGAATCTCGCCGGTCAGTGCGAGCTCCAGCGCGGAGAGGAGGCTGGTTTTTCCTGTGCCATTTGGGCCGTGGATGAGAATTACAGGCGCGTCTAGAGGGAACTCTCGAGTTCCTTCGATTCGTCGGAAGTCGGAAACCGTCAGGCTACGGATTGGAACATCACTCATCGTCCTCCTCCAAGTCATCGTGCCACTCAACTCCGGCGTTCACGTAACGGCGCAGTCTCTCTCGTACCGCCTCCGCACCATCGACGGCAGCCCTGACCAGTGCGATGTGATCTGGGGTGTCCTTCGACATGCCAAGGGTTGCCATCACCTCGTTCACCGGGTCGTTTCCGTGAACGAGATCAGTGTTCGGCAGTTTCAACGGGAGCAGAACCGCAATTGCTTCCTCGACCTCCGAGACGCTGGGTAACGAGGAGCCAACGGAGAGCACCCGCGCGTAGCGTTCTAGCTCGACCCGGTCGCCCGCAGCCATCGCCCCCAGGAAAACGAGACTCACGGGCCGCCGCGACGAGGCGAGGTCAAGAGACCGCGCCAAACCAGCCACCAGACGTTGAAGTCGCCGTGAAGGAACTTGATCGGTCATGATCAGCACAAGGTCGTGCGAACTGCCAGTCCCACGAGCTGCTGCTTCGAAGTCGAACTCCGTACCGACGACGGTTAGGGGCTTAGCAAGCTTCTCGAAACCTGCTTTTTCCAAGACTGTGAGAACATCCGAAATACCTGCCATCATAAGCCCCCTGCGAGCTTGAACGCCTCGTACAGCTCATCGGGCGATGCCGTGCCGGCCACACCCGATGCAACGCTAAACCGCCCTGCTCCAGGCTTACCGCCCCGGCCGAAGCGCCCCCTCGGCGACCGAGTTTGAACGGGTGGCTCCTCGTCTGCCATGACAATCAGAACGTCAGGGTCGCCGGCATCAAACGAGCCATCCACCTCAAGCTGCGTCAATGCGGCGCTGTCCTTTACAAAGAACACCCGCGTGTTCCTCTCGGATGTGGCCAAGCGCAAAACTCCGTCCTGCGGCAAGCTGCTATCTCCCGTGGAAGCCGACCACTGCCCTGAGGCAAGTCCTCGACCGACCAATGACAACGCAACGCCGAGTCGACCAAACTGCCGAGCCGGAAAATCGGGATCCAAGACCGCCTGAGCAGCTGGACGAGCAGACAACGGCTCATAACGACCACTTCGCGGAGCTGGAATCTGCCCAGTCCGAAACACTGCTAGCGCCAAGTTGACGACATCGACAATCCGAGCGGCAAAGGCACGTTGATGCCCCAGACGCTCCTCAGACTCAACTGCCTCAGGATGAGCAGGGTCGGCATGTATCGCTACCAAGTCCCTGAGACTGCGGAGATCATCCTGCAGCTGCTGAACAGCGGCATCCCCCCAGGTTTCCTGCACCTCCGGCTGAACCCAGAAGCTGAGCTTCTCAGTAAGCGAGGCGAGCACCAAGGCGAGCAAGGTGGGCTTACCGTAGGCGCCTAGAAGGGCAGACTGGGCGATCGCGGCTGCGTTGCCCTGGTAGCTCAAACCATATGTGATCTTGAGCAGGTTGCGGTGATACGCCTCAAGCTGCTCCTCGCTGAGAACCACGGGCGGCGGGGACGCCGGCCAAGGCCGAGCGAGGTCCTGGATAGCACCAGCAAACACGGTGTGGAGATTCGCGTCCTGTGCTGACAGACCCAGCATCAACGTCAACCGGTCCGTGTAGAGCACCTCAAGGTGCTTGCGCATCGACCGATTCTCCGGCTGCTCAGTCCAACGCGAAATCTACGACTCGCGCGCAACTAGGAGTTGCCGGTACTCGCCCTGATTATCTCGGGCGCGAACCGCGCAGCCGTGGAACTTGATGATCTCGATCGAGGGCCCCGCGTTACGGAAGTCATCGGGTTTTACAGCAACGCGAACTCGGGACTCGAACGCCGGCGTCAGTTCAGCCAAGGCTTTCTCCAGAAGTCCATCCCAGTTGGCAGTAACGGCAGACGAAACGAGCCCCTCCAACATGAGAATGGCGATGCAGTAATGCTCGACGTCCGGAACGAGGTCCGGTGCCCCGTAGGTGTTGGGAACATCGAGCGCGGTCCACACCAGGTAGTCGTCAGGATTCGAGTCACCCACCGAAACGTCAAGCACCTGCGAGTAGTTCGTTATGAGTGTCGAGACGATTCGCTCGCGCAAGGGCCAACTCGTGAATGTGGTTGAGAAGTCGAGGGTGTCCAGCTCCTCACGTCGCAAGGCGGCGAGTCGCAACACTTCGTTGAGCGCGGTCCGGTATTCACAGTCGTCGTCGCCGATGTCAATGTTCACCCGAAGGTGTTCGACGACGCTGGTGAGCAATTCAGCGACGTTCTTTACCCTGTCGCGCGAGATGCCCGAACCCAACCAGAGGACGTACTGACCCTCATTGAAGGCGGTGTTGAAGCCTGAGAACGCGGTGTGAAGCTTCTCGAGAAGGGCTACAACCGTGCGCGCCGGCCCCACTGTCATCCGTCCCCCTTCACTCGAAGCACTTCCGTGCCAAGCGGATTGTCCAGCATGCTGATGCGCCTCATGACTACCTTGCCATGCGCAGACAGACGTTGGAAGGGCCAAGAAAGCTGTGCTGGTCTAGTCAGCCTCAGAGGACAAGAACGGGCTCTCGATGAGCCGAGATCAATGTGTCGCCGTCTAGCGCTTTGGTCCACATCTTCGGGGGGGGGGGGGGGTACACCCCCCAACCTACAAGAATTGGGCAATTCGCTCTTATGTTAGTCGGAGCGAAGTACCCCTACCGTGCGACCTTCCGGATCTCGGAAGGTCCGTTCGGCTCAGATTTCGGAAACTCCGAAAGAACAACGCCTAGAAGTCCATCCCTTCCAGGAATCGACGTGCCTCCTCGTCGTTCCTTCTTCCTTCGTCGCGGTACGTCTCGGCAATGTCACGGAGAGTGGCTGCGGTGCGCGGGTGTGAGGCTTGCACTGCCTCCGCCCACGCCGAGTACTTGTTAGCCAGGTCGTATTCCTGCTGCCCGCCTTCAGTCATCCCGCGAGATGTGACCCCTCGCTTGTTGTAGACCCCAATCGAGAAGCCCCGAGCCAGACGCTCGTCAGGTGCGTCTTCCAGAATGTCGCGAACTGGCAGCGCAGGATACGTTCCGTCCGGGTCTTCAGGTGAATGTGCGAAGACCTCCCCGATCTGCAGTTCTCCGATCTCGGTGCGGTCGGCTTCTGCAAGCAACTCACGCGCGCCTTCTAGCCACTTACGGAGGGCGTTTGCCTCAACGACGCCTTCGTCATTCGTTCCAGGAACAACCTTCCACTCACGAAGAAGGCGAAACGCATTCGACGCCAGGTTGGAATCTTCAGACGGCTTCTCGACCTGCTCCTCGTTCCTCGCGCTGGCGGGCCTGAAGACCATCTCGATCATCTGGACGAACGTCCGAGGATCTTTGGCGAGCAAACGCTGAAGTGCAGGCATTTCGGCGTCACGCTGAAGCAGTGGCAAGTAGCGCCACTCCAAGAGCGCGATTTGACCCTCATCCACACCGCGGTGCTTCAGGAACGCGAGCAGTCGGGAGATGTCGTAGGCGGAGACGCGTCGCGCCTCAGGGTCGTCGCGAGTGCCGAACTCCTGAAGCGCCTTGATCACCAGAACCTCGTCAACCGCGCCCTCGTGCCGTGCGGCATACATGCTGAGCGCGTCTACGGCGATGGCTGCACGTCCGTGCTCAAGGAGGTTCTGGATTGCTTCGTTGATGTAGGGGAACTCCTCGCCACGGCCGTAGGGCGAAAACTCTGACCAGTACGCGTTGCTCACCGCCTCGTCGTAGTGCCGCAGCGTGTCCCAGGCAGCCGACACATCATCTGCGGACTGAAGAAGGCGAGATTGGAGTAGCGGTCTTGATTCGAACTGGTCGACCCAAGGGCGAATGTCGTCGATCGAGCCGCGTAGGCGACGACGGACGAACCCCTCGGCAAACTGAACCGCGGCCCGGTCTTCGCTGTCGAGTTCCCCGATCACATCGGCATCGACAGAATCGGTGGCTTTGGCCAAGGCTGACCCAACTGCCCATGGAAGCTCAACCGAGGCGGCGAGTCGGCGAACGCCCTCCAAGCCTTCCTCGGCGAAAACCTGTGCGATTCCTGCTGCGCGTCGCTCGCTCAAGGCAGCGTCGTACGCACGGAGTTCGTCGGCAGGTATGCCGATGTCGGGGTGCCAATCGTCGAACAGCCATCGGGTCATGTCTGACGGCCTGGCCGGAGTCAGGTTCTGCGCAACCTCCGCGAGCGGTCCGAGCCACTCCTCAGACAATGACCACTCAGCATCGGCGTACTCGCGTTGGTGTCTCACGTAGCTGCTCAGCGCCTCCCACAACGCAGTGCTCTGCTCGGCAGTTAGTTCGTTTACAGGGAGCGAAGACATGGCTGCGATCGCTTCGTTTCGAACATCCGGCGGAAGTCGATCGAACTTCGGGACGATCTGCTCCCAGCGCGCGGGGTCAGCCTTGGCGAAGCTAAGGAGGAGCGCCCCTGCCGCTTCCAGCGTCGCGAGAAGATCAGCGCGCGTCGCAGGTGTGGTCTCGGACGCCCACTCGCGAAATTCGGGAGTATGGCTCTGCATGCCGAACTCAGAGGTGCTCGGAAACAGCGAGAGCAGGAGATCCCACGAGACGCCTGGGTGGCGTCGAGTCAGGCTTTCCAACGTCTGGATACGAGCATCGAGCGAGGCAGACGTCTGGGGTGACCAGGACCTGAAGATCGCTTGCAGGCTCCCACTCGGTCGGTTGCTCAGGCGACCGCCAGGGTCGATCTCAGCTAATGCTGCGAGAGTCTCAGCGGCATACGCCATGTGCTGCTCCGACCAAGCAATCTCCTCAATCGCCCACAGCAATCCGGAGTGTGGACTGCTCACATTCCAGCGGTCATCGGTGTCCTGGAAGAATCGCTTGGCGAGCGGGTCGTCCCCCTGTGTGGCCTCCGAGATGGCTCGGAGGAACGCGTCCGGAGCTGCCTCTGCCAACAGAGGCAAGACGTCGGAAATCGACGTCCACAACTGCGCCTCCACGTCCTCGTTCGCACGAGTAAATAGGCTCAAGGCAACGCGCTCGGCCCATTCCCGAGCCGACCGCCCTCCGGCCAGGCGGACATCGTCGCCACGCGCGCCCAGTAAGGCGAGAGTCCGAGCCAATCCCTTTCGCAGGTTTAAAGAGTGCACCGGCGTCTTGCCATGCACGGCGGCGGCCCACCTGTCCTCTGCCGCGAGTTCGAGTCGCGGATCTACAGCCCCGAGAACGGTCTGAACAGCCCGTTCCAAGGAATCCAGGTCGCCATCGCTGACTAGTCCGCGGGCCGTTCGCCACGAATCCTGAGGGGACGCAACGGCCCACGTCGAACCAACCTTTGTGAACAGTGGGTCGGGCCGACGGAGGGCTTGCCGAAGGCGCTCGTCCAGGTCTTCCGGCTCGTCCTCGCACAGGCCTGTGAGTACTTCGTTGTCGCCGCTCCGGGACTGGCTCCAGCCTCCTGCGAGCCACGCCCGTCGAACGCCGCGGTTCGCCAAATCCGTCGCCCATTCCCCTGGGTCGCGCTGACCAAAGCGCGTCGCCACGCGGCGCAACGCCTCCAGGCTCTTCGTGCCCGCTCGGACGTATCGGGCGAGACTCTCGGCCGGGACTCCGACTTCTGCGAGTGCCTGTTTAAGCGCCAGGTGGTCGTGCGGCGGCAACTCGATGTCGACGTCGCCGCCTGGGTCGGTGACCACGAAAACCACGTGATGGTTTTCGACCAGGTGGGCTTCTCGCTGCAGTCCCTCCTCGTATGGCAAAAGAATCAGGAGGCTGGACGTCCGGTCCAATCTGATGAGAGTTGGGCCATCGTGCACGAGCAGAGACCGTGCGAGGATCGGCTCCGCGTACTCCGGCCCGACCGCCATCATCGAGCACGCGGCAAAGGCCAGGCCGTCATCGACGCTGGCTGCGCGGATGTAGGTCCGGCCAACATCCTCGGCTAAGCGACGAACGAGGGCAGCGGCCGGATCCGCACGACCGGCGAGGACGACAGCTGGGGTCAGCGTCGGGTCAAACCCTCGGGAATACCTCCCCCACCAATCTTCGATCGACATTGCTCCCAGCGGTCCCAGGCCGAGCAACTCCGACAACCAGACTTGAACTGCAGGCGAGACCTCAAGCGCCTGCTCGATGTCGTCGGCATCGAGAACCCGGATGTCCCGCCAGACTCCCTCCTCCCGCTTCCGCTGCTCCCAGTCCTTCTTAGCGTCCCACCGCCGCGGGGTGACGAAGACGAAAGTGTGCTCCGCGGGGTCGATCCCCTGGGGGTCATCACTCCTTGACCGGTAGTCGCTCTGAGCCTTCGCCGCGGGGTCGCCACCAACGCCCATCTCCCACACGCTCTCGCCCTCGGGCACGAAGGACGTCGCACGGCCGGCTTCAACGAAACCGTCGTAGCCGGGGAGGCCGACCCCCTCGCCCCCGCGCATCTCCACCCGCTGCACCTGATCATTCTCGGCGCGGATCAGGCGTCTTACCAGGCGGGGCAGGTCGGCCTGGGCAGACCTGGTATCGGCCCATCGGTCGAGATCCGTCGCGTCGGCGAGATGCGGCAGTCCATGCGACACGATGTCCTCCGTTCTGAATGGACCAAGCCTAGTCGCGGCACCGGCCACAGTCCGGGCCATGCAAGTGACAAGGGCTAGGTGTTGAGTGACGCTCGCAACAGGCGTCGCGATCCGAGTGCTGCATCATTTGGGCGGAAGACGCACTGGCGATGCCAAGCATCATGTCGTGGGAATCGTCCATCTCGCACATCACCAACTTCACTTCAGTCCCCCACTCCCCACGTGGGGCACCTCCGGGCTCCTTGGCCTGTGATGCCAGCATCAGGACCCCACCCCTGTTGACCGCGAGTTTCTCGTATCCTGATGTGTCTCGGCTCTCTAGCTCTAGCAGGGGTTGCAGGTCTTCTCCTACCTGATTGTCCACTTCGCTTCCCCGCCAGCGGACGCACGTATGCGTGATCTCTGTTCACCGACTTGCGAATGTTGCAGATCAGGTGAGCGAGCACTGAGTTGTCACGCGTATGATCTCCGCCTCTCGACAGCGGCACGACGTGGTCCAAGCTCGCGCTCGTAGCGTCGGGATCGAGCACTTCGGGGTCGACCTGCTGTCCGCAGATACCGCAAAGCCAATGGTCTCGCTCGTACACCTCCCACTGGTCGAATCGCTCGATGGCCGCCTCCTCCCGCGCCTTCCGCTCATGCTTCGCCGCGTTGCTGCTGACTCGGCGTCGACGATCCATTTCCGCTCGGTAGCGAGCCGAGTGCGTCGGCGCAGGATAGCGCGGCGAATCGACGGGGCGGCGGCACAGCACTCCCAGAAGAAGTAGTCCACGCCGTCGGGCTGTCGGTCCGTAATGCGCTCGCGACGCCATGCACACAGCACGCCGTCGACTTGGAAAGTGTGGCTGAACAATGGCCTTGAAGCCGTTCGCCTCCTGGGATGTGCGGCCCGATCACCAAAGATGAGTATTAGCCGTCGCTGGTGGCGCCGGAAACAAACATGTCGCCGCTTTCGGCAACGGCTATCACGACCCGCGCGGTGAAGTAGCTGTCGGGCACGTCCTAGACGAGGTATTCGGTGCAGTCGCTCATTCCCCATGCGGTGGCGCTTGCCGAGTGGGCCGGCGAGCGCGTCCCCGTGATTGAAGCGGGTCGAACGGCGCACGAGGAGCGGTTCTGACCACCTGCCCGCGCTGCGAGCCAACGGAAAAAGTCCCGGAAACCAGATGGTTTCCGGGACTTCATGGTCGGGCTGACAGGATTTGAACCTGCGACCCCTTGACCCCCAGTCAAGTGCGCTACCAAGCTGCGCCACAGCCCGATGCCATCTCCGCGGGCGGAGAAGACAACTCGAACAGTCTAGCGGATTCCGAGAGCGCTCCGTGACACGGCTCCGGCGACCACGGCCCGGCCCAGACAGGCCGCATTCGTCGGGTAGGAGGTCTCCCCTGCCCGCCCCCGCACGGGGCACGCTACCGTGACTCGTCCGCGCCCGCGTGACAAGACAAACCGACCGATCCGGTCACCCGACGAAGGACCACCATGCGCTACAGCCACTACTGGAAAGAGGTCCGCGTCGCGGCCCTCACCGCCCTGCCCGTGGCGATCGTCTCGGGCATCGTGCAGGTCAGCCGGAACACGCCGATCGACGACGCCATCATCGGCGGCGCCATCACCTTCGTCGCGTTGTCACTGCTCATCCCCGTGGTGCGCCACTGGCTGCACCCCGAGTCCCGCGGCTGACCACCGCGACACGACGAGGCATCTCCAGGACGCATCCCACGACGTGCCGAGAGAGACGGGCCTGAGCCCGGACAGCCGCTACTCGGCCTTGCGATCCGCGACGAGCTGGTCGCGCACCTTGCGCCGCAGCACCTTACCGATGAGCGACGTCGGCAGCTCGTCGAGCTGCACGACCCGCTTCGGCACCTTGTACGCCGTGAGGCGGGTCCGGCAGTAGTCGCGCAGCGAGCCGGCGTCGAAGACGGTCCCCGCACGCATGACCACCGCGGCCGTCACGTCCTCGCCACCGGAGTCGCGCGGCAGTCCGACCACGGCGGCCGACTCGACGTCCGGGTGCGACAGGAGCGTCTCCTCCACCTCGGACGGGCTCACGTTGAACCCGCCGGTGATGATGAGTTCCTTCACCCGGTCGATGACCGTCACGAAGCCGTCCGCCGACACCGTCACGATGTCGCCGGTCCGCAACCAGCCACCCTCGAGCAACGCCTCGCGCGACTCGTCCGGACGACCCCAGTAGCCCTGGAAGACCTGCGGGCCACGGAGCAGCAACTCGCCCGACTCCCCCGCCGCACGATCCACCGTCGGGTTCTCGGGATCGACGACGCGGATCTCGGTGCTCGGGAACGGCACACCCACGGTGCCCGGCCGACGCGACGGACCGATCGGGTTGCCGAGCGCCACCGGCGACGACTCCGTCATCCCGTAGCCCTCGACGAGCAGACCGCCGGTCGCCTCCTCCCACCGCGTGACCGTCGACACCGGGAGGCTCATCGCACCGGAGATCGCGAAGCGGACACTCGTCAGGTCGACGCCCTTGCGGCTCGAAGCACGCGACAGCGCGTCGTAGATGGGCGGCACCGCCGGCAGGAACGTCGGCGGGGACTTCTTCGCGGCTGTGAGCACCAGCTCCAGGTCGAACTTCGGGAACAGCACGAGCCGCGCCCCGATGCTCATGGCGAACGTGAGGCACAGCGTCATGCCGTACGCGTGGAACAGCGGCAGGACTCCGTAGAAGACCTCGCCACCTTCGCTCAGGCCAGGCACCCAGGCGCGTCCCTGCTCGGCGTTCGCCCGCAGGTTGCGGTGCGTCAGGATGGCACCCTTCGGTGCCCCGGTCGTCCCACTCGTGTACTGCAGGAGCGCGGTGTCGTCGAGCGTCGGACGCACGACCCGCTTCGACAGCTTCCGTCCGCCGATCAGACGTTCCCACGGAAGCACGTGCTTCGCCGACGGGGTCGCGGTCATCGCCGCACGCGACTCGCGCGCACGCTTCACCGGCAACCGGAGCGCCAGACGCTTCGACAACGGCAGAGCCTGAGTGATGTCGACGGACACGATCCGGCCGCGCATCACGTCGGCCGGGAGGTCGGCCACGAGGTCGTAGACCTTGTCCCACACGATCGCGACGTGCGCGCCGTGGTCCTCGAACTGATGCCGCAGCTCGCGAGCCGTGTAGAGCGGGTTGTGCTCGATGACCGTCGCGCCGAGCCGGAGCGCCGCGTAGAACGCGACGACGTGCTGCGGGCAGTTCGGCAGCACGAGCGCCACGCGGTCACCCGGCTTCACGCCGAGCTTGCGGAGCCCCTCGGCCGCTCGCGCGACCTGTTCGCCGAGCTCGCTGTAGCTCGTCTCGGCACCGAAGAATTCCAGAGCGATGCGATCACCGAAGCGCTTCACCGAGGTGTCGAGCAGGTCGACGAGCGTCTCGGTGACCTCGTCGATGTCGGCGGGCACGCCACTGGCGTAGGACGACAGCCACGGCCGCTCGGCCAGACGCTGACGCTGTGCCTCGCCGGCCTCGGTCGGCTCCGACGACTGCTCGCCCTCGCGCTGCTCGGCTGTGTTTCCTCGATGGTCCACGACGATCCTCCAGATGACACCCGTGCGCACCGCACGCATGCCTCCACCCTAAGCGGGCGCGTATGCCCGACCGGGGATGCGACCGGACCGCTTGACAAGCTCCAAAGCGACACCGGTGAATCGCCCGAGGAGTCGTGGAACAACGCCAGAAGCCGGCCACCCGAAGGCGACCGGCTCCCGATGGTCCAGCCGACTCAGACGGCGTCGGGTGACGCGGGCGTCTTCGGCTGACGCTTCGCGGCCGCAGCCGCGTTGTCGGACATCGCCTGCTGGAGGTTCTCCCCCAGCGCGCCACCGGCGACCCCGCCCAGGAGGGCGGACAGGTCGAGCCCGGTGATGTCCTTGACGACCTTCGGAACCTCGCTGACCACCTGGCCGACCGTCTTCGTGACGGCGGACGCGCCCTCGGTCGAGATGACCGTGAGGTTCGAGATGTTCCCGAGCGGCTCGGACACGGCACGGGTGATCTCAGGCAGACGGGCGATGATCTCGGACGCGAGCCCGGCCTCACCGTACTTCTTCAGCGCCTCCGCCTTCGCGTCGATCGCTTCAGCCTCCGCCAGACCCTCCGCGGCCACGGCCGAGGCCTTCGCGTCACCCTGGGCACGGATACCCTCGGCCAGCGCGATCTGCTTGTCGCGCTCAGCGGTACCGGCGAGACGCACGGACTCCGCAGCCGCCTGGGCGTCCTGCACCGCCGCGACCTTGTTCGCCTCGGCGATGGTCTTGCGCTTGAACGCGTCGGCTTCCGTTGCGGCATTGGCCGCATCTCGGGCCGCCTGCGCGCGCTGGACCGTCGCGTACGCGTCGGCCTCGGCCGGCTTGCGCACCTCGATGTCGAGGCGCTCCTGCTCCACCTTCGCCTTCTCGGCGAGCGCCTCACGTTCCTGCTCCGCGACCAGGCGGTCCTGCTGAGCCGTGGCGAGCTGACCCGAGGCCTCGGCCTCGGCGTTCGCGCGGTCGGTCTCCGCCTTGATGGTCGCCTGCTTGAGGCTCAGGGCCTTCTGGCGCTCCGCGACCTGCTCCGCCGCTTCGATCCGCGCGAACTCGGACGCACGAGCGGTCTCGGCCTCCTTGATCTCCGCGTTCTGCCGGGCGAGTGCGTTCTCCGCTCGACCGAGGTCGGCGAGGTAGTTGGTGCCCGGCGTCGAGATGTCGGAGATGTTCAGCAGGTCGACCTGGAGGCCTTGCTCGGCGAGATCCGTCTTGGTCGCCTCGACCACCGCTTCGGACAGGGCGTTGCGGTTGGAGATGATCTCCTTGATCGGCATGTTGCCGATGATGGACCGCAGCGACCCTTCGAGGGACTGCTGGATGATCTGCGTCAGCGACCCCTGCTGCGAGAGGAAGCGCTGCGCGGCACGGCGCACACCCTCCGGCGTGCCGGACACCTTGAAGTTCACGCTCGCCTGGATGGCGACCTTGATGAAGTTCGTGTCGACGCCCTCCACGACGATGCCGATCTGGCGCTGCTCGAGCGAGATCGGGAAGCCCTGCTGCAGGATCGGCCAGATGAACACGCGCCCACCGATGACGACGCGCTGCCCGCCATCGGGCTCACCCGTCTTGGCGCCGGCCCCCCGACCGACGATGACGAGCGCCTGGTTCGGCGGTACGCGCTTGATCCGTCCGGCGACGAACGCGACGATCGCGAGCGCCACCACGACGAGTGCGATCACGGCGATCACCGTGATGTTGGTGGTGATGAAGTCCATAGGGCAGGTGCCTTCCCCTCGAGGGCGTGCTGGTGGATGGATGGAATCAGGGCTGCGTGTCGGCAGCGGCACCGCCCGATGCGGGTTCGACCTTGACGCGGGAGCCCTGGAGCTCGACCACGCGGATTCGACTGCCGGTCTCGATCCGGGTGTCGGAGAAGGCGAGGCGCGTCTCGATCTCGTGCGGACCGTCGAGGCTCACCTCGCCGAAGGAGGCCGAGATGGTCGACCGGGCGACGCCGTAGAGACCGAGCGGTGAACTCGGCGTGCCGTCCTCCGAGCGCTTGAAACTCCGGATCATCAGCTGGACGCCGACAAGCACGAGGACACCGATGACGGCCGAGATGACGTACGCGGACCAGACGGGCAGCCCGTTCGCGAGCACGATCGCACCGACCGCACCGAAGACGGTGAACGCGCTCCCGAGCGCGGTGGCCGAGACCGCCCCGTCCAGGAAGTCGAAGATCTCACCGAAGACCAAGGAGATGAGGACGATCACGAGACCGACGGCGCCGACGATGATGAACAGGGTCATGGCACCAACCCTACTGAACACCCAGACGGAGTGCGGGAAAGCGGTCTCCCGTGACGGCGCCGACGGTCTGCAGGCTCCTGTGGAGCGACTGCCGCTGCCCTCAGCTGACTTCGTCGAGCAGCTCCGTCAGCCAGCCGGCACCGCGCGTCGTCGCGCCCAGACCCTCGACGCGTTCCCGCAGCTCACGGTCGGAGGTGACCACGACGACCGCGCCGTCGAGCCCACGGACGACGTCCACGATCGCGTCGTCGCCACTCCCCGCCGCGTCGACGACCGAGACGCCCGCCCGCAGCTCGTGACCGGGCTCTCGCACGTCGTCATCGGCGTGGACGCCGCGGGCCTGTCCTTCGACGACGGCGACGTAGGCCGGCCACCAGCGGTTGAAGTCGAGGTCGAGCGCCTGGGCGTCGAGTCCCTCGTGCGCGAGGCGGACGAGTCGCGCGACGAAACGCTGCGCGGCACCCGCACGGTCCTTCCACCATCCGTCCGGACGTGAGCCGACGACGTTCGCGACGTCGACGACGACCGTGACGCGGCGCTCGAGCTGCGACCGCAGGCCCGGCCACGAATCGGCGAAGCCCGGGTGCAGGGGCAACGTCTCGACCTCGGCGAGCGGCACCCAGGCGAGGGCGATGCTCTCCGGGTCGGAGACCACTGGTTCGAACGGCTCGACCGCCTCGACGATCACCGTCGTGTACGACCAGAATCCGAGATCGAGCACGGAGTCGAACCGTAGCTCGATCGACTCGGCGGGGACACCCGCCTCCTCGTGCGACTCGCGGACCGCACCGTCGACAGCGCTTTCGAACTGGTGACGCGCGCCTCCCGGGATGCCCCAGGTGCCGCCGAAGTGGCTCCAACCGGCCCGGTGCTGCAACAGCACGCCACGCGCTCGATCGTGCACGAGGAGTCCGGCTGCACCGAAACGACCCCAGTACTTCCGGCCGTCCCCGGATTCGACCCAGGCATCCCCGGCGTCCCGGACGGGGCCGCCGGGAGGATGCGCATCAGTCATTGGACCAGCCTGGCACGAAACGCTGTGCGCCACCCCCTTGCCCAGGGTCATCTCCACCGCACGTGCGGAATATGTTATATATTGAACTCCAGTATTGCATCGGCCGCGCTCGCGCCCACCGCACCGAACCCACGCGAAGGACCCTCATGGATGCACGTCAACGCCGGACGCGGGCACGGCTCGCGCGCACGATCCTGCAACTCGCCGCAGAACGCCCCACCTCCGAGATCTCCGTCTCGGAGATAGCCGCACGCGCCGGCATCAACCGATCGACCTTCTACCAGCACGCGGCGGCGCCGTGCGAGCTGCTCGAATCGGTCCTCGCCGAGGAGCTCACGGAGCTGAGCATGACCCACCTGGCGACCGTCTCCGCGGACGACGCCCCGGCGGCGATCACCCGGGCCACGGTCGCCGCGCTCCGCCACATCGACGAGCGCGCCGACATCTACCGCGTCGGTCTCGGCGACGACCTCATCGGCGCGAGTCTGCAGCCGATGCTCAACCGGGTATTCACATCCACCGTGCTCGACATCTTCGAGCGCGGGGCGATCACCCTCCCCCACGCCGAATGCCTGAGCGAGGAGCAGCACGAGCTGTTCATGCGATCAGCGGCGCACTTCGTCGCCGCGGGCTCCGTCGCGAGCTTCCGTGTCTGGCTCGACACCCCAGCACCACGCGACGTCGAGTCGTTCCTCGAGGTCATCCGCGAACTGCTCCCGAGCTGGTGGCCGTTCGAGACCGAACACGGGCCCGCCCTGGCGCCCGCCGACGAATCCACCCTCGCTCGCTCCTGATCACACCTCGACCAGTACGACGAAGGCCCGGGGCCACTCCATGGAGAGTGGTCCCGGGCCTTCGTCGTCGCCGTCCGAGGGACGGACGCGGCGGATCAGCGCTGGCGCTTCTCGCGGACGCGCATGTTGACGTTGATCGGCGTGCCCTCGAAGCCCCAGATCTCGCGCAGGCGACGGATCACGTAACGACGGTAACCGGGGTCGAGGAACCCGGTCGTGAAGAGCACGAAGGTCGGCGGACGGCTCGCGGCCTGCGTGCCGAACAGGATGCGGGGCTGCTTGCCACCGCGCAGCGGGTGCGGGTGCGCCGCCGTGAGCTCGGCGAGGAAGGCGTTGAACTTGCCCGTGGGGATACGCATGTCCCACGACTCCAGTGCGACCTCGAGGGCCGGGACGAGACGCTCCAGGTGGCGGCCCGTCCGCGCGGAGATGTTGACGCGCGGCGCCCACGACACGTGCGAGAGGTCCTGCTCGATCTCGCGCTCCAGGTACTTCCGGCGTTCGTCGTCGAGCTGGTCCCACTTGTTGAAGGCGAGCACGAGGGCACGACCGCTCTCGAGGACGAGGTCGATGATGCGCACGTCCTGCTCGCTGATCACCTCGGTGACATCGATGAGGACGACGGCCACCTCGGCCTTCTCGAGCGCCGTGCTCGTGCGGAGCGACGCGTAGAAGTCGGCACCCTGCGACAGGTGCACGCGACGACGGATACCGGCGGTGTCGACGAAGCGCCAGATCTTGCCGCCGAGCTCGATCTGCTCGTCGACCGGGTCGCGGGTGGTCCCGGCGAGGTCGTTGACGACGACGCGCTCCTCGCCTGCGGTCTTGTTGAGCAGGCTCGACTTGCCGACGTTCGGGCGCCCGAGGATCGCGACGCGGCGGGGTCCGCCGAACTCGTCCTTCGCGACGGCCGAGACCTGCGGGAGGACCTTGAGGATCTTGTCGAGGAGGTCGGCGACACCACGACCGTGGATCGCGGAGACCGGGTGGGGCTCGCCGAGGCCGAGGTTCCAGAGCGCTGCGGCCTCCGGCTCCTGACGGGCGTCGTCGACCTTGTTGGCGACGAGGAAGACGGGGCGTCCGGTCTTGCGGAGCAGCTTGACGACCTGCTCGTCGGTCGCCGTGGCGCCGACCATGGCGTCGACCACGAAGATCACGACGTCGGAGAGGTCGATGGCGATCTCGGCCTGGGCCGCGACAGACGCGTCGATCCCCTTGGCGTCGGGCTCCCAGCCACCGGTGTCGACGACCGTGAAGCGACGGTCGTTCCACTCGGCCTTGTAGTTGACGCGGTCGCGGGTGACACCGGGGGTGTCCTCCACGACGGCTTCACGACGGCCGAGGATGCGGTTCACCAGCGCGGACTTGCCCACGTTCGGGCGACCGACGATCGCCACGACGGGCAGCGCCGGCAGGAAGCGGATCTCGTCCGGGTCCTCCGTCGCGCCGTCGAGGATGTCGAGGTCGTCGCCCTCGAGGTCGTAGTCGGCCAGGCCGGAGCGGAGGGACGCGGCCCGCTGGGTCGCGAGCTCCTCGTCCATGTCCTGGAGGCGGTCCGCGAGGTCGTCGGGGCCTCCGTCGAACTGCTCGTCATCGTGAGCCATGGGAGTTCCTTGCTGTGAGGGATTCGGTGACGCGGACGACCGCGTCGACCGTCTCGTCGAAGTCGATGTGCGTGGAGTCGACCGTGGTCACTCCGTCCGCCGCGTTCATGAAGTCGACGACCCTGGAGTCCGCCCGATCACGCCGCTGCAGTTGTTCCGCGACGTCGCCGGCAGGGTGGCTCTCGAATTCCGCTGAACGCCTGGCCATTCTAGCCGCTTCGGATGCCGTGAGCAGGATCCGAGCCTGAGCATCCGGTGCGACCACCGTGGTGATGTCGCGTCCCTCGACGACGATGCCCGGGCGGTCGACGTCGGCGATGAGGGATCGGAAGGTCTCGTTGATCCACGCACGCACCTCCGGGACACGGGCGACGGCGGACACGACGGCCGTCACGCGGGGGCCCCTGATCTCGTCGGTGACGTCGCGATCCCCGAGCGTGAACGCGGTCACGTCCGGATCGAGGGAGACGGTGAAGGCGCCACCGAACGCGTCGAGCGAGCCGATCACCGCCGCCGAGTCCTCGGGGTCGACGTCCGCATCGAGCGTGTGGAGCGCGAGCGCGCGGTACCAAGCGCCCGTGTCGAGGTAGCGGTAGCCCAGCCGACGGGCGACGGCCTTGCTCACGCTGGACTTGCCGCTGCCGGCCGGTCCGTCGATCGCGACCACGACGGGTGCGTCCGGCGTCGTCGACGCGTCGGTGCTGGTGGGGTGCTGTTCGGTCATGTCTCTTCCTATACTTCCGCGATGCGCCAGCCGCGCGACTCGAGGTCGTCGACGGTGCGCTGCTTGACCTCGGGGAGGACCTGGACCTCCGCGAGACCGATGTTCGCGCCGGGCGAGTGCTCCAGTCGCAGGTCTTCGATGTTGACGCCGATCTCGCCGAGCTCCGTGAACAGGGCGCCCAGCTGGCCGGGGCGGTCGTCGAGGAGGACGACGATGCTCGCGAACCGGCGGTTCTGGCCGTGCTTGCCGGGGAGTCGTGCGACGCCGGTGTTGCCGGCGGCGATCGTGTCCGCGATCGTGCGGCGAGCGCCCGGCACCTCCGGATCCCGGAGTGCCGAGATGACCGACGCGAGGTCGGTGGAGAGCTGCTCCAGCACGGGGAGGACCTCGGCGTGGTTGGCGCTGAGGATCTGGACCCAGAGCTCCGGTGCGCTCGAGGCGATGCGGACGGTGTCGCGCAGGCCCTGTCCGGCGAGCTGGATGGCGCCCTCCTCGGCGTCCTGCAGCTGGGCGGCCAGGAGGCTCGCGACGAGTTGCGGCGTGTGCGAGACGAGCGCGACGAAGCGGTCGTGTTCGTCCGGCGTCATCTCCATCGGGATGGTGCCGAGGTCGAGCGCGAGGCCCTCCACCTGCGACAGCGCCCAGGCGGGTGTCTCGGCGTCGCGGCAGATCACCCAGGGGCGGCCGAGGAAGAGGTCGGCTCTCGCGGAGATCGCTCCCCCGCGCTCACGGCCGGCGAGCGGGTGGGAACCGATGTACCGGGCGAGGTCGACGCCGCGCTCGAGCAGTGCGCGGTACGGTTCGAGCTTCACGCTCGCGACGTCGGTCACGACGGCATTCGGGAACGCGGCGAGTTCGGACTCGATGACGCGGGCGGTGACGTCCGGTGGGACGCAGATGACGACGACGGACGGGTCGTCGGTGGGTTCCGCTGCACGACCCGCGCCGTAGTCGATGGCGAGGCGTAACTGGCTGGGCGACGCGTCGTCGAGGATGATGTCGACGCCCTTGGCGCGCAGCGCGAGTCCGATGCTCGCGCCGAGGAGGCCGGCTCCGACGATGCGGACCGACCCCTGCACGCGCGCGGGCGCGGAACTCAGGTCGCTCATGCCGTCGGCTCCGACGCCTCCGCTGCCGTGCCGTCGGCCGCGCGGGCTTCAGGACCGTGAGCGCGGGCGATGGTCAGGATGGCGCCGAGTTCGTCCTTGCTCAGCTCGCGCAGCTGTCCGGATCCGAGGGTCCCGAGGTGCAGGGGGCCGAACTGACGGCGCACGAGGTCGACGACCGGGTGGCCGACGGCGTCGAGCATGCGACGGACGATGCGGTTCCGCCCGGAGTGCAGCGTGAGCTCCACGAGGCTGAACCCGTCCTCGGTGCCGAGCAGGCGGGCCTTGTCGGCGGAGATCGGTCCGTCCTCGAGTTCGATGCCCGCGGTCAGCTTCGCGAGGACCTGCGCGGTCACCTTGCCGGTGACCTTCGCGATGTACGTCTTCTGCACACCGAACGACGGGTGCGCGAGCACGTGCGCGAGGTCGCCGTCGTTGGTGAGGATGAGCAGACCGCTCGTCTCGGCGTCGAGGCGGCCCACGTTGAAGAGCCGTTCCTCGTACTGCTCGGTGAAGCGGCGCAGGTCGGGGCGACCGCGGTCGTCCTTCAACGAGCTGTAGATGCCCACCGGCTTGTTGAGCATGAGGTAGCGCTTCGAGGCGTCGAGCTGGATGGCGCTGCCGTCGACCGACACGAGGTCGTGCTCCGGATCGATCCGCGAGCCGAGCTCGGTGACGACGACGCCGTTCACCTCCACACGGCCGTCCTCGATGAGTTGCTCAGACACGCGCCTCGAGGCGACGCCGGCGTTCGCCAGCACCTTCTGCAAGCGGATGCCCTCTGATTCAGTGCTGGTCAATGTCGAATCCTTCCCGGCCATCGTCGAGCAACGGCGAGATCCGCGGCAGCTCCTCGATGGCGTTGATACCAAGTTGGGTGAGCAGGAGATCGGTGGTGCCGTAGTTGATGGCACCCGTCTCACTGTCGGTGAACATCTCCGTGATGAGTCCGCGTCCGAGGAGGGTGCGGACGACGGAGTCGACGTTGACGGCGCGGATCGAGGCGATCGCGCCGCGGCTGATCGGCTGCTTGTAGGCGATCACGGCCAGGGTCTCGAGCGCCGCCTGCGACAGCTTCGTCGGGTTCTGGGTCACGACGTAGTCGGTGACGAGCGCGTCGTAGTTGGCTCGGACGTAGATCCGCCAGCCGCCGCCGACCTCGCGGAGTTCGAACCCGCGTCGGACGCCACCGCGTTCGCCGTCGTAGTCGGCGACGAGTTCGGCGATGGCCCGTCGGACGGCGCCGACCGGGACGTGCACGGCGGCGGCCAGGTTCACGAGGCTCTGCGGTTCGTCGGCGACCATGAGGATCGCCTCGAGCGCACGCGGGACGTCAGGTGCGGGCACCGGCGCGGGCTCGGCCGGCAGGCCCTGGGCGGCGTCCGTCGGCCGCTCGATCGACTCGGGTGTCGCGTCAGGCATCGTAATCGGCTCCCAGGTTGGCGAGGCTGTCGTCGTTCCAGGTCTCGGCGGTCCAGCGGAGCGTGAGCTCACCGAGCGGTTCGATCTGCTCGAAGGACAGCGCGGCGTGTCGGTACAGTTCGAGCACGGCGATGAAGCGCGCGATGACCACGCCCTTCAGCTCCGCACCGGCCACGAGCTCGCGGAAGGTGTGTGACCCGCCGCGGCGCAGGATGGCGACGACGTGCGCCGCCTGTTCCCGGATGCTCACGAGCGGTGCGTGCAGGTGGTCGAGGCCCACGGTCGGCACCTCGCGCGGCGTGAACGCGAGCGTCGCGAGTGCGCCGAAGTCCTGCGCGGTCAGCGTCCAGACGAGTTCCGGGGTCTGCTGACGGTACTGCTCCTCCAGACGGACCGCCCGGAAGTGGCGCGCCGCCTCCAGGTCGAGGCGCTCCGCGAACCACGCTGACGCCTGCTTGAACGCGCGGTACTGCAGCAGGCGGGCGAACAGCAGGTCCCTCGCTTCCAGCAGGGCGACGTCCTCCGCGTCCACGAGCTCACCCTGCGGCAGCAGCCCCGCGATCTTGAGGTCGAGCAGGGTGGCCGCGACGACGAGGAACTCGCTCGCCTGGTCGAGTTCGTCGTCGGCCTCGAGCGTGCGCAGGTAGGCGATGAACTCGTCGGTCACGCGGCTGAGCGAGACCTCGGTGATGTCGAGTTCGTGCTTGCCGATGAGGGTCAGCAGGAGGTCGAAGGGCCCTTCGAAGCCCTCGAACGACACCCGGAACGACGGTGCCGGTGTTGGGTCGACGGTCGTCGCCTCAGCGGAGCGCGAGCCGGTGTCGCCGGCCGGAGGGAGGACGGCCACGGGCGTCCGCGCGGGATCAGGCGATCGCGCCACGGGAGATGAGCTCTCTCGCGAGCTGACGGTAGGCCTTCGCGGCGGCGTGCTCCGGTGCGAACTCGGTGATCGGGGTTCCGGCGACGCTCGCGTCGGGGAACTTCACGGTCCGGCCGATGACCGTCTCCAGGACCTTCTCGCCGAACGCGTCGACGACGCGCTCGAGGACCTCACGCGAGTGCAGGGTCCGGGAGTCGTACATGGTGGCGAGGATGCCGTCGAGCTCGATCGCCGGGTTGAGGCGGTCGCGCACCTTGTCGATGGTCTCGATGAGCAGCGCGACACCGCGGAGCGCGAAGAACTCGCACTCGAGCGGGATGAGGACCCCGTGGCTGGCGGTGAGGGCGTTGACCGTGAGCAGGCCGAGCGAGGGCTGGCAGTCGATCAGGATGACGTCGTAGTCGTCGGACACCTTACGGAGCACCCGGGCCAGGATCGTCTCGCGCGCGACCTCGTTGACGAGGTGGACCTCGGCGGCCGAGAGGTCGATGTTGGCCGGGAGCACGTCGAGACCCTCGATGGCGGTGTGCTGGATGACCTCGGCCGGGTCCTTCACGGTGCCGAGCAGCAGGTCGTACACGGTGTTGGAGTCGTGGGTGGAGATGCCGAGACCGGCGGACAGCGCGCCCTGCGGGTCGAAGTCGACGACGAGCACCCGGCGGCCGTATTCGGCCAGCGCGGCGGACAGACTGATGGTGGTCGTCGTCTTGCCGACGCCACCCTTCTGGTTGCAGAGCGAGATGATGCGTGCCGGACCGTGCTGCGCCAGTGTGGGCGGCACCGCGAACTCACGACGCGGGCGGCCGGTCGGGCCGTTCGGGTTCAGTTCGGCGGCGGTCTTGCGCGCAGAATCCTGCACTGCGCTCGTGTGCTTCGTACCGGCCACCGGTGTTGCCTCGCTCCCGCTTGCTGTCGTTCGAGTGACGAGTCTACCGGGCCACGGGTCAGGCCTGCGGTGCCGCTCCGCCCGTGGTCCATCTGGCCCGGGGATGGGACTGCGTGTACACGTCGCGGAGGTTGTCGACCGTCACCAGCGTGTACAGCTGGGTCGTCGCCACCGAGGAGTGACCGAGGAGTTCCTGCACGACGCGGACGTCGGCTCCGCCCTGCAGCAGGTGCGTCGCGAAGGAGTGTCGGAGGGTGTGCGGCGAGACGTGCGATTCGAGTCCTGCGCGCTCGGCGGCGCGTTGGAGGACGAGCCACGCGCTCTGCCGGGACAGCCGCGCACCGCGCTGCCCGAGGAAGAGCGCCGGCGTGGACCGGCCGAGGCCGGAGAAGACCGGCCGGACGCGCACGAGGTAGCGGTCGACGGCGTCTCGGGCGAAGCTGCCGAGCGGCACGATCCGCTGCTTGCCGCCCTTGCCGAGGAGCCGGACGATGTCGGTGTCGATGACGTCGTCCACGTTGAGACCGACGGCCTCGGAGACGCGGGCTCCTGTCGCGTAGAGCAGTTCGAGGAGCGCCTTGTCGCGGACGGCCAGCAGGTCGTCGCCGTCGGTCGTCTCGAGCAGTGCCCGCACCTGGTCGATCGTGATCGCCTTCGGGAGCCGTCCCGGGAGCTTCGGCGGGCGTACCTCGCGCGCGACGTCGACCTCGACGAGCTGTTCGTCGAGCAGGAACCGGTGGAGACCACGGATCGACGACAGCACCCTGGCGAGCGAGGACGCGCGCACCGGCTGCCCCTCCGGTGTCCGGAGCGACGCCGTGTACTCCGACACGTGCGCGGCGGTGACGGCCGGTGCCTCGACGACACCGTGCGCGCCGAGCCAGGCGAGATAGCCCTCGAGATCCCGCCGGTAGGCGGCCTGCGTGTTGGCTGACAGGCCGCGCTCGATCGCGATGTGCCGCAGGTAGTCGGCGACCGCGCGATCGGGCGCCACGCCTCAGGCTCCGCCCGGGCCGATCGTGGAGTCGCCGCTGTCGCGCAGCGTCGACCACCCGCGATCGCGAGCCGCGGCGGCCGTGAGGACGCCGAGCATCAGGATCGAGTTGTGGAGCCGGCCGTCGAGCACCGCGGCCACGGCGTCGTCGAGGGGCACCCACTCCACGAGGATGTCCGCCTCCTCCTCGGCACGCGCGAAGACCTCGGCGGTCGCGGTGAGGTCACGCGCGAGATAGATGCGGATCGACTCGTTGCTACCTCCGGGCGTCGTGTAGAACTCCGTCAGCAGCTGGAGCGAACCGGCGACGAGGTCGGCCTCCTCCTCCAGCTCGCGACCCGCGGCCACGGCCGGATCCTCCCCCGCGATGTCGAGCAGGCCGGCCGGCAGCTCCCAGTCGCGCTCGCCGATCGGGTGACGGTACTGCTGGATGAGCAGGACGCGCTCGTCGGCGTCGAGCGCCAACACCGCGACCGCACCGGTGTGGTCGACGAACTCTCGCACGACCTCGCCGTCGCCGTAGCGGAACGTCTCCCGACGGATGTCCCAGACCTTGCCCGCGAACGCGCGCTCGGAGGACACCACCTCGACGGGGTGCGACTCGTCGCGCAACGACGCGGCGTCGCCGACCGACTCAACCATTGGCGACGTCGAACAGACGGCTCGCCTGCTGACGCTCGAGCGAAGCACCGACGAGGCCGGCGAACAGCGGGTGCGCGTGGTTCGGGCGCGACCGCAGC
Organism: Plantibacter sp. PA-3-X8; assembly: GCF_003856975.1. Taxonomy (NCBI): domain Bacteria; kingdom Bacillati; phylum Actinomycetota; class Actinomycetes; order Micrococcales; family Microbacteriaceae; genus Plantibacter; species Plantibacter sp. PA-3-X8. The sequence continues at coordinate 3,210,355 of NZ_CP033107.1, forward strand.
TCGGGGTGCGCCTGCGTCGCGACGTAGAACGGGTGCACCTCGCGCGGCAGCTCGACGTACTCGACGAGCGTGCCGTCGGGCGACAGGCCGGAGAACTGGAGGCCGGCGTCCGCGATCTGCTGGCGGTAGCCGTTGTTCACCTCGTAGCGGTGACGGTGACGCTCGGACACCTCGTCCGCACCGTACAGCTCGGCGACGATCGAGCCCTCATCGAGCTTCGCCGCGTACAGACCGAGGCGCATCGTGCCACCGAGGTCGCCGCCGGCGATGATCTCGACCTGCTCGGCCATCGTCGCGATGACGGGGAACTGCGTGTCGGGGTCGAACTCTGAGGAGCTGGCACCCTCGAGCCCGACGACGTTCCTCGCGTACTCGATGACCATGCACTGCAGGCCGAGGCAGAGGCCGAGCACCGGGATGCCGTTCTCGCGGGCGAACTTCAGGGCGCCGAGCTTGCCCTCGATGCCGCGGATGCCGAAGCCACCGGGGACGCAGATGCCGTCGACGTCGGCGAGCGCCTTGATCGCTCCCTCGACGGTCTCGCAGTCGTCGGACGGGATCCAACGGATGCTGACCTTGGTGTCGTGGGCGAAGCCGCCGGCCTTGAGCGCCTCGGTCACCGACAGGTAGGCGTCGGGCAGGTCGATGTACTTGCCGACGAGACCGATGGTGACGGCGTGCTTCGGGTGGTGGACGGCCTCGAGGAGGTCGGCCCAGCCGCTCCAGTCGACCTCGTTGGTGACGAGACCCAGGCGGTCGGCGATGTACGCGTCGAGGCCCTGGTCGTTCAGCATGGTGGGGATGTCGTAGATGCTCGGGACGTCGACCGCGTTGACGACCGCGTCCTCGTCGACGTCGCACATGAGCGCGATCTTGCGCTTGTTGCTCTCGGTCACCGGGCGGTCGCTGCGGAGCACGAGTGCGTCGGGCTGGATGCCGATGGACCGGAGGGCCGCGACCGAGTGCTGCGTCGGCTTCGTCTTCTGCTCACCGGAGGCGCCCATGTACGGCACGAGGGACACGTGGACGAAGAACACGTTGTTCCGGCCGAGCTCGTGTCGGATCTGGCGAGCCGACTCGATGAACGGCTGCGACTCGATGTCGCCGACCGTGCCACCGATCTCGGTGATGATCACGTCGGGCTGCGGCGTCTCGGACGCCTGGAGGCGCATGCGGCGCTTGATCTCATCCGTGATGTGCGGGATCACCTGCACGGTGTCGCCGAGGTACTCGCCGCGACGCTCCTTGGCGATGACGGTCGAGTAGATCTGACCGGTCGTCACGTTCGCGGCCTGGCTCAGCTCGATGTCGAGGAACCGCTCGTAGTGGCCGATGTCGAGGTCGGTCTCGGCGCCGTCGTCGGTCACGAAGACCTCGCCGTGCTGGAACGGGTTCATCGTGCCCGGGTCGACGTTAAGGTAGGGGTCGAGCTTCTGCATGACCACTCGGAGCCCGCGCGCCGTCAGCAGGTTGCCGAGGCTGGCTGCGGTGAGCCCCTTGCCCAACGAAGAAACGACACCACCAGTCACGAAGATGTGCTTGGTCGTGCCGTTGGAGCCCGAGACGATGCCGTCGATCGGAGAGTTCAGGTTGCCCGCTTCAGAAGTATTCACCACGGGCTTTTATCCTACCATCCAGTTCGGGTTCATGTGTCGCTTCCTTCGCGGTCGCATCGTCAGGAGGCTGCGAGGGCGAGCAGTTCGCGGGCGTGGGCGAGGCCGCTGTCGGACTCCGCGAGCCCGGAGAGCAGCCGCGCCATCTCCGCCTCCCGCTCGGCGCCGACGAGCTGGCGCACACTCGAGGCCGTCACCGAACCGTCGCCGCCCTTGACCACGCTCAGGTGGTTGTTGGCGAAGGCCGCGACCTGCGCGAGGTGGGTGACGACGATCACCTGCGAGCGCTCGGCGAGGGCCGCGAGGCGACGCCCGATCTCGATCGCCGCGGCTCCGCCGACACCGGCGTCGACCTCGTCGAACACGAAGGTGGGCACGGGGTCCGCACCGGCGATGACGACCTCGAGGGCGAGCATCACGCGGGACAGCTCTCCACCCGAGGCGCCCTTGCCGAGCGGTCGGGGCTCGGCACCGGCGTGCGGCCGGAGGAGGAAGGCGATCACGTCCTTGCCGTGCAGCGTGAGGTCGTCGCGATCGGACACCTCGACGACGAGCTCCGCCTCGGCCATGGCGAGCGAGCGCAGTTCCGCGCTCGCGGCTGCGCCGAGTCGAGCGGCGGCTTCGACCCGGACGGCGCTCAACGTCGCGGCGGCGGCGTCGACCTCCCCGGACAGTCGTTCGACGTCGCCCTCGAGCTGGGTGATGCGGTCGGAGTCGCCGTCGAGTTCCATCAGGCGGGTGCTGCCCGTCTCGAGCAGGTGCAGGACGTCCTCGGGCGACGGACCGTACTTCCTGGCGAGCGTCGCGAGGGTCGCGCGGCGCTCCTGGACGACCTCGAGTTCGCGAGCGCCGTCCTCGTCGAGTCCGGCGAGGTAGCTCGAGAGCTCGGCGGCGATCTCAGCAGCCAGGTAGCTCGCGTTGGCGACACTCGCGGCGATCGCGCCGAGGGCGGGATCGTGCACCGAGGCCCGGTCGAGCTGCCGCCGCGCGCCTTCGAGCAGTCCGACGACGTCGCTCTCCTCGCCGGCCTCGGCCGAGACGAGCTCTCGGGCGCCGGCCGCCGAGAGGCGGAGCTCTTCGAGGTTCGTCAGTCGATCTGCGCGCTCGGCGAGCTCGGCGTCCTCGCCGGGCTGTGGGTCGGCCTGCTCGATCTCGGCCAGCGCGACGCGCAGCTGCTCGGCCTCGAGGAGTCGCGTGTCGCGCTCGTTCGTCAGGGTCTCGAGTTCCGTCCGCAGCTCCAGGAGCTCCGTGTAGCACCGCTGGTAGTCGCCGAGAGCACGCTGGAGCGGTTCGCCGGCGAAGCGGTCCAGGGCGTCCCGCTGGGCCGGCGCGGCCCGCAGTCGGATCTGATCGGACTGCCCATGCACGACGACGAGCTGCTCGCCGAGTTCGGAGAGGATCCCGATGGGGGCCGTGCGGCCACCGACGATCGCGCGGCCGCGGCCCTCGGCGGTCACGATCCGACCGAGCAGCAGCTCTGCGGCATCACCCGCGGGATCGAGGTCTCCCCCGGCTTCGCGGACGCGCTCGGCGACCGCGCCGTCGCCCGGCACCAACCAGCGTCCTTGGACACTCGTCTGCTTCTGGCCCGCTCGCACGACGCCGCTGTCCGACCGCTGTCCGAGGAGCAGCCCGAGGGCGGTGACGACCATCGTCTTGCCTGCGCCGGTCTCGCCCGTCACGGCGGTGAAGCCGGGACCGAGCGGGAGTGTCCCGGACGCGATCACGCCGAGGTCGCGGATCTCGATCTCCTCGATCATGCGGTGCCCTCCTGATCGCTGTGGTGTCGGGTGGCCGTGGAGGCCGGGAGGTGGATCGTGCCGGTCATCGGCTCCTCGCGTCCGACGGGGCCACGCCAACCGGTGACCGGTAGCCGGAACTTGTTGACGAGTCGATCGGTGAAGGTGCTCTCGTGGAGGCGTGCGAGGCGGACCGGCACCGAGGAGCGTCTGACGACCACCCGGGCGCCCGGCTGGAGGTCCTTGGCCCGGCGTCCGTCGCACCAGAGCACGCCGAGGCCGTCGGTGCGTTCCAGCACCTCGACGGCGAGGGACGACTCCGGACCGACCACGAGCGGCTTCGCGAACAGGGCGTGCGCGCTGAGCGGGACGAGGGTGATGGCCTCCACCGACGGCCACACGACCGGCCCGCCCGCGGAGAAGTTGTAGGCGGTGGAGCCGGTCGGCGTCGAGATGACCACCCCGTCGCACCCGAAGGAGGAGAGCGGACGCTGATCGACCTCGATCACGACCTCGAGCATCCGTTCCCGGCTCGCCTTCTCGACCGTGGCCTCGTTGAGCGCCCACGTCTCGTAGACGACCTCCGCGCCGACCTTGACCCGGACGGAGAGCGTCATGCGCTCCTCGACGAAGTAGTCGCGACGTACGACGCGTTCGACCGTCTCGGCGAGGTCGTCGCGCTCGCTCTCGGCGAGGAAGCCGATGTGGCCGAGGTTCACCCCGAGCAGCGGCGCCGCCGATCCTCGCGTGACCTCGGCCGCGCGCAGGATCGTGCCGTCGCCGCCGAGGACGATCGCCAGTTCGATATCGCCGAGGGAGACCTCCTCGTCGAGGATGGAGACGACGTCGAGCTCCGGGTCGACGGCGATGAGATCGGCCCGCTCCAGCGCGCTGAGGACCGGACGGACGCCCGCTTCCAGGAGCAGCCTGGAGACGAGCACGGCGGCGTCGCGCGAGTCGTCGCGGCCGGTGTGCGCGACGATCAGGATGTTCCTCGCCGCGACCGCAGGATCGGTGGAATGTGCCATCGGGTTACGCTCCAGCCATCGAGGTGATCTGCTGCATCCATTCTGTCGGATTGGTTCCGTGCTCCGCCGATATCCACACCACGTACTCGCGGTTGCCGTGGGTGCCGACGATCGGCGACGGGATGAGCCCGGCCGTCCCGAGACCGAGGTCCCAGGCCGCCCACAGGACGCCTGCGACGGCGTCGGCACGGAGCGCGGGATCGGTGACGACGCCCTCACGGACGCCACCACGACCGACCTCGAACTGCGGTTTGACGAGCAGCACGAGTTCCGCCGGTGACGCGACGACCGAGACGAGTGCCGGGAGCACCTGCGTGAGGGAGATGAACGAGAGGTCGCCGACCACGAGCGAGGGACGCTCGTCCAGGCCGGTGAGCTCACTGAGCTGCTCCGGCGTCAGGAAGCGGACGTTGCACCCCTCGACGACCCGCACCCGCTCGTCGTCTCGGAGCTGCGGAACGAGCTGGTCGTGCCCGACGTCGAGGGCGATCACCCGACGAGCTCCACGCTCGAGCAGGACCTGGGTGAATCCGCCGGTGGAGGCGCCGGCGTCGAGGACGAGTGCGTCGTCGACCACGACCGGGAAGGCGTCCAGGGCGGCGAGCAACTTGTGCGCGGCGCGACTCACGTAGTGGTCGGCGCCGGCGACGACGACCCGAGCATCCGGGTGGACCCGGTGGGAGGCCTTCACGATCGTGCGGTCGTCGACGCTCACGAGCCCGTCGGCGATGAGCTGGGCCGCATGGGTCCTGGAGCGGGCGAGTCCGCGCGCGGCGAGGGCGGCGTCGAGGCGGGCGGGCTGCGCGGCGGCGTCCGGCGAATCGGCTGCAGCCGGCGGTTCGGGTGTGTTCTCCATGCGCTACGCCGAGGTCTTCGGCGAGTCGCTCCCCTCGAGCGTCGCCCGTAGTTCGTCGACGAGCTGGCTGTATGCGGCGGCCCGCTCCTCGAGCGGCTGCTCGTCGATGAGGTGGACGCGGGACACGAGGCCGTCGGTCGGGTGCTCCGGTTCGTTCGTCACAGGGCAACCCTACCGGCCGCCACCGTCCCCGCCCCCGGGAACCGCTGTGGGCGAACACGCGTGGCGAACCGCGCCTCCCGAGGGCTGGGCATCACTCCGCGTACAGGTGCTCCGGGACGTTGAGCCCGTAGATGGCACGGCCTGACGCCCAGATCGCGGCGCACGCGGCACGCAACAGGTCGATCCGGGACGGGCCGTCGGACTCCACCACGACGTCGTTCCCTCGGATCCGCACCGTGGCCGCACCGACCGTCGCCGCCTTGCCGTCGCGCGACATGGTGGTGGCCGGATACGGCTCGTGCAGCTGCCGCAGGTCCTCGAGGATGAAGGTCGGCCGGGAGTGCTGATCGGCCGCGAGGACGTGCTTGGCCCGATCGATGCCGGTCAGGACCAGGGCTGACGCGATCCCGGCGCGGTTCGCGCCGAGGATGTCGGTGTCGAGTCGGTCGCCGATGAAGAGCGGCTTCGATGCGCCGAAACGCACCTTCGCCTCCTCGAAGATCGGTACCTCCGGCTTCCCGGCGACGGTCGCCAGACGGCCGACCGCCGTGTGGACGGCCGACACCAGCGTGCCGTTTCCCGGAGCGATCCCACGAGCCTGCGGGATGGTCCAGTCCGTGTTCGTCGCGACCCACGGCAGCTCGGAACCGTCGGCGGTCGGCGTCTGCAGCGCGAACGCCGCTTCCGCCAGCTGTGACCAGCCGACCTCGGGAGCGAAGCCCTGGATCACCGCAGCCGGCGAGTCCTCAGCGGAGCGGGTGACGACGAAGCCACCCTTCTCGACCTCGTCGACAAGCCCGGCGCCACCGACCACCAGGATCGTCGACCCGACGGGCACCAGGCCCGCCAGCAGCCGGACCGCGGCCTGAGGACTCGTGACGACCTCCGCCGGCGCGACACTGAGGCCGAGCTCGGTCAGGTGCTGCGCGACGGAGGCGTCCGTCCGGGAGGCGTTGTTCGTGATGTATCCGACGCGAACGTGCTCCGCCGCCAGGTTCAACGACTCCACCGCGTGCGGGATCGGGTTCGGGCCGGCGTAGACCACGCCGTCCAGATCCGCGAGGACCACGTCGACGCCGTCGAGCGGGGTCACGGGCTTAGGCCTTCTCGTCAGCAGCGGACTCACCGGAGGGCTCCTCCCCAGGCTGATCGTCGGATTCGGGGGCGCCAGCCGTGGGCGACTCGGGTTCGTCGTCGAACTCGAGGAACTCCTCCACGACCACCATCGTCTCGCCCTCGTCGTCCGCAGCGGACTGCTCGAGCGCTTCGGAAGCGATCATCGCCCGGTCGTGCCAGACGGCCGCCTCCTCCTCACGGCCGAGGACCTCGAGGGTCTCGGCGTACGCGTTGAACAGCGCCGGGCTGTAGGAGAACGCACGCTTCGGGTCGAGCTGTGGGATCTGGAGCTCGAGCAGTGCGTCCTCGGTCTGCCCGAGATCGAGCCGGGCACCCGACATCGCGATCGCGAGGGCGACGCGGACCGGTACGTCGAGGGTCGAGCGATCGACGGACCGTCCGAGTTCCAAGGCACGCTCCGGTCGGCCGACGCCGCGTTCACTGTCGACCATGAGCGGCAGCTGGTCGTCCTTGCCGGAGATTCGGCGGTAGGTCCGCAGCTCACGAAGAGCGAGCGCGTAGTCGCCGGTCTCGTACGCGGTGATGGCGAGGGTCTCGCGGACCATCGCGATCCGGCCGGCCCGACGGGCGGCGGACATCGCGTGGAGGTGGGCCAACGCAGGATCGCTGTCGATCAGTCGCGCCGCCATCGCCAGGTGTTGGGCGACGCCGTCGGCGTTCTCCTTGCTCAGGGTCTTCAGCTCGTTCCGCGCACCTTTGTCGAGGTCCTGCGGCGTAACGTCGTCGGGGATCTCCGGGTCGTCGTGACGCGGCCGGATCGACTTGAGCTCGAACGCGATGCGCTCTTCCTCGGTCAGCTCGCGCTCGCGTCGGAACGCGTCGCGGTCGCCGCGGGCCGGAGCGCCATCGCGCGTCCACAGCTCACGTCCACCGCTCTCGCGCCCGCGGTCGGGACGGCCACCACGCTCAGAGGAGTGTCCACGGTCGGTCCGGTTTCCGCGGTCCGGACGATCGCCGGACGACGGACGGTCGCCGCTCCGCGCAGGACGGTCGGACCGCTGGGGACGGTCCCCCGACGCCGGGCGGTCCCGCTGCCAGGCGGGACGGTCCGAACGCTGCGGACGGTCGCCGGACGCCGGACGATCCTTCTGCCACGCGGGACGATCAGACCGCTGCGGGCGGTCCCCCGACGCCGGGCGATCTTTCTGCCAGGCAGGACGATCCGAACGCTGCGGACGATCCCCCGATGACGGACGATCCCCCGATGACGGACGGTCACCACTGCGTGATGGACGGTCGGATCGCTGCGGACGATCCGTGCGTGGACGATCGCTCCTGGGCGCATCGGATCGCTGCGGGCGGTCGGTGCCGCGAGCACGATCATCGCGCCGTGGAGCACCACCGTTCCCACGGTTGTCACCGGAAGATCTCGGAGGACGTCGCTCACCCTTGTCGGGCTGGTCTGCTGACTGGTCACTCACGATGATCTCCACGGTGCTCGGACGCCGTCACCCGGCGTCAACCTACTGTTGAATTCTTGTCCCACGGTACCCGTGAAACGACGACTTCACGCACAAAGCGTGTTAACGCAAAATGGCCACCCAAGAACCTTGGGTGGCCATTTCAACGAAGAAGTCCGGCGGTGTCCTACTCTCCCACAGGGTCCCCCCTGCAGTACCATCGGCGCAAAGAGTCTTAGCTTCCGGGTTCGGAATGTGACCGGGCGTTTCCCTCTCGCTATGGCCGCCGAAACACTATTGATGTATCAAAGTGAACAAGCAAACCAACACGCTGTGCGAACACAGTGGTGTTGTTTGCGGGTTCTCGACCGTACATCGAGAACCACTCAGTGGACGCGTAGCATCTTCGTATTCAAACAAAGAAAGTGTTATCAAATTATCGGCTTATTAGTACCGGTCAGCTCCGAGAGTCTTTCGTCCTCTCTTCCACATCCGGCCTATCAACCCAGTAGTCTGGCTGGGAGCCTCTCGCCCGAAGGCATGGAAATCTCATCTTAAGGCCGGCTTCCCGCTTAGATGCTTTCAGCGGTTATCCATCCCGAACGTAGCTAATCAGCGGTGCTCCTGGCGGAACAACTGACACACCAGAGGTTCGTCCAACCCGGTCCTCTCGTACTAGGGTCAGATCCTTTCAAATTTCCTGCGCGCGCAGCGGATAGGGACCGAACTGTCTCACGACGTTCTAAACCCAGCTCGCGTACCGCTTTAATGGGCGAACAGCCCAACCCTTGGGACCTACTCCAGCCCCAGGATGCGACGAGCCGACATCGAGGTGCCAAACCATGCCGTCGATATGGACTCTTGGGCAAGATCAGCCTGTTATCCCCGAGGTACCTTTTATCCGTTGAGCGACAGCGCTTCCACAAGCCACTGCCGGATCACTAGTCCCGACTTTCGTCCCTGCTCGACTTGTCAGTCTCACAGTCAAGCTCCCTTGTGCACTTACACTCGACACCTGATTGCCAACCAGGTTGAGGGAACCTTTGGGCGCCTCCGTTACTTTTTGGGAGGCAACCGCCCCAGTTAAACTACCCACCAGGCACTGTCCCTGAACCGGATTACGGTTCGAAGTTAGATATCCAGAGTGACCAGAGTGGTATTTCAACAATGACTCCACCTGAACTAGCGTCCAAGCTTCAAAGTCTCCCACCTATCCTACACAAGCCACACCGAACACCAATACCAAGCTGTAGTAAAGGTCACGGGGTCTTTCCGTCCTGCTGCGCGTAACGAGCATCTTTACTCGTAATGCAATTTCGCCGAGTTCGCGGTTGAGACAGCTGGGAAGTCGTTACGCCATTCGTGCAGGTCGGAACTTACCCGACAAGGAATTTCGCTACCTTAGGATGGTTATAGTTACCACCGCCGTTTACTGGGGCTTAAATTCTCAGCTTCGCCTTGCGGCTAACCGTTCCTCTTAACCTTCCAGCACCGGGCAGGCGTCAGTCCGTATACATCGTCTTGCGACTTGGCACGGACCTGTGTTTTTAGTAAACAGTCGCTTCCCACTGGTCTCTGCGGCCTTCAAACGCTTTCGGAGCAAGTCCTAATACGCCTCAGGCCCCCCTTCTCCCGAAGTTACGGGGGCATTTTGCCGAGTTCCTTAACCACGATTCTCTCGATCTCCTTAGTATTCTCTACCTGACCACCTGAGTCGGTTTGGGGTACGGGCCACTAGAACCTCGCGTCGATGCTTTTCTTGGCAGCATAGGATCACCTACTATCCCTTACGGGTCCGTATCGTGTCTCAGCCTTCACGAGAGACGGATTTGCCTATCTCTCAGCCTACGCACTTACACCGGGACAACCATCGCCCGGCATAGGCTACCTTCCTGCGTCACACCTGTTAATACGCTAAACGCACCAGCATGGGGTCGAGCGTTAGACCGGACCCATCATCCCCGAAGGGAATCAGTCGTCCGGGTTAGGACTCTTAGCACCACTGGATTGTCTTGGGCGGTTCTTCGCGGGTACGGGAATATCAACCCGTTGTCCATCGACTACGCCTGTCGGCCTCGCCTTAGGTCCCGACTTACCCAGGGAAGATTAGCTTGACCCTGGAACCCTTGGTCTTTCGGAGGACATGTTTCTCACATGTCTTTCGCTACTCATGCCTGCATTCTCACTCGTGTAGCGTCCACGGCTGGTTTACACCGCCGCTTCACTCGCCACACGACGCTCTCCTACCCATCAATACGGCTGGACCACGAAGGCCTACCAAAAATATCAATGCCACAACTTCGGTGGCGTGCTTGAGCCCCGTTACATTGTCGGCGCGGAATCACTTGACCAGTGAGCTATTACGCACTCTTTCAAGGGTGGCTGCTTCTAAGCCAACCTCCTGGTTGTCTGTGCAACTCCACATCCTTTCCCACTTAGCACGCGCTTTGGGACCTTAGTTGGTGGTCTGGGTTGTTTCCCTCTCGACGATGAAGCTTATCCCCCACCGTCTCACTGCTGCGCTCTCACTTACCGGCATTCGGAGTTTGGCTGACGTCAGTAAGCTTTTGGGCCCCATCGGCCATCCAGTAGCTCTACCTCCGGCAAGAAACACGCAACGCTGCACCTAAATGCATTTCGGAGAGAACCAGCTATCACGAAGTTTGATTGGCCTTTCACCCCTATCCACAGCTCATCCCCTCAGTTTTCAACCTAAGTGGGTTCGGTCCTCCACGACGTCTTACCGTCGCTTCAACCTGGCCATGGATAGATCACTTCGCTTCGGGTCTAGGACATGCGACTGAATCGCCCTATTCAGACTCGCTTTCGCTACGGCTACCCCACACGGGTTAACCTCGCCACATATCGCTAACTCGCAGGCTCATTCTTCAAAAGGCACGCTGTCACACCAACAAGGGTGCTCCAACGGTTTGTAAGCAAACGGTTTCAGGTACTATTTCACTCCCCTCCCGGGGTACTTTTCACCTTTCCCTCACGGTACTTGTCCGCTATCGGTCATCTGGGAGTATTTAGGCTTATCAGGTGGTCCTGACAGATTCACACGGGATTTCTCGGGCCCCGTGCTACTTGGGATACTCCTCGCACGATTGCAGCATTTCGACTACCGGGCTGGCACCGTCTCTGGCTGGGCTTTCAATCCCATTCGTCTATACCACGTTCTAATGCTCCCCGAATATCAGTTCGGAGTGAGAAGTCCCACAACCCCGGACATGCAACGCCTGATAGCTATCACACATGCCCGGTTTAGCCTCTTCCGATTTCGCTCGCCACTACTGACGGAATCACTGTTGTTTTCTCTTCCTGGGGGTACTGAGATGTTTCACTTCCCCCGTTCCCTCTACCCGCCCTATATATTCAGGCGGGAGTCACCAGATCACCACAAGGGGCCTGGCGGGGTTTCCCCATTCGGAAATCCTCGGATCACAGCTCGTTTATCAGCTCCCCGAGGCTTATCGCAGATTACTACGTCCTTCTTCGGCTCCAGATGCCAAGGCATCCACCGTTTGCTCTTAGAAATTTGAAATCACATGAGTTTGAATCGATCGGCACCAGTTACCTGATGCAGATTGACCAATGATCAACATCACTTCCGAAGAAGCATGTTTTGATCTTTGTGATCCACAACCCCGAAGGGTCATGAATCTAAGATGCTCGCGTCCACTGTGTAGTTCTCAAAGTACGGGCGGTACCTCTCTCCTTGACCATTGATGTCAAGCAAAAGAGGCCCTGAGGTTCGTCCTCGCATCCGAAGATGCGGATCCGGTCCCTCAGGACCCAACAGCGTGCATGCACCACACCTCCTGGCCGGCACCGTTCCAACTGCAAGCAGCGTACTAAGTTCCGATCATTCGATCTGATGCCAATGTCAATGTTCCACCCATGAGCGCCACCCGAGAACATTCGTCTCAGTGTGACTTGGCAACGTAAACCTCGCTGTATACAGACGAGCGTTGCACATGCTCCTTAGAAAGGAGGTGATCCAGCCGCACCTTCCGGTACGGCTACCTTGTTACGACTTAGTCCTAATTACCGATCCCACCTTAGACAGCTCCATCCTTGCGGTTAGGCCACTGGCTTCGGGTGTTACCGACTTTCATGACTTGACGGGCGGTGTGTACAAGGCCCGGGAACGTATTCACCGCAGCGTTGCTGATCTGCGATTACTAGCGACTCCGACTTCATGAGGTCGAGTTGCAGACCTCAATCCGAACTGGGACCAGCTTTTTGGGATTCGCTCCACCTTACGGTATTGCAGCCCTTTGTACTGGCCATTGTAGCATGCGTGAAGCCCAAGACATAAGGGGCATGATGATTTGACGTCGTCCCCACCTTCCTCCGAGTTGACCCCGGCAGTATCCCATGAGTTCCCACCATTACGTGCTGGCAACATAGAACGAGGGTTGCGCTCGTTGCGGGACTTAACCCAACATCTCACGACACGAGCTGACGACAACCATGCACCACCTGTTTACGAGTGTCCAAAGAGTTGACCATTTCTGGCCCGTTCTCGTATATGTCAAGCCTTGGTAAGGTTCTTCGCGTTGCATCGAATTAATCCGCATGCTCCGCCGCTTGTGCGGGCCCCCGTCAATTCCTTTGAGTTTTAGCCTTGCGGCCGTACTCCCCAGGCGGGGCGCTTAATGCGTTAGCTACGACACGGAAACCGTGGAATGGTCCCCACATCTAGCGCCCAACGTTTACGGGGTGGACTACCAGGGTATCTAAGCCTGTTTGCTCCCCACCCTTTCGCTCCTCAGCGTCAGTAGCGGCCCAGAGATCTGCCTTCGCCATCGGTGTTCCTCCTGATATCTGCGCATTCCACCGCTACACCAGGAATTCCAATCTCCCCTACCGCACTCTAGTCTGCCCGTACCCACTGCAGACCCGAGGTTGAGCCTCGGGATTTCACAGCAGACGCGACAAACCGCCTACGAGCTCTTTACGCCCAATAATTCCGGACAACGCTTGCACCCTACGTATTACCGCGGCTGCTGGCACGTAGTTAGCCGGTGCTTTTTCTGCAGGTACCGTCACTTTCGCTTCTTCCCTGCTAAAAGAGGTTTACAACCCGAAGGCCGTCGTCCCTCACGCGGCGTTGCTGCATCAGGCTTTCGCCCATTGTGCAATATTCCCCACTGCTGCCTCCCGTAGGAGTCTGGGCCGTGTCTCAGTCCCAGTGTGGCCGGTCACCCTCTCAGGCCGGCTACCCGTCGTCGCCTTGGTGAGCCGTTACCTCACCAACAAGCTGATAGGCCGCGAGTCCATCCTTGACCAAAATTCTTTCCAGCAACTCACCATGCGGTGGAAGCTCGTATCCGGTATTAGACGTCGTTTCCAACGCTTATCCCAGAGTCAAGGGCAGGTTACTCACGTGTTACTCACCCGTTCGCCACTAATCCACCCAGCAAGCTGGGCTTCATCGTTCGACTTGCATGTGTTAAGCACGCCGCCAGCGTTCGTCCTGAGCCAGGATCAAACTCTCCGTAAATGTTGAATTGCACGACCACCGAAGTGACCGGCACATTTCGCGCACCATGCCACCGGAATAGGTGAACACGATGCAAGTTTGAAACTGACAGAACAAATCATTACTGACTTGCTTTGTTTTGTTTAAATGTTTTCCAAAGGAATCTCTTACAACATCAACCAACCGAAAAGGAAGGCATCAATTGCACGAGGTTTTTGGCATTTGACATTGTGCACGCTGTTGAGTTCTCAAGGATCGGATGCTCCTGCCTTTGGCCATCACGACCGCCCTGCAGGGCAACTTCTCTAACTTACCACTTCTTCGGTTCTTGTCAAGTCGAACCAGGAGCTGATCTGAGTGGACCGGAGTCCGTCTGATCCTCACCGCTTCGATGACCCGAGAGCTGGGAAGTTCCAACCTAGTCTTGAAGTGAGACGATCTCAAGTGTGAGTTTGACTCACGCGGAGATCCTCGGCTTTTGGCTGGGTATCAGTCCCACTTGAGGCCGGGAAGCTCTTCCGCTTCCCGCACCTTTGGGGTGACGAGTGATTACTTTACGCAGACCGCCAGGGGCTGGCAAATCATCACTGCATCCCGGGCGTGTCGCCCGGATCCACGCGCTTCAGTCCCGATCAGCGTCACCGATGCCGAGGACGGCCGCCGAGTCGGAACCGGCCGCGACGACCGTCGCGACGGCCAGTGGGCTTCCGCCCCAAGCGGTGAACGAGTACTCGTCTCCGGCGGAGTCGACCGACCAACCGCGCTCGCCCGTGGTCGCGTCGATGCCGACGAGCGTGCCGTCGAGCGTGAGCAGGAGGGTCCGATCGCTGTATCCGACGAGGCTGCCCTCGGCGTCCTGCTCCTCGTATCGGATCTCACCGTCGCGAGCGCCGACCCCGGTGTATCCGCCTTCGCCGTCACCGAGCATGATCGTGTCGCCCACGGTGTAGGCGCCGTCCCAGGTGCTCGTCAGTCCGCTGCGCCACTCGACCTCGCCGGATCGCGGGTCGAGGCGGCGGACCCGCTCCCCCGACTGGTCGGCGACGACCAACAGCCCGCTCGCGTCGAGCACCACCGGCAGCGCCCCGGTCGCCTTCCAGCGCTCGGCGCCGGTGCGGTCGTCCACCCCGCGGATCGTGGTGTCGTTGCCGGAGTAGTCGATCGCGACGAGATCGCCGCCCACCTGCTGGTAGTACCAGGAGAGGTCGCCCTGCCAGTCGATGGTCGATCCGTCGTCGAGCGAGTAGACCGCACCGTCGTAGAAGAGCTTGTCGCCCGCGGTGGTCGCCCGCTCGCCGGCATCACCGCTGACCTCCCAGACCGGGTCGGTCAGGTCCGTCGACCGGTAGCGGCCGACCGTCCCGGTGCCGTCGGCCGTGGTCGACGAGATGAGCAGGTCACCCTCGAGACCCGGGACGAACGCCGCCGGCGCAGCGAAGTCGGCGAAGCCGATCCCCTCGACACTCGAGTGCTCTTGCGAGGTGGACACCACGTGCCCGTCGCGACGGCTCACGGCCACCATGAGGTCGCCCTGACTCAGCACGATCGCGGCCGCATCCGGTGGGGAGACGACCACCGGTGCGTCGAAGCGGTCGAACTCCGGAGAGAGCTCGGTGACGCGACGGTCCCAGAGGGTGTGGCCGTTCGCCGTGTTCACCAGGGAGACCACCGTCTCGCCCGGAGCGTCGTCGAGGGTCGTCTGATCCAGTGGCCGGTCGGTCGACCACACGAGCAGCGCGGTGTTGGGGCTCGCGGTGTACCCGTTGAGGTAGAGCTCGTCGCCCGCGGGCACCTCGTCGTCCAGCGGATGCGCGAGTTCCCACGTTCCGACGGTCGGCCTCGTCGGGAGGTCGCGGAGGAGCGCGAGCCCCTCGACGCGGTGGGGAACGGCCGCGACCACGATGAGCACGACCGCGACGATCGCAGTGACCACGGCCAGCGCGAGTCCGCCGAGGAGGAACCATCGTCGGCGCGAGGGGGCCCGCTTGACCGTGGTGGGCAACGAATCAGGGTGCCAGAGGGCGCGGGGCGCAGTCGGTTCCCCAGGTGCCTCCCCCGCGGCGGTCGCCGAGACAGGTTCGGCCGCAGCGGCTGTCGCCGGGTGCGGAGTCGACGCCTGCGACGGCGTCGGGTTGGTGGACTCGGGGTCCGGGACCGGTGTCGTCACCGCGATCGCCGGGATCGACGTCGCGATACCGGGGGGCGTGGGCTCAGTGGTGTCGACGTCCGGCGACGGCAGCCGATCGGCTTCACCCGCCGGGGCATCGGTCTCGACGTCGGGTGCATCGGTCTCGACGAGGTCGCCGTCGTCGGCCGGCGTGGGCCGGTCGTCCGCCGACTCCGACTCGGGCTCGTCCGCCGGCTCCGACTCGGCCGCCGCCTCGGCCTCGGCCGGTGTCTCCACCGTCGACAGCTCGCCCGTGCGCAGCGGCAGCATGGCCCCACAACTCGGGCACACACCGTCGCGACGGTCGACGATCTCGGTCCCGCACGCCTCGCAGAGCTGCACTCGGAGCATCCCCTTCAGGTTCGATGACGACGACGATGCCGTCGTCGGCGGATCAGGCGGGCGCTCCGTCGAGGAACAGCCCGGCGAGGGTGCGCTTGCCGCGGCGCAGCACGGCCACCCCGCCCGTGAGGAAGCGGTCGTCGAGGGTCGCGTCGACGTCGTCGATCTTGCGGTTGTTCACCGAGACGCCTCCCTGGGCGACCGCGCGTCGAGCCTCACCGAGGCTCGAGCACAGCTCCGTGTCGACGAGCGCCTGGATGACGAGCGTCTCCGCGGCCACCCGCGCGTTCGGCAACTCCGTGACGGCCGACCGCAGCGTGTCCGCGTCGAGAGCGTCGAGATCGCCCTGACCGAAGAGCGCGGCCGACGCGGCGATGGCCGCATCCGTCGCGGCGACCCCGTGGACGAGCGCGGTGACGGCGTAGGCGAGGGTCTTCTGCGCCTCACGCTTGAACGGTTCCGACTCGGTCGCGGCCGCCAGTCGCTCGATCTCCACCCGATCGAGGAACGTGAACACCTTCAGCCGGGCGATGACGTCCGCATCGTCGGTGTTGACCCAGAACTGGTAGAACGCGTACGGGCTCGTCATGCTCGGGTCGAGCCAGACCGCGTTACCTTCGCTCTTCCCGAACTTCGTGCCGTCCGAGTTCGTGATCAGCGGGGTCCCGATCGCGTGGACGGTGGCCCGCTCGACCCGGTGGATGAGGTCGGTGCCGCTCGTGAGGTTGCCCCACTGGTCGCTCCCGCCGGTCTGCAGGACGCAGCCGTATTCGCGGTACAGCTCGAGGTAGTCCATCCCCTGCAGGATCTGGTAACTGAACTCGGTGTAGCTGATCCCCGCCTCCGAGTTGAGACGGGCACTGACCGCGTCCTTCTTCAGCATCGTGCCGACGCGGTAGTGCTTGCCGATCTCCCGCAGGAAGTCGATCGCGGAGAGCGGTGCGGTCCAATCGAGGTTGTTGACCATGCGCGCGGCGTTGTCGCCCTCGAAACTGAGGAAGCGTTCGATCTGCGCGCGGAGCGACTGCACCCACTCGGCGACGGTGTCCGGCGTGTTCAGCGTGCGCTCGGCGGTCGGTCGTGGGTCGCCGATGAGGCCGGTCGAACCGCCGACGAGCCCGAGCGGGCGGTGTCCGGCAAGCTGAAGCCGACGCATGACGAGCAGCTGGACCAGGTTGCCCAGGTGGAGGCTCGCCGCCGTCGGGTCGAACCCGCAGTAGTAGGTGATCGGCGTTCCGCCGAGCAGGCGCTTCAGCTCCTGCTGATCCGTCGACACATGGACGAGCCCGCGCCAGACGAGTTCGTCCCAGACGTCCTCGAAGGTCGGATCGTTGCGCTGGTCAGGAAGAGCGAGGTTCGACACGCTTGCAAGGCTATCAGCGCGGCATCGGCTGCCGGATCGGGCGCATCGGCACCGGCGCGATCGTGGCGACCGTGACGTGCAGGAATTCCTCTCATTCGTCAGAGTTGTGGAAATACCTGCATGTTGCGACTAGGGTGATCGAGCCCACCCACCGCCGAGAGGAGAACCGTGTACGTGCTGACCGTCGATCAGATCGCGAGCCGGACCGGCCCTGATCGAGCCGCCGGTGTCATCGAGTCGATCAACGACCGGTTCCCGGAGAGCCTGCTCCTCCAGGCCGAACGCACGGCGGGCGACGAGTTCCAGCTCGCCACCGAGGACGCCGAGGTCGCGCTCGCCATCGCCTTCGACCTCCTCCGGGATCGCGGCTGGAGCGTGGGTGTCGGACAAGGCGACGTCCGGCGTCCGCTCCCCGATTCGACCCGAGCCGCGACCGGTCAGGCCTTCTACGCCGCGAGGGAGGCCGTCACGCGGGCCAAGCGGGCGCCCTTCCGGTTCGCGCTCGAGGCGGCCGACCAGCAGGGCGGCGCCGACGTCGAAGCGCTCATCGTGCTCCTCCTCCACCTCCGCGACCGGAGGACCGCCGGCGGCTGGGAGGTCGCCGACCTGCTCGCGGCCGGCGTGACCCAGTCCGAGGCCGCGGCACGACTCGGCATCACCGAGAGTTCGATCAGTCGCCGGGTCGCGGCCGCCGGAGTCCGAGCCGAAGCCGCGGCGACCACCGCGCTCATTCGCCTCCTGGCGAAGCTCGACCAGGACGCCTCCGTGCACCACCCCGACGACCGAAAGGACGAGCGATGAACCTCATCACGCTCACGCCCATCACCTGGCCGACCGTCATCGGCCTCCTCGGAAGCGCGCTCGTCTTCCTCCTGCTGGCCCGGGTGCTGACCGCGCGTCTCGCGGATCGTCTCATGGTCGTGGCGGCTGCCCTCATGGTGATCGGGGCCCTCCTGGTCGCGCTCGTCCCCTCGGTTCCGCCGACCGGTCCGGCACTCGTGCTCCTCGGCGTCTTCGTCCTCGCCGTCGCGGTCGCCGGCGGTGGTCCGGTCGCCTCCTTCGTCCTCGCCCTCGCGACGAAGGGCAGCGTCGCCCCCGGGACCCACGGCGGCATCCTCGTGGAGCACCGGAACCCGAGCGCCTCGCAGGTCGTCGGACGTCCGATCGAAGTGCTGCGCGGCGGGACCGCGATCGGGATCCTCGAACGGCTCGCCCTCGTCGCCGCGTTGTTCTCCGGCTATCCGGAGGCGATCGCGGTCATCGTCGCCGTGAAGGGTGTCGGACGCTTCACCGAACTCGACTCGGCCGAGGCGCGCGAGCGGTTCATCATCGGCTCGCTCGCCAGCCTCCTCTGGGCTGCCGGGGTGGCGTCGATCCTGCTGCTCGCGCGAGGCTGAGTCGGCGGATCAGTCCACCGCCCTGGGCGAGCGGCGGTACGGCGAGACGGTCGTCTCCCCCGGGAGCACGAACCGCCACGGGTAGGCGGCTCCCCCACCGAGCCCGCTGACGCCCGTCCGCGGACCGGTCGCCGAGGCGAGCGGGCGCTCGGGCAGGAGCAGATCGAAGGGCGGCTCGGCGAGGTCGTCACCCGACTGGTCGAGCGCGATCCCGAGCGCCACGGTGAGCCGTGCCGGTCCTCTGGCCAGGTCGCGATCCGACACCCGTTCACCGCGTCGCAGCCGCGCGAGCTCCAGCCCCGCGACGACCTCGCCGGCACGCAGGAGGACGGCCGACGCCGTGCCGACCGGTGAACACACGACGTTGATGCAGACATGCATGCCGTAGCTGAAGTACGCGTACAGATGCCCGGGCGGACCGAACATCGGACTCGTGCGCGGCGTCGGACCACGGTGCGCATGGGATCCGGGATCCTCGCCGACCCCGAGATAGGCCTCGACCTCGGTGAGACGGACCGACACGGTGCCCTCGGGCGTCGTGTGGGACAGCACCGCTCCGAGCAGCGCGGGCGCGACCTCGAGGGCCGATCCCGAGGTCAGCGCCCGCAGCGGACCGGCCGTCGTCATCGGACCCCGCCGTCTAGAGCGAGAGGGCCTGCGACAGCGCGCCCACCCGCCCGACGAGCGTCACGAGCTGGTCCTGGACCCGCTCCGGAGCCGTCCCGCCGACGCCGAGTCGGCTGCCGATCGAGCCGTCGACGGTCAGGACGCTCCGCACGGCCGGCGTGAGATGCTCCGAGACACCCGCCAGTGCCGCGTCGTCGGGTTCGTCGAGTGCCAGCCCGCGCTCCTCGCAGTACCGCACGAGCTCGCCGCTGATCTCGTGCGCGTCGCGGAAGGCCACACCCTGCTTGACGAGCCACTCGGCGACGTCCGTCGCGAGGGAGAACCCCTCCGGTGCGAGCTCGCGCAGCCGTGCCGTGTCGAAGCGGAGCGTCGCCACCATCCCGGTGAACGCCGGGAGCAACACCTCGAGCTGGTTCACGGAGTCGAACACCGGCTCCTTGTCCTCCTGCAGGTCGCGGTTGTACGCGAGCGGCAGCGCCTTCAACGTCGCCAGCAACCCGGTCAGGTTCCCGATGAGTCGCCCGGACTTCCCGCGGGCGAGTTCGGCGATGTCGGGGTTCTTCTTCTGCGGCATGATGCTCGAGCCGGTCGAGTAGGCGTCGTCGAGGGTCACGAACCCGAACTCGCGGGTGTTCCAGACGATGATCTCCTCAGCGAACCGGGACAGGTTGATCCCGATGAGCGAGGTGATGAACGCGAACTCGGCCACGACGTCGCGGCTGGCGGTGGCGTCGATCGAGTTCTCCGTCGGCCGGTCGAGCCCGAGCTCGTGCGCGACGAGCACCGGGTCGAGCCCGAGGGAACTGCCGGCGAGTGCTCCGGAACCGTAGGGCGAGGCGCTCGCCCGGGCGAGCCAGTCGCGGAGCCGTTCCAGGTCGCGGGTGAGCGGCCAGGCGTGCGCGAGCAGCTGGTGGGCGAGCAGCACCGGCTGGGCGTGCTGCAGGTGCGTGCGGCCGGGCATCACCGCGTCCGGGTGTGCTTCGGCCTGGGAGACGATCGCGTCGATCAGGTGGATGACGTCGCGGGCGATCACCCGTCCGTGATCGATGAGGTAGAGGCGCACGAGCGTCGCGATCTGATCGTTCCGGCTCCGGCCGGCACGCAGCTTCCCACCGAGTTCCTTGCCGGCCCGTTCGACGAGCCCGCGTTCCAGCGCCGAGTGGACGTCCTCATCGCTCTCCGCCGCGACGAACGTCCCGTCGGCCACGTCGGCGTCCAGGACGTCGAGGGCGGCGAGCATCCCGCGAAGCTCGTCCTCGTCGAGGTACCCCGCCGACGCGAGCGCCTTGGCATGGGCACGGGAACCCGCGATGTCATATGCGGCGAGGACCCAGTCGAACTGAGTGGACTTGCTCAGACGGGCGAGTTCCGGCGACGGTCCGCTCGCGAAGCGTCCACCCCAGAGGGCCCCGGATTCGCCTGCTCGGTTCTGCTGATCTGCCACGATGGGCCTCCTGTACTGCTGGCGTCCGGAGTGCTCCGGACTGGTCGGTCGGCCGCAGCCGGGGAAGGGTCAGGCCGCGGAGCCGGCGTGCTGCTGCTCGAGCAGCCACACGAGCAGGGCCTTCTGCGCGTGGAGGCGGTTCTCCGCCTCGTCCCAGATGATGCTCTGCGCCCCGTCGATGACCTCGGCCTCGACCTCGAAGCCGCGATCGGCGGGCAGGCAGTGCATGAAGACGGCGTCGGACGCGGCGAGCCCCATGAGCCTGCGGTCGACCCGGTAGCCGCCGAAGATGGCGACGCGTTGCGCCTTCTCGTCCTCCTTGCCCATCGACACCCAGGTGTCGGTGATCATCACGTCGGCATCCGCCGCCGCCGCGTCGGGGTCGGTGGTCACGAGCACGGAGCCGCCCGTCGTCGCGGCGATGCGCTCCGCGTCGGCGACGACGTCCGCAGCCGGGGCGAACTCGGCCGGGGCGGCGACGCGGACATGCATCCCCGCCGTCGCGCCGGCCAACAGGTAGGAGTGGGCCATGTTGCTCGCTCCGTCGCCGAAGAACGACATCGTCAGACCGGCGAGCTCGCCCTTGTGCTCGCGGATCGTGAGGAGGTCGGCGAGGAGCTGGCACGGGTGGAAGTCGTCGGACAGCGCATTGACGACGGGCACCGTCGTCCCGGCCGAGATCTCCTCGAGACCGGACTGGGCGTAGGTCCGCCAGACGATCGCCGCGACCTGACGTTCGAGGACGCGAGCGGTGTCGGCGGCCGTCTCCTTGCCGCCGAGCTGGCTGTTGGCCGTCGAGATGATGAGCGGGGATCCGCCGAGGTCGGCGATCCCCACGGCGAAGGAGACGCGTGTCCGCGTCGAGGACTTGTCGAAGATGACCGCGACGGTCTGCGGGCCTTCGAGCGGCTTCCGCGACCAGCGGTCGCGCTTCAGCTCGGTGGCGAGGTCGAGGATCTCGGCCTGCTCAGCCGGGCTGAGGTCGTCGTCGCGGAGGAAGTGACGGGTCATGGCTGGTGGTCCTGTTCGTGTGGGTCGATGGCCGGTCAGGCCTGGACGGCGTCGAGCGCCGCGCGGAAGAGGGAGGTGAACTCGTCGATCTCGGCGTCGCCGATGATGAGCGGCGGCGCGATCCGGATGCTCGTCGCGTTCGGGGCGTTGATGATGAGCCCTCGGTCGAACGCCGCGGCCGACAGCTCGGCCGCCACCGGGGCGCTCAAGCCGATGCCGATGAGCAGCCCGTGTCCGCGGACCTCCTCGACGAGCGGGGAACCGATGGCGGTGATGACGGCCCGCAACTGCTCACCGCGCGCGGCGGCGTTCTGCACGAGACCGGCGCGCTCGATCTCCTCGAGCACCGCGTTCGCCGTCGCGGTCGCGAGCGGGTTGCCTCCGAAGGTGCTGCCGTGCTGGCCGGGTCCGAACAGCTCGGAGGCGGCGCCGAAGGTGATGAGGGCGCCGATCGGCATGCCACCGCCGATCCCCTTGGCGACGGTGATCGCGTCCGGGACGATGCCGTCCCGCTGGAACGCGAACCACTCCCCCGTCCGGCCGGCCCCGGTCTGGATCTCGTCGATGATGAGCAGCACGCCGTGTGCCTCGGTGAGTGCCCTGGCACGGGCGAGGTAGCCCTCCGGCAGGTCGATGACGCCGGCTTCGCCCTTGATCGGTTCGAGGATCAGCGCGGCGACCCGGTCGTCGATCGCCGCCTCGAGTGCCTCGATCGTGGTCGGGATGTGCTCGACGCCGCCCGGGAGCGGGTGGAACCCCTCCTGCAGGGCAGGCTTGCCGGTCAGGGCGAGCGCGCCGAAGGTCCGCCCGTGGAAGGAGTTCTCCAGGGTGAGGACCCGGGTCCGCGATCCGTCGCCGTGGTTGAGTCGGGCGAGCTTGAACGCCGCCTCGTTCGCCTCGGCACCGGAGTTCGCGAAGTACACCCGACCGCCCTCGTCCGCTCCGGCGAGACGCTTCAGCCGGGCCGCGAGCTCGAGCTGCGGCGGACTCGAGAAGTAGTTGGAGACGTGCGCGAGCGTGCTCGCCTGTCGCGTGATCGCACCGACGAACGCCGGATGCGCATGTCCCAGTGCGTTCACCGCGATGCCCGCGAGGAAGTCGAGGTAGCGGTTGCCCTCGGCGTCCCAGACATGGCATCCCTCACCGCGCGTCAGCATCGCGATCGGTGTGTTGAACGTGCGCATCATGTCGCGGTCGACGCGGCTCTTCCAGTCGCTCATGAGTCCTCCGGGACGACCTCGGTGCCTGAGCCGTTCTGGGTGAACACCTCGAGCAGGATGGAGTGGGGTACGCGGCCGTCGATGATGGCAGCCTTGGCGACCCCGCCGTCGACGGCGTCGAGGCAGGCGGTCATCTTCGGGATCATGCCCGATTCGAGCGTGGGCAGCATGGCTCGGAGCTCACTCGTCGTGATCTGCGAGACGAGCGAGTCGCGGTTGGGCCAGTCGCTGTACAGCCCGGCGACATCGGTCAGGATGACGAGCTTCGCGGCACCGAGTGCCACGGCGAGCGCCGCGGCGGCCGCATCGGCGTTCACGTTGAGCGTCAGGCCGGGCTGGTCGAGGTCGGGGGCGATCGAGGAGACCACCGGGATGTTGCCGGCGTCGAGGTAGGCCTGCACCGAGGTCGGGTCGACGCTGACGACGTCGCCGACGAGCCCGATGTCCACGGTCTCGCCGTCGACGACGATCGAGCGACGACGCCCGCCGAACAGGCCCGCGTCCTCGCCGGACAGTCCTGCGGCGAGCGGGCCGTGTCCGTTGATCCGCCCCACGAGCTCGGGGTTGACCTGACCGGTGAGGACCATGCGGACGACCTCCATGGCCTCGGGCGTCGTGACCCGGTACCCGCCGCGGAACTCGCTGTGGATGTCGAGCCGCTCGAGCATCGCGGAGATCTGCGGGCCGCCACCGTGCACGACGACGGGCTTGAGCCCCGCGTAGCGCAGGTAGACCATGTCCTCCGCGAACGCCTGCGCGAGCTCGTCGCTCACCATCGCGTTGCCGCCGAACTTGACGACGATCGTCTGGTCGCGGAAGGTCTTCAGCCAGGGAAGCGACTCGATGAGGGTGGCGGCCTTGATCGCCGCCTCCTCGGGAGAGTTGTCTCGATACTGGGTCATCATCAGCTCGCGTACGCGCTGTTCTCGTGCACATAGTCGTGCGTGAGGTCGTTCGTCCAGATGGTGGCTCCCGTGTCACCGGCGTGGAGGTCGATGAGCACGTGCACGGCGCGCGGTGAGAGGTCGACGAGGTCGCGCGACTGATCCGGCTCGCCGGCGGTGCACACCTGGACGCCGTTCATGGCCACGTCGATCCCGTACGGGTCGAACTCGGCGCCCGTGGTCCCGACGGCCGCGAGCACCCGGCCCCAGTTCGGGTCGTTGCCGAAGATGGCCGCCTTGAAGAGGTTGCTGCGGGAGACCGCGCGGGCGACCTCGACCGCGTCGTCCTCGGACACCGCGCCGACGACCTCGATCGCGACGTCGTGGGCCGCGCCCTCGGCATCGGCTTGCAATTGCAGGGTGAGGTCGCGGCACACCTCCGTCAGCGCCTCGGTGAAGGCGGACAGCTCCGGGGTGACGCCGCTCGACCCGGACGCGAGGAGCGACACCGTGTCGTTGGTGGACATGCAGCCGTCGGAGTCGAGGCGGTCGAAGGTGACACGGGTCGCGCTGCGGAGCGCCTGGTCGAGCTGCGCCGGCTCGAGCACGGCGTCGGTCGTGATGACGACGAGCATCGTCGCGAGCCCGGGGGCGAGCATACCCGCACCCTTCGCCATGCCGCCGACGGTCCATCCGTCCGCGCTCCGAACGGCCTGTTTCGGCTTCGTGTCGGTCGTCATGATCGCCGTGGCCGCGGCGAGGCCGGCCGCTTCGCTCGCACCGTCCTCGTCGGCGACCGCGCGGGTGGCGTCCCAGACGCCCGCGGTCAGCTTGTCGAGGTCGAGCTGTTCGCCGATGAGCCCCGTGGAGCAGACGAGGACGTCGCCGGCCGAGATCGCGAGTCGCTCTGCGACGGCCTCCGCGGTCGCGTGCGTCGTCTGGAAACCGCGCGTCCCCGTGTAGCAGTTCGCGCCGCCAGAGTTCAGGACGATCGCCGAGACGATGCCGTCCTGCATGACCTGCTCGCTCCAGAGGATCGGGTTGGCCTTGCACCGGTTGCTGGTGAACACCGTCGCCGCATGCTGCAACGGACCGACGTTCTGGACGACCGCGAGGTCGAGGCCCCCGGAGGTCTTGAGACCGCAGGCGACGCCCGCCGCGAGGAACCCTGCTGCTGCTGTCACACTCACGGTGCCACTCCATTCACACTCAAGCCGGTCGTCTCGGGGAGCCCGAGCGCGATGTTCGCCGATTGGATCGCCGCGCCGGCGGTCCCCTTCACGAGGTTGTCGACGGCGGTCACGACGACGACCCGTCCCACCGTCTCGTCGACGGCGAGTCCGATCAGCGCGGTGTTGGCGCCGAGGACGTCGGCCGTCCGGGGGAACGAGCCCTCGGGCAGCACCTGGACGAACGGCTCGTCGGCGTAGGCCGTCTCCCAGGCCTCGCGGACCGCTGCCGCCGTGGTGCCCGGGACGATGCGTGCCGTCGAGGTGGCCAGGATGCCGCGCGACATCGGGACGATGACCGGGGTGAACGAGATGGACGCGCGATCGGCACCGGCCGCCCGGAGGCTCTGCGTGATCTCGGGGATGTGCCGGTGGGTACCGCCGACGGCGTACGGGTTGGCCGTGCCGAGCACCTCGCTCGCGAGCAGGTTGACCTTCAGGCTCTTCCCTGCACCGGACGGCCCGACGGCGAGCACGGAGACGAGGTCGAGCGGCTCGATCACCCCCGCGGCGATGCCGGGCGCGAGGGACAGGGCGACGGTGCTCGCGTTGCATCCGGGAGCGGCGATCCGCTTGGCGCCCACGAGTGCGTCGCGCCCCCGACCGGTGGACGTCTGGAGCTCCGGCACGCCGTAGGCCCAGGCACCGAAGTAGTCGCCGCCGTAGAAGGCGTCCCAGTCGGCTTCGTCGACGAGCCGGTGGTCGGCTCCGCAGTCGACGACGAGGGTCTCCGGTGGAAGCGATGCCGTCACCTCACCCGACTTGCCGTGCGGCAGGGCGAGGAAGACGACGTCGTGTCCCGCGAGCACCTCCGGCGTCGTCGCTTCGAGGACGAGATGCCGGAGTGATCGGAGGTGTGGCTGGTGGTCGACGAGCGGTTGACCGGCGTTCGCGTGCGCGGTCACCGTCCGGACGTCGAAGTCGGGGTGGTCGGCGAGCAGCCGAAGCAGCTCGCCTCCTGCGTAGCCGGATGCTCCGGCCACCGCTACAGAGAAGGACATGGCTCTACCTTATTGAGTGGACGCTCGAGGGGCGGAGGCGGCGACTCCTGGACGACTGCACGGTCACCTGGACCGTGCGAGCACCGGGGTCGCCTATCGTCGCTCTGCGGTAGCGCGTGCGGACACGGGACGGCGGAGGGCGCGGAGCGTGATCGCCCGCGAAGAACCCTGTGCCTGGAAACGTGCCATGTCGAGAGCGTACTACGACGACGAGGATGCCGACGAATCCGCGCCCGGCGCAGCCCGCTCGGCGATGAGCGCGGCCTGCACCCGCGACCGGGCGTCGAGCTTCACGAGGATGCGGGACACGTGCGTGCGGGCCGTCGCCTCCGACAGCCCGAGCGCGGTCGCGATCCCCGCGTTGCTCAGTCCAGCGCGCAGCTGCTCGAGGACTTCACGCTCCCGCGGTGTCAGTGTGGCCAGACCGGGGTGCGGCAGCGCCGGCTCCGGCACGACCGGAGGTCTGGCCGCGGCGAGACGTTCGAGGACTCGGCGGGTCACCTCAGGGGCGAGCACCGCCTCGCCCGCGTGCACTCGTCGGATCGCATCGACGAGGCCGGCAGCGGAGACCGTCTTCACCAGGAAGGCGTTCGCCCCGGCCGCCAGCGCCTCGTCGACGTACCGGTCGAGCGCGAAGGTCGTGAGCATGATGATGCTCGGCGGTGGGGTGACCGCGGCGAGGATGGCCGGGATCGCGTCGATCCCGGAGGCACGCGGCATCTGGACGTCGAGCAACACGACGTCCGGTCGGTGTCGCACGGCTTGCGCGACGACGGCCTCCCCGTCCGCCGCCTCGGCGATGACCAGGATGTCGTCCGGCTCGTCGAGCAGCGCTCCCAGACCCGCTCTGACGGCGGCATGGTCGTCCGCGATGAGGACCGTGATGGTCATGACGCCCCTCCTGCGGTGACGATTGCGGGGGTGGCCGGTGACACCGGGGTCGGCACGGTGAGCGCCGTCCGCCAGTCGGGACCGTCCGGCCCCGCGACGAGATCGCCTCCGACCAGACGTGCCCGCTCGGCCAGGCCGACGAGGCCGACCCCACCGGACCCGGCGAGCACCGAAGACGAGGTCGCCGTCGGCAGCGGGTTGCTGAGCCTGACGGACAGGGCACCGGGCGGGAGCGAGACCTCGACCCGCACGGAGGCACCCGGTGCGTGCTTCGCGGTGTTCGTCAGGCCTTCGACGAGCGTGCGGAGCCCGACGATCGAGGTCTGCGCGGGGACCTCGGCGAGCGCCGCGTCGTCCGGTGCCCGTACCTCGACCTCCAGTCCGTTGGCGCGGGCGACCTCGACCGCGCGGCGGACCGACTCGGCCGTGAGTCGGTCTGGTGCCTGGGTCGGGTCGTCGGTCGACTGGTCACCGCGGAGCACGTCGATCATGGTGCGCATGTCGGCGAGCGCGTCGAGACTGCTCGTCCGGACGAGTGCGAGGCTGCGCCGCAGCGCCACCGGGTCGGTGCCGTCGCGTCGTTCCAGGGCCGCCGCCGACTGCATCGCGATCGCCGAGAGGTGACCGGCGATGACGTCGTGCAGCTCCCGGCTGAGCTCGAGCCGTTCACGGGTCACGGCGTCCTGCCGGAGCGCAGCCGCCGCCTGGGCGATCGTGTCCGCGCGCTCGCGCTGGCGTTCGGCCTCGAGACGGGGGTACCGGACCATCCTGCCGTACCAGATCGAGCTCGCCAGGATGACCGGGACGATGATGAGCGAGCCGAGGACCACGCCGCGACCGAGCCGGGTGACGGCCTCGACGTCGTCGGTGAACCAGATCACCGCGAAGACACCGACCGACACGACGGCGAGCGCGGTGCAGGCGAACGCGGCGACGTCCATGACCCGGGACCGCGAGTAGAGCGCCGCCGCATAGGCGAGGTCGGACACGACGATGAGCATCCCGAGGCCGCTGCCTCCGGTGGTGAGCGCCTCGGCGAGGGCGATCAGGACGCCGACGGCCAGCGTGGTCAACGGGCGTCGACGGCGGAGCAGGTGCACCGCCAGGATGGCGGCGAGGAAGACGAGGGTGAGGAGGAGCGGCGGTTCCGACACGGTCGTCCCCCAGGGGACATGGATCCCGAGGAGGGCGAACAGGAGTCCCATGGCCGCGCACACCGTGGTGATGACCGGCTCGCGGTGTCGATCCACCCATGCGCGCGGTCCTTCGAGAGCAGCCATGCCTCCATCACACCAGCTCGCGCCACACGGCGCGAGCGCCGGAGGGACGAGCCCGCGTACGCAGTTCCGCTGACCCCGTCGCCGGAGGATCAGCAGCACGGTCGATGTGGCACGGCATCATCCCGCGACACCATCGGAACATGGACAGCTTCACTGAACTCTTCGGCACGAGCCCACTCATCTGGGCCATCCTCGGTGCGGAGGCCGCGTTCTGGATCCTCCTCTTCGGCGGGCTCGCGGTCCGCTACCTCCTCCGGCGACGCCGGCTCAGCGCGATCATGTTGGTCGGTGTACCGGTCGTGGACCTCGTCCTCCTGGTCCTGACCGCGACCGACCTCGCGTCCGGCGAGGAGCCCAACGTCACGCACCTCCTCGCGACCATCTACCTGGGCTTCACGGTGGCGTTCGGCCACGCGCTCATCACGAAGGCGGACGTCTGGTTCGCACACCGGTTCGCGGGCGGTCCAGCACCGCGGCCGAAGCCGAAGTCCGGGCCCGCGTACGTCCGGGCCGCCTGGTCGGAGTGGCGTCGGGTGGTCCTCGCCGTCGCGATCGCGGTCGCCGGGCTCCTCGCGATGCAGGCCATGGTCGGCTGGACCCTCCCCGCGTCCTTCGCCCTCGCGAACGAGGATGTCATCTGGGGCATGATCATCAAGCTCGTCGCGATCACCGGCATCTGGTTCGCCGCAGGCCCGGTGTACGCCGTCCTCTTCCGGAGCTCCGCGCCCGCGCCTGACACCACGGAGCGGGTTTCAGATTCCGTTCCGACATCTCAGGGGCATCCCTAACGGCGCTCTATCTCATATCTGAGATAGAGTGACGACATGGAAGACACGGCAACGTTTGAACGAACGGACCCTGCGGCACCGCTCCGGCAGGTCGGAGCACTCATCCGCGGCGCCCGTCAGGGACGCAAACTCACCCAGGCCCAGCTGGCGGAACGCGTCGGCACGAGCCAGAGCGCGATCAACCGGATCGAGCAGGGCAGTCAGAACATCAGCATCGACCTCCTGAGCCGGATCAGCACCGCGCTCGAGAGTGAGATCGTCAGTTTCGGCGAACAGAAGAAGAACTCGCACCTCCGCGTCCAGGGCGGCCGACAGCTGCACGGGACCATCGCGGTGCGTTCGAGCAAGAACGCCTCGGTCGCGCTCCTGTGCGCGGCGCTCATGAACCGCGGCCGCACCACGCTGCACGGCATCGCCCGGATCGTCGAGGTCGACCGCATCATCGACGTCCTGCGCAGCCTGGGCGTCTCCGTGGTCTGGTCGCCCGACGGCCAGGACGTCGAGATACACGTCCCGGACGACCTCTCACTCGAGAGCATCGACGAGGACGCCGGTCGCCGGACCCGCAGTGTGCTCATGTTCCTCGGCCCGCTGCTCGGCCGCTACGACACCTTCGCCCTCCCCTACGCCGGTGGTTGCGACCTCGGGACCCGGACCGTCGAACCGCACCTCATCGCGCTCCGGCCGTTCGGCTTGTCCATCGAAGCGACCGCCGGCTGGTACCAGGCCACCGTCGCCCCCGACGTGCCCGAGGAGCTGAGCGTCGTGCTCACCGAGCGCGGCGACACCGTGACCGAGAACGCCATCATGGCCGCCGCGGTACGCGACGGCGTCACGACCATCCGCAACGCCAGCCCGAACTACATGGTGCAGGACCTGTGCTTCTACCTGGAGCTCCTCGGCATCACCATCGAGGGCATCGGGAGCACGACGCTCCGGATCACCGGCCGCAGCGTCATCAACGAGGACGTGGACTACTGGCCGAGTGAGGACCCGGTGGAGGCGATGAGTCTGCTCACCGCCGGGATCGTCACCGACTCGGAGATCACCGTCACGCGCGTGCCGATCGAGTTCATGGAGATCGAGCTCGCGACGCTCGGCGAGATGGGACTGCGCTACACCCGCTCCCCCGAGTACGCAGCCGCGAACGGCCGGACCCGTCTCGTCGACGTCACCGTGCACCCCTCGAAGCTGCACGCCCCGATCGACAAGATCCACCCCATGCCGTTCCCGGGGCTCAACATCGACAACCTCCCGTTCTTCGCGGTCATCGCGGCCTGCGCCGAGGGCGACACGCTCATCCACGACTGGGTGTACGAGGGCAGGGCGATCCACCTCACCGACCTGACGCGACTCGGCGCGAACGTCCGCCTGCGCGACCCGCACCGCATCGACGTCTCCGGGCCGACGCACTGGTCCGGCGCCGAGGTGAGCTGCCCTCCCGCGCTGCGACCGGCCGTCGTCATCCTGCTCGCCATGCTCGCCGCGAAGGGCACGAGCGTGCTCCGGAACGTCGACATCATCGCTCGCGGGTACGAGCAGCTGCAGGAGCGACTCATCACCCTGGGTGCGTCGATCGAGACCTTCCGCGACTGAGTCGTCCCGTCCGACGGACGCGGCCCCGCAGATCGTCGATCCGCGGGGCCGCTGTCGTCCGGTACGACCGGCTCAGTCCCGGATGCTCGCGCCGAAGCGCTCGGCCGCCACTGCCGCGCCGGCGAGCTTCGCGTCGCTCGCCTCCGCCGCGGTGAGCGTGCGGTCCGGCGCGCGGAACCGCAGCGCGAAGGTCAGACTCTTGCCGCCCTCGGGCACGCCCGAACCGCGATAGTCGTCGACGAGGCGGATGTGCTCGAGCAGCGAACCGGCTCCGACCCGGACGGCGTCGAGGACCTCACCGGCTGAGACCGTCGCGGGGACGAGCAGCGAGAGGTCCTGCGTCGCAGCAGGAAGGGTTCCGATGCCGACGGCCTCGGGCAGTGCGTCGCCGAGCGCGATGATGCGATCCAGGTCGAGTTCCGCGACCGCCACGACACGCGGCAGGTTCGCCTCCTCGGCGACCGCCGGGTGCACCTCCCCCGCGTACCCCACCAGGACGTCGCCGACATGCAGCGCCGCAGTCCGTCCGGGGTGCAGTGCCTGGTGGCTGCCCTGCGAGACGGTGATGTCGACACCGGTCGCCACCGCGACGGCCTGGACCGCCTCGAGCGCGTCCGCGATACCGGCCGCGACGGCGGGCTGGCCCGGCTGCTTCGCGACGGCGTTGCCGACCGCGAGGAATCCGAGATGACGCGGTTGGGCCGGGACGCCCGCCTCGAGCTCCTCGAGCTGGGCCTCGCTCGGACGGACCGCCGCCTGCGGGAGTTCGGCCTGGCCGAACGCGCCGTGACGGGACGGACGGAACACCGCGCCCACCTCGAAGATCGAGAGGTCGGTCAGACCGCGCGAGACGTTCCGGTGGGCCACCGCGAGGAGACCGGGCAGGATCGACGCACGGAGGAAGGGGGCCTTCGCGTCGAGCGGGTTCGCGAGCTTCACGGCTGGGAACGCACCCGGCTGCGGAGCGCCGAACCGCGCGTTCTCCTCGGCGGAGACGAACGGATAGGCCAACACCTCGGTCGCGCCGCCGTAGGCGAGCGCATCGGCGACCCCACGGCGCAACCGCTGCGAACGCGAGAGCCCACGTCCCGGAGGCGCGACGGGGAGCACCGACGGGATGCGGTCGTATCCGAGGATCCGCGCCACCTCCTCGGCGAGGTCCTCCTTGCCGGTGATGTCGTGGCGCCAGCTCGGCGGCGTCACGAGCAGGCCGTCATCGGTCGCCTCGACGGCCGCGCCGATCTCGGCGAGCGCGGATCGTGTCTCGTCCGCTCCGAACGTGACGCCGATGAGGCCGTTGATGTAGTCGTCGGGGAGCAGGATCGGCTCGCGATCCGGCGCCGTGGTGACGGTGGAGCCGAGGTCGTCCGTCCGGCCACCGGCCAGGTCGACGAGCAACTGCGCGACGCGACCGGCGGCCGCGACGGCGATCTGCGGATCGACACCGCGCTCGAACCGCTTCGAGGCCTCGCTCGGCAGCTTGTGGCGGCGCGCGCTCCGCGCGATGGACACCTGGTCGAAGTTCGCGGCCTCGATGAGGACGTTGCGCGTGGCATCAGTGATCTCGGTGTCGAGGCCACCCATCACGCCCGCGAGCCCGATCGGGCCCGAGTCGTCGGTGATCAGCAGGTCCTCGTCGTGGAGCTTCCGCTCCTGGCCGTCGAGCGTGACGAAGGTCTCGCCCGCCCGCGCGCGCCGGACGACGATGCCGCCCGTGAGCTTGTCGAGGTCGTACCCGTGGATCGGCTGTCCGAGCTCGAGCATGACGTAGTTCGTGATGTCGACGACGAGCGACAGCGAGCGGATGCCGGCGAGCTTCAACCGCGCCACCATCCACGGCGGGGTCGGCTTCGTCGGGTCGACGTCGCGCACGACGCGGGTGACGAAGACGCTCGACCCGACGCGATCGCGGATCGGCGCCGCATCCTCGATCGTGACGGGGAAGCCGTCGAGTGGCCCGGTGAACGCCTCGGGGACGCTCGCCGCCGGGTCGCGGAAGGTCGCACCGGTCGCGTGCGAGTACTCGCGTGCGACCCCTCGGATCGAGAACGCGTAGCCGCGATCGGGCGTCACGTTGAGCTCGACCGCAGCGTCGTCGAGACCGAGCAGGCTGATCGCGTCGGTGCCGACGGGTGCCTCGACCCCGATCGTCGAGAGACGCAGGATCCCGTCGTGGTCCTCGCCGAGACCGAGCTCACGAGCCGAGGCGATCATGCCGTCCGACACGTGGCCGTAGGTCTTGCGAGCGGCGATCGGGAACGGACCGGGCAGGACGGCGCCGGGCAGGGTGACGACCACCTGGTCGCCGACGAAGAAGTTGCCGGCACCGCAGACGATGCCCCGCACGGCGCCCTCGGCGTCACCCTCGGCGACGCGGACCTGGCACCAGCGGATGGTCTTGCCGTTGGACTGCGGCTCCTCGACGTACTCGAGGACCTCGCCGACCACGATGGGACCGGTCAGCTCGAAGCGGTGGACGTCCTCCTCCTCGAGCCCGACGCGCACGAGCGCGGCGTGGACGTCTTCGGGGGTGGTCCCCGGGGCGAGTTCGACGAACTCCCCGAGCCAGCTCAATGGAACACGCACGACTACACCACCATCCCGAACTGCTGGGAGAAGCGGACGTCGCCCTCCACCATCTCTCGCATGTCCTGCACGCCGTCGCGCAGCATCAGACCGCGCTCGACGCCCATCCCGAAGGCGAAGCCCGAGTAGACCTCGGGGTCGATACCGGCGGACCGGAGCACGTTCGGGTTGATCATGCCGCACCCACCCCACTCGATCCAGCGCGGTCCGTCCTTGAAGGTCGGGTGCCAGAAGTCGAGCTCGGCGCTCGGCTCGGTGAAGGGGAAGTAGCTGGGACGCAGGCGGACCTTCGCGTCGTCACCGAAGACGCTCTTCACGAAGTGGTCGAGCGTTCCGCGCAGGTGCGCCATCGTCAGGCCCTTGTCGACGGCGAGACCCTCGAACTGCATGAAGACGGGCGTGTGCGTCGCGTCGAGCTCGTCCGTGCGGTAGACGCGCCCGGGGGCGAGCACGTACACGGGGAGCTCGCGCTCGAGCAGCGAGCGCACCTGGACCGGCGAGGTGTGCGTCCGCAGGACGAGGTGCGACTCCAGCGGCTCCACGAAGAAGGTGTCCTGCATCGCGCGGGCCGGGTGGTCGGCGTCGAAGTTCAGGGCGTCGAAGTTGAACCACTCGCTCTCGACCTCGGGCCCCTCGGCGATCTCCCATCCCATGCCGACGAAGATGTCGGACACGCGGTCCTGGAGCAGCGTGAGGGGGTGCCGGGCACCGGGCATGCGTCGCAGCGGCACGGCGGTGACGTCGATCGCCTCGGCGGCGAGGCGTGCCTCCGTCTCGGCGGCGACGATCTCGCCCTCGCGCTCGCTCAACGCCTTCGAGACGCGCCCGCGGGCCTGACCGACCAGCTTGCCGAGCGCGGCCTTCTGGTCGTTCGGCACGCTGCGGAGCGATCCGTTGAGGGCGGCGAGCGGTGACGCTTCGCCGGCGTGGGCTGATCGGACCGCTTTCAGGGCGGCCGAGTCGGTGGCTGCGGCGATCGCTTCGAGAGCGGCGTCGACCGCGGCGTTCACCGCTGGTTCGGAGATTGGGGATGCGTCGGACACGAGAGCCAAGTCTACCCAGGCGGTCGGCCCACATGGGCGACCGTCTTCGCCCCGACGGCGGCCCGATCGCCTGGGCTCCGTCGGGACGACGTCAGATGCTCGCGCCGGACGACTGGTTCCCCGCCTGGATGCCGAGGATCTTGGTCGTCGTGTCCTCGGTCACGGCCTGTTCCTTCGGCGTCCGCGGCGACCGTCGGGTACGCACCTCGACGATCTTCGCGACGCCCGAGAGGATGAGGCAGAGCACGATGTAGATCGAGCCCATCACGATGATCGAGGGGATGATCGGGCTGCCGTAGAGCGCCTGCGACCCGAACTGCTTCGCGAGGTAGAGGAGCTCCTGATAGGTGATCAGGAAGCCGAGTGCCGTGTCCTTGAGGGCGACGACGAGCTGGGCGATGATCACCGGCAGCATCGCGCGGATCGCCTGCGGGAACAGGATGAGGCGCAGGACGGCGGACTTCCGCAGGCCGATGGCGTAGGCGGCCTCGCCCTGCCCCTTCGGCAGCGACTCGATACCCGCTCGGAAGATCTCGGAGAACACCGCGCCGTTGTACAGCGTCAGCGCGATGGCGACGGCGACGAACGGCGTCACGAAGGTGAAGCCGAGGGGCGGCAGCCCGTAGTACATGAGCATCATCAGGATGAGGACCGGGACCGCCCGGAAGAACTCGATGAAGATCGTGAAGGGGACGCTGATGATCTTGTGGTCGGACAGTCGGCCGATCGCCAGCACCAGTCCGAGGACAACGCTGCAGACGGCGGCGACCGCGAACGCGGACAGGGTCGCACCCGTCGCCTGGAGGATCTGCTCCCAGACACGCGGGAAGGTGAAGAGCTTCCACTTCGAGGCGGTGAACTGTCCGGTCTCGACGAAGCGGAAGACGACGAAGGCGAGGATGCCGGCGACGACGAGCACCGTCGCCGCACCGATCCAGCGATAGCGCACGATGGCCTTCGGGCCGGGGGTGTCGAACAGGACGGAGCTCATCGCGCGATCCTCCACTTCTTCTCGAAGGCCCGTTGGGCGAGGGACAGGAGCGACACGAGCGCCACGAAGATGAGGGCGACCCACAGGAGACCGACGAGCAGCGGCTCACCGCGCTCTGACAGGTTCGCGCGGATCGCGCCCGCTTCGGCGACGGAGAAGCCGGCGGCGACCGTCGTGTTCTTGAGTAGGGCGATGAGCACGCTGAACAGCGGAGGCAGCACGGCACGGAACGCCTGCGGCAGGATGACGAGCGTCATGGTCTGTCCGAACGGCAGCCCGATCGCGCGTGCGGCCTCGGCCTGACCGATCGGCACCGTGTTGACGCCGGACCGCAGGACCTCTGCGACGTAGGTCGCGGTGTAGAGGCTCAGCCCGATGATCGCGAGCGTCGTGTAGCTCACTTCGGGGAGCCCGAGCTTCGGGTAGCCGAAGGCGAAGAAGAAGAGGATGAGGGTCAGCGGGGTGTTGCGCACCGTGTTGACGTACACGGTGCCGAAGAGGCGCATCGCCGGGACCGGCGAGACCCGCATGGCACCGACGATGGTGCCGAGGATGAGCGCGAAGAACCCCGACACCACGAAGAGCAGCAGGGTGTTGCGGAAGCCCGTGACGAAGAGGTCGAGGTTGTCGAGCAGGACGTTCATGTCGCGCACGCCTTTCGGGAGGGGGACGCCCCTGGCGGGCGCCTGGGCGGAGTCGACGGGACAGCTCCCCCGGACGGCCGCTGGTCGGCGGCCGCCCGGGGCGCTGCTTAGTAGTCGTCGACCGCCGGCTGGGTCACCTTGGTGCCGGAGGCGCCGAGGGTGGCGTCGTAGATCTTGGTCCAGGTGTCGCCGCCATCGGTGAACATCGTGTTGATGAAGTGGCGGAGGGCGTCGTCACCCTTCGGCAGACCGATGCCGTACAGCTCGGTGCTGAACGGCTCGCCCACGACCTTGAGGTCGTCGGGGAACTGCGCCGCGTACCCGATCAGGATCGCCTGGTCGGTCGTGACCGCGTCGACCTTGCCGTCGTTCAGGGCCTCGACACACTGCGAGTAGGTGTCGAACTCCTCCGTCTTGGTGTCGGGGAAGTTGTCCTTGATGTTCTGGATGGGCGTGGAGCCCGTCGCCGAACACACGGTCTTGCCGGCGAGGTCGTCCTCGCCCTTGATGTCGTCGTTGTCCGCGGCGACGAGCAGGCCCTGGCCGGTCTCGAAGTACGGTCCGGCGAAGTCGATCTGCTCCTTGCGCTTGTCGGTGATCGAGTAGGTGCCGACGTAGTAGTCGATGTCACCGTTCACGATGGCCGATTCGCGATTGGCGCTCGGGATCGCCTTGAACTCGATCTTGTCGGCGTCGAAGCCGAGCGACGCGGCGATCCAGGTGGCCATCTCGACGTCGAAGCCGGAACGCTCGCCGGTGGCGGCGTCGAGGTATCCGAGACCGGGCTGGTCCTCCTTGACACCGATGCGGACCTTGTCGGCCTTCACCATCGCGTCGTACGTGGGGCTGCCCTCGAGCTGGACGTCGGAGGCGACCTCGAAGAGTGCGCCGCCGTCGGACGCGCCGTCGGTCGATCCGGTGCCGGCGTCGCCGCCGCTGCACCCGCTGAGCGCGAGCGCTGCTGCAGCGACTCCCGCGGTGATGAACATGAGCCTCTTGCGCATGTTTTCCTTCCTTCCTTGGTGCCCGGGACGGGCCGATCGGTTGGTCAGTTCCGGGTCGCCGCGCGGGTCGCGCGATCCGGAGTCGGATGGGTCAGTGGGTGAGGAGCTTCGACAGGAAGTCCTTCGCCCGCTCGGACTGCGGGTTCGTGAAGAACGACTCGGGGTCGGTGTCCTCGAGGATCTCGCCGTCGGCCATGAACACGACGCGGTCGGCGGCCTTCCTGGCGAAGCCCATCTCGTGGGTGACGACGATCATCGTCATGCCCTCACTGGCGAGCTGCACCATGACGTCGAGGACCTCGTTGATCATCTCGGGGTCGAGGGCCGAGGTCGGCTCGTCGAACAGCATGACCTTCGGCTTCATCGCGAGGGCGCGGGCGATCGCCACGCGCTGCTGCTGCCCGCCGGACAACTGTGCCGGCAGCTTGTCCGCCTGCACACCGATGCCGACGCGCTCGAGCAGCACCTTCGCCGCATCGTCGGCGTCGCGCTTCTTCTGCTTGCGCACCTTGATCGGGCCGAGGGTGACGTTCTCGCGGATCGTCTTGTGCGCGAACAGGTTGAACGACTGGAACACCATGCCGACGTCGGCGCGCAGCTCGGCGAGCTGCTTGCCCTCCTCCGGCAGTTTCTTGCCGTCGATCCGGATCTCCCCCGAGCTGATCGTCTCGAGCCGGTTGATCGTCCGGCAGAGGGTCGACTTGCCGGACCCGGACGGTCCGATCACGACGACGACCTCACCCTTGTTGACGGTGAGGTTGATGTCCTTCAGGGCGTGGAACTCGCCGTAGTGCTTCTCGACGTTCTCCATGACGACGAGGGGCTCGCCGCGCCCTGCCTGGATCGGGTTGCTCGTGGTCTCGTATGCGCCGGCGGCACCATGCGAGGCTGCTGCATCGGGTTCCGTCGGGCCGGAGTTCGGGGACACTGTTGGCTCCATGTAACCCAAACTAGGTGACCGTGTGTTTCGTGCGCATGACGGAAGCGCTACGGTTACCGTTTCGTAACCTCGACGGTAGACGCCTCAGGCGCTCACGCGTGCTGCGCGAACGCGCTCTCGAAGACGCACACCGATGCCGCCGTGGCCAGGTTCATGCTCTCGGCACGGCCGTAGATCGGTACCGTAACCGCACGGTCGACGAGCTCGAGGTGCTCGTCGGTGAGTCCCCTGGCCTCGTTGCCGAACACCCATGCCGTCGGCCGCGCGAGCACACCTTCCGACCGGGCCACGAGGAGGTCCTCGCCCTTGATGTCGGCCGCGAGCGTCTGCAGTCCCGCTGCACGGGCCCGTTCCAGCACGGCGGGCAGCTCGACACCGACCGCGACGGGCAGGTGGAAGAGCGAGCCGGTCGTGGAGCGCACGACCTTCGGGTTGTAGAGGTCGACGGTCCGTCCGCTCAGGACGACGGCGTCCGCGCCGGCGGCGTCGGCGGCTCGGATGATCGTCCCGAGGTTGCCCGGATCGCGGACCTCCTCCAGGATGACGACAAGCTGCGGCTCTCCGGCGAAGATGTCCTTGATCGAGGTCGGGAACTGCTGCGCGACCGCGATGAACCCCTGCGGGGTGACGGTGTCGGCCATCGACTCGAGGACCTGCTCGGTGACGAACTCGACCTCGAGTCCCGCATCGGTGGCCGCGGCCCCGATCTCGGTGTAGCGCTCGAGGGCCGTCGGCGTCGCGTACAGCTCGAGGATCAGGTCGGGCCGGAACTGCAGGGCCTCCGAGACCGCCTGTGGTCCTTCGAGGAGGAACAGGCCGGTCTCCTGTCTCGCCGGACGCTTGGCGAGTTTGGCGACGGAACGGACGCGCGGTGACCGCGGATTGTCAAGCACGCACCCATCCTATTGGTCGCACTCCGGACAGACGAAACGGCCCGATCCCTGGTGGGATCGGGCCGTTCGAACACGTCGTCCGGTCGGACGCAGGGCTTCCGACTACGCGGAGACCTTGGGCGCCGAGGTGTCGGCGGGCAGCGCGGCCTTGGCCGACGCGACGAGGGCCGCGAAGGTGGCGGGCTCGTGCACCGCGAGGTCCGCGAGGATACGGCGGTCGACCTCGATCCCGGCGAGGCCGAGACCCTGGATGAAGCGGTTGTACGTCATGCCGTTGGCACGCGAAGCCGCGTTGATGCGCTGGATCCAGAGGCGACGGAAGTCACCCTTGCGCGCACGACGGTCGCGGTACGAGTAGACGAGGGAGTGAGTGACCTGCTCCTTGGCCTTGCGGTACAGACGCGAACGCTGACCGCGGTAACCGGCGGCGCGCTCGAGGATGACGCGACGCTTCTTGTGAGCGTTGACCGCCCTTTTGACTCTTGCCATGTTCCTAGTTCCTTACGGGTAAACGGTCTAGCGACCGAGCAGCTTCTTCATGACCTTGGCGTCGGCGGGCGCCAGCACCTGGTCCTGGTTCAGGCGACGGGTGCGACGGCTGGACTTGCTCTCCAGGTTGTGTCGCATACCGGCCTGCTGCTTCATCAGCTTGCCGCTGCCGGTGACCTTGAATCGCTTCTTGGCCCCGGAGTGGGTCTTCTGCTTCGGCATGGGATTCCTCGTTTCTTATCGGTTCTCGTCGGTGGATGACTCCACCGGAGCAGCCTCGTCGGCTTCGTCGGCTTCAGCCGGACGTGCCTTGGATGCCGCACGTTGTGCGTTGGCTTCGGCTTTCGCCTCGGACTTGTTCTTGAGTGGACCGACGACCATCACCATGTTGCGACCGTCGACCATGGGGGTGGACTCGACGGTGCCCCACTCGGACACGTCCTCGGCGAACTTCTGGAGCAGGCGGACGCCCTGCTCTGGGCGGGACTGCTCGCGGCCGCGGAACTGGATCATGGCTTTCACCTTGTCACCGGCCTTGAGGAAGCCCTCGGCGCGCTTGCGCTTGGTCTCGTAGTCGTGCTGATCGATCTTGAGGCGGAACCGGACCTCTTTGAGGATCGTGTTCGCCTGGTTGCGCCGGGCCTCTTTGGCCTTCTGCGCAGCCTCGTACTTGAACTTGCCGTAGTCCATGATCTTCGCGACGGGCGGCTTGGAGTTGGGTGCGACCTCGACGAGGTCGAGATCCGCTTCCTGCGCGAGGCGAAGGGCGACCTCGATTTTGACGACGCCGACCTGTTCTCCGCCGGGACCGACGAGTCGGACCTCCGGGACGCGGATACGGTCATTGGTACGGGGATCGCTGATGCGGAGCTCCTCTGACTGGGTGGGATGCCACGCGACCAGGTCCGATACCTGCGACGCGACGAAATCGGTTCACCACACACCCGTACCCTCCGCCGGTGTTCAGAACACCTGTCGGAAGGCACCACGCCCGACGACCCGAAGCGGTGAAGCGACAGGCGGAGCGTGACAACCCGGTAACCTTGTGAAGCGGTCAAGCGCGGGTGGGAGAATCTCCTCTTTCGTACCGAGACATGTCTCGGAGCACCGCACGAGTCTAACAGAGGATCCACGTGAACAACACCACCAGCCCGTACGACCACGACGACGAGTCGGGAGGGGCCGATCAGGCCACCCGGGACATCGCCGACGTTCCCGCCGTCGAGGTCATCACCACCGCCGCCGTGCACCTCATGAGCGCCGCAGCGGTCAAGTGCGGCCTCGCGGACGCCCCCGACGCCCAGACGGACCTCGACGAAGCCCGCAAGCTCATCAACGCCCTCGCCGGGCTCATCACCGCGGGCGCCCCGGAGATCAGCGACATGCACGCCCGGTCGCTGCGCGACGGCCTGCGATCCCTGCAGCTCGCCTTCCGGGAGGCGTCCACCATCCAGGATCCCATCGGCAAGGGTCCCGGCGAGAAGTGGACCGGCCCGGTCACCTGATCGCAGCGCGGCGCTCCGCCTCGCCGATCAGTCGGCGGGGCGGAGCGACACCGCGAGCGAGTCGACGCGCGTCGCGATGACCTCGTCCGCGGCCCAGCGCTGAGCCAGCCGCGCGAGCACTGCGTCGAGCTCCTGCTGGGTCAGTCCCTGCAGCAGGCCGAGCTCGACCACGAGCTCGGATCCGGCGAGCTTCGCCTCAGGATCTCCGGCTCGCAGGCGCACACTCACGACCGCGAGCTCCTGCTCGATCGACCGCTCGAACGCGTCGCGCACCAGCGGGTCCGCGAAGCTGGGCGTCCACGGCTGCGACTGCGCGATCGCCCACAGCGCGGGGCGGCGTACGGCGAACTCGGTGCTCGACGTCGGATCGAGGACCACGACGTCCGTCTGCTCGCTCGCGGCCGCCAGGGCGACCCGGACGCCGTCGGCCGGGATCGGCCTCGCCGTCCGGTTCCAGGCGGACATCGCCTGCACCGAGCTGAACACCGGGAGCACGGTGCGGCCGTCCGGACCGGTCACGGTCACGATGGACAGCTCCTGCGACTTGTCGACCAACTGGCCGTGCTCGTTCTCGCCGGCCTCACCGAGGTGGGCCACGAGCGGGATGAGCAGACGGGAGTCCCGGAACGCGTCGACGACCTCGGCCTCCCCGACCTCGCCTGTCCGGAAGCGTCGGAGGGACTCGATCAGCCGCTCGGGCGCGCTGCCGTCGTCACCGGAACTCGCGTTCGGCTGGAAGCTCCGACCGGCCCAGGGCTGGCCGGCCGAATCGGCACCACCCACCGCATGGTGGGCATGCCCGCCCGACGGACCGTGCCGGTCGGGCTCGGAGGATTCGTCAGCGGCCGGAGACATCCAGCGCCTCGGCCAGGGTGAACGCGCCGTTGTAGAGCGCCTTCCCGATGATGGCGCCCTCGAGCCCCAGGGGGACCAGCTCGCGCAGCGCGACCAGGTCGTCGAGGCTCGAGATGCCGCCGGAGGCCACCACCGGCCGCTCCGTGCGCTCGAGCACCTGTCGGAGCAGTTCGATGTTCGGCCCCTGCATCGTGCCGTCCTTCGTGACGTCCGTCACGACGTAGCGTGCGCAGCCCGCCTCCTCGAGACGGTCGAGGACCGTCCACAGGTCGCCGGCGTCCTGCGTCCAGCCGCGAGCGGCGAGCGTCGTGCCACGGACATCGAGGCCGACCGCGATCGCCTCGCCGTACTGGGCGATGACACTCGCGGCCCACTCGGGGTTCTCGAGCGCCGCGGTCCCGAGGTTGACGCGTGCGACGCCCGTCTCGAGCGCCTGCTCGAGGGAGGCGTCGTCGCGGATGCCGCCCGACAGCTCGATGTTGACGCCGCGCGCCTTCGAGATGACCTTGCGGATGATCGACCGGTTGTCGCCACGGCCGAACGCGGCGTCGAGATCGACGAGGTGGATCCACTCCGCCCCCTGACGGGCCCAGTCCAGGGCCGCGTCGACGGGCTCACCGTAGTTCGTCTCCGAACCGGCCTCGCCGCGCGTCAACCGGACGGCCTTGCCGTCCACGATGTCGATCGCGGGGAGCAGCGTCAGTCCGGCCGTCGTGTTGAACTCGTTCATGATCCACCGTCTCTTCGGGAGCTGCGAGCCCCTCGGTTCCCGGCGCACAGCATGCCTCGTGGCACAAGCACCTGATCCTAGTCGGCTACAGGGTGCCGAGCCAGTTGGTCAGCAGGCGGATACCGGCGTCGCCCGACTTCTCCGGGTGGAACTGCGTCGCCGACAACGGACCGTTCTCGACGGCCGCGA
This sequence comes from Plantibacter sp. PA-3-X8, assembly GCF_003856975.1. NCBI lineage: Bacteria > Bacillati > Actinomycetota > Actinomycetes > Micrococcales > Microbacteriaceae > Plantibacter > Plantibacter sp. PA-3-X8. The sequence goes on from NZ_CP033107.1 coordinate 3,252,887, forward strand.
GGAACGGCACGCCGTGGGTCGCCCAGGTGAGGCGTGGCTCTGGGAACGGCGGCATGACCTCGAGGGTCCACTGCTGTGCGGCATAGGAGTGGACGAAGTAGAAGCGTTCGTCGGCGAGGCCGTCGAAGAGCACGGACCCCGCGTCCGGCGACACCGTGTTCCAGCCCATGTGCGGCAGGACGGGCGCCTCGAGTTCTGTGACCGCTCCCGGCCACTCCCCCAGGCCGTCGGCCTCGGAACCGCGCTCCAAGCCGCGCTCGAACATCACCTGCATCCCGACGCAGATGCCGAGGACCGGACGGCCTCCTGCGAGACGGCGGTCGATGACCTCGTCGCCGTGCGAGGAACGGAGGGCGCCGATCACCGCGTCGAAGGCGCCGACCCCTGGCACCACGAGACCGTCGGCGGCCTGGGCGGCCTGGCGATCACCCGTCAGCACGACGTCGGCGCCGGCGAGCTCGAGGGCCTTGACCGCGGAGTGCACGTTGCCGGAGCCGTAGTCGAGGACGACCACCGACGGGCGTGCGCTCACAGCGCGCCCTTCGTCGACGGGATGCCCTGGACCAGGGGGTCGAACGCCTTCGCCTGCCGGAAGGCCCGCGCGAACGCCTTGAACTCCGCTTCGGCGATGTGGTGCGGATCGCGACCGCCGAGGACGTTCACGTGCACGGTGAGGCCCGCGTTGAAGGTGATCGCCTCGAAGACGTGACGCACCATCGAACCCGTGAAGTGCCCGCCGATGAGGTGGAACTCGAATCCGGCCGGTTCCCCGCCGTGCACGAGGTACGGACGGCCGGAGATGTCGACCACGGCCTGCACGAGGGCCTCGTCGAGCGGGACCAGCGCGTCCCCGTATCGCGAGATGCCGGCCTTGTCGCCGAGCGCCTGACGGATCGCCTGGCCCAGGACGATACCGACGTCCTCGACCGTGTGGTGGACGTCGATGTCGACATCGCCCGTCGCACGGACGGTCAGGTCAGTCAGCGAGTGCTTCGCGAAGGCCGTGAGCAGGTGGTTGTAGAACGGGACGGAGGTCTCGATGCTGCTCGTGCCGGTGCCGTCGAGGTTCAACTCCAGCTCGATGCTGGACTCGCTCGTCGCGCGCTGGATCCGGGCCGTGCGCTGCTGGGTGGTCATGGGATCCAGTGTATCGAGCGCACCGCCGCTGCACGCCGCGTGTCGACGGGTGGGCATCGTCGCGTCATGCGGCTGCACCAGGCCGTGCCGACGCCTATCGTTGAGAGGTCATGACTTCCACACCCAGCATCGCCCCGGCCGTCCCACTCGACGCGACGGAGATCGCCGCTCTCCGTGAACGGTTCCCGATCCTCGCCCGGGAGATGAACGGACACCCGCTCGTCTATCTGGACTCCGGAGCCACTTCGCAACGCCCGATCGAGGTCATCGACGCGGAGCGTGACTACGCGACGCACCAGAACGCCGCCGTCCACCGTGGCGCCCACCTCCTGGCCGCCGAGGCGACGGAGCTCTTCGAGGACGCTCGCGCCACGGTCGCCGCGTTCATCGGTGCCGACGAGCGGGAACTCGTCTGGACCTCCGGCGCGACCGCAGCCCTCAACCTCATCGCCGGGGCCATCGGGAATGCGAGCGCCGGCCTCGGTGGTGCTGCCGCCGAGCGGTTCCGACTCGGTCCAGGCGACGAGATCGTCGTGACGGAACTCGAACACCACGCGAACCTCATCCCCTGGCAGCAACTCGCCGCACGTACCGGTGCGACCCTCCGTCACCTCCCGGTCGACGACCACGGCGTGCTGCGCTTGGACGCCGTGGACGACATCATCGGCGAACGCACGCGCATCATCGCCTTCGCGCACGTGTCCAACGTCACCGGGGCGATCGCGCCGGTCTCCGAGCTCGTCGCCCTCGCCGAACGCGTCGGCGCGCTGACCGTGCTCGACGCCTGCCAGTCCGTGCCGCACCTGCCCGTCGACGTCGCGTCCCTCGGCGTCGACTTCCTCGTGTTCTCCGGCCACAAGATGCTCGGTCCGAACGGCATCGGGGCCCTGTGGGGTCGCCGCCGGCTGCTCGACGCCCTTCCCCCCTTCCTCACCGGCGGGTCGATGATCACGACCGTCACACTCGACGGCGCCGACTTCCTGCCCGCTCCGCAACGGTTCGAGGCCGGGACCCAGCCGGTGTCGCAGGCGATCGCCCTCGCGAGCGCCGTCCGGTTCCTGCAAGCGGTCGGCATGGACCGTGTCCACGCCACCGAGGCGGCCTACGGACAGCGTCTCGCAGCCGGACTCGCTGCCATCCCCGGCGTCACGCTCATCGGGCCGCCACCCGGGACGCCTCGCGCCGGGCTGGCGAGCTTCGACCTCGCCGGTGTGCACGCCCACGACGTGGGTCAGTTCTTCGACGACCGGGGCATCGCGGTCCGCGTCGGTCACCATTGCGCGCAACCACTCCACCGCCGGTTGGGACTCACCGCGTCCACCCGCGCCAGCAGCTACCTCTACACGACGGAGGCCGAGATCGACGCCTTCCTCCACGCGGCCACCCTGGTCGGTCCGTTCTTCGGGGTGTCCCGATGAGCGGCCTGGAGAGCCTCTACCAGGAGCTCATCCTCGACCACGCCCGCCAGCGCCACGGCTTCGGGTTGCGGGACGCGCCCGCCGCCGAGTCGCACCAGCTCAACCCCACCTGCGGCGACGAGGTCACCCTGCAGCTCCATCCCGGGCCCGACGGTCGTCTCGCACCGATCGCCTGGGAGGGGCACGGCTGCTCGATCTCGCAGGCGTCGAGCTCCTGCCTGAGCGACCTCGCAGCAGGCCTCACGCCGTCCGAGCTCCAGGCCCTGGTCGACGAGTTCCGCACGGTCATCCGCTCGCGGGGCACGCTCGAGTTCGACGAGGAACGGTTCGGAGACGCCGCGGCGTTCAGTGGCGTCTCGCGCTACATCGCCCGCGTGAAATGCGCCATGCTCCCCTGGGTCGCAGCCGAAGAGGCCATCTCCCGCCTGCCGTGAGCAGGCGCCCCACCTCCGCCCGGCCGAGGGCTGGTCAGGCGGGGCTGATCGCCGCCAGGGCCTCGAGGAACGCGGTCGTCTCCGCTTCGGTGCCCGCGGTCACGCGCAGGTGGTTCGGGATGCCCACGTCACGGATGAGGATCCCCCGCGCCAAGAGCGCCTCGAACGCCGCGTGCGGATCGGCGACGCCGCCGAACAGGACGAAGTTGGATCCGCTCCGCTTCGAGTCGTAGCCGAGACGCCCGAGCTCGACGACGAGGCGATCGCGCTGCGTCCGGATGTCGTCGACCATCGCCAGCATCTCGTCGGCGTGCCGCAGCGCGGCGGTCGCGGCCGCCTGCGTCAGGGCGCTCAGGTGGTACGGGAGCCGGACGAGTCTCAGTGCGTCGACGACCGCGGGGTCGGCGGCGAGGTACCCGAGACGGACCCCGGCGAAGGCGAAGGCCTTGCTCATCGTCCTGGAGACGATCAGGCGAGGACGCCCCTCCAACAGCGTGAGCGCGCTCGCCTCGTCGTCAGGAGCGAACTCCGCATACGCTTCGTCGACGATCACCATGCCCCGCGAGGCCTCGTACACCGCGGTGACGGTCTCGAGCGACAACGGTGTTCCGGTGGGGTTGTTGGGCGAGCAGAGGAACACGAGGTCGGGATCCGCCTCGGCCACCTGACGGGCGGCGGTCTCGGGCGAGAGCTCGAACTCGGCGTCGCGCGTCGCGGGGATCCACCTGGTGCCGACGCCGGCGGCCAGGAGCGGATACATCGAGTACGTCGGCGTGAACCCGAGGAGCGATCGCCCGGGACCACCGAAGGCCTGCAGGATGTGCTGGAGCACCTCGTTCGACCCGTTCCCCGCCCAGATCTGCTCCGGGACCACCCCGTGACCCAGGTATCCCGCCAGCGCCTCCCGGAGTTCCGTGAACTCGCGATCGGGGTACCGGTTCACCGTGAGGACCGCGGAGGCGAGCGAGGCGACGATGTCGTGCGCGACCGCCTCGGGGATCGGGTGCGTGTTCTCGTTCACGTTGAGCGCCACCGGCACCAGGGCCTGGGGAGCGCCGTACGGGCGCTGTCCTCGGAGGTCGTCGCGGATGGGGAGGTCGTCGAGAGCGGTCACTCCACAATGCTAGCCACTCCGACCGGCGCACTCACTCCGCCTGATGCTCCCGACGAAGGACCTCGTGCCGGGGGCTCGCCGGGTTCAACAGCGAGTGGCGTCGCCCGTAGGCGAAGTACACGATGAGACCGACCACGAGCCAGACCCCGAACCGCAGCCAGGTCTCCCAGTGCAACTGCAGGATCAGGAAGCCGGACGCCAGGACGCCGAACGCCGGGACGAACGGCATCAACGGCAACCGGAAGGAGCGGGGCTCGTCCGGCTTCGTGTACCGGAACACGATCACCGACACGCAGACCACGATGAAGGCGGCCAGGATGCCGATGTTCGTGAGGTCGGCGACCTGCTTGATCGGGAACACCCCGGCGAAGACGGCTGCCGCGCCGCCGGCGATCCAGGTCACCCGCTGCGGCACACCTCGCCGATCCGTGCGCGAGAACCACCGCGGAAGGAGACCGTCGCGACTCATCGAGAACCAGACGCGGGTGACGCCCAACAGGAACGTCAGCATCACGGTGAGGATCGACAGGACGGCGAACACGGAGATGATCGTCGCCACCACGGGCAGGCCGACGCTCTGGAACGCCGATGCGAACCCGGCAGTGGGGTCGATGTCGGTGTAGTTCTGCATGCCGGTCAGCACGAGGGTGGCCGCGACGTACAGGAGCATGGCGATGATGAGGGAGAGGATGATCGCCTTCGGCATGTGCTTCTTGCCGTCCTTCGCCTCCTCGGCCGCCGTACTCATCGCGTCGTATCCGAAGACTGCGAAGAAGACCGTCGCGGCACCGGCGAACACCGGCCCGAACCCGCTGGGGAGGAACGGGTCGTAGTTCTCACCGTCGATATAGAAGACACCGAGGCCGATGATGAACAGGATGAGCAGGACCTTGATCCCGACCGCGACGAGCTCGAATCGACCGAAGGCCTTCGTCCCGCGGCTCAGGATGAAGGTCACGAGGAGACAGACGAAGATGGCGGGGAGATTGACGAGGCCGCCCTTCCCCTCGTCGGCGGTCGAGGTCATCCAGGCCGGCATGTGGATCCCGATGCCGGACAGGAAGGCGTCGAAGTAGCCGGAGATCCCGATCGCGACCACCGCGACGATCGCGATGTACTCGAGCAACAGGTCCCAGCCGATGAACCAGCCGATGATCTCGCCGAGCGCCACATACCCGTAGGTGTAGGCGGACCCGGCTCTCGGGATCATGCCGGCGAACTCCGCGTACGACAAGGCTGCGGCCGCGGAGGCGAGACCCGCGATCAGGAACGAGAAGAGGACGGCCGGCCCCACAGCGGGCGAGGTCTCGCTCCCATGAGCGACGAGTCCGGCAAGTGAGAAGATCCCCACCCCGATGATGCCGCCGACCCCGATGGCCGTGAGTTGCCAGAGCCCGAGGCTCTTGAACAGCTTCGAACCGGAGGTCTCATCCTCGATCTCCGCGATCGGCTTCTTCCGGAGCAGCGAGCGGCTCCGATCGTCTGTACTCATGCTTGCCTCCGACGATGCTGCGGGCGTCGTTGCACCGCGCCATCGACGATAGCTGAGAACCAGTGCGGAGTGACCCGCCGATTGTCGGCCTACTCGGCCGCGTACCGCTGCGGGATCGCCAGGCGCTGCCCGGGCTCGACACCGGCGGTGCTGAGCTGGTTGAGGTTCATGATCTCGGCGATGACGTCGCGCGGGTCGGCGTCGGGTGCGATGGACTCGGCCAGCTGCCAGAGCGACTCGCCCGGGTCGACCGTGATGTACGTGAACGTGGCTCCCGCCGCCGCCGTGTTGGCCGCGGCACCGCCTGCGGAGAGTCCGACGACCGCGACACCGATGACCAGCGGGATGGCGGCGAGCGTGGTGAAGACGACGCGACCTCGCTTCGTCAGGCGGAGTCGGCGTGTGGACGGTGCGTCTGACGTCGGTACCTGCGCCGTCCGTGCGGGAAGCGCCCGGTGGGACCCGATCAGTGCTGCGCTCATGTCAACCCTCCAAGAGTGTGCTCATCGTGTGATGAGGACTCGTACCCGACACTCGACCAGGAGTGCCGGATACGAACCTGTGTTCCGAATATATCTTCGATTGTTCGAATACTCAACCCTGTCTTCGTACCTGAGACGCGCGGGATCGGCGACACGCTCGAACAGATGTTTGTCTGGACGAGCTGGTGCGGATACAGTTTCGAGTGTTGGAAGCAGTACACCACCACCCACCGACATCGGTCACCGACAGCCGATCAGGGCAGGAGCGAAGATGGCAGCGAACACGGCGGGCGACGGAGCCCGGGAACGCCAGATCGGCGGCACCCGGCGACGGAAGAGCCTGAGCGACAAGCAGCTGGCGATCCTCGACGTCATCCAGCGTTCGGTCTCACAGCGCGGATATCCGCCGAGCATGCGCGAGATCGGCGACGCCGTCGGGCTCGCCTCCCTGTCGAGTGTCACGCACCAACTCGGACAGCTCGAACTCAGCGGATACCTCCGACGCGATCCCAACCGTCCCCGCGCCATCGAGGTGCTCATCGACCTGCCGAGCGCCGTCGAGGGCAGCGATCCCGACTCCGCTCCCCCGGTCGGCGACGCCGCCATGGTCCCGCTCGTCGGTCGCATCGCCGCCGGCATCCCGATCACGGCCGAGCAGCAGGTCGAGGAGATCTTCCCCCTGCCCCGCCAGCTGGTCGGCAAGGGCAGTCTGTTCATGCTGAAGGTCGTCGGCGACTCGATGGTCGACGCCGCGATCTGCGACGGCGACTGGGTCGTCATCCGCGAGCAGAAGACCGCTGAGAACGGCGAGATCGTCGCGGCGATGCTCGACGAGGAGGCGACCGTGAAGGTGTTCCGCCAGCGCGACGGTCACACCTGGCTGCTCCCCCGGAACTCGGCCTTCGAACCGATCCTCGGCGACCACGCCGAAGTCCTCGGCAAGGTCGTCGCCGTGCTCCGGACGGTCTGACCGACCGGACCATTCCGCGACACCGACGAGGGCCGGGACGATCCGTGGATCGTCCCGGCCCTCGTCCGTGCAGGCCCCTCAACGTCAGCCGGTCGCACCGACCCGTGCGCGGACCGCACGCGTCGCCTCGACGATGTTGGCGAGGGAGGCGACCGTCTCCTCGTAGCCTCGCGTCTTGAGTCCGCAGTCCGGGTTCACCCAGACCTGGCGCTGCGGGATCCCCTCCAGCGCGATCTCGAGCAACGCGGTCACCTCCGCGACGCTCGGCACCCGAGGCGAGTGGATGTCGTAGACGCCCGGGCCGATGCCGTGGTCGAAACCACTCGCCCGGATGTCGGACACGACCTCCATCCGAGACCGTGCCGCCTCGATGCTCGTCACGTCGGCGTCCAGGCGTCGGATCGCGTCGATCACCACGCCGAACTCGGAGTAGCAGAGGTGGGTGTGGATCTGCGTCTCGGCCCGCACGCCCGCGGTCGCCAGCCGGAAGGAGCCCACCGACCAGTCGAGGTACCGCCCCTGGTCGGCCCGCCGGAGCGGGAGCAGTTCGCGGAGTGCGGGTTCGTCGACCTGGATGATGCGGATGCCGGCCCGCTCCAGGTCGGCGATCTCGTCACGCAGGGCGAGGGCGACCTGGTTCGCCGTCTCGGCGAGCGGTTGGTCGTCGCGCACGAACGACCACGCGAGGATCGTCACCGGGCCCGTGAGCATGCCCTTCACCGGCTTGGTGGTCAACGACTGCGTGTAGGACGACCACTCGACCGTGATCGGCGCCGGCCGCGAGACGTCACCCCACAGGATCGACGGACGGGTGCATCGTGAACCGTAGGACTGCACCCACCCGTGCTCCGTCACGGCGAACCCGTCGAGGTGCTCGGCGAAGTACTGGACCATGTCGTTGCGCTCGGGCTCACCGTGGACGACGACGTCGATCCCGAGGTCCTCCTGCAGGGCCACGACGCGCTCGATCTCCGCGCGCATCGTCGCGACGTACGCCTCCTCGTCGAGCGTCCCGGCGACCCGCTGCGCGCGGGCGCGACGGATGTCCCCGGTCTGCGGGAAGGAACCGATCGTCGTCGTCGGGAGGAACGGCAGGCCGAGCGCCTGCTCCTGCGCCGTGGCGCGCTCCTGGTAGTCGTCTCGGGTGAAGTCCGCTGGTGCGAGCGCTGCCGTCCGTGCGCGGATGGCGGCATCGACGACCCCGGGCGCGGCGAGCCGATCGTCGAGCGCGGCCGACGCTGCGGTGAGCTCGGCCGCGATGGCCGCGCGCCCTTGGGTGAGACCGCGTGCGAGGACCGCGATCTGATCCACCTTCTGGTCGGCGAAGGCGAGCCAGCTCCGGAGACGGGGGTCGAGCCTCGTCTCCACCGACACGTCGTGCGGGACGTGCAGGAGGGACGTCGAGGTGGACACCGCGAGCTGCGGGAAGCGCTCCGCCGCGCTCGCGAGCAGGTCGGCCGCGGCCACGAGGTCGCCACGCCACACGTTGTGGCCGTCGATCACTCCCGCGACGACGGTCTTCGTGGCGAGTCCGGGAGACGAGTCCGGCAGGCCTCCTCGGACGAGGTCGACACCGACAGCCTCGACCCCCGAGGCGGCGAGCACCGGGAGGGCGTCCCCCAAGGCGCCGTATGGAGCCGCGACGAAGATCGCCGGGCGGTCGGACACGGCGGACAGGACGGCCGTCGATCGTTCGAGCGCCGCAAGGACCGTCGACCTCGGCACGTCGAACGTCTCCGACACCAGTGCGGGTTCGTCGAGCTGCACCCAGGGCGCGCCGGCAGCGGCGAGGCGCTGGAGGAGTTCCGCGTAGACGGGCAGCAACGCCTCCAGTCGATCGATCGGGGCGAATCCCGCTGAGGCCCCCTCGGCCGCCTTGGACAGCAGCAGGAACGTCACCGGGCCCACGATCACCGGCCGCGTCACGTACCCCTCGGCGAGGCCCTCGCGGAACTGCTCGACCACCTGGTCGTCGGAGAGCGCGAACGGCGTCGACTCACCGATCTCCGGGACGAGGTAGTGGTAGTTCGAGTCGAACCACTTCGTCATCTCGAGCGGGGCGAGGTCGCCGGCGCCACGAGCGATCGTGAACGCCCCGGCGAGGTCGACCCGACCGTCGGCCCCGACGAGCGTCGAGAAGCGGTCCGGGACGGCGCCGACGGTGAGCGCGGCGTCCAGGACCTGGTCATAGAACGAGAAGCTCTCGGGGATCGCGGCGTTCGTGGGATCGAGGCCGAGCCCCGCGAGGCGGGCACGCGTGGCGGCGCGCAGCTCGGAGGCCGTCCGCTCGAGCGCGTCGGCGTCGATCCGGCCGGCCCAGAAGGACTCGACGGCGCGCTTCAACTCCCGGTTCGGCCCGATGCGCGGGTAGCCGAGGATGGTGCCGACGGGGAATGCGGAGGTGGGGATCATCGTGCGTCCTTGCTGGTGAGTGGATCGGGGATGGGATGGCGGACCGGTCGGTCGCCTTGCATGGGGATGCCGGCACGGTGCAACACGTCGAGCACCGTCCGATGCTGGTTGAAGGCGTAGAGGTGGACGCCCGGCGCACCGCCCGCGACGACGTCGCGGATGAGTCGGGCGGAATACTCCGTGCCGATGTCGATCCGTCCCGCTTCGTCCGGCTCGACCTCGAGTGCGATGGCCAGGTCGCTCGGGAGCGCCTCGCCGCTGAGCTCGAGCACCCGACGCAGCCGCGCCGGACTCGTGATGGGCATCACGCCCGGCAGGATGGGCATGGTGACGCCGTGACGTCTCGCACGTTCGGCGAAGGCGAGGTAGTCGTCGGCATGGAAGAAGAGCTGGGTGATGGCGAGCGTCGCCCCCGCCGCCTGCTTGGCCAACAGGGTGTCGAGGTCCTGCGTCGTCGACCGGGAGCGCGGGTGACCGTTGGGGAACGCGGCGACCGCGATCCGAGGCCGACGGCGTCGACCGAGCTGCACCGCGCCCGGGAGTCCGGTCAGCGACCCCTCGGCGTACGGCTCGTGCTCGGCACTGACCCGGCCGATGAGCTGCACGAGTTCTGCGGCACTCCCCAGATCACCGAGGAAGGCGTCCCCCTCGACGGCTCCGGCGGGCGGGTCGCCGCGGAGCGCGAGGAAACTGTGCACCCCGGCATCGAGGAAGTCCTTGATGAGTCGGCTGGCCTGCGCGTGCGTCGAACCGACGCAGGTGAGATGGGCCATCGGGTCCACCGAGGTCGACGTCCGGATGCTCCGCAGCACGTCCAGGCTCGCCGTTCGCGAGGAACCACCGGCGCCGAAGGTGACCGAGATGAACTCCGGACCGGCGGCGGCCAGGTGCTCGACCGTCCGTGCGAGCGCGACGCCGCCGTCGAGCGTCTTCGGCGGGTACAGCCCGAACGAGAAGGGGGTGCGCCTGGGACAGGCCGGCTCCGTCGTGGTCATGAGGTCTCGTCTCGGTGGCAGCGGATCGAGAGCCGGCGACCACGCAGCACGCAGCGGTTCCGCTGGTGTGTCGTGGGCGGGTGCCGGGCTCGGCTGTCGCTCCGAATCCGCCGGTGAGGGCGGGTACGATGCGCACGACGATAGCAACGCCCGACGATCCGCGCGACGGACATCCGCCCGACAGCGTCATCCTGCGACACATTCCCCCGGCGGCGCTCCGGTCCTACGCTGATGCCATGACCATGGGCACCAGGCACCGGGGCGCCGAGCGCCGAGTACCCGGTTCGCGCGTCATCGCGTCCTGCGTGGCGGTGGTGATCGCCCTGTCCGGGTGCACGACCGCCGGTTCGCCCGTGCCGCGGGCGACACGCGCAGCCTCAGCCGAGGACATCGTGGTCGAGTTCCGTCAGAACCGGGACCAGTACGCGAGCGACGGCGCGATCGTCCGGGTCGGTAACGGCGGCGACCACGACATCACGATCGTCGGACTCGAGCTGGCGGGGTCGGCGTTCACCGCGCCGACCGTCCGGGACCGATCCTCGACGGTCCGCGCTGGACAGACCACGGACCTCGCCGTCGAGCTGCCACCGATCGACTGCGACGCACGCGACGGGGACGTGCAGGTCGATCTCCTGCTCCGACTCGACGACGACTCGATCCTGTCCGCCGCCGACCTCCCCGATCCGACGAACGCGCTGCAGCGGATCCGTGCCTCGACGTGCACGGTGGCGGCCGTGCAGCGCATCGCCGAGGTGGCAGCAGCTCCCGGGATCCGCCTCGAGGGCGCCGGAGCCACGACGGTCGCCGTCCTGACGATCACTGCCGTGCCGACCGGCGCCCCGGGTCGGCTGGAGCTCGTCGCGCTGCGCTCGACCGTCCTGCTGCGACCGGCGCCGACGGACGGCGGCGGTGACCCACCCCAGGACTGGCCGCTCAGCCTGACCGTCGACGCCGCCGACGGCCCGCAGTCCTTCGAACTGCGGATCGTGCCGACGCGGTGCGACCCGCATGCCCTGGCGGAGGACAAGGTGGGGACCCTGTTCCCACTCGTCGTGCGGATCGACGACGGCCCGGAGGCCGTCATGACCCTGCCGCTCGACGCCGACACGGCGGAGGCGCTCAAGGATGCCGTCCGCGCGCGCTGCGCGTGAGGAGTCGGGTCAGCCGGCCACGGCGGGTGCCGGGACGACCTCGGCGAACGGCGCGAGGGCGGCGGCGAGCTCGGCACCGACCAGGGCGTGCACGATCGTGCCACGCTCGTCGTAGTCCGTCGACAGCACCTTGCCGCGTTCGTGCAGCAGCGTGACCAGGTCTCCGCGGTCGAAGGGCACGATGACGTGGACCTCGTTGCTCGGCGACGGGATCAGCGTCTCGATGCGCTCCATGAGCTCGTCGATCCCGAGACCGGTGCGGGCCGATACGAAGACGGCGTCCGGGACGAGACCGCGGAGCACGAGCAGCTGGCCGTCGTCCACGAGGTCGGCCTTGTTGAACACGACCAGCTCGGGGATGTGCCGAGCTCCGACCTCACCGATGACATCGCGCACGGTGGCGATCTGGCCGGCCGGGTCGGGGTGCGCGGCGTCGACGACGTGCACGATGACGTCGCTGTCGGCGACCTCCTCGAGCGTCGAGCGGAAGGCCTCGACCAGCTGGTGCGGCAGGTTGCGCACGAAACCGACCGTGTCGGCCAGGGTGTACTCGCGTCCGTCGGAGGTCACGTTGCGGCGGACCGTCGCGTCGAGCGTCGCGAAGAGCGAGTTCTCGACCAGGACGCCGGCCTTCGTGATGCGGTTCAGCAGGCTCGACTTGCCGGCGTTCGTGTACCCCGCGATCGCGACCGACGGCACCGTGTTGCGGCGACGGTTCGCCCGCTTGGCCTCGCGCGCCGGCTTCATCGCCGTGATCGACTTACGCAGTTTCGCCATCCGGGTGTGGATGCGGCGTCGGTCGAGTTCGATCTTCGTCTCACCGGGGCCCCTCGACCCCATGCCGGCCCCGGCACCACCGACCTGACCACCGGCCTGACGGCTCATGGACTCACCCCAGCCGCGGAGGCGGGGCAGGAGGTACTCGAGTTGGGCGAGCTCGACCTGTGCCTTGCCCTCTCGGCTCTTCGCGTGCTGGCTGAAGATGTCGAGGATGACCGCCGTGCGGTCGATCACCTTCACGCCGACCGCGTCCTCGAGTGCGCGACGCTGGCTGGGTGCGAGTTCCGTGTCGGCGATCACCGTGTCGGCGCCGAGCGCCTGGACGATGGACTTCAGTTCCTGGGCCTTGCCTCGACCGAGATAGGTGCTCGGGTCGGGGTGCGGTTTGCGCTGCAGGAGCCCGTCGAGGACGACCGCGCCGGCGGTCTCCGCGAGCGCTGCGAGTTCGCGCAGCGAGTTCTCCGCGTCGTGGAGCGCTCCCTGCGGGTAGACGCCGATGATGACGACGTTCTCCAGCCGGAGCTGCCGGTACTCGACCTCGGTGACGTCCTCGAGCTCGGTCGAGAGCCCGGCGACGCGACGGAGGGCCTGTCGGTCCTCGCGGTCGTACTGCTCGCCGTCGTCGGAGCTGCCGCCCGAGGTGTCGCCGGTCTGCAACGCCGCGGCACCGCTGCCGAACAGGGTGTACCCGCTCGATCGGGACGCGGCGCTCGTGAGCACGCGTGCGACGACGTCGTCGGGATCGGTGACCGAGGCGTCGTCCACCACCGCCTCGACATCGACATCGGTGTCGTCTGCGTGGTCCTGGGGTGCGTCCATCGGTGGTCTAGGCATCGCGTTAACCCTACTTCCTCCTGGTCCGGTACCGTTCCTGTATGTCGAACGAGCACTACTTCACCGCCGAACCCGCGAGCGAGTTGCAGCTCAAACCGATCACCGCACGCCTCGGCGGCGTCGACCGTTCGCTCGTCTCGGCGGGCGGCGTCTTCAGTCCGGGTCACCTCGATCAGGGCACCCAGGTGCTGCTCGCGAACACCCCCCCTCCCCCGCCGACGGGCGACCTCCTCGACATCGGCTGCGGCTGGGGCCCGATCGCCCTGTCGCTCGGGCTCGCGTCGCCGGACGCGACCGTCTGGGCGGTCGACGTGAACGAACGCGCGCTCGACCTGACCCGGATCAACGCGGAACGCCTCGGGCTCGCCAACATCCGTGCCGTCCCCCCCGACGACGTCCCCGACACGGTCCGCTTCGCGACCATCTGGTCGAACCCGCCGATCCGCGTCGGCAAGGACGAACTGCACCGCATGCTCATGCACTGGTTGCCGCGGCTCGAGGACGAGGGTGACGCCTGGCTCGTCGTACAGAAGAACCTCGGCTCGGACTCACTGCAGAAGTGGTTGCAGGAGCAGCTGCCGACGTCGTTCCACGTCGGACGTGCGGCCATGGCCAAGGGCTTCCGCGTCCTGCACACCCGGCGCCGGGAGCTCCGTTCGGTCTGACCAGCTCAGGCCAGGGTGATCGTCCCGGAGTAGACGAGCGTCGCAGGTCCGGCCAGCACCACGTGCTCGCCGTCTGCGCCGGGAACCATGCGCACCCCGAGCGCTCCGCCCGGCACCTCGACGCGCCAGTCGTTCGGAGCCGCCGCGCCCGCCCAGTGGCGGAACGCGAGCGCCGCGGCAGCCGTCCCGGTGCCACAGCTCAGGGTCTCGCCGCTCCCGCGCTCGTGGACGCGCATGCGGATCCGTGCCACGCCGTCGGCGATGAGCGGCTCACCCGGGACGACCAGCTCGACGTTTGCACCGTGCGGCGGTACGGGGTCGAGCTGTGGGACGTACTCCAGTTCCGCTCCGTCGAGTTCGGCGGCGTCGGCGACCGCGACGACGATGTGCGGGTTGCCGACGTCGATCCCGATCCCCGGGCGGGCCACGGGCAGCCCCTTCACCCGGACGAGCGTCTCCCGCTCGTCGAGGCTCCAGCGGCCGAGGTCGACGGCGTAGCCGAGCGGGTCGTAGCCGACCATCCGGACGCCGGCGCGGGTGCCGATGGCGAGCTGTTCGCCGGGGGCCAGCTCCACGAGCCCGCTCTCGAGCAGGTAGTGCAGGAACACCCGGATGCCGTTGCCGCACATCTCCGCGACCGAACCGTCGGCGTTGTGGTAGTCCATGAACCACTCCGCGGCAGGGTCTTCAGCGAGCACGGCCGCGCCGGCATCGAGGTGCGCGGACCGGACGGCGCGGATGACGCCGTCAGCCCCGATCCCGAAGTGCCGGTCGCAGAGCGCTGCGATCTGGCCAGGATCGAGCGCCTCCTGGCCGTCGGGATCGGAGAAGAGCACGAAGTCGTTGCCCGTGCCGTGGCCCTTCGTGAAGGAGAGTGTCGACGCCATCCGACCAGTCTACGGGCGCACTCGGCGGGCCAGCTCACTCGCCTCGGCGCTGCCGCCCTCCACCCAGGTGATCGCCGGATAGCGCTTGAACCAGCTGACCTGACGGCGCGCGTACCGCCTCGTCAGACGCTGGGTCTCGGCGATCGCCTCCGCTTCGGTGAGCTCCGACCGCAGTTGCGCCACCGCCTGCGCGTACCCGATCGCACGGACGGCGGTCACACCCTGCTCGAGGCCGTGGTCGAGCAGCTCGGCCGTCTCCGCGACGAGTCCCGCGTCCCACATCATCTCGACGCGCCGGTCGAGGCGCTCGACGAGGACCTCTCGCGGCGTCGAGACCCCGATGACCTCGACCGGCCGCCATGGGACGGGGCGTTCCGGAAGCGCTGCACCGTGGCCGCGCTCGGCCAACTCGTGGACTTCGAGTGCGCGCACGACCCGGCGGGCGTTCGCCGCATCGATGCGGTCGGCGGTCGCGGGATCGGCCACGCGGAGCCGCTCGATGAGCGCCGGGAGCCCCTCCTCCTCGAGTTCCCGTTCCAAGCGCTCGCGCAGGGCGCGGTCTCTCGGGGGGAATCGGAAGTCGTGGATGACGCTCGAGACGTACAGCCCGGAACCGCCGACGAGGATCGGCGTCACCCCACGCGCGGTGAGCTCGTCGATCACCGCGCGAGCCGTCGGCTGGTACCAGGCGACGGACGCCTCCTCCGTGACGTCCAGGACGTCGAAGAGGTGGTGCGGGATCCCGCGCCGCTCCTCCATGGGCAGCTTCGCGGTCCCGATGTCCATGCCGCGATAGAACTGCATGGCATCGGCGTTGACGATCTCGGCTGGACGCCCCGCCTCGCGGAGAGCGTTCGCCAGCTCGAGCGACAGTGCGGACTTCCCCGTCCCGGTCGCTCCGACGACCGCGAGGAAGCCGGTCACCGACGTTCGCCGTCGCTCGGGTCGTAGATGGGCGACGTGGTCACGCCGACGGTCGGCGCCCCGATGCGCAGGCCCGGCAGGCCGAGCGAGACCCGGCCGGGCTCCGCCGCACCGGCCGGCGTCGGCACGCCGCAGGAGTCAGCCTGAGCTCGATCCCAGGCGTCTCCGGCTCGCGTCCGACGAACCCGCAGGGGTCCATCGCCGGGTGCATCGGCGATGAGGTGGAACGACGCTGCCTCGGTGATGGTCACCGTCACGACGTCGCCCGGTCGCGGCACCTCGGAGCCCGCCGGCACTTCGAAGTGGACGAGCCGGGAGTCCTCGGCCCGCCCGCTCAGTCGATGCGTGGCGTCGTTCTTGCGGCCCTCGCCGACCGCGACGAGCAACTCGACCCGCCGGCCCACCTGGCGCTGGTTCTCCTCGAGACTGATGCGGTCCTGCAACGCGATGAGGCGCTCGTACCGCTCCTGCACGACGGCCTTCGGGACCTGATCGGGCATGGTGGCCGCCGGTGTGCCGGCACGGATCGAGTACTGGAAGGTGAAGGCGCTGGCGAACCGTGCGGCCTCGACCACGCGGAGGGTCTCCTGGAAGTCCTCCTCCGTCTCGCCGGGGAACCCGACGATGATGTCGGTGGAGATGGCCGCATGCGGGATCCTGGCACGGACCCGATCGAGGATCCCGAGGAAGCGCTCGGACCGGTAGGAGCGACGCATCGCCTTGAGGATGCGGTCGGAACCCGATTGCAGCGGCATGTGCAGTTGTGGCATCACATTCGGCGTCTCGGCCATCGCATCGATCACGTCGTCGGTGAAGGCGGCCGGGTGCGGGCTCGTGAACCGGACGCGCTCCAAGCCCTCGATCGTGCCGGCCGCCCGCAGGAGCTTGCCGAACGCCTGACGATCCCCGAACTCGACACCGTAGGAGTTCACGTTCTGCCCGAGCAGCGTCACCTCGATGGCGCCGTCCTCGACGAGGGCGCGCAGCTCACCGAGGATCTCGCCCGGGCGACGGTCCTTCTCCTTGCCACGGAGCGACGGCACGATGCAGAAGGTGCACGTGTTGTTGCACCCGACGGAGATCGAGACCCAACCGCTGTAGCTGGAATCGCGTTTGGTCGGGAGGGTGGAGGGGAAGGTGTCGAGCGACTCCAGGATCTCCAGCTGGGCCTCGTCGTTGTGCCGAGCCCGCTCCAGCAGCGACGGCAGCGAGCCCATGTTGTGCGTCCCGAAGACGACGTCCACCCACGGGGCCTTCCGGAGGATGACCTCTTTGTCCTTCTGCGCCAGACAACCGCCGACGGCGATCTGCATGCCGCTGCGCTGCTTCTTGATCGATGCCAGGTGGCCGAGGTTGCCGTACAGCTTGTTGTCGGCGTTCTCGCGGACCGCGCAGGTGTTGATGACCACGATGTCGGCCTGCTCGCCGTCCGCCTTGACGTAACCGGCTGCCTCGAGCGACCCGCTGAGCCGCTCGGAGTCGTGCACGTTCATCTGGCACCCGTAGGTGCGGACCTCATAGCTCCGCTGCCGACCTGACTCGTCGATCGCGGCGGGTGAGGCGCTGATGACCGTGGGCGTCTCGACGATGCTGCTCATACCGGCAGTCTACGCGCGGCCTGAGATGCCTCCGGTCAGCGGAAACTCACGCCGGAACGCTTCGACCCCGACAGGGCACGCGAGCACGCCTCACGGATGATCGCCGAGCCATATCCGCGTCTCGCGAGATAGGCCGACAAACGTCGCTCGGCCGTCGCCTGATCGAGGGAGCGCAGTTGACCAGCACGCTTCTCGGCGACGACCAGCGCTCGTCGGAGCTCGTCGTCGTCGTCGATGGCTTCCAGCGCCTCGGAGACGATCGAGGCGTCGATGCGTCGCGAGGAGAGCTCGCGGCCGATCACCGCACGGGACTGCCCCTTGCGGGTGTGCAGGCTCTCGACGAGCTGCCGGGCGAGTTCGGCGTCGTCGAGATAGCCGCGTCGGCGGAGCTCGGCGAGGACGTGCTCGACCTCGTCGGGTGCGGCGTCGTGGCCGCGGAGGAGTTCCGCGATCTCCCACTCGGAACACCCGCGGCGGGCGAGTCGCCGCACCGCGAGCAGGTCGAGTTCGGCCAGCCGGACCTCTGGATCGACGGGAGCCTCGACCTCATCGACTTCGGCGCGGTCGTCTGCGTCGTCGTCCTCCGGCGCCTCGACGACCGAGGTCCAGGCGAGCGTCCGCGGGGCGGGCTCGGGTGGTGTCGTCGGGCTCGTCGCTGCGCGGGCATCGCTCGATGCGTCGCCCGGCGGGGTGGCCTCCGTCTCGTCGCGCTCGGTGGACGTCCGTCGCAACGGAGCGACGGGACGCACGACGGGCGCGGCAACGACAGGAGCGTCGTCGGTCTGCCCGACGAACCAGCCGTCGGGCTCGGCAGCTGGATCGGGCGCCGGACGGCGCCCGAACAGCGAGGTCACGGGGGCCACGTGCTCCGACGACTCGTCGGCCGGACCGGCGGGAGGGAAGGAGACGACCATGGTGACCTCGCTGTTCGGGGCGTGCGTTACGCGCTGCGCTTCGCGGCGGACTTCGGTGCGCCGGCGGCTGCGAGCTGCGGGGCTCCACCGGTCGCCGCCTCGAGCGCGGCGGCCTCGGCAGCAGCGACCTCGGCTGCGGCGGCATCCGCGGCCTTCTTGGTTGCGGCACCCTCGGCACCGACACCGAGCTTGCCGAGGATCCGGCGCTCGATCTCAGCGGCGATGTCCGGGTTCTTCAGCAGGAAGTTCCGGGCGTTCTCCTTGCCCTGACCGAGCTGATCGCCCTCGTAGGTGTACCAGGCGCCGGCCTTCTTGACGATGGCGTGCTCGACACCGAAGTCGATCAACGACCCTTCGCGGGAGATGCCCACGCCGTACAGGATGTCGAACTCGGCCTGCCGGAAGGGCGGAGCCATCTTGTTCTTGACGACCTTCACGCGCGTACGGTTGCCCACGGCCTCCGTGCCGTCCTTCAGCGTCTCGATGCGACGGATGTCGAGGCGGACCGAGGCGTAGAACTTCAGGGCCTTACCACCGGCGGTCGTCTCGGGGCTGCCGAACATCACACCGATCTTCTCGCGCAGCTGGTTGATGAAGATCATCGTCGTGTTCGTCTGGTTCAGGCCACCGGTCAGCTTGCGCAGGGCCTGCGACATGAGGCGGGCCTGCAGACCGACGTGCGAGTCACCCATGTCGCCCTCGATCTCGGCACGGGGCACGAGCGCGGCGACGGAGTCGATCACGATGAGGTCGATGGAACCCGAGCGCACGAGCATGTCGGCGATCTCGAGCGCCTGCTCACCCGTGTCGGGCTGGGAGACGAGCAGCGAGTCGATGTCGACGCCGAGCTTCTTTGCGTACTCGGGGTCGAGTGCGTGCTCCGCGTCGATGAAGGCGGCGATGCCGCCGGCACGCTGGGCGTTCGCGATGGCGTGCAGCGTGAGCGTCGTCTTACCTGACGACTCAGGCCCGTAGATCTCGACGATGCGGCCTCGCGGGAGCCCTCCGATGCCGAGCGCGACGTCGAGGGCGATCGAGCCGGTGGAGACGACCTCGACCGGTGCGCGCTCGTCGCTGCCGAGGCGCATCACCGAGCCCTTGCCGAACTGACGGTCGATCTGGGCGAGTGCGGTTTCGAGGGACTTCTCGCGTTCAGCTGGACTTGGCATGGTGTGCTTCTCTCTGCTCGGTGTCGGGTGCCTATAGGCTGTCGCCGCGTGTTCCGGGACCCGCTTCTGCTGAAGGTCGGGGCCCGAGGGCGACAAGGCGTCGGTCGTTCCTGATGTCTCCGACGGTACGCGCCACCACCGACATGCACCGGTGGACGGCTCGATCCGTGCAGAACGCACTCACGAATGATCCTGTGGAGGACACTAGCACCAATAGAACGGATGTTCGATACCGATCGGGCGGCGTGTCGAAGACCGCTTCGCCCGTGGCGCTGGACGCGCTACGCGTCCGGCTGCAGCCGTCCGACGCCGTGGCGTCGCTCGTCCGGCACGTCGGTCGCGGTACAGAGCGCGATCCAGACGTCGCGGGGCGGGACACCGGCCCGCAACGCCTCCTCGGCGGTCTTCGAGCCGAACTCGGTGAGTCCGAGGTCACCGGTGAGTACCGCTCCGTACGCCGCGCCGAACTCGTCGGCGACGGCCGTCCTGAACTCACTCAGCTTCATTCCTGCTCCTGTCCCTTCCTCCGTCGTCCGTCCGGACGCGGAAACGCCCCGGGAGAGGGATCCCGGGGCGTTCTGCTGCCGTGCTCGCTCGATCAGCGGGAGACGAGTTCGTCCAGCTCGTTGACCAGTTCGTCCGGAACGGTGTCCGGGATGTTCGGGGAGAGACCCTCGATGACCGCGAGGCGGTCTCCGACCTCTCGCATGATGACGGAGATGGGGGTGTCGAGGGCGTCGGCCACCGAAGCGAGGATCTCGCTCGACGCCTCCTTCTGGCCTCGTTCGACCTCGCTCAGGTATCCGAGTGCGACGCTCGCCTTGCTCGCCACCTGGCGCAACGTGCGACCCTTCTGCAACCGGAAGTCCCTCAGCACGTCGCCGATCTCTTGACGGACTAGAACCACGTGACCCTCCCTCTGTGCTCTACGACCTCGTGTCGTACAGCGCTCTGCTTCTCCAACGCGGATTCACGTCGTCCCAGCTGATCGCCGTCTCGTTCGTGGATGGCCAACATTACAACCACCGTATGCCGAACAGTAACCAGGATCACTGGGCTTTTCTTGTGAATACGTCATCTGTAACGCGATGGAAACGGACGGTATTCCGCCGAACGGAGCCGGCGTTCACTGGAGTGCGCCGAGTTCGCGCACGAGGGCTTCCAACGCCAGCTCCACGGTCCGGTGTCGGATCTCCTGGCGGCCTCCGTCCAGGGTGAGCGGCACCACCCGTCCACCCGCTCGCGTCACGATGCCCACGAAGACCGTCCCGACGGCCTGGCCGTCCTGCGGGTCCGGTCCTGCGACGCCGGTCGTGGCGATACCGACGTCTGCCGGAAGCCCGTCGATCGCCAGGGCACGGCGCACGCCGTCCGCCATCTGGAGGGCCACCTCCGGGTGCACGGCGCCATGGAGCGCGAGGAGGCCGGCGTCGACTCCGAGCAACGAGTGCTTCAGGCGGGTGTCGTACGCGACCACACCGCCTCGGACCGTCGCGGACGCGCCGGGGACGCTGATGAGCGCCGCGGCCAGCAGCCCGCCGGTCAGGGACTCCGCGACACCGATCGTCAACCGGGCGTCGATGAGGGCGTGGACCGCCGAGGCGGCACCGGCGTCGGCCGACTCGACGGCATCGGACGTCATCGCTTGACCTGCCGGTCGGCGCGCGACCCCCGGACGGCGGTGACGACGTAGTCGATGCCGCTCGCGATGGTCAGGAGCACGGCGATGGTCATGAAGACCCCGTTCACCCAGAGCACCCAGTCACCGAGGAGCACCCAGAACGGCGCGAGGGCGAGTGAGATCGCGACGGCCTGTGCGAGGGTCTTGAGTTTCCCCATCCACGCGGCGGCGACGACATGGTCGGAGATCACGATGAAGCGGTGGACGGTGATGCCGATCTCGCGCACGAGCACGACGATCGTGACCCACCACGGCAGTTCGCCGAGGATCGACAACGCGACGAGCGCTCCGCCCGTCAGCACCTTGTCGGCGATCGGGTCGAGGATCTTGCCGAGGTCCGTCACGAGGTTGCGACTGCGGGCGATGTGTCCGTCGATGCCGTCGCTCGCGATCGCGACGACGAAGAGCAGGGCGGCCCACCACCGCAGTGCGCCGTCGGAACCGTCGTCCGCCAGCAGCATCCACATGAACACCGGCGCGAGCACGATCCTCGCGACGGTGATCGCGTTCGGGAGGTTCCAGTTCGAGATGCGCGGCTCAGCAGCCGACGCGTTCGATGCCGTCATGTCTACTCCCGACCGGTGAGACTCCAGGCGTCTTCGTCAGAACCGCCCTCGACCTCAGGATAGTCCTGGAACTGGGCCTCGACCGGGTCCGCACCGTAGCGGTCGGGCTCGACGCCGCCGGCAGCGCCGACGACCGGGGCTGCCGCGGCGGCTGTCGAGGCAGCCGCTGCGGGGGCCGGAGCGGCGGAACCGTCGTCCTCGCCGCGCAGACGGGCCAGGACACCCGGCAACTGCTCCGCGGTGACGAGGACGTCGCGGGCCTTCGAGCCCTCGGACGGGCCGACGATCTCACGCGACTCCATGAGGTCCATGAGTCGGCCGGCCTTCGCGAAACCGACCCGGAGCTTCCGCTGGAGCATCGAAGTCGATCCGAACTGCGTCGACACCACGAGCTCCGCTGCGGCGAGCAGGAGTTCGAGATCGTCGCCGATGTCCGCGTCGATCTCCTTGCGCTCCGCGACGGCCTGGACGTCCTTCCGGTACTCCGGCCGCGCCTGGTTCGTGACGTGTTCGACGACCCGCTGGATCTCGTTCTCGCCGACCCATGCGCCCTGCACACGGATGGACTTGTTCGCACCCATCGGCAGGAACAGGGCGTCGCCCTGACCGATGAGCTTGTCGGCGCCCGGCTGGTCGAGGATGACCCGGGAATCGGTGACGCTCGTGACGGCGAAGGCGAGGCGCGAGGGGACGTTCGCCTTGATGAGGCCGGTGACGACGTCGACCGATGGACGCTGCGTCGCGAGGACGAGGTGGATACCGGACGCGCGGGCCAACTGCGTGATGCGGACGATGGAGTCCTCGACGTCGCGGGGGGCGACCATCATCAGGTCGGCGAGCTCGTCGACGACGACCAACAGGTAGGGGTAGGGCTTCAGGACGCGTTCGCTGCCCGAGGGGAGGACGATCTCGTTGGCCACGACGGCCTTGTTGAAGTCGTCGATGTGCCGGTAGCCGAAGCTCGCGAGGTCGTCGTACCGCATGTCCATCTCCTTCACGACCCACTGCAGCGCTTCCGCCGCCTTCTTCGGGTTCGTGATGATGGGCGTGATGAGGTGCGGGACGCCCGCGTACGGCGCGAGCTCGACGCGCTTGGGGTCGATGAGGACCATGCGCACCTCGCTCGGCTTGGCGCGCATGAGCAGCGAGGTGATCATCGAGTTCACGAAGACCGACTTGCCGGAGCCGGTCGACCCGGCGACCAGGAGGTGCGGCATCTTCGCGAGGTTCGCGACGACGTAGCCGCCGCCGACGTCCTTGCCGACGCCGATCGTCATCGGGTGGTTGCTGTTCGTGGCCGCCGTCGAGCGCAGGATGTCGCCGAGGGTGACGATCTCGCGGTCGGTGTTCGGGATCTCGATGCCGATGGCGCTCTTCCCCGGGATGGGCGAGAGGATGCGGACCTCGTTGGACGCCACGGCGTAGGAGAGGTTCTTGCTGAGTGCCGTCACCCGCTCGACCTTGACGCCCGGGCCGAGCTCGATCTCGTACTGCGTCACGGTCGGGCCGCGCGAGAAGCCCGTGACCTTCGCGTCGACGCCGAACTGGTCGAGGACGCTCGTGATCGCAGCGACCGCTTCGTCGTTGGCCGCGCTGTGCGTCTTCGCTGGCTCACCCGCCGCCAGGGTCCCTGCGGACGGGAGACGATACGGCGTGTCGTCCTGGCCCTGCTGCGCCATCGGGCGCGCGGAGAAGTCGATCTGGTCGGGTGCACCGAGGAGCGCCGGGTCGAGGTCTTCGATGACCTCGGTCGCGCCGGGGATGCTGTCGTCGTGCAGACCCGTCTGCGGTTTGATCTCGCCCGTGTTGAACCGCTTGACGGCGCTCTCCGCCGCTTCGAGGTCGCCGAGGAGCTCGGAGCCGAAGGCGTCGTGCACCGGAGCGGCCTTTGGCGACGCGGCAGGCACGGCCACCGGTTCGAGCGGCGAGTCGAACCCGCCGGACGGCTTCTCGAGACCGAGGAGCTCGGTCATGTTGTCGCCCATGAGCGGGTCCTCGAACGTCGGGTCGTCCTCGCGACGGCTCGTGTTGCGACGCCACCACGGCAGTGCCGCCGGCTCGTCGGGTTCCTCGTCGAGGTCGTCGAGTCGCTTCGTCCGCGCGCTCTTCGGCTCCGCGGGCTCTCCTTCTGGTGCCTCCGGCTGCTCGCCGAACATCCAGGTGGAGAACTGCCGCACGCGGGCACCGACGCGGTTCGGGGGCGTCTTGGTCACGATGAAGAGGCTGAGGAGGATCAGGAGCGAGATGAGGACGGTCGCGCCGATCGGGGTGATGATCGCTGCGAGCGGAGCGCCGAGGATCCAACCGAGGAGACCGCCGGCCTGCGCCAGCGCAGGCAGGCCCTGACTCGGATTCGGCTGGCCGCCGTGGATGTGGCAGAGCGCCGAGATGCTGATGAGAAGCAGACCGAGGCCGATGCTGATGCGGCCGTTGTCGTCGACCGAGGCCGGGTGCCGGAACAGCCAGACCGCGAACACGATCATGATGACCGGGAGCACGAAGGCGAGTCGGCCGAAGAGGCCGCCGAACGACCAGGCGTCGAAGGTCTGGGCGACCGGGTCGGCCGCGCCGAACCACTCGACGACGGCACCGACGACGGCCAGCAGGAAGAGCAGGAAGGGGAAGCCGTCGCGACGGTCCTCCTTGGCGATTCGCTCGGGGCCGAGGGCTCTGACCGCTCCACCGACGCCGTGCGCGAGACCGAGCCACATCGAGGTCAGCACACTGCGCTGCTCCTCGGCGGACGGATAGGCGACGGTCTTCTGCTGCTTCGTCGTCGACGCGCCCGCCTTGGTGCCGGGCTTGGTGTTCGTCTTCGTGCTCGTGGTGCGCGACGAAGCGCCGCTCGGCGAGGAAGCGCTGCGCGAACGGCTGGTCGAGTTGGAACGTGCGGCCATGCGTTCACGGTACTCGTCGCCACCGACGCAGCCCGGCAAGCTGGCGGGGTGTCCACGATCCGCGATCCGCCGGGCGGTCAGCGCAGATTCAGGACCATCGTGTCACGGGTCCCCCGCCGGTCCACGGTCGCGAACCCCTCGGTGCGGTACAGCGAGACGGCGTGGTTCGCCCGCTCCACGCTCAGGCTGATGCGCTGGTACCCGGCCGCTCTGGCGAGCTGCACGGTCGCGCGGAGCAACTGCCGGCCGACACCCTGGGCGCGGTGGATCGGACTGACCCCCAGGATGAGTTCGGGGACGCCGCCCGCCACGTACCCGAACCCGGGTGCATCGGACGGGAAGAGTCGATACCAGCACGCCCCGACGGGCGCACCGTCCTGCCCGACGGCGACGACCCCGGCGTCGCCGGGGCGACGCCAGCCGTGCACATACCGGGTGTGCTGCGCATCGGCGAGGACGGCGGACCGGGGACGGGGCGCGACGGCGTTCCAGTTCGCCGCCTCGACCATCATGTCGGTGAGGACGCGCACATCAGCCACCGCGGCGTCGCGGATCGAGTAGACCGCCATGGACGGATGGTACGCCACCGGTGTTTCGAGCAGATGACGCGCGAGGGGTCGCCGTCGGTCAGTACCGGATGGCGTCGATCACCTTCACGCGGACGGCGACGAGCGCCGGGAGGAGCCCGGCGATCGCCCCGACGGCCGTGGCACTCACCAGCCCGAGGACCGCCGCCTCGATGGGGAACGGCGGGAAGTCCGTCACGAGCCCTTGACCGATGAACTGCTCGACGATCGGACTCTTCACGACGGCGACGGCGAGCATGACGCCGATGACCCCGGCGACGAAGGTGGCGACGACACTCTCCATCATCACGGCGAAGAACACCCGCGGCGCGGTCGCCCCGAAACTGCGTCGGATCCCGATCTCGCGGATCCGCTGGCGGACGGTGACGAGCGAGAGGTTGATCAGCCCGAGGGCTCCGAGCAGGAGGATGAGCCCGGCGACCGCGCCGACCACGAGCTTCAACGACAGGAGCGGGTCCTCCCCCGTCTGGCCGAAGTCGTTGCGGAACACGTCGACGCCGTACGCGTCACCGAGTTCGGCACGCAGGTCGGACTGGATCCGCTGGGTGAAGGCCTCGGCGTCCGCGTTCGGGACCCAGAACTCGAACTGCGGCAGCTGACCGGGCTGCCCCATGCCCTCCTCGGCGCCGGACACCGGACCGATGAGCGCCGTCCCCGCGGGCAGGATCGACAGCTGCGGTTCGGTGTCCCACTCGTTGCTCGCGTACACCCCGACGATCACGGCCGTGACCGGGTGCTCACCGTGGACCGTGACCGTGGGGTGCGTCTCGATGGGTGGTGAGCCCAGGCGCTGCCAGAACGCCGGGTTCACGACGATCGCGGGTGCGAGGCGGTCGCCGTCGTCCTCCTGGAACCAGGCGCCCTCGTCGAGTCTGATGCGGTGCATCTCGCCGTATGGGACGTCGACGACGGTGGACTGCACCGGCACGGTCCCGTCGGCGAACTGCACGTTCAACTGGGTGCTGCCGGATTGCGAGACGTACCCGATGCCGTACCGCTCGGCGAGGTCGTGCACCGCCGTGATGTAGGTCTCCGGGTCGGGTTGCTCCGTTCCGGTGCCGTAGGCCGAAGCCATGAGCGTGGCGGGCCGGCCGCCGTAGCGTTCCTGCGACTCGGTCTGGGCCTGCGCCGCGAGCGACGACATGCCGACCATGCTCGTGAGGGCGCACACCGCGACGCCGACGCCGATGAGCGAGAGGATGACCCGGCCACGATGGATCCGCAGCTCCTGGGCGGCCTCGACGACCGCTCCGACGATCGAGGTCAGGATCCTAGACATCCGCTGCCTCCAGTTCGTGATCGGGGGTGAGCACGCCGTGGTCGAGACGGTGGTGGGTCGTCGCGAGTCGGGCGATCGCCCGGTCGTGGGTGATCGTCACGAGGGCGGCGCCCGTGGAGGTCGCCACCTCGTCGAGCAGGGACATGACGGAGGTGCCGGTCTCGACGTCGAGAGCGCCGGTCGGCTCGTCCGCGAGGATGAGCCGTGGCCCGCGGACGAGTGAGCGCGCGATCGCGACGCGCTGCTGCTCGCCGCCGGACAGTTTCGTCGGCATCGCATCGAGGCGGTCACCGAGTCCGACGCGTTCGAGCATCGCGGCGGCGATCTCGCGGCGACGCCAGAACGAGCGTCCACTCGCGTAGAGGAGCGGCGTCGTGACGTTCTCGAGCGCGGTCCGGCCCGGCAGGAGGTTGAACTGTTGGAAGACGAAACCGATCTGGGCTCCGCGCAGGCGGTCGCGCGCACCGGACCCGAGACGCTCCGCCGGCCGGCCGTCGAAGACGAGCGATCCGGAGGTCGGCTTGTCGAGCAGGCCGAGCAGGTTCAGGAGCGTCGACTTGCCCGAACCCGACCGACCGACGATGGAGACGCGATCGCCCTCGTGCACCTCGAGGTCGACGCCGTCGAGGATCGTCAGCGGCGGCGCATCGGGGATCTGGACGACCCTGGTGACCCCGCGGAGTTCGAGGAGCGTCACCCGACCGACCCGTCGCAGGCCATGCTGCCGTCCGGAAGCGTGGTGCACCCTTCGGGCGCGGGTGCGACGGCTCCAGGGACGAACTGGAGCACCGAGTCGCCTTCGGCGACACCGTCGACGATCTGCACCTGCTGTCCGTCGTTCAGTCCCAGCGTGACCGGCCGTTCCTCCTGCGCACCGTCGGCGCCGACGACCCAGACGGTCCCGGTCCCGGCCGAACCCTTGACCGCGGTCGTCGGGAGCACGAGGACGTTCTCGGCGACGCCGCCCGCGAGTTCGATCGTCGCGGCGAGTCCGGCGAAGACCCGGACGTCACCGGGCACCGCGCAGGTGACGGCGGTTCCGCCGGCACCGGGTGTCTGCCCGGATCCACCACCCGTCGTCGGCTCCTCCTCGTCGCCACCGCTCGACGGCGTCGTGACGCGCACCGCCGGACAGACGAACGGGGCCGGGCCGCCGTTGATGGTGACCGTCGCCTCGCCGGGGATGGTGAGCAGACGGTACTGTTTGTCGGCGCTCAACGCCCCGGTGATCGAGAACGTGGCCGGTGACACCTGCGCCACCGCGTCGCCGATTTGCACCGACTGCCCGTGGATGAGCTTGACGTTGCCGAGGGTGCCCGCGACCGGCGCGGTCACCTGCACGTACCGCTCCTTGCCTTCCTCGTCGATCGTCTTGACGTCGAGGATGGGATCGCCCTCCGCGAGGACGGCCCCCTTGGCCGCGAACACCTCGTCGACGGTCCCGGCGACGGTCGACTTCGCCGTGCTGGCCGGGTCGGCGACGACCTGGCCCTCCACGGAGACGGTGTTGACCACGGTGCCGAGGGCCGCCTGGACCTGTGGTTCCACGAGGCTCCCGGTCGGCTGCGTCGGCCCCTCCTCCTGCGGTGCGTCCGGGAAGAACGCGACCTTCACGAGCGCCACCGCGATCGCGGCGAAGACGAGCAGTTTCAGAATGGGGAACACCCAGGTGCGGACAATGCCCACGCCGACCTCCGGAATCCACCGCAGTCGGAGTGACGAGCGGCCATAGGGGATTCCAAGGTAGCAACGCGGAAGGCGGCCGGACATCACCCTCGCGAATGATGTTCGACCGCCTCCTGGCGGGTGGGACCGAGCGGACCCGACCCGTGATCAGGCCTCGATGACGAGCGGGACGATCATCGGGCGGCGACGGAAGGACGTGTTGACCCAGCGGCCGACGGTCCGACGGATCACCTGCGACAGCGCGTGCGTGTCGCGGACGCCGTTCTCCGCCGCCTCGGCGAGTGCCTTGGCGACCTTCGGCTTGATGTCGGCGAAGACCTTGTCATCCTCGGCGAAGCCCTTCGCGTGCACCTCGGGGCCGGAGATGATGTGCCCGGTCTTCGAGTCGACGACGACGATGACCGAGATGAAGCCCTCCTCCGCCAGGATGCGACGGTCCTTGAGGTCGGCGTCGGTGATCTCGCCGACGGTCGAGCCGTCGACGTAGACGAGCCCGACGTCGAGCTGGCCGACGACCTTCGCGACGCCGTCCTTCAGGTCGATGACGATGCCGTCCTCGCCGATGAAGGTGTTCTGCGCCGGGACACCGCTGTCGATCGCGAGCTTCTGGTTCGCGACGAGGTGACGGTACTCGCCGTGGACCGGGAGCACGTTCTTCGGCTGGAGGATGTTGTAGCAGTAGAGCAGCTCACCGGCGGCTGCGTGACCGGAGACGTGGACCTTCGCGTTGCCCTTGTGGACGACGGTGGCGCCGAGCTTCGTCAAGCCGTCGATGACCCGGTAGACCGCGTTCTCGTTGCCCGGGATGAGGCTCGAGGCGAGGATGACGGTGTCGCCCGGGCCCGGCTCGATCGCGTGGTCGAGGTTCGCCATCCGACTGAGGACGGCCATCGGCTCGCCCTGTGACCCGGTCGACATGTAGACGATCTTGTCCTCGGGGAGGTCCTTCGCCTTCTTGTAGTCGATGAGCAGGCCCTCGGGGACGTTCAGGTACCCGAGGTCGGCTGCGATCCCCATGTTGCGCACCATGGAACGACCGAGGAACGCGACCCGGCGGCCGTGGGCGTGAGCCGCGTCGAGGACCTGCTGGACGCGGTGCACGTGACTCGAGAAGCTCGCGACGATGACACGGCGCTCGGACTTCGCGATGACCTGGTCGAGGACCGGCCCGATGGACCGCTCGAGCGGTGTGAAGCCCGGCACGTCGGCGTTCGTCGAGTCGACGAGGAAGAGGTCGACGCCTTCTTCACCGAGGCGGGCGAAGGCGCGGAGGTCCGTCAGGCGGCCGTCGAGCGGCAGCTGGTCCATCTTGAAGTCACCGGTCACGAGGACGGTGCCGGCGTCGGTGTCGATGAACACCGCGAGCGCGTCCGGGATCGAGTGGTTGACCGCGACGAACTCGAGGTCGAACGGCCCCAGCGCCTCGATCTGGCCCTCCTTCACCGGCAGGGTGTAGGGGACGATGCGGTGCTCCTTGAGCTTCGCCTCGATGAGCGCGAGCGTCAGGCCGGAACCGATCAGCGGGATGTCCTTGCGGAGCTTCAGGAGGTACGGCACGGCGCCGATGTGGTCCTCGTGACCGTGCGTGAGCACGACGCCGACGATGTCGTCGAGCCGGTCCTTGATGGAGGTGAAGTCGGGCAGGATCAGGTCGACGCCCGGCTGGTGCTCTTCGGGGAAGAGCACGCCGCAGTCGACGATCAGGATCTTGCCGTCGATCTCGAAGCAGGTCATGTTCCTGCCGATCTCGCCGAGTCCTCCGATGGGGATGACGCGGAGCGTCCCCGGCTCGAGGACTGGCGGATCGATGATGGTATTGGGCATGTAGCCCCCCTCTGGTTTGTCTAGCGAGTCGTACCGGCGACCTTGGGCAGCGCGCCACCGGCGGCGGCGTTGCGGTCTGGCCGGAAGTTGCGGAAGTCGACGCCTGGGATGTCCTTCACCAGGTCGATCTCATCCTCGATCTGCGCAGCCTCCCACTCCTCCGGACCGACCAGCGGAAGACGTACCCGCGGGCTCTGGATCCGGCCGAGGCCGTGCAAGATGTATTTGGCGGCGACGGTGCCGGGGACGTGGGTCATGACCGCGCGCACGAGGGGCTCGAGCTGCCGGTGCGCCGCGGTGGCCGCGGCGAGGTCGCCGGAGTTCACCGCGTCGACCATGTGTCGGTAGGGCGTCGGCGCGATGTTGGCCGTGACGCCGATGAGGCCGGTGCCACCGATGGCGAGCGTGGGCAGTGCGTTGGCGTCGTCGCCCGCGAAGTACATGAGGTCCGTCTGGTTCATGACCCGGCTCACCTCGCTGAGGTCGCCCTTGGCGTCCTTCACCGCGAGGATGTTCGGGTGCTTGGCCGCACGCAGGATCGTCTCGTAGGTGATGGGGATGCCGGTTCGCCCCGGGATGTCGTAGAGGATGACCGGCAGATCCGTGGAGTCGGCGATCATGCGGAAGTGGGTGAGCACGCCGGCCTGGGTGGGCTTGTTGTAGTACGGGGTGACGATCATGTTGCCGTCGGCACCCGCCTGCTCGCTCTTCTTCGCGAGCTCGATCGCGTGGGCCGTCTCGTTGGATCCACCACCGGTGATGATCTTCGCGCGCCCGCCAGCGACGGCTTTGCCGACCTCGACGAGCTTGACCTTCTCCGGGTCCGTCAGCGTGGACGTCTCACCCGTGGTGCCGGTGACGACGATGCCGTCGGCCCCCGCGGTCACGACGTCGTCGATGTGTCGCTCGACGGCCTTCCAGTCGACCTCGCCGTCGGCGGTGAACGGCGTCACCAGGGCGACGAGGACTTGACCGAAGGGGTTCTCTGCACGCGACACCCTCTCAGGCTATCGGGTTTCCCTCTTGCGGGTCACCACCCGCACGGCCGTCACCTCGCGTCACACGGGCTCAGGGACCGGCACCCGGAACCTATGCTGACGGACACCATGTCCCCGCTGCCCGCCCTCTCGCTGATCCTCGTCCTCGTTCTGTCCGCGACGGCGGTGGGTCTGGTCGTGCGTGCACGGAGCGGGCGTGCGTCGCACCGCACCGACGGGGACCGACTCTCGTCGGCGGCACTCGGGACGACCACTCCGCTCGGCCGATCGGCCACCCTGGTGCAGTTCAGCACCGAGTTCTGTGCCCAGTGCCCCGGGACCAGACGACTGCTGCACGAGCTGGCCGACGGGGAGGCGGGCGTGGGCGTCCTCGACGTCGATCTGACCCACCGTCCCGACCTCGCGGACCGCTTCTCCGTCCTGCAGACGCCCACCGTCCTCCTCCTCGACCGCGCCGGGATCGTGCGCGGTCGGTTCTCCGGGGTCGCACGCCGTGCGGTGCTCGCCGGCGAGCTCCGATCCGTCCTCGGGAGACCAGCATGACCTCGAATCCTCCAGCAGCACAGCCGACCGGCATCGACCCGCGCAGCCCGCGGTTCGGCGCGACCGTGACCGCCGTGCTCCTCCTCGTCGCCGTCTTCCTCGCGCTGACGGCGCCGCTCGCCGACACGCTGCCCGCGCGGGCCGGCCAACCGGCCTTCGTCCTCCTCGTCGTCGTCGCAGCCCTGTTCGCGTGGGGCGCGTTCGCCGGGATCCGACGCCACCCGTACGGCATCGTGTTCCGACGCCTCATCCGCCCGAGGTTCGGCCCGCCCGTCGAACTCGAGGCACCCGAACCACCGACCTTCGCGCAGGGCGTCGGGCTCGTGGTGGTCGCGATCGGACTCGTGCTGCACCTCGTCGGGTTGCCGGGATCCCTCGCCGTCTCCGCCGGTGCCGCGTTCGTCGCCGCCTTCCTCAACGCGGCGTTCGGGTTCTGCCTCGGCTGCCGCCTGTATGTGCTCCTCCTCCGCGCCCGCCTCATCGGACGACCAGCGTGACGGTGGCCTGAAGCACCTGTCGACAGCGTTTGTCGACGGGGTGACCGTCCAGGTCGATCCGGTTAGGCTGACCCCACGAACACCAGCGCCGATGCGCTCCTGCACGGCCCGACGATGGAGGTTGCACCATGGCGGTAACAAGCGAAGCCACGACGGTCTGGAACGGCACGCTCTTCGAGGGATCCGGGCACACGAGCCTCGACACCTCCGAGGCGGCCGAGTTCGCCGTCGACTGGAAGGCACGCTCGGAGGGATCCAACACGACGACGACCCCCGAGGAACTGCTCGGGGCTGCTCACGCCTCCTGCTACTCGATGGCGTTCGCCAACGAACTCACGAGCGCCGGATTCCCGCCGGAGCGCATCCAGGCAACCGCGGGGGTCTCCTTCACCCCCGGCACCGGCATCACCGGCAGCCACCTGCTCGTCAGCGCGGTCGTACCCGGCATCTCCGAGGCCGACTTCGAGCGCATCGCCACGGCGGCGAAGGAGGGTTGCCCGGTCTCGCAGGCGCTCGCCGGCATCCCGATCACCCTCGAAGCCAGCCTCGCGTAACCACCACCGTCCAGCAGCACGAGCAGGAAGGCGACGCGCATGCGCATCGTGATCGGCGGAGCCTCCGGGCTCATCGGAACGGCGCTCGGGCGCTCCCTCGAGACCGACGGCCATGACGTCGTCCGGCTCGTACGACGTCCGGCGCGTGGTGCCGGAGAAGCGGAGTGGGATCCGCTGGCAGGCGTGCTGGATCCAGCGGTCCTGAGCGGCGCCGACGCGGTCGTCAACCTCTCCGGTGCCTCCCTCGGCAAGCTGCCGTGGACGGCGGCCTACCGGTCCACGATCCTCTGGTCACGACTCAGCGCCACCCGGACACTCGTCGACGCCATGAACCGGGCGGAGCAGCCACCGGCCGCCTTCCTCAGTGGTTCGGCGGTCGGGTACTACGGCGACCGTCCCGGAGAGACCCTCACGGAGGACTCCTCCAGAGGGGCCGGATACCTCGCCGACGTCGTCGTCGCCTGGGAGGACTCGGCGCTCGCGGCGCCCGACGCCGTCCGCACCGTGCTGCTCCGCAACGGTATCGTCGTCGACCTGGCAGGCGTGCTCAAGCCGCTGGCACCGCTCACCCGGTTCGGGGTCGCCGGTCCGCTCGGTTCGGGCCGCCAGTTCTGGCCGTGGATCGGGCTGCAGGACGAGGTCCGGGCGATCACCCACCTCCTGACCTCGACGCTCTCCGGACCGGTGAACCTGTGCGGTCCGCAGGCCGCCCGTGCCGACGACCTCATGTTCGAGCTCGCCAGACGGATGAACCGGCCCTATCTGCTCCGCGTCCCGAAGTTCGCCCTCAAGGCGCTCCTCGGCGACGCCGCCGACGGACTGCTGCTGAGCGATCAGCGCGTCGAACCTCGTCGGCTCCTGGACGACGGCTTCACGTTCAGCACGCCGACCGTCGAGCAGGCGTTGGCCGAAGCACTCGCCCGGGACTGAACGACGGGACGCCGCCGCTCCGGTCAGCTCCGCGAGAGCCGGATCGCCTGCCGGATGGCCTGCCGTGCTCGGCGGCGGTCTCCGGCACCGTCGTAGACGAGTCCGAGGCGGTACCAGGATCGCCAGTCGTCGGGAGCGGCCTCGGCCGCGTCACGGTACTTCGGGAACAGCTCGTCTGCGGCATCACGCATCGGCCGGCCGCTCTCGCGGGTCTCGACCTGCTCGGGCGGAAGGCCGCCCTCGGCCTCGAGGCGGACGCCGAGGCGCTCGGCGCCCAACCCGAAGGCGATCTCGCGCCAGAGCGCCCAGACGCCGAGGATCGGCAGGACGACGAGCGCCGCACCCATGGCGATGCCGACAGGTTCGCCCGTGCCGAGGAGGACGACGGCACGGTACCCGACGAGGACGATGTAGAGGACGAGCAGGGCCGCGATGATCGCGACCATGACGCGGGTCTTCACAGGGCGCTGGCCGCCGCGGCTTGGCCGGAGACGTGCTCGGGCGCCCCCTGGGCGGGCCGCCGACCCGCCGGCCCTGGGCGATCGAGTCCGAGGTCGAGCAGACTGTCGAGACCGACGGTGACCCCCTGGGCGTCGCGGGCGGCCACGAGGGCGAGCCGGATGCCCCGCTCGTAGGACGCGGGCGAGATCGTGTCGTGCGTGATCGTGACGAGTTCGTCGACGCCACCGAACACGACCTCCTGGCGGGCGACGACACCCTGGAGCCGCAGGCTGTGGATCGGGATGCTCGAGACCTGCTGTCCCCTCGCCCGCTGGTCGGTGTGCGGAGCGGCGACGGGCCCACGGTCGCCACGAGCGGCCATCATCAGCTCGGCGGTGCGCACGGCGGTCCCGGAGGGCGAGTCCACCTTCGTGTCGCGGTGGGACTCGATGATCTCGATCGAGTCGAAGAAGCGGGCCGCGACGGTCGCCAGACTCGTCGACAGGACGGACCCCAGCGAGAAGTTGGGGATGATGACGACGCCCTGCTCGGGCAGCTCGGCGAGCCGGCGGTCGAGTCGCTGGATACGCTCGGCCGACCAACCGCTCGTCCCGACGAGCACGTTGATGCCCTGAGCGACGGCGTGGTCGACGATCCGCTGGCTGACACCCGGGACCGTGACGTCGACGACGAGGTCCGCCCCGTCCATCTCGCTCAGCTCGCTCGACGAACCGAGCGACGCGACCAGCTCGAAGTCGTCGAGTGAACCGATGATGCTGGTGAACAGTCGGCCCATCTTGCCTCTCGCGCCGGCCAGCGCCACTCGTGTCGTCATGCCCTCAGCTTACGTGTTGCCCGCGCGCGCCGTCCTCGGGCGGAGGCCTGCCGATCTGCTCCCCCGCCGCCGACTAGACGATGTGCGGCTCGGGAAGACCCGTGCGGAGCTCCATGGGGAGGTGCGCGAGGTCGTTGTGGGTGATGAGGCTCCACGGACGCCCGGCGCGCTGGTGCAGCACCGTCAGTCCGCCGTTGGCCTGGTTGATGCTCACCCAGCGCCATGCGGGCGCCTGGAGCGCCTCGCGGACGAGCCACCCGATGACGAAGTTGTGCGTGATGAGCAGCTCGTGATGGTCACCGCGCTTCGGCGAGAGGAACTCGGCGGCCGCGTCGGCCATCTGCGCCTCGCCCGCCTCGATCTCCGCTTCGGTGATCGAGCCGAAGAAGGGGTCGAACGCCGACGGCGTCTCCGGTGTGCGACCGCTCGGGACGCAGTCGAAGAGCAGTGACGACGGCTCCGGTGTGACCGCCGGCATCCGCTCGGCGATGATCTGGGCGGTCTCCGCGGCACGCTGCAACGGCGAGTGCCACGCCGCGGTCATCGGGACACCACCGAGGCGCTCCGCGAGCAGCTGTGCCTGACGCCGACCGCGTGCCGACAGTGGTCCGTCGGGCAAGCCGTGCTCAGCGTGTTGCTGCTCGCCGTGTCTGACGAGATACAGGTAATGGGACATTCAACGCACCCCCGCGATGATCGGAGCGAAGGTGTCCTCGTCGACGGCTCCGACCGCCGACACCGTGATGGGCTGCGCGGCGAGGTGCTGCGCGAGCTGCTGGACGTCGTCCTGACCGACGGACTGCAGGCGACGGATGCTCTCGTCGAGGTCGATGAACTCGCCGAGGGTCAGCTCCGCTCGACCGAGGCGGCTCATACGCGAGTCCGAATCCTCCAGCGCCAGCGCCGAGGCGCCGCTCAGCTGGCCGAGCGCGCGCGACAACTCCTCGTCCGTCACGCCGTGCTCGGCGAGCCGGTGGAGCTCGGCGAGCATGAGCTCGGCCACGGTCGCCGCCTTCGCCGTGGAGCAGGCGGCAGCGAGGCCGAAGACGCCGGCGTCCGAGTAGCTGCCGGCGAACGAGTACACGGAGTAGGCGAGCCCGCGCCGTTCTCGGATCTCCTGGAACAGGCGGCTGGACATGCCGCCGCCGAGGATGGAGTTGAGCATGCTCATGGCGAATCGTCGCTCGTCGCCCGCGATGAGGCCCGCTCCGCCGATCTGCAGGTGGACCTGCTCGGTGGGTCGGTGCACGACCGAGAGCGGCGATCCGCCGACGACGGCAGCAGGAGCGAGGGTCCGACGCGCGACCGGTGCGGCCACCGCGTCCGCCGGCCAGCCCGCTTGCACGAGCGCCCCCGACACCTGGGCGACGAGCGCGTCGTGGTCGACGGCGCCGGCCGCCGTCACGATGACGTCGTTCGCGCGGTAATTGGCTCGGTAGTGCGCCACGACGGCGTCCCGGCCGACCTCGATGATCGACTGCGGGTGACCGCCGATGGGACGCCCGAGCGGGTGCTCGCCGAGCACGCGCTCGAAGAACCGTTCGTTGGCGACGTCCCCTGGATCGTCGTCCATCATCGCGAGCTCTTCGAGGATGACGCCGCGTTCGTTCTCGAACTCCTCCGGGTCGAGTAGCGAGGAGGTGAGCATGTCGGTGATGACGTCCACCGCCATCGGCAGGTCGCGATCGCGCACCTTGGCGTAGTAGCAGGTGTGCTCCTTGGCCGTGAGCGCGTTGTGCTCGCCGCCGACGGCGTCGAAGGCGACCGCGATGTCGAGGGCGGAACGCGACGGCGTGCCCTTGAACAGGAGGTGCTCCAGGAAGTGCGTCGAGCCGAAGGTCGCCGGTCGATCGGCGGTCGCCGGTTGTTCGTCGCGGGAGCCGACGGCCACCCAGTAGCCGATCGTCGCGCTGCGGCTGCCCGGCATGTGTTCGCTCAGGATGCGCAGCCCGTTGGGCAGGACCGTCCGGCGGACGAGCGCGTCCCCGGATGCGGTGAACGCGAGCTCGGGACGAGTGAGCGGAAAGTCGACGGCGGCGTTCATCACCCCAACCATACGTCAGGTTCCCGGGCGTCGCGCGCGAGCGACCGTGCGCAGGCGACCGCCGGTCGACTCAGCGCAAGCGACCGGAGACGCGGTCGAGCTCGAGGATCTGCCCGCGGCTCAGCCGCACGTCGGCCGCCGCGATGAGCGAGTCGACGTGAGCCGGCTGGGACGCGCTCGCGATGGGCGCGACGACGCCGGGACGTGACATGGCCCAGGCGAGCGCCGCCGAGGCGACCGTGCAGCGGTTCTCCTCCGCGATCTCGTCGAGGACGTGCAGGACCCGCAGTCCACGGCGGTGGAGATGGGTCGCGGCGCGACTGCCGCGGGTGCTCGGGTCGAGGTCGGAGCGGGTGCGGTAGCGGCCCGTCAGGAAGCCGTTCGCGAGGGCGAAGTAGGGCAGGACACCGAGGTGCTGGGCCGTCGCGACGAGCGCGAGGGTACTCTCGTACGGCTCCCGGTGCATGAGGCTGTAGTGCGTCTCGAGCGCGACGAACTGGGTGAAGCCGCTCGCCGAGAGGATCCGTGCCTCCATCAGCCGTTCGGGGGTCGTGTTCGAGGTGCCGAGGTAGCGGACCTTGCCGGTCTCGATCAACCAGTCGACCGTCCCGAGGCTGTCGGCCAACGGGATGCTCGGGTCGTCGTCGTGGAAGGACAGCAGGTCGATGTGGTCGGTCTGCAACCGTTCGAGCGCCGCCTCGACCGCACGGATGATGCTCACCGAGCCGAGACCCGGGTAGTCGGGGTGCCGGCCGATCTTCGTCGCGACGACCATGTCGTCCCGGTTGCGGCGCTTCCGCATCCAATTGCCGATGAGGATCTCGCTGCGTCCGCCCGCGTAGCTGTCGGCGGTGTCCACCATGTTGCCGCCGGAGTCGTGGAACCGGTCGAGGATGTCCGACGTCGTGTCGGGGTCGACGGTCCACCCGAACACGCTGCCGCCGAGCACGACCGGGAAGACCGACAACTCGGAGTCGCCGATCGTGCGCCTCGGTGCCTCAGAAGGCTCGGGGTCCTGGACGGGCGTCGGGAAGGACGGGTGCGGGACGAGCTGCTCGGGACGCCGACTCGCGTCGTCGTCGACGCCGTCCGCTGCTCCGCCGACGAGAGAACTGCCACGGGTGCTCGACGAGCGCCAGAGGTGTGGCATCCCCTGCCCCTCTCTCGGTCCGCCGACCGGTGACGCGCTGCACCGTCGGGATCCGTGCGTGGAGCGACGGGCCGGTGCTTGCTCACCAGGCTAGAGGAGACCGGCGACTTCGGCTGGACGACATAACGACCGGGTGGCAACTGATTCGTAACGATTCCGCGTTCCACCCGGGGCGGCCTTTCGACGGGGCGACATCACCGTTCCTTGAAGTACCGGAAGAGCTGCTCCTCCTTCGTGAGCGCTACCCCGCCGATCACTCCACAAAGGACGGCGGGCACGGCGACCACGGCTGGTCGGATCGCGATCCCAGCGACCACTCCAAGGCCTTCCTGGGGCGCGATCTCCAGGAGCAGCAGGATGGCGGACACCGCCATCACTGCAGCGCCGACGGCCCAGCAGAGTGTTTCGCAGACGAGTTGCAGCACCTGCGACCCGACCGGCACCCCTGCATGACGCGCGGATGCCAATTCGATGCGGCGGGTTCGGGTCGCGACGAACCCGATTGCGGCGGCGATGACGATTCCGACGAGCGGCGCGAATCGAGAGAGACGCTCGGCGTACCGCGCGGCGCCGTCGAAGTGAGCGCCGAGCGTGCTGTTGAGCTGCGCGAGCCGTGGCGGCGATGCATCCGTTGCCCCAGCCCCTGGGAGGAGGACGGTGCGCAGCGCATCGGTCGACGATTGCGACTGCGGCCAGGTGTCGATCCAACATTCGTCGAACGGGCCGATCGCCGCTGTCGGAGCAATGAGCGCGTATCCGAGGCCAAGCCGGCGGCCGTCCTCCACGGAGGTAAAAACGGCTCCGACCTCGACCGTGCCGCTCATCAACGGGAGCTTGTCACTGGCATCGAGTTCGAGGGCATCTGCGAGCGCGGCCGAGACGAGCACGCCACGGTGGGGGCGCGGCGCATCGAGCGCAACGAAACCGGAGAAACCCGGACTGACCTCGAACGTCGGTACGGACGAACTCGGAAGCGCCAGCAGGCGTTCGTTCTCAGTCGACGGCCTCATGGCTCCCGCAGCGTCGATGCCTGGGATCGTCGTGAGCCGGTCGCAGGCTGGCCCGTCGATCTGTTGGGGGGCGATGTAGACCAGGGTCGCCCCACCCGCACGTCGGTAGACGTCGGCAGCAGTCAGGAGTTGGGACATCGTGCCGATCTCAGCCAAGCCCAGCACAAGGACGACGGCGAACAACACACAACCGAGCATCGTCGCCTTCGTCGTGCCGGACTGCACGTCGAGCGCTGCTTCTCGGAGGGTCGATGCCCACCTCATCGCGCTGCACCGAGTGCGATCTCGTCAGTGCATGCATCGCGCGTGCGCTCATCGTGCGTCGCGATGACGACGATGGTCCCGTCGGATGCGATCGACCCGATCGCCTCGTTCACTGAGACGGCCGTGCGCTGGTCCAGCTGAGCGGTCGGCTCGTCCACTAGCAACAGGTGGGGATGCGTCGCAAGTGCGCGGGCGAGCATCAGGCGCTGCGCTTCCCCGCCCGAGAGGTGTCGAAACTGACGCAGGCTGACTCCGGCGAGACCCACCGTCTCGAGGTCGGCGAACGCGCTCTGCCAAGCATGGTCGTGATCCGCGCCGCGCGCGAGGTAAGGGAGCGCGACGTGGTCGAGAGCAGTCCGTCTCGCAACTCCGTGCGGATTCTGGAACACCCAACTGGTCACCGCGACGTCCTCGCGCACGATCACACCCTTCGTCGGGTGCAGCCAGCCGGCGAGCAGACTGAGCAACGTGCTCTTGCCCGAACCGGATGGCCCGGTCACCGCGTACACGCGCCCCGGTACCAAGCGGAACGAGAGGTCTTCAAACAGCCAGTCGCCCTGTGGGAAGCGCAGGGACAG
Source organism: Plantibacter sp. PA-3-X8 (assembly GCF_003856975.1). Taxonomy (NCBI): domain Bacteria; kingdom Bacillati; phylum Actinomycetota; class Actinomycetes; order Micrococcales; family Microbacteriaceae; genus Plantibacter; species Plantibacter sp. PA-3-X8. The sequence continues at coordinate 3,292,627 of NZ_CP033107.1, forward strand.
GCCCTCGGCCGTCAACCGCATGGTCGACCGGGAGGGAGCCGAACATCGACTACCACGACCTCGGCGTCTGCTGGCACAACGACGTAGCTCTGACCGAGACCTGATCCGACGACCTCGACGACGACGGTGTGACCGGCACTGGAGATACACCCCGTCGAACCGTCTAGTCCGAAGACCGCAGCGGGTGGCACGGTGGTCACCGTCACCGGCGATGCGAGCTCAAGGTCGACGATGAAGTCCGTGCCATCGTCCGCTGCAAGCCACGCTGCGAATTCAGACGACCGGCCGAGCTCGTGAAGGGCTGCGGGATCCGCGATGGCCCCCTGATCGTCCACCGCAACCCGGACTTCGCCCGCGACGATGACCCGTGGGCCAGGAGCGAGCGTGTCAGGTAGCGCGGCGACACGTGCACTGGCGATGACCGGCGGCGCAACGAACAGCGCGTCATCCGGCGCGACGGATGCACCGAGAACTGTCGGACAGCTCGTGATCCCCGTCACAGGTGCGGGGATCCAGACGAAAGCCTCCCGAGGTATGACGCTCCAGTCGCTGCTGTCCACGCCGTTGCGCTCCGCGAGGTCGCGAGCCGCGCGCAGGGTCAGAGGGCCGAACTCGCCGTCGGCATCCAGCGAGTAGCCCAGTCGATTCAGCTCGGTTTGGAGGCCTCTGACATCGCTTCCGACGGAGTCCGGTCCGAGGTCCCGCCACAGCGGCGCGCCCGACGCGAGGTAGACCAGGGACCGCCCGTTGATCGCTATGCCCGATTCACCGGACTGCGCCTCGCCGCCGACTACGCAGCTCGTCCGCGTGATGAATCCGCCTACCGGCGTGACGATCTCACCCTGCGACTGGGTCTCAAAAGCGAGCGTGACGCTGCGTACGTCGAGGTACTTCGTACTGGTCACGGGCACCTCGCCTACCGGGACCGCCCCGCCGATCGCCGGCGGCGCAGCCTCGGGACGAGCGACCCCGACGACCGTCACCCCGAGGAGAGCTCCCAGCACGAGCAGCGAGGGGATCATGAGCCACACGGACGGCGGAAGCCGACGACGAGCGCGGTCGTCATTCAAGGAGACCCAATGGGTCGCGGATGCAGGACCCGAACACTGGGTCATCGTTGTCGAATGGGAGTGATTCCTGCTTCGCATCTGAGGCGAGGTCCTCGCCGGAGTACCCGGGTTCGACGAGCCCCGCATTGACCAGACATGCCGCGATAATGGCGTCTTCATCGCGCGCATCCGGATTGCGGGCAAGATCGCGGCGCAGACTGCTGACCGCGTAGAAGTCCGGCGTGCACGCGTCCAGCGCTGCGTCCGAAGCGGCGTCCGGCTTCGGCATGTCTGGGAGCGCGATCGCGCCGTACGCATCGTCGAGCGTCACCCTCACTCCCCTGTCCTGCATGCAGCCGATAAACGCGTCGCTGGTCTCCGCCCATTCGGCGTCGGAGATCGCACCATCCTCGAGGATCGCTCGGACAACGTCACTGCCAGCTCGATATGTGTCCGCGAACTCCGACGCCCACGGTCCCGTGAACTCCGGCACGTCTCCGGCACTCCCGGCAACGATGTCTGACGGTCCGAAGTCTGCGGCGCACCCGTTCGACGCAAACAACATGAGCGCTGCGAATACGGGGACGGTCCAGAGCCTACGCATTGCGGTAGGAGTAACCCGTCGCACCATCCCAACACAGCTGCTGTTTGGACCACTGCCCGGCGCGAGCGGGATTCCCGAGATGTGTACTCGACCCGAACGAAACGTGCACGATATTCAGGCACGTGGCGTTCTTCCCCTGCCACATGCTCAGATTGTCGACCCTGCAGGCAGCCTGCGCTGGAGCCGCGGCAGTCAGCGATACGCCCGTGACCAGAGCCGCCATCGCGACAAGACCGAACAGCTTCTTTTTCATCTCAACCCCCGTTGTTCCTGAAACGGCAGCCCATTGAGATAGGCCGCCGTCGGCCCGATTTCGAGCCAGGTCCAACATATCCAAAATCTAAGATATGAGCAGTCGGCATCTTGGGGGACGGGGCAAGGCTCAGCTCCCAGAAACCTCCCCGGCACGCGCGAGAAGTGCGCGTGCGTGCCTGAGGAGCGGCTCGTCGACCATGCGCCCGGCATGCCGGAAGGCGCCGATGCGGTCGGCGGCAGCCGCCAGTAGCTCCCTCGCCGCGCGCACTGCCTCGGGGTCCGGACGGTAAGCGGCCTGGATGATCGGGACCTGCGCGGGATGGATGCACGCCGTCGCAACGAAGCCGACCGCACTCGCATCCTCCGCCTCTACCGCAAGCGACGCTTGGTCGTTGAGGTCGAGATGGACGGCATCGATCGCGGCGACACCGGCGGCCCCCGCTGCGAGCAGGACGTGCGATCGAGCGGCGCCCACGACGTCGCGGTAGCGTCCGTCAGAGCGCCTGCTGCTCGTGCCGCCGAGTGACGCCACCAGGTCCTCAGCGCCCCACATCACGGCGACGACCGAGTCGTGCGCGACGATCGATTCGGCGCGCACGACTCCGGCGGCCGTCTCGCATAGCGCGACGATCGCAACCCCCGGCAGGGCGCGGGCCAGGTCGTCGAGCTGCGCGACGCTCTCGGTCTTCGCGAGCATCACCGTTCGATAAGCCGTTGTCGCCACGGCGGCGACGTCGGCCGCGAAGTCCGGGCCATCCGCTGGATTCACCCGCACGATCGTCAGGAGCGGGTCCAACGGATGCTCCACCATCGCTCCGCGACCGATCGCCTTGCGCGCCGCATCGACGGCGTCCTCGAGATCGAGGATGACGGCATCCGCACGCTCGGCCGCTTTCGCGAAGCGATCCGGACGGTCTGCTGGGACGAAGAGGATCGCCGGCCCCAGGTCGAACGCCGCGGCGCCGGTCACGATGCACCCGAGCACTGGACGAGCGTGCTCCTGGTCGCGGTCGCGACGACGACGCCGTCCTGGTTCCGACCCGTGTGGAGCAGGGTGACGACACCCTCGCCCGGCCTTGACGACGACAACCGTTTGGCCGTCACGAGCGTCTCGGCGTACAGCGTGTCGCCGTGGTGCATCGGGTTCGGGAAGGCGATGTCGGTGAAGCCCAGGTTCGCGACGATCGTCTGCTCGGTGAGCTGTGCGACCGACAGCCCCACGAGCGTCGAGAGCGTCAGCATCGAGTTCACGAGCCGTTCCCCGAAGGGCCCGGTCGCAGACCACGCGGCATCCACGTGCAGCGACTGCCCGTTCATCGTGAGCGTCGAGAACAGGACGTTGTCAGCTTCCGTGAGGGTGCGTCCGGGGCGATGGCGGTAGGTCGCACCCACCACGAACTCCTCGAAGTACAGACCTCGCTGTTCGATCACGGGGCCGGACGACGTCTCGGACGAGTCGGTCATCATGACCTCACGACGCGAAGCCGAGTTCGCGGGCGATGATCATGAGCTGCACCTCGGTGGTGCCCTCACCGATCTCGAGGATCTTCGAGTCCCGGTAGTGCCGCGCCACCGGGTTCTCGTTGAGGAACCCGTAGCCGCCGAAGATCTGGGTCGCGTCGCGGGCGTTGTCCATCGCGGCCTCCCCGGCGACCATCTTCGCGATCGAGGCCTCCATCTTGTAGGGCGCTCCCCGGAGCATGCGCGACGCGGCGTCGTAGTAGGCCTGCCTGGCGGTGTGGACCCTCGCCTGCATCTTCGCGATCCGGAAGGCGATCCACTGGTTGTCACCGATCGCCCGACCGAACACGACCCGCTCCTTGGCGTAGCGGATCGCCTCCTCGAGGCAGCCCTGGGCAGCTCCGACGGCGAGCGCGGCCACGGCGATCCGTCCACCGTCGAGCGCCGTGAGGAAGTTGGCGTATCCGCGCCCGCGTTCGCCGAGCAGGTTGCCCTCCGGCACGCGGACGTCCTCGAACCGCAGGGGGTGGGTGTCGGAGGTGTGCCACCCGACCTTGTCGTAGGGCGGTAGCGCGGTGAAGCCCGGCGTCGGGACCGGCACGAGGATCGACGACAACTCCTTCGTCACCCGGCCGTCGGATCGGACCCGCTCCCCCGTGACGGCCGTGACCGTCACGAGACGGGTGATCTCGCTCCCGGAGTTGGTGATGAACTGCTTCGTGCCGTTGATCACCCACTCACCGTCGACGAGCTCGGCGGTGGTCTCCGTCGCGCCTGCATCACTGCCGGCACGCGCCTCGGTGAGGCCGAACGCGGCGAGCGCCTGCCCGCTCGCGAGCTGCGGGATCCATTCCTCGCGCTGGGCGTCGGTGCCGTACAGGTAGATCGGCATGGCTCCGAGGCCGACGCCGGCCTCGAGGGTGACGCCGATGCTCTGGTCGACGCGTCCGAGCTGCTCGACGGCGAGGCAGAGCGCGAAGTAGTCCATCCCCCCGCCGCCGAGTTCCTTCGGGAACGGCAGCCCGAAGAGTCCGAGCTCCCCCATCTGCGCGATGATGTCGTACGGCAGACGCCGTTCCGTGTCGTACTGATAGGCGGCGGGCGCGACGACCTCGTCGGCGAACGCCTTGACCGTGTCGACGATCCGCTGGTGCTCGGGGCTGAGCTCGGTGTTCATGCTGATGCTCCGTTCGTGGGTGCTGCATCGGTTGGGGCTGCGTTCAGGTGTGCTGCGACGGGGTCTGCGACGATCGTCGCGACCGACTGACGGGTGGTGACCGTGCCACCCGTGGCGACGTGGAGGGTGACCGTGCCGTCGGTCGTGGCGGTGAGGAGGTGCTCCATCTTCATCGCTTCGACGGTGACGAGCGGCTGACCGGCGGTGACGGCGTCGCCGCTCGTGACGTGCACGGCCGTGACGGTGCCGGGCATCGGCGTGCGCACCTCCGGATCGACCGCACCGGCCGCAGTCGGATCCCCGCCGACTGGGAGCGCCCCACGCGGGACCACCTCGACCACACTGATGGCATCGTCGAGCGCGATCCATCGTTCGTCCCCCACGCGGACGGTCTCCAACGGGGTGCTGACACCGTCGTGCTCGAACCGCAGGGTGCCGTCCGACCGGCTGAGGACCGCGGCCCGGGTCGGTGCCGCGTCATCGACGGAGACGCTCGCGTCGTCGCTCGACCCACGCACCTCGATGCGGACGATGCGTCCGTCCTCAAGACGCAGGTGCTGTCGCGTCGGTGCTGCCGCGCCGAGGCGCCACCCACCGGGATCCGACCACGGCGTCCCGAGTCCGGCGGTCCGCGCTGCGGCCTCGAATCGTCGGTCGTCCGTTTCGGCGAGCGCCCCTGCGGTCAGGACCCGCTCGGACGTCGCGGCGGACGGGCTGTCGTCGAGCAGGTCGGCGATGAGTCCGGTGTGCAGTCGTCCCGCGACGACGTCCTCGTCGGCGAGGAGCCGCCGGAGGAAGCCGAGGTTCGTGCGGACACCGAAGACCACCGTCGCCGCGAGCGCGGCGTCGAGTCGCCGGAGCGCGGTCCCGCGATCCTCCGCCCAGCACACGATCTTCGCGAGCATGGGGTCGTACCAGGGGCCGACGAACTGCCCGGCGGCGATGCCGCCGTCGACGCGGACGCCCGGCCCGTGCGGCAGACGCACCCGCTCGAGCACCCCGGTCTGGGGCAGGAAGCCGCTCGACGGGTCCTCCGCGTACAGCCGCGCCTCCACCGCGTGACCACGCAGGACGACGTCGTCCTGCGTCATCGCCAGCGGTTCACCGGCGGCGACGCGCACCTGCCACTCCACGAGGTCGAGCCCCGTGACGAGCTCGGTGACCGGATGCTCCACCTGCAACCGCGTGTTCATCTCGAGGAAGGCGAACTCGTCGGGTCGGTCGTCGGCGACGAGGAACTCGACGGTCCCCACCCCTCGGTAGCCGACGCTCCGTGCGACCGTGCAGGCCGCCTCGCCGAGTCGCGCCCGCTGCCGGTCGTCGACGAGCGGCGACGGGGACTCCTCCACCACCTTCTGGTGCCGACGCTGGAGCGAGCACTCGCGCTCCCCGAGGTGCACGACCGCACCGTGGGCGTCCGCGAGCACCTGCACCTCGATGTGCCGGGGTCTCGTGACGAACCGCTCGAGGAGGAGCGTGGCGTCGCCGAAGGCCGCCTCGGCCACCCGGTGCGCGGAGGCGATGACCGATGGGAGCTCCTCGGCGCGCTCCACCACCTGCATCCCCTTGCCGCCGCCACCGCCCGCCGGCTTGACGATGAGCGGGAAGCCGATGGCGACACCGGCACGGACGAGCGCGTCGTCGTCGAGCGAGGCGTCGGCGACGCCCTCGATGATCGGGACGCCTCGAGCCGCGACGTGGTCCTTCGCCCGGATCTTGTCGCCCATGAGGACCAGGGCGCGCTCGTCCGGTCCGATGAAGACGATCCCGGCAGCGGCGAGCGCCCTCGCGAGCGCGGGTTGTTCGGACAGGAAGCCGTAGCCCGGGTGCACCGCCTCGGCCCCGGTCGTGACGGCGGCTCGGACGACGGCGTCGACGTCGAGGTAGCTGTCCGCGGCGGGCGCGGGTCCCAGGCGGACGGCGCGGTCCGCGAGCCGGACATGCGGGGCGTCGCGGTCAGGGTCGCTGAAGACCGCGATGCTCTCGATGTCCATCGCTGTGAGCGTGCGGATCACCCGACAGGCGATCTCGCCGCGGTTCGCGACGAGGACGGAGCGGAAGGGGCGCGCGGATGCGTGGCCCGGCCGGTTCGGTGTCTGGATCGTCATGCCGTCACATCCTGAAGAGGCCGAGGCCAGGTTCTGGCAGGGGCGCGCGGGAGCACACCTCGAGCGCGAGTCCGAGGACCGTGCGGGTCCGGGCGGGGTCGATGATGCCGTCGTCCCAGAGCCGCGCGGTCGAGTAGTACGGGTTGCCCTGCTCCTCGAAGTCGGCGAGGATCGGCGCCCGGAAGTCCTCCTCCGCCTGGGCGGTCCACGCCTCACCGCGGGCCTCGAGTTGGTCGCGCTTGACGGTCGCGAGGACACTCGCCGCCTGTTGTCCCCCCATGACGGAGATGCGCGCGCCCGGCCACATCCAGAGGAACCGGGGATCGTAGGCGCGGCCGCACATGGAGTAGTTGCCGGCGCCGAACGAACCACCGATCACGACCGTCAGCTTCGGCACCCGGGTGGTCGCGACCGCGGTGACCATCTTCGCGCCGTGCTTGGCGATGCCTCCGGCCTCGGCGTCACTGCCGACCATGAAGCCCGAGATGTTCTGGAGGAACAGCAACGGGATGCCGCGCTGGTCGGCGAGCTCGATGAAGTGAGCGCCCTTCAGGGCCGACTCGCTGAAGAGCACGCCGTTGTTCGCGATGATGCCGACGGGGTGCCCGTGCAGCCTCGCGAACCCGGTCACGAGGGTGTCGCCGTACTCGCGTTTGAACTCCGAGAAGTCACTGCCGTCGACGAGCCGCGCGATCACCTCACGGACGTCGTAGGCCGTCTGCAGCTCCGCCGGCACGACGCCGTACAGCTCTGCCTCCGGGACGACCGGCGGCACACTGGGACGCACCTCCCACGCGCGCGGGTGGGGCGCCGGCAGCGTCGCGACCGCATCCCGGAGGATGTCGAGCGCGTCCGCGTCGTCGTCGGCGAGGTGGTCCGTGACCCCCGACACCCGGGCGTGGAGGTCGCCGCCGCCGAGTTGCTCCGGCGTCACGACCTCGCCGATCGCGGCCTTCACGAGCGGTGGACCGCCTAGGAAGATCGTGCCCTGGCCACGCACGATCACGTTCTCGTCGCTCATGGCGGGGACGTACGCGCCTCCGGCGGTGCAGGACCCGAGTACGGCGGCGAGTTGCGGGATGCCGGCCGCCGACATCCTGGCCTGATTGAAGAAGATCCGGCCGAAGTGGTCGCGATCGGGGAAGACCTCGTCCTGCGTCGGGAGGTTCGCTCCCCCGGAGTCGACGAGGTACAGGCACGGCAGTCGGTTCGCGGCCGCGATCTCCTGGGCCCGGAGGTGCTTCTTCACCGTCATCGGGAAGTACGAGCCGCCCTTCGCGGTCGCGTCGTTCGACACGACGAGCACGTGTCGTCCGTGGACGAGGCCGATCCCGGCGATGACCCCGGCGCCGGGAGTCGCGTCGTCGTACATGCCGTGCGCGGCCAAGGGCGCGATCTCCAGGAAGGGGCTGCCCTCGTCGAGCAGACGGTCGACCCGATCGCGCGGCAGCAGCTTCCCCCGGGCGACATGCCGGGCCCGCGACGCCTCCGGGCCGCCCAGGGCCGCGGTCGCCATCGTCTGCTCGAGCACCGTCACGAGCGTCCGCTGGGCCGCCTCCTGCTCGCGGAATCTGGCTGAGGTGGGATCGGCACCGCTCGTGAGGGTGGGCACTCGGGCTCCTGTCGTCATCGACCGTGAGTGCATTCAGTTACTCACCACTCACTGAAAGAGAGGTTACAGTTCATTAACTGAAAAAGTCCACCCCGAGGAGAGCCGATGACCGGTCGTGACACACCGTCCCCGAACCCGCCGCATCTCGGGCGCTCGGAGGCGAAAGCGGCACGTCGCTCGGCCCTCCTGCGGTCAGCAGCCGGACTGTTCGCCGAGCGCGGCTTCGCCGGGGTGTCGATGGAGGACCTCGGAACGGCCGTCGGCATGAGCGGACCCGCCGTCTACCGCCACTTCCCGAGCAAGCAGGCCGTCCTCGCAGCACTCCTCGTCGGCGTCAGTCAGGATCTGCTGGACGGCGGGACCCGCGAGGTCGAGCAGGCTCCCGACAGCGATCGGGCACTGCGTTCGCTGGTCACCTTCCACGTGGCCTTCGCCCTCGACGACCCCGACGTGATCCGCATCCAGGACCACGACCTCGACAGCCTGGCACCGGACGACCGCCGCGCGGTCCGCACCCTCCAGCGGCGGTACGTCGAGCGGTGGGTGGACGTCCTCACGACGCTGCATCCCACGATCCCCGCGGCGGAACTGCGGGTCCGCGCGCTCGCGGGATTCGGACTGATCAACTCCACGTCCCACAGCACCTCCCTCGGCAGGAACGAGGCCGGGACACCCGACCGCGAGGCGGTGCGCTCGACGCTCGAGCGGATGGCACTGGCCGCCCTGCTCGCCGCGTGAGGACGCGGGACAGGTTCAGTCGACGAGCACGGACAGGACGTTCCCCGCTGGATCGGTGAACCAGGCGATGTCCGGGCCGTTCCCGCGCATGATCCCCTTCGCATCCGTCGGCAGGACGTCGTCGGGGTAGAGCTTCGTCACCACACCGCGGGCCTGCAGCTCGTCGACCGCCGTGTCGATGTCGTCGACCACGAGGTTCAGCACGGTGAACGAGGCTGGTGTGTGGTCAGGCTTCCCGTAGACGAGCACCGACCCGCCGGCGGGCAGCGCCACGTCCAGGAATCCCATGGCGTTGTCGGTGACCGTGAGACCGAGGACGTCCCGGTAGAACGCCCTCGCCGCGTCGATGTCGTCGACCGAGAACCCGCTGAAGACATCCGTGTAGGTGACCATGAGCCGCTCCTTTGCTGATTCCCGATGCGTACACGATGCACGATGCCACGTCGCGGCCGTCGCGTCCAGGCCCGAACGGCCGCCGGGGCCGGCGAGCGCGAGGGCCTGGACTCGACGATCACACCATCGTCAGGACCATCGCCGGATCGGAGAGCATCGTCCCGAGGTCGACGAGGAACCGGGACCCCTGCTCTCCGTCGATGAGCCGATGGTCGAACGACAGCGACAGGGTCACGACCTGCCGGAGCACCACTTGCCCCTCGAACTCCCACGGGCGGCGGCGCACGGCTCCGAGCGCGATGATCGCGGCCTCGCCGGGGTTGAGGATGGGCGTCCCCGCGTCGACGCCGAAGACGCCGACGTTGGAGATCGTGATCGTGCCACCACGGAGTTCCGCCGGGGCGGTGCGTCCCTCGCGGGCCGTGCGCACGAGGTCCGCCACGGCGTCCGCGAGTTCGAACAGGCTGAGCTCCTCGGCCCGTGCGATGTTCGGGACGAGGAGCCCCCGCGGCGTCGCTGCGGCGATCCCGAGTCCGACGTGCCCGTACTCGACGATCTCCCCGGCAGCCTCGTCCCAGCTCGCGTTGACCGCGGGAGTGCGTCTCACGGCGATGCACACCGCTTTGGCGAGGACGGTCAGGATGTTGACCCGGTGGTCCCCGGTCCGAGGCGAGCGGGCGAGCGCGTCCAGCAGGGACATCGTCGGCGTCACGTCGACCGTCAGGAACTCCGTGACGTGGGGCGCCGTGAACGCACTGTTCACCATCGCCTCGGCGGTCCGGCGCCTGACCCCCGTGATCGGCCGACGCACCGACCCATCGGCCGCCGTGGCCGGCGCCTCTGGGGTCCCGGCCGGTGCCGCTCCCGCTCCGCGAGCACGCTCCGGCAGCTGCCCGCTCAGGCCGGTCGCAGCGCGCTCGACCTCCTCACGCGCGATCCGACCACCGACACCGGTGCCGACGAGCGTTCCGAGGTCGACGCCCAGATCGCGCGCGAGTCGCCGGACCGGCGGTGTCGCGCGGGGCCGGGAACGCTCCGGCACCGGGGCGGTGTGCGCCGGGGCAGGTGTGTCATCGCCGGCGGACCGGGCACGACGCCGTGGCCGTTCACCGCTCGCCGTGCGAGGGCCGTAGCCGACGAGGACCGGCTCGCGGTCCGCAGCCCCACTCGGACGGTCGACCTCCGCTCGGTCGGCCTCGGGGACCGACGGGGGCGGAGCGGTCTCACCATCGGGCGCGAAGTCGACGAGCGCTTCGCCGACGAGGACCGTCGTCCCCGGTTCGACGTGGAGCCTCGTGACCACGCCGGCGGTCGGCGCGGGCAGTTCGACGAGCGCCTTCGCGGTCTCGACCTCGGCGATCACCTGGTTGAGCTCGACGTGGTCGCCGACGGCGACGCGCCAGGACACGAGTTCGCTCTCGGTCAGACCTTCACCGAGATCGGGTAGGGAGAACCGCTTCATCGCCGTCCCTCCCCACCGGTCACAGGCCGGGCATCGGCCCTGCCCACAGCGGAGGCCGAGGACCGACGCCCCAGCGCCCGATCCACCCCGTCCAGGATCCGGTCGAGGTCCGGGAGGAAGTGGTCCTCGAGCGCCGACGCGGGGTAGGGGGTGTCGAACCCCGTCACCCGCACCGGGGCCTCTTCGAGGAGGTCGAAGCAGCGTTCGGTGATCGAGGCCGCCAGCTCGGCTCCGACCCCTCCGGAGCGTTGCGCCTCGTGCGTGATGACGAGTCGCCCGGTCTTCTCGACCGAGGCGGCGACCGCGTCGACGTCCAAGGGCGCGAGGGATCGGAGGTCGATCACCTCCAGGTCGACACCCTCGTCGGCCGCGGCCTCCGCAGCCTCGAGCGCCGTTTGGACGAGCGGACCGTAGGCGACCAACGTCGCGTCCGTGCCGGCGCGAACGGTCCGCGCACGGGTGAACGCGAGCGGATCGGCGGGGAGGTCGTCGAGGACCTCACCCTTCGTCCAGTACCGCCGCTTCGGTTCGAAGAACAGCACCGGGTCGTCGCACGCGATCGCCTGACGGATCATGGTGTGCGCGTCCTGGGGGTCCGAGCACGTCACCACGCGCAGTCCCGCCGTGTGCGCGAAGTACGCCTCCGGGGACTCGGAATGGTGCTCGACGGCGCCTATGCCTCCGCCGTACGGCACGCGGATGGTGACCGGCATGCGCACGGCGCCCTTCGTCCGGTAGTGCAGCTTCGCCAACTGCGCGACGATCTGGTCGAAGCCCGGATAGATGAACCCGTCGAACTGGATCTCGCACACCGGGCGGAAGCCTCGGAACGCCAGACCGATCGCCGCTCCGATGATCGCGGACTCCGCCAGCGGCATGTCGACGACGCGATCGGCGCCGAACTCAGCCTGGAGGCCGTCGGTCACCCGGAACACCCCGCCGAGTCGGCCGATGTCCTCGCCGAGCAACAGGACCCGGTCGTCATCGGCGAGGGCGTGGTGCAGTCCGGTGTTGATCGCCTTGCTGAGGGTGAGCGTGGTCATCGGGCACCACCGTCGAACATCGCGAGGTAGGAGCGGTACTCCTCGCGTTGCCGTTCGAGCCCGGGGTGGGCGGTGGCGTAGATCTCGTCGAAGAGCGAGAGCGGGTGAGGGGCAGGCAAGGCGAGGCAGCCCGCACGGACCCGGGCGGCCGCGGCGTCGGCGACGGACGCGACGTGGGCTCGGGCCGTCTCGTCGAGGACCCCTTCGGACTCCAGCAGACGCTCGAGACGGGTGATCGGATCCTTCGCACGCCATGACGCGACCTCGCTCTCGTCCCGGTACCGCGTCGGATCGTCCGAGGTGGTGTGCGGCCCCATGCGGTAGGTGACGGCCTCGATGAAGGTCGGCCCACCACCGGAACGTGCGCGGTCGACGGCGATCCGCATCGCCGCCGTCACGGCGAGCACGTCGTTGCCGTCGACCCGCATGCTCGGCACCCCGAAGCCCGGTGCCCGGTCCGCGATGGGGCGCTGGGCCTGCAGCCCGACGGGCTCGGAGATCGCGTACTGGTTGTTCTGGCAGAAGAAGACCACGGGTGCCTGGAAGCTCGCGGCCAGCACCAGCGCCTCGTTCACGTCGCCCTGACTCGTCGCTCCGTCGCCGAAGTAGGCCACGGCCACCGCGTCGGACCCGTCGCGCTGACAGCCCATCGCATAGCCCGTCGCATGGAGCGTCTGGGCACCGATGATGACCGCCGGCGTCGCCATGCCGACCGCGAACGGATCCCAGCCCGACAGCGCGGTCCCCCGCCACATCGCCATCAGTTGGTCGAGTTCGACGCCCCGGCAGTAGGCGACGGCCTGTTCGCGGTAGCTCGTGAAGACGAAGTCCCCGCGCCGCAGGACCCGCGCAGACCCCACCTGGGCGGCCTCCTGCCCGAGCGACGGTGGCCACAGACCGATCTCGCCCTGCCGTTGCAGAGCCGTCGCCTCCGTGTCGATGCGACGCGTGACGACCATGTCCTCGTAGAGCGCGAGCAGCTCGGCGTGACCGAGGTCGGCGACGAAGAGGTCGTAGAGGGCGTCCTCCTGACGGACGCCGTCCGGATCGAGGAGCTGGACGCACCCCTGGTCGACCGGGACCGGTTCGCGTGCATCACCGCCCCGCTCGTCGGAATCCTGCGGGAATTGGGTGTGAGTCTCCATCGACACGATGCACGCCGCCTTGAGTTCGGTGACCTCACGGCGGTGCCTCGTGAGCGATGCCGTGCCCTCGCGTCATCGCGAGGTGGTCCGAGGCTACGCCGGATCACCCTGGCGCTCAACCGTCGACACTCCGCGCAACGGCGAACGCCCGCCCCGCGGAAGCGGGACGGGCGTTCGGATACAGCTGGTGAGACCTAGCCTTCGGCCGGGGCCTCAGGGCCCTCGCTGGCAGCGTCGCTGCCGTGCGTGTCGGCCTCATCGGCGACGACCGGAGCGAGCGAGAGCTTGCCGCGGTCGTCGATCTTCGTGATCTCGACGAGGATCTTCTGGCCGACGCCGAGCACGTCTTCGACGTTCTCCACACGCTTGCCACCGGCGAGCTTGCGGACCTCGGAGATGTGCAGCAGGCCGTCCTTGCCCGGGAGCAGCGAGACGAACGCGCCGAACGCGGCGATCTTGACGACGGTTCCGAGGAACTGCTCGCCGACCTCCGGGTTGGTGGGGTTCGCGATCGCGTTGACCTGGGCACGAGCGGCCTCGGCCGACGGACCGTCGACGGCGCCGATGTAGACGGTGCCGTCCTCCTCGATGGAGATGTCGGCGCCGGTCTCGTCCTGGATCGAGTTGATCGTCTTGCCCTTCGGGCCGATCAGCTCGCCGATCTTGTCGACGGGGATCTGGACGCTGATGACGCGAGGCGCGGTCGGCGCCATCTCGTCGGGAGCGTCGATCGCCGCGTTCAGCACGGAGAGGATCGTCGTGCGGGCGTCCTTTGCCTGCTGGAGCGCACCGGTCAGGACCGAGGTCGGGATGCCGTCGAGCTTCGTGTCGAGCTGGATGGCCGTGACGAACTCGGAGGTACCGGCGACCTTGAAGTCCATGTCGCCCAGGGCGTCTTCGGCGCCGAGGATGTCGGTGAGCGCCGCGTAGCGGGTCTCACCGTCGACGACGTCCGAGATGAGGCCCATGGCGATACCGGCGACGGGTGCGCGGAGCGGCACACCGGCGTTCAGCAGCGACAGGGTCGAGGCGCAGACGGAACCCATCGAGGTCGAACCGTTGGACCCCAGGGCCTCGGAGACCTGACGGATCGCGTAGGGGAACTCCTCGCGGCTCGGCAGCACCGGCACGAGTGCACGCTCGGCGAGGAAGCCGTGCCCGATCTCGCGACGCTTCGGCGAACCGACCCGGCCGGTCTCACCGGTCGAGTAGGGCGGGAAGTTGTAGTGGTGCAGGTAGCGCTTCTTCGTGACGGGCGACAGCGAGTCGATCTGCTGCTCCATCTTGAGCATGTTCAGCGTGGTGACACCCAGGATCTGGGTCTCGCCGCGCTGGAAGATCGCGGAACCGTGGACGCGCGGGATGACCTGCACCTCGGCGTCGAGCGGACGGATGTCGGTCAGGCCGCGGCCGTCGATGCGGATGCCCTCGCGGAGGACACGACCGCGCATGACGACCTTCGAGACGGACTTGTAGGCCGCCGAGAACTGGGTGAGTACCTCGGCGTCGAGCGAACCGGCCTCGACGCGCTCGGTGATCTCCGCCTTGACGCGGTCCTTGAGGGCGTCGTCGGCGTTCTGGCGCTCGATCTTGTCGGCGATCTGGTAGACGTTCACCAGTTCGTCGTGTGCGAGACCGGCGACGGCGTCGTAGCTCTCCTGCGTGTACGGGAGGAACACGGGGTAGGCCGCGATCTCCTTGGCCGCCTGAGCGGCGAGTTCGCTCTGCGCCTTGACGAGCTGCTTGAGGAACGGCTTGGAGGCCTCGAGGCCGGCCGCGACGACCGCCTCGTCGGGCTTCGTGGCGCCGCCCTTGATGAGGTTCCAGCTGTTCTCGGTGGCTTCCGCCTCGACCATCATGATCGCGACGTCTTCGTTGCCGTTGGCGTCGGTCACGATGCGACCGGCGACGATGATGTCGAAGACGGCCTCCTCGAGCTGGTCGACCTTCGGGAAGGCGACCCACTGGTCGGCCTCGCCGGCCTGGCCGGGGATCAGCGCGAGACGGACGGCGCCGATCGGACCGGAGAACGGCAGACCCGAGATCTGGGTGGACATCGACGCCGCGTTGATCGCGAGGGCGTCGTAGAACTCACCCGGAGCGATCGAGAGGACGGTGATGACGATCTGGACCTCGTTGCGGAGGCCGGTGACGAACGACGGGCGCAGCGGCCGGTCGATGAGGCGGCAGACGAGGATCGCCTCGGTCGAGGGGCGGCCCTCACGACGGAAGAACGAACCGGGGATCTTGCCGGCGGCGTAGGAGCGCTCCTCGACGTCCACCGTGAGGGGGAAGAAGTCGAAGTTGTCCTTGGGGTGCTTTCCGGCCGAGGTGGCCGAGAGGAGCATGGTCTCCTCGTCGAGGTACGCGGCGATCGCGCCCTGTGCCTGCTGCGCGAGGCGGCCGGCTTCGAACCGGACCGTGCGCTTGCCGAACTTGCCGTTGTCGAGAACGGCCTCGGCGAACTTGATTTCTGGACCTTCCACAGGTCTCTCCTTCGTACGTGTGCGCTCCCGTCGAGTGACGGGCCGCGCGTCCCGAATGGACGCGCCGTCGAGCGCGGTCGTGCATGATGCAGCGCGCAACACAGCCGCAGTACTTGCTCAAGCCGCCCGGTCTTCCGGGACTTGGCTGGCCACCAGTAGAACACCACCCGCGGATCGCGAGGGATACACCACCGAGGACCAGCTTCCTGTCAGCTGGCTGTGCGCGGAGCGGACCATCACGGTCCGCCGTCGGTCAGCCTAGCAGAGGGGGGTTCGGCGATCCCCGGAACGACACGGATCCTCAGGTGATGGGCGGGGTGCCAGGAGCGTCGGGAGACGCCGCGCGCCGACGGTCACGTCCCCACGACACGAGCAGGAGGACCATCGCGACGGCCGCTCCGAGGAGGGTGTCGAGCACGCGCTCTCCCACGATCGCGAGCACCGGTTGCGTCGACGAGGACGTGCTGATGATGAGCACGAGCGGCGTGATGAAGACGAGCGCCAACGCGTAGTGCCGGATGACGACGAGCTCGATCGTGAACTGCAGGGCGGCGAGCACGAGCGCGAGGATGTAGCCGTGCGGCTGGAGCGAGGCCACGGCGAGGAAGATCCCGGCGCCGACGACCGTCCCGAGCACGCGGTGCACGCCGCGTGTCGCGCTCAGGGTGCGCGAGTGCCCGACGCTGAGGATCGCGACGGCGGACCCCGCGATCCAGTACCCGTGACCGAGGCCGAGGACCGCTCCGAGGGTCGCACTGATCGCGAGCGCGACCGTGAGGCGGGTCGCGATCCGGCGGTCGGTCGCGCTCAGCCGGTACTCGGGGAACAGCACGCGCATCGGCGTCGGCTTCCCCGCGCCGCGGCGGATGGCCGGCACGAGCAACGGCGCGACGACCACCAGCGAGGCGAAGGCGGAACCGGCCGCCACGAGCAGGATGACCAGTCCGCCGTCGAGCCCGGCGCCGCCGATCGGGACGGGCGCGGTCAGGTGGCCGGCGATGCCGAACACGAGGATGAAGAACAGCGCGCCCGGAGGGCCGAGGACGATGCCCTGCACCAGCCAGATCACCACCGACCCGACGACGATGAGGCCGATCGCGGTCAGCGGCCGAGAACCCGACATCGCGACACCCAGCGCCGCGGCCGTGACGAGTCCTGCTCCGATGAGCGGCAGCACCCGCAGACGGTCCCGGCGGCTGAGCGGCGCGCAGTAGAGCGCGGTGAACGCCCCGAGGCCGGTGAGCAGGCCGAGCGGCGTGAGTCCGAAGAACGTCGCGACCGCGACCGGCACGGCCATCGCGATCGCAGCCGTGAGGGCTGCCGGCCAGCGCTTGGGCGATGGCGCGAAGCTGATCAGCGAGGTCTTCAGACCGCGTTCAGCCATCCGGTCCTCCGCTCTCGTGCAACCATCCAACGCTACGCCATCCTGAGCCCGGCGCTCGGGCCCCCGTCGTCGCGCGGGCCGCCCCGGGCTACGCTGGTGCGAACCCCAGGAGGTGACGTTGACGCATCCCGCGCCGGCAGCCGCTCGCCCGAAGCAGCGGGTCCCGTTCTGGGACAACGCCCGTTTCGCGTGCATCACGCTCGTGGTCATGGGCCATGCGATCCAGCGCCTGACCTCCGAGTCCGACCCCGCGCTCGTCGTGTACCTGTTCCTCTACGCCTTCCACATGCCGGCGTTCGCGATCATCAGCGGGTACTTCTCGAAGTCGGCCCCTCCCGGACGACGACAGATGCGTCGGGTGATCACGGACATCCTCCTGCCCTACCTGATCATGGAGGGGATCTGGTCCCTCGTGCAGTTCCTCGTCGAGGGCAAGCGCGCGTTCAACCCGACCCAACCGTCGTGGACCCTCTGGTTCCTCCTCGCGCTCGGCATCTTCCGCCTCGTCCTGCCCTATCTCGCGCTCCTGCGCTGGCCATTGCTCTGGAGCGTCGTGATCTCGATCGGCGTCGGTTACCTCGACAACGTCGACAGCACGTTCTCACTCTCGCGCGCACTCGGGATCCTCCCGTTCTTCGTGCTCGGGTGGCAGATCAACCGCTGGCGGCTCGTGGACCGCTGGCGTCTCGTCCGCACGAGGGCCTGGTGGATCCGGATCGCCGCCGCCGCCGTCCTCATCGTGTGGGCGGTCGTCCTCGTCGTCGGGATCGACCTGTGGCGGCGCATCGACCTGCGCTACTGGTTCTTCTACGACCGGGGGTACACCGCGCTCGGCAACGAGGACGGGACGGGCGGCCTGGTGCGACTCGCGGCGATCCTGCTGGCCGTCGTCCTCACCGCGGCGTTCTTCGTGCTCGTCCCCCGCGGCCAGTCGTGGATCACCCGGTATGGCCAGTCGACGATGTACGTCTACCTGCTGCACTCCTTCGTGCTCTACCCCCTGCGTGAGTCGGGCGTCCTCTCCGACACGGGCAACCCGGAGCTCGTGCTCCTCGGCCTGCTGGTGCTGTCGGTCCTGATCGTCATCGTGCTCTCCAGCGGACCCGTGCGGCGCATCACGAGACCGCTCATCGAACCCCGGGCGGCGTTCATCTTCAGCCGCAAGCGGGCCTTCGACCCGGAGCCCCCTCGGAGCGACCCGACCGGGTCGCGCCGCGACGTCACGAGGTGACGAGGACGACCTTCCCACGGACGTGACCGTCGATGAGGTGGCGGTAGGCGTCGACGACCCGCTCGATGGGCCACACGCTGTCGATGGGGAGGACGATCTCACCCCGCGCGATCGACTCGCCGAGCGCTGCCAGCTCGTCGAGCGTCGCGTCCTGTCCACCGACGCCGCGGAACCCGTGCTCGGCGGCGAAGGGCCGGTCCGCGATCGTGTTGACCCGCTCCGGCGCGACGCCGAGGTCGCGCGCCAGCTCGAGGGTCGACCGGCCGTGCGTGTCGATGACGGCGGTGATCCCGCCAGGGGCCGCCTCGAGGACACGCTCGCGTAGCCCGTCGCCGTACTGGACGGGGATGATGCCGAGACCGCGGAGGAACTCCTGATTGGCCGCGCCGGCGGTGCCGAGCACGACCGCGCCCGTCCGCCTGGCGAGCTGTGCCGCGAGCACGCCGACCCCGCCGGCCGCAGCACTCACGAGCACCGTGTCCGGCTGCTGGACGCCGACGGCGGCGACCGACGCGATGGCCGCGCGTCCCGCGATGTCGAGGGCGCCGGCCTGCTCGATGGTGAGACCGTCCGGCACATGATGGAGGATGCCGGCCGGAGCGATGAGGAAGTCCGCCTGGGCGTGGAAGCGGTGTCCGCCGTAGACGTGGTCGCCCGTCGCGAATCCCTGGACGCCGCTCCCCACGCCGTCCACCACCCCGGCGAAGTCGTTGCCGTTCCCGCTCGGGACGTCCCGGCCGAAGGAGGCGAGCGCTTCGGGTGATGCCGCGAGCTTGTGGTCGACGGGGTTGAGCCCTGCGACGAGGACACGGACTCGGACCTCGTCGTGGCCGGGCACCGGGATGTCGCCCTCGACGAGGTGGAACACCTCGGGACCACCGAACCGGTCGAACCGCACGAACCTCGCCATGATGCCTCCTCTGCCGGCTCCCGCCGACCTCCATGCTCACACGCTTCCCGGGCGAGGACCACCCTGGCCGCAGGGGACGTCACGCGCCGTTCACCCGGCCGAGCGAGAATCACGGGCATGGCATGGGTCGATGAGCTGCAGACGGCGATCACGGCGTGGTTGCTCGCCATCGCGACGTCCGGCTGGGTGTTCGCGGCCCTGTACCTGCTGACGGTCGCCGACGCCTTCCTGGTCGTCCTGCCGAGCGAGACCGCGGTGACGGCGCTCGGCGCGATCTCGGCGTCGAGCGGCTCGCCGGACCTCGCTCTCCTCATCGGTGTGGCGTGGGCGGGTGCCGTGACCGGCGACGTGTCCTGCTACCTCCTCGGACGACGGATCGGGACCACACGGTTCGCCTGGATGCGGCGCCCGCGGGTCGCGGGCGCGATCGGACGTGCGGGCGTCGCGCTCGAGCGCCGCGCCGCTGCAGCCATCCTCACCGCGCGCTACATCCCGTTCGCGCGCATCGCGGTCAACCTCGTCGCCGGGGCGAGTGGGCTCCGCCCCCGTCGGTATCTTCCGATCACCGTCCTCGCAGGGCTCGCCTGGGCACTGTGGAACGTGGGCGTCGGAGCCGTCGTCGGCCGGTTCCTCCCGGATCAGCCGGTACTCGCGACCGCCGTCTCGATCGTCGTCGCCGTCGGCCTGGGCGTGACCGTCGACCGCATCAGCGCAGCCCTGGCCGCACGACGGCGACGGACACGGGCGTCACTCGACGAGCTCGCCCCGCGCCTTCTTGCCGACGATGGAATGCCGGCGGCTGTAGGCGAAGTAGATGATGAAGCCGAGCGCCAGCCAGACGAGGAACCGCACCCAGGTGAGCGTCGTCAGGTTGAGCATGAGCCAGACGCAGAGCACCGCTGAGAGGATCGGGAGGAACGGCGACCACGGGACGCGGAACGCGCGTGGCAGCTTCGGGTACTTCTTCCGCAGCACGATCACCGCGATGCTGACGAGCACGAACGCGGAGAGCGTCCCGATGTTGATCATCTCTTCGAGGATGCCCACGTCGGTCAGGCCGGCGATCAGCGCGACGAGCGCGCCGACGATGAGCTGCACCCGCACGGGTGTCTTGCGCTTCTCGGAGGTGACGCTGAGCGAGCGCGGGAGCAGGCCGTCGCGGCTCATGGCGAAGACCACGCGGGCGAGGCCGAGCAGGAGCACCATGATGACGGTCGTCAGGCCGGCGAGGATGCCGATCGAGATCACCTGCGCCGCCCAGTCCGCGCCCACCGCGATGAACGCCGTCGCGAGTGAGGGGTCCTCAGCCTCGGCGAGCGTCGTGTACGGCACCATGCCGGTGAGGACGAGGCTCACGCCGACGTAGAGGACGGTCACGATGGCGAGGCCACCGAAGATGCCGCGTGGCAGGTTGCGCTGCGGGTTCTTGACCTCTTCCGCGCTCGTGGCGACGACGTCGAACCCGATGAAGGCGAAGAAGACGAGTGAGGCACCGGCGAGCAGACCGAAGACGCCGTACTGCGCGGGCGCTGCCCCCGTCATGAAGGAGAACAGCGACTGCGACCAGGCGTCGGACGCCCCGCCCTTCGTCGGGACCTCGTCGGGGATGAACGGCGTGTAGTTCGCCGCCTTGACGAAGAAGGCGCCGACGACGATGACGAAGATGACGATCGCGACCTTGATGATCGTGAAGACGCTCGCGACACGCGAGGACAGCTTCGTCCCGAGGACGAGCAGGGTGGTGAAGATCGCGACGATGACGAACGCGCCCCAGCTGACCTTGAGCCCGAAGACGTCGAGCTCGCTCGGCACGTCCCAGCCCCAGAGCAGGAAGACGTTGCTGAGGTAGATGCCCCAGTACTTGGCGATGACGGCGGCCGCCGTGAGCATCTCCAGGATGAGGTCCCATCCGATGATCCACGCGAGGAGCTCACCGAGGGTGGCGTAGGTGAAGGTGTAGGCGGAGCCGGCGACGGGCACCGTGGAGGCGAACTCCGCGTAGCACATGATGGCGAGGGCACAGGTGACGGCCGCGAGGATGAACGCGAGCGACACGGACGGGCCCGCGTAGTTGCCCGCAGCCTTGGCTCCGACGGAGAAGATGCCGGCACCGACCGCGACCGCGACACCCATGATCATGAGATCCCAGGTGCCGAGGGTGCGCTTCAGACTGCGCCCTTCGACGCTGGAATCCGCGAGGGAGTCCTCGATGCTCTTCGTCCGCCAGATGCTCATGGTGCTCCTTGCCGTGGTGCGGTACCTCGTGGCCTCGCTCGAAGCCGACTCTCGACCTTGCCAGATGAGCAGGCCGAGGTCGAGTCGCAGACGGGATGTTCTCCAGCTGCCGGGTTCCTGGTACAACACGAACGGGCCGCCATCCCGGAGGATGACGGCCCGTCACGAAGAAGCTCGCGGTGTCAGCGCCCTTCGACAGGCTCAGGGACCGTGGGTCTCGTGAGCTGGCGGAGGGTTCAGAGTGCTGCCTAGCGGCGGAGTCCGAGGCGCTCGATCAGCGAGCGGTAGCGCTCGATGTCGACGGCCTGGAGGTAGCCGAGGAGGCGGCGACGCTGTCCGACCAGGAGCAGCAGGCCACGACGCGAGTGGTGGTCGTGCTTGTGCTCCTTGAGGTGCTCGGTGAGGTCCTTGATGCGGCGGGTCATGACCGCCACCTGGACCTCGGGGGATCCGGTGTCACCTGGGTGGGTTGCGTACTCTTCGATGATCGCCTTCTTACGGTCTCCTTCAAGCGCCATAGTGGTGATCCCCTCTCTGTTCGTTGCGCGGTGCCCGTCGCCTGATGCGTGGGCTCTCTTGATCCGCGGCCGTTCGACGGCAACCTTGTGATTCTAGCAGGTTCAGAGCGTGGGAGGTTCGCGATGCGTCGAGCGCCGCTTCGCGTTCGCCCGTTCCTCCGCTTCGCTGGCTGCGACCCGGCGTCGGCGACGCAGCACGAGGATGAGGGCGAGCGCGATGAGGTCCAGGACCAGGAAGGCGAGGAGCAACCAGACCCAGAGCGGCGGTCCGGCACCGGCGTTCGGCGCGGGTTCAGCCGCCGCCTCGGCCGCCTCGGCGGTCGTCGTGGAGTCGTAGACGAGCCGGACGGGGTCGCCGAGCGTGGCCCCGCCGTCGGCGTTCGTCGACACGAGGGCGAGGGTGATGTCGTACTCCCCCGCATCCGCGCCGCGAAGCCACTGGGTCATGTTGATCCTGGTGGACCATCCGCCGTCGCTCCCGATCTCGATCGGCTGCCCGTCGAAGCGGAACTCGGTCGCCCCCGTCCCGCCGGTGGACTGCAGGTCGCACGACGCATCATCGGCCGTGGAGCTGCTGAAGCAGGCCTTCGCCGAGTCGTAGAGGTCGATCGAGCGCCAGTAGGACAGCACGACGTCGGCACCCGGGTCGGCGGTGCCGGTGACGTCGAATCCGCTGACCTGCTCGCCGTCCAGGGTGTAGTCGACGCGGTAGACGGTGTCGCCGTCGGTCGGGCTCTCGATCGTCCCAGTGCCGGCGGCCGACGCGGGAGCGGATGCGGCGAGCGGCAGGACGACGGATCCGGCGCCGATCGACACCGCCACCACGGCGAGCGCCGCGGTACGAGCGGCACGCTGCAGCAGCGAACCGAGTCGACGCGCTCCGGGGATCACCTGGCCACCACTCCCTCCGGCGACGCCGGACGGCGACGCACGCCACCAGTATCCCAAAGACCGGGGCGCCGAGCC
Organism: Plantibacter sp. PA-3-X8; assembly: GCF_003856975.1. Classification (NCBI taxonomy): domain Bacteria; kingdom Bacillati; phylum Actinomycetota; class Actinomycetes; order Micrococcales; family Microbacteriaceae; genus Plantibacter; species Plantibacter sp. PA-3-X8. The sequence continues at coordinate 3,315,404 of NZ_CP033107.1, forward strand.
TGGGAACGACGGAGGCCGGGACCGCCCCCGCCGATCCCCGCCCGCATCGGGGCGATCGGACGGAGTCGTCCGATCAGGCCCCGAGACCGCCGAGCAGCTCGGAGAACGGGCGATCGAGCGCGAACGGGTCGTCCAGGCGCCCGGAACGGTCCGAGGCCGCCACGAGTGCGCTCAACTCGCCGGCCGCGCGGTCGATCCGCGCCGGCAGGGCGCCGACCTGCGCGTCGCCCGACCCCCAGTCCTCGGAGGCCGCGAACACGGCGGTCGGCACGGTCACCGCCCGCAGGTAGGCGAACAAGGGACGCACGGCGTATTCGAGGGCGAGCGAATGCCTGGCCGACCCACCCGTCGCACCGAGGGCGACGGGCACCCCGGTCAAGGCGGTCGGCTCCACCACGTCGAAGAACGACTTGAACAAACCGGAGTAGCTGGAGGAGAAGATCGGCGTCACCGCGATCACGCCGTCGGCGGCGGTCATGGCTTCGATCGCCTCGGACAACCGTGGACTGGGGAACCCGGTCAGCAGGTTGTTCGTGATGTCCTGCGCGAGGTCGCGCAGCTCGATCGACGTCGTCTCGACCGTGTACCCGTCCTGCTCGAGGCGCGCCACGGTGGCGTCGCGGAGGCGGTCGGCGAGGAGGCGTGTGGACGACGGTTGACTGAGGCCGGCCGACACGACGGCGAGCGTGCGCTTCGCGTTCATCGGGTCGCCCCGACCGCCGCCGCGCCGAACGCCGAACCGGATGCGACCCGGCTCGTCTCGACCGCACCGGAGCGCGAAGCGAGTTCCGCCTCAGCGGCCGCGACCATCGACGCGTGCGTCGGCGCCTCCGGCACGTCGGCCGGACGATCCTTCGCGAACTCCTTGCGGAGCACCGGCACGACCTCGCCGCCGAGGATCTCGAGCTGGTCGAGCACCGTCGCGAGCGGGAGCCCGGCGTGATCCATGAGGAACAGCTGACGCTGGTAGTCGCCGAAGGTCTCGCGCATCCCGGCGTACCGGTCGATGACCTGCTGCGGGCTGCCGACGGTGAGCGGCGTCTGCTCGGTGAAGTCCTCGAGCGTCGGCCCGTGACCGTACACGGGGGCGTTGTCGAAGTACGGCCGGAACTGGGCGACGGCGTCCTGCGAGTTCTTCGCCATGAACGCCTGGCCGCCGAGTCCGACGATCGCCTGCGCGGCCGTGCCGTGTCCGTAGTGCTCGAACCGCTGACGGTACAGCTGGATGAGGCGCATGTAGTGCTCCTTCGGCCAGAAGATGTTGTTCGCGAAGAAGCCGTCGCCGTAGTAGGCCGCCTGCTCGGCGATCTCGGGGCTCCGGATGGAGCCGTGCCACACGAAGGGCGGCACGCCGTCGAGCGGTCGCGGTGTGGACTGGAAGCCCTGCAGCGGGGTGCGGAACTGGCCCTGCCAGTCGACGTAGTCCTCTCGCCAGAGGCGGTGGAGCAACGCGTAGTTCTCGATCGCGAGGTTGATGCCCTCGCGGATGTCCTTGCCGAACCAGGGGTAGACGGGCCCCGTGTTGCCGCGGCCCATGATGAGGTCGACCCGGCCGCCGGCCAGGTGCTGCAGCATGGCGTAGTCCTCGGCGATCTTCACCGGGTCGTTCGTGGTGATGAGCGTCGTGCTCGTCGAGAGGATGAGGTCCGTGGTCTTCGCCGCGATGTAGCCGAGCATGGTCGTGGGACTCGACGGGACGAAGGGCGGGTTGTGGTGCTCGCCGGTCGCGAAGACGTCGAGACCGACCTCCTCAGCCTTCACAGCGATCGCGACCATCGCCTCGATGCGCTCGTGCTCGGTGGGCGTGATCCCGGTGGTCGGGTCGGTGGTGACATCCCCCACCGTGAAGATTCCGAATTGCATCATGCGCTCCCACTCGCTCTTTCATGCGTTTGCATGGATATTCAGGACAACGGCGTTCACGCCCGCGCTATTCCCGGCCCGTTCGGCATCCTGTCCACAGCGCGCCGCGCGAGCCGTACGCCGTGTCGGCGGGCTATGGCAGGATCACCGCATGAACGGCTCACCGAACCCTTCGTCCAGCATGCCGACACCGGCCCCTCGGCACGTGTGCGGCATCGTCCCACCCTGGTTGCTCGAGCGCATCGCCGAACTCGACGCTCCGCAGCTGGCGCGTGCCGCCAGTGCCGCGCGGTACTCGCTGCTCGCCACGCGACCATACCGCTTCCCCGAGCCCGGGTCGGAGCGGGCCACTGATCCCGTGCGTAGCGCCACGGCCGGCAAGCGTCCGGTCGGCACCCCGGAGCGCAGCATCCACGACGCCCGGCGGACCGAGACCCTCTCGGGCACGCTCGTCCGCTCGGAGGGTGAGCCCGCCACCACCGACGCCGCGGTCTCCGCCGCCTACGACGGCCTCGGAGACACCCACGCCCTCTTCGCCGAGGCGTTCGCACGCGACTCCATCGACGGCCGCGGGCTGCCCTTGCTCGCCACGGTGCACTACGGCGACGACTACGACAACGCGTTCTGGAACGGCGAGCAGATGGTCTTCGGCGACGGCGACGGCGAGGTCTTCCGCAGCTTCACCAGCTCCTTGAGCGTCATCGGCCACGAGCTGGCCCACGGCGTGACGCAGTACACGGCGAACCTCGTCTACGAGGGGCAGCCCGGAGCGCTCAACGAACACGTGTCCGACGTCTTCGGCGCCCTCGTCGAACAGCACGCGCGCGGCGAGGACGCGGCATCGGCGTCCTGGCTCATCGGCGAAGGGCTCTTCACGGACGAGGTCGAGGGCAACGCACTGCGTTCCATGCTCGCCCCGGGTACGGCCTACGACGACGACGTCCTCGGCAAGGACCCGCAGCCGGCGCACTTCGACGACTACATCGAGACGACCGACGACAACGGAGGCGTCCACCTCAACTCCGGCATCCCCAACCGGGCGTTCGCGACGCTCGCCGTCGCCCTCGGCGGCAACGCCTGGGAGCGTGCGGGGCTCATCTGGTACGACACCCTCGTCGGCGGCCTGTCGGAGCGCGCCGACTTCGCAACCTTCGCCGCGGCGACGATCGCTGCGGCCGCCGCCAGGTTCGGTGTGGACTCGGAGGAGCACGCCGCGGTCGGGCAGGCGTGGGCGCTCGTCGGTATCGAGCCGTCCGCCTGAGCGTCGTGGCAGCGCCCGGGCTCGCGGAGTAGCATCGCGGCATGAAGGTCACGGTGACGAGGAGCGGCGGTGTGGCCGGTCTCACCCGACGCTGGGAGGTCGTCGTCGACGAGCAGCCCGACGTCGACCGGTGGATCGTCCTGCTCGACCGCCTCCCGTGGGACGACACCCCACAAGGACCACCGGTCCCGGATCGGTACGTCTACCGCATCAGATGCGCGCCCAAGGAAGCCACCCTCGGCGAGCAGCAGCTCACCGGTCCCTGGCAGGAACTCGTCGAACGGGTGCGCGCCGTCCAGCCGCCACGCGACTGACGATTCCTCGCCAGTCGCGTGACGCCGACGGCGTCAGTGCTGCGGGAAGCGCTCCGCCAGCAGTTCGATCGTCCGCTCACGTGCGGGCACCGAGTTCGACGGTGTGCCCTCCCGTGCCGACCCGACGGGCGACACCATGACCTCGTCCACACCGAAGCGGTCGGCGAGACCCTGCAGCTCCGCCGCAGCCTGGTCGGCGTCGCCGATGATCCAGGCAGCGCGCATCTGCTCGACGAAGCCGAGCTCGAGATCGCTCTGCTCGGTCGCGGCGGCCTCTTCGACGGTCGCGATGGGTCCGAGCGGCTTGCCGGAACGCAGTCTCGCCATCTGCTGCAGGTTGGGGAGCGCCAACGCCTCCGCCTCGGCGGCCGTGTCGGCGACCACGGCGTTCGCGGTCAGGAAGGTGCGAGGCGCGTCGAGATGTGCGGACGGCTGGAAACTGGACCGGTAGAGCTCGAGGGCCCGAGCCGTCCCCTGGCCGGAGAAGTGGTGCGCGAAGACGTAGGGCAGTCCGAGTGCTGCGGCGAGCGCCGCCGAGTAGTCGCTCGAACCGAGCAACCACACGTCCGGCACACTGCCGGCCTTCGGCGTCCCCCGCAGGGCGTACTCCTCGCCGGAGGTCATCCGCACGCTCGCACCGTCGACGCCGAGGAGGGCGACGATGTCCTGCACGTTGTTCGGGAACCGGTCGACGTCGCTCGTGTTGCCGGACTGGCGGAGCACGGCGGAGATGACGGGGTCGCTGCCCGGTGCCCGGCCGAGGCCGAGGTCGATGCGACCGGGCGCGGAGGCCTCGAGGAGCGCGAACTGCTCGGCGACGACGAGCGGCGCGTGGTTCGGGAGCATCACGCCGCCGGAGCCGACCCGGATGCGCTGCGTGGCGGCGGCCAGGATGCCGATGACGACCGCGGGGTTCGTCGATGCGACGGACGGCATGTTGTGGTGCTCGGCCACCCAATACCGGTGGTACCCCAGCTCGTCGGCGCGCTTCGCCAGGGCGATCGTCGCTGCGAGGGCAGCCGCGGTGTCCTGGTCGGTGCGGACGGGGATGAGATCCAGTATCGAGAGTCGCATGGTCACCTTTCGTCGCGCTGCCGAACGGCGACAGACGCATCAGGGTGCAGCGCTCGGACGGCCTGACATATTCCGCCTCGGCGACCGCAGTGGATTCCCAGGGCGATCCAAGCCGGATGCCACACCTGACGCGTACGCTGGACGCCCGCGACCGTGAAGGAGCACAGCATGGGATTCCTCGATCGACTGCTCGGACGCCCCGAGTCCGATGGACCTGTCCAGGCGACGGCCGGCGGGAACCCGGCTCCGGCCCGCGCGCGGACGGAGGACGAGATCGCCGTGGAACGCTACCGCTACCTCCTGCGGACCGCGCCGCCGGAGACCATCGAACAGGTCCACGAAGAGGCCTTCACGAAGCTCACCCCCGAGCAGCGGGGCATCCTGTACCGACAGTTGTCGGAGGACGCCCCGACCGGTGAGGCACCGGCCGACGACTCCCCCAAGGCCCTCGCGCGTTCGGCCACCCGGGCCGAGGTGCGGCAGCCTGGGACCCTCGAGCGCAACCTCGGTCCGCAGGGCGGCGGGATGGGCTTCGGTGGCATGCTGGCCAGCTCCATGCTCGGCACCATCGCCGGTGTCGTGGTCGGTTCGGCCATCGCGCAGGCGTTCATCCCGGACACCGTCGGGACCGATGCCGCAGCCGATGCCGGTGGCGCCGATCAGAGCGGTGCCGAGGCCGGGGCGGGAGACGGCGCGGCGACCGACACCTCCGCAGCCGACAGCTCCGCCGACGGCGGTGGCTGGGGTGACGGTGGATTCGGCGACTTCGGTGGCGGCGGCGACTTCGGTGGCGGCGGCGACTTCGGGTTCTGAGCCCTACCGGCACCCTTGGAGCGCCGACGCGTGTCCGTCAGCGCCGCTGACCACCCGCGGTACGCGCAGGAGCGGCCGTCCGGAGTTCCACGGCCCGCTGGGCGAGCAACTCGATGACCGCTTCGATCCGTGCATCCCGGTGCGCGTCGTCGGACCGCTCCACCCACATCGCGAGTTCCCGCTGTGCGCTGTTCGGCAGGCCGCGGAAGAACGACAATCGACCGGCGTCGTCGATCGCCTCCTCGAGGTCCGGCCGCAGCCGCACCACCGTGCCGGTCGCCGAGAGCGGCGCGGCTCCCACATCAGCGTGTCTGCCCATGCGGCAACGGTAGTGGGTCGGGCGGCAGCCGTCGAGCAGCTCGGTCCTGACCGACCTCGGCAGGGTCCTCGGGCCGTCAGGACCTCAGGCGAGTTCCCATGACGCGACGCCACCGCCGACGACGACGAACACCGGGTGCGGCTGCGGTCGCCAGACCTTCGCCCACCGGGACGCGACGTCCGGGCTACGTCCGAGCAGGTGTCGCCGCAGGTTGCCCCATTCGTAGTCGAGCTGGCCGTCGGTCACGACGAGGGGTTCCGGGAGGACGCCGGAGGCGACGACACGCGCACGGTCGAAGACGATGTCGCGCTCCTGCGCCTCGTCGGCGACACCGTTGAGGTAGGCCGCGATCGCCTCCAGCGGTTCGTCGGCCTCGAGGAAGCGCTGGAGCTGCGGGTGTGCACGAAGGCTCGATCCGGGCTCCTGCAGGACCCGTTGGGCGATCAGCCCCTCACGCCAGGACGAGGTCAGCGCCTGGGCGTCGAAGTACCGGGGATGGATCGACCAGAGACGCATGACTCCATCCTGCCCGAGGGCGCTGACAACCGACTCCGGGCAGCCCCTGCCCCTCGCCGCGGAGCCCTGCCGCGACGCGCGTAGGCTGAGGTGCATGTCTGAGCGCGCACCATTCCGTCACCCGATGCCCCGGTGAGCGCTGCACCCGCATCCGGGCGGCGCGGGCTCCTCGTCGATCTGAGTCCGCTCCGGGAGAGTCCCGCCTTCGCCCGGCTGTGGATCGGCGGCGCGATCACCGGGATCGGCGGTCAGATGACCATCGTCGCCGTCGGGCTCCAGGTCTACGACCTCACCGCGTCGACGTTCGCCGTCTCACTCGTGGGCGTCATCGCCCTCATCCCGATGATCTGCTTCGGGCTCTACGGGGGCATGCTCGCGGACGCGTTCGACCGACGCACGGTCGCCCTGACGGCCGCCGTGGTCACGTGGGTGTCGACGGCGATCATCGCGGTGCTCGCCTGGAGTGGCTCAGAGGTGGTCTGGCCCCTGTACCTCCTCACGACGATCAACGCCGTGTCGACGACCATCGTCGGGACGACGCGGCAGGCGATCCTCCCCCGGCTGCTGCCGGCCCGCCTCCTGCCGTCCGCCGCGGCGTTGTCCGGCATCGCCGCGGGGGTCATGGTGACGGTCGGTCCCGCACTCGCCGGCGTCCTCGTGGCCAGTGTCGGATTCCGCTGGACCTACACGATCGACGTCGTGCTGTTCGTCGCCGCCTTCCTCGGGATCGCGTCGCTGCCGAAGATCCTGCCCGAAGGCGGCGTCAGTCGACTTCCGGGCCTCGCGAGCCTGGTCGACGGCTGGACCTTCCTCCGGACGGCCCCCAACGTCCGGATGACGTTCATCGTCGACATCGTCGCGATGACGTTCGGCAACCCACGGGTGCTCTACCCCGCCGTCGGCACCCTGTTGCTCGGTGGCGGCGCGATCACCGTCGGGGTCTTGACCGCAGCCGGCGCGGTCGGCACCCTGCTGTCGAGCCTCGTCTCCGGACGACTCGGCCGGATCGACCGCCAGGGCCGCGCCATCGAGCGGGCCATCATCGTCTACGGGCTCGCCATCGCCTGCGTCGGCGCGGTCCTCGCGTGGGTCACGTTCTCCGGAACGGCGACCCCCGATGCGGCAGACGCGAACCTGCCCGCCATCGTGATCGCGGCGATCGCACTCGCCGTCGCCGGAGCGGCCGACAACATCAGTTCGATCTTCCGGATGACGATCCTCCAGGCGGCCGTGCCCGATGCCGTCCGAGGCCGGCTGCAGGGCGTCTTCACCGTCGTCGTGACCGGCGGACCCCGCGTCGGCGACCTCTACATCGGCCTCGCCGCGTCTGCCTTCGCGCTCTGGGTACCGGCGCTCGCCGGCGGACTCCTGGTCGTCGTGCTCGTCTGGACGCTCGTCCGCGTCCAGGGGGCCTTCCGACGCTACGACGCCAGGACGCCGACCCCGTAGCGCCTAGGCGGGGGCCGTGGCGATCGAGAAGACGTCGCGACCGCTGAGCGAGGCCCGGCCGGGCAGCCCCTCGAGCTCGAGCACCAGCCCGAGCCCTGCCACCTCGTATCCGGCGCGCTCGATGAGGTTGACCGCCGCGCCGCAGCTGCCGCCCGTCGCGAGCACGTCGTCGAGGATGAGCACACGCGTCCCGGCCGGCAACTGCTCGGTGCGCAACTCCAGGGCGGCGGCACCGTACTCGAGTCCGTAGTCCTCGCGGAGCACCTCACCCGGCAGCTTGCCCGCCTTGCGGATGGGGACCAGCCGCGTGTGCGTCGCGTACGCGACCGCCGCGGCGAGCAGGAACCCGCGGGCCTCGACACCGGCGACCGCGTCGAAGCGACCCTCGAAGCGCGCCGCCAGCTCGTCGATGATCGCGCGGAAGGCGTCGGCGTCGGCGAAGACCGGGGTCAGGTCGCGGAACAGGATGCCGGGCGTCGGGAAGTCCGGAATGGTCGCCGTCAGGCGGTCGACGTACTGGGTTGCGGTGGTCATGTGGTCCTCGTTCGGTCTGGGAGACATGCGACACCCCTCGCCTCAGGGACGCGTCGGTCGAGAGAGACGAGGGGTGACCTGCGGATGGTTACTTGACGCCCAGGAGGTCGATCACGAAGACGAGCGTCTGGCCGGAGAGCTGGTGGCCGCTGCCGGCCGGGCCGTAGGCGAGCTCCGGCGGGACCGTGAGCTTGCGACGGCCGCCGACCTTCATGCCGGGGATGCCGTGCTGCCAGCCCTGGATGAGGTTGCGCAGCGGGAAGTTGATGGACTGCCCGCGGCTCCAGGAGGAGTCGAACTCCTCGCCGGAGTCGTAGCCGACGCCGAGGTAGTGGACGTCGACGGTCGAGGAGGCCTGGGCCTCGTCGCCCTCGCCGAGGAAGATGTCCTCGATGACGAGTTCGGTGGGGGCCGGGCCCGTGGGGGCGTCGACCTCGGGCTTGGTGCGTGCTGAATCGGTCATGACTCCATCCAAGCAGTTCCGCCTGATCGGTTCACGCGGATTTCGCTGAGCGCGTGACGCCCCGGGCCGACGCCGGGTGGGGTGGTCGTGGCGCTGCGCCCGGTACTTGGGGGTTGCGGGCCGTGGCACCCGGGTGCATGCTGGAGGCACAGACCAACTCATCGCCCGGGCGACTCGCAGGCATTGCCGCAGCACCGGGCGATGAGTCTGTCCGGGGCCGTCGCCCGGGGATCCGCCTCGCATCCCGTTCCGTCGTGTCCGGGCATCCGCAGCTCGGACCGGTATGTCCACAACGCCCGCGCCCGACGCGCCTGCGATACCGTAGACGGGTGAAGTTCGCCCATTTCGTCGCCACAGACCATCAGCCGAGTGCTCCCGCAGAGCCGCGGGTCCGACTCGCCGTCATCAGCGACACCGGGGCGGTGTTCCTCGACGAGATCCTCGAGGACGCCCCGCGCGACCTCCAGGAGCTCATCGAGCGCGGCCCCGCCGAGCTGGACCGCGTGCGGAGTTTCGTCGAGACGTCGCTCGCCCACGGTGTCAGCGGAGAACCCCTCGACGGGCTCGTCCACGCGTCCGCGGTCCTCCGTCCGCCGACGATCCTCGCGGTCGGGCTCAACTACTCGGCGCACTCGCAGGAGCTCAATCTCAAGACCGACAACGCCCCCACCATCTTCGGCCTGTGGGCGAACTCGCTCACCGGTCACGAAGGCACCACGAGCTGGCCGGCGGCGATCAGCGAGCAGGTGGACTACGAGGCGGAGCTCGGTGTCGTCATCGGCCGGGCCGCTCGCGACGTCGATGCGGCCGATGCGCTCGGGTACGTGTTCGGGTACACCGTCGTCAACGACATCACCGCCCGCAACATCCAGTACTCCGAGGCACAGTGGTCACGCTGCAAGTCCTTCGACGGGTTCACCCCGACCGGCCCGGTCGTCGTGACCGCGGACGAGATCCCCGACCCGCAGGACCTCCACATCTCGACCGTCCTCGACGGCGTGACGCTCCAGGACTCCTCGACCAGTCACATGGTCCGCAGCGTCGCGACGCTCATCGAACACTTGTCGGGCTCCGCGACCCTCCTGCCCGGAACGCTCATCTCGACGGGCAGCCCGGGCGGCGCGGGATACTCGCGCGATCCGCAGGTCTTCCTGACCGACGGCGCGACCGTCACCGTGTCCGTCGAAGGCGTCGGATCGCTCACGACGCACTGCACGGTCACCGCCGGGTAGCGACTCCCCCACAGCACACGACGAAGCCGTCCGGACCCTGGTCCGGACGGCTTCGTCGTGTACAGCCGCGTCGGTCAGCGGCTCGGGTCGGAGTCCGCTCCCGGGATCGGCAGGTCGATGATCGGGATGGCCGAGGTGATGGCCTCGATCCCCGAGAGCCGCGCGGGCGAGAGCTGCTTCGTCACCTCGTCGCGCGTCATGAGGTTGGCCTCGACCACGAGGTCCGCGACGTTGCGGCCCGTGAGCAGCGCGGTCTTCGCGAGCGCCGCAGCCGACTGGTACCCGATGAACGGGGTCAGGGCGGTGATGACGCCGACGGAGGCACCGACCATCACCTCGAGCCGTTCCTCGTTCGCCGTGATGCCGTCGATGCAGTTCACCCGCAGCGTTTTGCACGCCTGTGCCATCCAGACGATGCTCTGCAGCAGCGAGTGGGCGATGACCGGTTCGAAGGCGTTGAGCTGCAACTGCCCGGCCTCGGCCGCCATCGTGACCGTCATGTCGGCGCCGACGACGCTGAACGCCACCTGGTTCACGACCTCCGGGATGACCGGGTTGACCTTGCCCGGCATGATGCTCGATCCGGCCTGTCGGGGCGGCAGGTTGATCTCGCCGAGACCGGCTTGCGGACCGCTCGACAGCAGACGCAGGTCGTTGCAGATCTTGGAGAGCTTGATGGCACTCCGCTTCAGGGTGCCGCTGAACGACATGAACCCGCCGGCGTCGCTCGTCGACTCGATGAGGTCGGGTGCCGTAGTGAGCGCGAGGCCCGTGATCTGGTTGAGGTGACGGACGACGGCCTCCGCGTAGCGCGGGTCGGCGGTGATCCCCGTCCCGATCGCGGTGGCGCCGAGGTTGACCTCGGCGAGCAGCCAGAGGGTCTCGTGGAGGCGGTCGTAGTCCTCGTTCAGCGTCGTGGCGAAGCCGTGGAACTCCTGCCCGAGGGTCATCGGGACGGCGTCCTGGAGCTGCGTTCGCCCGACCTTGAGGACGTGGGAGAACTCGACGGACTTCGCGCTGCACGAGTCGCGCAGCAGGCCGAGCTCCGTCAGGAGGAACTGCAGTGAGAACGCGAGCGCGATCTTGATCGAGGTCGGGTAGACGTCGTTGGTGGACTGCGACCGGTTGGTGTCGTCGAGCGGATGCAGGAACTGGTACTCGCCCTTGGCATGACCGGCGAGCTCGAGCGCGATGTTCGTGATCACCTCGTTCGCGTTCATGTTCGTCGACGTACCCGCGCCGCCCTGGATCACGCCCACGATGAACTCCTCGTGGAAGTCACCGTCGATGATGATCTGGCACGCGCGGTCGATGAGGTTCGCCTTCGCCGGGTCGAGGACCCCGATCTCGGCGTTCGCGCGGGCGGCGGCCTGCTTGACGCTCGCGATGGCGACGACGAGGTCGGGGTAGACGGAGATCGGACGCTTCGTGATGGGGAAGTTCTCGAGCGCGCGTGCCGTGTGGATGCCCCAGTACGCGTCGGCCGGGATCTCCATCGAACCGAGTGAATCCGACTCCGTCCGAGTCTCGTCGCTGTTCGTCCTGTCCGCCATGTCGTCGTCTGCTCCAAGGGTGGTGGGGATGCTGCTGCTGGTGGTGCTGATCGTCACTCGTGGCTCCGTTGCCTGGTGGGTGGATGTCCCTTCCAGCGTAGCCGGGTGCGATCCGCGATGCCTCTGCGGTGTCTTGGACCCGAGACGGTTCCGTGCCTGCGGTTCCGTGCCTGCGGTTCCGTGCCTGCGGTTCAGCGCCCGTGGGTCACCGCTTGCGCGAGAACGCCTCCAGCCGCTCGGCAGGGCTCAGGGCGGCCATGCGGTCGATGAACGCCGCACTGAAGGTGTCGGCGGTGGTGTAGTCACCGAGCGGGACCGTGGAGTGGGTGATGCGGTCGTCGTAGACGTGCACGAGGTTGAAGGACTGACCGCCGAACATCCCGTTCACCTCCACGGACGGGAGCGAGAGGTTCATCGAGTAACAACTCGCGCTGGCGACCTGGACGGGGATGCCGGCGAAGGTGCTCGAGGTGGAGTAGTGCAGATGGCCGCCCAGGATGGCCCGGACGTCGCTCCCGCGCAGCACGGCCTCGAGCCGGTGCTGGTCGCGGAGCTCGAGGATGTCGAAGAACGGGATGCTCGACGGCACCGGCGGGTGGTGCATGGCGAGGATGCTGCCGAGCGGCGCCGGCGTGGCCAGCACCGACTCCAGCCACTCCAGCTGGCTGTCCTCGAGCTCACCGTGGTGCCACCCCGGGACAGTCGAGTCGAGGCCGATGACGCGCAAGCCGCCGAAGTCCCAGACGGCGTCGAGCGGCTGCTCCCCTGCCGGGAGGTCGAGGAGCTCCGTCCGCATGACCGACCGTTCGTCGTGGTTGCCCATGAGCCAGACGATGGTGGTGCCGAGTCGCTCGGCGACGGGCTCGACCCGCTCCCGGAGTCGACGGTAGGCGTCGGCCTCTCCGAGATCCGCGAGGTCACCCGTGAACACCATCGCGTCGGGCCGGAGCTGCATCCGCTCGATCTGACGGAGGGCCTGTTCCAGGTTGGCCTGCACGTCGACCGCGTCGTAGAGGCGTCGGCCGTCGGCCAGGAGGTGCGGGTCGCTCAGATGGACGATGACCCTGTCGGGAGCCGGGTACTGACCGAAACGGACGTCGGAAGTCATGGTCCGAGTCTAGGAGCCACCGCCGACGTGCTCCGCCGCGGTCGACCACCCGAGGGCGGCCGACCGCGGACGGTCAGGACGCGACGCCGAGGAGCTGCTCGATGGGTCCGCGGGCGAAGAAGACGAGGAACCCGGCTGCGACGACCCACAGCAGCGGGCTGATCTCGCGCGCCTTCCCGGACAGGGAGCGGAGCACGACCCAGGCGATGAAGCCGGCGCCGATGCCGTTGGCGATCGAGTACGTCAGCGGCATGACGACGACCGTCAGGAACACCGGGAGCGCGACCGAGAACTCGGTCCAGACGATGTCCTTGATCTGCGACATCATGAGCGTCCCGACGATGACGAGCGCGGCGGCGGCGACCTCGGAGGGCACGATCTGCGTGAGCGGCGTGAAGAACATGGCGAGCAGGAACAGCGCGCCGGTCACGAGGTTCGCGAGGCCGGTCCGTGCCCCTTCGCCGATGCCCGCACCGGATTCGATGAAGACGGTCGAGGAGGAGGACGAGGTCGCGCCACCGGCGACCGCGCCGACACCCTCGACGATGAGCGCTGAGCGGAGCCGAGGGAAGTCGCCCTTGGCGTCCGCCACACCGGCCTCCTTCGAGAGCCCGGTCATCGTGCCCATGGCGTCGAAGAAGTTCGTGAACACGAGGGTGAAGACGAGCATGAGCGCGGCGAGGACGCCGATGCGCTCGAAGCCGCCGAAGCTCACCTGGCCGAGCAGGCTGAGGTCGGGGATCCCGACGACCTGGGTGGGCAGGGTCGGGACGCTGAGGTTCCAGCCACCGGGGTTCTCGCCGCCGTTGGAGGCGCCGACCTTGAAGACGGCCTCGGCGATGATGGCGATGATCGTGGAGGCGACGATGCCGATGAGCAGGGCACCCTTGATCTTGCGCGCGACGAGCACGCCCGTGAGCAGCAGGGAGATGACGAACACGGCGGTCGGCACGGTGGCGACCGAGCCCTCGATCCCGAGGCCGACGGGCGGCGAACCGGCGCCCGTCGAGCGGACGAAGCCGGCGTCGACGAAGCCGATGAAGGCGATGAAGAGGCCGATGCCGACCGTGATCGCGATCTTCAGCTGGATGGGCACCGCATTGAAGATCATGGCGCGGAGTCCGGTCGCCGCGAGCAGGACGATGATGAGCCCGTTGATGACGACGAGGCCCATCGCCTCGGCCCAGGTGACCTGACCGACGACGCTGACCGCGAGGAACGAGTTGATGCCGAGGCCGGCCGCGAAGGCGAACGGCAGCCGCGCCACGAGACCGAAGAGGATCGTCATGACGCCGGCGGTCAGGGCGGTCACGGCGGCAACCTGCGCGAAGCCGAGCTCGCCACCGGTGACGTCGGCCGAGCCGCTCAGGATGATCGGGTTGAGGATGACGATGTAGGCCATCGCGACGAAGGTCACGAGGCCGCCGCGCACCTCGCCTCCGACGGTCGAACCGCGCTTGCTGATCTCGAAGAAACCGTCGAGACGCTCTCGGAACGAGCGCGGAGCGGTGGGCGTCGTGGTCACTGGACCTCCTGGGTCTGCATCGAAGCAACCAGCGTACCGGCACGGCGGACCGCCCCGCGACGACCGGGATGCGAGGGTGCCGCTACGATCGGCTGGACCCCTTACCCAGCACCCTCCTCACGGAATCGAGCTCACATGGCGCTGCCCTGGACTCTGCACGGCGACGGCAAGCACGTCCCGACCCACGCGATCGTCGGCCCCGGAGAACGGCTCACCTGGCCGCGGACCATCGGCCTCGGCATGCAGCACGTCGTCGCGATGTTCGGCGCCACGTTCCTCGTCCCCGTGCTGACCGGGTTCCCGCCCACCACGACGCTGTTCTTCTCGGGTGTGGGCACCATCCTGTTCCTCGTCATCACCAAGAACCGCGTGCCGAGCTACCTCGGCTCGTCATTCGCCTTCATCGCCCCCATCTCCGCCGCGGTCGCGAGCCAGGGCATGGGCAGCGCCCTCTTCGGCATCCTCGCGGTGGGGCTCCTCCTGGCGCTCGTCGGCGTCATCGTGCAGGTCACGGGCACCGGGTGGATCGATGCGCTCATGCCGCCGGTCGTCGCCGGTGCCATCGTCGCGCTCATCGGGTTCAACCTCGCCCCCGCCGCGAAGAACAACTTCGTGGCCGCTCCGATCACCGCCCTCGTGACGCTCGCGGCCGTCATCCTGTCGACCGTCGTCTTCCGCGGGATCCTCGGCCGACTGTCGATCGTCATCGGTGTCGTGGTCGGGTACATCGTCGCGGCGATCCGTCAGGAGATCGACTTCTCGAAGATCGCGGACGCCGCGTGGGTCGGCCTCCCCGAGTTCCACCTCGCGGACAACCCGATCTCGAACCCGGCGGTCTGGGCGGTCCTTCCGGCGTTCCTGCCCGTCGTGCTCGTCCTCATCGCCGAGAACGTCGGCCACATCCGTGGCGTCGCGCAGATGACCGACGCCTCGGTGAACAAGCAGACTGGTCGCGCGCTCCTGTCCGACGGCCTGGCGACGATGCTGGCCGGCTTCGGCGGCGGTTCGGGCACGACGACCTACGGCGAGAACATCGGCGTCATGGCGGCGACTCGGGTCTACTCCACGGCGGCCTACTGGGTCGCCGGTCTGTTCGCGGTCCTCCTCGGCCTCTCCCCCAAGGTCGGTGCGGTCATCAACACCATCCCGGCGGGCGTCCTCGGCGGCGTCACGACTGCCCTGTACGGACTCATCGGGATCATCGGCGTGAAGATCTGGCTCGACAACAAGGTCGACTTCTCGAAGCCCGTCAACCAGTTCACAGCGGCGACGGCGCTCATCATCGGCATCGCGGACTTCACCTGGGTGGCGGGTGGCGACGTCAGCTTCAACGGGATCGCGCTCGGCACGATCGCCGCGATCGTCATCTACCACGTGATGACGACCATCGGTCGCTGGCGGAAGACCGCCTGACCCGTCCGGTGCGGGTGCGTCAGCGCGGTGCGCTGGCGTCAGCGCGGGTCGTACGGGTGAGCGCGGGTCTCTGGAGCCCCGCGCTCACGTGTGTAACCCGCGGCCATGCCGGGTAGGTGCGGTTCGCGTCAGCGCACCGCGCTGGCGCCCCCACACGGATCGGTCCCGTACCGGAGGCCCGCGCTCGCTTCAGCGCACCGCGCTGGCGAACCCCAGGGGTCAGCCCTGGTGGAAGAACGGCACGATCAGGTAGATGCCGAAGAGGACCGCCGCCGCACACAGGGCGAAGCAGGCGTAGGCACCGGCGCGGGCCAGGTTCTGCTGCGCCGGAGTCAACGGGTTCTTCCGAGCGGCCTTCGCGGCCCGCTTCGCCGCCTTTGCGGCCTCCTCCGGCGTGATGACCGTGATCGCATCGGTGAACTCGGCCGGCGCCACCACGGGCACGCGCCCGGCGGTGGTCAGGAGCCGGAGCCCGAGGGAGTACAGACTGACGATCGCGGTCGCACCGATGAGCGACGTCGCGAAGACGATCAGGAATGCTGCCCAGTCGATCACTTCTTCACCTTCTTGGGCTTGGGGTTGCGCTTGATCTTGACCGCACGACCGGAGTCGGCGACCTCACTGACGACGTTGCTGTGGTCGACCTGGTTCCGGCGCGAGATGAGGAAGATGGTGAGGATGACACCGACCCCCACCACGGCGTCGATGATGATGCCGACGAGGCCGAGGTGGGCGACGGCGGCGGCGAGTGCCCCGACGATGCCGGCCGCGGGCAGGGTCATCAACCAGCCGAGGGCGATGCGCCCGGCGGTCCCCCAGCGCACCTTCGATCCGCGTCGCCCGAGGCCGGAGCCGATGACGGAGCCGGAGGCGACCTGCGTGGTGGAGAGGGCGAAGCCGAGGTGGCTCGACGCGAGGATCGTGGCGGCGGTGCTCGTCTCGGCCGCGAAGCCCTGCGCCGGCTTGACGTCGGTGAGCCCCGTGCCGATCGTCTTGATGATCCGCCAGCCGCCCATGTAGGTGCCGAGCGCGATGGCGAGGGCGCAGACGACGATGACCCAGAGCTCGGGGCCGGTGCCGACCGCCTGCACCCCGACCGCGATGAAAGTGAGCGTGATGACACCCATGGTCTTCTGTGCGTCGTTCGTACCGTGCGCGAGGGCGACGAGGGACGAGGAGAAGATCTGCGCGTACCGGAACCCGTCGCGGCCGTCGGGCTTGCCGTCATAGCGGCGCGTGATCCGATAGGCGAGCTTCGTCGCCGAGTAGGCGACCAGACCCGCCGTGACGGGGGCGATCAACGCCGGGAGGATGACCTTGGAGAGGACGACACCGAAGTCGATCGAGCCGAAGCCGGCGCCGACGATCGCCGCGCCGATGAGCCCGCCGAACAACGCGTGGCTGGAGGACGACGGCAGGCCGAGGAGCCAGGTCAGCATGTTCCAGACGATCGCGCCGATGAGTCCGGCGAAGATCAGCTCCGGTCCGATCCGGATGCCGCCCTCGCCCTCCCGGATGAGCCCGCCCGAGATGGTCTTCGCGACCTCCGTGGACAGGAACGCACCGACGAGGTTGAGGATCGCGGCGAGCAGCACGGCGGTCTTCGGTTTGAGGGCGCCCGTGGCGATCGGGGTCGCCATGGCGTTCGCCGTGTCGTGGAACCCGTTCGTGAAGTCGAAGAACAGTGCCAGTGCGATGACCAGCACGACAGTCAGGGTAACGAGTTCCACTGGTGTCTTTCTCGAGGCGGAGCGAATACGGACACAGTGCTCCCCGACGAGATGTTGGGGGGGAATTCACGTGCTGGATACGGGCGGTTCACCCGCCGTACACGATCCTTACACCCTGCCCGGTCGAGGTCAACTCGACGCCGATCAGCGCCCGCCGCCGCCTCCGCCGCCTCCGCCGCCGCCCGCGAAGCCGCCGCCCGTCGAGCCGCCGGACGAGCTCGCTCCCCCACTGGTCGACCAGGACGCCGACGTACTCGACGCCGATCCGGAGAAGCCGGAGAACGCGTTCGCGAACATCGCCGCCTGGAACGGGGTGTTCGAGGCGTACCACGACGGCGCACTCCCGGCCTGCTCGTAGCGGATACCGAGTTCCTTGGCCCACTCGCGCTCCACGCCCCAGAGTACGGCGAAGGGCAGGAGCCGTTCGGTGACCCGGACGAGCTGGCCGGGGTCGCCGAGGTCCACCCGTTCGGCACCGTCGGGGCTCTGCAACATGCGGAAGCGGTCCTGCTCCGCCAGCGCCAGGTAGTCGCGGAGGCCGAGCAACTCGTCCCGCGCATCGGCACCGGTGGCGGTGAGCGGTTTCGGTGCGATGGCCAACACGATCCCGGCGAGCAGCGCGATCCCGGTCACGAAGAGCGCGGCGACCGACCAGCCGTTGTCCGCTCGCTGGGAGTAGGCGACCCCGAAGAAGACGATCCCGGCGACGCCCAGGACGGCGAGCGCCCCCACGATGATCCACGCCCGCCCGGAGGAGACCGAGCTTCGGAGGCCGAGGTCGAGGGCGTTCCGCTTGGCGGCCGCGAGTTCCGCGGTGACCGCCTTGCCGAGCGCCGGGTCGACCTCCTTCATCTCCCGCGGTCGGTTCCGGTCGGGGAAGAGCGCGGCGAGCACGCGCCGTTCCTGCTCATCCGTCGCGCCGTCGTCGAGGTACTGCAGGGAGTAGTCCTTCTTGCCCGGTCCGTCCACGATCCGGAGCTTGCCGCGGACGGCGAGGCTGACGATCTCGGCGGCCATCGACGAGGCGGCGCGACCGGCGAGGTCGCCCGCCAGCAGGAGGTTCATCTGCTTCGGGGCGGAGTACTGCGGCACGATGACGCCACGACCGGGGTGATCCCGCCAGAAGCGCAGTCGGATCCACAGGAGTGCTCCGAGCCCCGCGGCCGACAGCGCGCCGAGGACGATCGGGACGATGGAGAAGACCGGCGCCTCGCCGGGGCGGGCCGGTTGGACGAACGTGCCCGGTTCGAACCCGATCGCGACCGTCAGCGTCTGCCGGGCCTGCAGCGGGACGGAGGAGGTCGTGAAGACGTCTCCGTCGGCGTCCTCCGCTTGGGAGAGGTCGCACGGTGAGCTGTCGTCCGGATCCCCGCGGTAGCAGGCGCCGTCACCGGTGAGCGCGTCGGCGATGTCTGGCGCGACCCGCACCGTCATGCTGGCGTCGGCGAACGGCTGGTCCCAGCCGGTCCCGGGTGCGTCCCAGTAGAACTCGTCGGAGCGTGTGTCGCGATAGGCGCCGACGACGCCGCGCTGCGTGTAGGTGATGACGTAGCTCTGCGTGCCGCGCACGTAGTCGTCCGTACCGAGCGAAAGCTCGAGGAAGTCA
The DNA here is from genome assembly GCF_003856975.1 of Plantibacter sp. PA-3-X8. Lineage (NCBI taxonomy): Bacteria > Bacillati > Actinomycetota > Actinomycetes > Micrococcales > Microbacteriaceae > Plantibacter > Plantibacter sp. PA-3-X8. Next base: position 3,334,177 of record NZ_CP033107.1, read on the forward strand.
CCGTCGCGGTCGGTCTCCCACTCCACGGGCGCACCGTCGGCGTCGGTCACCGAGACGATCTCCGTGTGCAGTGGTGCCCGGTCGAACTCGTCCGGGATCGCTCGGATGATGCCCTTGTTCTGGTCGGAGTCGGGGAACTCCGCGACGAAGGTCTCGACCGCGCGCAGCTCGGCTTGACCGTCGCCGCCACGGCTCAGGGTGTAGTCGCCGTCGAAGGACGCGAAGGTGAAGTCGGACACGTCGGTCCGAGCGTCGGCCGCGGCGGGCGGCGCGCTCGCCAGGGTCGCGACGAGTGGTGCACCCACCGCCAGGGCCAGGGCGACGAGGAGCACCCGCGAGGAGCGGGCACGGACCGGGGACAGGCGACGACGTCTGGGCTTCACCCGGCCAAGTCTAGGAGGGGTGCCGGCGGGCGCGCGGACGCGCCCGCCGGGACTCACATCTCCTCGTGGGTGTTGGGGTCGCCGTCGAAGAGCCTGCCGTCGGTCCGCCCGAGTGCGGTGATCGCCTGCACCTCGGTGTCGCTGAGCTCGAAGCCGAACACGTCGATGTTCGTGCGCTGGCGTTCCGGGGACGCGGACTTCGGGATCGGGAGCACGCCGCGCTGGTGGTGCCAGCGGAGGACGACCTGCGCCGGTGAGACGTCGTGCGCCGCGGCGGCCGCTGCGACGGGTTCCTCGGCGAACGGCGCCTGTGCCTTGCCGAGCGGGCTCCACGCCTCGGTGACGATGCCGTGCTCGCGGTGGAAGGCGAGGAGCTCCTCCTGCGGGAAGTACGGGTGCAGCTCGACCTGGTTGACGGCCGGCAGCACACCCGTCTCGTCGGCGAGGCGGGTCAGGAACTCCTCGGTGAAGTTCGAGACGCCGATGCTGCGGACGAGGCCCTCGCGCTGCAGCTGGATCATGGCCTTCCACGACTCGACGAAGCGGCCGACGGAGGGGTTCGGCCAGTGGATGAGGTACAGGTCGATGTGGTCGAGGCCGAGCGAGGCCAGGGATCCGCGGCACGAGGTGATGGTCTCCTCGAAGCCGTGGTCGCGGCCGGGCAGTTTCGTCGCGACGACGAGTTCGTCACGGGGGACGTCGGTCTCGCGGACCGCGGCGCCGACGGCGTCCTCGTTGCGGTAGTTCACGGCGGTGTCGATCAGTCGGTAGCCTGCGTCGATGGCGGACAGCGTGGCGTCGGTGCCCTCGCGGCCTCGCAGGGGGTATGTGCCGAAACCGATCGCGGGGACGCTCGAACCGTCGTTGAGCGCGAATGTTGGGATGGTCGTCATCACCCCACGCTAGACCCGGCGGCCCTCGGATGGCTCCGAGCGGGCTGGGAGGGCGGCGCCTCGACTAGCGTTGGACCATGGCGAAGCTCTCTGCCCCCCGTGCCCAGACCCGACCGACCGAACGCACCCATCACGGCGACACCGTGGTGGACCCGTACGAGTGGCTCCGTGAGAAGGAGTCACCGGAGGTGATCGCGCACCTGGAGGCGGAGAACGCCTACACCGAGCAGGAGACGGCCCATCTGGCCGGACTGCGCGAGCGCATCTTCCAGGAGATCAAGAGCCGCACGCTCGAGACCGACCTCTCGGTACCGACCCGTTCCGGTGCGTGGTGGTATTACGGCCGCAGTGTCGAAGGCCGCCAGTACGGCATCCAGTGCCGCATCCCGGTCGCCGACCCGGAGGACTGGACGCCGCCGACCCTGCCCGAGGGCGGCGCTGCCCCCGGCGAGCAGATCATCCTCGACGCCAACGTCGAGGCGGAGGGCCACGACTTCTTCTCCCTCGGCAGCTTCGACGTGTCGGACGACGGCACGCGACTGCTCTACGGCGTCGACGTCGAAGGCGACGAGCGGTACACCGTCCGTGTCCGGGACCTCGCGAGTGGCGTCGACCTCGACGACGAGCTCCTCGGGACCGCGGGCGGTGCGGAGTTCTCCCCCGACGGCACCGCCATCGTCTACACGACGGTCGACGAGAGCTGGCGCCCAGACACCGTCCACCTGCACCGGGTGGGGACGTCCCAGGACGACGACACGGTCCTCTTCCACGAGCCCGACGAGCGGTTCTGGGTCGGTGCCGGATTCACCCGCAGCCGCGCGCTGCTCCTGATCGAGGCCGGCTCCTCGGTCACGAGCGAGACCCGACTCGTCCCCGCCGACGCGCTGTCCGAGGAGGCGCGGGTCGTCTGGCCGCGGACCGACGGCGTCGAGTACAGCGTCGAACACCGGGTGGCCGACGGTGCAGACCGGTTGCTCATCCTGCACAACCGGGACGCGCCGGACTTCGAGCTCGTCGAGGTGCCGCTCTCGGATCCGCTCGGCACGGCGCGGGTCGTCGTCGCGCACAGCAGCGAGCGCCGGCTCGAGGACGTCGAGGCGTTCGAGGCCGTGACCACCGTCTCCTACCGGCGCGACGGCCTGACCCGCATCGGCCTGCTCGACCCGACGAGTGGCGACATCGACGAGATCGCCTTCGACGAACCACTGTCCACCGTCGGCTGGCACGGCAACGGTGAATGGGCGCAACCGATGCTCCGGTTCGGATACGGGTCGCTCGTGACGCCGTCAACGGTGCTCGAACTCGACGTCCGGTCCGGCGAACGCTTCGTGCGCAAGCAGCAGCCGGTCCTCGGCGACTACCGCCCTGCGGACTACGAGCAGTTCCGGGAGTGGGCGACGGCCGTGGACGGGACCCGCGTGCCGATCTCCATCGTGCGCCGGGTCGGTGCCCAGGGGCCCGGGCCGCTCCACCTCTACGGCTACGGCTCGTACGAGGCCAGCATGGACCCGTCCTTCTCGATCGCGAGGCTGTCGATGCTCGACCGCGGCGTGACCTTCGCGATCGCCCATGTGCGCGGCGGCGGCGAACTCGGGCGTCACTGGTACGAGGACGGCAAGAAGCTCCACAAGCAGAACAGCTTCAGCGACTTCGTCGACGTGGCCGACCACCTCATCCGCGAGGGCTGGACGACGCCTGCCCGGCTCGTCGCCGAGGGCGGCAGCGCCGGCGGCCTCCTCATGGGCGCCGTGGCGAACCGTGCTCCCGACCGCTTCGCCGGCATCCTCGCCGGCGTCCCGTTCGTCGACGCGCTGACGAGCATCCTCGACCCGTCGCTCCCCCTGACGGTCATCGAATGGGACGAATGGGGCGATCCGCTCCACGACCCCGAGGTCTACGCGTACATGAAGGCGTACAGCCCCTACGAGAACGTCGACCCGGCGAAGCGCTACCCGCGCATCCTCGCGACGACGAGCCTCAACGACACCCGCGTGCTGTACGTGGAACCCGCGAAGTGGGTGGCCCGCCTGCGGGACGCCGGTGCACCGGCGCTGATGAAGATCGAGATGAGCGCCGGGCACGGCGGGGTGAGCGGCCGCTACAACGCGTGGCGTGAGCGCGCCGAGGAACTCGCCTGGCTGCTCGATGTGCTCGAACTCACGGACACCGATCCGGCCTGATCCGAAGCGACGACGCCCCTGCTCCGTCCGGAGCAGGGGCGTCGTCGGTGCGGCGGGTGTCTAGCCGAAGAGGATCGCCGCTTCGTCGTAGCGCTCCTGCGGCACGGTCTTCAGCTTGCCGAGCGCCTCTTCGAAGCGGCAGTTGACGAGTTCGGTGCCGCGGAGTGCGATCATCGTGCCCCAGTCGCCGGCCATGACGGAGTCGATGGCGGCCATACCGAGGCGGGTGGCGAGCACGCGGTCGTAGGCGCTCGGGACGCCACCGCGCTGCAGGTGGCCGAGCACGGTCGCGCGGGACTCGATGCCCGTGCGGCGCTCGATCTCGGGTGCGAGCACGTCGGCGATGCCGCCGAGACGGGGACGGTTGAACGCGTCGAGTCCCTTCTCGGAGTGCGCGGTCTCCATGGTGTCGAGCGTGAAGCCCTCGGACACGACGATGATCGGGGCGCGACCGCGCTGGTAGACGCTGTCCGCCCACTCGCAGATCTGCTCGATCGACTGCGGCTGTTCCGGGATGAGGATGGCGTGGGCACCCGCCGCCATACCGGCGTGCAGGGCGATCCAGCCGACGTGCCGGCCCATGACCTCGATGACCATGCACCGCTTGTGGGACTCGCCCGTCGTCCGGAGACGGTCGATGGCCTCGGTCGCGATCTCGACGGCGGTGTCGAAGCCGAAGGAGTAGTCGGTGGCGTCGAGATCGTTGTCGATCGTCTTCGGGACGCCGACGATCTTGAGGCCGGCGTCGGTCAGCCGCTTCGCCGCGGCGAGCGTGCCCTCTCCGCCGATGGCGATGAGCGCGTCGATGCCGAGCCGGTCCATGGTGTGCTGGACGTTCTCCGGGCCGCCGTGCGGTCCTTCGAACGGGTTGGTGCGGCTCGTGCCGAGGATGGTGCCACCCTGCTTGGCGAGACCACGCACGCTGTGGCGGTCGAGCGGCATCGTCAGGCCCTCGACGACTCCTCGCCAGCCGTCGCGGATGCCGATGAACTCCTGGTTGTGGATCTTCGTCCCTTTGAGGACCGCTCCTCGGATGACCGCGTTCAGGCCGGGGCAGTCGCCGCCGCTCGTGAGCACACCAATTCTCATATCAACAGTCCTCATGGGGATCGGGGCACCTCAGGTGCCGGGAGTCATCCCCGACAATACCGTCTCGCCGACGGTGCTTCATCCGGCGCGGACGGTCCTCCGGCCCAGAGGGTCGGTGCCTCGTCCACCGGGGTTAGGCTGCTGGGATGAGTGCCGAAGACTACCTGCCCGCCGATGGCGGCATCACGATGTTCTCCACGACCTGGTGCGGGTACTGCGCCCGACTGAAGCACCAGCTGTCCGCAGCCGGCATCCCGTTCACCGAGGTCGACATCGAGCAGGTCCCGGGGACCGCCGACCTCGTCGCCTCGCTGAACGGCGGCAACCAGACGGTCCCGACGGTGATCTTCCCCGACCGCTCGACCGCGACGAACCCGTCGCTCGCTCAGGTGAAGGCGGCACTCGGCGTCTGACCAGCCGACGACGTCCGGCCGGGCGACCTGTGGTCACCCGGTCGGACGAACCGGACGTCAGGCGCCCAGTGCCTCGCGGAGCAGGTGGACGAGGGCGTTCAGCTGCACCGAGTCGACCGACGCGACGTCCTGGTCGCTTCCGTCGAGCGCGCGAGCGGCCAGGCCCTGCTTGCTGTCGATGAGTTCCGCGACCTTCGCGTCGATCGTGTGCGCGGCGATGATGCGCCAGGCGGTGACCGGCTCCTCCTGACCGATGCGGTGCACGCGGTCGATCGCCTGGGTCTGCTCGGCGGCTGTCCAGGACAACTCGGCGAGCACGACGTTGGACGCGGCCTGCAGGTTGACGCCGACGCCGGCGGCGGTGAGCGAACAGACCGCGACCGCGACCTCCGGATCGGTGTTGAACGCGTCGATCGCGGCCTGACGCGCCTGCGCGGTCTGGTCGCCGCGGAGCGACACCGTCTTCAAGCCGCGACCCGCGAACAACTGCTCGGCCGCGTTCATGACGTCGATGTGCTTCGCGAAGAACACGACCTTGCCCACGGACCTCGCGAGCTGCGCCGTGTAATCGGCGGCGAGGACGGCCTTGGCCTGACCGATCTTGCGGATCATGGTGAACACGTTCTCCGTGCCACCGGCGGCCTTGGACTCGTCGAGCTCGGCCTGGGCGACCATGCGCATGAGGTCGGTGTTCGGCTCGTGCAGCGCGTCGACGCGCTCACCACGCGACTCCAGGACCCGCACGTAGCGGGACTTGAGCCGTTGCCCGAGCTCGGCCTCCGCGTCGCGGATGGACCGGATCGCCTCGTCGTCGAGCTCGACCGGGAGGTCGGCGACGCGCTTGGCGGGCAGGTCCTTGGCGACGTCGAGCTTCTTGCGGCGCACGATGCCCATGTCGATGACGGCGGACCGCGCGGCGGCGTAGAAGGCGTGCTCGGCCGGGGTCAGGCCGGTGTCCTCGAGCCGCTCCATGAGTTCGGCGGTCGGCTTGCCGTCCTTGATCCAGCCGAGGAACTGCCAGATGGCATTGAAGTCCTCGACGTCGTTGATCAGCGGCGTACCCGTCAGCGCGAGCAGCAGCGGGTCCTGGCCGGGCGTCGCCTTCCGGATCCGGTTCGCGAGTGACAGCACGTGCTGCGAGCGCTGGGAGTGGAGGTTCTTGATGAAGTGCGCCTCGTCGACCACCATGCCGCGGAAGCCGAGCGTCCCGAGCCAGGCGAGGTGGCGGTCGAGGACCTCGTAGTTCACGATGATGACGTCGGCGAAGGCGTCGAGCGCCTGGCCGTCGCCGTGGATGACCGTGGCGCGTCGGTGCGGCGTCCAGCGCTCGACCTCGCGCGCCCAGTTCATCTTGACGACGTTCGGCACGATGACGAGGAGCGGGTACGCCTCGGCGACCGAGGCGGCGAGGACCGACTGCGCGGTCTTGCCGAGGCCCGGCTCGTCGGCGAGCAGGAAGGAACGGTGTCCTTCACGGACGCTCTCGACGAAGCGCGCCTGGTGCTTCATGACTTCGAGGCCGCGCGGCGAGAGCCGGTCGAGCTTCGGGGCGTCGGGCAGGTCCATCGAGGCCGCTCCCCCGCCGGAACCGAGCTCGAACGCCTTGTACAGGGGGCCCATGAGCTCCCAGCTGTCGAGTCGTCGACGCACGGTCGGCTGCGGTGCCGCCTGGCTGAAATCCGGGGCGAGGAACGGATTGGCCAACTGACGTGCCTTGACCGACTGCGGGATGACCTGCTTCTCGGCGAGCTCGGCCGGGACGACGGACTCCACGACGGGCTTCTCGACGGTGATGATGAGTTCGTCGGCGCTGAGTTCGGCGCCCGACTCGAGGAGCCAGTCGCGCCGGAGCCGCTGCGCGACGGGGCTCGTCGCGGCGTCGGCCTCGAGGAGCTGGATGAGCGAGGTGTCGCGCGCCGCCGTCTTGGCGAGGATGGTCGCCACACCGTCGAGGCGCTTCAGGAGCTCGGCCCGCGTGGCGTCGCTGTAGCTCGTGTCGGCCTTGACCCTGGCGCGTTCCTCGCGGACGAGGAAGGCGATGACCTGGTACTTGGTCCGGTTGGTTGGCCCGACCTTGCCCTTCTGCGCCTTCGCCTCGACCTCGCGCACCTTGCGGGCGAGGATGGGGATGATCGGCGCGTCGTCGTCGTGACGCGACGAGGACCCTCTGGGGTTCGAGCGGCCAGATGAACGGGTGCTGGAACGCCCCTGGGAACGGCGTTGCTGGCCGGTGTGCGGCATGCTCCTCCTGAGCAGTCGAAGAGCCTCATCGGCCGAGGGGCCGGAAGAGACGGGCGTCGGGCCCGACTGGTCGTCGTGGAGCAACAGAGCGTTGCACGAGACCGACACGGGCGCCCGACGGGCGTGTGCCCAGTCTACGCCATCGGCCGCATCGGTCGCGAGCGCTCAGTCCGGCGCGCTGTCGACGAGTCCGAACCGCTCCAGTTCGGCGTCGTCGAGCATGCGAGAACGGATGAGGAACCGCTGCCCCGTCGGGGCCTCGACGCTGAACCCGCTGCCGCGCCCCTGCACCACGTCGATCGTCAGGTGCGTGTACTTCCAGTACTCGAACTGGGAACGCGACATGTAGACCTCGACGGGCGCGTCGAGCCCGGGCACGTCGAGCGTGTCGAGCAGGACGTCGACCGCGCCCGTGCGGAACATCCCGACGGGGTAGCACATGGGCGAACTCCCGTCGCAGCATCCGCCGGACTGATGGAACATGAGCGGTCCGTGCAGCGCGGTCATCTCCCGCACCAGTGCGGCCGCAGCGTCGGTGACGTCGACCCGTCCGGTCATGGTGTCCTCCTTCATCGTGTCGTGTATCCGGCCCTGCCCCTCCGCCGGTCCCTGAGCCTCTCGAAGGGCGCCCTTCGACAAGCTCAGGGACCGGGTGGGGGCTCAGGGACCGGGATGTGGATCAGAAGAAGCCCATCGGCCCCTCCGCGTAGCTCACGAGCAGGTTCTTCGTCTGCTGGTAGTGGTCGAGCATCATCTTGTGGTTCTCCCGGCCGATCCCCGACTGCTTGTACCCGCCGAACGCCGCGTGCGCCGGGTACTGGTGGTAGGTGTTCGACCAGACGCGTCCCGCCTCGATCGCCCGCCCGGCCCGGTACAGCGTCGTCGCCTCACGGCTCCACACACCGGCGCCGAGGCCGTAGAGGGTGTCGTTCGCGATGGAGATCGCCTCGTCGTAGTCAGCGAAGCTCGTGAGTGCGAGCACGGGCCCGAAGATCTCCTCCTGGAAGATCCGCATGTCGTTCGTCCCCTCGAAGACGGTCGGCTGGACGTAGAACCCGCCGCTCAACTCACCGCCGAGGTCGGCTCGCTCGCCGCCGATGAGCAGCTTCGCGCCGCCCTGCTTGCCGATGTCCATGTAGGAGAGGATCTTCTCGAGCTGGTCGTTCGACGCCTGGGCACCGATCATCGTGTCCGTGTCGAGCGGGTTGCCCTGCTTGATCGTGCCGATGCGGGTCAGCGCGTCGCCCACGAAGCCGTCGTAGATGGAGCGCTGGACGAGCGCCCGACTCGGGCAGGTGCAGACCTCGCCCTGGTTCAGGGCGAACATGCTGAAGCCCTCCTGCGCCTTCTCGTAGTACTGGTCGTGCTCGCGCGCCACGTCCTCGAAGAACACGTTCGGGCTCTTGCCGCCGAGCTCCAGCGTCACCGGGATGAGGTTCTCGCTCGCGTACTGCATGATCAGGCGACCGGTCGTGGTCTCACCGGTGAACGCGATCTTCCGGATCCGCGGGTGGGAGGCCAGCGGGGCGCCGGCCTCGATGCCGAAGCCGTTGACGACGTTGAGCACGCCGGCCGGCAGCAGGTCCTTCACGAGGTCGACGATGACGTGGATCGACGCCGGTGTCTGCTCGGCCGGCTTCAGCACGACGCAGTTGCCTGCGGCGAGCGCCGGTGCGAGTTTCCACACCGCCATGAGGATCGGGAAGTTCCAGGGGATGATCTGCCCGACGACGCCGAGCGGTTCGTGGAAGTGGTAGGCGACCGTGTCGTGGTCGAGTTCCGAGATGCCGCCCTCCTGAGCGCGGATCGCCCCCGCGAAATAGCGGAAGTGGTCGATCGCCAAGGGGATGTCGGCGGCCAGGGTCTCGCGGACCGGCTTGCCGTTCTCCCAGCTCTCGGCGACGGCGATCTCCTCGAGGTGCTCCTCCATGCGGTCGGCGATGCGGTTGAGGATCACCGCGCGCTCGGCGACGCTCGTCTTCGACCAGGCGGGGAACGCCTTCCATCCCGCCTCGACCGCTCGGTCCACGTCGGCCGCGGTGCCTCGGGCGATCTCGGTGAACACGGCTCCGGTGACCGGGGTCTGGTTCTCGAAGTACTGCCCGTTCGCGGGCGGGACGTACTCGCCCCCGATGAAGTGGTCGTAGCGGGGGGCGTAGCTGAACACGGCACCTTCGGTACCCGGGTTGGCGTAGACGGTCATGTCACTCCTTGTCGACGACGTTGTCGGTGGCGCACCGCTCAGGTGCGTGCCGACGACGCTAGTCGGCCCGAGGTTGCAGGAGGTTGCGCCGAGGACCGCGGCCCGGATCGGCCGTCAGGACGCCGAGAGCTCGGCGTCGATCGCCTCGATGCGGGCGACGAGGCCGGCGCGCTTCGGTGACCGCGGCGGCAGCAGTCGGAGGCAGGCGTGCAGGATCTCGACGTCGTCGGGCGCGGCCGCGGTCCGGATGTAGTCGTGCAGCAGGTCCGCCGAGGCGTCGGTCAGCATCGCCTCGCGGAGGCGCGTCGCGACCCGGTCGCGGAGGTCGACGACACCGGGGGCGGTGGAGTCGGGCAGGAGCGGACCCGGGTACGCGGCCAGCGCAGCGCGGTGGGCGCCGCGGTCGAGGAGGGACAGCACCTGGTGGGCGTCGAGCTGGAGCGGGGTGGTGAGCCGGTACGGCCGCGAGGCCGGCACGAGTGTCGGCGCGGTCCCGCCGAGCACCTTCCGCAGCCGGACGAGCTCCGCCCGGAGGGTGACCGACGCCTCGTCCGCGTCGTAGAGCAGCCCGGCGAGCGCGTCGGCGCTCAGGCCCTGGTGGTGCCAGGCCAGCAGGGTCAGGATCTCGGCGTGCCGTCGGCTGAGCTCGGTCGGGCGACTCGCCCCGTGTCCGACCAGCAGGCCGGTGTCACGGCCGAGCACCTGCAGGCCGGGCCGCACCGTGGTCGTCCGGCGGGCTGTGTCCGTTCGTGGGCGACCGGCGAACCGGCGGTCGGTGACCGCGCGCAGCCGCTGCACCATGATCTCGGACTCGACGGCGGCGGCGGTCGCCTCCATGAGCGGCAGCGCATGCGAGGCGACCGCCTGCGGGCCACCGGTGATGTCGATCACGCCGATGATCTGCCGGGTCTCGGGATCGTGCACCGGGACCGCCGTGCAGCTCCACGGGTGCACGAGGCGGTTGAAGTGCTCGGCCGCGTGGATCTGGATGCCGTGGTCGAGTTCGAGCGCGGTGCCCGGGGCGCTCGTTCCCACCTCCCGCTCCGACCACCCGGCACCCTCGACGAAGAGCATGCCCTCCGCCCGTCGCCGCAGATGACGGTCGCCGTCCACCCAGAGCAGTCTGCCCATGGCGTCGCCCACCGCGACGAGCATGCCGGAGTCGTCGTCCGCGTCGTTGACCAGCAGCTTGGTGATCACCGGGAGGACGCCGGCGAGCGGGTGCCCGAGCCGGTGGTCGCGCAACTCGTCCTCGTCGAAGGCGAGCTCCGGCATGAGGTTGTCCGGGTCGAGGTGACGGCCCATCGACCGTTCCCACGACTCGCGGACGAGCCGTCGGACGAGTCCGCGCTGCGCTTCGGCACGCGCCGGGGCCGCCAGCCACGGACTGGACACCTCACCACCACCCATCCACGTCGACCGGTTCTGCGGACAGTGTATCCGCCGCAGCCCACCGGTCGACGGGTAACCTCAGGCGGCCGGACGGAACCGGCGGAGGCGCAGGCTGTTGAGCACGACGAACACGCTGGAGAACGCCATCGCCGCACCCGCGATCATCGGGTTGAGGAGGCCGAGCGCAGCGAGCGGGATCGCCGCCACATTGTACGCGAACGCCCAGAAGAGATTGCCGCGGATGATCCCGAGCGTCCGCCGGGAGAGCCGGACGGCGTCGATCGCCGTGGCGAGGGAACCGGAGACGATGCTGAGGTCGGCTGCGCCCTTGGCCGCATCCGTACCCGTCCCCATGGCGATGCCGAGATCGGCCGTGGCGATCGCCGCGGCGTCGTTCACCCCGTCGCCGATCATCGCGACGCGGTGACCGGCCGCCTGGAGCCGTTCGACGGCGGCGACCTTGTCGGAGGGGCTCGCGTCCGCGATCACCTCGGTGATCCCGATCTCCCCCGCGACCCGCGCTGCGACGGCCGCGTTGTCGCCGGTGAGGAGCACCGGTGTCATCCCCAGGGACACGGCGCGTCCGATGGCGGCGCGGGCCTCCGGCTTCACGGTGTCGGCGACCTCGACGACGCCGCGGACCTCGCCGTCCCAGGCGACGACCACCACGGTGCTCGCACGCTCCGCGGCTGCAGTCAGGGCGCTCGCCGCGTCCGGTCCGATGCGGAAGCCCTGGTCCTCCGCGAAGGCGGGACGTCCGGCCAACACGGTTCCTCCGGTGATCGTGCCGGTGACGCCGAGCCCCTCGAGGCTCGCGAAGTCCGAGACCACCGGACGAGCTGCATCGCGGCGGGTCGCTTCGGCGACGATCGCCTCGGCGATGGGGTGCTCGGAGGCCGCTTCGAGCGCCGCGCCGAGGGCGAGCACCTCATCCGTCGCACCGGACGCCCAGACCTCCGTGACACTCATCCGCCCGGACGTGACGGTCCCCGTCTTGTCGAGCACGATGCGGTCGATGCCGCTCGCCCGCTCGAGCGCCTCCGGACCGGCTATGAGGATGCCGAGCTGCGCGCCACGCCCCGTCCCGACGAGGAGGGCCACCGGTGTCGCGAGCCCCAGCGCACACGGACAGGCGATGATGAGGACGGCGACCGCGGCGGTGAACGCCGCCTCCATGGTCGAGCCGGTGAGCGCCCACACGATGGCGGTGCCGAGGGCGATCACCAGGACGACCGGGACGAACACGCTCGAGACGCGGTCGGCGAGCCGTTGGACCCGGCTCTTCCCGAGCTGCGCCGCCTCGACCGCCTGAGCCATGCGCGCCAGCTGCGTCTCGGCGCCGACGGCCGTCGCCCGCACGACGAGACTGCCGCCGCGTGCGATCGTGCCACCGATGACCCGCGAGCCTGCCGTGAGCTCGACCGGGACGGACTCCCCCGTCACGAGACTCTCGTCGACACTCGCCGCCCCCTCGACGACGATTCCGTCGGTGGCGACGGACTCGCCGGGACGCACGAGGAAGTGGTCTCCGACGAGCAGCTGCTCGATCGGGATCCGTTCCTCGGTGCGGGTGGGCGCCATGAGGTCGGTGGGGTCCGGCGCACGGTCCCGGAGCACGGAGACCTCGGAAGCACCCAGCGTCATGAGGTCGCGGAGTGCCTCGCCTGCCGCACGCTTCGAGCGCTGCTCGATGAGACGGCCGGCGAGCAGGAAGACGGTCACGCCGGCAGCCACCTCGAGGTACAGCGCGCTCGACGGGTCGGCGTCGGGTGCGAAGAAGGTGAACTCGTGCCGCATGCCCGTCATCCCGGCCATGCCGAAGAAGAGCGCCCAGACGGACCACAGGTAGGCAGCCCCCGTCCCGAGCGTGATGAGGGTGTCCATCGTCACCGAGCCGTGCCGCAGCGTCGCGAACGTCGCCCGGTGGAACGGGTACCCACCCCAGAAGACGACCGGCGTCGCGAGGGTCAGCGAGAGCCACTGCCAGTGGTCGAACTGCCAGGCGGGGATCATCGCGAGCAGCACGACAGGCAATGCCAGCACCGCACTGACGACGAGGCGGGTGCGGAGCGTCGTCACGGTCGCCGAGGGGTCGGATGTCGGTCCCGACGTCGGAGTCTGCTCCCGGTCCGCCGCGGCGCGTTCGTCAGCGGGCGGACGCACCGTCGCCGTGTAGCCGGCCTTCGCGACGGCTGCGACCAGCTCGTCAGCGGTGACGGTGGAGGGCGCGGTCACCGTCGCCCGTTCGGTCGCGAGGTTGACCTGCGCCTCGACACCGTCGAGCGCGGTCAGCCGCTTCTCGACGCGTGCCACGCAGCTCGCGCAGGTCATGCCCTCGATGTCGAGGTCGAGCTGGATGAGTGGCGCGCTCATGAGCGACGACCCACGAGGGTGTAGCCGGCCTCCTGGACGCCGGCACCGATGGCCGCCTCGTCGGCCGACGAGGCGCCCGAGACGGTGACCGTCCCCGCTTCGAGATCCACGGCGACCCCGTCGACGCCGGAGAGCGCGGAGAGCTCGGTCGTGACGGCGGACACGCAGTGCGCGCAGGTCATACCGTCGACCCGGTAGGTGATGGTTGCGGTGGTTTCGGACATGCGTCCTCCTCAGTGGATCGGAGCCTTCACTATACCCCCCCGGGGTACCTGTTGCAACCGACCCGGCGCGACATGACGGCGAACTGATGAGGCATCGACACCGGGACGGCCGTCGCTCGACCGCGTGCATCCCGGCGCCGAGCGCGGACGAGCTCAGTCGGCCCGCACCGGGCCGATCGTCATCCAGGCGACCGCCGTGTTCGAGCAGGCCGGGACGGCTGACGAGGCCACGAAGACCGCCGTGAACGAGTGCGGCGGGTAGACCCGATAGCCGTCGCCGGTCACCGCCTCGCAGTCGTCGAGCGGCCCGCCGTCGGATCCGATGTTGACCGAGGTGAGGGTCGCCGACGCCGAACCTCCCGCTGGAAGCGTCACGTCGGCCGGCGCCGCGTCCTCCTGCTGGACCGCTGCGGCGCCCAACTGGGTGCCGTCGCCGTCTCCGACGACCGAGACCCCCGGAGCCCCGCGGAGGACACACGATTCCCGACCGGTGTTCGTGAACACGACGTTGGAGAAGATGCTGCCCGCACCTGCATCGGCCCCCGAGACGGTGACCTGGAGGACGCTGTCCGCGCACTGGCCCGCCGGCGCGTTCGGATCGACCGCAGCCGTTGACGTCGGGCTGCTCGTCGGTGACGGAGCCGCCGACGTCGCGATCGCCGAGGGGGACGGAGCGGGAGACCCCGCGCAACCTGCCAGGAGCAGGACGACGGCGAGCGGTGTGATGGTGAGGAGGGATCGGCGCATGCGCTCACGCTAGCGACCGGGCGAGTCCGACGCCAGGGACCGACGTCCCCTGTCGACGTCCGGAGACCCTCCGCGGCGTTCAGCCGAGGAGACCGAGCTCACCCACCGCAGCACGCTCCTCCTCGAGTTCCGCCACGGAGGCGTCGATACGCCGCTGCCAGACGGGCGCGATGTCGAGCCCCTCGACGACCTCCCAGCGTCCGTCGACCGAGCGGGCCGGGAACGAACTCACGAGCCCCTCCGGCACGCCGTACCAGCCCTCCGAGGGGAGCGCCACGGACGTCCAGCGCTCCGGCCGGCCCGGGGTCGCCGTGCCGTTCACCCAGTCATGCACGTGATCGATGGCGGCGGCAGCGGCCGAGGCGGCGGACGACGAGCCCCGGACCGCGATGATCTCCGCACCGCGCTTCGCAACCCGTGGGATGAACTCGTCGGCGAGCCACTCCTCGTCGACGAGTTCGAGGGCCGGACGACCATCGACCGTCGCGTGGGAGAGGTCCGGCACCTGGGTCGCCGAGTGATTGCCCCAGATCACGACGCCGTCGATCTCGGACACGGCTGCGCCGGTCTTGGCGGCCAACTGCGCGACGGCGCGGTTGTGGTCGAGTCGGGTCAGGGCGGTGAACCGTTCGGCCGGCACCCCGGCGGCGGCCGCCTGCGCGATGAGTGCGTTCGTGTTGGCCGGGTTGCCGACCACCAGGACGCGCACGTCGTCGGCCGCACCGGCTCCGATCGCCGCGCCCTGCGGTGCGAAGATCCCGCCGTTGGCCGCGAGGAGGTCGGCTCGTTCCATGCCCGGACCACGTGGACGGGCACCGACGAGCAGGGCGACGTCCACCCCGTCGAAGGCGCGCGACATCTCGGTCGTCGCCTCCACCCCGGCCAGGAGCGGGAACGCGCAGTCCTGCAGTTCCAAGGCCGTCCCCTCGGCCGCTCCGAGACCCTGCGGGATCTCGAGCAGGCGCAGGACGACGGGCCGGTCCGGCCCCAGCAGCTGACCTGACGCGATGCGGAAGAGCAGGGAGTAGCCGATCTGGCCTCCGGCTCCGGTGACGGTGACGACGGTGGGTTCGCTCATACGCCCACGCTACTCCGCGGCCTCCGGGGTGGGTCGTGAGGCCTGCAGGTCCGCCTCGGCGGAGTCGACCGCCTCGTGCTCCTCCGGGGACACCGGCCCCACCCGGCTCTTCCGTTGGGCCGAGGACTCGGACGGCAGCGCGACGGCCGCCTCCGTGATGCGGTTCGCCATCCCGTTGAAGATGATCCCGTGGAACGGCAGGATCGCGAACCAGTAGAGGCGTCCGCCGAGCCCCTTCGGGAAGAAGACGGCGCGCTGCCGGTAGACCGAGCCGTCGCCGACCGGGGTCGCGCTCATCTCCAGCCACGCGAGACCGGGCACGCGCATCTCGGCGCGCAGGCGAAGCATCCGACCACGTTCGAGGTACTCCACGCGCCAGAAGTCGAGGGCGTCCCCGACGCTCAGGTGCTGCGGATCGTCGCGACCACGTCGCAACCCGACACCACCGACGAGCTTGTCCATCCAGCCACGGATCGCCCACGCCAACGGGAAGGAGTACCACCCGTTCTCGCCGCCGATGGACTCGATCACCGAGAAGAGCCGGTCGGCGCCCGCGGAGGTCTTCCGTTCCTTGAGATCGATGTAGACGGTGTGTCCGGCCCAGTCGGGGTCGCTCGGCAGCGGGTCGCTCGGCGCGCCGTCCACGGTCGCGTTCCGCCAGGAGGTCTCGACCTCACCGTCGCGCATGCGCTGCAGCGCGAGGCGCACCGCGCGTCGGTACCCCGTCAGACCGCCCTCCGGCGGCGGGATGACCGCGTCGATGTCGTGGTCGCCCATGACGCAGTCGACGAGCAGCGACTCGATGATCGGCGACGCGAGCCGGCGCGGGATCGGGGTGACGAGGTTCACCCACTGCGAGGCCAACCACGGGGTGAGGACCGGGAGCGGCGCGATCGGGCGCTGCGGGAGGCCGGCCTCGACCGCGTAGCCGTTCATCATCTGTCCGTACCGGAGGACGTCGGGGCCGCCGATGTCGAAGGCCCGGTTCACGTCGCGGTCGACCTCGGCGCTCGCCAGCAGGTAGTGCAGGACGTCACGGACCGCGATCGGCTGGATGAAGTTCCGGACCCAGCGCGGCGCCGGCATGTACGGCAGGATGTCCGTCAGATGGCGGATCATCTCGAAGGAGGTCGATCCCGAACCGATGACCACGCCGGCCTGCAGGACGATCGTCGGAACGCCCGAGGCGAGCAGGATCCGCCCGACCTCGGTGCGGGACCGCAGGTGCTTCGACAGCTCGACGCCCTCGGGGTGCAGGCCACCGAGGTAGACGATGCGCGACACCCCTGCCGCGGCAGCGCCGGCGGCCACGTGCTCCGCGGCGTCGAGCTCCGTCTGCTCGAAGTCGCCCTTGCCACCCATGGAGTGCACGAGGTAGTAGACGACGTCGACGTCCACGCAGGCCGATGCGACCTGAGCCGCGTCACCGAGATCACCCTCGACGACCTCCACCTGATCGCGCCAGGGCACGTCGGTGAGCTTCTGCGGCGAGCGCACGAGCACCCGGACCGTGTATCCGGCCTCCAGCAGCCGCGGCACGAGCCGCCCGCCGATGTAGCCGGTGGCACCCGTGACGAGCACGCGCTTCGGAGTCGATGATTCGGTCATGGGTGCAACGTTACGACCCGTCGACGACAGCGGCGCCCGGCTGTACAGCCGGGCGCCGCTGTGCAAGCACCACGCGGGTGCCACGAGTCGCTACAGGAGCGCCTTCGTGTGCCAGACGGTCTTCACCTCGGTGAACGCGGTGATCCGGTCGAGACTCGCGGGGACCGAGCCCCGGGAACCGTTCGGGCGGACCACCCGCTTGAGCGTCTCGGCCGCGAGGAGCTCGAGCTCGATCCAGTCGAGCTCGCCGGCGCCGGCGAGGTCGATCGCGTTGACGTCGGCGTGCGATGCGAGCCACGGAGCCATCTCAGCCGGCGATCCGGTCAGCACGTTCACGACACCGCCGGGGACGTCACTCGTGGCGAGCACCTCGGCGAGGCTGATCGACGAGAGCGGCAGGCGCTCGCTCGCGATCACGACGGTCGTGTTCCCCGCGACCAGCGCTGGAGCGACGACGCTCACGAATCCGAGGAGCGACGAGTCCTGCGGCGCGATGAGCGCGACGACGCCAGTCGGCTCCGGAACCGAGAGGTTGAAGTACGGACCCGAGACGGGGTTCGCTCCCCCGACCACCTGGACGTACTTGTCCGCCCAGCCCGCGTACCAGACCCAGAGGTCGATGGCCTCGTCGACCTGTGCTGCGGCCTTCGCCTGCGAGACGCCTTCAGCCTGGACGATCTCCTCGATGAACTGCGCCCGCCGACCCTCGAGCAGCTCGGCGATACGGTACAGCACCTGCCCGCGGTTGTAGGCGGTGGCACCAGACCAGCCGGCCAGCGCCGATCGTGCGGCGACCACCGCGTCGCGGACGTCCTTCCGCGAGGCGAGCGATGCGTTCGCGAGGAACTCCCCCTTGGCGTTCGTCACCTCGTACGTCCTTCCGGATTCGCTGCGTGGGAACTTGCCGCCGATGGCGAGCTTGTAGGTCTTCGGGATGGTGAGCCGGCTCATCGCTGGGCTCCCTTCTTGGCAGCCTTGGGAGCTGCGGTGGGGGCGGACACTGCGGAACCGGCCGGCGCGAGGTAGGCACCGAGCCCGTGGCGACCACCCTCGCGGCCGTAC
The DNA here is from genome assembly GCF_003856975.1 of Plantibacter sp. PA-3-X8. Lineage (NCBI taxonomy): Bacteria > Bacillati > Actinomycetota > Actinomycetes > Micrococcales > Microbacteriaceae > Plantibacter > Plantibacter sp. PA-3-X8. Next base: position 3,352,063 of record NZ_CP033107.1, read on the forward strand.
CCCGACTCCTGGTACCCGCCGAACGGGCTGGCTGGATCGAACCGGTTGAAGGTGTTCGCCCAGATGACGCCGGCGCGGAGCTTGTCCGCGACCGCGAGGATCCGGCTGCCCTTGTCGCTCCAGATCCCGGCCGACAGTCCGTACGGGGTGTTGTTCGCCTTCGCGATGGCCTCCGCGGGCGTCCGGAAGGACATGACCGAGAGGACCGGCCCGAAGATCTCCTCGCGGGCGATCCGGTGACTGGTGGACACGTTCGTGAAGATCGTCGGCGCGAACCAGAACCCGTTCTCGGGCAGCTCGCAGTCCGGGCTCCACCGTTCGGCGCCTTCGAGCTCGCCGATGTCCGAGAGCTCGCGGATGCGGGCCAACTGCTCGGCCGAGTTGATCGCGCCGACATCCGTGTTCTTGTCGAGCGGGTCGCCGACGCGCAGCGTCTGCAGACGGCTCTTCAAGCGGTCGACGACCTCGTCGTGGATGCTCTCCTGGACGAGGAGCCGTGATCCGGCGCAGCAGACGTGACCCTGGTTGAAGAAGATGCCGTTGACGATGCCTTCGATGGCCTGGTCGATCGGTGCGTCGTCGAACACGATGTTCGCGGCCTTGCCACCGAGCTCGAGCGTCAGGCGCTTGTCGCTGCCGGCGATGGTCTTCGCGATCTCGCGCCCGACGGCGGTCGACCCGGTGAAGGCGACCTTGTTGACGTCGGGGTGGCGCACGATCGCCGCGCCGGTCGCTCCGGCACCCGTGACGATGTTCACGACACCGGCCGGCAGCTCGGCCTGCTGGAGGATCTCAGCGAAGATGAGTGCCGTGAGCGGCGTGGTCTCGGCCGGCTTGATGACGACCGTGTTGCCGGCGGCGAGCGCCGGTGCGACCTTCCACGCGAGCATGAGGAGCGGGAAGTTCCACGGGATGACCTGCCCGGCCACGCCGAGGGCACGGGGGTTCGCGCCGAGGCCCGCGTAGTCGAGCTTGTCGGCCCAACCGGCGTAGTAGAAGAACCAGGCGGCGACGAGCGGGACGTCGACGTCGCGGGACTCCTTGATCGGCTTGCCGTTGTCGAGGCTCTCCGCCACGGCGAGCTCGCGGGCGCGCTCCTGGACGAGGCGCGCGATCCGGAAGAGGTACTTGCCGCGGTCGGCGCCCGACAGCTTCGACCACACGCGGTCGTAGGCACGCCGCGCGGCGGTGACGGCGCGATCGACGTCGGCGTCACTCGCCGCGGAGATCGTCGCGATCGACTGCTCGGTGCTCGGGGAGATCGTCTGGAAGGTCCCGCCCGTGCCCTCGGTGAACTCGCCGTCGATGAAGAGGCCGTACTCGGAACGGAGGTGGAGGACGGAGGTGGACTCCGGGGCTGGTGCGTATTCGAGGAAGCTCATGATGTCCTAGTCGATGGTGACGTAGTCGGGGCCGGAGTAGTGGCCGGTGGTGAGTTTCTGACGCTGCAGGAGCACGTCGTTGAGGAGGCTCGAGGCACCGAAGCGGAACAGGTGCGGCTGGAGCCACTCCTCGCCGACCGTCTCGGCGACGGTCACGAGGTACTTGATCGCGTCCTTCGAGGAGCGGATGCCGCCGGCGGGCTTCACACCGATCTGCTCACCGGTGAGGCGGTGCCAGTCGCGGACGACCTCGAGCATGAGGAGGGTCACCGGGAGGGTCGCGGCGGGCGCGACCTTGCCGGTGGACGTCTTGATGAAGTCGCCGCCCGCGAGGATGGCGAGCCAGGAGGCGCGCTTCACGTTGTCGTAGGTGTTCAGCTCGCCGGTCTCGAGGATGACCTTGAGGTGCGCCGAGGTGCCGTCGCTCCGACGGCAGGCCTCCTTGACCGCGACGATCTCGTCGAAGACCTGGCCGTACCGGCCGGAGAGGAACGCACCCCGATCGATCACCATGTCGATCTCGTCCGCTCCGGCGTCGACGGCGTCGGCCGTGTCCGCCAGCTTGACCGCGAGGGAGGCGCGTCCGCTCGGGAAGGCCGTCGCGACCGCCGCGACGTTGATCCCGCCGGCGTCGTGTGCCGCACCAGGCTGCGTGTGCGCCGCGCCGAGCGCCTCGACGGCGTACGGCACCATGTCGCCGTAGACGCAGACCGCGGCGACGCGCGGTGTGGACGGATCGCCGGCGTCCGGGGTGATGGCCTTGGCCACGAGGGAGCGCACCTTCCCGGGGGTGTCGGCACCCTCGAGGGTGGTGAGGTCGATGAGTTCGATGATGCGGTCGAGGGCCCAGGCCTTCGACGTCGTCTTGATCGAGCGAGTGCCGAGGTCCGCTGCGCGCTGTTCGAGCCCGACGGCGTCGACGCCCGCGAGGCCGTCGAGGTAGCGTCTGAGGCTGGCGTCGGTGACGGGGCCGTCGACGAGTTCGAGCGCCGTCGGCTTCGCCACGAGGTCGCCTGGTGGAGTGGTCATGGTGCGTTCCTTCCGAGCAGATCCTGCTCCGGGGTGTGCTGCTTGGCGGATGATGGTTCGTGGTCGGCGAGCAGTGCGGTCGCGGTCGCCTCGTCGGTGACGAGCACGGTGCAGAGGCCGCTGCTGACGACGGCTCTCGCGACGGCGTGCTTCTGCGCTCCGGCGATGACCGCGATGCTGCGACCGGCGCGTCGGAGCGCTTCGAGTCCGAGCCCGACCGTGCGCTCATCGAGTGTGGGGTCGACGATCATGCCCTCGGCGTCGATGTAGCGCCCCACGACGTCCCCGACGGCACCGCGTGCGACCAGGACGTCGACGTCCGCGGCCGTGAGGTACCCGCTGTGGACGAGGGCGGAGTCGGGCCCGGCCACGCCGGCACCGTAGAGGTAGGTGTCGGCCGCTGCGGCCGTGCGGAGCACCTCCGCGACGGTGCGGTCAGACTCGATGCTCAGCTTCGTCTCCAGGCGCTCGAAGATCGCCGGGCTCGGGAGCAGGGTGACGTCGCCACGGCCCTTCTCGGCGATCCGTGCAGCCGTGGCGGCCGCGGTGCCGACGCGCTGGTTGAGGCTCACGCCGCCGTTGATCTGCACGACGGAGAGTCCCGTCGCCCAGCCGTCGGACAGGTGGTCGGCGATGTCGCGCAGCGTCCTCCCCCAGCTCACGCCGAGCGTCCGCGGCACCGGTCGCATGGCACCGAGGTAGTCGGCCGCCGCGCGAGCGACGCGTTCGTGGAGGTCGGCACTGTCGCTCGGGCTCGGCACGACGACCGCGTCCACGAGTCCGAAGCGCTCGCGGAGCGCCCGTTCGAGTGGGAGGCGGCGTGCGCGCGGGTGCACGATCTCGATGCGGATGTAGCCGAGTTCGCGGGCTTGGGCGAGGAGCCGACCGACCTTCCACCGCGTGATGCCGAGCAGCGCGCCGATCTCGTCCTGGGTCTTCGTCTCGTCGTAGTACAGCTCCGCGGCGCGCACCGCGAGCAGCTCGTCGCTTTCGATCACCTCGGGCCTCCTCCGGATCGTCTCCAGCCTAGGACGCCGTCACCACCCGGACAACGCCTGTTGGTACCCATGCTCAGATGAGCAGAGGCCGGTGCGCGGATGCGCATCGTCGCCGGGGATCCGTCCGGAGGTCGAAACAGACCGGTCAGCGACCGCGTGCTGCGAGGTCTGCCTCGATCGTCGTCGGTCGGCCGGTGATACGGCCGGCGATGGCGCACAGCGCGCCCGTGGCCAGCAGGAGCAGCAACGGGACGGTCCACGATCCGGTCACGGCGTGCAACAGGCTCACGACCAGGGGGCCGAGTGCACCGAGGGTGTAGCCGACGCTCTGCACGAAGCCGCTCAGGGCGACCGCGCCCTCGTGGGTCGCCGTCCGCAGGTTGATGAGCACGAGGGCGAGCGGGAACAGCAGCGGGCCGAGCCCGGCCAGCAGCACCCACAGCCACGTGAGCGTCGCCGGCCACAGGAGCAGCCCGAGATAGCCGAGCACGAAGCACGCGCTCGCGACGTAGACGAGGACGGCGACGTTCCGCAGCCTCGCGACGAGCATCGGGACGATCAGGCTCGCCGGGACCCCCATCGCGGAGAAGAGCGAGAGCAGCAGGCCGCCCTGGGCCGGGGTGACGCCGGCGACGTCACCGACGATGGTGGGGAGCCAGGTGAACATCGCGTAGGCGTTCAGCGAGGAGGTGGCGAACACCGCCGCGATGGCCCACGCGATCGGCGAGCGGTGGACGTGGACGCGCCCGGCGCGGGGCACCTCCTCGATCTCGGGGTCCGTCGCGGCGGCGGCCCGGGCATCCCGACGCTCCCGGACGATGAGCGTGATCCAGGGCAGCACGGCGAGCATGGCGACGATGGACCACACCCCGAGCGACACCTGCCACCCCGCGGCATCGGCGACCGGTACGGCGATCAGCGGCGGGATGAACGTGCTGACCGACAGGACCGTCGCGTAGAGGGAGGTGACGAGGCCGACGCGGTCGGGGAAGTACTTCTTGACCAGCGGCGGGAGCACGACGTTGCCGATGCCGATCCCGGCGAAGCAGAGCGCACTCCCGATCGCGAGGACGGCGAAGTCGGGGGCGAGCGAGCGCATGAGGTGTCCGGCGACGATCGACCCGAGCGCGATGAGCAGTACCGGCTCGAGGTGCAGTCGACGCACGAGTCGCGGGGTGAAGACGCCGAACAGGGCGAAGCACAGTGGCGGCAGCATCCCGAGGAGCCCCAGCCCGACCGACCCCACGCCGATGTCGCCGTCGATCTCGGCGAAGATCGGCGACAGCGAGGTGACGGCCGTGCGGAGGTTCGCCGCGACCAGCACGATACCGACGAGCGCGAGGGCCCTCCCCCGCCACAGGGGACGCGGACCCACTAGGACAGCATCCGGCGCGCGCGCTCGACGTCGTCGGTCATCTGCACGATGAGCGGCTCGATCCCGGTGAACGCGACCATGCCGCGGATGCGCTCGACGAACTGCACCTCGACCTCGTCGTCGTAGAGGTCGAGATCGGTCTCGTCAAGGACGTAGGCCTCGACCTGCTTCTGCGGGACGCCGTCGAAGGTCGGGTTGTTCCCGACCGAGATCGCCGCCGGATACCGACGTCCTCGCCAGAACAACCAACCCGCGTACACGCCGTCCGCGGGGATGAGACCCTGCGAATCGGGAGACAGGTTGGCGGTCGGGAAGCCGAGTTCCCGGCCACGCTTGGCACCGTGGACGACGACGCCCCGCACACCGGGCGGACGACCGAGGAGTCGCGACGCCTCGCGGACGTCACCCTCCTCGAGGAGTTCGCGGATCCAGGTGGACGACACCCGGCGCCCGCCGCCGGGACGGACGTCGTCGACGACGCGCACGGAGAAGCCGTAGACCTCACCGAACGACTCGAGCGTGGCGACTGTTCCGAGGCCGCGATGGCCGAAACGGAAGTCTTCGCCGACGAGCACCGTCCTGGCGTGCAATGCTCCGACGAGGATCGAGGTGACGAACTCCTCCGGCGTGAGCTGGGCCAGTGTCTGGTCGAAGCGCAGCAGCAGGGCCGCGTCGACCCCGGCGTCCGCCAGGAGACCGAGCTTCTGCTCGTTGCTCACGAGCGACGCCGGGCAGCGGTCGGGGTTGATGAGACTCAGCGGGTTGCGGTCGAAGGTGACGGCGACGGAGCTGAGACCGGCTGCCGCGGCCTCCTCGAGGAGCGCGGCGACGACCGCGCGGTGACCCGTGTGGACGCCGTCGAACTTGCCGATGGTGACGGCCGACGGTCCGAACGCGTCGGGGACCTGGTCGAGCTCGGTGAACGTGATCATTTGTCGGTACGCCGATGTCCGGCCAACCACCACAGTCCGAGGACCGGGAGGACGAGCGGGATGTAGACATAACCGCGGCCGAAGCCGGACCAGACCGTGTCGTGGGGGAACAGCTCGGGATCGAGCAGGCTCAGCAAGCCGACGATCAGGACCCCGGCGAGCTCGAAGGAGATCGTGGCCCAAGCGATCCGCCGCCAGACGGCGCCTGGAGCGACGAGCGAGACGGTCGCCAGAATGTACACCACCGCGGCGACGGCCGAGAGCAGATAGGCCAGTGGCGCCTCGTCGAACTTGGTCGTGATCTGCACCACGGACCGGCCGGTGGCGGCGAGCGCCAGGATGCCGTAGACGGCGACGAGCACGACCCCGACACCACGGACGCGTGGACGGGCTGGAGCGGTGGTGGGGAGAGGCATGACCCGACGATTCTATGCGACGCAGGCCCTCGCCCCGGCACTTCGCGACGGTCACGCGGGCTGCGGTGCCGTCGTCCTCCACCGCCGTCGGTGCGCCGACGGTCAGCCGAGCTGGACGGTCCAGATCTGCTCCATGCGGTAGAGCATCACCGCGATCGCGAGACAGACGACGCCGAGGACGACCGTCGACCATCGGGTGCGCTCGACGAGCGCCCAGAACCCGCCGGCGATCGGCAGGATCATCGCGGAGACGAGGTAGGTGTAGAACTCGGGCACACTCCCCGTGGCGGTGTTCCCGAACGCGGGCGCGGCGATCGCCACCACCAGCTGCGCGATGAGGAGGACCTCGACGAGTGCCGTCGCCCCCATCGTCAGGTCGTTCGGCGCGCGCCCGGCGAACCCGAGCACGATGCAGAGGAGCCCGGCCACGACCGCGACCGCGATCTGGGCGAAGGTGAACCACTCGATCATGCCGGTTCCTCCGCCGGGAAGTTCACGACCGACTTGAGCGAACCGCCACGGCGCTCGACGAGCCCCACCAGTCGGCCGTCCGGTGCGACGGCGGCGATCGGACCGGTGTGGCCGGCCGGCAGCTCGCGTTCGAGCCGCTTCCCGTGGCCGAGGTCGACCGCCTCCTGCTCCGTGAGCTCGAGGGCACCGAACAGGCGCTTCGCGACGTCGGCCGGGTGCAACAGCGCCGTCTCAACGTCGAGGTCGTCGATCGTCGATGCGTCCGTGACGTCGAAGGGTCCGATCCGGGTCCGGCGAAGCGCGGTGAGATGGCCGCCGACGCCGAGGGAAGCCCCCAGGTCGCGGGCGAGGGCGCGGATGTAGGTGCCGGAGGAGCAGACGACCCGGACGTCGACGTCGACTGCCGCTCCATCCCGACGGATGGCCAACACGTCGAACGCACTGACGGTGACCGCACGGGACTTCAGCTCCACCTCGATCCCCTCGCGGGCCAGGGCGTAGGCGCGCTTCCCGCCCACCTTGATGGCGCTCACCGTGCTCGGCACCTGCTCGATGTCGCCCGTCAGTGGACGGATCGCGGCGATGATCGCGTCGTCGTCCACGGCAGCCACCGCGGCCTGGTCGGCGCGCTCGGTGACCTCACCTTCGGCGTCGTCGGTGGAGGTCGCCGCGCCGAGGCGGATGGTCGCCGTGTATTCCTTGTCGAGACCGACGATGAACGTCAGCAGTCGGGTCGACGAGCGCGTGCCCAACACGAGCAGCCCGGTGGCCATGGGATCGAGCGTTCCCGCGTGCCCCACCTTGCGTGTGCCGGCGAGCCGTCGCACCCGGGCGACCGCGTCGTGGGAGGTGTGCCCCTGCGGCTTGTCGATGAGGAGGATACCGGGACGGGTGGACGCCGACCCGGGTGCTGCTGTGCTGTTCTCGACCACTCTGCAACGGTACCAGCGGTGGTCGGCACCGCCGGGCGGCCGGAGCACACCTGGGCGGCGGCGCTCAGCAGAAGTCGGCGAAGATCCGCCGTGGGTGCCGCTCGTCCGTGTTGTCCACGAGGGCGGTCGCCCGCGCGGTCGGGTCGTCGTCCTTCCGGTAGAGCGCCTGCCCGCCCACGTAGCGCGCGTTGGACGGCGCCGTCGGGTCGGCGTCGACGCCGAGGCGCTCGTGCAGCCGCTCGTAGGCCGTCGCCATCGGGACGTCGAGCCAGACCGACGCATGCCAGAGGCCGCGGAGCTCGGGACGGTTCAGGAAGACGCCGTCGACGATGAGGACGGCGTCCTGCGGGCCGGTCGTCCAACGCAAGGGAGCGCCGACGTCGCGCTGCTCGTCGAACCCGACGAGTTGGAAGCCGGCGCTACCCGCCAGGCGGAAGGGCTCGACGAGCACCCGGCGGAACAGCGAATAGTCGAACCAGTTCAGCCAGTAGCCCTCGGCCGAGTCCCGCCCCCGCGCGTACCGTTCCTCGCGAGGACGGTGGAAGTCGTCGATCGAGGCACGGAACACCGCGCGTCCGGCCTCGTCGAACACCTCGGCCAGTCCGTCGGCGAACGCCGCCGTGCCGGAGCCGCTGACGCCGTCCACCGCGATGAGGGTGCGGCCTCGTGGGTAGTCCCGCTGGAACTGGTCTCGCAGCTGCCGGAGCAACTCGATCCGTGGTGTCGTGACGAGCTTCATGGCGCCGAGCCTACCCGCGCGGATCGTAGGCTGGTGCGGTGCCGCCCGAACCCTCCGACCTCGCCCCGCTCGTGACGGGATGGTTCCGCACCAACGCGCGCGACCTCCCGTGGCGACGCCCGGGGTTCCCCGCCTGGGGCACGCTCGTGTCGGAGTTCATGCTCCAGCAGACGCAGGTCAGCCGGGTGATCCCGCGGCTCGAGGAGTGGCTCGGGCGCTGGCCGACGCCCGCCGACCTGGCGGCCGAACCACCGGCAGAGGCCGTCCGTGCCTGGGGCAGGCCCGGCTATCCGCGCCGAGCGCTCTGGCTCCATGCGGCGGCCACCCAGATCGCCGAACGGCACGACGGCATCGTCCCGTCGGACGTGGACCAGCTCCTGGCGCTCACCGGCATCGGCGACTACACCGCCCGCGCCGTCGCCGTCTTCGCCTACGGGGACCGGCACCCGGTGGTGGACACGAACACCCGACGGGTCATCGCCCGCGCCGTCCGCGGCCAAGGCGAGCCCGGCCCACCGAACGCCAAGGCGGACCTCCCCGCCATGGAGGCGCTCCTGCCGGAGTCCCGCTCGGAGGCAGCCGTCTTCAACGCCGGGCTGATGGAGATCGGCGCGGTGGTCTGCACGGCTCGAGCACCACGGTGCGAGGAGTGTCCGCTCCGCGAGGTGTGCGCTTGGCGCGCGGCGGGATACCCGGCCTACGACGGACCGGTCAAGACGAAGCAGAAGCAGTTCGCGGGCAGCGACCGACAGGTCCGGGGCATCATCATGGCCGAGCTCCGCTCGACCCACCGCTCACTGACGGACGAGGAGCTCCGGGCGCTCTGGCCCGACCGCGAGCAGTTCGACCGCGCACTCGCCGGACTGGTCGCCGACCGCCTCGCGGTGTGCGTCGACGGCGGGTACGCGCTCCCCCACGACTGACGGTCCCTCAGCCCCACCCGGTCCCTCGGCCCCACCCGGTCCCTCGGCCCCACCCGGTCCCTGAGCCCCACCTGGTCCCTGAGCTTGTCGAAGGGCGCACGTCGACAGGCCCAGAGACCGGATGAAGGAATCCCGGTCCCTGAGCCTGTCGAAGGGCTGGTGCGCGGTGGCTAGTCCTCGACGTCCACGTCGCGCGGCTTGACGTAGGGGTCCTCGTCGCCGGCGTAGGCGGCACCGGCGGCAAGCCCGGCCACCTCGGTGTCGCGGTTCTTCGCCTCGCGCAGCAGGTCTTCGATGTGCTGCGCGTTCTCCGGGATCGCGTCCAGGAAGAAGTCGAGGCTCGGGGTCAGCCGGGTGTTGATGTTGCGGCCGATCTCGGCACGCAGCAGGCCCTTGGCGGACTCGAGCGCGGCCGAAGTGTCGGCGCGTTCCTCGTCGGAGCCGTACACCGTGTAGAACACGTTCGCGTGCTGGAGGTCGCCGGTCACCTGTACGTCGGTGATCGTCACGAAGCCGAGCCGCGGGTCGCGGATGCCCTTGTCGAGCCGTTTGGCGATGACTTCCTTGATGCGGTCCGCCAACTTGCGGGCCCTGGGGTTCTCTGCCATCTCGTCCTCCTCTGATGACCGTCGGGCGGAGGGCCGCCCGACGGATGCTGCACACACAATACAAGCAGGAATCCCCGCCGCCCTCCCGGAGGAGGACGACGGGGACCGGCCGAGCGGACTAGCCGCGCGGCTTCTCCTTCATTTCGATCGTCTCGATCTCGTCACCGATCTGGATGTCGTTGAACTTGCCGAGACCGATACCGGCCTCGAAGTCCGTACGCACCTCGGTGACGTCGTCCTTGAACCGACGCAGCGATTCGATCGCCAGGCTGTCGCCGACCACGACGCCGTCGCGGATGACCCGCGCCTTGGCGTTCCTCGTGATCGTGCCCGAGCGGACGATGACACCCGCGATGTTGCCGAACTTGGAGGAACGGAACACCTCGCGGATCTCTGCGACACCGGACTGGACCTCTTCGTACTCGGGCTTGAGCATGCCGGTGAGGCTCTGCTCGACGTCCTCGAGTGCGTTGTAGATGACCGAGTAGAACCGGACGTCCACACCCTCACGGGCCGCACGCTCGCGGGCCTTCGGGTCGGGGCGCACGTTGAACCCGATGATGATCGCGTTGTCGATCGTGGCGAGGTTGACGTCGGACTCGGTGACCGCACCGACACCGCGGTGGATGATCCGCAGCTGGACGCTGTCGTCGACGTCGATCTTGAGCAGCGACTCCTCGAGTGCCTCGACGGCACCGGAGACGTCACCCTTGATGATGAGGTTGAGCGACTCGACCTTGCCCTCTTCGAGTGCACGGGTGAAGTCCTCGAGCGAGATGCGCTTGCGAGCCTTGGCCAGAGCGGCGTTGCGCTCCGCGGCTTCACGCTTCTCGGCGATCTGACGCGCGGTGCGGTCCTCCTCGGTGACGAGGAAGGTGTCGCCGGCCCGAGGAACACTCGAGAGGCCCTGCACCTGGACGGGACGCGAGGGACCCGCCTCGGCGACGGTGTCGCCGTTCTCGTCGACCATCGCACGGACGCGGCCGTACGCCGTACCGGCGACGATCGCGTCACCGACGCGGAGCGTACCCGACTGGATGAGGACGGTCGCGACGGAACCGCGGCCCTTGTCGAGCTTGGCCTCGATGGCCACACCGCGTGCATCCTTGTTCGGGTTGGCGCGCAGGTCGAGACCGGCGTCCGCGGTGAGCAGCACGGCGTCGAGGAGGTCCTTGATGCCGGTGCCGGCACGAGCCGAGACGTCGACGAACATGACGTCTCCGCCGTACTCCTCGGCGACGAGGCCGTATTCGGTCAGCTGCTGGCGCACCTTGGCCGGGTTGGCGTCGGGCTTGTCCACCTTGTTGACCGCGACGACGATCGGCACGTTGGCCGCCTGCGCGTGGTTCAAGGCCTCCACCGTCTGCGGCATGATGCCGTCGTCGGCCGCGACCACGAGGATCGCGATGTCGGTGACCTGCGCACCACGAGCACGCATTGCGGTGAACGCCTCGTGACCCGGGGTGTCGATGAAGGTGATCGGACGCTCGATGCCCTCGTGCTCCGCGACGACCTGGTACGCACCGATGTGCTGCGTGATGCCACCGGCCTCGCCGGCGACGACGTTCGCGTTGCGGATGGCGTCGAGGAGGCGCGTCTTACCGTGGTCGACGTGACCCATGACGGTGACCACGGGAGGACGGATGGCGAGGTCCTCGTCGGACTCGTCCTCCAGCTTCTGGTCGAGGTCGATGTCGAAGCCCTCGAGGAGCTCCCGGTCCTCGTCCTCGGGCGAGACCATCTGGATCTTGTAGCCGAGCTCGGAACCGAGCACGTCGAAGGTCGCCTCGTCGAGGGACTCCGTCGCCGTCGCCATCTCACCGAGGTGGAACAGCACGGTGACGAGGTTGCCGGGGCTGGCGTCGATCTTGTCGGCGAAGTCCGAGATGGACGCGCCACGACGCAGACGGATGATGGTGTTGCCGTCGCCGCGGGGGACGCTCACGCCGCCGAGCGACGGGGCTTCACGCAGCTCGAACTCGGCCCTCTTCGTCCGCTTCGACTTCCGTGCCTTGCTCTTGCCGCCACCGCGACCGAAGGCACCTGCGGTACCACCGCCGGGTCCGCGACCACGACCGCCGCCGCCACCAGGGCGACCCGCGAATCCACCCGCGGGTGCACCACCGGGGGCACCACCGGGACGGAAACCGCCACCGGCGCCACCGGGACGGAAGCCGCCGCCACCGGCGGGACGACCTGCGCCACCCGGACGACCGGGACCACCGGGACGCTGACCCTGGCCGACGCCCGGACGGGGCGAGCCGGGGCGCGGAGCCTGCGGACGCGGGATGTTGCTGGGGTTCGGACGCTGACCCATGCCCTGAGCCGCTGCGAACGGGTTGTTCCCCGGACGCGGCGTGCCGGTCGGGCGCTGGCCCATGCCCTGCGAGGACGCGAACGGGTTGTTACCCGGACGCGGAGCACCGGGACGGGGGCCGCCCGGCTTCGCGGCGTCGCCGGAGGGCGAGTCGCCGGCGGCCGGAGCAGCGGGTGCGGACGGTGCCGCCGGAGCAGCAGCTGCGGGTGCCTCCGCCGCAGGGGCGGGGGCGGCCGGAGCCTTCGGGCCTGGGGCGGCCTGCTTCGGCGCAGGCGCAGCGGGCGCCTCGGCCTTGGGGGCAGGTGCCGCGGGGGCCGGAGCCTTGGGTGCGGCGGGACCCGGGGTCGGAGCGCCGGGCGTGGCCGGACGCTTCGCCGGGGCGGCGGGGGCGGCTGACGCCTTCGCGCCCTCGGCCTCGAGGGCGGCGCGCAGCTTGCGGGCCACCGGTGGTTCGATACTGGAAGACGGTCCCTTGACGAACTCGCCCAATTCCTTGAGCTTCGCCATGGCGATCTTGCTGTCTACTCCGAGTTCGGATGCGATCTCGTGTACACGTGGTTTTGCAGCCACAATTCTCCTGTCTGAGCTTGCACCCAGGCAGGGGCAAGCGTTAGTGGTGGACGGTGCTCATTTCGAGCCGCTCATGAGTTGTCCATTAGCCGTTCAGCCTGTTCTCTCGGAATGCCGCACCCGGGTGGGGCGGCAGCAGGATGGAGGCCCGGGATCCGGGCCTGATACCTGCGGTGGGAAGCACGGTGTGCGCCGGAGCGCTCTCGCGTGCACTCACCATCGTACACCCCGACCCTGGGTGCGGGCTCACCACCGGATCGTAAGCGGGTCGTTCGAGCCCGACCACGTCATTCAGCCGTCGGCACGGCCGGTTCCGTCGACACGAAGGCCCGGACCGCCGACGCGTCGGGTCCCGCGGTCAGTCTGAGCGCCCTCGTGAACGCCCGACGCTGCACCGCCTGGTCGACGCACGCCGACGTCGGGTGCACCCAGGATCCGCGGCCCGGCAGGCGCGCCGCGGCGTCGGGGACGAGCGCCCCCTCGACCGCGACGACGCGCAGCAGTGCCGAGCGCGGCTCGCGACGGCGACAGCCGACGCAGGTCCGCACCGGTTCCATCCGGCTCAGTCCGATTCGAGGATCGAGTCCGGCTGGATGTCGATCTTGGCGCCGGTGAGCTTGGCGGCGAGACGGGCGTTCTGCCCCTCCTTGCCGATCGCGAGCGACAGCTGGTAGTCCGGCACGAGCGCCCGGACGGCCTTGAGCGACTGGTCGATGACGTACGAGCTCGTCACCTTGGCCGGCGAGAGCGCGTTCGCGACGAACGTCGGCAGGTCGGGCGAGTAGTCGACGATGTCGATCTTCTCGGCGCCCAGCTCGTCGGTGACCGCGCGGACCCGACGCCCGAGCTCACCGATGCAGGCGCCCTTGGCGTTGATGCTCGGGTCGTTCGCCTTCACCGCGATCTTGGTCCGGTGTCCGGCCTCGCGAGCGAGCGAGACGATCTCGACGATGCCGGAGGCGATCTCCGGGACCTCCAAGGCGAACAGCTTCCGTACGAGTCCGGGGTGGGTGCGCGAGACGGTGATCTGCGGACCCTTGAGACCCTTCGTCACGCTCGTCACGTACACGCGGATGCGTGCACCGTGCGGGTACTCCTCACCGGCCACCTGCTCCTCGGGCGGGAGGATCGCCTCGATGGTGCCGAGGTCGACGTGGATCATGCGCGGGTTCGGGCCCTGCTGGATGACGCCCGCGATGATGTCGCCCTCGCGGCCCTTGAACTCACCGAGGACGGCGTCGTCCTGGATGTCGCGGAGCCGCTGGAAGATGACCTGCTTCGCGGCGAAGGCGGCGATACGACCGAAGTCGTCCGGCGTGCTCTCGGCCTCCCCGATCAGGACACCCTCGTCGTCGAACTCGGGCACGAACACCCCGACGTGGCCGGTCTTGCGGTCGAGCTGCACCCGGGCCGCCGGGACGTCGCCGCGCGCCGTGGTGTCGGTACCCTCGGTGCTCTTCAGGTACGCACTCAGGATGGCCTGCTCGATGATCACGACGAGCTCCTCAAACGGGATCTCCTTCTCGCGTTCGATCGACTTCAACAAACCGAGATCGATGTCCATCGATGGCCTCCTCTATTCAACTGGTGGTGCCGCGGCAAGACGTGCAGCGGCGCGACGGGCATGCTGCTGCCGTGCTGCCGAACCCGTCTGTCTACGGTACCGGATGCCGAGGGGTACGTCATCCACCCAGCTGGGAAGCCCCCGCGCGTCCTCGAGGGTCCCGCCCCGGCTCGACCGCGTCTCGGGGCGGGTGACATGATTGGCCAATGGTCTTGGGCGAGCTGCGGAACGTCATGCGGAGCACGAGGGTGAGGATCCTCGTCGCGATCCTGCTCGCGACGACGCTCGCGATGACGCTCGTGGGCGTCTCCACCTACACGCTCGGCCGGCAGCAGACCCTTGCGACCATCGACGCCCGCCTGGCGCACAGCGCCGAGCTCATCGCCTTCATGGTGGTCGGTTCAGGCGACTCCGCCGACGCCCCGGCGACGAGCGACGCGGCCGTCGACGCGGTGATGCGACGCTGGATCTTCGCCGAGGACGAGACCGCCATCGGTGTGCGCGCCGACGGCTCGACGGTCGCGCCCAGCGCCCCGTCCGCGTTCCGCCTGGACGACGACCCGCAGCTGCTCGACACCATCACGGCCCGGTCGTCCCGCGGCGCCGTCACGGGCGAGGCCACCGGTGACCGCACCGTGCGGTACGCGATCATCCCGGTGCAGGTCGTCGGCGACCCGAGTGTGGCCCATGTCGTCATCGCCACCGACGTGCACGCGGCACTCGCGGAGTCCCGGGGCATCCTCGCCGTCGAGATCGTCGTCGCCGTGGTGTGCCTGCTCCTGCTCGGCCTCGTCGGCTGGCAGCTCGCGGGTGGACTGCTCCACCCCATCCGACTGCTGCGGGACGCCGCCGCCCGCATCACCGAGTCGGACCTCGACGAGCGGATCCCGGTCGTCGGTCGCGACGACGTCTCGGAGCTCACCACGACCGTGAACAGCATGCTGGACCGGCTCGACGAGGCCTTCACCAGTCAACGCCAGCTGCTCGACGACGTCGGCCACGAGCTGAAGACGCCGCTGACCATCGTGCGCGGACACCTCGAGCTCCTCGATCCGTCCGACCCCGCGGAGGTGGCCGCCACCCGGGACCTCGCCCTCGACGAACTCGACCGGATGAGCTCCCTCGTCGCCGACATCACGGAGCTCTCGACGGCCGGACTCGCGTCGACCCTCGACCGGGAACCGGTCGACATCGAGGCGTTCACCGCCTCGGTCCACGAGAAGGCCACGGCGATCTCGACCGAACACGAGTGGACCCTGGGCGAGCAGGCCGCACTCACCGCGGACGTCGACGCCGGGCGCTTGGCCCAGGCCTGGCTGCAGCTCGCGGACAACGCCGCGAAGTACTCCCCGGCCGGGTCGACGATCGTGATCTCGAGCCGGTTCGACGAGTCGGACGACCCGGCGCTCGTGCTCTCCGTCGCCGACGACGGGCCCGGGGTGCCGGAGGCGCTCCGCGAACGCATCTTCGACCGGTTCACCCGGGTGAGCGGTGGACGGGGTGTCGCAGGCTCCGGCCTCGGCCTGTCGATCGTGCAGGCGATCGCCGCGGCACACGGCGGGTGGGCCGAGGTCGAGGACACGCAGCAGGCCGGCTCCCTCTTCAGCATCCGACTGCCGCTCGCGGTGGCGGACGACGACGAGGGGTCCGACGCTGACCTCGACCTCGACCCGGACGAGACCGCGGCGATCCCCCGCAGCGCGATGGCCCAGGCGATCGCGCTGCGAGAGGCGCAAGCGGCTCAGGCCGCCGCTGAGGCTCAGACGGCCGCGGCGATGCAGGCCGGGCCGACACCCGGCGACGCAGGCCCCGCGATCGATGCACCACCGCTCTCACGAGCCCCGTCCCCTGAGGACGACTTCCCGGACCTCGTCGACACCTCGGCTCGGCGGAGTGTGCCGGAGGACCACGCATGAGCCGGATCCTGGTCGCCGAGGACGAGACGCGGATCTCCGCGTTCGTGAGCAAGGGCCTGCGTGCCGCCGGACACACGGCGGACGTGACGGTCGACGGATCACAGGTCGTCGAGCTGGCGGAGAGCGGCGACTTCGACCTGCTCGTCCTCGACATCGGACTCCCCGGCGTCGACGGCTTCGAGGTGCTCAGGCGGCTGCGCGACGACGGCAGCGAACTCCCCGTCATCATCCTGACCGCCCGGGATTCCGCGCGAGACCTCGTGGCGGGCCTCGACGGCGGGGCGAACGACTACATGTCGAAGCCCTTCCGGTTCGAGGAGCTCCTGGCCAGGATCCGCCGACGCCTGGCAGAGCGGGCACCGGCGTCGACCACCGCCGTCCAGGAACGGCTGTCGGTCGGTCATCTGGAACTCGAGCTGCGCGAACGGCGCGTCCTCGTCGACGGTGTGCCGGTCGAGCTGTCCACCCGCGAGTTCGCCCTGGCCGAGGAGTTCTTCCGCCACCCGGACCAGATCCTCAGCCGTGAGGAGCTCCTCAGCCGGGTCTGGGGCTACGACTTCGATCCCGGTTCGAACGTCGTCGACGTCTACGTGCGGTATCTCCGGAACAAGATCGGCAAGGACGCCATCGCGACGGTCCGCGGAGCCGGCTACCGCCTCAGCACGAGAGCGCAGTAGCGGCCGTCATCCCGACAGGAAGACGACCGTTACCGCGCTCTCGCGGCTCAGAGGGCGAGGTCGGCGATCGCGACCCGGTCCTTCGTGCCGGCGGCCCGGTCCCAGAGCTCGACGAAGCCCTCGGTGGCCTCGCGACCGACGACCACCACGACGGGCACGCCGATCAGCTCGGCGTCGCCGAACTTGACACCCGGGGACACCTTGCCTGTGCGGTCGTCGTAAAGGACGTCCTTCCCGCTCGCCTCGAGCGAGGCCACGAGTTCCTCGGCCACCTCGAAGATCGCCGCGTCGCGTCCTGCTGCGACGACGTGCACGTCGAACGGGGCGACGGCCTTCGGCCAGATGAGACCGCGCTCGTCGTTGTTACCCTCGGCGATGATCGCGAGGATGCGCGTGATCCCGATGCCGTAGGAGCCCATGGTCACCGTGACGAGCTTGCCGTTCTCGTCGAGCACCTTCAGTCCGAGCGCCTCGGCGTACTTGCGCCCGAGCTGGAAGACGTGTCCGATCTCCATGCCTCGAGCGAGCTCGACCGGTCCGGAGCCGTCGGGCGCGGGGTCGCCGGCGCGGACCTCCGCCGCCTCGACGAAGCCGTCGGCGGTGAAGTCGCGCCCGGCGACGAGGCCGAAGACGTGCTGCTGATCGACGTTCGCGCCGGTGATCCACTCGGTGCCGTCGACGACCCGGGGGTCGAGGAAGTACCGGATCTCCGTTGCCGACTCCTCACCGAGGACGGGCCCCTGCGGGGACCACGGTCCGATGTAGCCCTTGACGAGCCCGGCGTTCGCGGCGAAGTCCGCTTCGGTCGCGGCCTCCACCTCCGCGGGGCTGAAGGCCACCTCGACACGCTTGAGGTCGACGTCGCGGTCGCCCGGCAGGCCGATGACGACCAGCTCGCGCGTGCCGTCGAGGTGCCGCAGTGCCAGCACGACGTTCTTGAGCGTGTCGGCGGCCGTCCAGGCCCGTCCGTCGTCGCGCGGGTGTCGCTCGTTGGCGAGGTCGACGAGCGTCGAGATCGTCGGGGTGTTCGGCGAATCGAAGACCGTCGCGGGTGCCAGACCCTCGATGGGGCGGGCCTCCGGGACCTCGGTCGTGTAGGCCTCGACGTTGGCGGCGTATCCGCCGGCCGAACGCACGAAGGTGTCCTCACCGACCGCGGTGGGGTGCAGGAACTCCTCGCTCCGCGAACCGCCCATGGCTCCGGCGTCGGCCTGCACGATCTCGTACTCCAAGCCGAGCCGCGTGAAGATGCGCTCGTAGGCGTCGCGCTGCGCCTGGTAACTCGCGTCGAGCCCGGCGTCGGACACGTCGAACGAGTAGGCGTCCTTCATCGTGAACTCACGACCGCGCAGGAGGCCTGCCCGGGGACGGGCCTCGTCGCGGTACTTGTCCTGGATCTGGTAGATCGACAGGGGCAGGTCCTTGTAGGAGGAGTACAGGTCTTTCACGAGCAGGGTGAAGACCTCCTCGTGCGTCGGCGCCAGCAGGTAGTCGGCACCCTTGCGGTCGTGCAGGCGGAAGAGGGCGTCGCCGTACTCCTCCCACCGGCCGGTGACCTCGTAGGGCTCGCGCGGCAGGAGCGCGGGGAAGTGCACCTCGAACGCGCCGGCGTTCGCCATCTCCTCGCGGACGATGGCCTCGATCTTGTTCTTCACCCGCAACCCGAGCGGCAACCAGGCGAAGACACCCGGCGCCTGGCGTCGGATGTACCCCGCCCGCACCAGCAGGCGGTGACTCGTCACCTCCGCGTCGGAAGGGTCTTCACGGAGCGTACGGAGGAAGTAATTCGAAAGGCGCGTAACCACCTGTCCATGCTAGTCCGTCACACGCAGGCAGCCCGGAACCGCTACCAGGGGCGATCGGCGAAGTTCCCGTTGTCGTTGTTCCGACCGCGGTTCTTGGCGTCCTCGGTCGACTTGTCCTGCTGGGCGTCCTGGCCGGCGTCCTTCAACTTGTCGACCTTCCCGTCGACCTCGCTGTCACCGGTACCGCTCGAGCCGCTCGAGTCGCCGTCGCCCTGTCCCCCGTTCGACGGATCCTGCTGGCCCTGCCCGCCGGACCGGTCGCGCTGGTCGGTCGCATCCTGACGTTTGCGGTCGATGCGATCGCCGGTGTCCTGCAGGTTCTCACCGGGCGTACCCTTCGGATCGATCACGTCGGGCTGCTGCCCGGTTCCGCCCTGGTCCCCCTGGTCACCCTGGTCGCCCTGGTCACCCTGACCGCCCTGGTCGTCCTGACCTCCTTGACCACCTTGATCACCTTGATCACCCTGGTCCTGCGGGTCCTGAGGGTCCTGCGGGTCCTGCGGGTCCTGCGGGTCCTGCGGGTCCTGCGGGTCCTGAGGGTCCTGCGGGTCCTGGGGGTCCTCGTTCTGATCCTGGGACTCCCCCTCGAAGCAGCCCTCGCCCTCGTCGACGATGCGCTTCGCGGTGTCGTAGAGGTTGATGGCGCCCTGGAAGAACTGGCCCTTCACGTACTCGTCGGCCTGGGTCTCGTACGCGCGCGCCAGGTTGACCCGGACGATGCAGGCGGTCTCCTCGGTCGGCGCGAGCTCGAGCGCCTTGCCGAGGTCGTCGGTCCCCTGCACCCAGTCCTGTCCGGCCGCGGCCGCGGTGCCCCGGTCGAACCAGGCGATCCACGGCTCGACGACGTTCGCCGTGAAGAGGTGGCCCGCGCTCAACTGCGCCCCGGAGTAGTCCTCGGCGCGGTACTCGGCGATCGCCGACTGCGCGACGACCGGCAGACTCACGAACTTGACCCCGACGACGAGGGCGACGAGGACCAGCGGAAGGGACCACCAGAACAGCCGACGGCGCAACCGGGCGACCTCGGCCGGGGCCAGCGGCGGACGCCGCGGTTCCTCGAGTCGTGGCCGTGGCTCAGGGCTGCGCGGCGCATCGTCGGGCCGGTCGGTGCGGGTCCGATCATCGAAGAGGGTCATGCCTGCCCACCCTTCGTCCGTCGGAGCTCGCCCAGCGCGCCGACCAGGCCGGGGAGCTCGGTGAGGAGCAGCACACCGAACCCGAGCGCGAACACCCAGTACAGCTCATCGGTGCGCCGGATGTCCACCTCGTCCTCGACGGTGACGCCGCCGACGGCGAGGCCGTCGAGTGCGTCGTCGAGCGACGCACCCGGTGTCCTGATCTCCGACTCGACGCCGAGCTGCGACGCGATCGTCTCGAGTGCGCCCGGATCCAGCCGGGACACGGCGGGCTCACCGGTCGAGTAGTCCTGGATGTAGCGGACGCTGCCGTCCTGGTACCCGGAGAACTCGCGCATGGTCCCACCGGCCTCGGTCCCATAGCCGAGCACGCCACCGCCGCCGATGAGCGGTGCGATGCTCTCGAACGACCCGGGGGCCGCGCCACTCGTCTGCTCGCCGTCACCGAGGTAGAACATGATCCGGTTCCGACCCGGCTCCTGCTCCTCGGCCTGGGTCAGCAGCGTGGTCATGAACTCCACCGATGCGTCGATGCTGCTGCCGCGGGAGTAGGTGGTGATCTCCTGCGTCATCGCCTCCGCAGCCGACCGGAGCGCCGTCGCGTCCGTCGTGAGGGGCATGCGCTGGACGGCCACGGCGTCGAACGTCACGAGGGCGTATCGGGCACCGGCCAGCCGGTCGGCGATACCGGTGATGTCGGCCTTCGCACCGTCGAGTCGGGTCGGCGGCTTCGGGGCGCCGTTCTCGTCCGTCCCCGACGCGGTCTCGTCCGGCCAGTCCTCGGCAGCCATCGAGCTCGTCGTGTCCACGACGAAGTAGACGTCGAGGTCGCCCATCGCGGACGGTGGGCGATGGTTGCCGGGGATGGTCGGTCGGAGGGCGATGATCACGAGCACGACGACCATGGCCAGTCGGGCGATCCAGTGCCAGGCTCCTGGCCGCCGCACCCCGGCGAGGAACTGCCAGACGGCGAAGGACGCGAGGACGGTGCCGAGCACGGCGACGGCCCAGATCGGCAGAACGGGGTTGATGGTCATCGGCGCAACCTCCAGGCGAGCAGCATGAGCGCCGCGAGGCCGCCGAACGCCGCCAGCACGAACACGAACGGCTCGTCGACCTGCACGAGCTGTTTGGCGCCCTTCAGCGTCTTCGTCTGCTCCGCCGTGATCTGCTGGACGATGCCGCCGACCGCGCCGGGGTCGGCGAGCGCGTAGTAGTCCCCGCCGGTGGACGTCACGACCTCGTCCATCTCCGCGGCGAGGTCGTCGAGGTAGTCCTTGCTGGAGACGTCGCCGGGGTTGATCCCGTACACCGTCACGTCCTGCGCCTTCGCGTAGGCGCCGGCCTCCTTGAGCGTGAGGATCGGCTCGCCCGCGACGTAGTTGTCGGTCGCGAGCACGATCGAGCGCGACCGTTCCTCGCCGACCTGGTCGAACCGCATGACGCAGGACCCGAGACCGTCGCCGATGAGGGACGAGCCGTTCCCGAGATCGGTGCCGTTCCAGTACTCGTAGTCGCTCTCCGGCGAGGTGAGGTCCTCGACGAGGTGGTCGAGCTGCGCTGCCACGTAGTCGTAGTCGCTCGTCAGCGGGAAGTACGTGGTCGCGGACGCGTTGAACAGGACGAGCGCGATCCGCTCACCGTCGAACCGCTGCACGAGCTTCTCGAACACCCCGACCAGCGCGGCGTCGTACTCCGTCATCGACCCGGACACGTCGAGGCAGAGCACGATGTCGCGGTTGCGCAGTTCGGGCTGGAACACCGTCGTGCTCACCACGCGTGACCCGAGGGCCGTGCCGGCGAGCAGCAGCACCCCGAGCGCGGCGATCGTCGCGATGATGAGGCGCCGGTACCGCGACAGCGCGCGACGGTAACCGGGGAGCGCGGTGAGCCGTTCGGAGTGCGCGACCCACAGGGGCTCGGCGTTCGCCTTCCGGCGCCGCCCGGTGCGGGCCACGAGGACGACGACGGCGACCACCACGGCCACGGCGAGGAGCCAGACGAGCGGCATCCACCAGTAGATCAGCTCCACGTCGTCACCACCTGGCGGGCGAGCGTGGCGGCCTCGGCGACGCTGCCCGTCTCGGCCTCGCGGAACTCGACCGGGTAGTAGGCCGACACGGCACGACTGAGTGGCGCGAGTCCGGCGCGATCGAGGTCTGCGAGGGTCATGACCTGGGCGCGGACGCCGCTGGACTCGTGCGCGTACATCCGGAGGATCGCGCCGAGCCGTTGGTGGGCGCGCCGCGTACTCAGGGCGCCGTCCCCGTGGTCGCGCTCGATCTCGCCGATGAGTGCGAGGTAGCGGTCGCGCAGGACGGTCGGCGACGGCTGCGGCGCCGGGCGCGGCGCGCTCCCGCGCGCGCGACGGCGCACGTGGGCGAGTATCCAGACGTACCACCCGATCACGAGCGCGATGAGCACGAGTCCGAGCACCGGCCAGAGCAGCGTGTACTGGACCGGTGCGTAGTAGCCGTTATCGCCGGGCATGTCGGTGGGCCTCGAGGAGGTGGAAGAGGACGGGGACGACGTCGTCGGCTCCGGTCACGCGCTGACCGCTGATGCCGAGTTCCTCGAGCTGGTCGAGGTGTCTGGCGGTCGCGCTGGTGACGGCCTCGGTGAACTCACGACGGAGCGCGTCGTCCGACCGGATGAAGGCCGGCAGGGACCGCTCGTCGGCGACGTCGACCATCGCCCGACCGGTGTACTCCGCCCGCATGAGGTCGGCGTCGCCGACCGAGATCCAGAGCACCTCGTGCTGGACGTGCAGGCGGCGGAGGATCTCCGACCGCTTCGGCGTGATCTCCTCATCGTCCGAGACGATCACGAGCAGACAGCGCTGCTTGACCGACCGTGCCGCGTAGCCGAGCAACTCGTCGAGATCGCTCTGGGGTGCCGCGAGCGACGCACGCCGGTCGATGTGCTGCAGCAGGCGCTCGAGTGCCGATTCGGTGCCGGCGGGTCGGACGAGTTCCGGTGCGGCGGCGTCGCCGGCGACGAGACCGACGAGGTCGCCGTGCCGGATCGCGAGGTATCCCAGGATGCCGACCGCGAGGATGGCGACCTCGCGTTTGGTGCTCCCACCCTCGGCGAGCGCCGCGAGATCACGACCCGTGTCGACGACGAACAGCACCTGGTGTTTCCGCGTGGCGATGTAGCGCTTCACGAGTGGAGCGCCGTGTCTGGCCGTCGCCTTCCAGTCGATGTCCTTGATCTCGTCGCCCGGGGTGTACTCGCGGAGGTCGTCGAAGTCGAGGCTCCTGCCCTGGAACACCGAACGGTACTCGCCGTCGAGCATCCCCCGCACGCGGCGGTGGGCGTGGATGAAGAGTTTGGACTTCACCCGGTGGAGCAGCGGGGCTGACACGGGCCTACGGTGCCTGGACCGCTCCGAAGACGGCGTCGATGATCGTCTCGGGCGAGACGTCGTCGGCCGCGGCTTCGAAGTTCAGGATGATGCGGTGCCGCAGCACCTGGTGGCGGTAGCCCTTGACGTCCTCCGGGATGACGTGGTCGCGGCCGGCGAGGATCGCGAGCGCCCGCGCGACGGTGCTGAACGCGATGCTGGCGCGCGGGCTCGCCCCGTACTCGATGTAGCTCGCGAGCTTCGGCGGCAGGTAGTCGCTCGCATGGCGGGTCACGTAGACCGTCTGGACGATGTAGTTGAGGATCGATGCGTCGAGGTAGACCCGCTTGGCGAGGGACTGCAGGAACAGGACGTCCTCGAGGCTCACCCCCGGGCGGTCCTGGTCGGTCTCGTAGAGCCCGGAGTTCACCCGACGGACGATCTCGGCCTCCTCGCCGATCGTCGGGTAGTCGAGCACCTCCTTGAGGAGGAAGCGGTCGAGCTGCGCCTCGGGCAGGTGGTACGTGCCCTCCTGCTCGATGGGGTTCTGCGTGGCGAGGACGAAGAACGGCTTCGGCAGCGGATAGTGCGTGCCGCCGATGGAGGTCTGGCGTTCCTGCATCGCCTCGAGCATCGCGCTCTGGGTCTTCGCGCTCGACCGGTTGACCTCGTCGAGGAGCACGAAGTTCGCGTGTACGGGCCCGAGCTGGGTCTGGAACGCGCCCGTGCGGGCGTCGTAGATCTGGGTGCCGATGATGTCGCTCGGCAACAGGTCGGGGGTGCACTGGATGCGTTTGAACGAGGCGTTCACCGCTTGAGCGATCGATTCCGCCGCGGTCGTCTTCGCGAGTCCTGGGACACTCTCGAGCAGGACGTGTCCGCCCGAGACGAGCGCCGCGAGCAGGGTGGTGCGCAGGCCCTGCTGGCCGACCACCTTCGCATCGTAGGCACCGACGATCTCGGAGAGGATGCTGCGGGCCCGCTGCAGCTCGGCTGGCGCGATGGGGGTGCTCGGCGTCACGGTCACTGGTCTCCCTGGCGAGGCTGGCGGTCCGGACGGATGACCGTCGAACGCGGATCCGCCTGGTGGAACCCGGCGGTCCGAACAGTCTACGTGTGAAGATCCGGAGCTCGGACGCCTCGGCCACCGGATGGCCACCAGGGCGTCGGCCGCCGTTCGCCCACCGTCCCCCTCGCGTCCACCGCCGCTTCCTACCGTGGATCGATGACATCTGCAGCGCACGGGAGGCACCCGGAGACCGACGGCGCGACGGCGATCGTCCCGGTCAGGGGCGGTTCGAAGGGGATCCACCGCAAGAATCTCAGGACGGTCCGCGGGAGCACCCTCATCGCGCGATCGGTCGAAGGGCTGCTGCGGTCGGGTGGCGTCTCGCGCGTGGTCGTCACGACCGATCACCCGGACCTCGCCGCCGCCGCCGTCGCCGCCGGTGCCGAGGTCATCGACCGGCCGGCCGAACTCGCCGAGGACAGCACCTCCTCCGAGGCCGCGCTCCTCCACGCGCTCGGCGTCCTCGCGGAGCGCGGAGAGCTGACCCCCGTGACGGTGTTCGCGCAGGCGACGTCGCCCTTCCTCGACGTTGAAGCACTCGACGACGCCGTCGCCCTGGTCTCCTCCGGGCGGGCGGACTCCGTCTTCGCCGCGGTGCTCGACCACGGATTCCTCTGGACGGAGAAGACGAAGGGTGCCCGAGGGATCGGTCACGACCACCGCGAGCGGCCCCGGCGACAGGACCGCGCGCCGCAGTACCGCGAGACCGGCTCGTTCTACGTCTTCGACACGGGCGGCTTCCTCGAGGCCCGGCACCGCTTCTTCGGCCGGATCGCGCCGGCCGTCACCAGGTCCTTCGCCGCACTCGACATCGACGAGCCGGAGGATCTGCTCGTCGCGGAGGCGATCGCCGGACTCGCCGAACGCCAGCTGGGGATCCCGTCGGGCTCGGAACGCTCGGAGCGCCACCTCGACGTCGACGCTGTCGTCACCGACTTCGACGGGGTCCACACCGACGACCGCGCCAGCATCGACGCCGACGGAGTCGAACGGGTGAGCGTCCATCGCGGTGACGGCCTCGGCGTCCGTCAGCTGCGCGAGGCCGGGCTGCCGTTCCTGATCCTGTCGACCGAGCGGGTCCCGATCGTCGCCGCACGCGCGGCCAAACTCGGCGTCGACGTCGTGTACGGCTCAGCCGACAAGGCGACCGCGCTCCGCGACTGGGCGACGGCGAAGGGCGTCCCACTCGACCGCATCGCGTACCTCGGCAACGACGTCAACGACATCCCGGCCCTCGAGATCGTCGGCTGGCCGGTGGTCGTCGCCGATGCGCACCCGGAGGCCCGTGCCGTCTCCCGGCTCGTCCTGGAACGCCGAGGCGGCGACGGGGCCGTCCGCGAACTCGCCGACCTCGTCCTCGCCGCACGCGCGACCCTCGACCCCCTGAAGCTGTCCACGCTGCAATCGAACGGAGCACGACCATGAGCATCCACCAGGACGCGAACGACACCACCGACCTCGACGGCCGGACGCAGCCGTCTCCCGTGCGCATCGACGGCATCCCCGTCGGCGGCGGCGCCCCCGCGTACGTCATCGGGGAGATCGGTCTCAACCACAACGGCGACGTGGAGCTCGCGAAGCGACTCATCGACGTGGCCGCCGACGCCGGCGCACAGGCCGTCAAGTTCCAGAAGCGCACGCCGGAGATCTCGACGCCGGCGCACATGCGCGACGTCCCGCGGCAGACGCCGTGGGGTGAGATGAGCTACCTCGACTACCGCTACCGGGTCGAGTTCGACCGTGAGCAGTACATCGAGATCGGCGACCACGCCACCCTGCGAGGCCTCAGCTGGTTCGCCTCCCCGTGGGACGAACCGTCCGTCGACTTCCTTGAGGACCTGGGCGTCAGCGCGCACAAGGTCGCGTCCGCCTCCGTGACCGACTCGGGCCTCCTGACCCGTCTCGCCGCGACCGGGAAGCCGATCATCCTCTCGACCGGCATGTCGACGCTCGAGCAGATCGACCGCGCAGTCGAGATCCTCCGGGGCTCGCCGCTGGTCATCCTGCACGCGACCTCCACGTACCCCTTGCCCGCCGAAGAGGCGAACCTCCGGATGATCGACAGCCTCGCCGCCCGGTACCCCGGTGTGCCGATCGGGTACTCCGGCCACGAGACCGGTCTGCAGATCTCCCTCGCCGCGGTCGCCCTCGGGGCCACGATGGTGGAACGCCACATCACGCTCGACCGTGCCATGTGGGGCTCGGACCACGCCGCGTCGCTCGAACCGCACGGCTTCTCGAACCTCGTCCGCGACATCCGGGTCATCGAGACCGCCATGGGTGACGGCGTCAAGCGCATCTTCCCCGGTGAACTCGCCCCACTCGCGAAGCTGCGCAGGGTCGATGCCTGATCATGGGCCCCGCCGTCGAGTGATCGGGGTGGTGGACTCCGACTCCTTCGTGAAGTGGGGCGCCGCCACCCTCTCCCGCGCGACCGGCTGGGACGTCGACCTCGTCCTCATCGAGAGCGACGTGTCCGCCACCGACCGGCAGGTGGACATCGCCCTGCTCCACACGGCGTTCGAGGGGCGGACCGTCCGTCGCCTGTCGCTCCGAGGACTCGTCGACCTCATCCGGTCCGAGCAGCCGGACGGCGTGTTCGTCTCCACGCGTGGGCCGGTCGCCGAGGTCGTCATCTCGGAACTCCTCGCGCTCGGGCGCTCCACCCGCCCGGTGGTGCTCACCGGCCTCCCCGGCATCTCCATCCCGGCGAAGTGGAAGGGGATCTTCCTCCGCGCGCAGGCGGACGTCTTCGTCCTGCACAGCCACCGCGAGGTCGCCGCCTACCGTGAACTCGCGCTGACGCACGGGGTCGAACCGGCGTTCGCGCTCGCGACCCTGCCGTTCCTGACGGACACGGCGACCGAGTCACCGGCCGAGCCCGCCCCGCGTACCCGGGTCGTCTTCGCCGCCCAGGCCACCGTCCCGGCCGATCGCGGCGACCGGCTCCGGATCCTGTCCTGGCTGCGGACCCTCGCGAACCGGCACCGCGACCTCGACGTCGTGATCAAGGTGCGCGGCCTCGCCGGCGACCCGCAGACCCATCACGAGCACTACCCCTTCGACACCCTCCTGACCGGTCCGACACCCGACAACCTGCGGGTCGCCACCGGGTCGATGGCGGTCCACCTCGGCCACGCGGCCGGGCTCGTCACCGTGAGTTCCACCGCCGCGATCGAGGCCATCGCGGCCGGGGTCCCGGTCATCCTGCTCGACGACTTCGGTGTGGACCCGGCACTCATCAACACCGTCTTCGAGGGCAGCGGGCTGTTGGCCTCCAAGGACGACCTCATGGCCGCCCGGTTCCGGCACCCGAACCCGGACTGGCTGCAGCAGAACTACTTCCACCCCGCCCTGGAGGACGACTGGATCCAGCGGTCGGAGGAGGCGTTCGCCGCGCGCGACCTCGGGACCCTGCCGATCCGTCCTCGGGCACGACAGAGTCGCGGCGGCATGCTCCGCACCGGTTGGGAGCGGCGTCGGGCGTTCGGGCGGGCCGACACGAGCGCGCTGGGCACGGTCGCCTTCGTCATCGGGCGGCCACTGCAGATCGCTCGCCGTCTGGTCCGTCGCGCTCGTGGCGTCCAGCCGGCCGAGCGCCAACCGATCCCCTCCCGTCGGCTCGCGCCGATCGAGACGGAGACACCGGTGCGCGCTCCGCACGGGGCTCGTCACCGCACGGCCCGCTGACGGGAGCGCCCCTCGACCGGAGACCGGTCGGGCGGCGCTCCAGGCTCAGTTGGAGCCGACCGTCACCACCGGAGCGCCCGTGGAGGTGTCGTCGGCGGGCATCTCGGCGGCCAGACGGTTGGCCTCCTGGATGAGCGTCGCGACGATCTCCGATTCCGGCACCGTCTTGATGACCTCGCCCTTGACGAAGATCTGGCCCTTGCCGTTGCCGCTCGCGACGCCGAGGTCGGCCTCGCGAGCCTCTCCGGGGCCGTTCACGACGCAACCCATGACAGCGACGCGCAGGGGGACGCTCATCCCCTCGAGGCCGTCGGTCACGTCGTTCGCGAGCTTGTAGACGTCGACCTGGGCGCGCCCGCAGCTCGGGCAGGAGACGATCTCGAGCTTGCGCTCGCGGAGGTTCAGCGACTGCAGGATCTGCAGCCCGACCTTGATCTCCTCCGCCGGCGGCGCGGAGAGCGAGACACGGATGGTGTCGCCGATGCCCTCGGAGAGCAGGATGCCGAACGCGGTCGCGCTCTTGATGGTGCCCTGGAAGGAGGGACCGGCCTCCGTCACGCCGAGGTGCAGCGGCCAGTCACCGCGCTCGGCGAGCAGCCGGTAGGCCTTCACCATGACGACCGGGTCGTTGTGCTTGACGGAGATCTTGAAGTCGTGGAAGTCGTGCTCCTCGAAGAGGCTCGCCTCCCAGACGGCACTCTCGACGAGCGCTTCTGGGGTCGCCTTGCCGTACTTCTGCAGCAGCCGCGGGTCGAGGGAACCGGCGTTGACACCGATGCGGAGGGAGACGCCGGCGGCCTTCGCGCGCCGGGCGATCTCGCCGACCTGGTCGTCGAACTTCCGGATGTTGCCGGGATTGACCCGGACGGCCGCGCACCCCGCGTCGATCGCGGCGTAGACGTAGGCGGGCTGGAAGTGGATGTCGGCGATCACCGGGATCTGACTCTTCTTCGCGATGATCGGCAGCACCTCGGCGTCGTCGCGGGTCGGGACGGCCACGCGGACGATGTCGCAGCCCGAGGCCGTGAGCTCGGCGATCTGCTGGAGGGTCGCGTTGATGTTGGTCGTCTGGGTCGTCGTCATCGACTGGACGCTCACCGGGGCATCGCCGCCGACGAGCACCTTGCCGACCTTGATCTGTCGCGACTTGCGCCGCGGGCTGAGCGTCTCGGGAACCGACGGAAGACCCAGATTGATAGCTACCACGAGCCTCAGCTTACGCGCGCGACGCCCCGCAGGCTCCCCGTGAGCTGAATGCCTGCTGGGACGTCGCGATCCACGGTCAACGGGCGGGCGGTGCCTCGCGATTCGCTCGCAGGACGCCGAGCCGTTCCCGGTACTCGACCTCGTCGATGTCGCCCTGGGCGAAACGCTCGGCGAGCGTCTGCTCGGCGCTCCGCGACCCGTCCTGGCGCCAGGCCCACGGCGGGCCCTGGTGGCCGTCCGGGGACGCCCCGGACCAGGCTCGGCGACGCCACCGCCGACCGGCGAGCGCGACGATGAGGACGATCACGGCGATCCAGAACGCGGGGATGAGCAGCAGCCAGAGGAGGTGGAAGCCCGGCCCGGGACCGCCGGGATGCATCGCGGTCGCGGCGAGCACGATCAGGGAGGTGGACATGGAGGACTCCGTTCGTCGGGCGGACGACGACCGTCGTCCGCATCACGACCCCGAGCCTCCTCCGGATGACGGCCGAGGGCATCCGACGACGGGACGGATCACCGCACTCCCCCGGGAGTACGACCACCCGGCGCTCAGACGCCGGGACTGACGAGCCCGGTCTCGTAGGCGATGACGACGAGCCGGACCCGGTCGCGCGCGGCGAGCTTCGCCATGATGCGCGACACGTGGGTCTTCGCCGTGAGCGGGCTGAGGAACAGCGCCCCTCCGATCTCCTCGTTGGTGAGTCCGCGTCCGACGAGCCCCAGCACCTCGCGTTCGCGCTCGGTGAGCCCGGCGATCACGGCGTCGTCGAGCGGCGCGGCGATCGCTCCGGCGACCTGGGTGAGCAGCCGCCTCGTGACCCCGGGCGACAGCAGGGCGTCACCCGACGCGACCACACGGACGGCCCGGATGAGCTCGGCCGGCTCGGTGTCCTTCACGAGGAAGCCGCTCGCACCTGCCCGGATCGCCTGCGCGACGTACTCGTCGAGTTCGAAGGTGGTGACGACGATGATGCGGGTGGCCTCGAGCGCCGGATCCGCGACGATGGCCTCGGTTGCGGCCAGGCCGTCCCCTCCGGGCATCCTGATGTCCATGAGGACCACGTCCGGGCGTTCCCGACGGACGACGACGAGCGCCTCGTCCCCACCGGCCGCCTCACCGACGACCGCGATGTCGGGCTCCGCGTCGAGGAGGGCGCGGAACCCGCCGCGGATGAGTGCCTGGTCGTCGGCGACGACCACGCGGATCATGCGACGCCTCGGACCGGCACCCGGGCCGTGACACGGAAGCCGCCGAGCGGACTCCGCCCGGTCTCGAGGGTGCCGCCGAGGAGCTCGGCGCGCTCGGTCATGCCGAGGAGGCCGTTGCCGTGCTCCGCGGGTCCGGGTGGGGCACCGACCCCGTCGTCCTCCACGAGCAGGCGATAGGTGCCGTCGACCTCGACGAGCTCGACGGAGACCCGTCCGGCCTGCGCGTGCCGGAGGACGTTCGTGACGCTCTCCTGCGCGATCCGGTACAGCGCCTGCTGCACGGCCGCGCCGGGCGTGGAGACGAGGCGCAGCTCGAGTACCGCGTCGACGCCCTGGTCTCGGAGGGACTGGACGAGGACTGGTAGTGCCTCGAGATCCGGCCCCGGTCGCCTCGGCGCGCCGGTCGTGGGATCCTGGGCCGCATCGGCACCACGGAGGACGTCGAGGAGGCCACGGACCTCGTCGAGCGACGCCTTGCTCGACCCCTTGATGTTCGTCAGAGCCTCCCTGGCACGTTCGGGCTGGGTGTCCAT
The DNA here is from genome assembly GCF_003856975.1 of Plantibacter sp. PA-3-X8. Lineage (NCBI taxonomy): Bacteria > Bacillati > Actinomycetota > Actinomycetes > Micrococcales > Microbacteriaceae > Plantibacter > Plantibacter sp. PA-3-X8. Next base: position 3,382,906 of record NZ_CP033107.1, read on the forward strand.
GAGATGCAGGCCCATGCCGGCCTGGACGGTGATCTGCGCGAGCGAGTGGGCGACCACGTCGTGCAGCTCACGGGCGATGCGCACGCGCTCCTCCTGCGCGGCGGATGCCCGGCGTTCACCTTGACGCCGGCGATCCGCGTCGAGCTGTTCGCGCCGGGTGCGGAGTCCCTCGGCGAGGAGGACGGCGACGATGACGAGGGCGGTCGTGGCCCCGACACGGAAGCCCGACACCTTCCAACCGACGGCGAGCGCGACGGTCAGGGCGAGCGCCCACCCGAGTCCCAGCGACGGATAGGCCCAGCCGCGCGCCCCACGGACGATGCCGGAACCCGCGGCGAACGCCAGCGCCACGGCGGGAGGGCCCCAGGTGGGACCCGTCAGCATCGAGGCGGTCGACAGCACGGCGACCGCCGCGACCGTCGGCCCGGGCGACCGCCTGGCAGCGAGCAGGCAGAGCACGCCGGCGAGTGCCAGGAGGACTGCCGAGGAACGGGACCACCCCGAGGCACCGGCACCCGGGCCGAAGGAACCGTGGAGGGCGAGCACCGCTGTCGCGGGCACCTGGACGAGGAAGGACACCACCACCGGCGCCCAGAGGCGCCAGACGGGGCGTCCGGGTCGGCGATCGCTCGGCGTCGTCCAGGGTGCCGAACCCGTCTCGACCGATGCCATCCCTGCATGCTACTCGCGGGTCGGAGCCGCCGCGTCGCCCGCACGGAGCCTGCACCGTACTCCCCGGGGAGTACGGCCGTACCGGGATGGGACGGTCCCGCGGGCTCCGGTCGCGTCGGCCTAGCCGAAGAGGTTGACCGGCTTGACGATGTCGGCGTACACGAGGAGCGCGCTCATGCCGCCGAGGACGATCACCACGCCGAAGGTGAGCGGGATGAGCTTCGCCGCGTCCACCGGTCCCGGGTCGCGACGTCGGAAGACCTTCGCGAAGCGGCGACGGATCGCCTCCCAGAGCGCTGCTGCGACGTGCCCGCCGTCGAGGGGCAGCAAGGGGATGAGGTTGAAGACGAAGAGCGCGACGTTGAGCGACCCGAGGATGCCGAACACGGTCGCCGCCTTCGACGCGACGGGGATCTCGTCGAGGCTGACCACCTCGCCCACGACCCGTCCGACGCCCACGACGCTCATCGGCCCGTTGGGGTCGCGCTCGCCGGATCCGAACGCGGCCTGCCCGACGTCGATGAGTCGCTGGGGCAGGTTCAGGATGATGTTGGCGGTCCGGGCGATCGTGTCGCCGACGGTCGGCAGGATCGTGGTGACGGGCTGCGCCACCATCTGCTGCTGCGGGGTGATGCCGACGAAGCCGACCTCATGGGTCTTCGCCGAGCCGTCGGCGTTCGTGACGATCTTGCCGGTCTCGGCGTCGACGACGTCCCGCTCGAGCAGCAACGGCGTCAGGGTGAGGTCGAGTCGCTGCTCACCGCGCGCGACCTCGAGGGCCAACGGCTTGCCCGGCGAATCCTGCACGGCCGCGGAGATCTCGGCGAACGTGGAGATCGGGGTGCCGTCGATCGAGAGGATCGTGTCGCCCGGCTTCAAGCCCGCGGCGGCCGCCGGACCCTGCGGATCCCCCGCTGCACAGCTCTGGCGGTCGCTGGTGGACGGCAACACGCACTCGTACACCGAGGTCAGCGTGCTGCTCTGCTGCGGGACGCCGAACCCCGACACGGCGATACCGATGAACAGGACGGCGAGGACGAGGTTCATGGACGGCCCGCCGAGCATGACGACGATCCGCTTCCAGACGGGCAACCGGTAGAAGGTGCGCTCCTCGTCGCCGGCGCCGATCGTGTCGGCACTCGCCTCCCGCGCGTCCTGGACCAGCGTGTCGAAGAAGCCGGTGCTGGCGTTCCGGGCGGCACCGCCGGGCTGCTTGGGCGGGAACATGCCGATCATCGAGATGTAGCCGCCGAGCGGGATCATCTTGACGCCGTACTCGGTCTCGCCCTTGCGGCGCGACCAGATGGTGCGACCGAAGCCGATCATGTACTGGGTGACCCGCACGCCGAACAGCTTCGCGGGCACGAGGTGACCGACCTCGTGCAGCCCGATGGACACGATGAGGCCCACGAGCACGATCACGATGCCGAGGAGGTAGAGGAGGACGGATTCCACGGCGTAACCCTACTCGCGCGGTCGGGTCACCGGCTGCACGCCGGCTGTACGGCCGCTCGGAAGCTTCCGACGATGGACGGGCAGGTCAGCCGATGCGCTGCTGCGCGCGAGCCCTCGCCCAGCGCTCCGCCTCCGCGAGCGCCTCCCGGGTGAGCTCGCCCTCGGGCGCCTCGTGGTCGTCGACGACCGCGCGGACGGTGTCGAGGATGCCGAGGTAGCCCAGCCGACCCGCGTGGAAGGCCGCAACGGCCTCCTCGTTCGCCGCGTTGAACACGGCCGGATAGGTGCGACCCTGCCCGCCCACGAGCTTGGCCAGCCGCACCGCCGGGAAGGCCTCGTGGTCGAGGGGCTCGAACGTCCACTGCTGGCGCGAGGTCCAATCGAGCGGGACGCCGACGCCTGGGACCCGGTTGGGCCAGTCGAGCCCGAGGGAGATGGGGAGCCGCATGTCGGGCGGGGAGGCCTGGGCGATGGTGGAACCGTCGATGAACTCGACCATCGAGTGGACGATCGACTGCGGGTGGACCGTCACCTCGATGCGGTCGTATGGGACGTCGAACAGCAGGTGCGCCTCGATCACCTCGAGACCCTTGTTGACGAGGGTCGCCGAGTTCGTCGTGACGACGAGACCCATGTCCCAGGTGGGGTGGGCGAGTGCCTCGGCCGGCGTGACGCCGGCGAGCGACGCGCGGTCCCGTCCGCGGAACGGTCCTCCCGAGGCGGTCAGGACGAGCCGTCGCACCTCCGTGGCGGTGCCGGATCGGAGGGCCTGGGCGATCGCGGAATGCTCGGAGTCCACGGGCACGATCTGGCCGGGTGTCGCGATCCGCCGGACGAGGTCGCCACCGACGATGAGCGACTCCTTGTTCGCGAGCGCGAGCGTCCTGCCCGTCTCGAGGGCCGCGAGGGTCGGGCCGAGCCCGATGGAGCCCGTGATGCCGTTCAGCACCACGTCGGCGTCGACGCTGCGGATGAGCCGCTCGGCGTCGGCCGCGCCCAGGGCCGTGTCGTCGACGTGGAAGGCGGCGGCCTGCTCGGCGAGGAGCTCGGCGTTCGAGGCGGCCGTCAGGCCGACGACCTCGAAGCGGTCGCGGTCACCCCGGATGACGTCGAGTGCCTGCGTGCCGATCGAGCCGGTTGATCCGAGGATGATGACGCGTCTCACGGCGGTCAGTCTACGTCGGCGGCGGTGCGGGCCGCTCAGCCCGCGGCGGGAGCCGTGGTGCTGCTCGCGTCGAGGATGTCGATGACGAACACGATGGTGTCGTCGGCCTCGATGCCCGCCTGGCTGTTGCCGCCGCTCGGTCCGTACCCGAGGTCGGGTGGGATGACGGCGATGACCTGCGATCCGATGTGCTGGCCGGCGATGGCGCTCGAGAAGCCCTTCACCACGGCGGACAGCTGGAAGTTGGTCGGTCCGTTGCCCCAGCTCTCGTCGAAGACCTCGCCGGTCCGCCAGTTCACACCCTGATAGTTGATGATGACCTCGGCGTCGGGCTGCACCACCGCTCCGTCGCCCTGCTTGAGGACCGCGACCTGGAGATCGGCCGGAGCGGGCTCCTCGGGGATGGTGACCGTGGGTCGTCCGGCGGTGTCGAGCTCGACCGCGGGCATCCCGGCGACGGGCTCCTGCGGGACGCCGTCCGCCTTGGCGTCGCTGTGCACCGTGCTGAGGACGTCGGCCACGACGACCAGCGGCTGGTCGGCCTGGACCGTGCCGTCGCTCGACCCTGCGGAACCGAACCCGTCGCCCGCCGTGACGAACGCCGCGACGCGGGATCCGACGTTCGTGCACTCGACGGCGCGGACGAGGCCCTTCAGGTACTTCTGGTCGTTGACCACGATCGCCGTCGCCGGGCTCGCACCGTAGGCGGTCTGCGCGACGATCGACCCGGTCACGGCGTTGTAGATCGACATCTCGACGAACGTCGTGTCGCCGGGATCGACCCGCTCTCCGTCGCCCTTGGCCACGATCGTGCGTTCGGTCGTGTCTGCGGCGAGGGTGCCCTTCGCGAAGGTGACCTCGGGGATCGAGCCGAAGTCGCCACTGACGCTGATCGCCTTGGACGCCTTGCCTGCGCTCGTGTCGGCGCACTCCCCCGGACTGGGAAGCGCTTGCGACTGCGACGTCGCCGAACTGCACGCGGTCAGCGACACGAGGGACGCGATGACGGCCAGAAGGCAGAGGCTCTTGCGCACAGGGGAACTTTCGGTCGTTGCTGAGGGGTCGGTCCAGTTTCACCCACCAGGCTCCATGCTGGCTGACAGCGCGCCGAACATCCGCGGTGGGCGGTCACACGTGAGTATGCCGGGTCGCGCATGCGTCGGCGGGTACAGTCGTGCGCATGGCCGATGAGGAGCAGACGCAGCGACGCGCCCAGGAACCCTCCGACCAGACCACGGTCGAACCGTCGACGGACGACACGGTGGCCACGCCCTCGAAACCCGGTGTCGTCTACTACTTCGGACGAGCCGTCCTGAACACGACGGCGAAGCTGGCCTACCGCCCCAAGATCATCGGCCGGAAGAACGTCCCGAAGCGTGGGCCGGTCATCCTGGCGAGCAACCACCTCTCGTTCATCGACAGCATCGCGATCCCGATCAGCGCGCCACGACGGGTGCAGTTCCTGGCGAAGTCCGACTACTTCACCGGACGCGGTCTGAAGGGCTGGGCCTCGCGCACCTTCTTCACCTCGATCGGCGCGGTCGGGGTCGAACGTGGCGTCGGACAGGCGGCGCAGGAGGCGCTCGACCAGGGACGCCGGATCCTCGAGAGCGGCGAGGCCTTCGCCATCTACCCCGAGGGCACCCGGTCGCTCGACGGACGGTTGTACCGCGGCAGGACCGGTGTCGCCTGGCTGGCACTCACCACGGGCGCGACGGTCGTCCCGGTGGGCCTCATCGGCACCGACGACCTCATGCCGGTGGGCACCACGATCCCGAAGTTCAAACCGGTCACGGTGATCTTCGGTGAACCCATCGACGTGAGCCACCATGGCCCGGCGACCTCAGGACGCGCCAGACGCAAGGCGACGGACGAGATCATGGCGGCGATCCACGCCCTCACTGGCCAGGAGCTCGCGAACGCCTACAACGAGTCGCCGCCCGCGGACACCGTCGAGCGCATCAAGCGCGCCTTCCGCCCGGAACGGCTCTGAGCCGCGGCGTCGGTCCACTCCTCAGGTGGTCGTCGCGACGACGATCGTCGGCTCATGACGGACCGGGAAGTTCACCGAGTTGGCGATGAAGCACAGCTCGTTCGCGCGCGCGTGCCCTGCTCGCGCCGCCTCGACCATCGACGCATCGGCGACCGTGACCTGCGGACGCAGGACCACCTCCGTGAACGCACCGCTGCCCGCGCCGTCCTCGACCATGGTCCCGACGGCGTCGTCCGTGTAGGCCGTCACCACGACACCGAGGGTCACGGCGACGTGCAGGTAGGACAGGAGATGGCACTGGGCGAGGGCCGCGAGGAGCAGCTCCTCGGGGTTCCATCGACCCGGGTCGCCGCGGAACGGTTTGTCGGCCGAGCCCTCGAGGTCGTGCTTCCCGGCGGCCGTCACCGTGAGCTCCCGGGAGTAGTCCCGGTACCCGCTCGTACCCGTCCCGAGGTCTCCGTCCCAGCGGACGCCGATGGTGTAGTCGTGGTGGCCCGTGATCATGCCACCAGTATCCCACTGGCCTCTCCCCCGCGGCCCGCGTTCGCGGCCCCGCTGTCGGGAGGTCGCGCTACGCTGGAGGACTATGACTGACACGCTCGACACCACGGACCAGACGACCGCCTCCGCCCCCAGCGTGACGCAGGAGCGTCGCATCGTGACGGCCGTCCCGGGCCCGCGCTCGCAGGCGCTGCACGCCCGCCGGACCGCCGTCGTGTCCGATGGCGTGTCGAGTGTCCTCCCGGTGTACATCGAGCGCGCGCACGGCGCGATCGTCGTCGACGTCGACGGCAACCAGTTCATCGACCTCGGTGCCGGTATCGGTGTCACCACCATCGGCCACACGGAGTCCTCCGTGGTCGGCGCCGTCCAGGACCAGGCGGCCGACGTCCTGCACACCCTGTTCACGATCACCCCCTACGAGGAGTACGTGCGCGTCGCGGAGCTGCTCGCCGAGCACACCCCGGGCGACTTCGCGAAGAAGTCGGTGCTCGTGAACTCGGGCGCGGAGGCGGTCGAGAACGGCGTGAAGATCGCTCGCAAGTACACCGGTCGGCGGGCTGTCGCGGTGCTCGACCACGGCTACCACGGTCGCACCAACCTGACCATGGCGATGAACTACAAGGCCGCCCCCTACGCGACCGGCTACGGTCCGTTCGCCGGCGACGTCTACCACGCCCCCAACTCCTACCCCTACCACGACGGCCTGTCCGGAGCTGCGGCTGCGGCCCGCACCATCGCCTACCTCGAGAAGCGCATCGGTGCCACCGACCTCGCATGCCTCGTCGTCGAGCCGATCCAGGGCGAGGGCGGCTTCGTCGTCCCCGCGGAGGGCTACCTCCCCGCGCTCCAGGAATGGTGCACGGCCAACGGCGTCGTGTTCATCGCAGACGAGATCCAGAGCGGCATGGCGCGCACCGGCGAGTACTTCGCGAGCTCGCACTTCGGCCTCGTCCCCGACCTCGTGCTGAGCGCGAAGGGTATCGCCGGCGGTCTGCCGCTCGCGGCGGTGACGGGGCGCGCCGAGATCATGGATGCCAGCCAGCCCGGCGGGCTCGGTGGCACCTTCGGCGGTAACCCCGTCGCGTGTGCCGCGTCGGTCGCGGTCTTCGAGTCGATCGAGTCGCGCGGTCTGCTGGCCGAAGCGGATCGCATCGGTGCCACCCTGACGGCGGCGCTGCTCGAGCTCCAGGGCAAGTACGACATCATCGGCGACGTCCGCGGCATCGGCGCGATGATCGCGATGGAACTCGTCCAGCCGGGTACCGCCTCGACGACGAAGGAGCCCAACCCGGCCGCCGTCAGCGCCATCGCCGCAGCCGCCGCGCAGCAGGGCGTGCTCGTCCTCACCGCCGGCACCTACGGCAACGTCCTCCGTTTCCTCCCGAGCCTCGCCGTCTCCGACGAGCTCATCGCGGACGCGATGACGGTCATCGATCAGGCGCTCGCAGCACTGTGAGCACGGCGGTCCCCCAGACCTTCGGCGTCGCGGACGCGGTGGAGCTGGCCGTCGTCGAGCGCAGCGGCTTCATCGAGTCACGTCACGCCGGATCGGCGATCGTCCTCGGGCCGGAGGGCGAGGTCCTCGCGAGCCTCGGAGCACCGGACGCACCGGTCTTCCCCCGCTCGTGCCTCAAGCCCTTCCAGGCGATCACGATCATGAACGCCGGGGTGTCCCTCCAGGGCGCTCAGGCCGTGCTCGCGACCGCGAGCCATGCGGGCACCCGGAAGCATGTCCAGGTCGTGCGCAGTATGCTCGGCCGGGCTCGGATCGAAGACTCGGCGTTGCAGTGCCCGGCCGATTGGCCCGGTGATCGCGCGTCCCGCGACGAGCTGGTCCGGGACGGCCTCGGCACGAGCCCCCTGTACATGAACTGCTCCGGGAAGCACGCGGCCATGCTGCTCGCCTGCGCTCAGAACGGGTGGGACCAGGCGACGTACCTCGAGCCCGACCATCCGTTGCAGCTCGCCGTCCGCGACACCGTCGAGCGCTTCACCGGCGAGAAGCCCGCCGCGAGCGGGGTCGACGGCTGCGGGGCTCCGGTGTACGCGATCTCCCTGACCGGACTCGCACGTGGCATCGGACGCGTCGTCAACTCCTCCCCCACCTCGCCGTTCGCCCTGTACCGGAACGCCGGGCTGCTCACGGCGGCGGTGCTCGCCAACGGCTGGGCACTCGACGGACCCGGCCGGGCGAACACGCTCGTCATCGAACGCCTCGGCCTGTTCGCGAAGCTCGGTGCGGAAGGCGTGATGGTCATGTCGGCACCCGGCGGCGCGACCGTCGCGCTCAAGGTCCTCGACGGCTCGCTCCGGGCGTCGACGATCGTCGCCCTCCGACTACTCGTCTCGGTCGGAGCGCTCGATGCGGCCGCCGTCGACGCCCTCGAACCGGAACTCGACCTGGCCATCCACGGCGGAGCCGCCGTCGTCGGCCGGATCGCCGTCACCGCGGTCTGACCGCCCGGCCGACAGCCTCGGCCGCTTCGGGTCAGGAGCCGAGCAGGTCCACACGCATCGCCTCCTGTCCGGCCCGCCACCACCAGGCACGGCCGCTCGCATAGCCGAGGAGCGGGGGGAGTTCACGGCTCCTGGTCACCTGCCGGAAGTCGGCGGCGGAGCAGCCGTGGACCACCAGGTCGGCACCGGCTGTGCTCGGCGGAAGGTCTCGCCCGACGACCAACCGGCCCGACAGCCACGTCTCGGGGTCGACGAGGACGACGATCGCGGCGTCGTCCTCCAGGACGTCGCTCTCGACGCCCGCGACGCCCGCGAGCGGTGCGGACGGGAACAGCTGCGCTGCCGGTTCGATGAGCCGCACGCGTCGCTCCGTCCCGGTCGAGCGCTGCAGCATCGCCCGGACCGCTCCGGTCGCGCGCGTGACGATGACGGTCGCGCGTTCCGGGCTCGGCCGCCAGCGGTGGACCCCGGGCGCAGAGGACGGTGACGCCGGCGACGGTGGAGCGAGCGCGATCTGCACTTCCGAGTCCTGCCAGTGCGCGCGGCCGGCGGGTCGGCGTGGATCGAAGCAGGAGGCGGGTGCGCCGGCGACGAGATGATCCTGCCGATCGGCGAGGCGGAGGACGAGCGTGCTGCTCAGCTGAGCCGAGAACCGGTGGACCACACCACCGAGCCGGGAGGCGACGAGGACGACGCTGATCCCGCGGCGTCCCCCGTCTCGAAGCAGGCCGAGCAGTGCATCGCGGAGGGCGGCGCCGTGCTCGTCCCCGGCGGTCGCGAGGAGCGACTCCACGTCGTCGACCAGCAGGAGGGTGCGCTCGGTCGGGCGGAGCGGATCCGACAGCGCCATGACGGTGTCCCAGGCCTGCTCGGCATCCTGGCCGACGCGCTCCACGCGGAAGCGATCGCGCGCGCCGACCTCGAGCGTGTCCAGCAGGGTCGTTCGACCGGAACGTCCGGTGCCGAGCACCAGCAGCGAGCCGTCGTGCTCCGGACACCACACCGCGGGGCGTTGTGCCTGCTCCTCGGGGAGGTCCGCGAGGCCGAACACGATACCCTCCCCGGGAGGACAGTCGACACCGGTGCTCTCCGAGCCTCCGGCACGTCCCGCCTCGATCGCCGAGACAGCGCTCAAGGCCAGGCGTGCCGGCAGGGGGTCCAGCCATGGTCGCCGAGGTGCAGGCGCGTCGCGCCAGCGCTCACGGACCGCGAGGATGTCGTCGGACGTGGTGACCGCGGACTGGAACACGAGTCGTCGGTCGCCGTTCCAGACGATGCAGCGGCCCGGTGTTCCGGCCGGGATCGCGGCCGCATCGGGCACACCGAGGATCGCGGCGCTGTCGGGGCGCGAGGTGACCCGGAGCGAGAGGCGGAGCGTGCAGTTCGCGAGGATGGCGTCGGCGGCGACCGCCGCAGGACGCTGACTGCAGAGGATCAGATGCAGGCCGAGTGATCGCCCGCGGGCCGCGAGGTCGGCGAACACCTGATGGAGGTGCGGGCTCGCGTCGAGCAGTGCCTGGAACTCGTCGACGACGACGACGAGCCGTGCCGGGCGATGCTCCGGCAGGAGCACGGGGTCGAGCAGGTGCCGCGCCCCGTGTCCGGCGAGCACACGCTCGCGGTGGCGCAGCTCGGCACGCAGACTCGACACGACGCGGTCCGCCGCTCCCGGTTCGAGGTCGGTCACCATCCCGACCACGTGCGGCAGAGTCTCCACCGCTTGGAATGAGGCGCCGCCCTTGCAGTCGACGAGGAGCAGGGAGAGCTCCTGCGGCGAGCACTGCGCGGCGAGAGCCGTGATCCAGGTGATGAGCAGCTCGCTCTTGCCGCTCCCGGTCGTGCCGCCGACCAGTGCATGGGGTCCGTCCGCTCCGAGGTCCAGCAGCTGCACGCCCTCGACGCCGGTGCCGACGGCGACCCGGAGCGCATCGGGCCGCCAGTCGGATCCCACCGACGGGCGACGGCCCCGCACCGGATGCACCTGCGCGAAGGCGACGTCGGTCGGCAGACTCGAGAGGGTCGGGGACTCCCCCGTCGTGAGTGCGGCGGCGGTGAGCGCCTCGACGACGTGTTCCGCTTCGGCCTCCGCGAGCAGGGTTGGCGACACCGGCACGGACGTGGAGGCGCCGGTACCGTCGGCGAGGACGGTCTGGCCGTCGGTATCGAGGACGAGCAGGTGTCGGCAGCGGGTAGGGATGAGCTCGACGGTGTCGGACAGGGCGACGAGTACACCGCCGGTCGGCGGGCGTCCTCCCGATCGCCCCGCGGCGGACCCGACCGCTTCCCAGCGTTCGACGACCGAGACGAGGGTCGGCTCCGCCGGTCGCCCACCGGGCATCGGGTCGGCGGGGTCCGAGACCGCACGGTGTGGGAGGTCCTCGAGGAACGCCCAGGTGCGGTCGTCGGGAGCCGCGGGCTCACCGGAGAACTGCGCTGCCTGCGGCGGGAGCTGTCGGGCGAGCTGCAGGAGGATGCTGCGGGCCACCGCGCGCGCGAACACCTTCCCACCGACGATGCCGATCCCCTCGACCGCCTCGACCACGACCGGCGCCTCGGACAGCCGTGCCGCCCACTCCCATCGGTCGTCGTCCGCCCCCGCGTCCACTCGGACGGCACTCCTCGTCTCCCCTCGCCCGACGCAGACGAGCGTGCGGCGGGCCTCCGGTACCCGCCACCTGGCACGATCGGGTCCGTCGATGACCCCGAGGAGCCGACCGGCAGGGTGGAGTGCTCGCAGTTCCTCGCGTTCCTCGACGTGTGCTCGCGCGATGTCCTGCTCCAGCTCCTGCGCCGCAGCGTCATACGCCGCGCGCGCCCGCCGTCCGCGCCGACGTCTGGTCCAGCGTGCGTCGATGTAGCCGGCGACGGCGATGAGGGGCCCGAGCGCGGCGAAGACGAGGGTCACGGGTGAGCCGGTGATCGCGAACAGGGCGACCGACCCGACGACCGGGGCGAGACTTGCGAGGATCGGGAGCGACCCGGTGGGCGGCTCTGCCGGCGGGCTGGGGGCACGGAGGCGGGCCGGCGTCGTCGCGGGCCGGTGCGAGGTGGTCGCGGAGGGCGTCACGTCCGAAGGGCTCATGGCTCCACTGGAGCACCCTGCGGCCCTGACCGGCTGACGGGACGGTCCGACCGGGCGCGAAGCCCGCGCGAGCAGCGGCTGTGGAGCGGGCTCAGGAGGCGGGCTGCTCGACGCTCTCGTCGACCGCCGCGATGTCGAGCACGATGACCGAGACGTTGTCGCGTCCGCCGTTGTCGAGGGCGGCACGCAGGAGGAGTTCGGCCGCGTCGACCGGCGTGGCCCCCTCGGTCAGGAAGTACCAGATCCCGTGGTCGGTGAGTTCCTTCGTGAGCCCGTCCGAGCAGACGAGCCATCGGGCACCGGTCTCGATCGGGAAGAGCTCGACGTCAGGCACGGGGTCGTCCGACGGTCCGACGGCCCGGGTGATCATGTTGCTGTTCGGGTGGAACTCCGCCTCCTCCGGGCTGATCGCTCCCGCGCGGATCAGCTCCTGGACGATCGAGTGGTCTTCGGTGACCTGGACCAGCTCGCCGTCCTGCAGCCGGTACACCCTGGAGTCGCCGATGTTGAAGACCGCGACGCGACCCTCGCCCTCGTCGGCCGTCAGCACGACACCGGTGACGGTGGTGCCCATGCCGAGTTCGCCCTCCTCCGCGGTGTCGATCATGTCCGCGACGGCCATGCGCAGCGCGTCGACGAGGCCGTCGACGGTGAGGATCTCGGCTCCCTCGGTGGCCTTGGTCAGGCGGTGCGCGACCGCGGCACTCGCGACCTCGCCGGCGGAGTGCCCACCCATGCCGTCGGCCACGGCGAACACGGGAGGGAGCGCCACGAAGGCGTCCTCGTTCAACTCGCGTCGCTTGCCGACATCGGTCATGCCGGCCCACGCGAGTGAGACTCGACGCCCGCCGGGCAGCGTGACGATCCGTTGCCCGTGCTCGGTCACGTCTGCTCCTCTAATACGGCTGGCGGTGGCTGATGCACCCTCGACGATAGTACGGTACCGGCCGACCGCAGGACCGCCCCACCCGGCTCGGCGGATTCCGTCCGGGGATCGGCGACGACGGATCCGGACGCCGGGGTCGGTCGGTCCTGCGGATCCGCTTGCCGCGACCCGTCCACGCTGTCATGATCGACGCATGACACGAGCGAGCTCCGATGCACCGGCGAAGGCGGCGCCGCCCGACGACACCTCGAAGGCGATCATCGAGCAGCTCCAGACCGACGGACGCCGCTCCTACGCCGAGATCGGGAAGGCCGTCGGACTCAGCGAGGCCGCGGTGCGGCAACGGGTGCAGAAACTCACGGAGTCCGGCGTCATCCAGATCGTCGCGGTGACCGACCCGATGCAGCTCGGTTTCACCCGACAGGCGATGATCGGCGTCCGGGTGACCGGTGACACCCGCGTGGTCGCGGACCGCCTGTCCGCGTTGTCGGCCGTCGACTACGTCGTCCTGACCGCAGGCTCCTTCGACCTGCTGGTCGAGGTGGTCTGCGAGGACGACGAGGAACTGATCGCGCTGCTGAACGACGAGATCCGCACCGTCGACGGCGTCTCCGGAACGGAGACCTTCGTCTACCTGCGCCTGCACAAGCAGCTCTACGACTGGGGCACCCGCTAGAGGGGATCCCCGCACCGGCGCAAGCCGTCCCCAGTATCACGTTCCGCCACCCCCGACAGAGGTACGCTCAACCCATGCCCGCGAAGCCGATCGGAGAACGGACTCCCCCGTCCGGCCCGTCGGCGTCGGGTGACGCCGCCTCGGCACCCGGTCTCGCGGACACCGGGCCCACGAGAACGGGCCCGCACGCGGTCGAGGTCCCACGACGCGTCGGTCGGATGACCGGCTACAGCGCCTTCCCACAGCTGCTCTTCGGCCTCGCGGTCGTCGCCATCCTCTTCGCCACGCTCCTGTTCCAGGGCGTCGACGACAACTCGGTCCTCTTCTACATCGGGGTGATCCTGGCGTTCATCGCGACGGCGCTCGCGCCGATCGTGCCGTGGAACCAGGTGCCGCGGCTCCTCATCGCGCTCCCGATCCTCGACATCATCGCCATCGCGCTCATCCGGCAAGGCGAACCCCTGATCGGCGCGGGACTCCTCTGGGTCTTCCCGACCATCTGGATGGCGACGGCCTTCGGCCTCGCAGGTGCCGTGACCGCCATCGCGCTCGTCTGCACGTCGAGCTGGTCATCCCTCGCGATGACCCCGGGGGACATCACCATCGCCAACCTGCCGGCGCTCGTCATCCTGCCCACGGTCCTCGCGTTCGTCGCCGTCTCCACCGCGATGACCGCGAAGCGGACGGAGGCGCAGCGCGTGCTGCTGAACAAGCAGGCCGGACAGCTCGAGACCGCCCTGGGGCGTGCACAGGACCAGGAGAGCCGCCTCGCGGAGATCCTGAACGCCGTGAACTTCGGCGTCGTCCGCTTCGACCGCATCGGAGCCCGGGCGATGGTCAACCGGTTCCAGACGCGGCTGCAGGACGAGGTCGGCGAGCTGTCCGACGTCAATCCCGCACTCCCGGTGTGGGCCGAGGACGGACTGACCCTCCTCCAGCCGCAGGACAAGCCGTACATCCGTGCACGCCGTGGTGAGGAGTTCGAGAACCTCACGGTGTGGCTCGGCGCCCCCGGTACCGAGCGGATCGCCCTCGCCCTCACCTCCCGCCGCCTCTACGACCACGAGGGCGGCTACGACGGCACGGTGCTCGTCTCACGCAACGTCACGAGCGAGATCAACGCGATCCGCGCCAGGGACGACCTCGTGGCCTCCGTGTCGCACGAGCTCCGGACGCCGCTGACGTCGATCCTCGGGTACCTCGACCTCGCGCTCGACGACCCGGGGCCCCCACCGCGGGTCGCGAAGCAGCTCACGATCGCCCAGACGAACGGCGATCGACTCCTCGAACTCATCGCGGACATCCTCGCAGCCTCCCGCGACGTGAACCGGACCATGGTGCTCGAACGCTCCGAGTGCGAGCTCCGGGAGATCGTCGACCGCTCGGTCGAGTCGTTGGCGCACGTGGCCGCCGAACGGAGCATCGCCATCGTGCGCCACGACGAGGAGGCCGTGCCGTTGTTCGCCGACCCGTTCCGCCTCCGGCAGGTCGTCGACAACCTGCTCTCGAACGGCATCAAGTACAACCGGGACGGCGGCGAGCTGAGCGTCGGTGTCACCGCGGAGGGCGACACGGCCTGGGTCATCGTGCGGGACACCGGCATCGGCATCTCCGAGGAGGACCAACCGAAGCTCTTCGAGCGGTTCTTCCGCTCCGACCTCGTCCGCAACTCCACGGTGCACGGCAGCGGTCTCGGCCTCGCGATCAGTCGGGACATCGTCCGTCTGCACGGCGGCGACCTCACCGTCCACAGCGTGCTCGGTGAGGGCACGACCGCGGTCGTCCGTATTCCGAGAGGCGGCACCGAATGACCTTCGACAGCCAGACCGTCGCGGTGATCAACGCGCTCGTCATCTTCGTCTGCGGCGCGACGTTCATCGTCAACACCTTCATGCGGAAGGACGACGCGAGCGGGAGGGTGTGGTCCGTGTCCTACATGGCCGGGATGTTCACCAGCTTCTCCTACGTCGTCAGCGCCCTGAGCCAGGAGGCCTGGTGGGCGATCGCCGCCGGGAACGGTGGATACGTGCTGAGCATCGCCGCCCTGTGGTCCGGCGCGCGGCTCTTCAACGGCAAATCGAGTCTGCTCTGGGTCTCACTCATCGGGACGGCGGTCACGATCGTCGCCGCGCTCGCCGCCGGCCCCTCGGGAGGCCCCTGGGCGGGCGCGCCTGCGACGTTCCTCTGCATCGCCCTCTTCGCGGGCCTCGGCGCGGCTGAGACGCTCGTCGGCGCGATGCGGGACAACCCGACCACCCGTGGTTTCACCATCGTGCTCGGCATCGCGTCGGCGTTCTTCGCGGCTCGGCTGGTCGCACTCCTCGTGGAGGGGCCGGACGGTTCGTTGTTCACGACGCTCTTCGGGACCGTGGCCGCCTCGCTGCTGCTCATCGCGCTCCTCATCGTCGCGACCGTGGTGCTCTCGGTCCTGCGGGCCGAGCGCGCCGCACCCGCCAGCCGACGGCACGGGAGCATCGTCGCGTACACGGGCGACGACGTCCTCCTCCAGGAGTCCTTCGTCCGGATCGTCGACGACTGGCTGGAACGGGCGAACTTCCATGACGAGCAGCTCGCGATCCTCCACGTCCGGCTCGACGACCTCGATGAGATGAAGACGGCGTTCGGAGCAGCGTTCAGCAGTGAGGTCGCCGAGGGGTTCATCTCCTCGGTCCGTCGGTACGGCCCGACGCTCTCCGACATCGGCGAGGACGGCGCGGGGTGTCTCCTGATCGCGACCCCCGCAACGGACGCCGACGTCGCGCTCCAGGCGGCCAAGGGCATCCAGGACGGCCTGCTCGACCACCCCGTCGAGACCACGCCGCGCCTGCGCCCGACGGCCAGCATCGGGATCGCTCTGACCGACTACCTCGGGTACGACGTCGCCGTCCTCACGCGTGCCGCCAGCGACGCCAGCCTGCGTGCTGCAGCGTCCGGCGGGAACCGCACGGTCCTCGCCTCGTCGTCGCCGACGGGCCGCTGACGGATCGGTTCGAGCTCGGTCAGGCGGGCGGGGCGATCGCGATGGTGAGGGTGTCCACCGCAGTCTGCTTCGCATATTCGGCGGACGTCGGCGTCGCCTGCACCAGCAGCTCGTAGGTGATCGTCAAGGTGACGCCGGTCGCGGCACTGTCCACCTCGGGGAGGACGAACGTCTGGCTGTAGCTGTACGGTGCCTTGATGAGGTACCCCGGTGCCACCGTCGACTGGTCGGTGAACGGGGCAGGCGACTCCAGCTGCCCCTTCGGTCCGTGGACGGTCGTGGTGAGCGTCACCCGCGAGAGATAGAGCGCCTGGAGGTCGTCGGGGTTGAGCACGCCGCTGAGCGAGAAGCTCACCGGTTTGTTGACGTCCGCGGTCCACGCGTCCATCGACAGTGTGGACCAGTAGTCGACCGTGAGGGTGGCGGAGCCCGCCGTGAGCGTGTGCTTGGCACTCCCGCTCGCGAGTTCGTTGGTGATCGCACTCACCGTCGGCCTCGGCGTCTTCGACACGCGCGGCGAGCTGGTCGGCTGCGCGCCCGGCTCCTCCCACGGAGGCGTCCCGCAGGCGCTCAGCCCGAGGACGAGCGCGGCGGCGGTCGCGGCCTGGAGGGCGTGCCTGACGTGCCGGTTCCGGACCGGGCTTGGGTGGTTCGACATGAGGCTCCTGGCGGGTGTCGGAGGGATGATCGAGTGACCCTCGAGGGTCCGTATGACCCACGAACTGGGGCCAGCGCGAATCTTGAGGAAATCCTGAGCCGACGCTATCGCATTCACGCGCGAAAGCCGCGCCCAACGCGGCAGAGTTGCAACTGCAGCGCGAACCGTTGCACTCGACCCACTCGGAACAGGACCCCTGATGTCAGAACTCGAAGCGCGACCGGACAGCTCTCGGCCCAACGCCCAGCAGCCTGACCCTCGGTACATTCAGACGCAGCCGCTTCTCGCGCCCGAACTTGAAGCGTATGCCAACGAATTCATCGACTCGGTCAACTCGCTCCCCGAGTACCGCGCGACCATCGGGTGCATCATCCCCGCCTACAACGAGGAGGAGTCGCTGCCGGCAGTGCTCGCGTCCCTCCTCGAGCAGACGCGGATGCCCGATGTGATCCACGTGGTCATCAACAACACCACGGACCGGTCGGTCGACGTCGCCGCGCCCTACGCCGGCCCGCACTCCCGGGTCGACGAGGACGGCTACGAGCAGTTCACCGAGGTGTTCATCCACGACATCGGGAAGAACCCCGACAAGAAGGTGGGCGCGCTCAACTACGGCTTCACGCTCGTCGAAGGCTACGACTACCTGCTCGGTGTCGACGGTGACACGGTCGCCGACCCGACCGCGATCGAGTCGCTCGAAGCCGAGATCGTCTCGGACAGTCGCATCGGCGGCATCTCCGCGATCTTCTCGATCGACGACGAGCCGTTCAAGAAGCAGCTCGTCCCGGCGTTCCTCATCGCCGGCCAGCGCACGCAGTTCGCCGCGTTCAACATGCAGAACATGCTCCGAGGCCGCAACATGGCCGTGCTCGGCGGGCAGTACTCGATCTTCTCCGTCCAGGCCCTGCGCGACGCCATGGAGCAGAACCACCAGTCCACCCCGTGGGTCAAGGACTCCGAGGTGGAGGACTCGCTCCTGTCGCTGCAGATCAAGAGCGCCGGCTACCTCACGAAGATCAGCGCCCGCGCCCGTGCCGACGTCGGTGGGATGACCACGGTCCGCTCCCTCGACGCCCAGCAGGTGAAGTGGAACTACGGCGCGATCGAGCTCATGTGGCCCGGCCAGCGCGGCGACACGAAGGGGCAGCCGTTCCACCCGAACTTGCGACTGCGGTGGCTCGAGAACGCGGAGATGCTCCTCAACATCGTCACGCGCATCCTCTTCGTCGTGCTGCTCGCCGGTTCGCTGTCGATCCACGCGTTCGTGTTCAGCCCTGTGTGGCTCATCCCGCCGCTGGTCGCCATCTTCCTCAACCTGCGCATCGCGCTGTCGATGAAGAAGCGGAACGCCCGCGACATCCTCTTCGCGGTCCTCATCTTCCCGGCCGAGTTCTACATGTGGATCCGAATGGGCCACTTCATCCGTGCCTGGTCGAAGTTCGCGTCGAACAAGAAGGTCGACAACTGGGCCGAGCAGGCGAAGGCAGAACGCGGCTCGGGCAACGCGCACCTCGCGCCGCTCCTGTTCGTCCTCGCCGCCATCATCGCGATCGTCGCCGCCTGGACCCAGCTCTCCCCCGTCGTCCAGTCCACAATCCTCTGGGCGGGCTGGCCGGTCCTCGGCGTCATCACCGTGCTGCAGACGCTCAGCATGTTCGGCAAGCTCATCCGTCGTCAGCGCGGCTACCGCGTGTGACGTCCCCCGACCCGGGCACGGTCGACGCCGACGAACTGCGCAGGTTGCTCCGAGAACTCTCGGGCGACCTGCGCAGTCGTCGTCGGTTCGTCCAGACCTACGTCGAGATGTGGCCCACCCGTCTGGCACGCCTGGGAGCGGCACTCGACGCCGACGACACCGACGAGTCCAAGGTCGTCCTCCTCAGCATCCGCTCCTCCAGCGTCATGCTGGGCGTGATCGGGGTGGCCGGACTCGCGAGTGCCGGTCTCCAGGCGATCGAGCTGGGGCGACTCGAACGCGCGCGCGAGATCCACGCCTCCCTCCAGGAGGTCGGCCGTCGCAGCTGCGAACGGCTGCTCGAACTCGACGCGGCAGACGCAGCGGAATCCTGAGCTCCGTCCACCAGGCGTCGTTGGTCGCCGGCGAGGCTTCGTCGCGGTCGGGACCGCGGTGGTCTCAGTCGTCGGAGGTCATGCGGTAGCCGACGCCGCGCACCGTCTCGATGAACCGCGGGGCCACGGTGCTGTCCGCGAGCTTCCGTCGCAGGTTGGCGAGATGCACCTCGATCGCACGCTTGTCGGCTTCGCTGACGTAGTAGGCCGTGATGTAGCTCTCGCCACGGAGCATGAGCGCGAGGTCCGCCTTGCTGCGCACTCGACGGCGGGACTCCATCAGTGCCTGCAACAGGTCGAACTCGCTCCGCGTGAGGTCGACCTCGGTGCCGTCGACCTCGACGATGCGGGTGGCCGAGCTGAGCTTCAGACCGCGGTGGACGAGCCACCCCTCGCCGTCGTCGGGCGCTGCGGCAGCCGGTTGCATGATGATCGGGACGACCGACTGACCGACGGGAGCGGCATGACGCGCGACGGTCTCGTGGACGATCGTGGGGTCGGGCGACGACACCTGCTGCTGCAGCGGCGGAGTCGCGACCTGAGCGACGGGAGCCGGCGCGACCGCGGTCGGTTGCACTGGTGCCGCCGCGGCGACGGCCGGAGCATCACCGTTCGCGCGAGGCCGACGAAGCATCGCCTCGATGCGGGCACGGAGCTCGCGCGGACGGAAGGGCTTGGTCATGTAGTCGTCGGCGCCGGAGTCGAGGCCCTGCAGGGTGTCGATCTCGTCACCTCGGGCGGTCAGCATGACGATGTAGGTGGAGCTGATGGCGCGGATGCGTTTGGCAGCCTCGAAGCCGTCGATACCCGGCATGCTGACGTCGAGGGTCGTGACGAGGGGGTTGTGCCTCCGCACCGCCTCGACGCCGTCGAGACCATTCGCGGCGGACACGGTCTCGAAGCCGGCCTGCTCGAGGACGGTCTCGAGCAGTTGGCGGATGTCCGCGTCGTCTTCGATGACGACCGCGGTCCGACGTTCGCTCAGCTCTTCGGTCACGATGCCCCTACCCGTTCCACCCGTCAGCGACGTGCCGGATGTGGCCGTTGCCGACTCACCACGCGCTGAATCCCTTGGCCAGTTGCACGGCCTGCTCCGGCCACCATACCCCAGCAAGGGGGCCACCGTTGCACGCTCCGTCGCTCTCGCCGGGGGCTTTCACCCAGAGGTTCGCGTCGAGGTGTTCGGCCTGCGCGGTGAGGGGCTGCTGCCCCACCGTCCGGCCGGACGGGTTGCACCATTCGCCGTTCGAGCCGCTGCCGTTCCGAGAGGTGTCGATCACGTAATGGGCGCCGTCGAGGAGGCCGCTCAGTTCCTCCGCATAGGCGATCTCGTCCTCGGTCGTGTTGTAGTTGGAGACGTTGGTGGCGAAGCCCGTTGCGTCGGCGACACCGGCCTCCCGGAGGAGCTCGGCCATCTCGGCGGGCGGTCGCCAGTCGGAGTGGCCGCCGTCGAGGTACACGGGGACCGATGCGTCCGCGAACTGCTCGGTCGCGGCTGCAAGTTGCCGCATCCGCGCGGTGCGGTCACCGCAGTCCGGCGCGAGCGCGACGGCATCCGGTTCGAGGATGACGGCGACGCGGTGGTCCGCGACGGCGGCGACGATCTCGGCGACCCAGTCCTGGTACTCGTCGCTCGACAACCCACCGGCGGACTGGTTGCCGCAGTCCCGCTCCGGCACGCCGTAGACCGTGAAGACCGGCATGGACCCGGAGCGCTCGGCGGACCGGACGACCTCGGAGACGGTGTCCCGGACGGTTCCGATCGGGTAGCGCTCCGGCACGAGCCAGATCGCGGTCGGCTCCGCCGCGAGCCGCTCCGCCGCTGCGAGCTGTTGGGCGACGTCGCTCGGGTCGCCGTTCGAACCGCCGCTCGTCCCGGCCGTGGCGGAACTCGTCGGTTCCTCGGTCGCGGCCGCCGGATCGGCTGCGGCGGCTCGGGCGGCAAGCGAGGACGGATCGACGTACAACTGCGCTCCGTCGAACGGGCCGGCGGCGGCGTTCGGGACGCGGCTCACGAGCGACACCGCGAGCGCACCGCCGGCGAGGAGGACGGCGACGACGCCGAGGGCGACGGCCGTCCGGGTACGTCGTCGGTCGCGGGGCGTTCTCGGCACGGATCCTCCTGCATGGTCATCCGCAATTGTGCCCGACAAAGCCTCGCCACGGTGCCGATTCGCTCGAATCCGTGCCCCGAGTGGGGGTGGGCGCGATGTCCGAGAGGCACCGACGCGTCCGGGACCGCCCAGCCGCTCGACGAGCGCGCACGCCGGACTGCACACCAGGGCCCGCTGCGCAACGTTGTCCGGATCGCCGCGGCTCCCTACCCTTGATGATCGTGGCGACGCAGGGTCGCCCGCACGGCCCGAGGAGCGCACACGTGAGCACGAAGACCATCCCCACCTCCGACGCGGCGGCTGGTGACGCCCCCGCGAAGGTCATCCCCTGGGTGCTCGGGCCGGCCCTCGTGGTCATCCTCGGTGTCGCGCTGTTCTCGATCCTGCTCCCGAAACAGGCCGAGTCCGTCTTCAACGCCATCCAGTCCGGGATCATCGGAGGCCTCGGGTGGTACTACGTCCTGCTCGTCGCCGGGTTCGTCATCGTGGCGATCGTCTTCGCCGTCTCGAAGTTCGGCGACATCAAGCTCGGCAAGGACGACGACGAACCGGAGTTCTCGCTCCTGTCCTGGTTCTCCATGCTGTTCGCCGCCGGGATGGGCATCGGGCTCGTCTTCTACGGCGTCGGTGAGCCGCTCACACACTTCCTCGAGCCGCGCCCCGGGGTCACGGGCTCCCAGCAGTCCCTGGCCCAGCAGGCCATGAGTCAGACCTATCTCCACTGGGGACTCCACGCCTGGTCGATCTACGCGGTCGTGGGTGTGGCGCTGGCGTACGCCGTGCATCGCAAGGGGCGCCCGATGTCGATCCGGTGGTCGATCGAGCCGTTGCTCGGCAAGCGCGTGCAGGGCGGCTGGGGCAATGCGATCGACGCGATCGCCGTCATCGGTACCGTGTTCGGCGTCGCGACCTCGCTCGGCCTCGGTGTGCTGCAGATCTCCGCGGGGCTCGGGTACACGGGCATCGCCGAACCGAACATCGTCACGCAGGTCATCCTCATCCTCGTGATCACCGGCGTCACGATCTTCTCCCTCGTCTCCGGCGTGCACAAGGGCATGAAGTGGATCTCGAACACCAACCTCGTCCTCGCGGCGCTGCTGCTGTTCTTCGTCCTGTTCGCCGGCCCGACGCTGTTCCTCCTCCGCGAATGGGTGCAGGCCATGGGCGCCTACCTCCAGAACGTGGTCGGGCTCACCTTCAACGTCTCCGCGTACCAGGGTGCTGCGGGCGAGGCCTGGCAGTCCTCGTGGACGACCTTCTACTGGGGCTGGTGGATGTCGTGGGCGCCCTTCGTCGGCGTCTTCATCGCCCGCATCTCGAAGGGACGCACCGTGCGGCAGTTCGTGCTCGGCGTCCTGCTCGTCCCGACCCTCGTCACCTTCCTCTGGTTCGCCGTGCTCGGCGGCACCGCCATCATGCAGTCGCTGGAGGGCCGTGACTTCAGCGGCGCCGACGGCCCGGTGGATCTCAACACCGCCCTGTTCAACATGCTCGCCGGGCTCCCCGGCGGATCGATCGCGACCGTCGGTGCCCTGCTGCTCATCCTCCTGTTCTTCGTGACCTCGGCCGACTCGGGATCGCTCGTGATGGGCATGCTCACCACCGGCGGCACGGAACCGCGGAACCGGGTGCGGATCGCGTGGGCGCTCGTGACGAGCCTCCTGGCCATCTCGCTGCTGATTGCCGGCGGTCTCGCATCGATGCAGACGGCGGCCATCATCACCGCGCTGCCCTTCAGCGTCGTGATCATCCTCATGTGCATCTCGTCGTTCAAGGCATTCGGGATCGAGGTGCGACGGGAGCAGCGGGCGAAGCGCCGCCTGTTCGCCGCAGAGCTCACCGAGAGCGTCTCAGCCGACGTGAGCGAACAGCTGTCGGATCAGGTCTCGGAGCAGGTCACGGAGCACTTCGGCACGATGACCGCCCAGCTCGACCTCCGGCAGCTCGCGTCCCCGGACGCACCGGGGTCATCGGCCGCATCCACGGAACCGCAGACGCAGGACCCGGAGCAGCGCCGCTCGAAGGACTGACCGGACGGCTCAACCGACGGGGAAGCGGTCCGAGATCCAGGCCGCTTCCTCGGCGGTCGGCGACCACGCCGAACCGGCCGCGGCGTTCGCGCGGATCTGTTGCGGAGTGGTCGCACCGCCGATGACACTCGTGAGCCCGTCCTGAGCGAGCAACCAGCCGAAGGTCGCCTCGAGCATGGAGATGCCGCGCTCGTCGCAGAAGGCCTGGTAGGCCTCGATCGCGTCCCAGGGCGCCGTGTCGAGGAGGTGCTTGCGCTGGCGCATGATGCGGCTGTCGGCCGGCCCGCCGTCGCGGGAGAACTTCCCCGTGAACAGGCCGTTGTAGAGCGGGAAGTACGGGAGGAAGCCGACGCCGGCGGCGCGCATGGCCGGGAACAGCTCGCGCTCCGATCCCCGGACGAGCAGGCTGTACTCGTTCTGGGCCGAGATGAAGGCGGGGTGGCCGGCGGTGCGAGCCGCCCAGTCCGCCTCGGTCAGCTGCCAACCGGCGAAGTTCGAGTGGCCGGCGTAGCGGATCTTCCCCTCGCGGACGAGCTCGTCCAGGGCCGCGATCGTCTCCTCGATGGGCGTGAACGGGTCTGGGGTGTGCAGCTGGTACAGGTCGATCCAGTCGGTGCCCAGGCGGCGGAGCGAACCTTCGACCGCGAGCCGGATGTAGCGACGGGAGCCCTTGGCACCCCAGTTCGGGATCGGGCTCTCGTAGTCCACATGGCCGAACTTGGTCGCGAGCACGATCTCATCCCGCCGTCCGGCGATCGCCTGCCCGAGGAGTTGTTCGCTCAGCCCGTACTCCCGGCCGTAGATGTCGGCGGTGTCGAAGAGGGTGACTCCGGCGTCAATGGCCGCGTCGACGACGGCTCGCGTGCCGTCCAGGCTCTCGGTGACCGTGCCCTCGCGTCCGAAGTTGTTGCAGCCGATGCCGACAGCTGAGACGAGGAGGCCGCTGCGACCGAGTGGGCGATAGCTGAGATCAGACATGCATCCAGGCTAGCCCGACCGTCCTCCACAGGCACCCGTCGGCCCCCGACGCCGCGGCCAGGCCCACGTGACGCATCGCGCCGATCACGGGCTTCCTACGCTCGGTGCATGACCACACACCTCACCGTCACCGCTCCCGTACGCCCCTGCTCCGTCATCGCCGACCCGACCACCGAGGGCTTCCTCAGGATGCCGACGCCGGTGGGGCGGATCGAGCTCCGCTCCGTCGACGACGCGGTCTCAGCCGTGCGCTTCGAGCACCACGGGCGACTCCCCCTCGACGGCGTGGACGAACGCCCCACCGCGGTCCTCCTCGACGCCGCGGAGCAGATCGACGAGTACTTCCGCGGACGACGCACCGTGTTCGACCTCGCGCTCGTCACGACCGGCACGCCGTTCCAGCAGGCGGTCTGGTCGGCGCTCGGCGAGGTGCCGTTCGGCGACTCCATCGGGTACGGCGCCCTTGCGGCCGCGGCCGGTGCCCCGCAGGGCGGCAGGGCGGCCGGCCAGGCGGTCCGGGCGAACACCATCGCCCTCCTCATCCCCTGTCATCGCGTCCTCGGGACCGGGCGGATCGTGACGGGCTATTCTGGCGGAGACGGACCGGCCACCAAACGCTGGCTCCTCGACCACGAAGGGATCCCGTACCGCCGATGAGTCCAGCCTCCCCGACCATCGTCGGCACCGACGGCCTGACCCGCTGCGCCTGGGCCGGGACGGACGCGGAGTACCAGCGCTATCACGACGAGGAGTGGGGCGTACCGCTCCACGGACAGCGGCAGGTTTTCGAGAAGATCAGTCTCGAAGGGTTCCAGGCCGGGCTCTCCTGGATCACGATCCTCCGGAAGCGACCGGCTTTCCGGGAACGGTTCCACGGCTTCGACCTCGACGCCGTCGCAGCGATGACGGAGGCGGATGTCGAGAGCCTGCTCGAGGACGCCCGGATCATCCGGCACCGCGGGAAGATCAACGCGGTCATCGGCAATGCCCGCACCGCCCTCGAGCTGGGCGACGACCTGGACGAGCTCCTCTGGAGCTTCGCTCCCGCGCCACGGCACGCACGGTTCGCCCAGTGGACGGAGGTTCCCGCGGTGACCCCCGAGTCCACCGCGCTCAGCGCCCACCTGCGGAAGCGCGGCTACCGGTTCGTCGGCCCGACGACGATGTACGCCCTCATGCAGTCCGGAGGCCTCGTCGACGACCACCTCGTCGGCTGCTGGCGCTCCGAGAGCACTCCCTGATCCGGAGGGATCAGACGACGAGGGCGAGCTCCGTCACCCGACCGTCGTCGGCACGGGAGTGGATATCGAGCACCCAGCCGGTCGACCGCGCCCACTCGAGCAACGAGTCGACATCAGGGTGGTCGACACCGGCCTCCAGCAGCGCGCGGGTGAACCGGCCCTTGCCCTGCTTGTTGAAGTGGTTGAGCGCACGACGGCGGCCATCGTCACCGACCGTGAGCACACGCAGGTAGACGGCACCGACGCGGTCCGGCAACGGCCCGAGCGACGCGTAGCCTTCCGAGCGCAGGTCCAGCAAGACACCCCGGACGGCGTCCAGCTCTCGCGCGACCGGCACCGCCCAGTGACGCTTCAGGACGAACCCGGGGAGCCTGGAGTCGTGGGAGAGCCGATACGCCGGAATGGGATCGAGCGCGCCGACCGGGCCGAGCAACGCCGAGTGCACGACCAGGTGCTCAGCGGCGAAGCGTCGCGCGTCCGCTGAGAGCGTGGCACCATCGAGCGCGTCGTACAGCACCCCCGCGTACCGGTCGATCGCCGGCATTGTCGAAGACGTCGCCGCCACGCGGTTGCGCTGGACCTCACCGAGCTGCTTGGGGCCGAGCTTCAGCGCCTTCACCGTCGCGGCCTCATCGGCAGCGAGCGACACCAGGGCGCCGAGGCAATCATTCCGGGACGAGGAGAGCCCTGGAAACCGCAGCAGGGCGGTGTCCAGGGCTCGTCCGTCGCCGCCGTCCCGCTTCGTCTCCGAAGGGGGAAGGAGGATCAGCACTGAATCAGGAGCTGGTCACGAGCGTGGCGTTGCCGGCCACGACGGTGACGGTGTTGTTCTCGACCGACAGGAAGCCGTCTTCAGCGTTCGCGACGATCTTCGAGCCGTCTTCGAGCGTGACACGGACCTCACCGGCGGCGAGGATGGCCAGCATCGGCTCGTGGCCGGGCAGGATACCGATCTCGCCGTCGACGGTCTTCGCGATCAGCTGGCGTGCCGGGCCGGACCACACTTCGTGGTCGGCCGCGACGACGCTCACGGTCAGAGGAGCGGAAGCCATGCTTAGCCGTTGTCCTTCTGGATCTGAGCCCACTTCTCTTCGACGTCGGTGATGGAACCGACGTTGAAGAAGGCCTGCTCGGCGACGTGGTCGAACTCACCCTTGGCGATGGCGTCGAACGACTCGATGGTGTCCTTCAGCGGGACGGTCGAGCCCTCGACACCGGTGAACTTCTTCGCCATGTAGGTGTTCTGCGAGAGGAACTGCTGGATCCGGCGCGCACGCGACACCGTGATCTTGTCTTCCTCGGAGAGCTCGTCGACACCGAGGATGGCGATGATCTCCTGCAGTTCCTTGTTCTTCTGGAGGATCTGCTTGACCGTGGTGGCGACGCGGTAGTGGTCGGCACCCAGGTAGCGGGGGTCGAGGATACGGCTCGTCGAGGTCAGCGGGTCGACGGCCGGGTACAGACCCTTCGACGCGATCTCACGGGAGAGCTCGGTCGTCGCGTCGAGGTGCGCGAAGGTGGTCGCCGGTGCCGGGTCGGTGTAGTCGTCGGCGGGGACGTAGATCGCCTGCAGCGAGGTGATCGAGTGACCACGCGTCGAGGTGATGCGCTCCTGGAGGAGACCCATCTCGTCGGCGAGGTTCGGCTGGTAGCCCACGGCGGACGGCATGCGACCGAGCAGGGTCGACACCTCGGAACCGGCCTGGGTGAAGCGGAAGATGTTGTCGATGAAGAGCAGCACGTCCTGCTTCTGGACGTCGCGGAAGTACTCCGCCATCGTCAGCGCGGAGAGGGCGACGCGCAGACGCGTTCCCGGCGGCTCGTCCATCTGGCCGAACACGAGGGCCGTCTTCTCGAAGACACCCGCCTCTTCCATCTCGTGGATGAGGTCGTTGCCCTCACGGGTGCGCTCACCGACACCGGCGAACACCGACACACCACCGTGGTCCTGCGCGACGCGCTGGATCATCTCCTGGATGAGGACGGTCTTGCCGACACCGGCACCACCGAAGAGACCGATCTTGCCGCCGAGGACGTACGGCGTCAGGAGGTCGATGACCTTGATGCCGGTCTCGAACAGCTGCGTCTTCGACTCGAGCTGGTCGAAGGGCGGCGGCTGACGGTGGATCGGCCAGCGCTCGGTGATCTCGATCTGCTCGCCGGGCTCGGCGTTGAGCACCTCGCCGATGACGTTGAAGACCTTGCCCTTGGTGACGTCGCCGACGGGCACCGAGATGGGCGAACCCGTGTCGGTGACCTCCTGGCCGCGGACGAGGCCGTCCGTGGGGTTCAGGGCGATGGCGCGGACGAGGTCGTCACCGAGGTGCTGTGCGACCTCGAGCGTGAGGACCATCGTCTGCTCGCCGATCACGACGCTGGTCTTCAGGGCGTTGTAGATGCCCGGAATCGCGTCGTGCGGGAACTCGATGTCGACGACCGGGCCGGTGACGCGCGAGATGCGGCCGACGGCGCCGGCCTTCACCTCTGCAGCGCCCTGCTCGGCAGTTGCGGTGGGAGTCATGTTCTTCTCTTCTCTGTCTCTACAGATACGTGTGCGTGTTGCGATGACTAGGACGAGAGCGCGTCTGCGCCGCCAACGATTTCGGAAATCTGCTGGGTGATCTCGGCCTGCCTCGCGTTGTTGCGGAGGCGGGTGTAGTCGGTGATGAGCTTGTCGGCGTTGTCGCTGGCCGACTTCATCGCCTTCTGCGTCGCGGCGTGCTTCGCGGCGGAGGACTGCAACAGCGCGTTGAAGATCCGGCTCTCGATGTAGTTCGGGAGCAGTGCATCGAGCACGCTCTCCGCATCCGGCTCGAACTCGTACAGCGGCAGCACAGCGGTGTCGGTGGGCTCCTCGACGCCTTCGACGACCTCGAGCGGCAGGAGACGGACGACCTCGGGGGTCTGCGTCATCATGCTCACGAGGCGGTTGTAGACGATGTGGATCTCGTCGACGCCACCCTCGGAGGCGTCCGTGAGGAACGCCTTGAGGATGGACTCGCTGATCTCCTGCGCCGTGGCGAAGTCGGGGTTCTCCGTGTTGCCGACCCACTCCCCTGCAGCCTGCATCCGTCGGAACGTGAAGTAGGCGACGGCCTTGCGGCCCACGAGGTAGTGCGTGACGTCCTTGCCCTGGCTGCGCAGGAGCTCGGTCAGCTCGGCGGCCTCACGGAGGACCTGCGAGTTGAAGGCGCCGGCGAGGCCTCGGTCGGATGCGAACACGACGACCGCAGCCCGCTCAACCTTCTCCGGCTCGGTCGTGAGCACGTGGTCGACGTTGGAGTACGTCGCGACGGCGGACACGGCACGAGTGATCGCACGAGAATAGGGTCCGGATGCCGCCACCCGCGCCTGCGCCTTCTGGATGCGCGACGCGGCGATGAGCTCCATCGCCTTCGTGATCTTCTTGGTCGTCTGCGCAGACTTGATCTTCTGCGTGTAGACCCGGAGTTGAGCGCCCATGGACTAGCGGCGACCCTTCACGATCTTCTCCTGGTTGACGTCTTCAACCGGGAGCTCCTCGACCTGCTCCGAACCGAGGGCAGCGCCCTCGCCCGTCTGGAACTCGAGCTTGAACTGGTCGACAGCGGCATCGAGCTTCGAGACGGTGTCGTCGTCGAGCACGTTCGTGTCGCGCAGCGTGGTGAGGACCTCGGTGTTCCGACCCAGGTAGTCGAGCAGTTCGCGCTCGAAGCGGAGGACGTCCTCGACCGGGACGTCGTCCAGCTTGCCCTTGGTTCCGGCCCAGATCGAGACGACCTGCTCCTCGACGGGGTACGGCGAGTACTGCGGCTGCTTGAGCAGCTCGGTGAGGCGGGCACCACGGGCGAGCTGACGGCGGCTGGCCGCGTCGAGGTCGGATGCGAACATCGCGAACGCCTCGAGCGAGCGGTACTGCGCGAGCTCGAGCTTCAGCGTTCCGGAGACCTTCTTGATGCTCTTCACCTGAGCGTCACCACCGACGCGCGAGACGGAGATACCGACGTCGACCGCGGGGCGCTGGTTGGAGTTGAAGAGATCGGACTGCAGGAAGATCTGGCCGTCGGTGATGGAGATCACGTTGGTCGGGATGTACGCGGAGACGTCGTTCGCCTTGGTCTCGATGATGGGCAGACCCGTCATCGACCCGGCGCCGAGCTCGTCGGACAGCTTCGCGCAACGCTCCAGCAGACGGGAGTGGAGGTAGAAGACGTCACCCGGGTAGGCCTCGCGTCCCGGCGGACGACGGAGGAGGAGCGAGACGGCACGGTAGGCCTCGGCCTGCTTCGACAGGTCGTCGAAGATGATCAGGACGTGCTTGCCCTCGTACATCCAGTGCTGGCCGATGGCCGAACCGGTGTAGGGGGCGAGGTACTTGAAGCCGGCCGGGTCGGACGCAGGCGAGGCGACGATCGTCGTGTACTCGAGCGCGCCGGCCTCTTCCAGCGCACCCTTGACGGAGGCGATGGTCGAGCCCTTCTGGCCGATGGCGACGTAGATGCAGCGGACCTGCTTGTTGACGTCGCCCGAGTCCCAGTTGGCCTTCTGGTTGATGATGGTGTCGATCGCGATGGCGGTCTTGCCGGTCTGGCGGTCGCCGATGATGAGCTGGCGCTGGCCGCGGCCGACGGGGATCATGGCGTCGATCGCCTTGATGCCGGTCTGGAGCGGCTCGTGCACCGACTTGCGCTGCATGACGCCCGGAGCCTGGAGCTCCAGTGCGCGGCGGCCGGTGCTGGCGATCTCGCCGAGGCCGTCGATCGGGTTGCCGAGCGTGTCGACGACACGGCCGAGGTAGCCGTCGCCGACGGGGACCGAGAGGACCTCGCCCGTGCGGGTGACGTCCATGCCTTCGACGATCTCGTCGAACTCACCGAGGACGACGACGCCGATCTCGTGCTCGTCGAGGTTGAGCGCAAGACCGAGGGTGCCGTTCGCGAAGCGGAGGAGCTCGTTCGCCATGGCGCCCGGGAGGCCCTCGACGTGGGCGATGCCGTCAGCGGCATCGATCACGCGTCCGACCTCGGTGGCCGCGGCGGTGCCGGGCTCGTAGGCCTTGACGAAGTCCTTGAGAGCATCCCGGATCTCGTCTGGGCTGATCGTGAGTTCTGCCATCATGTTCCTTTTGGTTGTGGAACCCGGGGGTTCCGAGAGGTGCGATCCGTCAGGATCAACGTCTTGAGTTGTGGAGACCGTCGGGCCGGTCCCCGCGCTGCACGGGCCGTTATCCGGCCAGTTGCAGACGGAGGTCGTTCAGTCGGGCAGCGAGGCTGCCGTCGATGACGTCGTCCCCGAGCTGCACGCGCAGTCCACCGACGACGGCGGGGTCGATCACCTGGTTGATCTTCACCTGACGGCCGTAGGCCGTGGCGAGGTGGCGCTCGAGGCGCTGGAGCTGCGACGCCTCGATCGGTGCGGCTGCCGTGACCGTGGCGACCGCGAGGCCCTGCTGGTCGGCGACGATGCCTGATGCGTACCGGAGCAGTTCTCCGATCCGACGGTCACGGGGCTGCTGCACGAGCTGACCGACGATGCTGACGGTCTGCGGGCTCGCCTTGCCCGCGAGGAGGGACGCCGCGAGGGCACCCTTCGCAGCGGACGAGCCGAGCTTGCTGCTGAGGGCGAGTTCGAGCTCATGGTTGCTCGACACGAGCTTCCCGAACTCGAACAGCTCGGCCTCGATGTCGCCCTGAGCGCCGGCGGAGATCGAGGCGGCCCGGAGGCCGAGCTCCTCGATGCCCGCGAGCAGGTCGGCCTCGCTGGACCAGCGGCCGGAGACGACGGTCTGCAGCAGGCCGAGCGCCTGAGCGCTCAGCTGGGTGCCGAAGATCCGCTCGACGACGGTGCGCTTGGCACCGGCGTCGGCTGCGGGGTCGCTGAGCGCTGCGCTCAGGTGGCTCGAGCCGCCGATGGCCCGGCCCGCTGCGAACAGTCCGTCCGCGGTGGCCAGATCGGCCCCGGCGCCGAGGGCGGCGAGGGCCTCCTTCGACGAGGCGAGTGCTTCTCTGGTCGCGCTTCCCATTACTTGGCTGCCTTCTCCGACGCTTCGAGGTCCGCGAGGAACCGGTCGACGACCGCCGTCGCCTTCGCGTCGTCGTTCAGCGTCTCGCCGATGACGCCACTGGCGAGGTCGAGTGCGAGCGTGCCGACCTCGGCACGCAGCGACACGACGGCCGCCTGACGCTCGGCTTCGATCTGTGCCTGAGCGCTCGCGGTGACGCGAGCGGCCTCGACCGTTGCCTGCTCCTTGAGCTCGGCGAGGATCGTCTGACCCTCGACACGAGCCTGCTCGCGGATGCGGCCGGCTTCCTGACGGGCCTCGGCGAGCTGAGCGTTGTACTGCTCGAGCGCCGCTTCGGCCTGCTTCTGCGCTTCATCGGCCTTGGCGATGTTGCCCTCGATGGCCGCTGCGCGGTCGTCGAGGAGCTTCTGCACCTTGGGCAGGACCAGCTTCCAGAAGAAGCCGAGGATGATGATGAAGACGACGGCAGACCAGACGATGTCGTAGACCGCTGGGATGAGAGGGTTCGTTGGAGCGCCCTCTTCAGCAGCGATGATCACTGCATCAAACATCTTGCCTCCTTCGGAGATGTGAAAGGGGGCTTAGACGAAGATGAAGTAGGTCGCGATGCCGATGAAGGCGAGCGCCTCGGTGAAGGCGATACCGATCCACATGAGGACCTGGAGACGACCACCCAGCTCGGGCTGACGCGCGGTGCCTTCGATCGTCTTGCCGACGACGATACCCACACCGATGGCGGGGCCGATGGCTGCGAGACCGTAACCGACCGTCGCGATGTTTCCTTCAAGGGCGGCGAGAACGGTAGTTGCGTCCACGTTTGTTTCCTTCCGTTGGGTGAGACCTGGCGGGTGCCGGGCTCGATTAGTGCTCTTCTGCGACCGCGAGCTGGATGTAGACCGCGGTGAGGAGGGTGAAGACGTACGCCTGGAGAACTGCGACCAGGAGCTCGAAGAGGGTGAAGACGAGGCCGAAGGCCAGCGTCCCGACGCCCATGAGGGCGAACCATCCGCCGAGGTTCACGATGAAGAACTGGGTTGCCGCGAAGAACAGGACCAAGAGCAGGTGCCCGACGATCATGTTCATGAGGAGTCGGAGCGTCAGCGTGAGCGGGCGGATGACGAAGGTCGAGATGAGCTCGATCGGCGTGACGATGATGTACACCGGCCACGGCACCCCGGAGGGGAAGAGGGAGTTCTTGAAGAACTTACCCGGACTCTTCTTGATACCGGCGTAGATGAAGGTGACGTAGGACACCAGCGCGAGCACCAGCGGGACACCGATGACGGAGGTACCGGCCAGGTTCAGCCCGGGGATGATGCCCGTCAGGTTCATCGCGAGGACCATGAAGAAGATGGTCGTCAGGATCGGCAGGAACCGGAGGCCGTCCTTCTTGCCGAGCAGGTCTTCCGCGATGTTGACGCGGACGAAGCCGAGCCCCATCTCGGCGAGGCTCTGTGCGCGGCCGGGGACGAGGCGCATCTTGCGCGTCGACAGCCAGAAGAACAGGAGGAGCGCGATCACCGCGATGAACCGGATCAGGATGACCCGGTTGATCGCGAAGGGCGTGCCCTCGAAGAGGATGATGTCGGGGAAGAACTCGTCGATCGACGGACCGTGGAACTCGCCATCTTCGGCGGCCATCGGTGCGATCAGGTGCACGGCGTTAGCGAACAGCACGTATCTCCAGTTTCGGGGGCGTGGAGCAGAGCTCTCGCGGCGACGAACAGGGGGGATGTCTCCTCGCCGCACGCCGAAGCGGTGCTAGTGGGAGGATTCGTTGACGAGTCTAGCAAGGAAACCGGGCCCCGACGAACCCAGGGGTGGTATTCCACGGCTATATTCCGAGCCGCGACCTCGGCTGCGCCTCGAATACCGGTTCCGGCATGCTCCCGCGCGACCACGTTGCGACTGCGGCGTCAGCCCTGGTCGGAGTCCTGCGGCGACGCCTTCGGGAGGATGTCGTCCGAGACGTAGGGCACCCGCACCTTCGCAGCCACGACGGCGTCGATCACGAGCGATCCGACGACACCCACGATGACGCTCCCGAACAGGATCGGTGCGTTGACCCACGGCTGGTCCTTCAGGATGAAGCCGAGCACGAGGAAGATGACGAACTTCACGAGCCAGCTGCCCATCACCACCCCGAACAGGATGCCGACGAAGAACTCCTGGCCGGACCAGCGGTTGGCGAAGAGGATGCTCACCGAGGTGATGCCGAGGAACACGAGCGCCATTGCGGTGCCGATGAGCGCACTCGTCAGCCCGCGGGAACCGTCGACGCTCCAGCCGACCACTCCCCCGACGACGGCGATCACGAGCGCGAGGAGCGCGCTGTACCGGAGTGCCGTGCGGAAGACCCGGTTGGCGCTCGCGTGCGAGCCGGCCTGGGCGGGAGGAGTCATGGGTGCTGGTCCTTTTTGGCGAGAGAGTCGAGGGTGTCGAGGGTGTCGCCGCTCACGGGCGCCTCGGGGTCGCGCTGCCCGGAGGCCTCGTCGAGCCGATCGTACAGCGCGGACCCGGGAGCGCCCTCCGTGCCGGTGGCAACGCGCTGCGCGAGCCGGTCGGCCCGCCTGCGGCGACCGATCGGCAGGAGGGTGAACGCCGTGCAGGTGACGACCCCCACGGAGACGAAGAGGACGGCCAGCCACGTCGGGGCAGCGAAGAACGCCAGGCATCCGACGGAGATGACGACCGTCCAGCCGTAGAAGATGAGGACGGCGTGCACCTGGCTGTGACCGAGGTCGAGCAGCCGGTGGTGGAGGTGCATCCGGTCGGCGCTGAACGGTGACTTTCCGGCGCGGAGACGACGGAGGACGGCCAAGACGAAGTCGGCGAGCGGCACGACGAGGATGGCGAACGGCAGCAGGATCGGGATGAACGCGGGCAACAGTTGCGTGCGGCCGAGAGCGGCCGGGTCGACCTGGCCGGTCACGGCGGCTGCGGAGGTCGCCATGAGCAGCCCGACGAGCAGGGCGCCGGCGTCGCCCATGAACAATCGGGCGGGGTGCCAGTTGAGCGGGAGGAAGCCGAGGCAGGCTCCGACGAGGATCGCGGCGATCAGCGAGGCCAGGTTGAAGTAGTCGCTCGCCCCGGTGGAGGTCACGAGCAGCTGGGTGTAGACGAAGAACACGGTGTTCGCGATGACGGCGACACCGGCGACGAGTCCGTCGAGTCCGTCGACGAAGTTGATCGCGTTCATCACGAGCACGATGGCGAAGACCGTCATCGAGAAGGACACCCATGACGAGCCGACCGTCAGGCCACCGATGGGCAAGGAGTAGATCTGCACACCGAGCCAGGCGACGAGCCCTGCCGCCATGAACTGCGCGGCGAGCTTGATCATCCAGTCGAGGTCCCACAGGTCGTCGGCGACGCCGATCCCGACGATGAACAGGGCGGCACCGAGGATCGCCAGCACCGGCTCCGGATCGGCGAACACGAGGTCGAAGAACGGCAGCTGCCAGGCCACGCCGAACGCGACCAGGATGCCGATGAACATCGCGACCCCGCCGAGCCGCGGCGTCGGCGTCTGGTGGACGTCGCGTTCGCGGATCGGCGGGTGGAGACCGTACTTCACGCCGACCCGCCGCGCGAGGTGGGCGAAGCCGAAGGTGATGCCCGCGCTCACGACGAGCACGATGAGGTACCCGGAGAACTGGCTCATGGTTCGCGCGGCTCGGGGAGCAGATCGCCCACCACGCCGCGGATCGCCTCGCGGGAGACGGCTCCGTCGCGCAGGACGACGATCCGTTCGTCGGCTGTGCCGAGTCGGGTCGCGTCGATGATCGTCGACGACTGCTCGCCGCTTTCGCCGCCGTCGAGGTAGACCGAGACCGAGTCGCCCAGCATCTCGAGCGCGGCAGCGGCTGAGGTGGCGGCCGGTCGGCCGGTGAGGTTCGCCGAAGAGACCGCCAGCGGGCCGGTGTCCTGCAGGAGTTCGAGGGTCACCGGGTTCGACGGCATCCGGAGCGCGACCGTGCCCGCGGTCTCGCCGAGGTCCCAGGCGAGCGACGGCTGGGCCTCGAGCACGATGGTCAGGCCGCCGGGCCAGAACGCCTCGACGAGCCGGTGCACGGCATCCGGGACGGACGCCGCCAAGGCCTCGAGCGTGTTCACACCTGACACGAGGACGGGCGGCGGTGACTGCCGGGTCCGACCCTTCGCGTCGAGCAGGCGCTGCACCGCGGCCGGCGAGAACGCGTCGGCGGCCACCCCGTAGACCGTGTCGGTCGGGAGCACGACCAGCTCACCCCTCGCCAGGGCCGTCCGTGCCAAGCGCATCCCGGCGAGCAGCTGCGCGTGATCCTGGCAATCGAAGGTCTGCGGCATGTGATGGGTCCTGGCTGAACGGGGCCGCCGATCGGTGATCAGTCGGCCGGATGATCGGGGTGACGACGCTCAATCATAGCCTCGGGCGTCTTCCGAGCAGTCTGGGCAGGCACAGGTAGACGACGAGGACGAGCAGGATGCCGAGGACGGCGAGGACCTGGAAGGGCCAGGCGCCCGTCGCGACGACCACCCCGAGGAGCCCGGTGGAGAGGGTCGCGACGCTGACGACGGCGGTGGACCCGAGGTGACCGAGTCCGCCGGCGGCGAGACGCTGGTACACGTGGCTGCGATGCGCCTCGTGCAGCGGCTCCCCCCGCCGCCAGCGCGCGATGATCGTCGTGCCGGTGTCGGCGACGTACACGAGGACCGGGCCGATCAGCGCAACGAAGGAGATGCCGCTGAAGGCAGCGTAGATGGCGACCGCGACGAGGGAGCCGCCGAGCAGGTAGCTGCCGACGTCGCCCAGGAACATCCGGCGCCGAGCGAGGTTCCACGGCAGGAACCCGAGGAACGCGGCCGCCACGACGAGGCCGGCTGCCGTGACGCCCGGGAGACCGGCCACGGCGCCGAGACCGGCGTAGAACCCGCCGACGACCGTGCCGTGCATCGAGGAGATGCCGTTGACGCCGTCCATGAAGTTCGCGATGTTCGTGTAGGCGACGAGCGCCACGATCCCGAGCGGGATCCACCAGGAACTCGCGGCCATCGAGACGACGAGCACCCAGGTCGCCACGAGTCCGAGTACGACCTGCAAGCCGAAGCGCACCCTGACGGGGAGTCCGCGGACGTCCTCCACGGCTCCGATGGCCGCGTTCACGATCGACACGGCGGCGACGATCCAGAGCGGCAGACTGTGGAGCAGGACCGCGGCCGTGCCGAGACCGACGGCGACCGCGATCGCGACGCCGATCCCCCCCCCGCGGATCGTCGGCGTGACGTGCATGGATCGGTGGTTCGGGGTGTCGACGACCGCCCGACGGATGAGGATCGGGCGGATGGCGAGCTGGGACAGCAGGCTCACGACGAGCGCGAGCACCCCCGCCAGGATGGCAACCGTCATTGCACCAGGTGGTGGGTGCCGGCGCCCTCGTCGGCGATGGTCTCCCGCCAGACGGCGATGTCGAGGAGTGCCGGGTCGAGCGGCTGGATCCGCGTGTGCGAGACCTTCGGGTGCTTCGAGCGGTCGGCGATCTCGTCGGTGTCGATGAGGACCTCGTGCAGCTTCTCGCCGTGCCGGAGACCGGTGTACACGATCTCGACGTCCTTGCCGGACGCGGCGATCATGCGCTTGGCGACGTCGAGGATGCGGACCGGACGGCCCATGTCGAGGATGAGGACCTCGCCCGGGTCGCCGATCGCGCCGGCCTGGATGACGAGCTTCGACGCTTCGGGGATCGTCATGAAGAAGCGGGTGACGTCGGGGTGCGTGACCGTGACCGGACCGCCTGCCTCGATCTGGGCGGTGAACGCCGGGATGGCGGAACCGCGGCTGCCGATGACGTTGCCGAACCGGACCGAGAGGTACCGCGCGTCGGTCTCCTGGGCGCTCATCCATGCGGTGAGCTTCTCGGCGATGCGCTTGCTGTACCCGAGGACGGTCGTCGGGTTCGCGGCCTTGTCGGTCGAGATGTTGACGAAGGTGCCGACGCCGACCGCCCGCGCCGCGTTGAGGACGTTCAGGGTGCCGAGGACGTTGTTCTTCCAGGCCTCGTCGGGGTACTGCTCGAGCATCGGAGCGTGCTTCAGCGCTGCCGCGTGGAAGACGACGTCGGGACGGCGGTCTTCGAAGATCTCCATGAGCGACGGGAGGTCGCGGATGTCGGCGAGCACGACCTCCTTGGTGTCGAGCAGACCGTGTCCGGAGATCGAGAGCTGCGTGGTGTGGAGCCCCGTCTCGTCGCGGTCGAGCAGGACGAGCTCCGCCGGACCGAACTGGTTGACCTGCCGGGCGATCTCGGAGCCGATGGATCCGCCGGCACCGGTGACGAGCACGCGCTTACCGGTGAGGTACCCCGCGATGCTCTCGACCTGCAGGTCGACGGTGTTGCGGCCGATGAAGTCCTCGACGTTGAGGTCGCGCAGGCTCGGCGCGCTCTCGCCCGTCCCGGGAGCCAGCATCGTGTCGATGGGCGGCACGACGAGCACCCGGAGCTTCGCCTCGTCGGCTCGCTCACTGACCTGGCGGATGAAGTCGTTGTCGACGTCCGCGATGCTGATGATGAGCGCCTGCGCCCCGGTGCGCTTGACGGCCGCCACCAGGTCGGCTCCCGTGCCGACCACGGCGACCGAGGCGATGCGGAAGTTGCGCTTCGACGGGTCGTCGTCGATGACGCCCACCGGGAGGTAGGGCGACTGCGGGTCGCGCATGAGCCGAGGGATGATCGACATCCCCAGCGCACCGGCTCCGTAGACGAGGACGCGCTGCGCCTCGATCGGCCGACTGCGACTGTCGACGAAGAGGCGCTTGATGTACCGCGTGATGCCCATGAAGACGATCGCGAACGGGAACGCGATCACCGTCGTGGACCGTGGAACCCCCCACGCGACGCCGAACACCGCGTTGACCGCGATGAGGATCGCGGTGACGATCAGCGCGACGACGATGAGCTGTTTCGCCTCGTAGAAGCTGCCGAAGCTGTGCAGGCCGTGGTAGTAGCTCCACAGGTAGGCCACGATGAGCTGGGCGACCACGGCGATGACGCACAGGAGGACCGTCCCCACGAGGGCCACGCGCTCGTACTCGAGCTCGAACCGGACGAGCTGGGCGACCACGATGGCGAGCACCCAGCACAGTGCGTCGAGGGCGGTCTTCGCGGCGAAACGAGGACCGGGCGCCTGCGTCCATCTACGGGGGGCGTCGGGGAGCGTGGAGGTCATAACGTGTCGATCCTACCGATCGCCGGCTTCGCGTTGGCTGCGCACGGACTGCGCGTCGGGGCCGGGCGCACCGCGCTCCGCGGCGAGGGCTGCGATCGAGGACCGGAGACCGTCGTCCGTCGCCGTCGGCATGCGCTCGTGCCCGAGTGCGCCGAGCAGTCGGGCACCGGAGACGCGGTAGTCCTCGGTGAGCTTCGCGAGACGCCCGGAGTTGAGCGGCACGGCAGGGACGCGATCGCCGACGACGGCCGCCAACCGCACGAGGGCCGGTGGGAGCGCCAGGCGACGGACCCGGCGACCGGTGACCTCGGCGATGAGCGTGACGAGGTGCCCCGTCGACACGGGCTCGTCGTCGGCGACGAGGTAGACACCCGTCGTGACGGCTGGCGTGTCGATGATGCTCGTGATCGCCCACGTGAGGTTCTGGATCGACACGAAGCTGCGCTCGTTGCGGAAGGCGTCGAGCGGGTACGGGATGCCGCGGGACAGCAGACCGAACAGGAGGCGCAGGTTGCCCTTGTCCCCCGGCCCGTGCACCATCGTCGGACGGAGGACGATCGTCCGGCGACCGGCAGGGGGCTCGACGGCGAGCAGGAGCCGCTCGGCCGCGAGCTTCGACTTCCCGTACGGGGTCACCGGGTGGGGCTCGGCGGACTCGTCGAGCACACCGACGACCGTCGCCTCGTTCACCGCGGCGACGCTGCTCAGTTGGATGAAGGTGGTGGCGTCCGACGCCAGGAAGGCGACGTACGCGCGTTCGGCGAGGTCGGTGTTGATCCGGCGGTACACCTCGGGAGCGGCGGTGCCGTCGAGGTCGTGCGCCTTCCCGGCGAGGTTCACCACGACGTCGACGTCCGCGGGGAAGGGCTCCCCCGTCCACCCGCGCAACGAGAACGGCACGACCTCGTGGCCGGCCGCCTCGAGGACGGGGACGAGGTTCGTCCCGATGAAGCCGGTCGCACCGGTCACGAGCACCCGGCTCATCGTCCGAACCATCCCCACGTGCGGAAGTACACGAAGGCCCCCTGGATCGAGTACCACATCAGCTTCCGGTTGTGATGCGAGCCCTTCGCGAAGTGGTGGTGGATCGTCGCCCCGGGGTAGTACGCGGTCCGGGACACCTGGAGGAAGCGTCGGGTGAGGTCGGCGTCCTCGATGTACATGAAGATCCGCTCGTCGAAGAAGCCGACGCGGTGCAGGGTCGAGGTCCGCAGGAACATGAAGCACCCCGAGAGGTAGGGCACGTCGAACATCGTCTTGCTGTAGTCGTGCGCCGGGTTCTCGTCGATGTCGCGGTACTCGTAGCGGGCCATGCGCTTCGCGACGAGCGGCTTCAGCGGACCGGGCAGGAATCGGCGGGCGGACAGGTCGAAGACGGAGGGGTTCCGCTTCACCAGGTATTGGAGGGATCCGTCGGGGTACAGCACCTTCGGCATGACGTGCCCGACCTCGGGGTGCTCGAGCATGAACTCGTGGAGCTGCTCGATCGCCTCCGGCTCGAAGTACACGTCCGGGTTGACCACCATGTGGAACTTCGAGCGCCCGAGGACCTTCGCGATCGCGAGGTTGTGGGCGGCGCCGAAGCCGGGGTTCGAGGGGTTGTGCAGGTACTCGACCCGCGGGTCGACCACGAGGTCGCGGAGCTCGTCCGTCGGCGAGTTGTCGACGAGGTAGAGCGTCTCGACGAGCGGGCTCCCGAGGGTCGAGTCGATGGCCGCACGCAGCTTGTCGCGATCGTTCCGGTACATGACGATGCAGGCGGTCACAGGACGGTCCACGGTTCACCCTCTCCGGCGGCGGGGACGGCACCGCCGAGGCACGACGGACGTGGGCCCGACGCGCCTGGTCAGTCTACGTGCTGCCCGCGTCCGGTCCTGGGAGCCCGTGGCCGCATACTGGAGTGGTGCCAGAGCGTGTGTTCTTCTTCGACTGCGACAAGACCCTGTACGACTACGACTTCCGGAAACGCCTCCCGGCGCTCTCCCGGTTGACGGGCGTGAGCCAGTACCGGCTCGCGAAGCAGTGGTGGGTCGGCGGCCACGAGGCCGCGGCCAACATCGGCGAGTACCCGACGAGCGACGACTATCTGGCGGTGTTCGCCGAGGTCACCGGATACCCACTGTCCCTCGAGGAGTGGCGCGAAGCCCGTGCGGCGGCGATGACCCCGGTTCCCGGCGTCCTGGCCACCCTCGCCCGTGCATCAACCCTCGGCACGGTCTCCCTGCTGTCGAACAACCCGATCCCGTTCCGGGACTCCTTCGCGCAGCTGGCTCCCGAGGCCGCAGCCCTCCTCGGCGAGAACGACCTCGTGTCCGCCGTCCTCGGAGCGGAGAAACCCGAGCCCCGTGTCTACACCCGCGCGCTCAGCCGGTACGGCGTCGCGCCCGACCGCACCATGCTCATCGACGACTCCGCGGCGAACTGCGCGGGCGCCGAGGCCGTGGGGATGCACGCGTTCCAGCTGACGAAGGACGCCTCAGGCGCATTCGACGTCGCGGGACTCGACGCCGCGGTCGACGCCTTCGTGGCGGCCACACCCTGACTCGGCCCACCGGGCGATGCGTCCCACCGGCCACCGAACCGAACCACGACTCCCTGGACCGAACCATCGGTCCCTGAGCTTGTCGAAGGGCGGCGGATCCACGGCGCGGACTCGCCCTTCGACAGGCTCAGGGACCGGACGAGGTGCCTACGGAGCGGAGAAGCGCGGGCTCGCGACGCGTCAGCGGATCGCGATGGTGGTGCGGTCTCGGGTGGTGAGGTCGCGGTGCGTCGCCGCAGCGTGCCAACCGTCGGCCGTGAGCAGCTCGCGGATGGCCTGCCCCTGGAGTTCACCGTGCTCGATGATGAGCGTGCCGCCCCGGTGGAGCAGTCGCTGCGCGGTGGCGGACACCTGGCGCACCACGTCGAGTCCGTCCGGTCCGCCGTAGAGCGCGGCCGAGGGGTCGTGGAGACGCACTTCGGGATCGCGCGGGATCGCGTCGTCCGGGACGTATGGCGGGTTCGAGATCACGACGTCCACCGAGCCGTCGAGCTCGTGAAAGGCGTCGGCGAGGTGCTCGAAGACCACGGTGGCGTTGTCTGCACCGGATTCGGCGAAGTTCCGTCTCGCCCAGATGAACGCCTCGACCGAGTTCTCGGTCGCGTAGATCGCCGCGTTCGGGACCTCGGTCGCCATCGCCAGCGCGATCGCTCCACTGCCGGTGCCGAGGTCGACGCCGATGGGCCGAGGGATCGGCACGGCTCGGAGCGCGTCGATCGCGAACTGCACGACCGACTCGGTCTCGGGGCGCGGGACGAAGACGCCTGGTCCGACCGCGAGTTCCATCGAACGGAACGCGGCACGACCCGTGATGTGCTGCAGCGGTTCACGCGCGGCCCGACGCTCGACCAGCTCGGCGAACACGGTGCGTTCTTCGGCGTCCAACACGCGACCGGTGATCGCCGCGGCTTGTACAGCCCCGCGACCGAGTCCGAGCACGTGTCCGAGGAGGAGCTCCGCGTCGACGTCGGGTGACGGCACGGCTGCACGGGTGAGGATCTCGACGGCGTGTCGGCGCGCGAGTTCGACGGTCGCAGGGTGGCCGGCGGACGGGGTGTCTGCGGCGGCGGCGGAAGGGGTGCTGGGCATGAGCGAGGTCATCATCTGGGGCGGCCTGGTCGGGTGGGCCGCACCGAGCCTACCCCACCGCCTCGGTGCGGCCGCGGGCCGGCGACCCTCGTCGTCACACGGGACACCCCCGATCGGCCAGGTCGTAGGCTGGACCGAGCCCCGTTCGAGGAAGAGGAACACCGTGACCGGCACCGTCTACACCGACATCACCCAGGCCTACGGCCGTACCCCGCTCGTCCGTCTGAACCGCATCGCCGAGGGTGTCGGCGCGACCGTCCTGGCGAAGCTGGAGTTCTACAACCCCGGATCGAGTGTCAAGGACCGTCTGGGTATCGCGCTCGTCGATGCGGCGGAGGCCTCGGGCCAGCTCCAGCCAGGAGGGACCATCGTCGAGTCGACGAGCGGGAACACCGGCATCGCGCTCGCCCTCGTGGGAGCCGCGCGGGGCTACCGGGTCATCCTCACGATGCCGGCCTCGATGAGCAAAGAACGCCGGACCCTCCTCCGCGCCTACGGCGCCGAGCTCGTCCTCACCGATCCGACGAAGGGGATGGCGAACGCCGTGCAGGAGGCGCAGCGCATCGTGGCCGAGCACCCCGGCGCCGTCTGGGTCAGGCAGTTCGAGAACGAGGCGAACCCCGCCATCCACCGGCGGACGACCGCACCCGAGATCTGGGAGGACACCGCCGGCACGGTCGACGCGTTCGTCGCGGGCATCGGGACGGGCGGGACGATCACCGGCGTCGGCGGCTGGCTCCGCGAACACAACCCCGATGTGCAGATCATCGCCGTGGAACCCGCGGACTCCCCGCTGCTCAGCGAGGGTCGCGCCGGTGGACACAAGATCCAGGGCATCGGCCCGAACTTCGTGCCCGACATCCTCGACACCTCCTTGTTCAGCGAGATCATCCCGGTCGAGACCGACACGGCCTACGCGACGGCACGACGCCTCGCGACCGACGACGGCATCATCGGAGGCATGTCCTCCGGCGCCGCGGTGTGGGCAGCCCTCGAGGTCGGACGCCGTCCGGAGATGGCCGGCAAGACCATCGTCGTCATCATCCCCGACGCGGGCGAGCGCTACCTGTCGACGACGATGTACGACGACCTGCGCGACTAGGCTCGACGCATGGGAATGCTGTCGCGGGTCCGCGAGGACATCGGTGCCGCACGCGCACACGATCCAGCGGCCCGCGGCACCATCGAGATCGCGCTCAGCTACTCCGGCCTGCACGCCGTCTGGGCGTACCGGCTGCACCATCGACTGTGGCGGCGCGGCTTCCGCACCCTCGCCCGGTTCGGCTCCCAGTTCACCCGGTTCCTCACCGGGATCGAGATCCACCCGGGCGCCCGCATCGGCAGGCGGTTCTTCATCGACCACGGTATGGGCGTCGTCATCGGCGAGACGGCCGAAGTGGGCGACGACGTCATGATCTTCCACGGCGTGACCCTCGGCGGGAAGAGCCGCGGCGTCGGCAAGCGCCACCCGACCATCGGTGACGGCGTCGCCGTCGGTGCCGGGGCGAAGATCCTCGGGCCCATCCTGATCGGTGCGGGGACCATCGTCGGCGCGAACGCCGTCGTCACCAAGGCCTGCCCACCCCGCAGTCTGCTGCTCGGCGTCCCGGCGGTCGAGCGCCCGCGCGGGAGCGGCGCCCACGGCCTCGCGTTGCTCGATCCCGAGTACCACATCTGATCCGCGCGAGGTGAGGTGATCCGTCGCCCACGCCTCCCCCGGACGACGATCTCCCGCATCCCACCCGCATCCCCGCTCCTCGAGAGGTCCCCATGAGTCTCATCCGCCTGCACGACGTCACCGTCCGGTTCGAGGAGCGCCCGGTGCTCCGCGACGTCTTCTTCCGGCTCGAGCCAGGCGACCGGGTCGGGCTCATCGGCCGGAACGGCTCCGGCAAGTCCACCCTCCTGAAGCTCGCGCTCGACCAGCTCCAGCCGGACTCGGGCACCGTGACCATCGAGGACGGGACGCGGATCGGGTACTTCTCGCAGTTCTCGGAGCTCGACGGCAGCGCAACCATCACCGAGGTCCTCGAAGGGCTCTTCGGTCACATCCACGCCATCGAGGCGGAACTCGCATCCATCGACGCCGCGATCGCCGCCGACCCGGACGACCTCGACGGGATGACGAAGCTCATCGAACGGCAGGCCGAACTCTTCGAGGAGATGGAGCGCCAGGACGGCTGGGACTACCAGCGCCACATCGACACCGCCCTCACCACGCTCGGCTTCGACGCCGCGCGCCGCGTGCTTCCCATCGACTCCCTCTCCGGCGGCTGGCGCAACCGCGCGGCGCTCGCGAAGATCCTCCTCGAGCGCCCGGACGTCCTGCTCCTCGACGAGCCGACGAACTTCCTCGACGTCGCGGGGGTCGAGTGGCTCGAATCCTGGTTCGGCTCGTTCCGCGGCGCGGCGATCGTCGTCTCACACGACCGGACCTTCCTCGACGCCGTGGTCACGCGCATCGTCGAGGTCGAGAACTTCCACCTCCACGAGTACCCCGGCAGCTTCGACGAGTACGTCGTCCAGAAGCAGTTCCGGCTCAAGAGCCTCGAGGCGCAGTTCGTCCACGAGTCCGAGCTGCTCGCCTTCGAGGCGGAGGGCATCTCGGACCGTCGCGAGGCGGCCAAGGCCGCCGGGAAGAAGGACCTCTCCTCGCAGCTGGCGAAGATCAAGAAGGCCAGGCCGCCGCGTCCGGTCGACGACATCATCACCGACATCTACGGTGGCCTGCACATCAAGGACACGCTCTGCCGGATCCAGGGGCTCACGAAGGCCTACGGCGAGCACACGCTGTTCGACGGACTCGACCTCGAGATCGGCCGCCGGGAGCGCATCGTCGTCCACGGGCCGAACGGCGCGGGCAAGTCCACGTTCCTCCGGATCCTCGAGGGCGACGAACGCCCCGACGCCGGTCACGTCACCTGGACCGGCGGGGTCCGATACGCGTCCTACAACCAGATGGTCGACGAGCTGGACCTCACCGACACGGTGGCGCACTCCGTCGGCGCCATGCCCGACAGCCTCGCCTTCGCGGCGACGAAGAAGTCGGTGAACCGCTTCCTCGGCATGTTCCAGTTCTCCGACGCCGACCTCAAGCAGAAGATCGGCATGCTCTCGGGTGGGCAGCGC
Source organism: Plantibacter sp. PA-3-X8 (assembly GCF_003856975.1). NCBI lineage: Bacteria > Bacillati > Actinomycetota > Actinomycetes > Micrococcales > Microbacteriaceae > Plantibacter > Plantibacter sp. PA-3-X8. The sequence goes on from NZ_CP033107.1 coordinate 3,427,834, forward strand.
GCCCGCGTCGCCATGGCGCAGTGCCTGCTCTCCGGGGCTTCGGTGCTCCTCCTCGACGAGCCGACGAACCACCTGGACCTCGCGAGCACACAGGTGATGGAGCGCGCACTCGTGCACTTCCCCGGCGCCATCGTCGTGGTCAGCCACGACCGGTTCTTCGCCGACAAGGTCGCGACGAAGCGACTGCGCATCGGCTGAACGACGAAAGCGCAGTCGTGGTCGTCATCCGAGCGGGATGACGGCCACGACTGCGCTCTCGAGTGCTAGTCCTGGTCGCCGATGTCCGCCAGGCGCGCTTCCTCATCGGCGGTGATCGCCGATTCGATGATCGGCCCGAGCGCGCCGTTCATGACGCCGTCGAGGTTGTACGCCTTGTACCCGGTCCGGTGGTCGGCGATGCGGTTCTCGGGGAAGTTGTAGGTGCGGATGCGCTCGGAGCGGTCCATGGTGCGGATCTGCGTCTTGCGGGCCGCGCTGTCGAGTGCCGCCTGCTCCTCCTGCTGACGCGCGAGGATGCGGGCGCGGAGCACGCGCATACCGGCCTCACGGTTCTGCAGCTGGCTCTTCTCGTTCTGCATCGACACCACGATGCCGGTCGGCAGGTGGGTGATGCGCACCGCGGAGTCCGTGGTGTTGACCGACTGACCGCCGGGGCCGCTCGACCGGTAGACGTCGATCTTGAGGTCGTTCTGACTGATCTCGACCTCCTCCGGCTCATCGACCTCGGGGAAGACGAGGACACCCGTCGTGGAGGTGTGGATGCGGCCCTGGGACTCGGTGGCCGGGACGCGCTGCACGCGGTGCACGCCGCCCTCGTACTTGAGGTGCGCCCAGACCCCCTGCGACGGGTCGGTCGCGTTCGACTTGATCGCCACCTGGACGTCCTTGTACCCGCCGAGGTCGCTCTCGGTGCGTTCGAGGAGCTCGGTCTTCCACCCCTTGGACTCCGCGTAGTGCAGGTACATCCGGAGCAGGTCGGCGGCGAAGAGCGCGCTCTCGGCGCCGCCCTCGCCACCCTTGATCTCCATGATGACGTCGCGGCCGTCGTCGGGGTCGCGCGGGATGAGCAGACGGCGGAGCTTCTCCTGGTTGGTCACCAGCAGCTCTTCGAGCACCGGCACCTCCTCGGCGAACGCCTCGTCCTCCTTGGCGAGTTCCCGAGCGGCGTCGAGGTCCTCCTGCGTCGCCTGCCAGGTGTGGTAGGCCGCGATGATCTTCGACAGCTCGGCGTAGCGGCGGTTGATCTTCTTCGACCGCGCGGGGTCGGCGTGGACCGCCGGGTCGGCGAGCTGATCCTGGAGATCCTTGTGCTCGGCGACGAGCGTCTCAACTGATTCGAACATCGTTCTCTTCCTTCACCATCATGCGGCACCGGGGGCGAAACGGGACCGACCCCACCCGTTCCCGATGCCGGTGCGGCGCGGGTACGGATGGGGTCGGTCGGGACCGCTAGCGGTGGTTGTTCTCGTGTCCGTGGCTGTGCGAGGTCGGTGCGGGCATCGACTTCTGCATCTGGACGAGGAACTCCACGTTGGACGTGGTCTCCTTCAGCTTGCCGAGGACGACCTCGAGGGCCTGCTGCTGGTCGAGGCCGGCGAGGGCACGACGCAGCTTCCAGGTGACCTTGACCTCGTCGGGGGCGAGCAGCATCTCCTCGCGGCGGGTCGAGGACGCGTTGACGTCCACGGCCGGGAAGATCCGCTTGTCGGCGAGCTGGCGCGAGAGCCGGAGCTCCGAGTTGCCGGTGCCCTTGAACTCCTCGAAGATGACCTCGTCCATCTTGGAACCGGTCTCGACGAGCGCGGTCGCGAGGATCGTGAGGGATCCGCCGTTCTCGATGTTGCGAGCGGCACCGAAGAAACGCTTCGGCGGGTACAGCGCCGCGGCGTCGACACCGCCGGAGAGGATCCGACCCGAGGCGGGTGCGGCCAGGTTGTAGGCACGACCGAGACGCGTGATCGAGTCGAGCAGCACGACGACGTCGTGGCCGAGCTCGACGAGACGCTTGGCGCGCTCGATCGCGAGTTCGGCGACCGTCGTGTGGTCCTCGGCCGGACGGTCGAAGGTGGAGGCGATGACCTCACCCTTCACCGTGCGCTGCATGTCGGTGACCTCTTCAGGACGCTCGTCGACCAGCACGACCATGAGGTGGACCTCAGGGTTGTTGATCGAGATCGCGTTGGCGATCTGCTGCAGGACGATGGTCTTCCCGGCCTTCGGCGGGGCGACGATCAGGCCGCGCTGGCCCTTGCCGATCGGTGCGACGAGGTCGATGATGCGCTGCGTGAGCTTCGTCTGCTCCGTCTCGAGACGGAGGCGCTCCTGCGGGTACAGCGGGGTCAGCTTGCCGAACTCGACGCGGGCGCCGGCCTCGTCGACGGACAGGCCGTTGACGGAGTCGACCTTGACGATCGCGTTGTACTTCTGGCGGCTGCTGCTGTCGTTGTCGCGCGGCTGACGGATGGCGCCGACGACGGCGTCGCCCTTGCGCAGGTGGTACTTCTTCACCTGGCCGAGGGAGACGTAGACGTCGTTGGTGCCCGGGAGGTAGCCGGAGGTGCGCACGAAGGCGTAGTTGTCGAGGACGTCGAGGATGCCGGCGACCGGGATGAGGACGTCGTCCTCGGCGATCTCAGGCTCGACGTCGTCGTTCTGCACGGATCCGCGACGCTTGCGGTCGCGATAGCGGCTCCGGCCGCCACGACCCTCGGAGTCGTCGCCCGGTGCGCCCTGGTTGCCCTGACCGCCCTGGTTGCCGCGGTTCTGCCCCTGCTGCTCCTGCTTGGCGTCGGCCTTCTGGCCGCCGTCGGCGTTCTGGCCACCGTTGTTCTGGTTGCCGTTGTTCTGGCCACCGTTGTTCTGGTTGCGGCCTCGGCCACGACCGCGGCGCCCGCCGGACGACTGGCCGTCCTGCTGCTCGCCGTCCTGGGTGTCGTCGGCGTCCGTGTTCGCGGCGTCGTCGTTCGAGTCCTGCTCGGAGGCGTTCTGTGCGGCGCGGTTCTGCTCGCCGCCGGCCTGCTCGCCGGTGCCCTGCTCAGCCGTGTTCTGCTCGGCGTCGTCGGCGTTGCGGTCGCGATCGCGTCCGCGACCACGGCGGTTGCCGCGCGAACGCCTCGGCGTCTGCTCGGGGGTCGTTTCGTCGGCGCTCGGCGACTCGGCGGTCGCGGCAGCGTCATCGGACTGCTCGGCGGGAGCCGCGTCGGCCGGAGCGGACGGTGCCTCGGCCTCGACCGGGGCGGGCGCTGCAGCCGGCGCAGCCGGTGCCTCGACGACGGGGGCGCCGACGATCGGGGTCGCGTTCGGGGCGACGGTGGCCGTCGTGGCCCGGCGGGACTTGCGTCGCGCCGGCGGGGCCGCCTTCTCGGCACCGAAGGCCTGGTCGAGCGCGAGGTCGAGCTCGGGCAGCTTGGACTGCACCGGTGCCTCCGGCGCGACTTCGAGCGCGGAGACCGACTCGATCACGTCGGCGGTCTCGGTAGCCGCGGCGTCGGTGTCGGTGTCGGTGCTGTTCTGGATGTTCTGGATGGCTTCGACCAGCTCGCCCTTGCGGAGCTTCGAAGCTCCGGCCACTCCGAGAGCGGCGGCGAGACGCTGCAGGTCGGCGACCTTGAGCGTCTTCGGGTCGGCATCCAGCGAGACGCCTGAGGCGCCTTCGTTGACGTCTGTCACGTGTGTCTTCCTTCCCTTGCGTCGAGACAGAGCTGTCTCGCGCAGGCGGCGATCGCACCGGAATCCTGTGCGGCGGGTGGGTGATGTTCACACGACGCAGAGCCTGTGCGGATAGCCCGGTGCGACGACCCGGCGGAGCGCTGCTCAGCAGGATGGAAACACGGTGGGACCCGAACAGACGCGATCAATTGGTGCGAAAGCGATGATTGTGCGGAATTGCCCCGGAAGCCGGTTACGCCGAAGAGGCGGGGTGGGCCGGGTGCCCTCCCACTGTAGCACCCTTGAAGTCGACCGCGAGCATGAGCGACTGCCACGGCGTGGTGGCGTGCTCGGCGACCAGCGCAGTGGCTTCGAGGCGTCGTCCGGGATCGTCCGCGAGCACGAGGATCGACGGACCGGCGCCGGACACGACGGCGGCGAACCCGTGCTCGCGCAGCACCGTGATGAGGGTGTTCGTCTCGGGCATCGCGGCGGCGCGGTAGCTCTGGTGGAGCCGGTCCTCGGTGGCCGCGAGCAGGAGCTCCGGGCTCTGCGTGAGCGCGGCGACGAGGAGCGCCGAACGCGAGACGTTGAACGCCGCGTCGGCGTGTGGCACGTTGGCGGGCTGCAGGCTGCGGGCGAGTTCCGTGGACATCGTGTGCTCGGGGACGAGCACGAGCGGCGAGACCCCGCGATGCACGATGAGCTTCTTGTGCTGCGGGCCGTCGTCCGTCGTCCACGCGATCGTCAGGCCGCCGAACAGCGCCGGAGCGACGTTGTCGGGGTGACCCTCCATCTCCGTCGCGAGCCGGAGGAGGTCGTCCGGTCCGAGCTCGACCCGACCCTCGAGGAGCCCCTTCGCCGCCATGATGCCGGAGACGATCGCGGCGCCCGAGGAACCGAGGCCGCGGCCATGCGGGATGACGTTCCGCGCGACGACGTCGAGACCGGGGAGGTCGTGGCCGTAGGCACGAAGAGCGTGTGCGATCGCGGTGATCACGAGGTTGGACGCGTCGGTCGGCACCTCGCCGGCGCCGACACCGATGACCTCCACGAACACGCCAGGCTCCTCGCGGACCGTGACGGTCAGCTCGTCGTACAGGGCGAGCGCCAGACCGAGCGTGTCGAAGCCGGGGCCGAGGTTGGCGGTGGTCGCCGGCACCTTCACGGTGACGGTGCGTCCGATCGCAAGCGGTTCGGTGTGACTCATAGGGATGCCTGCAATCTGGTGAGAGGTCGTCGAGCGACGCGGTCGGTGGTCGTGCGGTTCGGCACCTACTCGGCTCCTTCGACCCGGAGCACGGACACGACCCGCTCGACGTGGGCGTTCGAGGCGAGCTGCTCGACGGTGGCCGCGAGGGCCGATTCGAGCGCCCGGTGGGTGCCGATGACCAGGGTAGCGGTCGACAGCGTCCCGTCCGAGGAGGCCACGGACTGCTGGAAGGTCTCGACCGAGACGCCGCCGTCGCTGAGGATCCCCGCGACCGCGGCGAGCACGCCGGGTTCGTCGGCCACCTCGAGGGTGACCTGGTATCGCGTCGTGACACGGCCGATCTCGAGGACCGGCAGGTCGGCGTGCGTGGACTCGCCGACACCGGGGCCGCCGGCGACGTGACGACGGGCCGCCGAGACGAGATCGCCGAGCACCGCGGAGGCGGTCTCCTTGCCACCGGCGCCGGCGCCGTAGAACATCAGGCTCCCGGCGTTCTCGGCCTCCACGAACACGGCGTTGTTGCCGCCGTGCACGGCGGCGAGCGGGTGCTCCCGACCGATGAGCGCCGGGTAGACGCGGGCGGACAGGCCCTCCTCGCCGGTCGTCTCGTCGACGATCCGCTCCGCGATCGCGAGCAGCTTGATGACGTAGCCCTCGCTGCGGGCGAGGTCGACCTGCGCCTTCGTGATCCCGGTGATGCCTTCACGGTGGACGGCCTCGACGGGGACGGTGGTGTGGAAGGCGAGACTCGCCAGGATGGTCGCCTTCTGCGCCGCGTCGTAGCCCTCGACGTCGAGGGTCGGGTCGGCTTCGAGGTACCCGAGCTCGCTCGCGACGGCTGCCGCATCCTCCATCGTGTCGCCGAAGCGGTCCATCCGGTCGAGCATGTAGTTCGTGCTGCCGTTGACGATGCCGAGCACCCGGTTGATGCGGTCGCCCGCAAGGCTCTCCCGCAGGGGTCGGATGATCGGGATCGCCGCGGCGACGGCCGCCTCGTAGTACAGCTGGGCGCCGACCTGCTCAGCGGCGTCGAACAGTTCAGGGCCGTGCGTCGCGAGCAGCGCCTTGTTGGCGGTGACGATGTCGGCGCCGGCGTTGATGGCCTGCAGGATGTGGCTGCGCGCCGGCTCGATGCCGCCGATGAGCTCGATCACGATGTCGGCGCTCAGGATGAGCTGCTCGGCATCGGTCGTGTACAGCTCCTTCGGCAGGTCGACGTCGCGAGGTGCGTCGACGTCGCGCACGGCGATGCCGATGAGCTCGAGGCTCGCTCCGGCTCGGGACGCCAGTTCGTCGGCGTGCTCGAGCAGCAGACGCGCCACCTGCGAGCCCACCGATCCGGCGCCCAGCAGGGCGACCTTCAGTCCGCGGTATTCGATCATTCCGTGTCCAATCCCGCATCGCGGCTGAGGAGGTCGTGCTCGGTCTCGCCCCGCACGATGACGCGGGCCGCGCCACCCGACACGGCGACGACGGCCGGGCGACCGAGGTAGTTGTAGTTGCTCGCGAGGGACCAGCAGTAGGCCCCGGTCGCGGGGACGGCCAGGAGGTCGCCGTCGCGGACGTCCGCCGGCAGGTAGTCGGCGTTCACGACGATGTCGCCCGACTCACAGTGCTTGCCGGCGATCCGGACGAGCGCGGGGGACGCGTCGCTCACGCGATCGGCGATCCGGACCGTGTAGTCCGCGCCGTACAACGACGGCCGGGCGTTGTCGCTCATCCCACCGTCGACGCTGACGTAGCGGCGGACGGCCGTCTCGCCCTCGTCGTTCCAGGCGACCACGACGTCCTTGATCGTGCCGACCTCGTAGAGCGTGATGCCGGCGCCGCCGATGATCGCGCGTCCCGGTTCGAAGGCGAGCTTCGGGATCCGGACGCCGTGGAGGTCGGCCGCAGCCTGGACACCGGCGAGGATGTCCGCCGCGAGCTGCTCGATCGGCGTCGGGTCGTCGGCGCTGGTGTAGGCGATGCCGAAGCCACCACCGAGGTTGAGCTCGGGCACGGGGCCGCCCTCGAGCAGGCGCGCGTGCACGGCGAGCAGGCGTGCGGCGGATTCGGCGAACCCGTCGGACCCGAAGATCTGCGAGCCGATGTGGCAGTGGAGTCCGAGGAAGTCGAGCGAGGCGTGGGACCGGATGCGCGCGACGGCGTCGGCGGCGTCCTCGAGCGGCAGGCCGAACTTCTGGTCCTCGTGGGCGGTCGCGAGGTACTCGTGCGTGTGGGCGTGGACGCCGCTGTTCACGCGCAGGCGCACCGACTGGACCCGGCCGGCGCGCTCTGCCGCCGCGGCGACGCGGTCGATCTCGGTGAGGCTGTCGAGCACGATGGCGCCGATCCCGACGCCCACGGCTCGCTCGATCTCCGCGACCGACTTGTTGTTGCCGTGGAAGCCCAGCTGGGCCGGATCGGTTCCGGCGGCGAGTGCGACGGCGAGTTCTCCGCCGCTGCAGATGTCGATGCGGAGGCCCTCCGCCGTCATCCACCGCGCGACCTCGGTCGAGAGGAACGCCTTCCCCGCGTAGTAGACGGCGACACTCGTGCCGCGGGCGGCCGCCTCACGCTCGAACGCCTCTCGCAGCGTGCGGGCGCGGGCCCGCGCGTCGTCCTCGTCGACGACGTAGAGCGGCGTGCCGAAGCGCTCCTGGAGCGCGCGGACGTCGACGCCGCCGAGCTGCAGGAGGCCGTCAGCGTCACGGGCGGCCGACGCCGGCCACACGGCCGGATCGAGCGCGTTCGGATCGACGGGCTCGGCGAGCCAGTCGGGGGCGAGGGGGTTTCTGGCCACGGGGGTGTCCTGAGTCCTGTTGAGCGGAAAAGGAGGTTCTCGTTGGGCGAGCGGACCCGGTTTGGCCCCTGAAGCACCGATTTGTAGAGCACCGAAGAAGGTGGATGCGCACGACCCGGTGGTTGGTGATCCCGGTCGTCCGCACCCATCGTCGCTCGGTTGGAACGACTGAGGTGGAACACGGGCCTGGAGGCCCGGCGGCACACCTCACCGCCCGGTCGGAGCAGTGGGTGTGTGGAAAGTCTAGCGAGACGCGCGTGCCCGTGCAGCATCGTGACGTCGGGTGGCCCGCTCCCCTCCGCCGCCGGGTGGCGGGGCGAGGTTCAGTCGCAGCTGCCGAGCGTCTGCAGCGACGCCTCGTCGAGGCGGAGCGTCGTCGAGGTCAGGGTGGCGGTCGCCGCCTCCGGCGTCACCGCGAGTCCATCGAGGTCGACCCCCTCCGGCAGGTATTGGGCGACGCAGATGCTGGGCGGGTCGCCCTGCAGGAAGCCGGTCACGAGCGCCCGTAGGTCGATGACGCCGAGGAGGCCGGTGTCGACGTTCACGGACGTCGGCATCAGGTTCACGCGGTCGGCCGTGGTGGTCGGTGCCACGGAGAAGTCGTACGGGATCGTGAACCCGAGGACGGTCGCCTCGCCTGCGTACCCGATCTCGTCGTCGCCGAGGGTGAGCGTGCCCGGGAGCCCGGCCGTCTTGGCGAGGTCCGCCGCTCCGGCAGCGTCGATCCTGATGGTCGCCACCACCCGACCGATGGTCTGCTGCGGGTCGAGGGGGACCCGGTCCGCGCTGACCCGGAGGTCCAGCGGGACGCCGTCGACGCTCGCGTCCGGTGCACGCAGGTCGACGTGCTCGAACGTTCCGGTGAGGTACTGGGCGATGACCGAGGCACCGCCGATCGACACGGCGACGTCCGCGTCGACGTTGTCGGGCAGACTCTGCTCGATCCGCGTCGCGACGCGCTCTTCGGCGACACCGCGCACGATCGCGTCGGCGATCAGGAACGCGCCGACGAGGACGACGAGCACCCCGACGACGATGACGATCGGAGCCCAGGGACGCCTGCGCTTACCCGACGGTTGCTGCTCACTCATGTTCCGAGGGTAGCGAACCGTCGTCGGCAGGAGGACGCCGCGAGCGCAGGACCGTTCCCGAGGAACCGTCCTGCGCTCGCGCGGATCTCCTGCTGTAGGGAAGCTACATGCGCTCCGGCGCGGAGACGCCGAGGAGCGCCAGCCCGTTGCGGATGACGGTGCCGGTCGCGTCGTTCAGCCAGAGGCGCGTGCGGTGCAGGTCGGTGACCGGCTCCTCCCCCATCGGGACGACCCGGCAGCTGTCGTACCACTTGTGGTACAGGCTCGCGGTCTCCTCCAGGTGCCGGGCGACGCGGTGCGGCTCGCGCAGCTGTGCGGCCTGCGCGACGATCCGCGGGAATTCCTGGAGGACGCCGAGGAGCGCCGACTCCGTCTCGTGGACGAGCAGCTCCGGAGCGAAGGCGCTGCGGTCGACCCCGGCCGAGGCGGCGTTGCGCGCCACCGAGTTCGTGCGGGCGTGGGCGTACTGGACGTAGAACACGGGGTTGTCGTTCGTCCGGCTGCGGAGCTGCTCCGGGTCGAGGGCCAACGGCGAATCGGCCGGGTAGCGACCGAGCGAGTACCGCAGGGCGTCCGTCCCGATCCAGGCCTGCAGGTCGTCCAGCTCGATGATGTTGCCGGCCCGCTTGGAGAGTCGGGCGCCGTTCACGCTCACGAGCTGCCCGATGAGCACCTCGATGTCGCGGTCCGGGTCGTCTCCGGCCGCGCCAGCGAGCGCCTTCAACCGGTGGACGTACCCGTGGTGGTCGGCACCGAGCAGGTAGATCTTGTGCTGGAAGCCGCGGTCGCCCTTGTTCAGGTAGTACGCGGCGTCGGCGGCGAAGTAGGTGTAGACGCCGTTGGAGCGACGGATGACGCGGTTCTTGTCGTCGCCGAAGTCCGTCGTGCGCACCCAGACGGCGCCCTCCTCGTCGAACACGTGCCCCTGCTCGCGCAAGCGGTCCACGGCCTGGTCGATGAGGCTCGTGCCGTCCTCGCCCGTCGCGTGCAGCGTGCGCTCGCTGAACCAGACGTCGAAGTGGACGTTGAAGCGCTCGAGGGACGCGCGGATCTCACCGAGCTGCAGGGCGTAGGCGCGTTCCCGCGCGACCTCACGGGCGTCCGGACGCTCGAGGAGGTCGGGGATCTCGGCCAGCACGGTCTTCGCGAGGTCGCCGATGTACGCCCCGGGATAGCCGCCCTCGGGGGTCGGCTCGCCCTTGGCCGCGGCGAGGATCGAGTCCGCGAAGGTGTCCATCTGGTTGCCGGCGTCGTTGATGTAGTACTCGCTGACGAGCGTCGCACCGGACGCGCTCAGGACGCGGGCCAGGGAGTCGCCGAGCGCGGCCCAGCGCGTGTGGCCGATGTGGAGCGGGCCGGTCGGGTTGGCCGAGACGAACTCGATGTTGATGGTCTGACCGGCGAGGCTGTCGTTGCGACCGAACGCGTCACCGGCGTCGACGATCACCTTCGCGAGCGCACCCGCGGCAGCGGCGTCGAGGCGCACGTTGATGAACCCGGGACCGGCGACCTCGACCGAGGCGACGCCGTCGACCTGCACGAGCGCGTCGGCGAACTCCTGCGCGAGCTCGCGCGGGTTCGCCCCCACGCGCTTCGCGAGCTTCATCGCGATGTTGCAGGCCCAGTCGCCGTGATCGCGGTTCTTCGGACGCTCCAGCACCACGTCGTCGACCGACACCGCGACCTCGTCGGTGATGCCCGCCGCCTCGCGTCGTCGTTCGACGATCGGAACGACGATGGCGTGCAGGGCGGAGGCGAGGTCTTCAGGAGTCACGAGGAGCGATTCTACCCGGGCGCGTCGCACCGGTGACACGGCGGCCTCGGGGCGACCGTCAGGCGAGCACGACCGCCTGCGCCGGGTCGTCGGCGGGCAGGACGTCGATCAGGGCGTCGATCCGCATGTCCTCGACGGTCACGTTGCCGTGGTGGTTGCTCAACCAGGCCACGTCCGCGGCGTCGCGTCCGGTGGCGATGCGGACGAGCGACTGCCGGGGAGCCAGGCCCGTCGCGTCGACCACGTGCCAGGCGCCGTCGACGAAGCCCTCGGCCACCGCGTGGAAGTCCATGGGGACGAGACCCGGGGCGTAGACCGCGGCGTACCGGGCCGGGATGTCGAGCGCCCGCAGCATCGCGATGGTCAGGTGCGCGAAGTCCCGGCACACGCCACGCCCCGCGGCGAGGGTCGACACCGCACTGTCCGACACGGTCGTGGAGCCGGAGACGTAGGAGAGGTGGCGTCCGACCCAGGCAGCCACCCATGGCAGCACCTGCAGACCGCCGGACACCGTACCGTCCTCGTGCAGGCGACGGTGCTCGAGGAGGTAGCCGAGCTCGGAACGCGCGAGCGAGAACAGCGCGTCCGACTCGCAGTACCGGCTGGGACGGAGGTAGGTCAAAGTCTCCAAGGCGTCCACGGGACGCGGCACGGCCTGCCCGACGACCACCGCCTCGTAGTCGACCTGCAACCGGCCGGGCTCGGCGATGACCCGGTGGAGTCGTGTGTCGTCCGGACCCACGATCTCGGTGACCGCGCACGGGCCGTCCGAGGAGTGCACCTGCAGTCGCTCGCTCGCCAGCGGGGTGCCGCCGGCTGCAGCGATGGAGAAGATGAGGTCGGCTCGATCGTGCACCCGCAGATCGAGCGACGCGGTCAGGGTGCGCTGCATGACCTCATTGTTCCACGCGACGGGCGACGCGGATCCCGCACGCCTCCGGTACCGGCGTGGGTCCCGACTCTGGTAGCTTGGACACGTTCCGCCTTCGTAGCTCAGCGGAAGAGCGCTTCCCTCCGGAGGAAGAAGTCGCTGGTTCGAATCCAGTCGAGGGCACCATCACCATCTCGCGAGGTCCTGCTTCGCATCGCTCCGACTCCGGGACGCGGGGGCCATGCACCGAGCCGATCCCCTCCCGCAGCCGACGGTCCGCTTCCTGCGCTGGGCCAGCGCCGCTGAGCTCGACCTCGCCGGCACGGCGGCCCGGCTGGACGCGTCCGCCCGTGACCGCCTCGACACCTCGTCCGCGACCGCGGCCCGGCGGTTCCTGTTCGGTCGCGCACTGCTCGTGCGCACCGTCGCGGAGACGATCGGCACCGACCCCGAGCAGATCGGGGTCACGGCGGTCTGCCCGGACTGCGGTCTCGCGCACGGACGACCACGGGTGCGCTTCGGAGACCGGACCGTCCACGTGAGCGTCTCCCACACCGCCGACGCCTCCGCGGTAGCGGTGTCGATCGAGCGCCCCGTCGGTGTCGACGTCGAACGGCTCGACGCGGCCCGGTTCGCCGGCGTCGAGGACGTCGCCCTCACCCCCGCGGAGCGGGAGCAGTGGCAGCGGCTCCCGGACCGACGACGCCTCCGGGCGCTCGCCGAGCGTTGGACGGCGAAGGAGGCCGTGACGAAGGCCCTCGGTACGGGCCTCACGACCGATCCCGCGACGATCGACCTCGGGCCGGATGCCGCACCACACGTCACCGAGACCGCGGGCCACCGCTTCGTCATCGACCACCCGGAGCCCGTGCCGGGATTCGTCGTCGCGACGGCCCTCCTGCTCCCCTGACCCGGTTCAGCCGACGGGGAACGGCGGGAGCGCCTCTTGGAAGAGCCACGCGTCGAGGAGCGGCTCGACCGGTGCCGGTGCATGTCGATCGGCCGTCCGGATGAAGTCGTCCGTCGACACGCTCGAGTGCCGGAAGGACGCCACCCAGTCACGCAGGAGGTCGAAGAACGCCTCGTCGCCGAGCAGTCGGCGCACGGCGTGCAGGGCGATCGCGCCCCGCTTGTAGACCCGGTCGTCGAACATGTCCGCGGGTCCCGGGTCGCCGACGACGAGGTCCTGCGGTGCGCGTCGGAGCGCCGCGTAGTGCGCCCGGGCACAGGCGTCGGCGCTCTCGGCCCCCGACTCCTCCGACCACAGCCACTCGGCGTAGCAGGCGAAGCCCTCGTGCAACCAGATGTCCCGCCAGGCGGCGATCGTCAGACTGTTCCCGAACCACTGGTGGGCGAGCTCGTGCGCGATCAACCGCTCCGAACCGCTGACGCCGTCGACGTGGTTGCGGCCGAACACGCTCATCCCCTGCGCCTCGAGTGGGATCTCCAGCACGTCGTCCGTGACCACGACGCCGTAGCTGCCGAAGGGGTAGGGTCCGAAGGCGCGCTCGAAGCACGCCAGCATGTCGACCTGCTCGGCGAAGTCGTGTCGGAACCGCGCCGTGAGGTCGCGCGGCAGGTGTGCGACGACCGGCACCGTGCTCGTCGCGACCCGAGCGCTGACGGCGAGCCGCTGGTACCGGCCGATCTGCACCGTCGCGAGGTAGGCGGCCATCGGTTCGGGCTGCTCGTAGACCCATGTGGTCCGGCTCGCGCGGGCAACGCGCGACACCAGCTCTCCGGGGGCGACGACCGTGTACGCCGACGACGCCGTGACACTGATCCGATAGGACGACTTGTCCGAGGGGTGGTCGTTGCAGGGGAACCAACTCGATGCGCCGCACGGCTGGGACGCCACGATGACGCCGTCCTCGAGTTCCTCCCAGCCGATCTCGCCCCAGGGGCTGCGCACGGGACGGGGCGCACCCGAGTACCGGACGAGCACGGAGAACTCGGCGCCGTCCGCGATGGTGTTCCGGGGCGTCAGCGTGAGCTTGCCCGAGCTGTGCGTCCGCTTCGCCTCGACCCCGTCGACCTGGACACGGGTGACGCGCAGCGCGGCGAGGTCGAGCGAGAACCGCGTGAGCTCCTCCGTCGCGACGGCGGTGAGCCGAGCCGTCCCGGACAGGGCGTTGCGGTCGACGTCGTAGTCGAGCTCCAGCTCGTACCGGACGACGCGGTAGCCACGATTCCCGCTGGAGGGCGTGTAGGGGTCGCCTGCGCTCCGCAGACGGGCGAGAGCCTCCCCCATCAGGACGCGACCTGGGGCTCCCGGTACTCCGCCGTCGTCACCTCGCGCCACGGGCCGATCGGGTTGCCGCTCCACCGGGTGCCCGCCGGGACGCGTTCTCCGCGCATGACGAGCGAGGCCGGTCCGACCGTCGCGTCGTCGTCGATCCGCGCTCCGGGGAGGATGACGCTGTGCGGCCCGAGCGTGGCGCCCGATGCGAGTTCGACCTGATCCATACTCATGATTCGATCATGGAACAGGTGCGTTTGCACAACGCAGCCCCGGTTGACCGTCGCGCCTTCGCCGAGTCGGACGAGGTCGGCCTCCGGCAGCCAGTAACTCTCGCACCAGACCCCACGACCGATGCGGGCTCCGAGCGAGCGCAACCACCAGGTGAGGGCTGGGGTGCCGGTGGCGGGTGCCGCGAACCAGGGTGCCGCGACCATCTCGACAAAGGTGTCGGACACCTCGTTGCGCCAGATGAACGAGGACCAGAGCGGGTGCTCCCCCGTGCGGATCGGGCCGACGATCACCCATTTGGCGACGGTCGTGATCCCCGCCGCGACCGCGCCGGCGGCCAGAAGCACGGCACCGCTGACGGCGATCGCGACACCGAGACCCCAGGTGTCGGCGAACCAGGCGAGGGCGAGGAGCACCAGGAGCGCGATGCCGGTCGTCACCATGACGGGGACGATGCGGCAGAGTTCCCACAGTGCGCGGGCGATCCGGAGCCGGAGCGGCGGGTCGTAGGTCCGGTCGAGATCGGCGTCGGAGACCTGCCGCCGGAGCCGCATCGGTGGGCTCCCGAGCCAGGACGAGCCGGACTTGGCCTTCCGCGGTGCGGCCGACAGCACGGCGACGAGGCCGTTCTTGGGGACGTGCATGCCGGGGCCCGCCATGCCGGAGTTGCCGAGGAAGGCGCGCTTGCCGACGGACGCACCGGCGATCCGCATCCACCCGCCACCGAGCTCGTAGGAGGCCACCATCGTGTCGTCCGCGAGGAACGCACCGTCGCCGACGGTCGTCATCCGCGGGAGGAGGAGCACCGTCGACGCCTCCACGTTGCGCCCGACCTTCGCCCCGAGCAGGCGGAGCCAGACGGGCGTGAAGAGGCTCGCGTACAGGGGGAAGAGGAGGGTGCGCGCGGCGTCCAGGAGCCGCTCCGTGGCCCACACCTGCCAACCGACCCGACTGCGCACCGGGAAGTAGCCCTCGCTGAGACCGAGGCCGAGCAGCCGGACCAGGCCGATCGTGCTGATCGCCAGGACGACGAACCACACGAGGGTGGCGACGGGCACCCAGAGGAGCGCACGCCAGGAGAACTCGAGCAGACTGGTCGCGCCCGACGCCCCGGCCGCCACGACCGCCGCCGCCAGCACGAAGGCGAGGAACGGCAGCACCGACAGCAGCGCCGATCCCGCGCCGTACGCGAACAGCCAGCGTCGGCGACGCGGGGGTCGTTCGGTCGGCCACACCGGCTTCGCCTTGCCGACGCGGACGGCGGGCGACCCTGACCACAGGTGTCCGGAGGGGACGCGGCCGAAAACGGACGATCCTGGAGCGATCTCCGCACGCTTGCCGATCCGGGTGCCGGCGAGCAGGGTACTGCGAGCGCCGACCGTGCTCTCGGCGCCGATGTGGACGTGGCCCAGTCGGAGCGTGTCGCCGTCGACCCAGTAGCCGCGGAGGTCGACCTCGGGCTCGATCGACGCGCGCGCCCCGACGGTGAGGAACCCGGTGACCGGCGGCACGCTGTGGAGGTCCGCGTCGGCACCGATCTTCGCGCCGAGCGCCCTGGCGTAGCTCGAGATCCAGGGGGCTCCGGCGAGACTCACCGCGCCGACCGTGTCGGCGACGCGTTCGGCGAGCCAGAGTCGCACATGGACCGAGCCGCCGCGCGGGTAGTCGCCCGGGCGGACGCCGACGAGGAGGAGCTTCGCCGCGATCACGGAGATCGCCATGCGTCCGATCGGGGTGATGACCACGAGGAAGCCGAGGGCGATCCACCACCACGAGACCATGGGGAGGTACGGGACATCCGCGACGAGGCCGAGGACCCGACTGCCGGCGAGCAGGTACACGAGCCACCGGAGTCCGACGAGGATGAGGAGCGGGACACCCAGGAGGGTCTGCGCCCACTGGGTCGCGAGCGGCGTCGGGAGCACGGGGTCCGCGACGGCCGCCCGACTGCGACGCTCGGGGCGTCGGCCGTCGAGTTCGGCAGCCATCGCACCGAGTCGGGGGTGGCCGTAGATGTCGGCGACCGTGAACTCGGCGTCTCGGGTGCGGATGAGCGAGACGAGCTGCGCGGCGGCCAGGCTCCCGCCGCCCAGGCTGAAGAAGTTGTCGCTCTCGGCCGTGACCCGGACACCGAGGACGGCCGTCCACTGCTCGGCGAGCCACGCGGCGGTGCCCGACAGGGTCGAGGCGTCCTCCCCCTCGGCGGCGTCGAGCGGCCACGGCAGCGCGGCCCGGTCGACCTTGCCGGAGGTGCGGGTGGGCAGCTCGCCGACGACCGCGAGGAGCGGGACGAGCGGTGCCGGGAGCTGCTCGCGGAGGATGGCGAGCGCCCGCTCGACGGAGAACCCGTCGCGGTCGGGCACCGCCAGGTACCCCACGAGGACGGCGTTCCCGGCGGCGGTGCGCTGGACGGCTGCTGCCGCACCCGAGACGCCCGGCAGCGCCTGCAGGGCGGCCTCGATCTCCCCGAGTTCCACGCGCCGACCGCCGATCTTCACCTGATCGTCCGCGCGCCCCTGGAACACGAGTCCTGCGGCCTCGTAGCGGACGAGGTCGCCGCTCCGGTACGCCCGCGACCACCCGATGCTCGGCATGGGCGCATACCGTTCGGCGTCCTTGGCGGGGTCGAGGTACCGGGCGAGTCCGACGCCGCCGATGATGAGCTCACCGACGCCGCCCTCCTCGACCGGGACGCCCTCGGCGTCGACCACGGCGAGGTCCCAGCCGTCGAGCGGCAGTCCGATCCGCACGGGCTGCTCGCCGGTCAGCAGCGCGGCGCAGGCGACGACGGTGGCCTCGGTCGGTCCGTAGGTGTTCCAGACCTCGCGGCCGTCCACCGCCAGCCGGGCGGCGAGCTCCGGCGGGCAGGCCTCACCGCCGAAGATGAGCATGCGGATGTTCTCGAGGGATTCGGCGGGCCACATCGCCGCCAGCGTCGGAACCGTCGACACCACGGTGATGCCCTTCGCGGTGAGCCAGGGTCCGAGGTCCATACCGCTGCGGACGAGCGAGCGCGGCGCCGGGACCAGGCATGCGCCGTGTCCCCAGGCGAGCCACATCTCCTCGCAGGACGCGTCGAAGGCGACGGACAGGCCGGCCAGCACACGATCACCGGGGCCGAGGGGTTCCGCCTGGAGGAAGATCCGCGCCTCGGCGTCGACGAACGCGGCGGCAGAGCGGTGCGAGACGGCGACGCCCTTCGGCGTGCCCGTCGAGCCGGAGGTGAAGATGATCCAGGAGTCGTCGTCGAGTCGCGGTGGTTCGAGGACCGGGATCGCCCGGGTGCCCGGGTGGGGTGCCGCGCCCGTCGCGAGTTGCACCCGTTCGGGATCGACGCTGTCATCGGCCGGGTCCTCCGTTCCGCGGCGCGAACGCTCGAAGACACCGCCGTCGACCAGGACGCCGACGACGGCCGCCTCACCGAACACGAGTCGTGCCCGCTCCTCCGGGTCGTCGGCGTCGACGGGCACGTAGGCCGCTCCGGTGAACAGGATCCCGAGGATCCCGAGGTAGAGGTCGCGGGTGCCCGAGGCGATCCGGACACCGACCCGGTCACCGCGCCGGACCCCGGCGGCGAACAGCCCGGCCGCGACCCGCTCCGCGCTGAGGACGAGCTCGCGGTAGCTGAGCGCTCCCTCCGCGTCCTCGATCGCCGAGGCCTCGGGGTGCGACGCGGCGACGTCACGGAGGACGTCGAGGAGGGTGCGCTCGGCCGGTGCGCGCACGCCACCGAGCAGCGCGGGCTGCCGCTCGATGAGGAGGGCGGTGCTGGTGTCGGCGTCCATACGCGATCCCCTGTCGTCCGGCTGTTCAGCGCCGCCAACGGTAGGGAGCGCGCATGGACGGTTGGTGAACACCAGTCAACCGCCAGATGTCGTGGAATCGTCGGCGACGCTCCGTCGGCCCCAGGCATCCTCGGAGGACGCGCGCCTACCATGGCCTGCATGACCATCGACTACTCCGTGCCCCAGGAACGCCAGCTCGTGACCGCCATCCCCGGCCCCCGATCGCTCGCCCTCACGGAACGGCGCCGCCGGGCGGTATCACGCGGTGCCGGCAACCTCGCGCCGGTGTGGATGGACCACGGCTCCGGCGGCATCCTCGTGGACGTCGACGGCAACCACATCATCGACCTCGGAACGGGCATCGGCGTGACGACCATCGGGCACGCCCACCCCGACGTCGCCGCAGCCGCAGCCGAGCAGGCGACGAAGCTCACGCACACGCTCTTCACCGTGACGCCCTACGAGAACTACCTGCGCGTCGCGGAGAAGCTGTCCGAGATCACGCCGGGCGACTTCGAGAAGCGCTCGATCCTCCTGAACTCCGGTGCCGAGGCCGTCGAGAACGCGGTGAAGATCGCGAAGAAGTACACCGGACGTCGCGCGATCGTCGCCCTCGACCACGCCTTCCACGGACGCACGAACCTGACGATGGCGATGACCTACCGGCCGGCGCCCGAGCGCCTCGGGTTCGGCCCGTTCCCGGGTGAGATCTACAGCGTCCCGCTCTCCTACCCCTTCCGCGACGGACTCGACGGACCGGCGGCTGCCGAGGTGACGATCGACTACATCGAGCGGCACATCGGTGCGAGTGAGGTCGCCGCGTTCTTCGCCGAACCGGTCCTCGGCGACGGCGGCATCGTCATCCCCGCGCCCGGCTACTTCGCGCGCATCAGCGAGTGGTGCACCGAGAACGGGATCGTGTTCGTCGCCGACGAGATCCAGGCCGGCATCGGCCGCACCGGCGCCTGGTACTCGATCGAGCACCACGGCGTCGTGCCCGATCTCATCACGAGCGCCAAGGGCATCGCCGGCGGCTTCCCGCTGTCGGCCGTGACCGGGCGCGCCGAGATCATGGACGCCGTCCAGCCCGGTGGCATCGGCGGCACCTTCGGGGGCAACCCGGTGTCCACGGCGGCCGCGCTCGCGACGTTCGAGGTCATCGAGCGCGAGGACCTGCTGGGCGAGGCCCGTCGGGTGGAGGCGACCCTGCGATCGCTCATGGGCGACTGGGCCGAGCGGTTCGACATCGTCGGCGAAGTCCGGATCATCGGTGCGATGGCCGGCGTCGAGTTGGTCGTCCCCGGCACGAAGCAGCCGCACCCCACGGCACTGCAGACCGTCATCGACGCGGCGATCGCCCAGGGCGTGCTCGTGCTCGACGCCGGCTCATGGGACTCGGTGCTGCGACTCCTCCCGAGCGCGGTCATGTCCGACGAGCTCCTCCGCGACGCGGTGTCCGTCCTCGAGGACGCCCTGAGTCAGGTCTCCTCCTAGCGGCAGCGGTCGCCTCCGCTGGTGAGATCTCAGCGCGGTGCGCTGACGCGAGCGCGGGTCTGCGGCCGCCGTACCCTTCCGCGAGCGCGGTGCGCTGACGCGAACCCACCCGAATCGGCGCGAGCGCGGCCCGGGCGCGTGAGCGCGGGTCTCCGGAGGGTCGCGCTCGCGGCGGTGCCCCGCGGTGACGTCAGCGCACCGCGCTGGCGCAACCGGCGGCGGCTCAGTCGACGGTGACGAAGTCGATGAGCTGCTCGACGCGACCGAGGAGCTCCGGCTCGAGGTCGTTGAAGGTCCGGACCTGACCGAGGATGCGCTTCCAGGCACGGGCGATGTCGGCCTGCGAGTCGTGCGGCCAGCCGAACGCCTGGCAGATGCCCTTCTTCCACTCGATGGAGCGAGGGACGGTCGGCCACTCGCGCAGGCCGACCCTGGCGGGCTTCACGGCCTGCCAGACGTCGACGTACGGGTGCCCGACGATGAGGACGTTCCGGCCGTTCGGTCCGGCCATGACGGCGTCGGCAATCCGCTGCTCCTTCGAGCCGGGAACCAGATGGTCGACGAGGACGCCGACACGGCGGTCCGGGCCCGGCCGGAACTCGGCGAGCGCGGCGTCGAGGTGGTCGACGCCCGCGAGGTACTCGACGACGACGCCCTCCACGCGGAGGTCGTCGCCCCAGACCCGCTCGACGAGTTCCGCGTCGTGGCGACCCTCGACGAAGATCCGGCTCGCGCGAGCCACCCGAGCGGTCGTCTCCACCGCGAAGGAGCCGGAGGCGGTGCGCGCCCGCCCCGTCGGTGCGCGCTTCGGCACGACGAGGACGACGGGTTCACCCTCGAGGAGGAACCCCGCCCCCATGG
Source organism: Plantibacter sp. PA-3-X8 (assembly GCF_003856975.1). Classification (NCBI taxonomy): domain Bacteria; kingdom Bacillati; phylum Actinomycetota; class Actinomycetes; order Micrococcales; family Microbacteriaceae; genus Plantibacter; species Plantibacter sp. PA-3-X8. The sequence goes on from NZ_CP033107.1 coordinate 3,447,826, forward strand.
GGAACACGCGTCGCTTGCCGCGGTAGTCCTCGAGCTCGACCGTCTTCGCCTCGACGCGCGTGATCGCGCCGCAGAAGCCGCCGAGTTCCTCGACAACGAGGTCGGTCACCGCCTCGACCTCACGGGCCACCACGCGGTTCTTCTTCCGCCAGTCCCCCGCGAGGACGTCCTGACCGTACCTGTCTTCGAACACCCGTCAACGCTAACCAACCCTCCGACCTTTCTCAGGACGGCCTCGGCGTGGCGCGGCCGACACGCCGCAATCCAGGCTCGACACGCCGACGCCGTCCTGAGTCGGGGACATGTCGAGCGGTGGGTCGCCTGCAGCGGGAGGGCCTCCTGGCATGCGAAGCCGCCCGGTGCGGAGACACGCCCCGACTAGGCTGCGGCGCGCTCAGCCTCGCGGGCGAGACCGCCGAGCAGGAGCCCGAGCTGGTCGTCCACGGTGCCGGGGTCCTCCGGGTGCCATTGCACGCCGGTGATCGGCAGGGTGCGGTGCTCGATCGCCTCGACGGTGCCGTCGGAGGCCCAGGCGACGGCACGCAGGCCCTCGCCGAGCTCGCCGACCGACTGGTGGTGGGCGCTCTGCACCTGGAGGTGACGGGCACCGAGTCGGAATGCGAGGGCACTCGAGGGGTCGAGCTCGACCTCGTGCGGGGTCATGCTCTCATCGACCGGGACACCCTCGTTGCGGTGGGCGCTGTGCTCACCGAGGTCCTGCACGAGCGTCCCACCGAGGGCGACGTTGATGATCTGGTGACCGCGGCAGATCCCGAGCAGCGGTGTGCCCCGCTCGGCGGCGCGACGGGCGACCGCGAGCTGGGCGCGGTCGGCCTCGGGGAAGTGCTGGCCTTCGGCGCGGTAGCCGGTGGTGCCGCCGTACTGGGCGGGATCGATGTCGGCTCCACCCATGATGACGACGGCGGAGGCCCCGTCGGTCGAGGCGAGGAGTGCTTCGGTGCCGAGGTCGTGCGCGGCCAACCGGGTCACGCGCCAGCCGGCCCGTTCGGCTGCGGCGATGGTCCGTCCGACGAGGATCTGCACGTACTCGTGGTACGCCTGGTCGTCCTCACGGAACCTGGTGACCTCGACGAGCGCCAGCATGGGTGAGACGTGTCCTTGCATGATGCTCCTTCCAGGGGTTCCGTGAGGTGACTCGACCAGTCTCGCCGGGCAGATGCCCTCGCGCGAGTGGCCGCGTCATGGTCGGTAACAGAGTCCGTCACGGTCGGTGACAGCGTCACGGTCGGTGTCGGCGAAGCCCCGTCACCGCCGTATAGCACAGCTCTGGTTCGGTGCGCTCGCTGGGAGCCCGCTGTAGAGATGTCGAGGGCCCGGACCTAGACTCGGAACCGAGCCGCGGGGTGGGGCTCCAGGGTCCGAACGAGTGACGAGGTGGCCGATGCGGGTTCGCTGGGCGGTATCGATCTGGGCGTTCTGTGTGGCCGTGCTCCTCGGAGCGGGAGCCACCGCCGCCTGGGCGGAGAGCCCGGTGCAGCTCGGGGCCGGGCGCGTGAGCGACAGCGCGGGTGTCCTCAGCAGCGGTGAGGTCACCGAGGTCACGACGGCCGTCGACGACCTGGCCGCGGATCACGGCGTCGACCTCTGGGTGGTCTACGTACCGACCTTCACCGACCCGAGTGACGCCGAGTCCTGGGCGAACCAGACCGCGAAGGACAACAACCTCGGACCGAACCAGTACCTGCTGGCCGTGGCGACCGAGGACCGCGCCTACTACCTCTCCGGCGACTCCAGCGGACCGGTGAGCGGCGATCAGCTGACCGAGATCGAGCAGCAGCGCATCCTGCCGCAGCTGCGTGACGACGACTGGGCCGGCGCCGGCGTCGCTGCCGCCGAAGGCCTGGGCGCCGCCGTCGGCGGCGGGTCGATCGGAGGCACCGGTGGCGGCTCAGGGGGCTCGGCCGGTTGGTTGACCATCCTGCTGATCGTGGTCGTCGCCGTCGTGGCCGTCATCCTCCTGGTCGTCTTCCTCCGCCGGCGCCGCGCTGCGAACGGCGACGGCGCCGTGACCGCGGGCCAGCAGGGGGCACCGGTCGACCCGCTGACCACCGCCCCGATCCCCGAGCTCGAACGACTCGCCGGCAGTGCGCTCGTCCAGACCGACGACGCCGTCCGGACGAGCGAGGAGGAGCTCGGCTTCGCCACCGCCTCCTACGGCGAACCGGCCACGGCCGCGTTCACCGCCGCCCTCGCCGGAGCGAAGGACGACCTCGCACATGCCTTCGCGCTCAAGCAGCGGCTCGACGACGCCGAGCCGGACACCGAGCAGCAACAGCGCGACTGGAACCTCCAGATCATCCGGCTCTGCGAGCACGCGAACCACGTGCTCGATGAACAAGCAGCCTCCTTCGACGAGCTCCGCGCGCTCGAGAAGAACGCACCCGCCGCGGTCGAGGAGCTGCGAGCCAGGGCGGCCGCGGCCGGACCGACGGTGACGGCCGCGCAAGACGCGGTGCACGCCCTGCAGACGCGCTACAGCCCCGACGCCCTCATCACCGTGATCGACAACCCGGCGCAGGCGACGGAGCGTCTCGCCTTCGCCACCGCGGCGATCTCGGACGCAGCTGCACGGCTCGCCGCCGGAGACTCGGGCGAGGCCGCCGTCGGCATCCGAGCCGCCGAGGAAGCGCTCGACCAGGCCACCCAGCTCACCGGGGCCGTGAAGCGGCTGCAGGCCGACCTGACGACCGCCGAGCAGCACCTCGCCGCCCGACTGGCCGAATTGGACGGAGACGTCGCCGCGGCTGGCGGCCAACCGGACCCGACCGGCACCCTCGCCGCGGCGGTCGCGAGCACCACCGCGACGGTCTCCCAGGTTCGCGGCGCGCTCGGCGCACCGAACAACCCGATCGCCCTCCTCGCCCGCCTGGATGCGGCGAACACGCAGATCGACGGTGCTCTCCAAGGGGTGCGCACCGCGGCGGAGCAGCGACAGCGCGCCGCAGCCGCCCTCGGACAGACCCTGCAGACGGCGGGCGCGCAGGTGTCGGCTGCAGAGGACTTCATCGTCTCGCGGCGCGGAGCCGTCGGCCCGGAGGCCCGGACGCGCCTCGCCGAAGCCGGCCGCACCCTCGTGCAGGCCCAGGGCCTCGCCGCCAACGACCCGACGCAGGCGCTCTCCCTCGCCCAGCGCTCCAACTCGCTCGCGAGTCAAGCGGTGCAGCTCGCCCAGGCCGACCTCGGGCAGTTCCAGAGCCAGTCGGCGGGCGGACTCGACGGCATGTTCGGCGGCGGCCAGGGGCAGCAGGGCGGCAACGGGATGCTCGGTGCCGTCCTCGGCGGCATCCTGATCAACTCCGTCCTCGGCGGCGGCGGGTCCCGTTCCGGCGGCGGCATGTTCGGCGGCGGAGGATCGAGCGGCGGCATGTTCGGCGGTGGCTCCGGTCGCTCACGCAGCGCCGGCAGCTTCGGTGGCGGCGGCACCCGTTCCCGACGCGGCGGCGGTCGCTTCTGATCCGCGGCACCACCCACCTCATCACCAGACACCGACCGACACGACCCAGCAGGACACGAGAGAGGAACCACACCATGGCAGAGAAGCAGTCCATCTTCGGACGCATCGCCCAGCTGACCAAGGCCAACATCAACGCGCTGCTCGACTCCGCCGAGGACCCGCAGAAGATGCTCGACCAGATGGTCCGGGACTACACGAACTCGATCGCCGACGCCGAGAGCGCGATCGCCGAGACGATCGGCAACCTCCGGCTCCTCGAGCAGGACCACCAGCAGGACGTCGAGGCGGCCTCCGAGTGGGGCACCAAGGCGCTGGCCGCGAGTCGCAAGGCCGACGAATACCGTCAGGCGGGCAACGCCGCGGACGCCGACAAGTTCGACAACCTCGCGAAGATCGCGCTCCAGCGCCAGATCGGCGCCGAGAACGAGGCCAAGCAGGCCGAGCCGCAGCTGGCCTCGCAGACGAAGGTCGTCGAGCAGCTGAAGAACGGCCTCAACGGCATGAAGACGAAGCTCGAGCAGCTGAAGACGAAGCGCAGCGAGCTCGTCGCCCGGGCCAAGACCGCCGAGGCCCAGCGCAAGGTCGCGGATGCGGTCGGCAGCATCGACATCATGGACCCGACGAGCGACCTGAGCCGCTACGAGGACAAGATCCGTCGTGAGGAGGCGAAGGTGCTCGGCCAGCAGGAGCTCGCCGCGTCGAGTCTCGACGCGCAGTTCAACGACCTCGAGGACCTCGGCGAGCTGACCGAGGTCGAGGCCCGCCTCGCCGCGCTGAAGGGCGGCGGTTCCGCGTCTCCCGCGATCGAGTCCTCCGGCCCCGAGTACACGCCGAACGCCGGCCAGTAGTGCCGATCCGACGGGCCCTCGGGACCTCCCGAGGGCCCGTCGCCCTCGCCCCCTCGCACCACCTCCAGGAAGGCACCGCATGACGAAGTTCGTCGTCGTCCCCCAGTGGCAGGGCTCCGGTTCGTCCAGGGCCATGCAGTTGATCGATGGAGCCGAGGCGATCCGTGGCGACCTGCCCACGGCGGCCACGACACTCGTCCACGTGCCGACGGAGGCCGGCGAGGCCCTCGACACCGACATCCGGCGCGCCAGTTCCCTCGTGACGACCGCGGAACTCCAACGTCAGGCGCTCGTCGGGATCGACGAGCCCGTCATCACCATCGGTGGGGACTGCGGCGTCGAACTCGCGTCGGTCGGTGAGGCCCTCCGACGCGACCCCGGCATCGCCGTCGTCTGGTTCGACGCCCACGGCGACCTCAACACCCCGCTCAGCTCGCCGTCCGGGTCGTTCAGCGGAATGGTCGCCCGAGCACTGACCGGCGAAGGCGCCGCGATGCTCCTGCCCGAGGCCCCACTCGATCCCGCCCGGCTCGTCCTCGTGGGGGTGCGCGACCTCGACGACGGTGAACTCGCCCACATCGAGGAGCGTGGCATCCCCATGGTCTCCTCGGTGATGACGAGCGCCGCCGAGGTGGTCGCCGCCGTCGAGGCGACGGGGGCCGACCGCGTCTACCTGCACGTGGACGTCGACGTCCTCGACCCCGCCGTCATCGCCGGCGTCAGCTCGGCCGTCCCCTTCGGTCTCGAACTCGGCACCCTGCTGGACTGCATCACCGCGCTCCGCGCGCGGTTCGGCTTCGCCGGGGCCGGCGTCACGGGCTTCTCCCCCGGTTCCCCCGACGCCGCAGCCGACGACCTCGGCACCATCCTCCGCATCATCGGCGCGATCAGTCGCGAACCGAAGCCCGACAGCACCAACCCGACAGGAGTCACCCCATGAGCCGTACCGTCGATCTCGTCGTCATCGGAGCCGGACCCGTCGGCGAGAACGTCGCCGACTACGCCCACAAGAGCGGTCTGAGCGTCGTCATCGTCGAGAGCGAACTGGTCGGCGGTGAGTGCTCCTACTGGGCCTGCATGCCGTCCAAGGCCCTCATCCGATCGGGCGCCGCCCTGCGTGCCGCCAAGCGCACGGGTGGAGCCATCCCCGAGGACACCGCGCTCGACCCGCTCAAGGTCCTCGCGCGACGGGACTCGTTCACGAGCGACTGGTCGGACGACGGCCAGGTCGAATGGCTCCAGGGCGCCGGCATCGAGCTGGTGCGTGGGCACGGTCGACTGACCGGCGAGCGCGAGGTCACCGTGACGGCCGCCGACGGTTCGACCACCGTGCTCACGGCGACGCACGCCGTCGCGGTCTGCACCGGATCCGCCGCGCTCCTGCCCGACATCGCGGGGCTGGCGGCAGTGGAGCCATGGACGAGCCGCGAGGCCACGAGCGTCCAGACCCTGCCAGCGTCCGTCGCCTTCCTCGGTGGCGGCGTCGTCGCCGTCGAGCTCGCGACGGCCTACCGCTCACTCGGGGTCGACGTCACGCTCGTCGCCCGCAGTGGCCTGCTCGGCAACACCGAACCGTTCGCCGGCGAACTCGTCGAGTCCTCCCTGCGTGAACTCGGCGTGACGATCGTGCACGCCTCGCCCACCGCCGTCTCCCGGACCGCCGACGGTGCCGTCACGCTCGAGTTCGACGATCGGGAAGCGGTGACGACGGCGGAACTCGTCGTGGCCACCGGCCGGACGCCACGGACGGACGACCTCGGGCTCGAGACCGTCGGCCTGGAACCGGGTGCCTGGATCGAGGTCGACGATCAGCTCCTCGCCCACGGCAGCGACTGGCTGTACGCCGTCGGCGACGTCAACCACCGGGCACTCCTGACGCACCAGGGCAAGTACCAGGCACGCGCCGCGGGCGCGGTCATCGCGGCACGGGCGAACGGCGAGGATGTCGACACCAGCCCGTGGAGCGACCACGCGGCGACCGCCGACCACCGTGCCGTGCCGCAGGTCGTCTTCTCCGAACCGGAGGTCGCCGCCGTCGGACTCACGGCCGCGCAGGCCGAGGCGGCGGGGATCGACCACCGGGTGGTCGACTACGACCTCGGTGGCATCGCGGGCTCGAGCCTCAACGCCGACGGCTACACCGGGCAGGCGAGGATGGTCGTCGACGAGGAGCGCGGCGTGATCATCGGGATGACCTTCGTGGGTCAGGACGTCGCCGAACTCGTCCACGCGGCGACGATCGCCGTCGTGGGTGAGGTGCCGCTGCACCGCCTCTGGCACGCGGTGCCGTCCTACCCGACGATGAGCGAGATCTGGCTGCGACTCCTCGAGACCTACCGGAGCGGTGCGTGACCCGTCCCGGCGACGTCGACGAGCCGCGGAGCCGTCGTTCCGGCGGCCCGTGGCTCGACTCACCGCTCAGCCGGATCGGGTACTGGTACGCCACGCTCACCGGGCTCGTCTGGGGCGCACTCTGGAGCACCGGTCCGGTCGAACGGCGGGGCGGGATGATCGTCTTCCGCGGGATGCCGTCGTGGACGTTCGGCCGAGGTGGCTCATGCGTCGGCGGGGTGTACCTCACCGACCGGAACGTGTCGACCCGGGTGCTCGAACACGAGGCGGTGCACAAGCGGCAGTGGCAGCGGTACGGCATGCTCTTCCCGCTGATGTACGCGATCGCCGGTCGTGATCCGCTCCGGAACCGGTTCGAGATCGAAGCCGGCCTCGAAGCGGGAGGCTACCTGCCGAAACGCCGCTGACGAGCGTCGCGGTGCGGTGCGGCCCGGTGCGAGGTCGTGTCAGTGCGATGCGCGCTCGACCGAGCTCGAGCGCTGACGTGCGCCGATGCTCGCCAGGGTCATCCTGAGGTCGTTCCGGAGACTCGTGAGGTGCTCCGTCTCGCCGCCGATCCACACGTGGTAGTCGGCCGCGTCGTGTCCGTCGACGTCGAGCATCTCGCTCGCCCAGGCCCGGGTCGCTCGCGCGACGGCCTGACCGCGTGCGCACCGGCTGCCCGTTCCGGGTTCCCCCGAACGCGCTGCGCGGACGAGCCACGTCACGACGACGCGTCCCGGCGAGTCGAGGGTGGTAATCGACGCGGCGTCGTCGACCTCGACGAACACCTGACCGCGGGCGCAGATGGGGAGCAGCGCGAGGACCTCGGCCAGCTCGCCGACCGACGACTCGTCGCCCGCGAGCAGCACGTGGCGTGCGTCCGCGACGGCGAACTCCGCCGGATCCTCGAAATAGCTCACGCGATCAGTATAGGCGAGCCTAAGCTCACTTCGGTCCCCCGCGCAGGGTCTTCCAAGGCGGCGGAGCACATCACGATCCGATCACTCTGTGACGCCCCCTGACACCGTGGCTGGCACCACACACGTCGACTGGGTACGCTCGCTGGAGCCCCAGCGATGCGGCTTTCCGGACGCGGTCCAGTATTCACGCGGCCCAGGCGGGAATGCCCGCTGCCCGGAACCGGTTGTGCGTCTCCAGATGCCGGCCACTCCAGCATCCCCGAAAGGACCTCCATGCGTCATCGTCAGCTGCGTCGTCAGCTCCTCACCGCCGCGATCGCGGTCACCGGCGCCGCCCTCGTCCTCACCGGCTGCGCAGGCCCGGCCGCGACGCCGACGCCCGACGCCGACGCGACCCTGCGGGTCGGTCTCGTCCTGGAGCCCTCCGACCTCAACATCCGCACCACCTCCGGCGCCGCGCTCGACCAGATCCTCATCGACAACGTCTACCAGGGCCTCGTGTCCCGCACCGAGGACAACCAGATCGTCGACACGCTCGCGAAGAGCCACGACATCAGCGCCGACGGTCTCACCTACACCTTCGTCCTCCGCGACGGCGTGACCTTCCACGACGGTGCCGCCCTGACCGCGGCCGACGTCGTCGACTCCATCACCCAGGTGCAGCAGGACCCGACCTTCGTCGACAACGTGGCGCTCCAGAAGGTCGCCTCGATCACGGCCGTCGACGACTCGACCGTGCAGTTGCAGCTCACCTCGCCCGACTCCAACCTGTTGTGGACCCTGACCGGACGCGCAGGACTCGTGCTGGAGTCGGGCGCCACCAACGACCTGTCGACGACCGCCAACGGCACCGGGCCGTTCACCTTGAAGACTTGGAAGCAGGGCGACAGCATCACCTTCGACCGGAACGCGAAGTACTGGGGCGACGCTCCGAAGGTCAAGGAGGTCGTCTTCAGCTACATCCCCGACGCCTCCTCCGCCGTCAACGCCACCCTCGCCGGCGAACTCGACGTGCAGACGGCGCTCGACGCGAACCTCAAGGACCAGATCACCCGCGCCGACGGGTTCAGCATCACCGAAGGCAAGACGACCGACAAGTACACCCTCGCCTTCAACAACCAGCGCGCTCCCCTGAACGACCCCCTCGTCCGGCAGGCGCTCCGCTCCGCCATCGACCACGCCGCGATCGTCGAGGCCGTCGGCGGCGCCGCGGTCGAACAGTACGGACCGATCCCCGAGCTCGATCCGGGCTACGAGAACCTCAGCGAGCTCGTGAAGTACGACCCGGAACAGGCGAAGGCGCTCCTCGCCCAGGCCGGCCAGGAGAACCTGTCCCTGACGCTCACGATCCCGAGCTTCTACGGAACCTCGGTGGCCAACGTCCTGGTGTCCGAGTTCAAAGCCATCGGCGTCACCCTCACCGTCAAGAGCGTCGAGTTCCCGACCTGGCTGAACGACGTCTACACGAACAAGGACTACGACCTCAGCTACGTGAACCACGTCGAGGCACGCGACTTCCAGAACTGGGCGAACCCGAACTACTACTTCGGCTACGACAACGCGCAGGTCCAGTCGCTCTATGCTGAATCCGTAGCGGCGACCGATCCGGCCGTCGCAGCCCAGAAGCTCAAGGAGGCGGCGTACCTCGTGTCGAAGGACAACGCCGCCGACTGGCTCTACACCGCGATCACCCTCACGGTGGTGCGCGACGGCGTGACCGGCTTCCCCGTGGACTCGGTCAACTCGCGCATCAACCTGGCGAAGGTCGCCGTGACCGGGTGACCCGCTTCATCCTGACGAGGCTGGTACTCCTCCTCGTCGGGCTCCTCGCCGCCAGCGCCCTGATCTTCTTCACCATCAGGGTGCTCCCGGGCGACGTCGCCCAGGTCATCGCAGGGACGGACGCGACGCCCGAAGCGGTCGCCGCGATCCGTGAACAGTTGGGACTCGGCCAGCCCGTCCTCCTGCAGTACCTCGACTGGATCGGCGGGTTGCTCCGCGGCGATCTCGGGAACTCGCTCCTCACGGGCACCCCCGTCGCCAGCGAACTCGCCCAGAAGGCGCAGGTGACCGTCCCGCTCGGCATCATGGCCCTCGTCATCGCCCTTGCGTTCAGTGTGCCGCTCGGGGTGTTGGCGGCCGTCCGGCGCACCCGCGCGACGGGCGTCGTCATCTCCTTCGCGTCGCAGGGGCTCGCCGCCGTCCCGGTCGTCTGGGCCGGCATGATGCTCGTGCTCCTCTTCGCCGTCGTACTCGGTTGGCTCCCGGCGCAGGGCTTCCCGCGCGCGGGCTGGAACGATCCGCTGGCGGCGATCCGCGCCCTCCTCCTCCCGGCGCTCACGATCGGCGTCGTCGAGGGCGCGGTCCTGCTGCGCTTCGTCCGTTCCGCCGCCCTCGACGCGATCGGCCAGGACTACGTCCGGACGGCGGCGGCGAAGGGGCTGACCCGTTCGCAGGCACTCATCCGCCACGGGCTGCCGAACGTGGCGCTCTCGGTCGTCACCGTGCTCGGGCTCCAGATCGCCGGGCTCATCGTCGGCAGCGTCATCATCGAACAGCTCTTCACGCTGCCCGGCATCGGGCGCATGCTCGTCGCCGACGTCGGCAACCGCGACCTCGTGAAGGTGCAGGGCGAGCTCCTCGTCCTCACCGGGGTGGTCCTCGTGATCGGTGCCGTCGTGGACGTCGTCCACCGTCTCGCAGACCCCCGACTCCGAGAACGGGAGCGGACCACATGACCGCCGGTCAGGATCACCCGCGTCGGCGCGCGGCATCAGGCGGACTCCGCACCCTCGTGTCCGGCCCGGCAGGCGTGTTCGGCCTCGTCGTGGTCACCCTGCTCCTCCTGAGCGCCAGCGTCTCCTTCCTCTGGACGCCGTACGACCCCCAGCTCACCGATCCGTTCGCGAAGTGGCTGGCTCCGTCGCCGGCCCATCTGCTCGGCACGGACGAGGTCGGACGCGACATCTTCAGCCTGCTGCTCGTCGGTGCGCGGGTGACCGTGGCCGTCGCGATCGGTTCCGCAGTCGTCTCGACGGTCATCGGGGTCGCCCTCGCCGCCCTCGGTTCACTCACGCGGCGCTGGGTCCGGGAGACGGTCGCGGTGCTGATCGACATCCTCATCGCGTTCCCCACACTGCTCATCGCCATGATGATCGCCTCGGCCTTCGGCGGCTCGCTGTGGGTCGTCATCTGGGCGGTGGGCATCAGCTTCGGCGTGAACATCGCCCGGGTGACCCGCCCCGAGATCCGCCGGGTCTCGCACAGCGAGTACGTGCTCGCCGGCAAGGCCGCCGGTCTCGGACCGGTGAGGAACCTGACGCGGCATCTGCTGCCGAACGTCGCACCGGTGTTCATCGTCCAGCTGTCGTGGTCGATGGCGGTCGCGGTGCTCGCCGAGGCGGGCCTGTCGTACCTCGGCTACGGCGCCCCCTCCAGTGTCCCGTCCTGGGGTCGGATGCTCAGTGAACTGCAGACCTACCTCGCCGTGCACCCGCTGTCTGTGCTGTGGCCGGGGCTCGCCATCACCATCACCGTCCTCGCCCTGAACCTGCTGGGCGACGCCCTCCGGGACGCGACCGATCCGACCCTCGGTCGCCGGGGACCCGCCTCGACCCCCACCTCGCCCCAGGGGGTGACCGCATGAGTCTCGACGTCCAGGACCTCGTCGTCACGCTCGGTGGCCGCCGGGTCGTCGACGGCGTGAGCTTCAGCGTGCCGGCGGGCGCACGGTTCGGCCTCATCGGCGAGTCCGGATCCGGGAAGTCGCTGACGGCGCTGGCGATCCTCGGACTGCTCCCCGACGGCGCCTCGGTGAGCGGCAGCATCCGCTGGCAGGGCGAGGAACTCCTCGGCCGCGACGACCGCGAACTCGCGCGGATCCGCGGGCGTGAGATCGGGATCGTGTTCCAGGAGCCTCGGACGGCACTCAACCCGATCCGCACCATCGGACGACAGATCGGCGAGCCGCTGCGCATCCACGAGGGGCTGTCGAAACGGGAAGCGCTCGACCGTGCCGTCGAACTCGCCGCGCGGGTCCGTCTGCCCGACCCCGAGCGCATCGTCCGGCGGTACCCGCACCAGCTGTCGGGCGGACAACGCCAGCGGGTCGCGGCCGCCATCGCCCTCGCCTGCGGACCCTCCTTGCTCATCGCGGACGAGCCGACCACGGCGCTCGACGTCACCATCCAGTCGGAGATCCTCGGCCTCTTCGAGCGTCTCGTGAGCGAGACCGGGGCGTCCCTCGTCTTCATCACCCACGACCTCGCGGTCCTCTCCCGGATCGCCAGTGACGCCGTGGTGCTCGCGCAGGGGAAGGTCGTCGAGGCCGGGCCGGTGGCCCAACTGCTGTCGATGCCGGTGTCGCCCGTGACGCAGCGGCTGTTGGCCGCCGCGAAGACCATGAGCTGGAAGGGCGAGGACGATGACTGAGCCGCTGCTCCACGCCCAGGGGCTCGGACGGGTCTACACCAACCCGAGGGAGTCGCTCTTCCAGCGCCCGAGCCGCACCGTCGCGCTCCACCCGAGCGACCTCGTCGTCGCCCCCGGTGAGGCCGTCGGCATCATCGGTGAATCGGGGTCGGGCAAGTCGACACTCGTCCGGCTCCTGCTCGCCCTCGATACTCCGAGCTCCGGGACGGTGGAGTTCGACGGCCGCCCGGTGAGCGCGGCGGCGAGCGCCAGGAGCCTGCACTGGTTCCGTCGACAGACGGGCGTGGTGTTCCAGGACCCGTACGCGTCGCTCGACCCGCGCATGAGCGTCGGTCGGATCGTCGCCGAGCCGCTCGCGGCGCTCGGCATCGAGGGCGACCATCGTTCCCGGGTCCGAGGGGTGCTCCGGCTCGTCGGGCTCGACGCCGATGCGGCTGATCGGTTCCCTCATGAGTTCTCGGGTGGTCAGCGCCAGCGCATCGCGCTTTCGCGCGCGATCGTGCACCGCCCGCGCCTCCTCGTCGGCGACGAACCGCTCAGTGCGCTCGACGTGACCGTCCGGGCGCAGATCCTCGAGTTGCTCGGCGGGCTGCGGCAGGAGCTCGGGCTGGCGATCGTGCTCGTCTCACACGACATCGGCGTGGTGCAGCATCTCTGCGACCGGGTCGTCGTCATGCGCGACGGGGCGATCGTCGAAGAGGGTCCGGTCGACAAGGTCCTCAGTCGGCCCTCGCATCCGTACACGACCCAGTTGCTCGCCTCGGTCCCCCGCCTCTGACGCCGTCCCGGTCCCTGAGCCCGTCGAGCGGCCTCAGGCCGGCGGGTCCGCCAGGCGCCGGTGCCGGCGCAGGGCCGCGCGCTGGCTCGGTGACTCACCGTGCAGGACGAGCCCGATGACCCAGAGGACGACGCGCGTCGCCGGCACGACCGGCAGCGGGATCGGCCCGAGGTGGGCGGTGCGGAGCCCGAGGATGCGTCGGTATTCGGGCGGGATCGTCGCGACCGCCCCGGCGAACAGGACCGAGTAGGCCGGGAGGAGCGACCGCTCGAGCGGCGGTCGGCGGAGGAAGGCGAGGGTCTCGGTCACCCGGGGACCACCGGTGAGCTCGCCCCGATCGAGGTAGCCCCGGAGCTGTTCGGCCAGTTCGTCGGCGGACCGCGGTGGGTCGACGACCCCCATGAGGTCCCCGGCGAGCGCCCAGTCGGAGACGTAGGCGTCCGGTCCGCCGGGGATCGGACCACCCCAGGTCCGCCGGACGCTCAGGAAGGCGTCGGTGAAGGCCAGGTGGACCCAGCGCAAGAGGTCGGGGTCGTTGGCGGCGTAGGGCCGGGCGACTCCGTGCGCGTCAAGATACTCGCCCACCACTCGCTCGTGAAGTTTCAGGACGTAGTCGCTCGTCCGCCGCGCCGTCTCGCGATCGCCGTACGTCACGGTGAAGATCCAACGAATGGTGCCGTCGAGTCGACCGAGGGGGTCCTCCCGGTATCGGGACCAGTCGTGGACACCGGCCAGGGCGCCCGGGTGGGCGGCCTGCAGCAGGAGCGCCCGGATACCGGCGACCATCGTCTCGACCCCGCCGTGGACGACCCAGGCCGCAGACTCGGGCGCGAAGTGGCCGGTGTCGGTGCCGTCCTCGAGATCGAGCGTCCACTGCGGCGGGCGGTCCTGCTCGACGGCGAAGACGGAGAGGATGCGCGCCCGGAGGCCGGCGAGCAACCGTGTGCGCAGACGGGAGACAGGACGTCGCCCGGTACCGCTGTCCGTCACTCGATCGTCCTCCGCCCGCCGTCACGACGAGCCTACGTCGGGATCGCGCGTCACCCGCCCGTAGGGGGATCGTCTCCCGTCTTCCGGTCCCTGAGCCTGTCGAAGGGCCCCTCGGCAGGGCCCCGGTCACCGGCCGGGCTTGCGGGCCTCGATGAGGATTCGGGAGGAGTGCGCGACGAACGGGCCGTCCTCCTGCAGGGAACGGTGCAGCTCCTGCAGGCGGTCGAGGTACCGCGCGGAGGTGAATCCGGGCACCATCCAGATCACCTTGCGCAGGAACCAGACGATCGCACCGACGTCGTGGAACTCGATCCGCAGCCGTTCGGTCCGCAGCTCCACGATCTCGAGTCCGGCGGCGCGGGCGCCGTCGGCCTCGTCATCAGGGTGACGTGCTCGACGGACGGCTTCGGGCTGCGGGCCGAGGAAGGCCTCGACGAGTTCGAACACGCTCGCCGGTCCGACGTGCTGGGCGAGGTAGCCTCCTCCCGGCGCGATCACCCGCGCCACGTCGGCCCAGTCCACAGCTACGGGATGCCGGCTCGACACGAGCGCGAACGAGTCGTCCGCGAACGGCAGTGGAGCACCCTCCTCCGTGCGAACGACGACGACCCCGCGCGGGTGCAGGCGGGCGGCGGCTCGGGCGAGGTTCGGTGGCCAGGACTCGGTGGCGGCCGCGAGCGGTGGAAGCACCGGCGCCGTGTCGAGCACCTCTCCCCCGCCGGTCTCGAGGTCGAGCGAGGACGGGACGTCGGCCAGACGTCTCCCGAGCAGCTCCGAGAACCGCCAGGAGGGGCGCGCCTCACTGGCTCGGCCGTCGAGCCACGAGAAGTCCCATCCGTCGACCGAGGCGGCGTCGGCCTCGGCGACGAGGTCGTCGAACGATCGTGACATGGTCTCCTCCGTGCGTGGCTCCGTGGTCGGTGCGCTCATCCGACGGCCTCGAACCGGCTCGGATCGAGCCGCTCGACGTCGAACCGCGGCACCGCGTCGAGCAGCTCCCGAGTGTACGCGTGCTGCGGATGCCCGAGGACGGCCGAGGCCGGACCCGACTCGACGACGCGCCCGGTCGACAGCACCGTCACCTCGTCGGCGATCTGCCGGACGAGACCGAGGTCGTGCGAGATGAACAGGTAGCTGAGCGCGTGCTCGTCCCGGAGGTCGAGGAGCAGTTCGACGATCTGCGCCTGCACCGAGACGTCGAGCGCCGAGGTGGGCTCGTCGAGGACGAGGACCGACGGCGCGAGGACGAGCGTCCTCGCGAGCGCGACCCGTTGGCGCTGGCCGCCCGACACCTCCCGTGCACGACGCCCCAGCGCACTCGCGGGGAGGGCGACCTGATCGAGGATGGTCGCGACGCGGCGCCGGCGTTCGTCGGCGCTCCGCACCCCGTGGATCCGCAGGGGCTCCTCGATGATCTGTCCGACGGTGTACCGCGGATCGACCGCCGAGAGCGGGTTCTGGTAGACCAACTGGAGGTCGCGCGCGAATGGGTTGGCGACGGCGTTGTCCCGTGACAGCTCCCGGCCGGCCACCCGCACCGACCCGTCGTCGAAGGACGTGAGCCCGGCGACGATGCGGGCGAGTGTCGATTTGCCCGACCCGGACTCGCCCACGAGCGCGTGGATCGAGCGCGGGCGGAGCATGAGCGAAGCCTCGTCGAGTGCGGGCGGCGTCTGGGGATCGCGCCCGTACCGTTTCGACACGTGCGACACCTCGACCACGGCGGGTGGCACGATCGTCCCGCCGCGCTGCTCCACCTGCACCTGCTCGGCCGCAGCGCGGACGCGTTCCCGGTAGCGCAGCGGCGACGACGCGGGCGAGTCGGAGAGCAGCGCGACCGTGTAGGGGTGCTGCGGTGCAAGCAGCACCTCCTCGGCCGGGCCCGATTCACGGACGTTCCCGTCCTGCAGGACCACGATCGCGTCGCTGCGCTCCTGCGCCAGCGCCAGGTCGTGGGTGATGAAAAGGATCCCGAGCCCGAGCTCCTGCCGGAGGCCGTCGAGGAGGTCGAGGATGCGCCGCTGGACGGTCCCGTCGAGCGCGGACGTCGGTTCGTCGGCGATGAGCAGCTTGGGCCTCGCCGCGATGGCGATCGCGATGAGCACCCGCTGCAACTGCCCGCCGGAGAGCTCGTGCGGGTAGGACCGCACGCGGGCCGAGGCCTGACGGATGCCCACGTGCTCGAGCAACTCGATCACGCGCGCGGGGACCTCCGAGCGCGGGGTGTCGCCCGCCACCTGGACCGCCTGGGCGATCTGCACGCCGATCCGCTGCAGCGGGTCGAGTGAACTCAGCGGATCCTGCGGGATGAAACCGAGCGTCGAGCCGCGCAGGGGGCGCCACTGCTTCCGGGAGAAGTCGGCGACCTCGTGTCCGGCGACCGCGACCCGACCGGCGGTGACCGAGCCGTTGCCCGGGAGGAGTCCCGCGACCGCCCGGGCGATCGTGCTCTTCCCCGAACCGGACTGACCCACGAGCGACACCGTCTCGCCGCGGCCGACCTGGAAGGACACGTCGCGCACCGTGTCAGTCGGCCCCCTCGAGCCACGCGTCCGGTACCCGACGGCGAGCCCGTCGACGAGCAACGGCACCGGAGCCGCGTCGACGACGTGGAGTGAGCTGTGCTGCAGGGCTGCCTGGTTCATGCGGTGGTCCTCTCGCGGGTGAGCTGGCTGAGACGGCTGATGGCGAGCACGGTGACGGCGATCACGAGGCCCGGGACGACGACGAGCCACGGCGAGGACACGACGTACTGACGACCCTCGGAGACGAGCAGGCCCCACTCCGGGTCGGGCGGTGGGGCTCCGTACCCGAGGAAGCTGAGCGAGGAGATCCAGATGATGGCGAGGCCGAACTGGAGGGCCGTGAGCGACAGCACCGCGGAGTACGAGTTCGGGAAGACGTGCTTCGCGAGGACGTACGCCCGCGAACCGCCGAGATGGTGACTCGCCTCGACGAACGGCAGGTCCTTCACCGTCAGCACCTCGGAGCGCATGATCCTGGTGAACGCCGCGATCGAGGAGATCCCCACGGCGACGGCCGCGTTCAGGGTGCCGAAGCCGAGCGCCACGACGACGACCATCGCGAGGAGCAGCCCGGGGATCGAGAGCAGCACGTCGACGATCCGGCTGATGACGGCGTCGACGAGACCGCCGAACGACGCGGCGACGAGCCCGAGGACCGTGCCGGCGCCGAGACCGATGAGGACGGCGACCGCCGAGCCGAGCAGGGTCCGACCGGTGCCGTGGATCACCCGCGACAGCAGGTCGCGACCGAGGGAGTCGGTTCCGAACCAGTGCGCGACCGATGGTGCGGCGAGCGCGTTGGCGTCGTCGGGCTCGAGCGGGTCGTACGGCGTGAGGAGGCCGGGTGCGATCACGGACACGAGGACGAGACCGACGACGATGATCGCCAGGACGTCCGCGACCCCGAGGCGGCCGAGGAGTCGACGGAACGCGTCCGGTCCGTCGTCGGCCGCGGTGACGTCGCGGTCCGCTTGGAGTCGGAGGCTCATGCGTCCACGCTCGCGTTCGTCGGGATACCGCCGGGTACCGCCGTCCCCGTCGCCGCCGCTGTCGCGACAGCAGGCCTGGCGAGGCGGGAGCGTCGTGACCTCCCATGCCCGGGCCGGACGATGCGCGGGTCGAGGACGGGGTAGACGAGGTCGGTCACGAGGTTGATGCCGACGTAGATGGAGGAGATGAGGATGACGACGGCCAGGATCACCGGGGTGTCCTGATCGCGCACGCTCTCGAAGGTGATGAATCCGAGGCCGGTGCGGGTGAACACGGCCTCCACGACGACGGCACCGGCCAGCAACTCTCCGACGACGAGGGCGAGCATCGTGATCGACGGGATCGCACCGTTCTTCAAGACGTGGCCGAGGGCGATCCGGACCTCGCTCGTCCCCTTCGCGCGGAGCACGGTGACGAAGGGTTCGTCCGCAGCCTTCCGGAGTCCCTGGATCAACACCTGCGTCAACGGACCGTTGACGGCGAGCGCCAGGGTCAGCGCCGGGAGCACGTAGGACACGAAGCCCTGATCGCGGACCGACGACACCCAGCCGAGCTGGAAGGAGAAGATCGCGAGGAGCACGAAGCCGATGAGGAAGCTCGGCGCGGAGATGGAGGCGATGGGCGCCGATGCCGCGATGCTCCTGATCGCCCTGACGGGGGCGTACACGGCGGTGAGCGCGATCGCGAGCGACAGCACGATCGTCATGACGAACGCCACGCCCGCGAGCACGATCGTGTCCGAGAAGCCCTGCGCGACGAGGTCCGACACGGCACGACCGCTCACGAGCGAGTAGCCGAGGTCCCCGTGGAGCAGCCGACCGACCGTCAGCGTGAACTGTTCGATCGGCGACAGGTCGAAGTGGTAGTACGCCCGCAGCGCCTCGCCGGCGGACGGGGGTAGTGGGTTGAGCGGGCTCGTCAGCTTGTTCTCGATGGGGTCGCCGGGCAGGACGAAGAGGGTGAAGAAGACGAGCGTGTAGACGAGGGCGATCACGAGGAGCGCCTGGGCGACGCGCCTGATCACGTACTCGCGGTACTGCCGGCGTCGCGTGTCCGCCGCGCTGGCGTTCGGATGCTGGTTGGACATGTGGGGCCTCCTCTCGGAAGGGACGGGACCGGACACGGGAGGGCCGTCCGATCGACGGCCCTCCCGCTCGCTCAGTCCTCGATCGAGGTGTTGTAGAACTCCGGCAGGGCGCCGTCGGTGAGGGAGAAGCCCTTCACCCGATGCTGGGTGACGAACACCTGGCTGTCGTTGAGGATCGGGACGACGTAGGCCTGGTCGATCAGGTGGTCCTGGATCTGACCGAGGATCGCCGCGCGGGTGTCGTCGTCGGTCGCGGCGTTCTGCGCGTCGAGCAGCGACTGCAGGGTCGTGTCGGAGCCGGCGAGACCGAGGAGGTCTGAGCCGTCCTTGCTGTAGTACTCGCTGAGGCCCTTCGAGGGGTCAGGGTGCGGCCAACCGACCCGGAGCGCCCCGACCTCCGGGTCCGCGAACGCGGTCGCCCAGTAGGTGGAGTAGTCGAGCTCGTTGAGCGACAGCTCGATCCCGACGTCCTTGAACTGGTTCTGGATCTGCTGGAAGAGGCTCTTCGCCGTGTTGTCGTAGACGTCGATGTAGGTCTTCACCGTGAGCCGCTCGCCGCCCTTGGTGCGGTAGCCGTCCGCGTCGCGCTCGGTCCAGCCGGCTCCGTCGAGGAGGCGGTTCGCCGCATCCGGGTCGTAGGCGAACTTCGCCGATTCGTCGACGTAGCCGAAGGTGCCCGGCGACAGGACCGACGTCGCGGGCGTCCAGCTGTCGGTGTACTGCGTCTCGATGATCTGCTCACGGTCGATCGCGTGCAGCAGCGCCTTGCGGACGTCGACGTCGTCGAGGAACGGAGCCTGGCTGCGGAGGAACCACTGGTTGCTGAGACCGACACCCGTCTTGGACACGATGTCGTAGCCGGCGTCGACGAGCCCCTGCTCCTCGCTCGGCTGGACGTAGCGGATGACGTCGGCCTCGCCCGACTTCAGGGTGCCGAGCCGGACGCTGTCCTCCTGCACGGGGATGACCGTGACCGAGGCGAGGTGCGCCTCGCCCTGGTTCGGGGAGGACGGCGGGGCCCAGGCGTACCCCTCACGACGGTCGAGCACGATCTCCTTGCCGTAGGTCTCGGAGGCGACGACGAAGGGGCCCGAGCCGATGAGGTTCACGAACTTCGACTGCTCCTCCTTGCTCGCGTCGATCGTGGCGTCGGCGACGAGCCCGGATCCCCACCCGGTGAGCACGTTGAGGAAGGGCGCGTAGGGTGCGGCGAGGACGACGGTGACGGTGCTGGTCGCGTCGTCCGGCGTCGCGACGAGACCGGGCGGGAACTGCGCGTTCGGGGTCGTGCCCTTCGCCTCGTCGCCGGTCGACTGCCAGTTCAGGTTCTTCGCGACGCTCGTGGCGTCGACGGCGGTGCCGTCGCTGTAGGTGACGCCGTCCCGGATCACGAAGGTGTACGTGAGACCGTCGGGGCTGACGGTCCAGGAGTCGGCGATCCACGGTTCGAGTTCGCCCGTCTCCGCGTTCCGGTAGAGCAGGCGGTCGGTGATGTTCTGCTGGAGCGCACGGGTCTGCCACGTGCCAGCCTCCTGCACCTGCGCCGAGGTGGGGATCTCCGCGTCGAGGTAGGTGAGGCTGCCACCGTCCGCGTCTGACGAGGCCGACGCCGCCGAGCAGCCGGTCAGCGCGATGCTCACGGCGACGAGGGCTGCGGCGGCGAGTCGTGCTCGCCGTCTGGTGGTTCGGGTCATGACGGGTACTCCTGTGGGTCGGGGTGGTCCGGTGCTGTGCCGGTGTGGTTGCCCATCCTGGTCGGCGCACCGGGCCACCCCGCCGCTCTGTTACGACAGGTTTCCCGCGGGTTCCCTCGATGACGCCGTGTGACCGTCGAGCGCCCTCTCGTGCTGGTCGCCGAGGTTCCGTCCTCCGCGATATCGTGCGGCCGGGTGGTCGTCGGGGAGCCGGGCCGCCCCGCCCGTCAGGCGCTCGCGGAGCGTCTCCCCCGGTCGATACGCGTCGCGCAGCCGCCCTCGGCGACGCAGCTCCGGCACGACGAGTTCGACGAAATCGGTGAGCGTGTCGAGGCTGTGGTACTGCCGCAGGTTGATCCCGTCGATACCGACCTCGTCCAACCATCGCTCGATCTCGTCGGCGACGACCTCGGGGGTGCCGACAGCGAAGAAGTCCCGTTCGAGGTCGCTGCCGACCCGCACGATGAACTCGCCGACGGTGCCGGCCGTCACCTGCGGCGGCAGGGCGTCCGCCGGGACCCCCTCTGCGGCGAGCGCCTCGGCGACGGTCCGGTCCTCCGGGTGCGCCAGCGGGTCGAACGGCAGCCCGGCGTGCACGAACCGACCGACGATACTCGCATGCTCGCGGTACTGCGCGGCCTTGGCCTCGGCCTCCTCCTGCGTCCGCGCGACGATGACGGCCGCCTGGACGACGATCTTCAGCGCGGCCCCGTCGCGTCCGTTGTCGGCCGCTGCCGCACGGAACCGCTCCAGGAGGGGGCCTGCACCACCTGGACCCCGCACGCCCGTGAACACGGCCTCGGCGTGCCGTCCGGCGAACGCGATGCCGGCCGGGGAGGCGGTCGCGGTGTAGAGCAGCGGTGTCCGTTGGGCGCTCGGCTCGGACAGGTGCGGTCCGGCGACCTGGAAATAGCGCCCGACGTGATCGATGTACCGCACCTTGTCGGGGTCGGAGTAGACGCCGGCCTCCCGGTCACGGATGACGGCGTCGTCGTCCCAGGACCCCTCCCAGAGCTTGTAGAGGACGTCCAGGTATTCCTCGGCGATCGCGAACCGTTCGTCGTGCGGGATCTCCTCGACGAGGCCGAAGTTCCGTGCGGCGTTCGGCAGGTAGGAGGTGACGATGTTCCACGCGACGCGGCCGTTCGTCAGGTGGTCGAGGGTGCTCATGCGACGCGCGAAGGCGAACGGCGGCTCGTAGCTCGTCGAGAAGGTGATGCCGAAGCCGAGGTGCTCGGTCACGGCGGCCATCGCGGGGACGACGAGCAGCGGGTCGTTGTTGGGGATCTGCAGGCCCTCACGCAGGGCGTCGGCCGGGCCGCCGCGGAAGACGTCGTAGGCGCCGACCACGTCCGCGATGAAGATCGCGTCGAACCCGCCCGCCTCCGCTGTCCGGGCAAGTGTCGTCCAGTACCGGATGTAGGTGTACTGGTCGCGTCGGTTGTCCGGCAGGCGCCAGAGGCCGTGGGTGATGTGGCTCACGCAGTTCATCTCGAACAGGTTGAGGATGAGCTGCTTGGGGCTGGACCGCGTCGGGCTGGACTGTTCGCTGATGATCGACTCCTCCGGTGGAGCGGCGATCGGTCCGTCCGGACCGGGCCGCCTCAGCACCCTAGGCGCAGCGGGAGGGACGAGGTCCGGCCGCGGTGTCACATCCCGTCATACGCCACCGGGCGACGCGAGGGCGACGATCGGTCAGCGGGCGACGGACGGGACGCGGTCCTGCCAACGCAGTCGCCGCTCCAGTTGCGCACCGAGGGCGAGCAGGGTGGCCTCGCCTCCGGGACGCCCGATCAGCTGGACGCCCATCGGCAGCCCCTCGGACGTCTCGTGCACCGGGAGCGTGATGGCCGGCAGGCCGGTCGCGTTCACGAAGGAGGTGTGCGGCGCGTAGCGCACCTGCTGCTCGAAGTTCAGCTCGGGCGAGTCCTGGTCGTACCACCCGACCGGCCGTGGTGTCTGGGCGAGCGCCGGCGTGATGATCGCGTCGAACGGCGCGAACTGCGCGAGGACGCTGCGTTCGAACCGGTGGAGACTGGCGAGCGTCTCCATGAGCCGGGTCGCCGGCAGCGCCCGACCGCGCTCGACGAGGGACCTCGTGATGGGTTCGAGGAGCGCCAGCTCCGCCTCCGAGGACGCCGGGACACCGGCCGCTGAGGCCTGCCAGATCGTCGTGAAGTCGGTCGGGTACCGTTCGGCGTCGCGAAGAGTGAGCTCCTCCAAGCCGTGCCCCATCGCGGTGAACGCCCGGGTGGCGACGTCGACGGCGGCGCGGGCCTCCGGGTCCACCGCCAGCTCGAAGGCGCTGTCCCAGGGTGAGCCGTCGAGGACCGCCAACTGGAACCGGCCCTCGCCGCGCACGGCGTGCCCGAGCAGGGGTCCGTCATCGGCGTCGGGTGCTCGCAGCGTGAAGTGATGGTCGATGCGTCCGTGCACGCGCTCGATCATCGCGTCGAGCAGGAGCGCCGCGTCGGCGACGGTCCGGGCGATCGGCCCGGGGACGACGAGGCCGGCGAGTCGGTCGACACCGGAGCCCGCGGGGACGAGCCCCCGCGTGGGCTTCAGGCCGACGAGCCCGCAGGCGGCCGCCGGGATGCGGACGGAGCCGCCACCGTCGGAGCCGGGGGCGAACGGGAGGAGCCGCGCGGCGACGGCGGCGGCGGCCCCGCCACTCGACCCCGCCGCTCCGCGGTCGAGGGCCCACGGGTTCCGCGTCGGCACCCCGTCGAGCGGCTCCGTGTAGCCGTAGAGCCCGAACTCCGGGGTCGCGGTCTTCCCGAGGCTCACCGCTCCGGCCCGGTCGAGGACGCCGACCAGCTCGTCGTCGGTCGTCGCCACGACCTCCGCGGTGAGCCGTGACCCGAAGCGGACGGGCTGACCGGCACGGGACACGAGGTCCTTGTCGCCGATCGGGAGTCCCCAGAGCGGTGCGGTCCGAGGAAGTGCCTCGACCGCCTCCACGCGTTCGGCGAGCGATCCGGCGGCGACCGAGGTGAAGGCGCCGATCGCGTCGTCGAGGCGCTCGATGCGGTCGAGGTAGTGCCGGGCGAGCTCCGTCGGTGAGACCTCGTCCCGCTGCAACGCCTGCCACTGCTCGAGCGCCGTCAGCTCGTGGAGTTCCGCCATGCGACCAGCCTAGAGGCGGCGCTCTCCTGTGGTCCCCGTTCCCCGGCCGTTCCGGTCCCTGAGCCTGTCGAAGGGTGTCGACCGGTTCAGCGCTTCAAGGACTTCTGGAGGAGGACCGTGCCGATCCAGCGGCCGAACTTGAACCCGACACGGCCCATGCGGCCCACCTCGGTGAACCCGAACTTCTCGTGCAGGGCGATCGACGACTCGGCGCCCTTGTCGGCGATGACGGCCAGCATCTCCTTGAGCCCGGCGGCCTTCGAGCGCTCGATGAGCTCACCGAGCAGATCGGTGCCGAGGCCCTTGCCGGTCGCCGCCGCTCCGAGGTAGATCGAGCTCTCCACGGTGAAGCGGTAGGCGCGCTTCTGCTTCCACGGCGCGCACAGCGCGTACCCGAGGATCTGTCCGGTCGGGTTGACGGCGACGATGAACGGGAGCTGGAGCCGCTGCAGGTAGGCGAATTTGGAGCGCCACTCGGCGAGGGTCATCGCGTCCTCGTCGAAGGTGACCATGCTGTTGGCGACGTAGTGGTTGTAGATCGCCCGGATGTCGGGCAGGTCGGCCGCAGTGGCGTCGCGCATCGTGAAGGCGAACGGCGTCTCGGGGGTCGGCGGCTTGCGCAGGTGCGGCGGCAGCCGGCGCCTCGGCTCGTACTCCTCTTCCAGCATCCCCCAAGCCTAACGAGGGGGTGGGTCGCCGGACAGCCCTTGCGGCCGACGCCACGACCCGGTCGTCAGTCGAGCGACCAGTCGATCGGGTCCACGCCGCGGGAGACGAGGAAGTCGTTCGTGCGGCTGAACGGCTTCGAGCCGAAGAAGCCCCGCGAGGCGGAGAGCGGACTCGGGTGCGCCGAGACGATGACGTGGCGGTCGGGGTCGCCCGATGATTCGAGCAGCGGTGCCAGTCGTTCGGCGTCCTTGCCCCAGAGGATCGACACGAGCGGTGCGGGGCGTGCGGCGAGCGCGCGGATCGCCTGTTCCGTGACCGCCTCCCAGCCGTGTCGGCGGTGCGACCCGGCGGAACCCGCCTCGACCGTGAGGACGCGGTTGAGGAGCAGCACGCCCTGTCCGGTCCACGAACTGAGATCGCCGTGTTCCGGCGTCGGGACACCGAGGTCCTCGCGGAGTTCCCGATGGATGTTCGCGAGGCTGCGCGGCACCGGGCGGACCTCCCGGTCCGCGGCGAACGACAGGCCGATCGGATGACCCGGCGTCGGGTACGGGTCCTGCCCGACGATGAGGACCCGGACCGCGCTGAACGGCGTACGGAAGGCCCGCAGGACGAGCTCGGGTGCCGGCAACCATCGGGCACCGGCCGCTGTCTGCGCCGCGAGCCAGTGGTCGATCGTCGCGAGGTCGTCCGCGACGGGTGCGAGCGCGCCGGCCCACCCCTCGTCCATCGACCCCGCCGCGGCGAGCTGTGCCGGGGTGCCGCCGAGGATCCCGTTCGTCATGGACTACTGCTGCTGCGGCTGCTCGGCACCGATCGTGCGGACGACGACCCCGTGCTCGGCGGTGAAGACCTGCCAGACACTGCCGCCACCGAGGACGGAGAGCGCCCCCTGCCCGACGACGAGCGCCGTGTTCTCGTCGATCGCGACCCCGCCGTCGACGACCCCGGCCTCCGTCGCGGCGACGAGCCGCCCGAGGGTGCCCCACTGTGCGGCATGCGCCTCGACCGCGATGTCGACGAGCCCGAGACCGTCGCCGATCGTGACCTCGTCGAGTTCCTCGGACGCCGCCTCGGGGCTCACGGGGACCTCGCCGACACGCCATCCGCCGATGATCGCGTGCTCGGCGGCGATCATCGCGCCGGCCGAGATGCCGAGGTAGGGCAGACCGGACGCGACGAGGCGTCGGATGTCGGTGGCGACCGGCGCGACCGCCTCCGCGTAGGCCGAGGGCAGTCCGCCGCCGACGACGATCCCGTCGACCTCGGCCAGCTGAGCCTGCGCGACCACGCCGCCCTCGCGGACGACCACGCGGATCGCCTCGATCTCACCGGAGCGTGCGACGGCACGTTCCAGGGCGGCGGACTGCTCGAGCCCGTCACCGTCGTGCACGACGACGATCGCGATGCGCGGGGCCAACCGACCGGCGACGACCGCGAGCGCGGCCGCCTCGGCGATGAACGCTGCGTAGACGGTCGACTCGGTCTCTGGGGCGGCCGGACCGCCGAGGAGGAAAACACTCACCCTGAGACCCTACCCGGCACCCCGGATCAGGCGGGGACGATCAGGCCGTGATCGTCGGCAGCGTCGACCAGGGGAAGGAGATCCAGCGGTCGACACGCTTCCACACGTAGTCGGGGCGGAGCACCGTCTGCGGCTTCTCGTACAGCGTCACCGTGCGGACCTCCGCACCGCTCGCCTGCATGAGTTCCAGCACCATCGCGAGCGTGCGACCCGAGTCGGACACGTCGTCGACGAGCAGCACCCGGCTCCCCGGCAACCCGGCCACGTCGAGCAGCGGCGGGAGCACGACGGGCTCGGGGAGACGCGCGTCGACCCCGGTGTAGAACTCGACGTTCAGCGCGCCGCACGCCTTCACGTCGAGGGCGTAGGCGATGGCACCGGCGAGCAGGAGCCCACCGCGCGCGATCGCGACGACGGAGTCGGGCCGGAACCCGCTCGCGACGATCGCACTGGACAGTTCGCGGGCCGCGTCACCGAACGTGGGCCAGTCGAGGACCTCTCGCTCCGGGGACGCTGCGCTGGGGTTCTCGGTCGACATCCTCCAACGCTATCCTGCCGGCCGGGCCGCCTGTACCATCCCCACATGGCGCGAGACAGCACGACGACCGGCGGAGCCTCGGCGACCGGATGGCGGACGTCGATCCGTGGGTCGGCAGCCGGCATCACCGCAGGACTCATCGGCTGGTTGTTCCTCGTCGAGATCACGAGCGGCGTCCTGCAGGGCTACTACGTCCCGCTCATCCCGGACCTTGTCGAGCACCTGGGCATCCACGACGCGGACTTCAACTGGTTCGAGGCCGCGCAACTGCTGTTGTCGGCGCTCGTCGTCCCCATCCTCGCGAAGCTCGGCGACATGTTCGGGCACAAGCGGGTCCTCCTCGTCTCCACCGTGTTGACGGCCGGCGCCAGCTGGTGGCTCGTCCTCGCCGGGGACTTCTGGTCGTTCCTCGCGGCCTGGGCACTGCAGGGCTTCTACGTCGTGTGGCTGCCACTCGAGATCGCACTCATCTTCGAGCGGGGCCGTCGCTCCGGAACCGGGGCCTCGCAGACCCGCCGGGCCGCCGGCCTGCTCGTCGTGGCGCTCGAGGCCGGCGCCATCATCGGTGCGCTGTCGAGCGGACGCATCCTCACCGCCCTCGGCGGCGACATCCCACTCACGATGATGCTGCCGGCCGTCGCGGTGACCCTCGTCTTCTTCGCCATCCTGTTCGGCGTCCCCGAGTCCGAACCCCTGCCGGGCAGGACTTTGGACCTCGCGGGCTTCGTACTCCTCAGCCTCGCGCTCCTGCTCATCACCTCTGGGCTCACCTTCCTGCGACTCAACGGTCCGCAGACGTGGTGGGTGTGGGGGCTCATCGCGATCGGCGTGCTCGCGTTCCTGCCGTTCGGGCGACATGAACTGCGGCAGCCCGACCCGGCGATCGACCTCCGGGTGCTCCGGCAACCCAACATGTGGCCGGTGCAACTGACCGCCGGGCTCATCGGGATCAGCCTGCTCGGCGCCCAGGCCCCGCTCAGCACCTATGCGGGGACACCTCGGGAGAACGGATACGGACTCGGGCTCGACGCCGGCGACATCTCCACGCTCATCGGCGCCTACCTGATCTCGATGATCGTCGGTGCGCTCCTGTTCCCACTCGTGTCGCGCTGGGCGACGCCTCGGATCGCGCTCATCATCGCCGCCTCACTCGTCGCGGTCGGGTACCTGCTGTTCCTCCCGTTCCACCTCGAGACGTGGCAGGTCTTCCTGAACATGGCGATCGCGGGGCTCGGCTCCGGTGCCCTCGTCGGAGCCATGCCGGCCGCGGCCGCGGCCGCGGCACCTCGCGGGCAGACGGGCGTCGCGTCGGCACTGACCAACACGACGAAGACGATCGGTGGCTCCTTCGCCTCGGCCGTCTTCGGCGTGGTGCTGTTCGCCGGCGCCGCGCAGGCCGTCACGGCCGGGGCGTCGAGCCTGTCCGGCTACCTCACGGTCTGGGCGATCTGCGGGGCGGGTGCGCTCGTCGCCGCCGTCCTGCTCTGCTTCGTCCCGAAACTCGCCTTCGCGGACGCGGCCCCGGTCGACGCGGAACCCGGGCCACGCATCGATCCCGCTGACGAGCACCCGACCGGTCACTGACCTCCCGACCCGTCCCTGACCGCAACCGGTCCCTGAGCCCCAACCGGTCCCTGAGCCTGTCGAAGGGCTACTCCGCGACGCGCAACGGCCCCTTCGCCAGGCGGTACGGGGCGGCCTGGGCGACCGGCTTGATCGTGATGAGGTCGAGGTTGACGTGCGGCGGCAGGGAGGTCGCGTGGACGATGGCCTCGGCGACGTCGTCGGCCGAGAGCGGATCCGGCACGTCCTCGTAGACGGCGTCGGCGCGGTCCTGGTCGCCACCGAAGCGCACGAGCGAGAACTCCTCCGTGTGGACCATGCCCGGCGCCACCTCGATCACCCGGATCGGTTCGCCGTTGAGCTCGAGCCGGAGCACCTCGAAGAGCGCGCGCTCGGCGAACTTCGCCGCGTTGTACCCGCCGCCACCCACGTAGGCGACGTGGCCCGCGATCGAGGTGACACCGACGATGGTGGCGGCACCACCCTCCGGGATGCTCCGGCGGAGGATCGGCAGGAGCGCCTGGACCACGCGCTTCGTGCCGAGGACGTTGATGTCGAACATGCGCCGCCAGTCCTCGGCGTCGCCGTCTTCGACAGACGCGAGGCCGAAGGCACCGCCCGCGTTGTTGACGAGCGCCTGGGCGCCGCCGAGCTCCTCCACCCGGGCGGCGACCGCGTCGACGTCCGCCTGCACGGTCAGGTCCGCGACGACCGCCGTACCGCCGATGTCCGCGACGAGCGCCTCGAGCCGCTCTGCTCGGCGGGCCACCGCCACGACGTCCCAGCCGTCGGCGGCGAATCGCCTCGCGGTCGCCTCCCCGATCCCTGAACTCGCACCGGTCACCACCACACGTCTCGTCGTCATGCCTCCAGGGTAGCCACCGGGCCGAGGCGTTACGCCGTGTTTCCGCGTGGTTGGCGCGTGCAGGTGGGGCCGGTAGCCTCGGGGTCACGACGGAGCACCACCCGGAGCCACGCCCGGCGACATCGCTGTCGGACCGAGCGGCCACACCGGCGGCACCCATCACCCGAGCAGCACCGACCACCCGAGCAGAGGGGACCATCCACCATGAGCGATGCCACGAACGACTGGAAGTTCGAGACGAAGCAGATCCACTCCGGAGCTGCGCCCGACCCGGTCACGAAGGCTCGGGCCACGCCGATCTACCAGACGACGAGCTACGTGTTCGACAACGCCGACCACGCCAAGAACCTCTTCGCCCTCGCGGAGTTCGGCAACATCTACACGCGCATCCAGAACCCGACGCAGGCCGTCGTCGAGGAGCGCCTGACCGCGCTCGAGGGTGGCAGCGGCGCCCTCCTCCTCGCCTCCGGGCAGGCAGCAGAGGCCTCGGCGGTCCTCAACATCGCGCAGGCGGGCGACCACATCGTGTCGTCCTCGTCGATCTACGGCGGCACGTACAACCTCTTCAAGTACACGCTCGCGAAGCTCGGCATCGAGACCACCTTCGTGGAGAACCAGGACGACGCCGAGGAGTGGCGGCGTGCGGTGCGCCCGAACACGAAGCTGTTCTTCGCGGAGACCATCGGCAACCCGAAGATCAACATCCTCGACATCCGCCTCGTCGCCGACGTCGCGCACGAGGCCGGCGTCCCGCTGATCGTCGACAACACGATCGCCACGCCGTACCTCATCCGTCCCTTCGAGCACGGAGCGGACATCATCGTCCACTCGGCGACGAAGTTCCTCGGCGGTCACGGCACGGTCATCGGCGGAGTCATCGTCGACGGCGGCACCTTCTCCTGGACCGGGCACGCGGACAAGTTCCCGGGCCTCACGACGCCGGACCCCTCGTACCACGGCGCGGTCTACACCGACGCTGTGGGCGACTCGCTCGCCTACATCATCAAGGCGCGCGTGCAGCTCCTGCGCGACCTGGGTGCGGCCATCGCCCCGGCGAGCGCCTGGCAGCTCATCCAGGGCATCGAGACACTCAGCCTCCGCATCGAGCGCCACGTGCAGAACGCCCAGCAGGTCGCCGAATGGCTCGACGCCCACCCCGACATCGCGAGCGTCAACTACTCGGGTCTGCCGTCGAGCCCCTGGTACGCGGCGGCCAACCAGTACGCCCCGAAGGGTGTCGGAGCGGTCCTGTCCTTCGAGCTGAAGGGTGGGGTCGACGCCGGCCGCGCCTTCGTGAACTCCCTGCAGTTGTTCTCGCACCTCGCGAACATCGGCGACGTCCGTTCGCTCGTCATCCACCCGGCGTCGACGACGCACTCGCAGCTCACCCCGGAGCAGCAGCTCACGGCCGGCGTCACGCCCGGGCTCGTGCGGCTCTCGGTGGGGCTCGAGAACATCGACGACATCACGGCCGACCTCCAGGCCGGTCTGACCGCCGCGAAGCAGGTCGTCGAGGCCGCCCGGGTCTGAGTCCGTCCCGCAACGTGTCCTTCCCGGGTTGCGCCAGCGCGGTGCGCTGACGCGAGCGCACCCCACAACCGCGAGCGCGGGTCTCCAGAGACCCGCGCTCGCGTCGTTCGTTGCGCACTCGGGCCGGTTCCCCGTCACGCGAGCCCGTTGCGGCGTGCCGGAGCCGACGGGAGCGCACTCGCGCCAGCGCACCGCGCCGACCTCGACCGATCGGGTGACGTAACACGGCCGGTCGACGCCCCAGGGCACGCCACAATGGAGACCTATGGACTGGCAGACCCCGGAAGACAGCGTGCCCTCCCGCTTCGTGACCGAAGCCGAGGTCGGCGCCCTGCTCGCGAACCCGCCCTCGAGCGGCGCCTGGCGCGACGGCGACCGGCCAGGCGACCGGCTCTTCGCCCCGCTCGGCCGCCTCGACTTCGAACACGGCGGAAGCATCCCGCACGCCAGACTCGCCTACGAGACCTGGGGCACGCTCGACGACGACGGCGGCAACGCGGTCCTCATCCTCCACGCGCTCACCGGAGACAGCCACGTCCTCGGTGGTGCCGGCAACGGACATGCGACCGCCGGGTGGTGGGCCGGCATCGTCGGTCCGGGACTCGCCGTCGACACGGACCGCTGGTTCGTCGTCGCGCCGAACATGATCGGCGGCTGCCAGGGCAGCACCGGCCCCTCCTCCTTCGCGCCCGACGGCGTCGAGTGGGGTTCGCGGTTCCCGTACACCTCGATCCGCGACCAGGTCGAGGCCCAGCACCGACTGCTCGGCCACCTCGGACTCGACCGCTGGGCCGCGGTGATCGGTGGCTCGATGGGCGGCATGCACGCCCTCGAGTGGGCCGCCACCCACCCCGAACTCGTCGACCGACTGGCCGTGATCGCCGCACCCCCGGTCACGACGGCCGACCAGATCTCCCTGAACTTCGTGCAGCTCGAAGCGGTCCGCACGGATCCCCACTTCCAGGGCGGCGACTACTACGACGCCCCGGACGGTGAGGGCCCGCATCGCGGCCTCGCGCTCGCCCGCCGGATGGCCCTGCTCAACTACCGCAGCCCGGGTGAGTTGAACGCCCGTTTCGAGCGCAGCTGGCAGTCGAGCGTGAGCCCGCTCGGGCGCGGCGGACGCTTCGCCGTCGAGTCCTACCTCGACTTCCACGGCAACAAGTTCACCCGACGCTTCGACGCCGGGAGCTACGTGACCCTCGTCGAGGCGATGAACTCGCACGACGTCGGACGCGATCGTGGCGGCGTCGGGGCGGCGCTGCGGGCCTACACCGGTCCATCGCTCGTGCTCGGGATCGACAGCGACCGGCTCTTCCCGGTCAGCGGGCAGGAGGAGATCGCGCTCCATCTCCCCGGCAACCTCGACGGCACCCGACCATCGGTCCTCCGGTCCGACTTCGGACACGACGGCTTCCTCATCGAGAACGCGCTGGTCGCCCCGCATCTCAGCCGGCTCCTCGCCGTCTGACAGCCGCGCCCCGTCTGTCCGACACCCGTTCCGCGGCGGTCGTGTCACCCGATAAGGTGACTCCTCAGAGGAGCGTGAGCATGGATCGGGTGGCGAGGACCCAGCGACGGCTGCTGCTGCGCACGACGCGTCTCTTCGGACTCGCGGGGTGCGTCACGGCCGCGATGATCCTCAGCGTCCCGGGCGTCGTCTCGGGAGGTCGGTACACCGTCCTCCTCGTCCTCGTCGCCGCCCTCGCGCTCACCCACGTGGCCGCCGAGCAGTACGACGGCCGTCGGTGGGTGGTGCTGGTGTTCCTGGTCGGTGTCGGGGTCGTCATCGTGATCGGTCTGTCCGACGGGAACACCGGCCAGGTCGGCTCCGCCAGCGCGATCGCCGCGATCACCTCCCTCGGCATGGGCGCCGTCGCGGCCCGACTCGTGCCGCTCCGGCGCACCTGGCCGCTGCTCCTGACCGCGTTCGTCGTGACGGCGGTCACGATCATCGTCGTCACCGGGCCCACCGCGCTCACGATCCCGACCATCGGCCTGACCGCGGTCGTGTGGATCGCGATCGGCGCCTTCGGCGGGTGGCTCGACACGAGCATCCCCCGACTCATCCGTCGGGTCGACACCATCGGCAGCGCCTACAACGCGGAGCGGCTCGCGAGTCAGGCCGAGTCGCAACGACGACAGGACGCACGACTCCTGCACGACACCGCGCTCGCGACCCTCACCATGCTCGCCCACTCCGGACGAGGCGTCGATGCCGCCGCCCTCCGCTCGCAGGCCGGGAACGACGCGCATCTGCTCCGCAGCCTCCGCCTCGGCGAGGAGCTCAGCCCCGTCTCCTCCGGCTCGTACATCCTGCAGCGCGGTGCCGACTTCACCCTCGACGAGGGCATCGAGGCCGTGACGGACCGGTTCGCCGGGCTCGGCCTCACGGTCAACGTCTACGGCGGTGGACAGGCGAACCTCGACCCACGTGTGCGGGAGGCGTTCCTCCTCGCGCTCGGGGAGTGCCTGGAGAACGTCCGGCGTCACTCCGGCGTCGACTCGGCCGACGTCACGGTCTCGATCGACGAGCTGACCGCCCGACTCCTCATCACCGACACCGGCACCGGGTTCGATCCGTCGGCCGTGCCGGACGGCCACCTCGGCGTCGCGGAATCGGTCGTCGCGCGCATCCAGGAGGTCGGTGGACAGGCGCGCGTCTTCTCCGCCCCGGGGGCCGGGACGACCGTCATCCTGGAGGTCCCGCAAGCATGAGTGTCGACGCCCTCGTTGAGGCCACCGGGCCGACCCGGCGCTACCGCCATCGGCGCGCCATCGACCGGCAGCGCTCGTCACTCGGAACGACACAGCTCGGCATCGGACTGTCGGTGTCCGGCCTCATCCTCGTCGTCTACGCCGCGATCCGATTCGTCGGATCGGTCCACCACTATCCGCGACCACTGCTCAGCGTCGTCGCCTGGCTGCTGCTCACCGCGGCGATCGCGTCGACCTTCCTCCTGCTCCGCCGTTCCGCGTTCCACCTCTCGGACCGGCTGTTCGTCGCGCTCCTGATCCAGCTGGTGGTGGTCGCCGCACTCGACCTCGCGAGCGTCTGGAGTCGCGACGCCGTAGGGGTCTATCCGACGGCGGCAGCGGCGGTCGGCGGCGTCCTGCCCGCGGTCGTCACCCTCCGCCCGGTCCGCGACATCGCCGCCGCGACCGTGGTGCTCGGGCTGATGCTCGTGGGGTCGATCCTCACCGTCACGCGGACCCAGACCGCGACACTCGGGGCCGAGTTGCTCTTCGCCGCGGTCGCCGTCGTCCCGCCGCTCATCGCCTGCGCGATCGTCTCCCAGTACCGGCGGATCGTCCGTCTCGAACTCGACCGGGTCATGGTCGCCTCCACCGTCGCGAGCGTCCGAGACGCACTGGGGTTCTTCGACTCGGAGGAGCTCGTCACCCTCGACCTCGAAGCGGAGGAGCTGTTCGTCGGTGTCGCCGACGGCTCGGTCGACCTCCCGCTCAGCCCCGAGCTCGCCGCGCGCGCCTCCCGTCTCGCGACCGAGCTCCGACGTCATCTCATGTCCGAGGGCAAGGAGTCCTGGCTCGAGCACGCGTTCCAGGAGTCGTCCGTGCTGTCTGACCGCGCGACCCTGCGCGACCCCGAGCGACTTGCGACGTATCTCGCAACGGATCAGCGGGATGGCCTGCTCTCTGCAGTATGGTTGCTCCTCGGGGAAGCAGATGCGCAGAGTGCCAGAGCTGTGCTGACGCTCGGACCGGTCGACCGCTCCGAACGACCGGGCCGATCTGGTGCGCTCGTCATCCCGATCGTCCTCGAAGCGGTCGGAGTGCAACGCGCCAAGGTGGATCCCGCGGTGTGGGAAGCGCTCGGACGCGTGGGCAGCTCTACGGACACGTACCAGAAATCCCGGATCAGGATCGAGATCGACAGCACCGTCGACAATCCTGCTGCGGGCCAGCGGAAAGGGGAACGTCAATGACGTCACAGGAGTCTCGCATCAGGGTCGGCATCGTCGATGACCACCGGATGCTGCTCGGTGCGCTCACCGAATGGATCAGGAGCGTCGCCGACGACATCGAACTCGTCGTCGTGACCCCGTCCTGGCCGGAGCTGCTGACGCACCCCGCCTTCCCCGTCGACGTCCTGCTGCTCGACGTCGACCTCAAGGACAACGTCCCGGTCGCCGTCAAGCTCGCGACGCTGAAGACCACGGGCGTCACGACCGTCCTCATGAGCACCTACAGCGACCCGGCGGTCGTCCGCGAGGCATTGGCCGCCGGTGCCCTGGGCTACCTCGCGAAGAGCGAGGACGCCGAGACCATCGTGCACGCCCTCCGTGCGGCGTCACGCGGTGAGTCCTACATCTCCCCCGAGCTCGACCTCGCCCTGGCGAGCGGCGCCTCCGGGACCGGCCCCCGCCTCAGCGCGCAGGAGCGTCGCGTCATGGCGCTGTACGCCGCGGGTGAGCCCGTGAAGATGGTCGCCGAGAGCCTCGGCATCTCCGACGAGACCGCGAAGAGCTACCTCAAGCGCATCCGCGAGAAGTACCGGAACGCCGGCATCGACGTCGGCACGAAGGTCGCCCTGCGCAAGCGGGCGATCCTCGACGGCATCATCGTCGACTAGCAGCGCGGTGCGCCGACGCGAGCGCGCGGGTATCGGTTCCAGCGCGGTGCGCTGACGCGAGACCGCATTGTTCGGCGTGAGCGCTACCCGGAGACGTCGGCGCGCATCTCCGGAGACCCGCGCTCACGCGTGCGGGGTGCGCTCGTGCGAGCGCACCGCGCTGGCACCCCACCCCACGGGCCGGGACGGGCGCCGGGTATCGGTCAGACGGGGATCGGTGCCGTCGGCGGATTGCGGTCCGCGATCCTACGCTCCTCGGCGTCGTTCGCCCGCAGGAGTTCGCGCCGGAGCTGCCGACGTTCGACCGTGAAGCTCGTGATGACGATTCCGAGGCCGATCACGGTCAGCCCCACACCGGTCCAGACCGGGGCGAGGTAGCCGAGGCCACCAGCGATGACCACACCGCCGAGGAAGGCGCCGAGCGCGTTGCCGATGTTGAGCGCCGAGTGGTTGAGCGCGGCGGCGAGCGACTGACTGTCACCCGCGACGTCCATGAGCCTCGTCTGGATCGCCGGACCGAGGCCCTGCGACGCGAAGCCGACCGCGAAGACGAAGAGGAACATGGTCGGGGTCCACGTCGCGGTGAGTGCCAAGGCGGTCAGGACCACGATCATGAGCGCGAAGAAGACGATCAGGGCCCGCTTCACCCCGCGGTCCGCGAGATGCCCGCCGACCAGGTTGCCGATCGTCATGCCGACCCCCATGGTCGCGAGCGCCCACGGGACGAGTGTCGCCGACTCCCCCGCGACCTCGGTCACGAGGGGCGCGAGATAGCTGTAGACGGCGAAGAGCCCGCCGAACCCGATGGACCCGAACCCGAGCACGAACCACACCTGGCCGCGACGGAAGACACGGAGCTCCCGACGCATCGTCTGCTGCGGGTTGCCCGCCTGCACCGGCACGGCGAACCAGATGGTCACGGTCGCGAGCGCGAAGATGCCGGTGACGATGAGGTAGGCGGAGCGCCACCCGAACTCCTGGCCCACCCAGGTCGCGAACGGCACGCCCACGACGTTCGCGATCGTCAGCCCGGTCATGACGAGCGCGACGCCCTTGCCGCGCTTCCCGGGCCCCATGAGACTCGCGGCGACGAGGGCGGCCATGCCGAAGTAGGCGCCGTGCGGCAGCGCCGCGACGAACCGTGCGAGGAGGACGAGGCCGAAGCTCGGCAGGACCGCGGACGCGAGCGTGCCGACGGTGAACGCGACGCCCAGCCAAAGCAGGACGGTCTTGCGCCGGTATCGCGCGACGAGTGCGGCGATCGTCGGCGCACCGACGACGACGCCGAGCGCGTAGGCCGTGATCAACCAGGCGGCCTGCGCGTTCGCCTGCTCCTGGCTGCGAGCGGCCAGCTCGGGCAGGAGGTCGGTCGCGATGTTCGGCAGCAGACCCATCGCCACGAACTCGGTCGTGCCGATGCCGAAGGCCCCGACGGCGAGCGCGAGGATGGCAAGACGAATGCGGGTCGGCGACAGCTGCGTCGACCCGTCCAGGATGGTGGGCATGGATCGAGTGTACGGGAATCCTCGAATCGATTCGAGTCCCCCGAGCGGCAAAACCGGACCACCGCTGCCCGATGGGCTCAGCCGTCGTTCTCGAGCGCTGCGTCGAGCCGGTCGAGCTTGGCGGTCAGCTCACCCGTGTAGCCAGGACGGATGTCGGCCTTGAGGACGAGCGAGACCCGGCTGCCGTAGGCGCCGACCGCCTCGGTGGCGTCCTTGATGACCGCGAACACCTCGTCCCACTCCCCCTCGATGGTCGTGAACATGGAGTCGGTCCGGTTGGGCAGGCCGGACTCGCGGACGATCCGCACGGCCGCGGCGACCGCGTCGTGGACGGAACCGTCCGAGTTGCCGGTGCCGCTGGGGGCGACGGAGAAGGCGACGAGCATGGTCACTCCTTGTGGGTTCGAGCGGGGACGAGGATGGACGCCGAGGAGACGTCTTCGTCGTGGTGGTGCGGCGAGAACAACGCGTGGACGGCCCAGCCTGCGAGGACCAGGTAGGCGAGGTTGCGGACCGTCAGCACCGTCACGAGGACCGGGTCGACGTTGAGCAGCCAGAGGTACAGGTAGGGGTAGACGAGCTGCGTGAGCGCGGCGATCATCAGCGCGAGCACGGCCGGCGCGAGGAAGCGCCGACGCTGCAGGACGATCCCGAGGATCACCGGTGCCGCCAACCACATCGCGAACTGCGGTGACCCGACCTTGTTGAAGATGATGAGCGTGAGGACGAAGAGGAGCGACAACGGCGCGAGCACCTGCACGAGGGGGCGTCCGGACCGCACCGCGAGCACCCCGAGGAGCACCGCACCGGCGACGGCGAGGCCGAGGAGCGGCGTCATGACGGCGATCGCCGTGTCGACGCCCGGGCCCGTCACCTGGAAGGTCAGGATGTCGCGGTCGTAGTAGACGAAGCTCTGCGGGACACCCAGGACGGCGAGCCACAGGTAGGCGTTGCCGATGGGCGACTCGATCTGGAGACCACGTCCGGTCTGCTCCGTCACGAAGCTGACGGCGTTCGCACCGCCGAGCACGAGGCCGACCCCGAGGACCACGACCGACGTCGCCGCCGCCGCGACCAGGACCTGACCGCGATGGCGGTGCGCCAGGACGATCGCGCCGATCAGCGCCGCCGGCCAGATCTTCATCCAGGCGGCGAGCGTCAGGAGGACGGCGGCGACCCGCGGGCGGCCGGCGACCCAGAGGAGCCCGACGATCGCGATGGGGACGGTCACGGAGTCGATCCGGGCGAGCGCGATCGGTCCGAGCAGGAGGAGGAACGCGAGCCACCACCATGCCGCGATCAGCCGTGGGCGCGAGTGGCCGTTGCCGAGGAGGACCGCGAACGCCCCGGCGTTCATCGCGGTCACCAGCAGGAGCCAGCCGACGCCGTACCCGGCACTGCCGAGCAGCAGCGGGATCAGCATCGGCACGATCGCGAGGATCGGATAGACCCAGGGCTGGTCGATGGCGGGGATCGGGCCACCGGACGTCGCCTGTTCGACCCACGGCCGGTACACGAGGACGACGTCGCCGAGCGGGAGGCCCTCCGCCACGAGGCACAGCCACCCGACGAGGAGGTGCACGAGGCCGAACCCGCACCAGAGGAGCCAACGCCGCATCACGTGGACCATCCTAGGCTCGTGCCGCCGATGGGACCGGTCCGCCACTCGCTCGACGCCCGAGTGGGTCGGCTCCGCGAGCCTGCTGATCAGTACCCGCTGAAGGCGTCGGTGCGGACGTGTCCGACGCCGATCCCGCGCAGGGCGGGCTTCAGGGCCTCGATCATCGCGGGCGGACCGGAGATGAAGACCTCCCGCTCGGCAAGGTCGGGGACGGCCTCGGCGAGGCGCTCGTGGTCGAGGCGCCCGGGTCCGAGGCCACGCCAGCCGTCCGGCAGCCGGACGTCGTCGGTCGGTCCCACGACGAGCACCGGTGTCCCCCAGGTCTCGAGCTCGGCCGCGTAGGCGAGCTCCTGCGGGTCGGACACGACGTAGACGAGGACGACGTCACGCTGGTCGGCACGGAGGTGCAGCCGGGAGAGCTGGCTGACGAACGGGGTGATCCCGATCCCGGCGGCGATGAGCAGGATCGGCTTGCTCGCATCCTTCGGCAGGACGAAGTCGCCCCACACGCCGGTCGCCGAGAGGCTCGCGCCGACCGGCAGCGCGCTCAGCGCCCGCTTGAAGCTACTGGCCCGCTCGGGCACACGCATGGCCACGCGGATCGTACGGTCGTCGTCGGGCGGCGAGGAGATACTGAAGACGCGCCTCGAACCGCGGACGTCGGCCCCACGGTGTGGCAACGACAGCTCGAGGTACTGGCCGGCCGCGAACGGGATCGAGCGCTTCGAGCTGAACCGGTACTCGACCGCCGTCGGGGTGAGCGCGCGGGTGCCTTCGAGCGTCAGTCGCATCCCCCGACGACGGGCGACGGCGAAGGCCAGCACGTTGCCCACGATGAGCGCGAGCTCGGGGGTCGACGCCACCTGGCCGAGCATGAACGGGATGGAGAACAGCACCGCGACGATCGCCGCCTCGGCGAGCTGCTGCCAGCGCCGCGGTGGAAGCGTGAGCGGCTCGGTGAGCATGAACGCTGCGAGGAAGAGGATCGGGTACGACGTGAGTGGGGCCAGCAGTGCCGGTCCCAGCTCTTGACCGCCGGTGACGAGCCGGACGGTGACGAGCGCCCAGGAGAGCACGATGAAGACGAGTGCCATCGTCAGTCGCTTCGTCCGGATGAGGACGAGTCCGCCGAGGATGACGACACCGGGCAGCAGCCACGGGTTGGCGACCCACCAGACCGACGGTGACACGCCGGGGAGGGTGACGTAGCTCGCCAGCACGCTCATCACGAGTGCGGCGATGGCCGCCGGGTTGAGGACGTGTCGGCCTCGGATCGCGAGCAGGTACTTCGACGCCGAGGCGACCGTGGCGGCGAGGGCGATCCAGGCCAGCGCGGTGGGCTCGCTCGTCGGCCACAGGATGAAGAACAGCAGGAGGGAGGTGATGACGGACGACTCGCTGTGCGGCTGCACCTGGAACAGCGCGCCGAACAGGCGGTTCGTCAGGTAGCCGACGACGAGCAGCGTTGCCAGGGTGGCGAGGAGCTCGAGCGGCTTGTAGAACACCTGCCCGAACAGCGACAGCACGAAGGCGTAGATCGCGAGGGTGCCGAGTGACAGCGTCACGAGGCGGTACATGGTGACCCGCCCGAGGACGGTGCCGAAGAAGGAGCCGGTGCGGCCGTTCATGTGCGGTCTGCTTTCTGGGAGATGGTGCCGTCCGGGCTCAGGCCCTGTGGCGCGTGACTCAGGTGAAGAGTTCGCCGGGGAACCCGACGGACCGGTCGGTGAGACCGGTCGTGAACATACGGACGCTCTCGAAGGTGAACGCCTCCGCCAGGGTCTCGTGATCGGTGAAGAACAGCGCGGTGGCCAGTCCGTCGGCGACCATCGCGTCCGGGGCGGTGACCCAGGTCGCCGCGACGGTCCTCGTCGGTTCGCCGGTCCGGCCGTCGATGACGTGGTGGAGCCCGTCGCCCCAGGCACGACGGTTGGTCGCGGAGGCGCACAGGGCTCCGTCGTCGATCGTCGCGACCCCGATGGCCTTGCTGGGATCGTACGGATGCTCGAGCGCGATACGGAGCGGGTCCGCCGGGCGGGACCCGTGCTCGTGACGCAGGTCGCCCGAGGCGTCGACCGTGAAGGACTCGTGACCGTGGCTGCGGAGGAGGTCCGCGACGAGGTCGACGAGCCGCCCCTTGCCGGCCGCACCGATGTCGATCACGAGCGGGAGGCTCGTCTCGAGCACCTCGCCGTCCCACCGGGCCACGTCGTCCCAGTGCGGGGCGGCGACCGCCGGGCCCTGGGGGACGAGCGAGTAGGAGGCGTCGTAGCCGAGCCGTTCGAGCGAGGTGCCGATGAACGGCGTCACGGCCCCGGCGGTGGCATCGTGCAGACGACGGTACGTGTCGAGCAGTGCGACCGCATCCTCGCGCGCGTCGTCGGGGAAGGCGGTCGAGACCGGGCCGGCGGCGAACCGCGCGATGAACGCGTCGTCCCGGAACCTCGACCACGTCCGGTCGAACCGGTCGATGCACGCGGCGACGGCCTCAGCGGTCTCAGGCGCGAGCGGGAGAGCCGTGTCGAGCTCCCATCCGGTGCCGATCGCCTCGAAGCGCAGTGTCGTCTCGCTCATCGTCGGTCCGGCCCCGCGGCTCAGCCCTTCGCTTCGGTCTTGATCGTGTCGATGGCCGCGTTGAAGCCGCCGCTCGTGAGCGAGGAACCGGCGACCTTGGAGACCTTGAGGCTGTCGATGTCCTTGCCGACCACCTCGGCTGCGATCCCGGAGATGAACTCCGCCTGGTAGCGCTTGCTGTTCGCGCTCTCGGCGTGCGAGACGACGTCGACCGCCGTGACCTTGTCCTCGGCGAGCGTGACGGTCACCGTGATCGACTCGGTGCCGTTCGGCGACTGGTAGCTGCCGTCCGCGGTGTACGAGCCGTCCTGGTAGTCGGTGGCGCCGGAGCCCGCTGCAGCGTCGGTGGAGGTGGTCGCTTCCGGCGCCGCCGTGCTCTTCGTCTCGGGAGACGTGGTCGTGGTCGAGCTGCCGGCGTCGGCCGCCGAGCAACCGGCCAGGCTGCCGACGAGGGTGAGGCCGGTCAGGGCTGCGAAGGTCGTCTTCTTCGCCGCCACGGACAGGCGTGGCGCGCGGACGGGAGGCTGGGTGGTGGTGGGGTTGCGCATCGTTCAATCTCCTCGGGCGATGTGTGGGCCGCGGTGCGGCGGCCGCCGCGGCGAGGTCTCCGCCGCGGTGGCACCAGTGTCCTGAGCTTCCCTATGGGCGAGCTATGAGCGTTCTGGGAGTTGTCCTTCGTCCACCGATGAACGATCGTTCAGCGGAGGAGACCACCGACGACGCCGCGCACCGCTTCGGCCACGTCGAGCGCGGCCAGCGGGCCCTCGGCCGCCGCGGCGTCCCCGGCAGCCGCGTGCAGCAGCACCCCGCTGGCGGCGACGCTCGCCAGGCAGCCGGGGTCGGCGAGCACGCGCTCGGCGTTCGTGGCGACGAGCGCACCGATGATCCCGGCGAGGGCGTCGCCGGTGCCGGCGGTCGCGAGCCACGGCGATCCGCCGGAGACCGTGATGGCGTCGCCGTCCGGCGCGACCACGTGGGTCGTGCCGCCCTTCAGCACCACGACGATGCCGAGGCGGGCGGCGACGTCGGCCGCGTACGACACCGGGTCGGCACGGATGGCCTCGACCTCGGCCGGGCTCCCCAGGCCGCTCAACATGGTCGCCAGTTCACCGACGTGGGGCGTGGCCACGATGCGCCACGACTCGTCGACACCGAACGCCCGCTGGTGGGCACCTGCGGCGACGCGACGGAGTGAACCGGCATCGGCGACGACCGGCTCGCCCCCGTGCAGGGCGGCGTCGAGCAGGGAGCTCTCCTCTCGGGTCAGCTTGCCGGGGTCCATGCCGGAGCCGATGAGCCACGCCTGCACGCGCCCCTCCGCCGTCACGATCTCGGGGCGGCGCTGCAGCACGAGGTTCGCCGGTCGGTCCGCACCGAGGTACCGGACCATGCCGACGCCGGTGCGGATCGCCGCCTCGACGCCGATCACGGCGGCACCCGGGTAGCGTTCCGACCCGGTCACGACGCCGAGGACGCCCCGGGAGTACTTGTCCGATTCGGCGTCGGGCACGGCGATCCAGTCGCGTGCGTCGGCAGGGGTCCAGAGTCGCGGTTCGGCCATGCCATCACCCTAGGCCAGTCGTCGCGGCGGACTGACGCTGAGCCGTCGATCGTCGGTCATCCTGCAGGCGGGAATCCGAACGCATTCCGGAACGTTGGGCCGGGTGGCGACTCCCGTCGCCCCGAGACCCGAGGAGTTCCGTGCCCCAGCTGTTCGATCCGATCACCATCCGCGACCTCACCATCCCCAACCGCCTGTGGATCGCCCCGATGTGCCAGTACAGCGTCGCCGCCCAGGACGGCGTCCCGACCGACTGGCACCTCGTGCACCTCGGCCAGTTCGCGGCGGGCGGCTTCGGCCTCGT
The DNA here is from genome assembly GCF_003856975.1 of Plantibacter sp. PA-3-X8. Classification (NCBI taxonomy): domain Bacteria; kingdom Bacillati; phylum Actinomycetota; class Actinomycetes; order Micrococcales; family Microbacteriaceae; genus Plantibacter; species Plantibacter sp. PA-3-X8. Next base: position 3,489,873 of record NZ_CP033107.1, read on the forward strand.
CATCTCGGAGGCGGCGGCGATCAGCCCCGAGGGCCGGATCTCGCCCCAGGACGCAGGCATCTGGAACGACGGACAGCGCGACGCCTGGCGACGGATCACCGCGTTCATCACCGAGCAGGGTTCCGTCCCCGGCATCCAGCTCGCGCACGCCGGCCGGAAGGCCTCAACGTTCGCCCCCTGGGGCACCGACGGTCAGGGCAGCGTCCCGATCGAGGACGGCGGCTGGTCGACCGTCGCCCCGTCGCCCGAGGCCTTCCCGGGCTACGCGGTGCCGGAAGCCCTCGACGATGAGGGCATCGACCGCGTCGTCGACGACTTCCGGGCGGCGGCCGTCCGGTCGGTCGACGCCGGCTTCCAGGTGATCGAACTCCACGCCGCGCACGGCTACCTGCTGCACCAGTTCCTCTCCCCGCTCGTCAACCACCGCGAGGACGGCTACGGCGGCTCGCTCGAGAACCGGGCCAAGCTCCTCCTGCGGATCGTCGATGCGGTGCGTGAGGTCCTCCCGTCCGGTCTGCCGTTGTTCGTCCGGTTCTCGGCCACGGACTGGGTGGACGACGGATGGGACGAACACCAGACCGCGACCGTCGCCGCCTGGTGCGCCGAGCGCGGGGCCGACTTCTTCGACATCTCCACCGGCGGAGCCGTCGGCGGCGTCCGCATCCCGCTGTCCCCCGGCTACCAGGTCCCGTTCGCGGCGCACATCGGGTCGACGGGTGTCGACACGAGCGCCGTCGGACTCATCACCGACGCCCAGCAGGCCGCGGCCATCGTCGCCGACGGGCAGGCGGAGGCGGTCATGGTCGCCCGCGAGGCGCTCCGTGATCCGCACTTCGCGTTGCGCGCCGCCACCGAGCTCGGTGTGGAGGTGGCCTGGCCGGGCCAGTACGAGCGGGCCAAGCCGCGCGCCTGAGCGCGACCCCGACACGACGACGGCCCGCACGCGATCGCGTGCGGGCCGTCGTCGTGTCCGTGCTCCGGCGTCCGATCAGCGACGCCGGGTGGCGTCCTGGACCTCGCCGACGAGCTCCTCGATGATGTCCTCGAGGAAGAGGACCCCGGTGGTGGCGCCCGCTTCGTCGAACACCCGGGCGACATGTGCCCCCGAGCGGCGCATCGTGGTCAGCGCGTCCTCGACGTCCGAGTCCTCGAACACCGACACCAGCTGCCTGATGTGCTTCGCGGGCACCGGGCGCTCCTCGTCGCCACTGCCGTCGAGGTCGTCGTACCGCAGGACGTCCTTCAGGTGCAGGTAGCCGATCGGCACCGACTCGTCGTCGACGATCACGTAGCGGGAGTAGCCGTACTTGGCGACGGCGCGCTCCACGTCCGAGGGGGTGGCCTCCTCCGTCAGCGTGATGAGGCTCCCGAGCGGCAGGGCCACGTCGTGGACCTTCTTCTCGGTGAACTCGAACGCCGCCACGAGCGCACCCGTCGAGTCGGTGAGCACACCCTCGCGGGTGGACTGGTCGACGATGGTCGCCACCTCGTCGAGCGTGAAGGCACTGGCAGCCTCGTTCTTCGGCTCCACCCGGAACAGACGGAGGACGGCGTTCGCGGTCGCGTTGAGGGACACGATGATCGGACGGAAGACGCGCGCCACGAAGACGAGCGGCGGAGCGAGCAGCAGGACCGCACGATCCGGGATCGAGAAGGAGAGGTTCTTCGGGACCATCTCGCCGAAGACCACGTGGAGGTAGGAGACGAGCAGCAGCGCGATGATGAACGCCACCGTGCCGATTGTCTCCTCGGGCCAGCCGGTGAGCGCCAACGGCACCTCCAGCAGGTGGTGGATCGCCGGCTCGGAGACGTTCAGGATGAGCAGCGAGCAGACGGTGATGCCCAACTGACTCGTCGCCAACATGAGCGTGGCGTGTTCCATGGCCCACAGCGCGGTCTTGGCGCTCCGGCTCCCCTGCTCGGCGAGGGGTTCGATCTGCGACCGACGCGCGGAGATGACCGCGAACTCGGCGCCGACGAAGAAGGCGTTCGCGAGCAGCAGCACCACGAGCCAGGCGATTCCTGCCCAGTCGCTCATGCGTCACCACCGTCCTCCGACACGACGGGTCTCGGGGTGAATCGGATCCGATCGATCCGTCGGCCGTCGAGTCGCTCCACGCGGAGCGTGCCGTCCTCGAGCTCGAGCTCGTCGCCTGAGACCGCGAGTCGTCCGAGTTCGCTCATGACGTAGCCCGCGACCGTCTCGTACGGACCGTCTTCGGGGACACGCACGCCGGCGCGCTCGAGGAGCTCGTCGGGACGGAGGCTGCCCGGGAAGGTCGTGGAGTCGCGTCCGCGGACCACCCCGGCACGCGAACGGTCGTGCTCGTCGGCGACCTCGCCCACGAGTTCCTCGACGAGGTCCTCGAGGGTGGTCACGCCGGCGGTGCCGCCGTACTCGTCGACCACGACGGCCATCTGGTAGCCGCGTCCGCGCAGCTGCGAGAGCAGTACGTCCAGCTTCATCGTCTCGGGGACGCGCAGGGCCGGCGACTGCAGGGCCGAGACGGGCACCTCGCCGCGTCGGTCGCGCGGGACCGCGATGGCCTGCTTCACATGCACGACACCGGTGATGTCGTCGACGTCGGCATCGGTGACCGGGAAGCGCGAGTGGCCGGTCGACCTCGCGAGGGCGAGCACCGCCTGGGCGGGTTCGCCGCGCTGGATCGACGCGATGCGCGGCCTGGGCGTCATGACGTCCGACGCATCGTGGCTCGAGAAGCGGAGGGTGCGGTTGAGCAGGGTCGCGGTGTCGGCCTCGAGTGTGCCCTCGAGCGCCGATCGACGCACGAGGGACGACAGCTCCTCGGCCGTCCGGGCTCCCGACAGCTCCTCCTTGGGCTCGATGCCCATCGACCGCAGCAAGCCGTTGGCGCTGCCGTTGAGGACGACGATGGCGGGCTTGAACACCCAGGTGAAGGCCGTCTGGAACGGGACGACGAACTTGGCCGTCTGTCGGGGCAGCGCGAGCGCGAAGTTCTTCGGGACGAGCTCGCCGATGATCATGCTGAGCAGCGTGGCGAGGGTGATCGCGACGATCGTCGCCACGACGGCGACGACGCCCTCGGGGATCCCGATGGAGCCGAGTGGACCGGCGAGCATCGACGACAGCGCCGGCTCCATGGTGTACCCGGTGAGGAGCGTGGTCAGGGTGATCCCGAGCTGCGCGCTCGACAGGTGCGTCGAGGTGATCTTGAGCGCTGCGATCGTCATCGTCAGGCGGGTCTCGCCACGGTCGCGGCGGGCCTCGAGGTCGGCGCGGTCGAGGTTCACGAGCGCGAACTCGGAGGCGACGAAGAAGCCCGTCCCGATGGTCAGTACGAGGCCGACGCCGAGCATGATCCACTCAGACATGACGATCCCGTCCGTGCTGAGCGGTCGATGCCGGAGTGGGGGTTCCGTCGCCCGGGTGGGCGGTCGTCGCCCGTGATCGGGTCAGCACGGGGCTGGGATGGTGGCCGGGGGATCTGTCTGAAGGAGGGTCGTCCATTGTGCGGACGAGTCTATCGGACATCCGCGGCTGTGGACCCCGGATTTCCGGGGTTCTTCTCAGCCTCCGCGAGACGCCGGCGCTCCTCGGCCGCGCGACGCTTCCGACGCCGCAGGAGGAGGAACCGCACGCCGATGCACGCCGCGGCGAGCGCCGGGACCCCACCCGAAACGATCATGCCCACGTGTGCCCCGGCGACCTCGACGAGCCACCCCATGAGCGGACCGCCGATCGACTGTCCGCCGAGCAGCACCAGGATGTACAGCGACATCACCCGGCCACGGATCGCCATGTTGGACGACAGCTGGACGAGTGAGTTCGCCGCCGTGATGAAGAGGAGGTTCGCGACCCCGCCCGCGACGAGCAGGAGGGCGAAGGGGAGGAGCACGGGCATCGCCCCGGCGGCCGCCTGCAGGACGCCGACCGCCGCCGCCGCGACGATCACGATGCGCAGGTCCACACCCCCGCGCCGCGTCGACGCGAGTGCACCGGTCAGCGCGCCGACGGCGACGAGGGCGTTGAGGAACCCGTAGCCGCTCGCGCCGATGTCGAAGACGTCCGAGGCGTAGGCGGCGAGCAGGACCGGCAGGTTGAACGCGAACACCGACATGAACGCGACCATGATGACCGTCCACCGGATGGCCGGCTTCCGCATGGCGTACCCGAGTCCCTCCTTGAGCTGGCCCTTCGCCTTCGCGACGACCGGCGTCGGGACGAGTTCCGAGACACGCATGAGCGCCAGGGTGAGCACGACGCCGGAGCAGGCGAGGGCGTTGATCGCGAAGGACCACCCGGAACCGACGGCGGTGATGAGGACACCACCGACGGCCGGACCGACGAGCTGGCCGAGCTGGAAGACGGCGGAGTTGAGGCTGATGGCGTTCCGCAGTCTCGCCGGGCCCACGAGCTCGTTCACGAACACCTGCCTCGCCGGGTTGTCGACGACGGTGACGAGACCGAGCATGAAGGCGATGACGTAGATGTGCCACACCTCGACCGCGCCGCTGAGCGTCAGGATCGACAGCGCGACCGCGAGGACGGCGGCGAGCGACTGCGTGATCATGAGCAGCACGCGCTTGGAGTAGCGGTCCGCGATCACGCCGCCGAGCAGCCCGAACAGCAGCATGGGCGCGAACTGCATGGCGACTGTGATCCCGACGGCGGCGACGCTGCCGGAGAGCTCGAGGACGAGCCAGTCCTGCGCGATGCGCTGCATCCCGATCGCGGTCGTCGCGACGACGTGCCCGATCGTGAAGAGTCGGAAGTTCGGGACGCGGAGCGAGGAGAAGGTGTCCCGCCAGGCGGGACGCTCCCCCACGATCGGCATGGGGGCGGTGGGCGGTGGTGGAGCGACGGCGGTGTCGGATGGAGGGGTCACGGAGAGGGCCAGCGTTTCGTATGTCGAGTGCGTGTCGTATGGGTGGAGCCGCGGAGGCCGTCGGCTCCCTTCCACGCTATTGCCGACGCGACCATTTCCGAGCAGGATGATCCCTATCAGTCCTATTCGATTCCCGAATGATCGGCTCACGCATGTTCGACCCCGCCCTGCTGCGCACCTTCCTGGCCGTCGCCGAGACGAAGAACTTCACGCGCGCCGCCGCGCAGCTCGGGTTGAGCCAGCCGACGGTCAGTCAGCAGATCCGACGGCTCGAGGAGGCTGCCGGCCGGTGGCTCGTCGTCCGGGACACGAGAGCGGTCCGCCTGACCGACAACGGTGACGCGATGGCCGGGTTCGCGCGCACCATCCTCGCTGCACACGCCTCGGCGGAGAGCTACTTCACCGGCTCGGCGATGAGCGGTCGCCTCCGCTTCGGGGCCGCCGACGACCTCGCGATGACCCAGCTCCCCCGGATCCTGCGCCACTTCCGTCAGGGTCACCCGCAGCTGAACCTCGAACTCACCGTGAACCAGAGCGGGCCGCTCTACCGTCGGCTGAAGGCGGGCGCCCTCGACCTCATCTTCATCAAGATGCACCCCGGCCAGAACGAGGGCAAGCTCGTGCGGACCGACTCGATGGTCTGGGTCGGTCTCGAGAAGACCACGATCGAGCCGGGCCAGCCCGTCCCCCTCATCGCCTATCAGGACCCGAGTCTCTCCCGGCAGCTGGCGATCGACGCCCTGGAGGACGCCGGGCGCACCTGGCGGATCACCTGCAGCACCCGTGAGGTGAACGGCGTGCTCGCGGCGGTGCGGGCCGGGCTCGGTGTCGCGGTCTTCCCGCGCAGCCTGATCCCGAGCGACCTCGTCATGCTCAGCAACCGGCTGGAACTCCCGACCCTGGGCGGCGTCGACTTCACCCTGCTCGCGAACCCGTTGGCGGCGGCCGGCCCGGTGGAGGCGCTCTCCTCGGCCATCATGGACCGGTCGCTCGCCTGAACGAGCACGCGGCGGTCAGGCGTCGACGGACTCCGACGCCTCGGCGAAGGGTGCGGGGATGAGGTAGGTCTCGCGGACCTCGGCCGATTCGTGCGGGCCGCTGCCGTCGGGCGGCGTGAAGGGTTCGTCGAACTCGACGATCCACGTCGTCAGCTGTTCGGTCCACACCGAGATGAACGCCGCAGCACGCTGGCGGCCGGGTGCGACGATGACCCCGGAGGCACGCTCCCCCGTCGAGGGATCGGATCCCGGGTCCACGAGCACGAGGACCTGCATGCCGACACCGAACCCGTGCGTCCCACCGTTCACCACCATGGGCCCATCATCCCACCGCGGTCGTGCGTGTTGCACCAGCGCCCCGGCTCACCAGGAGACGGGCAGCGCCTTGCCCTCCTCGTACCCGGCGGCCGACTGGACGCCGACGATGGCGCGCTCGTGGAAGCCGGGGACCGAGTCGGCACCCGCGTAGGTGAACGACGAGCGCACCCCGGCGGTGATCATGTCGAGGAGGTCCTCGACCGAGGGCCGGAGCGGGTCGATCGTGATGCGGGAGGACGAGATGCCCTCGGCGAAGAGCGTCTTCCGCGCGAGTTCGAACGGGTCGAGTCGCCCGAAGCGCTCGTGCACGGCCTTGGTCGACGCCATGCCCCAGCTCTCCTTGTAGAGCGACCCGTCAGCGGCGCGCTGCAGCTCACCGGGGGCTTCGATCGTGCCGGCGAACCAGGACCCGATCATGACCGAGGACGCACCGGCCGCGAGGGCGAGGGCGACGTCGCGGGGGTAGCGGACGCCACCGTCCGCCCAGACCTTCGCGCCGAGTGCGCGGGCGGTCGCGGCCGTCTCGAGCACGGCCGAGAACTGCGGACGTCCGACCGCCGTCATCATCCGCGTGGTGCACATCGCACCGGGTCCGACACCGACCTTGAGGATGTCCGCACCGGCGTCGACGAGGTCCTGCACCGCGACGGCGGACACGACGTTGCCGGCGACGATCGGGAGGCCGAGACCGAGCGCACGGACGGCCGCGATCGCGCGGAGCATGCCCTCCTGGTGCCCGTGGGCGGTGTCGATCACGAGGACGTCCACCCCGGCGGCGGCGAGCGCCTGCGCCTTGACGGCGACGTCGCCGTTGATGCCGATCGCCGCGGCGACCCGGAGCCGGCCCGACGCGTCGAGCGCCGGCGTGTAGATGGTCGACCGGAGCGCGCTCGTCCGGCTGAGGGTGCCGACGACGGCGCCGTGGTGCAGCACGGGCGCGAACTCGAGGTCGGCGGCGACCATGAGGTCGAACGCGGCCCGGCCACCGGTCACGTCGTCGGCGTCGATCGAGGCGAGCGACCCGCGAGCGAGGTCGCCGAGCCGTGCGTCGGGCAGCGCCGTGGCGAGACGTGCGGCCGGGATGCAGCCGGCGAAGGCGTCGCGCTCGTCGTGGAGCACGATGCCGTGACCGGCGACCGCGGGGATCAGGCGCAGGGCGTCGGCCGCGGTCTGATCGGCGCGCATGATCAGCGGCGTGTCGAAGGCGACCGGCTGCTCCTTGACCCAGCGGATCGCCGCGTCGAGCTCTTGGAGCGGCATGTCCTGCGGCAGGACGCCGAGTCCGCCGCGCCGCGCCAGTGCCGCCGCGAGGCGTGGCCCGGTGACGGAGTTCATGTTGGCGGAGACGATCGGGATCGTGGCGCCGGTGCCGTCGTCCGGAGCCAGGTCGACGTCGAGTCGACTCGTGATCCCGGAGCGGCTGGGGACGAGGAACACGTCCGAGTACGTCAGGTCGTGGCTGGGAATCTCACCGATGAACCGCATGAGAACACCGTATCCCGACCGGCGTCCGAGCCGCACCGACGACGGAATGGGTTTAGGCTTGATGACTGGATCGTGCGGGCATGTTCCCTGCCTGCAAACAGTGAGAATTCAACGGAGAGAGTGGGCGATCGACGGTGTCGAGCCAGATGACCGGAGTGGGCGCCGATGACGGCGCAACGAACGAATTCGGAGCCAATGAATGGCTCGTCGACGAGATGTACGAGCAGTACCTCGTCGACAAGGATTCCGTGGACCGCTCCTGGTGGCCGATCCTCGAGCACTACCGGCCGGTGAACGGCGCAGCCCAGGGAACGACGGGCGGCCAGTCGGACGACGATGCGGCAGCCGCCGGCGCCACGGCGTCGGCCCCCACCCCTGCGGCGGCGGACGAGGCGGCGGCCCGGGTCAACCCGCCGACGGCCCCGATCCAGGTCATCGGCGCGCAGCCGGTCGCGCGCACCACCTCGGTCCAGGCGAAGCCGGCCCCGATCCCGGCCGACGCCCCGATGACGAGCCCGAACCAGGTCCAGCAGCCGAAGAGCGACCAGACCGAACCCGCTCCGGAGGACGTCGACAAGGTCACCGTGCTGAAGGGCATGGCCAAGTCGCTCGCCACCAACATGGACGCGAGCCTGACGGTCCCGACCGCGACGAGCGTGCGCACCATCCCGGCGAAGCTGATGATCGACAACCGCATCGTCATCAACAACCACCTGAAGCGCGCCAGAGGCGGCAAGGTCAGCTTCACCCACCTCATCGGCTGGGCCCTCATCCAGGCGTTGAAGGACTTCCCGAGCCAGAACGTCTACTACGAGGAGGCCGACGGCAAGCCCACGGTCGTCGCCCCGGCGCACATCAACCTCGGCATCGCCATCGACCTCCCGAAGCCCGACGGCTCCCGCGCCCTCATGGTGCCGGGCATCAAGCGCGCCGACACCCTCACCTTCAACGAGTACCTCTCGGCGTACGAGGACCTCGTGACCCGCGCTCGCAAGGGCAAGCTCACCGGAGCCGACTTCCAGGGCGTCACGATCTCGCTCACGAACCCCGGTGGCATCGGGACCGTGCACTCGGTCCCCCGTCTCATGAAGGGCCAGGGCTGCATCATCGGCGCCGGCGCCCTCGAGTACCCGGCCGAGTTCCAGGGCGCCTCCGAGCGCACGCTCAACGAGCTGGCGATCGGCAAGACGATCACGCTCACGAGCACCTACGACCACCGCGTCATCCAGGGTGCCGGCTCGGGCGAGTTCCTCAAGGTCGTCCACGAGCTGCTCATCGGCAGCCGCAGCTTTTACCAGGACATCTTCGCCGCGCTCCGCATCCCGTACGACCCGATCCACTGGTCGCCCGACATCAGCGTCGACCTCGCCGACGCCGTCGACAAGACCGCCCGCGTCCAGGAGCTCATCAACGCGTTCCGCGTCCGCGGCCACCTCATGGCCGACATCGACCCGCTGGAGTACGTGCAGCGCTCGCACCCCGACCTCGAGATCGAGACCCACGGCCTGACCTTCTGGGACCTCGACCGCGAGTTCGTCACGGGCGCCTTCGGCTCGGCCCGCACGGCCAAGCTGCGCGACATCCTCGGCGTCCTCCGCGACTCGTACTGCCGCACCACGGGCATCGAGTACATGCACATCCAGGACCCCGCGCAGCGCAAGTGGATCCAGAGCAAGGTCGAGCGCAAGTACGAGAAGCCGACGCACGACGAGCAGATGCGCATCCTCGGCAAGCTCAACGAGGCCGAGGCCTTCGAGACCTTCCTGCAGACGAAGTACGTCGGCCAGAAGCGCTTCAGCCTCGAGGGCGGCGAGTCCACCATCGCCCTGCTCGACACCATCCTCCAGGGTGCGTCGCAGGCCCAGCTCGACGAGGTCGCGATCGGTATGGCCCACCGCGGCCGCCTCAACGTCCTCACGAACATCGCCGGCAAGACGTACGGTCAGATCTTCCGCGAGTTCGAGGGAACGCAGGACCCTGCGAGCCACGGTTCCGGCGACGTGAAGTACCACCTCGGCACCGAGGGCACCTTCAAGGCCGAGGACGGCCGCGAGATCCCGGTCTACCTGGCAGCGAACCCCTCGCACCTCGAGGCCGTCAACGGCGTGCTCGAGGGCATCGTCCGCGCGAAGCAGGACCGCGGGCCGATCGGCGCGTTCGGTACCCTCCCGATCCTCATCCACGGCGATGCGGCGATGGCCGGTCAGGGCGTCGTCCTCGAGACGATGCAGCTGTCCCAGCTGCGCGGCTACCGTACGGGCGGCACGGTCCACGTCGTCATCAACAACCAGGTCGGCTTCACCACGCCTCCTGGCGAGGGCCGCTCCTCCATCTACAACACCGACGTCGCGAAGACCATCCAGGCGCCGATCTTCCACGTGAACGGCGACGACCCCGAGGCCGTCGTGCGGGTCGCGGAGCTCGCCTTCGAGTACCGCCAGGAGTTCAAGCGCGACGTCGTCATCGACCTCGTGTGCTACCGCCGACGCGGCCACAACGAGGGCGACGACCCGTCGATGACGCAGCCGCTCATGTACAGCCTCATCGAGGCGAAGCGCTCCGTCCGCAAGCTGTACACCGAGGCGCTCGTCGGCCGTGGCGACATCACCGAGGAGGAGTACGAGGCCGCGCACCGCGACTTCCAGGACCGCCTCGAGCGCGCCTTCATGGAGACGCACGCCGAGCAGACCTCGCCGACGCCGATCCCGACCGAGGTCCTCGACGAGGACGGCTACTCCGGCGAACTCGAGACGACCGGTGTCTCCGAGGGCGTCGTGCAGCTCATCGGCGACGCGTTCAACAACAAGCCCGCCGGGTTCACCGTGCACCCGAAGGTGCAGCAGCTCCTCGAGAAGCGTCTCGACATGAGCCGCAACGGCAACATCGACTGGGGCTTCGGAGAACTGCTCGCGCTCGGATCGGTACTCATCGAGGGCACCCCGGTGCGGATGTCCGGACAGGACTCCCGCCGCGGCACCTTCGTGCAGCGTCACGCCGTCCTCCACGACCGGGTCAACGGCCAGGAGTGGCTGCCGCTCGCGAACCTCAGCGACAACCAGGCCCGCTTCTGGATCTACGACTCGCTCCTCAGCGAGTACGCGGTCATGGGCTTCGAGTACGGCTACTCGGTCGAACGTGCCGACGCGCTCGTGCTGTGGGAGGCGCAGTTCGGCGACTTCACCAACGGCGCGCAGACGATCATCGACGAGTTCATCTCCTCCGCCGAGCAGAAGTGGTCGCAGCGGTCGAGTGTCACGCTCCTCCTCCCCCACGGCTACGAAGGCCAGGGCCCCGACCACTCATCCGCGCGGATCGAGCGGTTCCTGCAGCTCTGCGCCGAGGACAACATGACCGTCGCACGGCCGTCGACCCCCGCGTCGTACTTCCACCTCCTGCGTCGCCAGGCGTACGCCCGCCCGCGTCGGCCGCTCGTCGTCTTCACTCCGAAGGCGATGCTGCGTCTGCGTGGCGCGACCAGCCCGGTGGCGGACTTCACCTCCGGCCGCTTCGAGCCGGTGATCGACGACGCACGGATCACCGACAAGGCCGCGGTCAAGCGGGTGCTCCTGCACTCCGGGAAGATCCACTACGACCTCCTCAGCGAGCTGCAGAAGCAGCCGAACGACGAGATCGCCCTCGTCCGCGTCGAGCAGTTCTACCCGGTCCCGGTGGCCGAGCTGAACACCGTGGTCGCGCAGTACCCGAACGCCGAACTGGTGTGGGTACAGGACGAGCCGGAGAACCAGGGCGCGTGGCCGTTCATCTGCCTGGAGGCCGCCAAGCACCTCGAGGGTCGGACGATCCGCAACGTGTCGCGCACCGCGTCCGCCTCCCCCGCCACGGGTTCGGCGAAGCGTCACGCCGCCGAGCAGGCGGAGCTCCTCCGCACCGCGCTGGCGCTCTGACCTCAGCCGCACGACCGACGACCGCCTGTTCCGACAGGCGGTCGTCGTCGTCTGCGTCGTCGTCCGGACGCGGGTGGTCAGCACGGCGACAGCGATCCGTGAGTGGGCGGTGAGCCACCGCCAATAGGCTGACGCCATGGACTTCGCATTCCTCGCCGTCGTCGCGGTGGTGACCATCGTCGCGGTGGCCCGCTTCGCGAACAAGCTGCGCGTGGCAGCCCCGCTCATCCTCGTCCTGGTCGGGCTCGCTCTCAGCTATCTGCCGTTCGTGCCGGACGTCGAGGTCAAGCCGGAGTGGATCCTCGCCGGCGTGCTGCCACCGCTCCTCTATTCGGCCGCCGTCAACGTGCCCCTGGTCGACTTCCGCCGCAACCTCAAGGCGATCTCCGGGCTCTCGGTCGTCCTCGTCGTGGTGTCGTCGGTCCTCATCGGCTGGATCCTGTCGACGATCCTCCCCGACCTGAGCCTGGCCGCCGGCATCGCCCTCGGTGCCGTCGTCAGCCCGACCGACGCGGTCGCCGCGACCTCCATCGGTAAGCGATTGGGCATGCCGTCGCGCCTCGTCAGCGTCCTCGAGGGCGAGAGCCTCGTGAACGACGCTTCTGCCCTCGTCCTCCTGCGCTCCGCCATCGCCGCGACTGCTGGGACGGTCTCGTTGTGGGGTGTCCTGGGCGACTTCGCCTATGCCGTGGCGCTCGCGATCGCGATCGGGATCGTCGTCGGGTTCATCACGGTCCGGATCCGATCCCGCCTCGGCGACCCGGTCCTGACGACGGTCATCTCCTTCGCGGTGCCGTTCATCGCGTATCTGCCCGCCGAGCACTTCCACGCCTCAGGGGTCCTGTCGGTCGTGGTCGCCGGACTCTACACCGGGCATCAGAGCGCGAAGTACTTCACCGCCCAGGACCGCATCAGTGAGCGGATCAACTGGCGGACGACGCAGTTCCTCCTCGAGAACGGCGTGTTCCTGCTCATGGGGCTCGAGCTCGAGGCCATCGTCTCGCAGGTGGAGCAGGACGACCTCGGCATCTGGTCGTCGATCGGCCTCGGGTTGCTGACCGCCATCACCCTCATCGTCGTCCGCATCGTGTTCGTCGGCGTCCTCGTCTGGTCGTTGCGACGCGATGAACGGGAGGCCCTCGCCCGGCGGCCGAGGCTGGCGGAGGTCTCTGCACGCCTCGAGGAGCGCCCGACCGAGAACGCGCGATCGGCCAAGCGCAAAGCCGCCTTCTCGAGGTCGATCGCCCGGCGGAGCGCCGACCTGGACTTCCTGCAACGTGAAGGACTCGGCTGGCGGGGCGGCGCGGTGCTCGCCTGGGCGGGGATGCGCGGTGTCGTCACGATCGCCGCCGCGCAGTCGCTGCCACTCGACACCCCGTATCGGGCGGAGCTGGTGCTCATCGCCTTCACGGTCGCGATCGTCACCCTCCTGCTCCAGGGCGGATCCCTCCCGCTCGTCATCCGGCTGACCCGGGTCGGCGGGACGGACGAGCAGGCGGCGATGGCGGAGCTGGCCGGTCTCGTCGAGGAGATCTCGACCGTCGGTGTGGCCGCCCTCGACGACCCGCAGCTGCGCACGGACGGCGGGGAGCCGTTCGACTCCGCGGTCGTCGACCGGGTGCGCACGAGCAGCCTCATCCGCGTCGAGTCGGCGGCGGAACGCACCGATGCCGGCGTGGGCCCGCACGAGCAGTTCCGACAATTGCGACGCCGAGTGCTCGACGCCGAACGCGATGCGCTCCTCGATGCGCGGGCGACCGGCAGCTACTCCTCCGAGGTGCTGGCGAAGGCGCAGCGGATGCTGGACGTCGAGGAGTCACGACTCGACGGCGCAGGCTGATGCGGTCGGTCCGTCGTCAGGCGCTCTCGTGGGTGGCCTGGGTGGCCCGCAGCGACGCCAGGACCTGGTTCTTCAGGTCTTCGGGTGCCGTCTCCTTGCACGCCCGCTGGACGGCCTCCGTGAGGGTCTGGGCGACGAGCGCCTCGTTCTGACACTCCGGGCAGTTCGCGAGGTGCTCGCGGATGTCGGCCGCTTCGGTCGTGCACACCTCGTGACGGAGGTACTCCTCGAGGTCCTTCTTGGCCTTGTCGCAGCCGCAGTCGCTCATTTCTTGCTCCCCTGCTTCGTCACGGTGAACCCCCGCGACTCGGCGTAGTCGGCCAACAGGTCGCGGAGGAGTCGTCGGCCACGGTGCAGACGACTCATCACGGTCCCGATGGGCGTTTTCATGATGTCGGCGATCTCCTGGTAGGCGAAGCCCTCCACGTCGGCGAGGTACACCGCGAGGCGGAAGTCCTCCGGGATGGCCTGCAACGCGTTCTTCACGTCGCTGTCCGGCAGGTGATCGATCGCTTCGGCCTCGGCGGATCGGCTGGAGGTCGCGCTGATCGACTCGGCGCCGCCCAACTGCCAGTCCTCGAGGTCGTCGATGGTGCCCTGGTAGGGCTCGCGCTGCTTCTTCCGATACGTGTTGATGTACGTGTTCGTGAGGATGCGGTAGAGCCATGCCTTCAGGTTGGTGCCCTGTTCAAACTGCGCGAACGCGGCGAAGGCCTTGACGAACGTCTCCTGGACGAGGTCCTGAGCATCCGACGGGTTCTTCGTCATGCGCATGGCAGCGCCGTACAGCTGATCGATGAACGGCAGTGCCTGTGCTTCGAACAGTGATCGGGGGTCCGGCTCGGCCGGAAGGGCTTCTGGGTCGACGGAGGTCATCACCGGCCAGTCTACGGCCAGCGCCAGACGACCGTGATCGGCCTCCGTCACCGGTCGTTCCAGTACCGCTGTGGACATCCGTTCCTCCTTCTGCTCGTGACCCCGACTACTGTTGGAACCAATGTTGACCAATCCGTATTCCGCACCCGATTTCGACGTGTACGGCGATGCCGAACCCGAGCACGACGACGCCGCCTGGCCGGCGCCCGTCGCGGACGGGCCGGTCGATGCGACCGTGTCCCTCCCGGGCTCGAAATCCCTCACGAACCGCGAGCTCGTCCTGGCCGCCCTGGCCGACGGACCGTCGCTGCTCCGTGCTCCGCTCCACTCGATGGACAGCACCAACATGGTGGAGGCGCTCCGCGCACTCGGGACGACCATCGTCGAGCGCCCGGCCTCGGGCGCGTTCGGCAAGGACTGGCTCGTCACGCCGGGTGAGCTGTTCGGCAGCACGACCGTCGAGTGCGGGCTCGCCGGCACCGTCATGCGGTTCGTCCCGCCGCTGGCAGCGCTCGCCCTCGGACCGACCGTGTTCGACGCCGACCCCTCCGCCAGGAACCGCCCCATGGCGACCATGATCGCCTCGCTGCAGGCGCTGGGTGTCGACATCAGCGACGACGGCCGGAAGGCGCTCCCCTTCACGGTGCACGGCACAGGCGCGGTCGCGGGTGGCAAGCTCACGATCGACGCGTCATCGTCGAGCCAGTTCGTGTCCGGCCTCCTGCTGGCCGCGGCCCGCTTCGAGCAGGGTCTCCACCTCGTCCACGAGGGCGAGCGCCTGCCGAGCCTGCCGCACATCGAGATGACCATCGCGGCCCTCGCGGCCCGCGGGGTCACCGTGGAACAACCGGCCGTCGGTGAGTGGGTCGTCGCCCCCGGCACGATCGCCGCGCTCGACGTCGACCTCGAGCCCGACCTCTCCAACGCCGCACCGTTCCTCGCCGCGGCGCTCGTCACCGGCGGAAGCGTCACGCTCCGCGGCTGGCCCACCTCCACCACCCAGGTCGGTGCCGACCTGGCGGACCTCCTGCCCCGCTTCGGCGCGACGGTCGCCCTGGACGGCGACCGCCTCACCGTCACCGGCGGCGAGCGGATCACCGCTGTCGACCTCGACCTGACCACCGGCGGCGAGCTCGCGCCCGCCCTCACCGCGCTCGCGGCACTCGCCGACGGACCGTCGACCATCACGGGCATCGGGCACATCCGTCACCACGAGACCGACCGCCTCGCGGCCCTCGCGACGGAGATCAACAAGCTCGGGGGCGCCGTCACGGAGCTGCCGGACGGTCTCCGCATCGAGCCGCGCCCCCTCCACGGCGGCGAGTGGTCGAGCTACCACGACCACCGCATGGCGACCACGGGAGCGATCCTCGGTCTCGTCGTGCCCGGGGTCACCATCGAGAACGTCGCCACGACCGCGAAGACGCTCCCACAGTTCACCGAACTGTGGCACGCGATGCTCGGGGGCTGAGCCGATGAGCTGGTGGGACGACGGCGTCGACGACGACGAGCCGGAACTCGACGAGTCGAGCATCAGGATGCGGCCGAACCCGAAGGCGAACCGCCCACGGACAAAGACGCGGCCCGAGCACCTCGATGCACTGACCGCACGCGTCCTCGCGGTCGACCGCGGCCGCTACACCGTGCTCCTCGACGAGGGCACGCCCGAGGAGCGTGTCCTGACGTCGACACGCGCTCGTGAACTCCGCAAGCAGGCCATCGTGACCGGCGACCGGGTCGACGTCGTCGGCGACACCTCGGGTGCCGAGGGCACGCTGTCGCGCATCGTGCGGATCGTGCCGCGCACGACGCTGCTCCGCCGCAGTGGCGACGACACCGACGCCATGGAGCGCGTCGTGGTCGCCAACGCCGACCAGATGCTCATCGTCGTCGCCGCCGCGAACCCCGAGCCTCGGGCCCGACTCGTCGACCGCTACCTCGTCGCCGCCTACGACGCGGGGATCACCCCGATCCTCTGCATCACGAAGACGGACCTCCAGGACCCCGACGAGTTCCTCGCGAACTTCGCCGGGCTCGGCCTGCGCGTGTTCCGCAGCCGGGAGGACGACGTCCCGCTGGCCGAGATCACCGAGGCCCTCATCGGCCACGACACGGTCTTCGTCGGCCACTCGGGCGTCGGCAAGTCCACCCTGGTCAACGCCCTCGTCCCGACCGCTGAGCGCGCCACAGGGCATGTGAACGTCGTCACCGGGCGTGGGCGCCACACCTCCTCCTCGACCGTCTCGCTGCGCATCGAGGCGCCCGCAGGGTCCGGGTGGGTCATCGACACCCCGGGCGTCCGCTCGTTCGGTCTCGGACACGTCGACACCGCCAACATCCTGAAGTCGTTCACCGACCTCGCGGAGATCGCCCTCGAGTGCCCGCGTGGCTGCACCCATCTGCCCGACGCGCCCGACTGCGCGATCATCGAGGCCGTCGCCGAGGGACGACTCGGGGAGAACGGCCCGGCACGCCTCGACTCGCTCCAGCGGCTGCTGGGGACCTTCGCGACGATCAAAGCCGACCAGTACTCCTGACTAGGCTTGGGGTATGCCTGAAGCACTCCGTCTCTCCGCCGGCGACCCGGCCCCCGCGTTCACCCTCACCGACCAGGACGGCACCAGCGTGTCCCTGTCCGACTTCGCCGGACGACGGGTGATCCTCTACTTCTACCCCGCCGCGATGACGCCCGGCTGCACCACCCAGGCGTGCGACTTCCGCGACAACCTCGCATCGCTCGGCGGTGCCGGGTACGTGGTGCTCGGCGTCTCGAAGGACTCCGTCGAGAAGCTCAAGGCCTTCCAGGAGGAGGACGGGCTCACGTTCCCGCTCCTCAGCGACCCGGAGCTGACGGTCCACCATGCGTACGGAGCCTACGGTGAGAAGAACTCGTACGGACGTATCGTCACGGGGGTCCTCCGCTCGACGTTCGTCATCGACGAGACGGGCACCCTCACCCTCGCCCGGTACAACGTCAAGGCCACCGGCCATGTGAAGAGCCTCCGCAAGGCCCTCGGCCTCGACGCCTGACGCGTCGCTGCTGGACCATCACGACCGACCCGTCGCGCTCAGATCTCGCGTCGGGTCACGGCGGCGACCGCGGGCGTGAACAGGAGCCCGAGGACGGCCAGCGACGGCAGCAGCAGGAACCACCCGATCGCGGGTTGCGCGAAGACCCCCTGGAACGCGCCGACGGCGACGGCGATCTGCACGAGCTGCCAGGTGACCGCTCCCCCGCGGATCCAGCTCCGTCCGCGGATCGCGCCGAGGGCGAGCGCCGTGACGAACGCCGTGGCGATGAGCAGGATCACGAAGATCGCCAGTGCGCTCGTGAACGAGGCCGGCGTCGCCGCGACCAGCTCGAAGAGGAACCAGGCCGAGAGCCCGATCATGAGCAACGCCTCGGCGACGAGCAGGACGATGAAGGCCAGCACCGCGGGCTCACGACGCCTCCCCGGGTTCGGAGCGGAGGCGGCGTTTCGATCGGTACTCACAGGGTTCACCCAAACTTGACTATTGATTTGCTCTTACCGATATGAAACCATGTTTGAGGCCGACATGAGGTCCACGAGGGTGTGGACAGATCCCGATTCCCGGACGATCATCCCCCTCGCATTTCGGCTTTCGCTTCCCGAGACCCCTCACTCGGTTGAAGAAATCTCACCATGCAATAAAAGGAGCTCCCCTATGGATTGGCGCGATAAAGCTGCCTGCCTGACCGTCGACCCGGAATTGTTCTTCCCGGTCGGGAACACCGGTCCGGCGGTCGATCAGATCGACAAGGCGAAGGCCGTGTGCGCCACCTGCAGTGTCACGGAGCTCTGCCTCCAGTACGCGCTCGAGACCGGCCAGGACTCCGGCGTGTGGGGCGGCCTCAGCGAAGACGAGCGTCGCGCCCTCAAGCGTCGCGCTGCTCGCGCTCGCCGCGCCTCCTAATCGCAGACGAGAACCCCGGGTGCCGAACGGCCCCGGGGTTCTCGCATGTCTGCGGCCGTTCGTGACGGACCAGGACCTCAGCTCTTGGCGACCCAGCGCATCGGGATCGCGATCGTGACCTCGGTTCCGCTCCCCATGAGCGTGTGCCAGTCGATGGTCCCGCCCAGTTCACCCTGGATGAGCGTCCGCACGATCTGGGTGCCGAGACCGGACCCGACCTTCCCCTCCGGGAGCCCCACGCCGTTGTCGCGGACCTGCACGCTCAGCAGCTCGTCCGTGCGATCGGCCGTGATCTCCACGTCGCCGTCGCGCCCGTTGAGTCCGTGCTCCACCGCATTGGTCACGAGTTCGGTGAGCGCGAGGGCGAGTGGCGTCGCGTACTCGCTCGGGAGCACGCCGAACGAGCCGGAGGACTTCGGGCGGACCGTCGTGTTGTGCGAGCTCGCCACTTCGGCGATGAGCAGGAGCACGCGCTCGAAGACCTCGTCGAAGTCGACGTTCTGATTGAGCCCCTCGGACAGCGTGTCGTGCACGACCGCGATGGCGGCCACGCGCCGCATGGCCTGCGTGAGGGCGTCGTGGGCGTCCTCCGAGTGCGTCCGCCTGGCCTGGATCCGCAGGAGCGATGCGACGGTCTGGAGGTTGTTCTTCACCCGGTGGTGGATCTCGCGGATCGTCGCGTCCTTGGTGATGAGTTCCTGCTCCTGGTGACGCAGTTCGCTGACGTCGCGGCAGAGCACGATCGCGCCGACCCGCTCGCCGCGGCTCCGCAACGGGATCGCCCGGAGGGAGACCGTCACGCCCTTGTCCTCGATGTCGGTCCGCCACGGCGCCCGACCGGTGACGACGAGTGGCAGGGACTCGTCGACGGTGACGGTCCCCGTCCCGGAGAGCAGATGGGTCGTGACGTCCGCGAGCGACTCGCCCTCGAGTTCCTCGGCGAATCCGATCCGGTTGAAGGCCGAGAGCGCGTTGGGGCTCGCGAAGGTGACGGTGCCGTCGACATCGAGACGGATCAGGCCGTCGCTCGCGCGCGGCGCGCCCCGGCGCGGTCCGGTCGGCGCTCCGAGATCCGGGAAGTCGCCGACCGCGATCATCTCGAACAGGTCGCTCGCGCAGTCGTTGAACGTGAGTTCCTGGCGGCTGGGCGTCCGAGCCTCACCGAGATTGGTGTGGCGGGTGATGACCGCGATCGGTCCGTCGGCATTGGTCGTCTCGGTCGGAGATATCCGCCGGGCGACGGGTACGGCACGAACCCTGGTCGGGGTCTCCTCGTACCAGTCCGGTGCGGACGACTCGATGATCCGTCCACTCTCGAAACAGTCGGTGACCTGCTTGCGCCATTCCTGCTTGATGGATTGCCCGACGAAGTCGCGATAGAAGAGTGTCGCGGCACTCGACGGACGCGAATGCGCGACCGCTATGAAACTGCCGGAATCGGTCGGTACCCAGATGACGATATCGGCGAACGCCAGATCCGCGAGGAGTTGGCTGTCCGCGAGCAGCATGTGCAGCCACTCCACGTCGGCCGCACTGGAGCGGCCCTGGGCGAGAACGAGATCACTGAGCGTCGACACGATTCCAGTCTAGGCTCGGCCGGCCGACACCGAGTGCGCCGAGCCTGCCCTGACGACCACTGGTCAGGCAGGCGTGGAACGGCGACGGCGCTCAGCGGCGCGTGGGGGGCCGCTGAGCGCCGTCGCCGGACGTGATGTCAGTTGGCTGCGCGGTAGGCGTCCTGGACCGCCTGAGGGATGCGTCCGCGCGACGACACGGCGTGCCCGTTCTTCGCGGCCCACTCGCGGATCGCGGCGAGGTTCTCGGCGCTGTTACGGGTGCTGGTGCTCGAGGTGCGGCGCCCACGCTTGACCGGGCGTCCGGCTCCGATATAAGGCTTCAGCGACTCGCGGAGGTTCTTCGCATTGTCTGCCCCGAGATCGATCTCGTATTCGGTTCCGTCGATCGCGAACCGGACGGTCTCTCCTGCACCGGAAGCGAGTTCGCTGCCGTCGAGATCGTCGATGTATGTGGTGATGACTTTCTGAGCCATGGGGGGTCCTCCTGAAGATATCCGTGGTGGGTCCGACGGTTATCCGATCATATCGAACACCATCAAGCGAATTTGAATACCGACACGATACCGAAGTAATTCATCACCCAACGGATAGCGATGCTTCGGAGAAGAATGCAGATGCATATATCGGCGAGCCAATGCATATTCGGTTGATCACCCAATTGTATTGAGTGAATCTGTCGAGACTATTCCGCTCGGCGTGACCGACTCCGCGCACGACGCCCGCGTGCTCCACCCGCCGAGCGCCGCGAGCGGTCGCGCACCGGCGCCGGCTCCTGGTCGAGGAGGGTGGACACGAACCGCCGCAACGCGACGGGCAGCGCCCCGCGCGGGGCCTGGTCGCGGAAGCTCCTCCCCGCGATCACCGCGGCGTCCACCACCCGCTGGTCCTCCGGCAGGAGCGCGGCCGCCTCGATCCCGCCGAAGCGGGAGAGCGTGGACGCCAATTGACCGGCCGGGCCGGTACCGAGCGCGACGCCACGCAGCCGGTTCACCACCACCGAGATGCGCGACGGGTCGACGAGTTCGACGAGTTCCGCGTGGCCGCGGAGCAGCCTCGTGACCCCGACCGGGTCTGCCGCACCGACCTCGACCACCCGGTCTGCGGACCCGAGGACGGCGAACGCCGCGCCGTTCCGTCTGGGCGCGAACAGGTCGCTCGAGATCTCCTCGTCCGCCTCCAGGCAGAACGCCGTGTCGATCACGATGTCGTCCATCCACGCCCGGCACCGTTCGATGGTCGTCGCGACGCGTTCCGTCGACAGTTCCGTCCAGCGTGCCGCGCGCGAGATGCCGGTCAGGACCCGGAACGCGCCGGACGGCGACGGATGGACGACCGCGATCCGCTCGAGCTGCTCGATGTCGAGCGCCCCACTTCCGGCCAGTCGGCAGGCCGCGGCGAACCCGGGTGCCTCGTCGAGGAGGCCGAGCATGGCCGCGACGGATGACCCGTAGGTGTCCGCATCGATGAGGACGACCCGGCGGCCGCGCGCAGCGAGCTCACTGGCGATGCCTGCGGCGACGGTGGTCGTGCCGGGCGACCCGGCCGCACCCCACACGGCGATGACCCGCCCTGCGGCCTGGGCGACCGGACGAGGGCTGTCGCCGCCGAGGTCGAGCGGCGCGATGCTCCGATCGAGCTCCTCGGGATCGACCGGCAGGAGGACGATGTCGACGAGACCGAGCCCAGCCGCATGGCGCCGTTCGGACTCGCCGGACGCGAGCGCCACGACCCTCGTGCCCACGCGGTCCGCGAGGTCGATGAGTTCGGCGCGCAGGCGGTCGGCCCCGGGTGACACGAGCAGCACGTCGACGGGCGTGCCGGCGCCGACGCGCTCCTCGAGTTCGGCGCCGTCGTGACAGCGCCAGGCGACGCGGTGTCCGAGGTCGAGCATCGTCGCGAGGATCTCACCCTCGACCCGTGGATCGAGGGCGAGTCCGACGCGCAGCATCAGCGTTCGCCGGGCTCGGTGGGGACCACGGACAGCAGGTGCGCCGCCGCCGTCGCCGAGAGCACCGTCGCGACGGCGGAGCGCGGGACCGCGAGCTCGAGGGCGACCGAACCACGGCCCGACAGGAGCCCTTCGTCCTCGCCGACCCGGACGACGGTCGCGGCCGAGACCAGCACCTCCGGGACACCGTACCCGTCGCCGTCCGGCGCGGCCGCCCAGAGGTCGACGACGGTCCCCGGCACGATGTCGGCGCCGAACCGTCCGGCCGGTTCGACGACGAGCGTGGTCACGCCGACGGCGCTCGCCTCGCCGAGCGCGTCGAGCGGCACGAGCTCCCCCGCTGCGATCGTCCGCGTGACGACGATCCCCGGCGGCGGTGCCGCTCCAGCTCCGAGGTACCCGCCCTCGACCGATCCCAGACGTGCGTCGATCACCTGGAGTGAGGAGCGGTCGAGCCGCGTTCCGGGCGTCAGCGTCTCGGACGCCGCATACACCGGGGTCGTCCGGCTCGAGGTCGTGACGAGCCACCACACTCCCAGGATCGACGCGACCACCAGCATGAGGCCCACCAGGAAGCGTGGGTCCACCCAGATGCGCGACCGGGACACCTGCCGTCCGCCGACACCATGACGCAGTCCGGCGAGACGGTCGGTCATCCGTTCCCCGCCGTCGATTCGCGCTCCTCCCGACTCCGATCCGTGTCCCCGCTCGATTCCCCGCACCGTCTCCTCCTTCATGGGCACCCCGTGCGCCGCCTCCGGTCCCATGCTGCCCGGGCTCCGGACATCGCGCCGAAGTTATCCACAGCCCGGCGGACGCCGCCCGCGCGAGAGGATAATCGAGGAATGGAATCGCAGCGCGATGCGGCCCCGCTCGGTCGCTTCCTCACCGTCGCCGATACGGCCGAGGTCTTGAACGTCTCGGCCCAGCACGTGGCCGAGCTCATCTCGAGCGGTGAGCTGCCCGCCATCCGGATCGGGCGCAGCGGACCGTGGCGCATCGAGTTCCCGGCACTCGAAGCCTTCATCAGCGGTCAGTACGAGGAGGCACGTCGTGCAGGCCTCTGGCACCAGGCCCAGCTCACCGAACTCGCCGAGTTCACCGGCGCCCCGATGCTCCGGCCCGTGCCGCCCCTCGGCTGAGCCCCGGTTCCGGCAAGCGTCCGACGCGCCGCCTCAGGCGGCACGCTCGACGACGACGACCTCAGCGAGCACGATGACGCGGATCTGCTCGATGCTCCGGCTGCGGCGCGGCGACCCTGGCTCGTGGACGGCCAGATCCAGATGGTCGCGGCCCACCCGGTCGACCGTGCCCGTCCAGCTCCCCGTCCGGGTCCGCACGATCACTGCTGCACGGCGTCGGCACAGATCACGGAGCAGGAACGAGACGGTGAGGCGGTCGAGCAGTCGCGGTTCGCGGACCGCGACGTCGTCGAGACTCCAATCGATCTGGGTCTGCGTCATGGCGACCGCCGCGATGGCATCGAGCGGGACGACGACCTCCCGGCCGCCCGGGGTACCGGATTCGGCCTGGATCCAGTCCTTCCCGATGCTCCGGACCCGCAGCCGCCAGGTCGTCCCGTCGACGAGTTCGACGACGAGCGGTCCTGGTGCGTCGGCGTCGCCGCAGAGGGCGACCAGCCGCTCGCGGAGCGTGAGACGCCCGCGCCGAAGCCGCTCGGCCTCGATGCGGACGGCGTCGTCGTCGACGGCGAGCTCGTCGTCGAGCTGACCGGCGAGATCGTCGAACAGGCTGTCCCAACGCATACGCCGACGGTAGTGCGCAGAGGGCGGCGACGTCCTGCGTTCTCCACAGACCCCTGGTCCTGGACACCAGGGAACTGACATGATGAGTGTGACATGTCAGATTCTGGTCGCCCGACTCGTGGCGGCCGCTCACCCCTCGGAGGCCCCATGAGCACCGTTGCCCGGCACGACGACGACGAGCCCGAAGCACGCACGGCTCGCCTCCGGCCGGCGCCTCCGCTCCCCGAGCGACGCACGCCGGAGGTGCGGGCGGCAGCGCGCACCGGTGCGGACGACTACTTCGCGCCCCAACCGGCGCCCCGAGCCGAACTCCCTGATCCGCGACCGCTGCTCGAGAACCTCACACGGAGCGTGATCGAGGTGATCGCGGGAGCCCGGGACCTCACGCAGCTCGCGCGGTGGATCACCGCCGACGTGCACACCGTCCTGCTGAAGCGCGTGATCCTCGCCGAACGGGCACGACGCGTCCGCGGCGTCCCGGGCACCGTGCCGGCCGTCTCCATCGGCACCGTGACCGTCTCCGAGCCACGCGACGGCGTCGTCGAGTCCGTGGTCATCGTCCACGGACGAGCACGGTCCCGAGCCGTGGCCATCCGGCTGGAGGGCTTGGACGGCCGCTGGCGGGCGACCTCGGTGAGCGTGCTCTGACCGCCGCTGCACATCCGCCCGCAACCGACAGACGGGAGCCCTCCGGACCGATGTCACCATGGTCCGGAGGGCTCCCGTTCGTGCCGGCGTGGGCCTACTTCTTCTTGCCCTGCTTGCGACGGTCCGAACGGTTGCTCGGAGCAGCCGCAGGCGCCTCGGACTGCTGACCGAAGGCCCCACGCGACGCCTTCGCGGCCGGGGCGGCCTTCGTCGCCGGAGCCGCATCGCCGGCGGGACGGTTCGTCTGCTGGAGCCGCTGTGCGCGTTCGGTGGCCGCCTTCTCGATCTGCCCGCGCTGGTTGCGGACCTCGACCCCACCCTGCTCACTCGGAGCGGAGTAACTGAGCTTCTCGGTGTCGGGGGTCTCCTGCGTCAGGCCCTTGGCCGTGATCGCCGGTGCAGCGGTGCCCGCATCGACCTCGCCGGCGACCTCGACCTCGAGGTTGAAGAGGAAGCCGACGCTCTCCTCGCGGATCTGCCCCATCATCTGCTGGAACATCGCGTAGCCCTCGCGCTGGTACTCGACCAGCGGGTCGCGCTGCGCCATGGCCCGCAGACCGATGCCGTCCTTCAGGTAGTCCATCTCGTACAGGTGGTCGCGCCAGCGGCGGTCGATCACCTGGAGGACGACGCGGCGCTCGAGTTCGCGCATCGCCGGGGCACCGAGCGACTCCTCGCGGTTGGTGTACGCGAGCTTGGCATCGGAGAGGATCTCGCGCCGCATGAAGTCGCGGTTGATCCGCCCCTTCGTCCCCGCCTCCTGGACGACCTCGTCGATCGTCAGGCCGACGGGGTAGAGCGTCTTCAGTTCGGCCCAGAGTGCGTCGAAGTCCCAGTCGTCGCCGTTGCCCTCGCCGGTGTGCTCGTCGAGGACGTCGTCGACGACGCTCTCCAGGAACTGCTGTGCGCGATCGTGGAGGTCGTCGCCCTCGAGGATGTGGCGGCGGTCGGAGTAGATCGCCTCGCGCTGCCGGTTGAGGACGTCGTCGTACTTGAGCACGTTCTTGCGGATCTCCGCGTTCCGCGCCTCGACCTGCGACTGGGCGCTGCGGATCGCGCGGCTGACGATCTTCGACTCGATCGCGAGGTCGTCCGGCACGTTCTGGCGCCCCATGAGGCTCTCCGCGGCTCCGGCGTTGAAGAGGCGCATGAGGTCGTCGGTGAGGGACAGGTAGAACCGGCTCTCGCCGGGGTCGCCCTGACGGCCGGAGCGACCGCGCAGCTGGTTGTCGATGCGGCGCGACTCGTGGCGCTCGGTACCGAGGACGTAGAGTCCGCCGGCGTCGATGACCTTGTCGGCCTCCTCCTTGACCGCGGCCTTCACCTCGGTGAAGACCTCGTCCCACGCGGCCTCGTACTCCTCGGGGGTGTCGATCGGGCTGAGACCCTTGGCGTTCATCTCCGCGACGGCGAGGAACTCGGCGTTGCCGCCGAGCATGATGTCGGTTCCACGACCGGCCATGTTGGTGGCGACGGTGACCGAGCCGAGTCGACCGGCCTGGGCGATGATCGCGGCCTCACGCGCGTGGTTCTTCGCGTTGAGGACCTCGTGCTTGACGCCCTTCTTGGCGAGGAGCCTCGACAGGTACTCGCTCTTCTCGACGCTCGTCGTGCCGACGAGGACCGGCTGGCCCTGCTCGTGGCGCTCGACGATGTCCTCGACGACCTGCGCGAACTTCGCCTCCTCGTTCTTGTACACGAGGTCCGACTGGTCGATGCGCTGCATCGGGCGGTTGGTCGGGATCGGGACGACGCCGAGCTTGTACGTCGACATGAACTCCGCCGCCTCGGTCTCAGCCGTACCGGTCATGCCGGACAGCTTCTCGTAGAGACGGAAGTAGTTCTGGAGCGTCACGGTCGCGAGGGTCTGGTTCTCGGCCTGGACGGCCACGCCCTCCTTGGCCTCGATCGCCTGGTGGATGCCCTCGTTGTAGCGACGTCCGACCAGGATGCGACCGGTGTGCTCGTCGACGATGAGCACCTCGCCGTTCATCACGACGTAGTCCTTGTCCTTCTTGAAGAGCGCGCGGGCCTTGATCGCGTTGTTCAGGAAGGAGATGAGCGGGGTGTTGGCGGACTCGTAGAGGTTGTCGATGCCGAGGTAGTCCTCGACCTTCTCGATGCCGGGCTCGAGCACGCCGACGGTGCGCTTCTTCTCGTCGACCTCGAAGTCCTCACCGGGCTCGAGTCGCACCGCGAGCCGGGCGAACTCCTGGAACCAGCGGTTCGCCTCGCCGGAGGCCTTCCCGGAGATGATGAGCGGGGTCCGTGCCTCGTCGATGAGGATGGAGTCGACCTCGTCGACCACGGCGAAGAAGTGACCGCGCTGGACCATGTCCTTGGCCTGCCACGCCATGTTGTCGCGGAGGTAGTCGAACCCGAACTGGTTGTTCGTGCCGTAGGTGATGTCGGCCGCATACTGCTCGCGGCGCTGCTCCGGCGTCTGACCCTCGACGATCACGCCGGTCGTCATGCCGAGCGCGCGGAAGACGCGCCCCATGATCTCCGACTGGTACGACGCGAGGTAGTCGTTCACCGTGACGATGTGCACGCCCTTGCCGGCGATGGCGTTGAGGTAGGCCGGGAGGGTCGCGACGAGCGTCTTGCCCTCACCGGTCTTCATCTCGGCGATGTTGCCGAGGTGCAGCGCGGCGCCACCCATGATCTGGACGTCGAAGTGGCGCATGCCGATCGTGCGGCGTGCAGCTTCGCGCACCGCGGCGAAGGCTTCGGGGAGGAGGTCGTCGAGGGTCTCGCCGTTCTCGAAGCGCTCGCGCAGCTCGACGGTCTCGCTCTTCAGCTCCTCGTCGCTCAACTCCGTGAAGTCGTCCTCGAGGGCATTGACCGCCTTCGTGAGGCTGGTCAGCTTCCGGAGGATGCGACCTTCGCCGACGCGAAGGATCTTCTCAAGTGGTGAGGCCACGAATTGCTCTCCATTACGTGTTCCTGATCTCCGTCCTGGTCGACTGACCGGGACGGACGGGGTGCACCAGAACGGGGCAGTCCTCTGAACATGTTAGCGGGGAGTCCCTTGAGTGGACGCTGTGTATCGAGGGGCGGACGGATGTCGACGGAGCGCCGCCGCAGCGCGGGCCGGACGGGTCACTAGGCTGGCGACACCTACGGCGTAGGTATTTCATGGAGGTTCGATGTCGGTCAAGCACGGTCTGCTCGCGATCCTCGCGCTCGGCGACGACTACGGGTACCGTCTGCGCGGTGAGTTCGACCGGCGGACGACACCCGACACACCGCTCAACGTCGGCCAGGCCTATGCGACCCTCGATCGTCTCGAGCGGGACAGGCTCGTCGAGCGGGCCGCCGTGGATGCGCAGGGGCATGTCTTCTACCGCATCACCGCCGACGGGCGCGACGTCCTCGAACGCTGGTGGGCGACACCCGTCGCGGCCAGCGCTTCGCGAGACGAACTCCCGAACAAGGTCGCCCTCGCGGCGTCACTCGACGGCGTCGACGTGTTCGGGGTCATCGCCGTCCAACGCGCGTGGGCGCTCGATCTCGTGCAGCAGCTCGACGAGGATCTGTCGACGCTCCCCCCGACGCCGCAGGGTGACATCGCGTGGATCGGGCTCGAAGCCAGACGGCGACGCTCCCTGGCCGAGCTCGACTGGCTCGAGGTGACCTCGGCACGCCTGCGGGTACACGACGCCGTCTTCGACGTCGCCACCGACATGCCACGACGCGGCCGCCCGGCGAACCGGGCGACCGCGTCGGTCGGGGTGCAGGACGCTAGTTCGAGCCGTCCTCGAGGCTGATCACGCCGTAGTCCCAGCCCTTGCGGCGGTACACGACGCTCGCCCGCTCCGACGAGGCGTCGATGAACAGGAAGAAGTCGTGGCCGACGAGTTCCATGCGGTCGACGGCGTCCTCGACGCTCATCCACTCCGCGGGGAACTCCTTCGTGCGGATGACGACGGGCGAGTACGCCTCCTGCTCCTCGTCCTCGTGGGTCAGCGTCGCGACGCTGCCGGTCGCAACCTGCTCGAGCAGCTCCGGCGCGGCAGGCGTGATGTCGACGCCGCTGAACCCCTCGCTGCTGGCGGCGTGCAGGGAGGTGCGGTGCTTGCCGCGGTGCTCCTTCTTGCGGTCCTTCGAGCGGCGGACGCGCTCGAGCATCCGCGCGATCGCGAGATCGAAGGCCACGTACTTGTCGGAGCCGGTCGACTCCGCACGGACCAATGGTCCGGGGCCGACGAGCGTCAGCTCGACGCGGTCCTCGCCCTTGCGTCCGTTGGCGTCGTGATGGCGGGACACCTTGATGTCGAGCGACTGCGCCTGCTCGACCAGATGGGCGACCTTCTCCGCCTTCTCGGTCGCGTACTCGCGGAACCGATCGGTGATGCCGAGTCCAAGTCCGACGATGTTGATATCCACGTTCGACCTCCTCATCCGGCTGACCACCCGGTCCCGGGCGGTCCTTTCACGCCGTTCTGCAACCGTAGTGCCCGAGCCTGCGGAAGTCATCAGCGGTGTTCAGGGAACGTTCATCTTCCGGCCTCGTGACCCGCCGTCCGTTCACGGTCCGACCCTGGCGAGGGCCACGACGCCGACGACGAGGCCACCGCCGTCGTGCATCGCCCGGACCGCTTCCCCGACGGTGGCGCCCGTCGTGACGACGTCCTCCACGAGCAGGAAGCGGCGCCCGTCGAGCCGCCGTGGCGCGACCAGGGCATCGGCGAGGTTCTCGAGACGCTCCGCCCGGCCGAAGTCCCGCTGGTCGGCGGGCTCCCGCGCCCATCGCAGCGGGCGCGACGGTCTGGCGCCGAGCCGGCGCACGAGCTGCTCCACCGGGTGGAAGCCCCGATCGCGGGCGGCGCGTCGTCTGGCCGGGATCGTCGCGATCTCCGGAGAGACGCCGCCCATCGCCCGGCTCGCCTCGAGCACGGCGGACCGGAACGCCGGTTCGAGTGCGGCGGCCAGCGGTCGGACGAGGCCGGTCCGGGCATCCTCCTTGTAGGCGAGGAGGATGGCGCCGACGAACTCGTCGTAGCGACGGGCGGCGAGACCGGGGGTACCGTCCGCACCGTTCCACCGCACGAGGAGGGCGTCGTCGTCGGGGGCCGCCGGTCGGACCAGACGCCCGCGGCAGTCGTCGCACAGCCCGCGGTCCGGCGCACCGCATCCGGCGCACGTGACCGGGACCACGAGGGCCCATGCGTCCAGGCAGGCCTCGCGGGCATGAGCGAGGGGCGTGCTTCGACTCGACGAGGATCGCATCATCCGATGGTCGCGCCCACGCGGCGCGTCCGGTGGCGCATCGTCCGAGACGCAGACGGCTTCGGCACTCCGAACGCGCTGTGGAGCGCATTCACTCAGTCGGGCGACCCCAGCTGGGTCGCGATGAACCGGACGTCGCTGCCCGCCTCCTGCCAGCTCGACCCACGGGGCAACAGCAGCCGACCGTCACTCGTGAGGGCCCGCAGTTGCGTCGGTCCGTTGCCCCCGACCAGGTTCGTGACGTCCGCGAGCTTCGGTACGGGCGCGGAGCGGCCGCCGATCTGTTGCGTGACGATCGTCGTCCCGTCACCGCCGCCCAGCAGGACGGCGACGGTGATGTCGTCTACCCAGGTGACGGTCGTCGCCTCCGTGGACATGACGCGGAGCTCGACGGGATCGCCGAGTCGCAACGGCGCGTTCCGGTCACCGCGGATGATCGCGGCGGCCACGAGCCGCGACTGCGTCCCGTCCCGGAGCAGCGCGACGAGGCGAGTACCCTCCCGGGACACCTGGATCGAATCGATCGTGGACGCGCCGGTCCAACTCGTCGCGACCTGCACCGTGCCACCCGCGGCGTCGTGCGCGAGCAGCGCGGACGGCGCCGCCGCCGGCACGGTCCAGGTGAAGCCGAACGGGTCCATCGTCGGCGGAAGGAGTCCCGGGCGGTTGTCGACGAGCCGGATGTCGCCGTCGGCCTGGATCACCGTGACACCGGCGGCGGAACGGACCGCGGCCTGGTCATGGTCGGCGGACAACACGGCCGCGTCGGCCCCGGCCGCCACGACCGCCGTCGAGATCCCCGGCACGGCCTCGAGCCGGTTCCCCGAGGCGAAGCCGAACTCGTCCGCGCGCTGGACGAGTGCCCGGGGGTCGACCCGCGGTGCGGCGAGCGACAGCGGCGAGACCGTCTGCGTGGAATTGCCGACGACGGTGATCGCGACGTTCGAGACGGCGGCCACCCCGCCGACGCTGCCGGACAGCTGCACGAGGCTGCTGCTCAGCTGGAGCTGCATCCGCTGGAGGGTGACCGCGTCCGCTTGCAGGGCCGGTTTGGTCAGGTCCACGCGCGCGGTCCCGGCCTCGACCGGAACGGCGTCGCTCGTGAGCGAGGTCCCCTCGGGGAACGCCGTCGCCACCGCGCCCTTCAGCCACTCCGCCGGTCCGTCGAGCAGCGCCCCCACGATCCTCGTCGCGGTCGACGCCCGCGAGGGGAACCAACGTTGGTCGGGGACGAGTCGGGTGAAACTCGGGTCGAAGTAGCTCAGTGAGTAGGCCGCGAAGACGTCGGCGAAGGTCGATGACTCGAGGACGATGCCCGGCGGAGCGGCCGCGATCCGCCACTCCCCCCGCACCTGCTCGAAGGAGTAGGTCCAGCTCAGTGGCGACGAGTTCCCCGATTCGCGGTACTCACCCCGGTCGTCGACCGCCGCGACGGGGCTGACGGTGAGTTGCACCGTGTCGGCGACCGGGGCGAACGTGCGGCCGCCCTGGTCGATGGTCACTCCGGCGTCGGGATCCCAGTCGGACCGGAGCGCGGGTGCGAGGAACTCGCGCGCGATCTCGTAGTTGTTCTGCGGGCTCGCGGCGGCGTCGATGAAGCCCCGGAGGATCTGCTCCGGCGTCGCCCCCTCGGCGGGACCCGGCGCGATGAAGTTGACGTCGACGTCGCCGCCGTCCCCCTCGACCGTTCCGCCGTCCTGCACGGAACCGCCCCGCGGGATGCCCACGCAGGCGCTGAGCACCACCACGAGGAGCATCGGCAGCGCCGCCGCAGCGATCCGACGTACTGCGGATCGTCGTCTCGGCGATCGTGCGGGGACGTCAACCACGAGCATCCTCCTTGTCGTCGTCCGCCGATCGCACGGTCGGGAGTGAGCGGGTCGTCGGCGCGGTGAGCTCGTCGACGATGGACTCGATCGCATCGTCGGGCGGCAGGCTGATGGGCGAGCGGACGATCTCCGTCCCGGGTTCGCGTGGGATGGTGAGGCGGAAGGACGAGCCGGCGGCGGGCTCCGACCAGACCTCCAGCCACCCCTCGTGCAGGACCGCGTCCTCGAGGGATATCGCGAGTCCGAGCCCGGTGCCGCCGATGGTGCGCTTGCGGGACGGGTCCGCGCGCCAGAAGCGGTCGAACACGCGCTCGGTGGCCTCACGCGTCATGCCCTGGCCGTAGTCGCGTACCGCGATCGCGACCGAGGACTCGTTGCTGTCCACCGACACCACGATCGGTTTGCCCTCGCCGTGCTCGATGGCGTTGCCGACGAGGTTGCGCACGATCCGCCGGATGCGCCGCGGGTCCATCGGGACCGCCGAGTAGCCACCCGGTGCGACGATCCGGAGATCCGAACCGGTCGGCTCCGCGAGCGGGCGGAGCTCCTCCACGACCTCCTCCGCGAGATGGACGAGACTCGTCGGTTCCAGTTCGAGTTCGATGCTGCCGGCGTCGTAGCGGCTGATCTCCAGCAGGTCGGCCAGCAGGATCTCGAACCGCCCGACCTGGTCGTGGAGGAGCTCGGCCGTCCGCTCGGTGGCCGGTGGGAAGGAGTCGCGCTGGTCGTAGAGCACGTCGCCGGCCAGGCGGATGGTCGTCAGGGGCGTGCGCAGCTCGTGCGAGACGTCCGACACGAACCGCTGCTGCACGAGCGAGAGCTCCGCGAGTTCCTTGATCTGCTTCTGCATGCTGGCGGCCATCCCGTTGAAGGAGCGGGCGAGGATGGCGAGCTCGTCCTCGCCCTTCTCGGGCATCCGCACGTCCAGGTCGCCGCCGGCCAGACGTTGACTCGTCTCGGCTGCGAACCGGATCGGTGTCGCCACGAAGCGGACGATGAACCACGCGGCACCACCGACGAGGATCATGAGGCCGACGCCCGCGAGGAAGAGCGTCCGTTGGACGAAGCCGAGCGTCTGCTCCGAGTCGCTCAGGTCGAAGCCCAGATAGATCTCGTATGACCCCGCGGTCGGCATCGACACCATGGAACCGACGACGATGCCGGCGGTGGTCGAGCCGTCGGCGGATGTGAGGGTCACCGACTGCCACTGGAGGGTGTCCGGGTCGGCCCGGACCGCCTCACTGAGCGCGTCCGAGATGACACCCCCTCCCAGCCCCGGCGACTCGAAGCCCGGAGGCGTGACCTGGCTGGGGTCCTGCCCGGGAGCCCGGTAGGCGGCGATGAGGCTGCTGCCGGAGGTCGTCTGGAGATCGGTCCGCACGGTCCCCATGAGCTGCTGGAGGGCGACGCGCTCGCTGGCGTCCGACGCGTCGAGGATGCTCTGCGCGGACGCGATGGCACGACCGGAGCCGCCGAGCGCCTGCTGCAGTCGGGATTGGAAGAGATCGTTGCCGATGCTGAACGAGAGGTAGGCACCGGTCAGGAGGATGGCGAGTCCCGAGAGGCCGACCGTGATGGCGACCGTCCGGAACTGCAGCGAGCGCCGCCACTGCGAGCGCACCTGCTGCGGCCACCTCCGCCACAGCCGCCAGTCGGCCGCCCAGCCGGCGAGTCGGGAGGCCATGTCGGATCAGCCGGTGACCGCGCCGGCGCGGTATCCGACGCCACGCACCGTCATGACGATCTTCGGGTTGTCGGGGTCTTCCTCGACCTTCGCGCGGAGCCGCTGCACGTGGACGTTCACGAGTCGGGTGTCGGCCTTGTAGTGGTATCCCCAGACCTGTTCGAGCAGCATCTCGCGGGTGAACACCTGCTGGGGTTTGCTCGCCAGTGCGAGGAGGAGGTCGAACTCCAGCGGCGTGAGCCCGATGACCCCGTCGGCGCGACGGACCTCGTGGCCCGCGACGTCCACGGTGAGGTCGCCGATGCGGAGGGTCTCCGCGAGGTCGGCGGCCGGCGCGCGCAGCCGCGTGCGGATCCGGGCGACGAGCTCCTTCGGGTTGAACGGCTTCACCATGTAGTCGTCGGCGCCGGGCTCGAGCCCCTTCACCACGTCCGCGGTGTCGGACTTCGCGGTCAGCATGATGACCGGGACACCGGACTCCTGACGGATCAGGCGGCACACCTCGATCCCGTCGATCCCCGGGAGCATGAGGTCGAGGAGGACGAGGTCGGGCTTGGTGTCGCGGAACGCCTGGAGCGCGCCGCCCCCGTCCGCGCAGAACGACGGCTCGAAGCCCTCGGTGCGCAGCACGATGCCGATCATCTCGGCGAGTGCGGTGTCGTCGTCGACGACGAGAATGCGTGCGTTCATAGCTCCGTCTCGGGTGTGACCGGCCGGCCGCGCTGCCTGACCGGTGTCCTTACGTCTCGCCTCAGCGTAGTCGAAGTGTCCAGGGGAACCGCCGAACCGCCGGTCGCGGGCAGGCTCGGTGTGACAACATGGAGGGGTTCGAGACGGCGAGGGGGTGTTGCTGATGGACACGGAACAGCGAGCCGGGGGCGAGATGGGCGATCAGGATCCGAACCCGTGGGCGACCCCGCAGGGGCCACGACAGCCGGTGGCGCCGGAGCAGGCGACACCGCAGCCGCTGCCACTGCATCAGGGGCATCCACAGCAGCCCGGCTATCCGCCGCCGCCGCAGGGAGCCCCACAGCAGCCCGGGTACCCGCCGCAGCAGGGATACCAGCAGCAGCCCGGGTACCCGCCGCAGCAGGGACACCCGCAACAGCCCGCGTATCCGGCGCAGGCGGCGTACCCACAGCCGGGATACGGCCAGCAGCCGTACCCGCAGCAGGTCCAGCCCCGGTACACCCAGCCCTACCCCCAGGCTCAGCAGCCCGGGTACGGGACCCCTCCCTCGGCTCCGACCGCCGCCTACGACGCGAACCCGTACGCGACCGGCGCGTCCTGGGCCCCGGGTCCCCAGCAGGGATGGGCACCACCGCCGAAGCCGGGGCTCATCCCGCTCCGGCCACTGTCCTTCAGCGACCTGTTCGGCGCCCCCTTCCTTGTCCTGCGACGCAACCCGAAGGCCACGTTCGGCAGCGCCCTCCTGCTGCAGGGTCTCACCGCCGTCCTCTCCCTCGTCATCGTCGGCGTCGTCACCTGGCTCTCGTTGAGCCGGCTGTCGCAGGCGGCCCCTGGCGAGGAGGACGCCATCAGCGCCGGGGCGATCACGGCCATCATCCTGTCCTTCCTCATCCCGGTGGCGGTCTCGATCGCCGGCAGCGCGATCCTGCAGGGGATCATCGCGCAAGAGGTCGCTCGCGGCACCCTCGGCGAGAAATTGCCGCTCGGCGTGCTCTGGCGGCGCACGAAGGCGCGGTTCCTGCCGCTCATCGGCTACACCTTCCTCCTGATCGGTGTCGTGACGGTGTTCATCGCCGTCGCGGTTGGCCTCGGATTCGTGCTGACCGGTCTCGGCGGGACCGCGGGCGTGGCCCTGACGGTGGTCATGGGCATCGGCGCACTGCTCGTCCTGATCGCCGCTTCCGTGTGGCTCGGGACGAAGTTCTCCCTCACACCGAGCATCATCGTCCTCGAGAACGGCAAGGTCTTCGCCTCGCTCGCTCGCTCCTGGCGCCTGACCGACGGCTATTTCTGGCGGACCTTCGGCGTCCAGTTCCTCGTCTCCTCGGTCGTCAGTGTCGCGTCGCAGGTCGTCGCGACCCCGATCAGCCTGCTCGCCAGTCTCGTCCCCGTGCTGTTCGTCGGGGTGGACTCGGAGGCGACCATGATCGTCGCCACCATCGCCGCGCAGGGCCTCTCCCTGCTCGTCTCCGTCATCATCGGTGCGATCACGGTCGTCGTCATCAGTGCCACGTCGGCGGTCATCTATGTGGACCTGCGGATGCGCAAGGAGGGGCTCGACCTCGACCTCGCGCGGTTCGTCGAGGCGCGCGCCGGCGGTCGCGAGACGGTCGACAACCCCTTCGACGTCGCCGCCGCCGGAGGCAAAGCGACCCGATGAGCCCACTGTTCCTCGCGTCGCGCCTCGACGTCCCGCTCGTCCCTGACGCACCGGGCGCCCGGGACCTCCTGCAGCGTGAGCTGTCGAAGCCCGAGTACCAGACAGCGCAACCGACGTTGTGGGACATCGTCTCGAAGGCGTTCTGGGACTGGGTGAACTCCCTCCGGGTGCCGGGTGAGGGCCCTTTCACTGGCCTGTTCCCGATCATCGCGATGACCGTGGTCGTCGTCGGAATCGTCATCGCGTTCATCGTGTGGGGCGTCCCCCGCCTCAACCGACGGAGCGCCCGTCAGCTCGACCTCTTCGGCGAACGCGACGATCGGACCGCCGATCGGTTGCGCCAGGACGCGAGGACCGCCGCCGCGGCCGGCGACTGGACTCTCGCGCTCCAGGAGCTGTACCGGGCGATCGCTCGCGGACTGTCCGAGCGGACGATCGTCGTGGTCACCCCCGGCACGACGGCGCACGGTTTCGCCGCCCGGGCGGCGGCCGCGTTCCCGCAGGACGGGCGGGCGCTCGCGGAGGCCGCGGACGTCTTCGACGCCGTCCGCTACCTCGAGGCGACGGGCACCGAGGCACAGTACCGTGAGCTCGAAGCGCTCGACGCCCGGCTCTCCGCCGCCGCGCCGCAGCTGCTCGCCGACCCCGAGGAGCTGGTCCGGTGACGCTCACGACGAAGCCCATGGTGCAGCGGGAGCCCGAGCCCGACGTCGCCACGCCTCGGCTGCGAACCCGGCTGCGGCGGAACCGGTTCTGGATCGTCGCGGCGGTCTTCGCGGTCGGGATCGCCCTCGTGCTCATGTTCGCCACGCGAGGCGCATCGATCGACGCGGCGCTGCTCAGCCCCGGAAACCAGACCCCGAACGGCGGCCGCGCGCTCGCGCAGGTGCTCCGCCAGGAGGGCGTCACCGTGACGGAGACCACCACGCTCGACGCGACACTCGAGGCGGTCGAGGACACCGACAGCACCGTCCTCCTGTTCGATCCCAGCGGACTGCTCGACGCCTCGCAGCTCGAGCGGTTGGGCGACGCCGACGCCGGACTCGTCGTCGTCACCCCGCGAGCCGCGGCGCTCCGCACCCTGTTCCCCGGCGTCTCGTTCGCGGGCAGCTCGGATGCCACCGACGTCCTGTCGTCCGACTGCGGCGACCCCACCGCCGAGCGGGCCGGGACGGTCACCGGTGGCTGGACGCTGTACACGACCACCGACGCTGACGCCGACGGCTGCTTCACGGCCGACAGCGGCGGGAGCGCGGTCGTGACGCAGGCGGACGGCGCACGGGTGCTGCTCGGCTCGGCCGACGCCCTGACGAACGATGTCATCGACCGGGCGGGGAACGCCGCCCTGGCGCTCGGCCTGCTCGGCTCCACCGAGCAGTTGGTCTGGTACCTGCCGAGCCTCGCCGACGTGCCGGTCACCGGTCCCCCGAGCCTCGACGAGCTGACGCCGAGCTGGGTCGCCGGAGTCACCGGCACCGTCGTCGTCACGGCGATCCTGGCCATGTTCTGGCGCGGGCGACGCTTCGGCCCGCTCGTCATCGAGGACCTGCCCGTCGCGGTCCGCGCGAGCGAGACGATGGAGGGGCGCGCACGCCTCTACCAGCGGTCCGGCAACCGTCAGCGGGCGCTCGACGCGCTGCGGATCGGCACCGTGTCCCGCCTCGCGGTCGCCGCAGGCCTCTCCCGCCACGCCTCGGTCGTCGAGGTCGCCGACACGGTCGCCGGACTCGCCGGACTCGATCCTCGGCACGTGCGGTCCGTCCTGCTCGACGCCGTACCGACGAGCGACGCCGACCTCGTCTCCCTGTCCGATCACCTGCTCGATCTCGAAGCCGCCGTCGCGCGCGCCACGGACCTCACCGGAAGGAACCATCCATGACCGACGCCCCCGTGCCAGGATCCACCGCACCGCACCCCGACGACCTCCGGCGAGCCCTCGCCCAGGTCCGCGTCGAGGTCGGCAAGGCCGTCGTGGGTCAGGACGCCGCCGTCACCGGGCTCGTCATCGCGCTCCTCGCCAAGGGCCACGCGCTCCTCGAGGGTGTGCCCGGCGTCGCGAAGACGCTCCTCGTCCGATCGCTCAGCCACGCGCTGAGTCTGGACACGAAGCGCGTGCAGTTCACGCCCGACCTCATGCCCGGCGACGTCACCGGCTCGCTCGTCTACGACGCCAAGACCGGCGAGTTCGAGTTCCGCGAGGGCCCGGTGTTCACGAACATCCTGCTCGCCGACGAGATCAACCGCACACCCCCGAAGACCCAGTCCGCCCTGCTGGAGGCGATGGAGGAGCGCCAGGTCAGCGTCGACGGCCGTTCGCTCCCACTCCCGGACCCGTTCATCGTGGCCGCCACGCAGAACCCGATCGAGTACGAGGGCACCTACACGCTCCCGGAGGCGCAGCTCGACCGCTTCCTGCTGAAGCTCGTCCTCGACGTGCCCGAACGCGACGTCGAGGTGGAGGTGCTCCGACGGCATTCCGCCGGGTTCAGCCCGCGCGACCTCACGGCCGCGGGTGTCAGGCCGGTCATGGGCGCGGCCGATCTGCGGGCGGCGCAGCTCGAGGTCGGACGCGTGGGTGCCAGCGCCGACGTCCTCGCCTACATCGTCGACCTCGCGCGCGCCACTCGGCGCAGCCCGTCCGTCCGGCTCGGGGTCAGCCCTCGAGGGACGACCGCCCTCCTCGCGTCGGCGAAGGCCTGGGCCTGGCTGAGCGGCTACCAGTCGATCACCCCCGACCACGTGCAGACGATGGTCCTCCCGGTGTGGCGCCACCGCATGCAGCTGCGGCCCGAGGCCGAGCTCGAGGGTGTCTCGGTCGACGCGATCCTGCGTTCGATCATGCAGCAGGTGCAGGTGCCCATCTAGATGGCCGTCACCGGGAGGTTCGTCGCGCTCGTCGCGTTCGGCATCGTGCCGATCGTGGTGCTCGGCGTGCTCACGGGCGACGCAGCTCCGGCGTTCATCGCGTGGCTCGTGCTCGCCGCCGCGCTCGGAGCGCTCGACCTCGTGGTCGCCGGTTCGCCTCGGGACATCGTCCTGCAGCGGCAGCTGCCGTCCCGGGTCAGGCTCGGTGACTCGGCGACGAGCACCCTCTTCCTCACCAACCGCGGAGGTCGCCGCGTCCGGGCGCTGGTGCGCGACGCCTGGCAGCCGTCGGCCGGCGCACCCACCGGGCGGCTCCGCGTCGACCTCCCGCCCGGGGAGCGACGGAGCGTCAGCCTGGTGCTCACCCCGTTCCGTCGGGGCGAGCGACGGGTGTCCCAGGTCACGGTGCGGTCGTTCGGTCCGCTCGGTCTCCTGGCTCGACAGGGGACGCTGAACAGCGCCGGGCACCTCCGGGTCCTGCCGGCGTTCAACTCCCGGAAGCACCTCCCGAGCCGGATCGCACGCCTCCGCGAGCTCGACGGCGCGACGAGCGTCATGGTCCGCGGTCAGGGCACCGAGTTCGACTCCCTCCGCGAATACGTGCGAGGTGACGATGTCCGTTCGATCGACTGGCGTGCCACGGCACGACGCGGCGACGTCATGATCCGCACCTGGCGGCCCGAGCGCGACCGCCGGGTCGTCATCGTCACCGACACCGGCCGCACCTCCGCCGCGCGTATCGCCGACGAGCCGCGCATCGACACCGCGTTCGAAGCCGCGCTCCTCCTGGCCGCTCTCGCCACGAGAGCAGGCGACCGCATCGACTATCTCGCCTACGACCGTCGCGTGCGTGGTCGCGTCCAGGGGGCGACCGGCGCCGAACTCCTCTCCAGGATGGTCGATGCGATGGCGCTCGTCGACCCGGAACTCATCGAGACCGACTGGGACGCCGTCCCAGGCCAGGTCAGGCAGATCACGAACCAGCGCGCCCTCGTCGTCCTGCAGACCTCGATCGACGCCCCCGGGGCCGCGCGCGGGCTCCTCGCCGTCCTCCCCCAGCTCACGCAGCGCCACACGGTCGTCGTGACGAGCGTCGTCGACCCGGCGACCCTCGAGGCCACGCGCGACCGCGGCGACCGAGAGACCGTCTACCGCGCCGCTGCGGCCGAACGCGCCCTGCTGGACATCGAACGCGTGTCCGCGGCGATCAGACAGCTCGGGGCCGACGTCGTCACCGGTTCGCCGGAGACCCTGCCCCCGGCGCTCGCCGACGCCTACATCGCGCTCAAGGCCTCCGGTCGGCTCTAGCCCGATCCGTTGCCGATCGATCGGCTTCCTCCGAGCGCCGGCCGGAACCGGATCGACGGGTCAGCGGCCCTTGCGCTTCTTGCGGCGTTCCCGGGCGAGCTCCTCCTGCTTGGCCTTCCGCGCGGCGAGCTGGGCGCCTCGGCTCGTCCCGGCGGCGGTGCCCTGGGTCGAACCGGCCTTCGGCGCCTTCCGTCGTCTCGCGTCCTGCTGCGGTGCAGGAGCGGCGGCCTGCTCGGTTGGGGCGGACCGTCGCGAGCTGTTGGCCGTGCGTCCGCGCACGATGCCGATGAACTCCTCCACGGCTTCGTCCTCGCGGTCCTGCGGCCAGACCAGCACGACCGGGATCGAAGGAAGACCGACGATCGGACGGTACTCCACGTCCTTCCGCTGGTGCAGTCGCGCGACCGACTGCGGGACCACGACGATCCCGACCTCGGACGCGGCCAGTTCGACCGCTGCCTCCGGGTCGTCGGTCAACGGGGCCGCCGGGGCGTCGAACCCGAGCACGGCGGCACGTTCGGCCCACTCCAAGACGAGCGGCGTCATGATCAGCTGCTCGTCGGCGAGCGCGGCCATCCCGACCGTGTCCTCGGCTCCGAGGGCAGCGCCCTTGGCGAAGACGACGACGGGGAGCTCCTCGAACAGGGCGATCGTGTTCAGCCCGTCCTGGTCGATCGGGACCCGGGCGAGCACGACGTCCGCCGCTCCGCTGACCAGGACCGCTCGCTGCTCGTCGAGGTCCACTCGGATCAGGCGGAGTTCGTCCTCCGGACGGCGCTCGCTCCAGATGCGCGCCCACTTCCCTGGGTTCACGCCGCGCGCGTAGGCGACGGTCAGCGCCGGCGGGACGATCTCCGGCACCGTGTCGGCACCGAGCCCGTCGTCGCCGACATCGATCCCGTCGATCTGGTCGTCCCGCCTGTCCATCGAAGCCTCCACTGCTCGGCTTGCCACACTACTGCAGCTCAGTCGACGGGTGATCCGGCTGGTTGGGCGAGGACACCGCAGCGGGGTACGCTGAGCGGATGGGTGCGAGCGAACAGATCATGAAACCGGCGACCGCGGCGAAGAAGCTCGGGGTCTACCTGCCGGCGACCCCGGCGTCGTTCCAGGAGGAGCCGATCACGCGGTCGGCGTTCCTCGAACTGCAGGCGAACCCGGCGGACTGGCTCGTCGAGCTCCGCAAGAACGGACCGCACCCGCGCGACGTCGTCGCCCGCAAGCTCGGCGTGTCGACCTCCGGTCTGGCTCGCGCCGAGATCACCGAGGCGTTGACCACCGAACAGATCCAGGAGCTCCTCCGCACGCTGCCCGCCTGGCTCGTACAGGAGCGCGCCGTCCACGCCGAGGTGAACGCCGAGAACGCCCGGGTCAACGCGAGGAACGCCGAGCGCCGCGCTCGATCCGAAGCCGGCGAGTAGCCGTCAGCCGGCGACGATCCGCTTCGCGCCGGCCTCGAACTCAGCCAGGTCACCGCGCTCGCCCGAGCGGTACGCGCGGCCGCCCCACCAGCACATGTAGGTCAGGAATGCGGCGAGCGCTCCCCCGCCGATGAGCATCTTGACCGCCCACGGCCACGGTGCGGGCGTCACGAAACCCTCGACGAGCCCCGAGACGAAGAGCACGATCACCAGCCCGATGGCGATCGTGAACAGCGCTCGGCCCTCTTCGGCAAGCGCCTGGCCCCTCGTCCGAGGCCCCGGTGCCACCCAGGCCCAGAAGATGCGGAGACCCGCCGCTGCCGCGACGAACACCGCGGTGAGCTCGAGCATGCCGTGCGGAAGGATGTACTCGAAGAACACGTCGCCCTTGCCGTAGGCGAACATGACCCCCGCGGCCTGCCCGACACCCTGGGCGTTGGTGACGATGATGTACGGGACCCAGACACCGCTGATGCCGAACGCGACGCATTGCGCTGCGATCCACGCGTTGTTCGTCCACACCTGGCCGGCGAAGCTCGCAGCCGGGTTGTTGGAGTAGTAGGCGACGAAGTCATCCTCGACGTACTGCTTGAGCTGGGCGTCGGTACCGAGGTTCGCGAGGACCTGCGGGTTGCCGGCGATCCAGACGGCGTACAGGGTCGCGATGACGACCGTCGCGACCGCGACGGCGAGGGTCACCCACCGGACCCGGTAGAGCGCGGCCGGCAGCGCCAGGACGAAGAACCGCGGGACACTCGACAACACGTTCGCGCTGGCGCCGGTGAACCGGAGGCGCGCCCGCGACAGCGAGACCGAGAGGCGGTCGCCGACGAGGGTCGATCCGGCCGTCGTCTTGATCGCGGAGAGCTGGGTCGCTCCGGCCTGGTAGCGGTCGATCAGCTCATCGGCCTCCGGCCCGCTGAAGAACCGTTGCTTGCCGAGCGCGTCGAGGCGGTCCCATTCCTGGCGGTGGGCTGCGGAGTAGGCGTCGAGGTCCATCGCAGCCATGCTACGCGGTGGTGGCGCTCCATGGCCGGTCCCCCGCGCATCTGCTTGAATGGAGCACATGTCCGAACCGGCCCGGGTCCCGCTGCACGAGACGACGCTGGACGACGGCACCGAGCTGATCACCGGCGAGGCGGTCGCCCTCGACGTGCGGCCCACCGGATTCATCCTGCGCGCGGCGGGCGCCATCATCGACTACGTGGTGTCCATCCTCGTGTTCGTCGGCCTCATGCTCGCGATGTTCTCCTGGATCCTGTCCGGGGTCGCCATG
The DNA here is from genome assembly GCF_003856975.1 of Plantibacter sp. PA-3-X8. NCBI lineage: Bacteria > Bacillati > Actinomycetota > Actinomycetes > Micrococcales > Microbacteriaceae > Plantibacter > Plantibacter sp. PA-3-X8. The sequence continues at coordinate 3,532,003 of NZ_CP033107.1, forward strand.
GACACCGCGATGTTCACCGCCATCGTGCTCGGCCTGACGGTGCTCTGTCTCGTCGTCCTGCCGGCAGCGGTCGAGATCGCCACCCGCGGACGGTCGCTCGGCAGACTCGTGGTCGGTGCCCGCATCGTCCGGGACGACGGCGGTGCACCCGGCTTCCGGCACGCGTTCATCCGTGCCCTCACCGGGTACTTCGAGATCTACGCCACAGCTGGCGGCATCGCCGCACTCACCGGCCTGCTCAGTGCTCGCTCGAAGCGTCTGGGCGACGTGCTCGCCGGGACCTACAGCCAACGTGAGCGTCTGCCGCGGGTGGTGGAGCCCGTCGCGATGATCCCACCGCAGCTCGCCGCCTGGGCCGGCGGCGCCGACGTGGCCCGACTGCCCGATCCGCTGGCGCGGCGCGTCACCCAGTTCCTCAAGCAGGCCGGCTCACTGACCCCGGCCACGAGGACCCGATTGGCGGCCGAACTCGCGGCAGAGGTGTCCCGATTCGTGTCGCCGCTGCCGATCGCTCCCCCGGAGGCGTTCCTCGTCGGTGTCTCCGTCATCCGCCGGGAGCGCGAGTACCAGGCCCAACTCGCGGCCCGTCAGCGCCTGTCACTCCTCCAGCCGGTGCTGAGCGGTCAGCCGCACCGGTTCCCCGACCGCTGAGGCGGGGAACCGGCGGCACCGCCTAGTAGCGGTAGTGGTCGACCTTGTACGGGCCCTCGACCGGCACGCCGATGTAGTCGGCCTGCTCGCGCGTGAGCGTCGTCAGCTGCACGCCGAGCGCGTCGAGGTGCAGGCGTGCGACCTTCTCGTCGAGGTGCTTCGGCAGCACGTACACGCCGATCGGGTACTCCTCGATCCGCGTCCAGAGCTCGAGCTGTGCGAGCACCTGGTTCGTGAAGGAGTTGCTCATCACGAACGAGGGGTGCCCCGTCGCGTTCCCGAGGTTCATGAGTCGTCCCTCGCTGAGCACGAGGACGCTGCGCCCCGTGGGGAGGCGCCACTCGTGGACCTGGGGCTTGATCTCGATCTTCTCGGCGCCCTCGAGCGCCTCGAGCGAGGCCATGTCGATCTCGTTGTCGAAGTGCCCGACGTTCGAGACGATCGCGAGGTGCTTGAGCGCGAGGATGTGATCGAGGGTGACGACGTTGAAGTTGCCGGTGCACGTCACGATGATGTCGACCTGGTCGGCGACGCTCTCGAGGGTCGCGACCTGGAAGCCGTCCATCGACGCCTGGAGGGCGCAGATCGGGTCGACCTCGGACACGATGACCCGAGCGCCCTGGCCGCGGAGGGCCTCAGCTGCACCCTTGCCGACGTCGCCGTAGCCCGCGACGAAGACGACCTTGCCACCGATGAGCACGTCGGTCGCGCGGTTGAGGCCGTCCGGCAGCGAGTGCCGGATGCCGTACTTGTTGTCGAACTTGCTCTTCGTGACCGAGTCGTTCACGTTGATCGCGGGGAACAGCAGCTCACCCTGCTTCGCCAGCTCGTAGAGGCGGTGGACACCGGTGGTGGTCTCCTCGGTCACGCCGAGGATGTCGGCGGCGACCTTCGTCCAACGGTCGCTGCTGCCGGCGAGCGAACGGCGGAGCACGTCGAGGACGATGCTGTACTCGTGGCTGTCGGCGTCGGTCGTGTCGGGGACCGCTCCGGCCAGCTCGAACCGACGGCCCTGGTGGACGAGCATGCTCGCGTCGCCACCGTCGTCGAGGATGAGGTTGGGTCCGGTCCACTCGGCTCCGGCCGCGGCGGCCTCGGTCGACCAGTCGAAGATCTGCTCGGTGCACCACCAGTACTCTTCGAGCGTCTCGCCCTTCCAAGCGAAGACCGGCACGCCGGCCGGTGCCTCGACGGTCCCGTGCGGACCGACGGCGACGGCCGCTGCCGCCTCGTCCTGGGTCGAGAAGATGTTGCAGCTCGCCCAGCGCACCTGGGCACCGAGCGCGACGAGCGTCTCGATGAGCACCGCGGTCTGCACCGTCATGTGCAGCGAACCGGCGATGCGGGCACCGGCGAGCGGCTGGCTCGCGCCGAACTCCTCACGGAGGGCCATCAGGCCGGGCATCTCGTTCTCGGCGAGGCGGAGCTGGTGTCGGCCGGCCTCGGCGAGCGACAGGTCGGCCACCTTGTAGGGCAGGGTGGTCGTGGGGGCAGTCGGTGCGGAAGAACTCATGACGCCATTCTCGCAGACCGTCAGGCGTCGTGGACCTTCATGTCGGGCCCGAGATCGGCACCACGCGGTGGCGGGCCGACGGTCAGGAGCCGTAGCCGACGTCGCCGAGGACGCTGTGCTTCACGACGCTCCAGCCCTGCGGCACGCTCAGCCGTACGGCGTGGATGGAGCAGAGGTCGTAGCTGTGCGGGCTCTTCTCGATGCTCAGCGGCCCGAGGACGGCCATCGAGTCACGGTAGTCGTAGGTCAGCGTCGCCACGGGCTCGCGCGAGCAGCCGACCTTCGAACACATCCTGTCCACCATTTGCCCCAGCGTAGCCCGCGGGCGCCGGCGGCACCGTCCGGCTCGCCGGTCGAGCGGGTCTGAACCGGGCCGCCGACCACACCTAGACTGGACGCATGGCGCAGGCTGACGAGGAGACGCGAGGCGCCCTCTCGCGCCGCCGATCACGGCACGGTCGCAACGGTCGGTCGAGCGTCGTCGGACCGGACGTGCCACCGATCGACACCCGGATCGACCAGTTCGACCTGACGGTCGCCACCACCGCCGACTACCTCCGCGGAGCCTGGCCCGCCGAACTCGCCGACGTCCGGTTCGAGGTCGGCGCGATGCCGGCGCAGAACTCCGGGACGGACGGCGTCGACCGCTGGTTCGTCGACCGAGCACGCCGACGCATCATCCTGTACCGGTTGCCCATCCAGCGGATGAGCAAGCTCCACCGGAACGACGAGCTGCATCAGCGCATGATGGTGGAGAGCTGCGTGTTCCGCGCCGTCGCCGAGCTCCTCGGCAAGGACCCCTGGGACCTCGGGCCGGAACGGTACCGGTTCCTCTGACCCGAGGCCGCCGCGGTCAGCGCGGGTAGACGCTGATCGGCGCCGCCAGCGGGTTCGGCGGCGTGACCGGCAGCGACGTGAGCCGCCCCGCCGCGGCGAGACTGATCGAGGCGTGGAGGCCGTCGGCCCCGGCGAGGACGTAGCTCTGACCGGCGCCGACGCCGATGGTCACCGCCGCTCCGGCGCCGACCTTCGCCGTGGTCTCCTTGCCGTCAGCCCCCGTCAACGTGAGTTCGGCGTCGGAGCCAGACGGGTTGAAGACGTGGAGCTTCTGCCCCGGCCCGGTGGGGACCGTGAGGGCCGCGGTGTCGTCGAGTGCGGGCGTCGCTCCGAACCAGGCGAAGTCCTCGAGCGTTCCGCCGCGCGAGTTCGTCCGGGCCGCCGCGACCACCGGTCGGGTCGAGGTGACCTCCAGCGAGAACTCACCGGCCGGGAGTTCGGCCAGGGCGATCTCACCGGGAACGCCCGGCTGGATGGTCGCGTCGATGACGATCGGCTCGTCCTTCGCGTTCTCCCGGGTGGCGGTGATGACGACGTCGGCTGGCTCGGATCCCGGCGCGAACAGTCTGAGGGCCGTGGCCCGGTCGTCGACGGACGCGGTGTCGGAGCTCGCCCCTGCGGCCGCGGGGGCCGTGACGACGACGCCGGGGATCACGAGGTCGGTCGAAGGCGACGCGGTCGGCCCCTGGACCTCGACGCCACCGGGGGTCAGGACGCGGACCGTGCTCTGCTGGAGCGCGGCCACCACCTGGCCGCCCTCGCTCGTCACGTGCACGACCGGGGTCGGCTCGTTGGGTGCGAGGCCGGTGAGGGCGATCACGCGCTGCGTGCCGGTGGCGACGACGATCCCGGCGGCACCCGGAGCGTCGATCCGCCCGGCGGCACCGAAGACCTCGAGGGTCACGTTCGCGTCGACGGCCGACGGGTTGCTCAAGAGGATCAGGGTGGTACGACCGATGTCGCTCGAACCACCGACGAGCCAGCTCTCGGCCGATGCCGGCGTGCAGGCGGCGGCCGCCAGACCGGCGACCTCGGCTTCGGCGGCGATCTGCGACTGCGCGCCACTCAGGGGCGTCACCGTGCCGTCGGTCGCGCCGGGGACGGTGATCACCGTGGGTCCGCCGTCCGCCGCACCGCTCGTGTTGTCGGGTGCTGCCAACTCACTCGTCGTGGGCGTCACCCCGTTCGCTCCGAAGTCGACACTCGCCGGGCCGAAGGAGCCGGCTGCCGTGGCGGCCGTCGCGTCCTGGGCCAGGGCGAGCAGCGGCCCCGGGCACACGACCGACTGATCGCCGGCCACCGGGGTGACTCGGATGTCCTGAGGGGCGATCTCGACCGTCGGGAGGGGCAGCTGCCCAGCCGCTGCGATCGTGACCGCGGCGATCCCGATCCCGACGAGGCCGGTGACGATCCGACCGGAGGTAATGGCGACTCCGCGCTTACTGGGCATGCGGCTGCTCCGTTCCCGGGGTGTCCCGGCGGGTGGTGTCGGGATCCGGCGTCGTCTCGGTGGAGTCGCTCGGATCCGGATCGGGCACGGCGACATCGCCCGTGGCGACCGCCGGTTCGTCGGGAACCTCGTCGGCTGTGGTGTTCGTGTTCGTGTCGGCGTCGGCGTCGGCGTCTGGAGTCGACCCGGTCACGTCGCGGTCCGTGTCGACGGCGACGTCCGTGACCGACCCGGTGTCGACGGTCGATGCACGGTCGTCGACGGACTCGGCGTCATCGGCTGGTTCGGCAGTCACCGCCGCGGGCGCGGGCGCCTCGGCGGAGGCCTGACCCCGACGCCACCAGCGCGGCTTGGGCGGGCGGGTCGACGCGTCGGCGGTGTCGGCCGACTCGGATCCCTCCGCCTCGTCGTCGAGATCGGCGGTCGGTTCCTCGTCGTCATAGGTGCCGGTCGCGTCGTCGTCGATCACCGCGACCGTCGCCCCGGAGGCGGCCGCCTTACGAGCGGCACGGCCCTTCAGCTTCGCCGGCTTCCTGGATCCCGCGCGGTACCCGTCGCGGGACGCACCGTTGGGGATGCTCAGGAGCAGGGTGATGAGGAACACGACGCCCAGGCCGACACCGATGAGGGTGCCGAGCACGTTGGACGTGGGGAGCTCGGGACCGGTGCCGACGTCCGCGACGGTGCGCCAGAGCGTCCCGCTCGTCGTGTCACCGACGGCGACCAGCGCCGCGTTCGCGTCGAGCGCGCTCGCCGCACGGCCGGCGGTCTGACCCGCCGCCGTCTGCTCTTCGCCGTCGGCGACCGGCGACAGCAGCACGAAGGCGATGCCGTGCTCGACGAGGGTCTCCGTCGGGTCCAGTCCGCTCTGCGACGCGAGGTTGCCGGCGAGCTCGGCGACGACGCGGTCGTCTGAGGACACGCCGGGGGCCGTCTGGGCGATGGTGGACTGGCCGTCGAGCGTCTCCCCCTGTCCACGGATGACGACTGCGGTGATGGTCCCGTCGTCGCCGGGCGTGATGACGAGGGTGCCGAGCCGCGGATCGGTCTGTGTAGCGGCCGTCACGTAGGCGGGCAGCTGCCGCCCGGAACTCTCACGGACCACCGAGGTGCCGAGGGGCTGCGCGAGCGCGAGCGGGAGGGCGATCACCGCGGCGGCGAGGACCATGACGAGCGCCGGGGCTGCCCGGAACCGCGGGATGCGATCGAGGCCGAGGGTCGCAGCACCCACGATCCCGAGCCAGTACAGGCTGATCGCCGCGCCGGCCCAGACGGGGACGGCCGTTCCGGCGGCGGAGGCGAGGAGGAGATGCGTGGCGAACACCGCCGACACGAGTCCGAGGAACGCCGCGATCAGCAACGGGACGGCCCGTCTGGAGCCCGGAAGGAACAGGGCCAGCAGAGCGACGATCGCGAGTGGCGCGAGCAGCGCGGGTACCACGATGGCGGGAGTCGCACCCGGCAGCCCGAGCGCTGCGCCGAGCTGGCTCCATCCACCCAGGCTGCCGCCGGGGAAGCCGAGGGACAGTTGCCAGCCGGACGCCGCGGTCCCGGGCGTCGCGACGCCCGGGTCGGCGAGGAGTCCGAGCCAGTTGTCGCGATGGAGCCCCTGCTGCCAGATGAGCGGGGCGAACAGCGCGATGGCGGGGATCGGGACGAGTCCGACCCTGGCGACACCTCGACCGGCGAAGACCATCGCGACGACCCAGATGACGAGCAACGCCGGGGCGAGGGACGGCGAGCTCGCTGTGATCGCTGCGAACAGGAAGGCGCTCGTGCCGGCTGCGGCCCACGACCGGGACGCGACCACACCCGCGTAGAAGAGCCAGGGCAGCAGGACATGGACGATGACGGCCGCGGGACGGCCATCGGCGAGCGCGGTCAGGAGCGTCGGGGCGAGCGCCCAGAGCAGCGCCGCCACCGCACGAGGACCGCTGCGCTCCGTGAGCCGGGTGGCGGCGAACCAGGCGCCGAGCGCCGAGAGCGGTAGCGCGAGCAGGAAGAGCAGGACCAGGGAGAACGAAGGCTGCCAGAAGGTGATGGTCCCGAGCACCGCGAGGACCGCACTGAACGGGTCGGCGGCACCGACGAAGCCGAGACCGACGTCGCGCCACCCGAAGCCGATGTGCTGCCAGAGTTCGCCGACGGTCGCCGAGAGCGGGAGGAGTCCCCCACCGGTGAGGTACGTGGCTCCGAGGAGCGGAGCGAGGATCGCCGCTCCGATGACCGCCGTCGCGAGGACGACCCAGGCGCCTCCGCCGGAGAAGAAGCGGAGGTCGCGTTCCTCGCCGATGAAGCCGATCTGCGTCGCCTCCCGCGCGAGCGCGCGTTTGCGGCGGACCTCGTCGAGTCGCATCCGCAGGCCGGCGATGCTCGACCAGCCCAAGGTCCGGTTCTTCGCGAGCTGGCGCCGGGCACTCCCGACCTTCGTTCCGGAGAACGCGACGGCGAACGCCGCCGAGAGCTCGCCCAGCACGAGCTCGGGTTGCTTCTTCACGAAGTGGCCGATGACCCGCAGGATGGCGAGGGGCACGAGGCTGAGCCAGTGCACGGGGACCATGATCCCGGGCGCATAGACGAGACGCCGGTGGAGCTGTGCGGCGCGGGCCTGGCGATGGCGACGACGACGCGCGCCGAGCCGGTTCGACCAGGAGGGCCCGGCGATGCCTTCGCCGGCTGAGGCGACCCGCGCCGTCGGCACGACCGCGACCAGGTAGCCCGCGAGGCGGGTCCTGATGCAGAAGTCGAGGGCGTCGTCCGCCACGAGGGCCTGGTCGAAGCCGCCCAACTGGTCCCACAGCTGATGGCGCACGAGCATGCCGGCCGGACCGACCGCCATCACGTCGTTCATCGTGTCGTGCTGGGCCTGGTCGAGCTCGTCCTCGACCACCGGGACCGCCGCCCCGAGGGTGGTGATCGTCTCGCCGTAGCGACGAAGGAACGACGCGTCGTCCCAGTCGAGGATCTTCGGGCCGGCCACACCGACGGACGGCGAGACCTCGAGGGCGCCCAACAGGGCGGCGAGCGCCGTCGGCTCGGGAGCCGTGTCCTCGGAGAGCAACCAGAGCATCTGCTCGGCGTCCTCCGGCTGATCGGTGACGCGGACGCCGGCGGCCACAGCTTGCGCGAAGCTGAGGTCCTCGGTCGAGGTCACGAGCTTCATGCCGGGGACGCGACCGAGTTCCTCGATCGTCGCCTCACTCGCGCGGGTGGCGACGGCGATGATCCCGTCCGCCGGACGGGTCTGGGCACGGAGGGCGTCGAGCGTGCGTGCGAGCGGCTCTGAGCCGTCGCGCACCACGAGAATCGCCGTTACTCGGGGAGACATCGGACTCAGACTAAGCGGGTCCGGCCGGAAGAGCGGGAACCGAGCGGGCGCGCCCCGAATCGGGGGTGTTCCGGTGAGTCGGGAGCGGTTCGGTCAGCGTCCGGCGACGGGTCAGACGGCGCGTTTGCGGAGTTTGCGACGCTCGCGTTCGGACAGGCCGCCCCAGATGCCGAAGCGCTCGTCGTTCGCGAGTGCGTACTCGAGGCACTGCGACTTGACGTCGCAGCTGGTGCAGATCCGCTTCGCGTCGCGCGTGGAGCCACCCTTCTCGGGGAAGAACGCCTCAGGGTCGGTCTGCGCGCACAGCGCGTCGGTCTGCCAGGAGAGCTGGGTGTCGTCCTCGCCCTCGGCAGCGGGCTGACGGACGCCGGGGACTCCGAGATTGACCGGATCGACGAACCAGTCGTCGGGTACTCCGGCACGATACTCAGGAATCGCCATACCGTCTCCCCACCTAGTCGTACCCTGCGCCACGCGGCGCGATACATAATTACACCCTTGTAGTTATGGTCGAGTCAAGTCGCACATCGTAAAGCCTCAATCACGAGGTGAGGGTTCGCGACGCGCCGGGTGTGACCCGAACTGGGTGTCGGGGCCTGCCTGGGCGGATCATGCGGTCGCGCGACGTCAGTCGGCGGCGCGCCTGGCCCGCCATGCGCTCTCCACCATCTGGCGCAGATCGTGTCGCATCCGCCAGTCGAGATCGCGAGCTGCGAGCGCACCGGACGCGACGATCCGCGCGGGGTCGCCCGCCCTCCGCGGCATGATCTCGGGGGTGAAGTCGATCCCGGTCACCTCCGCCATCGCGGTCATGATCTCGCCGACGCTCGACCCGTCGCCGCTCCCGAGGTTGTAGGCGGCCTCGAGGGACTCACCCGCATCGAGCCGCTTGGCTGCGGCGACGTGCGCGGCCGCGAGATCCGCGACGTGCAGGTAGTCGCGGACGCAGGTGCCGTCCGGCGTCGGGTAGTCGTCACCGTTGATGCGTGGGGTGCGTCCGGCGAGAAGCGCGTCGAAGACGAGTGGGAAGAGGTTGTGTGGGCTCGTGTCGTAGACCTCGTCCGTCCCGGAACCGACGACGTTGAAGTACCGCAGCGAGGTGTGACGCAGCCCGGTGGCGACACCCTGGTCGCGGAGCAGCCACTCGCCGATGAGCTTGGACTCGCCGTAGGGCGACTCGGGCGCTTTCGGGGTGTCCTCGGTGACCAGGTCGACGTCCGTCGTCCCGTACACCGCGGCGCTCGACGAGAAGACGATGCGCTCCACCCGGTGCTCCTCCATCGCGGCGAGCAGCATCGCGGTGGCCGTGACGTTCTGGGCGTAGGTGTGGAGCGGGCGCTGCACGGAGACACCCGCGTACTTGTACCCGGCGACATGGACGACACCGCTCAGCTCGAACTCGGAGAAGGTGCGCTCGAGGACCGAGCCGTCGAGCAGGGTTCCGCGGACGAACGGCACACCCTCAGGGACGAAGCGCTCGTGCCCGCTCGACAGGTCGTCGAGGACGACGACGTCGATCCCCTCCGCCTGGAAGGCCCGAACCACATGGGCTCCGATGTATCCGGCTCCGCCCGTCACCAGCCACGCCACGATGCTTCCTCCAGGGAGTCCTCCACCTGCCGTGCTGCAGACGGAGTGACCAGACTACTGGAGGCGCGTGCCCCGTGCGGCGGGGCGGACGGGGACGCGGCGATAGCCGTCCGTCAGGACGGCACGGATGGTCGCGGCGGAGGCGACGACCGCGACGAGGACGATGAGGAAGCCGACGACGAGTGCGATGATGGACATGTCTGAAACTCTAGGAATAGCGAAAAACTGCCACCAGTGGCAGGATGGACGCAAAGCAGCACATTCCTGCCAAAACGATCATCCGGAGGTCCCATGCTGTCGAAGGTCGCCCTGCTCGCCATTCCGGGGCTGCAACCGTTCGAGTTCAGCGTCGTCTGCGAGGTCTTCGGCATCGACCGGTCGGACCAGGGCGGTCCCGCCTTCGACCTCCGCATCGTCACGAAGGACCCAGGTCCGGTCCGGATGAACCTGAGCGACGACGGTGCGCGGGGCTTCGACATGATCGTCGACGACGACCTGTCCTTCGCGGCCGAGGCGGACCTCGTGGTGATCACCGGTCGTGGCGGATCGCGTGGCGGAGCGGTCGACGAGGCCTACCTCGACGTCCTCCGAGCGGCGGAGGCGCGGGGTGCCTGGGTCCTCAGCGTGTGCAGCGGGTCGTTCGTCCTCGGTCAGGCGGGGCTGCTCGACGGTCGCCGCAGCACGACCCACTGGATGTACACCAGCGAGCAGCAGACCATGTTCCCGGGCACCACCGTCGACCCCGACGTGCTGTTCGTCGAGGACCGCAAGGTCATCACGGGCGCGGGGACCGCTGCCGGCATCGACGCGTGTCTGCACCTGGTACGACAGGAGTACGGCGCGGCGAGCGCCAACGTCATCGCCCGCCGGATGGTCGTCCCGCCACAGCGCGACGGCGGTCAGGCCCAGTACGTCCTCTCCCCCGTCGCGGCGCAGCAGTGCGAGTCGCTCGCCCCGGTCGTCGACTGGATGCTCGACCACCTCGCCGAGGACCTGCCCATCGGGCGTCTCGCGCGGCAGGCGCACATGTCCGAGCGGACCTTCGCGCGCCGCTTCCGCTCGGAGCTCGGCAGCACGCCGGCCGCTTGGTTGAACCGGCAACGCCTGTTCCGAGCGCAGGAGATGCTCGAACGCACCGACCACGGTGTCGAGCGGATCGCTGCGGACACCGGGTTCGGCACCGCGGCGGTCCTCCGTCATCACTTCGACCGCGTCCTCGGCACCACGCCCGCCGCCTACCGGCGGAGTTTCGGGATGCGGGAGAGCGCCTGAGCCACCTGGACCGGACCAGTCGGCCGGGCGGTCAGCCCTGGGTCGTCGCGAGGAAGAGGGTCCCGGTCCCGGAGAAGCGCAGTTCCGCCTCGTCGGGCGTGATGAAGGCGTAGCCACCTCGAGCGAGCTCCACCGACGAGGTGGCTCCGGTGATCCGCACCGAACCGTCGGTCACGATCGCGATGCCGGGTCCGGGGAGGTGGAACGAGGGATCCTGCTCGGACGGCTCTGCGGGCAGATCCACCCGCAGCAGCTCGAAGTCCGGCACGTCCGGGACGAAGAGGCTGCGTCCCCCACCCAGGTCCGTCGGGGTCAGCCACGGCACCGGCCGCGGCTCGAACTCCAGGACCTCGAGCAGCTCGGGCACGTCGACGTGCTTCGGCGTGAGCCCGCCGCGCAGGACGTTGTCGCTCGCGGCCATGAGCTCGACGCCGATCCCCCTGAGGTAGGCGTGGATGTTGCCGGCGGGGAGGTAGAGCGCTTCGCCGGCTCGCAACGTGACGAGGTTGAGGAGCAGGGCGACCGCGATGCCGGGATCGCCCGGATACTCCTCCGCGAGCCGCCCGACCAGGGCCCGCTCGGCGTCGAATGCACCCGACCCGGGAGCCGCGGCGGACGCGACGAGGGCGTCGAGCAGCCCGCCGGGGAGCTGTTCGAGCAGGATCCGCACGGTGTCGCGGAGCCCGTCGGGGGCGGCCAGCATCCCGCGGAGCATGGTGATGCGCGCTGCCGCAGCCGGATCGGGTGCCGAGGCCACCAGGTCGACGAGCAGCGCATCGGTCGCGGCGAGCTCGCGGAACCCGCAGAGCGCCTCGAAGCCGTCCCGGAGCGCGACGATGAGTTCCGGCTTGTGGAGCGCGTCCTTGTAGTTGCGGTGCGGAGCGTCGAGCGGCACCCCGCGTTCGTTCTCGGCGGCGAAGCCCGCGGCGGCCCGGTCCAGGTCGGGGTGGGCCTGCAGCGAGAGCGGATGGGCCGCTGCGAGGACCTTGAGGAGGAACGGCAGCGAGCCGCGCCCGCCGAGCGCGGCGGGATCGGCGGCGAGCCAACGTTCGAGGTCGGCGTGTCCCCCCACCGTCGATGGATCCGCGATCGGCGTCGGGGCCCCGGGGTGTGCGCCGAGCCAGAGTTCCGCCTCCGGACGTCCCGAGGGCTCGGACCCGAGCACCTCCGCGATCGCCGTCGACGACCCCCACGCGTAGTCACGAGGAGTGGCACGGAGCGGCACGAACATGGTGGGGCCCTTTCGACGGACGAGGGTGACGCGCCAGCCGGACCCTGGGGCCGCTTGGCGTCGTCCTACAAGCCGTGCGACGCGGTCGCCCGGCACCGTGCACCAAACTACCAAGCCGTTGTCCGCGCCGAGCACACCTGCCTAGGCTGGCCGGGACGCCGATCCGGCGCCAGCGGACGCAATGGAGCAACGGACCATGATCTTCGAACCCCTCGCCAGCGACTTCTACGGCTTCGAGAGCCTCCTGACGGCTCCCGAGCAGGAGGCCATCGCCCGCCTCCGAGCCTGGGCCGAGACCGAGGCGAAGCCGATCGTGAACGAGTACTGGGAGCGAGCCGAGTTCCCGAAGCACCTCATCACCCCGCTCCTCGAGCTCGACGTCGCCCGGTGGGCCTGGCCGGAGACGACGCCGTTCGAGAACAGCGCCGTGTTCCGCGGCCTCGCCTCGATGGAGCTCTCCCGGATCGACGCGTCGATCTCCACCTTCGTCGGCGTGCAGGACGGTCTCACCATGGGGTCGATCAGTGAGTGCGGCTCGCAGGAGCAGCAGGACGAGTGGCTCCCGAAGCTCGCCTCGGGCGAGGTCCTCGGTGCGTTCGGCCTCACCGAGCCGCAGTCGGGGTCGGACAGCGCACAGGGGCTCCGCACCACGGCCACGAGGGACGGCGACGACTGGATCCTGTCCGGCTCGAAACGGTGGATCGGCAACGCGACCTTCAGCGACATCACGATCATCTGGGCGAAGGACACGGCCGACGGTCAGGTGAAGGGCTTCATCGTGCCGACCGACTCCCCCGGCTACTCCGCGACCAAGATCGAGGGCAAGATCAGCCTGCGCATGGTGCAGAACGCCGACATCACCCTCGAAAATGTCCGGGTCCCCGAGCGCCTCCGGCTGCAGCACGCGAACTCCTTCCGCGACACGGCGAAGGTCCTGCGGCTCACCCGCGCCGGCGTCGCCTGGTCGAGTGTCGGCGTCGCTGTCGGCGCGTACGAGGCGGCGGTCGCCTACGCCAAGGAGCGCGTGCAGTTCGGCAAGCCGATCGCGGGCCACCAGCTGATCCAGGACCTCCTCTCGAAGTGCCTCGGGAACATCACGGCATCGATGGCGATGTGCGTCCGGGTCTCGCAGATGCTCGACGAGGGCACCCAGCGCGACGAGCACTCCGCGCTCGCCAAGGCGTTCTGCACCGCGCGGATGCGCGAGACGGTCGCCTGGGCACGGGAGATCATGGGTGGGAACGGCATCGTGCTGGACTACCACGCCGCCCGGTTCTTCGCGGATGCCGAAGCCCTCTACAGCTATGAGGGCACGCGGGAGATGAACGCGCTCATCGTCGGGCGGGCCATCACCGGCACCGCGGCGTTCGTCTGACCACCGGGCCGGACCAGGGCCTCGGTGCCGGCCGCAGCCGCTACCCTGGGGGCACGATGCTGTCCACCGAACCCGCCCCGCCCCGCCCGCCGGCAGCGCTGACGACACGCGCGCTCGTCGTCAGACACGTCGCCGTGTTCGCGACGTTCGCAGTTCTCGCCGGGACGTTCTGGACGAACCTCTTCACCATCTGGGGCTACACGGCGGTGGCACTCGTCTCAGGTGGTGCCGCGCTCGCGTGCCTGATGGTCGTCCGCCCGAAGTGGCGGCGCACCCGGGTGCCGTGGTCGCTCGTCGGCTACGGGGTGCTGTCGATCGTCTCGCTCGCCTGGTCCGCCTACCCGAGCGGCACAGCCGCGACCCTGCTCGGTGCGGCGCTCTGCACCATCCTCGGAGTGACCCTCGCCGGCTGCTTCACCTGGCCCGAGGTCATCCGGGTCCTCGGACGTGCCGTGACGTGGGTGCTGTCACTCTCCCTCCTCTTCGAGTTCGTCGTCGCGGCGATCATCCGGCACCCGGTGCTCCCCAACTTCTACGCCGGTGACGCGGCGGACCCGCCGTTGCTCGACTACTGGTCGCGGGACCTCCTGTTCTCCGGAGGACGCATCCAGGGCATCTCGGGGAACGCCAACCTCCTCGCCGTGGTGGCGCTGCTCGGGATCATCGTCTTCGGGCTTCGGCTGGCGGCGCGGCGCGACGAGCCCGGCGCAGCCAGGCTGGCCGGCCCCGAACGTCGCTGGACCCTGCTCATCCGCCTCGGTCTCTCCGTCGTGATGTTCCTCCTGAGCTTCTCGACCACCATCCTGCTCGCCGCCGTGGTGACGGCGGTGGTGCTCGCCGCCGCACTGGCGATCCGTCGGGCACCTCGCCCGGAGGCGAGGACACCGGTGTACCTCGGCTTCCTCGGCATCGGGGTCGTCGGCGCGGTGGGAGCGGTCGTCTTCCGGACGCAGCTCCTCGGCCTCCTCGGGAAGAGCCCGGACCTCACCGGTCGACTCGACATCTGGGCGACCGTGTGGCGCCTCATCGAACAGCGACCGGTCTTCGGTTGGGGCTTCTCGAGCCCGTGGGCACCGTGGGAGCCGCTCTTCACCGACCTCGTCATCCGACGCGGCGTCCGACAGCTCCAGGCGCACAACGCCTGGCTCGACGTCTGGTTCCAACTCGGCGTCGTCGGCCTCGTGCTCTTCGCCGCGGTCGTCCTGTCCATGTTGACGCGCACCTGGTTCCTGGCCGTCGACCGTCCACGCGTCGACCTCGACGCACGGCGGCCGTACACGGCCCTCTCGCTCGCCCCCGTCCTCATCGCGGTCTCCCTCGTCGTGCAGTCGGTCGCGGAGAGTCGGTTGCTCATCGAATCCGGCTGGGTCCTCCTGGTGCTCCTCGTCGTGAAGACGAAGCAGGAACCCGCCTGGCCGATCCCCGCCGTCGCGACCTCGGCCGACCTCGCACCCACGCACCGGCGCGACGTCGTCGGCGGATGAGCCCGGCGTGAGACCGGCGGACTTCGACGCGTTCTCCGTCGCCGCACGCGTCCTCTCGTCAGCGCCGCTGGCCGCCGCGTTCGCCACCATCGCCGTCGCGACCGCCTTCGGCGAGCACCTCGTCACGAGCCTGATCGGTGTCGCCGGTTTCAGCGCGATGCTCGTCGGCCTCACGACGATCGGCACGGGCATCCTCCTCGCACGCCTCCCCATCATCGAGTGGCGTGGCCTCCTGCCGATCTCGGTCCTGCTGTTGCTCGCCTGGAGCGCGGTGTCGGTGGTGTGGAGCGCCACGCCCCTCGCGACCCTACCCGCCATCGGCGGGCAGCTCGCGTGGGCCTTCATCGCCATCGTGATCGCGCTGACCCGCGACACCATCCAGATCGTCCGGGCGACGGGCACCGCCTTCCGCGCACTCCTCGGCACGTCCCTGGCGCTCGAGGTCGTGAGCGGCGTCCTCATCGACACCCCGCTGCCGTTCCTCGGGATCAGCGGGAACCTCGCCTTCGGCGGCCCCTTGGAAGGGGTCTTCGGAACCCGGAGCGCCCTCGGCATCGCAGCCCTGCTCGGTCTCGTCACCTTCGTCGTCGAGTGGCGGACCCGTTCCGTGCGGCACGGGGTGACGATCGGGTCCATCGCCCTCGCCATCGGGCTCATCCTCGGCACGCGCTCGCCGAGCGTCGCACTCCTCGCCGCGGCCCTCGGCATCGCGACCGCCGTGCTCTACGTCTTCAGGCAACTCCGACCGGAACTCCGCCGCACCTGGCAGTTCGTCCTCCTCACCGTCCTCGCGCTCGTCGGCCTGGTCGGGTACCTCCTCCGATCCGAGGTGTTCCGCGTCCTCGGTCTCGGGCTCGAGATCGAGCAACGCTACGCGCTCTGGCAGGAGACCCTGAGACGACTGGCCCCGAGCGAACTCAACGGCTGGGGGTGGACGGGCGGCTGGGTCTCCGATGCGGTCCCGTACCGGTTCATCGACGCGAGCCTCGGCCGCACGAACGACTCGGCGTTGAACGCCTACCTGGACGTGTACCTGCAGCTCGGACTGATCGGGCTCGCCCTGTTCCTCCTCCTCGGCGGTCTGGCGCTCGTGCGGACCTGGCTCATCGCGACCAATCGGCGCAGCGTCGTGCACGTCTGGGCCGCGCTCATCGTCGTGACCCTGCTCGCATCGGGCGCTGCCGAGAGCAGCCTGCTGCTGAGCGGCGGCTGGCTGCTCCTCGTCGTCTGCGCGGTCATCGGTGCCGGCGGGCTGAGCTGGCGGCACAAGCTCCCGGAACGCTGAACCCGGCCCGAGCGGCGCCGGATCACCGTGCATCGGTTCCCGGGACGACGACCGCCCGCACCGTCTGCGCGAGGATCTTCAGGTCGATCGCGGCCGACCGGTTCTCCACGTAGTACAGGTCGAGATCGACGGAGTCGTCCCAGGAGAGGTTGGACCGCCCGCTCACCTGCCACAGTCCGCTCATACCCGGCTTGACCAGGAGGCGTCGCTGGGCAAGCAGGTCGTAGCGTTCGACCTCCCACCCACGGTGAGGCCGCGGGCCGACGAGGCTCATCGAACCGCCCAGGACGTTCAACAGCTGCGGGAGCTCGTCGAGCGAGTACTTCCGGAGGATCCGTCCGATCGGCGTCACGAGCGGGTTGTCCGGAACCTTCGAGAGCAGTTCGTCCGCATGCTGCTGCCTGGCGAGGGCTGCTCCGGTGTCGGCGTCTGCGGCCATCGAGCGGAACTTCAGGATCTGGAAGGGGCGGCCGCGCAGGCCGACGCGCTCCTGCCGGTACAGCACGGTCCCCCGACTCGTCGTCTTCACCGCGAGCGCGACCACGAGCATGACCGGGGCCAGGAGCAGGAGCAGCGTCGCGGAACCGATGACGTCGAACGCCCGCTTCGCCGCCGCCTCGAGCCGGGACAGCTCCAGGTGGTCGACGTGGATGAGTGGGATACCGGCCACCGCCTGCAGGTACAGGCGGGTCGAGGCCACACCCGTGAGCGTCGGCGCGATGATGAACTTCACCCCGCGCTCGCTGAGGTCCCAACCGAGGCGGCGGAGCTCGGCGGGGGTGAGTTCGACGGGGCCGACGAGCATCACCGTGTCCGCTTCGACCTCCTCGGCGGCGTCGACGATCGAGGGTCGCCCGGTGAGGACGGGGGCACCCACGATGCGGTCATCGTCGACGATGCCCGGGGTCGCGACGCCTACCACCCGATGCCCTGCCCAGTCGCCCCGGCGCATGCGCTCGGCGACATGCACCGCCTGGTCGCGGTCCCCCACGAGCAGCGTGCGGTAGACGAGTGCGCTTCCGCGTCGCCGCGCACGGAGGTGTCGACGGGCGCCCCAGCGGACCGCCAGCAGGAGGGCGACTCCGAGCGGCATGGCGGTGAGCAGGAACCCGCGTCCGATCTCGAGCTTGAGGAGGTAGGACGCCATCGCCACCGTGCCGAAGACCGTCGTCGTCACGACCACGACCCGTCGATACGGCGTCCAACCGTCCGCCAGGACCCGCGGGTGGCGCGATCGGGCCGCGGCCAGGGGCGACCACCACGCGACGGCGAGCGCGAGGGTGACCGCCGGGTATCCGAGGTGTAGGCGTCCGAACGGCCCCGCGACCTCCACGGTCCCGCGCCAGTACGCGTCCCACCACAGGAGCTGGGTCACGGTGAGCGCCAGGGTGACGGCCAGGAGGTCGAGGACGAGGACCATGCGCGAGCACCGTCGCTCCCAGCAGCGGCGGGCTTCGACGAAGGGCATGACGGTGGCCTCCCTGGGGATGTTCTGGTGTGCATCGGATCGAGCAGCGGCGCGCACGGGTCGCGGCGGGCGAGGTCGATCGCCGGAGCGCGAGACGACCCGGCGACAATCGAGCATAATGTATTCGACCAACTGAAGTATCCGATTCCAGCACAGCGCTCGGTGTCGATCCGGACGGAGTACCCATGCCCTACCTCGAGACCATGCGACAGCGCACCGAAGCCTCCTTCGTCGAGCTGCATCGCGGTGTCACCGAACTCCACTACACACAGTTCCCCGATCACCGGAACTCGGGCGACTCGGCCATCGCGCTCGGACAGGCCAGGTTCTGGCGCGCACACGACATCGCGGTCCGCACCACCTCGAGCGCCGGCAGCATGCCGGAGCGGGTCCGGGACTCGTCGATCCCGGTCCTCATCCAGGGCGGCGGCAATCTCGGAGGCCTCTACCCGGTGCTGAGCGAGGCTCGCTACGAACTCGCAGAGCGTCTCCCGGTCGACACGTTGCTCATCCAGGCACCGCAGTCGGTCGTGTTCCCCGCGGATGCAGACCGCCGGGCGTTCTCCCGACGGTTCGCCGCCCGGCCCAAGCTGCGGGTCGCCGTCCGCGACCAGACCTCCTACGACCTCCTCCGCGACGAGGTCGACGACCTCAGCCTCTCGCCGGACGCGGTGCACCTCCTCGGCCCGATCAGCGCCCCCGAACCGACCCAGCGGCGCATCGTCATCGCCCGGACCGACGGCGAGAGCGCGGGTGGGCTCGTGGGCTCCGAGAGCGCCGACTGGCCGGCCGACCCGTTGGACCTCCGGGCGCACGAGTGGCTCGGCTGGCGGGCGGCGAAGCACCCGGTGTTGAAACCCCTCATGGAGCGCGACCATGCCGCGTGGATGCGGCGAGCCGAACGTCGATTCGACGCCGCCGTCCGGCTGATCGGCCGCGGCGAGGTGGTCGTCACCGATCGCCTCCACGCCATGCTCATCGGGCTGCAGATGGGCCGCCGGGTCGTCGCGCTCGACAACAACAACCGCAAGCTGTCGAACTACGCGGAGACCTGGTTCGGTGACCTCCAGCCGAGGTTGCGCTTCGAGCACACGATCCGTCCGTGACCTCCGGGCAGCCTTCCGCGCACCTGACGCGGCGGGACGCGGCCAGAGCCCGCGCGGAGGCCGGCGCCCACCGTGCCGTGCGGCGCCGGCAGCTGACGCGACGGACGCCCGTTATCGGCGGGCGGGAACGTGACCGCCCGCTCGTCGGCGGTTCGCTCCTCATGATCGCCTCGCTCCTCGCGCTCGCATGGGTGGCAGCCGACCAACCAGGACTGCCCGGGCACTT
The DNA here is from genome assembly GCF_003856975.1 of Plantibacter sp. PA-3-X8. NCBI lineage: Bacteria > Bacillati > Actinomycetota > Actinomycetes > Micrococcales > Microbacteriaceae > Plantibacter > Plantibacter sp. PA-3-X8. Next base: position 3,550,819 of record NZ_CP033107.1, read on the forward strand.
CGCGAACGACGAGGGCACGATCATCAGCGTGAACCGGGGGACGTTCACCGAGGCCGACTCGTCGTTCCAGCTCATCGCCGCGGTCTACCGCTGGATGGGCCTGGCCGAGCTGCCGACGCTCGCCGCCCTCGTCGGTGTCGCGAGCTACCTGCTCGTCCTGACGGTGGCGATCTCACGCACTCGGACGACGACGGCCGAGTGGGTGGACTGGGCCATCATCATCAGCTGCGTCGCGCTCGCCGCCGTCTACCACGGCGCGTACACGAAGGACCTGCTGACCGTGGGCGCGGTACTCGCCCTCATCGCCCACCGCGGACGAGGTCTGTCGGCCGAGCTGGTGCCGGTGGTCGCGATGCTGCTGTACGCCCAGGGCTTCCGCACGTACTGGTTCCTCGTGGCCGGCCTCTACCTCGCGCTCCGTCTCGCGCTGCGGGCGCGGCGCGGCTGGACGGCCACCGTGGCGGTCGTCCTCGTGCTCTACGCCGGGCTCTCCGTCGTCTTCCCGCTGATCGTCGGTGTCGACCTCGACCATTACCGCCTGACGGTGAACGAGCACCGCTCCGCGGAATCGGTCAACACCCTGATCGTGCAGTTCTTCCCCGGTGCCGGCCCCGTGTCCGGGTTCGTCAACAGTGTCCTCACCTTCGCCTCGTTCATCATCCCGATCCCCCTGATGCTCCGCGGCGGGGCGATCTACCTCGTCGTGGCGCTCGTCCTGCTCGCCATCTGGGGATCACTCATCGCCGCGATCGGGTCGGCGAGGTTCCGAGCACCCTGCGGCTCGTCGGTCCTCACGGCGTTCCAGAACCGGTTGTTCGCGGCGATCCTCGCGTTCCTGATCGTGCAGTCGATCTTCGAGCCGGACTACGGCTCGTTCCTCCGGCATCTCACACCGATGCTGATCGTCGCCGTGTGCCTCCTCCTGAGCCTGCGGCCCGGAGCGGCGGGAGCCTCAGCCCGGTGGGGGCCGCCATCCGCCGCATCCCGAGGGGGTCAGCGACCCGTGGACACGACGGATGCTGCCGCGACGCGCACGTCGGCCGCGACGCGCGCCCAGGAGAACGGACCCGCTGCAGCGAGCACACCGGCCGCGGAGAGCGCCTGGTAACGATCGGCGTCGGCGAGGATCTCCTCCAACGCGTCGGCGAGCGCGGTCGACGTCACCGCCGTGGCCACGATGCCCGATCCTGACGCGATCGCCTGCTCGGCGAGGCCGCCGACCGGCGTCACGACGGAGGGCACCCCGAGCGCCATCGCGTAGGCGAGCACCCCGGACTGGCTGGCCTCGGTGTACGGCAGGAGGGCGATGTCGAACCCGCCGACCACCTGCGCGATCTCCTCCTGGCCGACCCAGCGGTTCTCGAGCTCGTCGTCCTCGTGTCGGAGGAGGCCGAGGGCGTCGTCGGTCCCGGACCCGACGACCCGCAACCGGACCCGGATCCCGCGGCGGCGCAATTCGGTGATCGCTTCCACCCCCAGACCGAGCCCCTTGTACGCCGAAAGCCGACCGAAGCATCCGACGACCGGAACACCCTCCCGGTACGTCGACCGGACCACGGCACGGCCCGCGTCGACCCGGTACGCGGCGTGGACGGTCTCGTGGACGCGGTCCGCGCGGAACTCACCACGGGACGTGAGTGCGGCGGCGACCGGGGCGGAGAACACGATCGCTCCGTCCGCCGCCCGACGCTCGGCACGACGCAGGAGGTGCTCGAGCCGCGAGAAGTCCCCGGGGTGCATCGTCGCGTCATGGACGCAGAGCAGACTCCGACGACCGCCGAAGCGGAACACGGGCGCGACCGCCCCCTGCCAGAGCTGCTCCATGGCGATGACGACGACGTCGATGCGATGCCGCCGGAGGAACCGGTCGAGCCGGAACGCCGCCCCGAGCAGACGCGGGAGACCGAGCACCGCGCCGCGCTTGTCGCGATACGTGCGGATCGTGAAGGACGGCACACCGAGTGCCACGAACCGGTCGGCCACCTCGGCGTCGAGGGAATAAGACACGACGACATCGCAGCCGTCCTCCTGCAGCGCCTGAGCCAGTTCCTGGGCGAAGAGCGGGCCCGCACCGGTGCGGCCCCACTGCACGACAGCGACCCGCATCAGGCCACCTGCGGTATCCGGTACGCCTCGGCGAGGGCCGCGCGTTGGCGGGCCGGGGTGTGATCCTTGAGGCGTTCCGACCAGCGGGAGACGTTCCGCTCAGCCCAGGCGGCGAACGCCTGTGGTCCGGCCAGCCGACTGGCGACCATCGCCTCGAGCCCGCCCTCGAGGGTGAGGGCGTCCGGGACCACTCCGAACGCGGCGATCGGCCGGACGAGCGTCGGCACGCCGGCCTGCACGGCTTCCAGAACGGCGAGGGGAAAGCCCTCCCACGCAGCGGTGTGGAGGTAGACGTCGCTCTGGACGAGGCGCGAGCCCACCTCGGCGTGCGGGATCCATCCGGTGACGTCGACGCCAGCCCTCTCCAGCCGGGTGACGTCCTCGACGCGGCCGCCGCCCATCCACACGGGAGCCACCTCGACCCCGCTCGCCCGGATCGACGCGATGGCTTCGGCGAACCGCATCGGATCCTTCTGGGGAGCAATGCGTCCGAGACTCGCGACCCGCAGCGGCCGGTGCTGACCCGGGTCGTCTCGGCGGTCATCGGGCAGCGGAACCGCGACCACGTTCGGCACGTGGACGACGCGCGGCCGGAGGGGCCCGCGACGTTCCGCGGCTTCGGCCTCGCCCTCGGAACAAGCAGCGATGGTCTCGACGTTGAACGAGAGCAGCCACTCGACGGCCCGGAACAAGCGGCGGCTCCAGACGGAGAGGTCGGTGCGCTCGAACGCGTAACAGTGCGGGGTGTAGACGATGCGGGTCCGCGGCGAGCTGCGTAGGGCGACCCGCGCGTACGCACCGGCGAAGCTCGAGTGGGCGTGCACGATGTCGGCCCCGGTACGACGGCGCACCCGCCGGATCGCTCGCACGGCAGCGAGCGGCCGCCGCGCGAGCGCGGTCACGGAGGCGAAGCAGTCGGACAGTGTCTCGTCGAGCGGGGCGCCGTCCGGGATCTGCGCGAGCAGGTGATGTTCTACACCCGGCGGCGAATTCCGCACGTAGGCCTCGATCGCCACGGGGATCCCACCCGCGTAGCAGTCGGTGACATGGAGCACGGTCGTCATGTCTGCCGCCCGTCGAACGGGAGGAGCGGGTGGACGACGATGATCAGGCTCATATCTCATATGTTGTATGTTAGACGACGGTAAAGTTGGTCACCTCGCCCATGACAGATCCGGAGGCCCGTGTACTCGATCGTCATTCCCTGCCGAAACGGCTCGAAGACCCTCGCCACGCAACTCGAAGCCCTGCTCGCCCAAGGCTCGTCCGTCGACATCGAGATCATCGTCGCCGACAACGGCTCTGTCGACGGCACCGCAGCACTCGTCCGCCGGTTCAGTGAGAGGGACGGGCGCGTTCGCCTCGTCGACGCGAGCGGCAGGCCGGGTATCAACCACGCTCGCAACACCGGCATCCGGGCATCACGGGGTTCAGCGGTGCTCCTCTGCGATGCCGACGACGTCGTCCGGGCCGGCTGGATCGAAGCTCACCGGCGCGCGCTCGAAGCCGGTGCGGATTGCGTCGGCGGCGCGCTCGAGCGGACCTTCCCGGACGGCACACCTGCGGGAAGACAGGAGGCCGTCAGCACCGTGCACGGCTTCCATCCATGGCCGCCGGGAGCGAACTGTGGGTTTCAACGACGGGTGTTCGACCGGCTCGGTGGATTCGACGAGACCCTGCTCGGCGGCGGCGACGAGACGGACTTCTTCTGGCGGGCGGCGGCGGCTGGTCACCCGACCACCGCGGTCCCTGAGGCCGTGGTCGAGTACCGCCTTCGCGGTGACCTTCGAGCCGTGGCTCGGCAGTACTTCGGCTACGGCCGGGGAACGGTGCGGTTGTTCCGACGACACCGCGGGCTGGGCATGCCGAGGTCCTTCGGCTGGGAGCTCCCCATCGTCCTCGTCGTCGGAGCGCTCCAGGTCATCAGCCCGAGCCGCGACGGCACGCGCCGTCGACGTGGTGTCGAGCGGCTCTCGTCGAGGGCAGGGCGCGCATTCGAGAGCCTGCAATCGAGGACGTGGTACCTGTGATCACGACGATCGTGGCATCCGACGACGACGAGGGTCCCGCCGACGCCACGACAACGCTCACCGACCGAGACGCGGATCGACCACCGTGCGGGTGAGCGGACGATGATCCACCTCGCTTGGGCGATCGTCGAGCGGATCCTTCCCCGGGTGGCGTCGGCTCTCGTCATGCTCGTCCTGGCCGCCCGGCTCACGCCGTCCCTCGTCGGCATGTACGCGTGGATGGTCCTCGCACTCACGCTCGTCCAGACCGTCGGCGACACGGCCGCCCGGCAGACCGCCGTCGTCCACGGAGGCACCGAGGCCGGGGACCGGTTCGTCCTCCGGTTCCGGGTCTGGTCCGCGCTGATCGGAGGCGCCACGCTCGCCGTGACCGTCGGAGCCCTGCTCCTGACCCATCACGCGGAGGACCGATGGCAGGCGATCGCCCTCGCGCCGTTCGTCCTCGTCCCGGCGGCTTCGGCCGTGGGCATCGACGCCCTGGTCCGCCTGCAGCGAGCCCGGAGGTGGAAGGAGATCGCATCGCATCAGGCGTGGTCGTCGACAGCCTCCCTGCTCTGCAGCGTGCCGACCCTCCTGGCGACGGAATCGCTGCTCGCCAGCGCCCTGCAGGCGATGCTCGCGGAGGCGGGGTTCGCCCTGCTCAACCGGCGACGTGCTGCGCGGCTCCCCCGCGCGTCCACCACCGATGCGCGTTCCCGCGAACCGACCGTGAACGTCCTCGGCGACTACGTGCACACGGCGCTGTTCTCGCTCCTCGGTTGGGGACAGGGGCAGACCGATCGCCTCTCGATCGGGGCTCTCGCCGGCGGGGCACGCCTCGGCCAGTACGCGTTCGCCATGTCGCTGTCACGGAGCATCGGCGATGCGGCGGCGCTGGCCACGATCAACGTCCTCCGGCCGGTCCTCGCCGAAGCGGCACGCGACGGCCGGGGGTCCGAGATCGTCGCGGTCACGGAGGATTCGCTCCGACGATCGCTGGCCCTGGCGGTCGTGGCCGCCGTGGCGACGAGCATCGGGGCTGAGCTGGTCGTAGACCCCGTCCTCGCAGACGACTGGGACCCCGCCCTCGCACTCGTCCCCGTCCTCGCCCTGTCGGTCGCTCCCTCGGTCGTCGCCTGGTCGGTCACGGCGGTCCTCCAGGCCGAGAGCCGGATGCGTTGGGCGAGTCCGATCAAAGCGGTCGGCGTGCTGCTGTCCCTCCCGGTCGGCATCGTCGCCCTCCACGACCTGCAGCTCGCGGCCTGGCTCGTGAACGCCCGGGAACTCGTCGTGATGGCGCTGCTCCTCCTCGCCGCGCGCCACCGAGCCCCGTGGCGGGGCGGCCTCCTCGCCCTCGGCGTCGTCGTGGTCGGCGCGGCCGTCTGGCAGGTGACGCGAGGCTAGGCCGGCTGCAGCAGATCCCTGACGATGTCCAGCGCCCCCTGGCTCGCATACCGCTGGTACTCGCCGCGGGGAGCACGCAGCATGACGGGTAGGATCCGTCGCCACCGGGCCGGAGCGAGATCGGCCCGGAACCGCTCGAAGGCCGCTTTGGCGACGACGGACGAGGGATCGGCGCGCGGCGCGGGCTCACGGGCATCGTCGAGCCAGGAAGCGAGACCGGCGACGCGATCTGCGATGTCGCGGTTGCGCTGGCGCCCCGGCTGCATCAGTCTCGAGATCTTGTACGCCAGCGTCGGCTCGACGATCCCGATCTGGTTCGCGCCGTGCTGCCGGTAGTCGACGAGCGGTTCGTCCAGGAACTCGATCGGTCCTCGTGCTGCGGCCACGATCGCCAACCACTCGTCGTGCACCCACGGAGCGGGGAACGGCGCTGCCGCGTCGAAGACCGCACGTCGGAACATCGCGGTCGCGCCAGTGACGAGGTTGCGTCGCAAGAGCACGCCGAACGCGTCGCCCGCGCGGATACGGTCGCGCTCGACCGGCCCGATCGACAGCGAGGCGAACAGGGTGGTGCCGAGCGGGGTACCGTCGGCTCCGACGAGCCTGGCGTCCGAGCACACCAGTTGGAGCTCCGGACGCGCGTCGAAGGCGGCAAGGGCACGCTCGACGCGGTCGGGCCGCCATACGTCGTCCTGATCGGACAGGACGACCAGTTCCCCGACGGTCGCACGGATGGCGCTCTCGAAGTTGCGCGTCACGCCGAGCGCGGTCGGGTTCCGCAGGAAGCGGACCGGGACCGGCGACGCCTCGGCGAACCGCTCGACGATGGCGGACGTACCGTCGGTCGACCCGTCGTCGCTGATCACGATCTCGCCGGGCAGCACCGTCTGCCGCGCGACACTCTCCAGCTGCTCGGCGAGGTACTCCCCACCGTTGTAGGTGCAGAGGGCGACGGACACGCGTTCGTCGACTGATGCTGCTGGCATGGATCCGCTCCTCACCGCTCACCGGACCACCCGACAGCCTATCCCGGCCGCCCCACTGGTATCCTCGTGCCTTATGCCCCGCGTAGCCGTCGACCTCCTCTCGTACACCGGCACGAAGGGCGGTATGGAGACCTACGCCCGCGAGCTGTACCGCGAGATCGGCCGGCAGGGCAGCGAGTTCGAGTTCGTGGGGCTCGCCAGCCGAGAGGGCTACCAGCTCGACCGCTCCTGGTTCCCCGGCGAGATGGTGGACACGGGGATCAGCGGGGAGAACCGGTTCATCTGGGCCTACGGCGAGCTGTTCCAGGTGGCCCGCCAGGCGAAGCGACACGGGGCGGACCTCATCCACTCCCCCGCCACGCTCGGGCCGGCGCGATCGTCGATGCCGTCCGTCGTGACCATGCACGACATGCTGTACTGGAGCAATCCGGAGCTCATGACGACGCCGCTGTACACCGCTCCCGTGAAGCTCATGGAGCGCCTCACCTCCAGGAACGCCACCAGGGTCCTCACCATCAGCGAGGTCTCACGTGCCGAGATCGAGAAGTACCTGCACGTCCCGCGGGCCCGGATCGACCTCGTGCCCCTGGCCGGCACCATGCCGACGATCGACGGCGACCGCGACCCGGATCAGGAGCATCCGTTCGTCCTCGCGACCGGGAACCGCCGCCCACACAAGAACTGGGCGAGCCTCATCCGCGCCCTGCCGTTGCTCCTCGAGCACGAACGGCCGCGGCTCGTGATCACGGGCAGTCACGGCGACGATCCCCTGCGGGCGGTCGTCGAGGAGACCGGCATGCAGGACTGGGTCGAACTCAAAGGTTGGCTCACGAGCGAGGAACTGGGTGAGCTCTACCGACGAGCGACCATCATGGCGATGCCCTCGTTCGTCGACGGGTTCAGCCTCCCGGCGCTCGAATCCATGATGGTCGGCCTCCCCGTCATGATGAGCGACATCCCCGTCTACCACGAGGTGTGCGGCGACGCGGCCCTGTACCTGGACCCCACGTCACTCGACAGCATCGCGTCGGTCATGCGCACCGCCGTGACCCGGCCCGATGAGATGAGACGACTGGCCGCGGCCGGTCTCGAACAGGCGGAGCGGTTCTCCTGGGAGCGCACGGCGACCCAGACGCTCGAGACGTTCCGGCGGGCACTGACCGTCTAGCGCGGCGCCGTCCCCGGTCCCAGCGGCCAGGAACCGAGCCCGGAGCCGACCGTCGTCGACTGACCCGCTCGACGGTCGGTCGAGCGGGTCAGTGGACGACGGGAGTCGCCTACTCCGACTGCGGCTGGATGATCGGGATCGACTCGGTGTCCGCCGGCCCGAGCGCGATGGTCGGCATCGACACGGTGATGAGCGAGCCGTCGGCACGGCGGCTGCCCTCGATGTCGCTCGCGCTCGGCTCGCCGACGAGGTGCGGACCCTGGTTGTCGAGCGGAACGGTGACCGTCGTGCCGGCTTCGACGAGGACGTTGCCGCCGCCGACGACGAACGAGGCGGAATCGCCCTCCTCGACGGTGAACCGCATCTCGGTGCGCCGGACGGAGATGCGCACCCGCGTGCCCTTGACGGTGAGCCGGAAGGTGATGCCCTGCCAGTCGACCGGCAGTCGCGGCGAGAAGGAGATCACGCCGCCGTGGTCGCGCATCCCGGCGAAGCCGAGCACGAGCGCGCTCCACACCCCACCGGTGGAGGCGACGTGCACACCGTCCGGGGTGTTGCGGTGCAGGTTGGCGAGGTCGACGAACAGCGCCGACCAGAAGTACTTGAGCGCGAGCCGCTGGTACCCGACCTCGGCGGCGATGATCGACTGCACGACCGCCGACAGGGTCGAGTCGCCCGTCGTCAGCGGGTCGTAGTAGTCGAAGTCGGCGAGCTTCTCCTCGTCGGTGAAGTGGTCGCCCTGCAGGAGCAGCGCGAGCACGACGTCCGCCTGCTTGAGCACCTGGAACCGGTAGATGACGAGCGGGTGGAAGTGCAGGAGCAGCGGGAGGTGCTCGGGAGGGGTGTGGTCGAGGTCCCACAGCTCCTTCTCGAGGAACTGGGCGTCCTGCGGGTGGATGCCGAGCCGCTTGTCGAAGGGGATGTGCATGTGCTCGGCGGCGCGCTGCCACTCGCGGACCTCGGCGTCGTCGAGCGACAGCCGCGTGACCAGGCGTTCGAAGGAGGCCGGATCGTCCTCGCGGAGGCGCTCCACGGCCTCGACGGCCGACAGCAGGTTGGCCCGCGCCATGACGTTCGTGTAGAGGTTGTCGTTCACGACGGTCGTGTACTCGTCGGGCCCCGTGACCCCGTAGATGTGGAACGAGTCCTTGCCGTTCGCGCGCCAGAAACCCAGGTCGGCCCACATGCGCGCCGTCTCGACGAAGATGTCGACGGCTCCGCGGGCGAGGAAGTCCTCATCCCCCGTCGCCGCGACGTACTGCCGCAGCGCATAGGAGATGTCGGCGTCGATGTGGTACTGCGCCGTGCCGGCCGCGTAGTACGCGGACGACTCGAGCCCGTTGATCGTGCGCCACGGGAACAGGGCGCCGTGCTGGTTGAGCTCGGTCGCGCGTGAGCGGGCGGCGTCGAGCATGTTCTGACGGAACCGGAGGGCGTTCCGCGCGACGAGCGGCGCCGTGTAGCTGAGGAACGGGAGGACGTAGACCTCGGTGTCCCAGAAGTAGTGGCCGCCGTACCCGGAGCCGGACACGCCCTTCGCCGCGACACCGCCACCGTCCGTGCGTGCGGACGCCTGCGCCAGCTGGAAGAGGTTCCAGCGCGTCGCCTGCTGGATTGCCGGCTGTCCGTGGACCTCGACGTCGGAGCGCGCCCAGAAGTCCTCGAGCCACAGCTCCTGGTTGCGGATCGCCGATTCGATGCCGTTCTCCGCGGAACGGTCGAGTGTGCGGGCACAACGGTCGGCGAGTTCTTTCGGAGGGACGGCGTTGGAGGTGTGGTAGCTGATGATCTTGGTGAGCTTCGTGGGCACGCCCGCGCGGCCGCGGATCGTGTACACGTGCTTCGCCAGGTCGGCCTCGATGTGCGTCGAGACCTCGTACTCGTTCTCGGTCTCGATCATGTGGTCGGCGCCGGCCACGATCGTCATCCCGGAGTTCGTCGTCTGGTACCCGAGCATGGCGCGCGGACCGTCGATGAGCTTGAACCGCGGCTGCAGCACCCGCTCGGTGAGGGACTCCGCCTTGCGCGGGTCGCCCATCCCCGGCTCGGGTGCGTTCGTGAGGTAGTCGTCCTGACGGTCCTGCCGGTTGATGATCTGACTGGAGAGCACGAGCGACGCGTCCGCATCGAGCAACGTGACCTCGTAGTCGAGGACCGCGAGATGGCGGTCGGTGAAGGACACCATGCGACGGGAGCGGATGTGGACCCGCTTGCCCGAGGGCGTCCGCCATTCGAGTTCACGGCTGAGGACACCGGTTTTGAAGTCGAGGCGACGCTCGAAGCTCAGGAGGTCGGCGTCGTTGAGGATCAACGGCTCGTCGTCGACGTAGAGGCGCACGACCTTCGTGTCGGGCGCGTTGACGATCGTCTGACCGACGCGGGCGAAGCCGAACGCCTCCTCGGCGTGACGGATCGGCCAGGTCTCGTGGAACCCGTTGATGAACGTGCCGTGGACGTGGCCGTCGCGGCCCTCCTCGACGTTGCCGCGGAAGCCGAGGTAGCCGTTGCCGAGCGCGAACAGGGTCTCGGTCGTGCCCTCGTCGTCCGCGTCGACATGGGTCTCGACGAGTGCCCAGTCGTCGAGCGGGAACCGGTGACGGTCGAGCGGGTCGCTGGTGATGTGGTTCATGCCTGGTCCTCGGAGGAGTCGTGGGGTGCCGTGAAGGTCTGGGAGTCGGCCGGATCGTCCGGCCCCGCTGTTCGCGAAGCCGACCGCAGTGGGTCGACGAGCTCGTCGAGGTCGTCGACCACGACGTCGGCTCCCGCATCGATGAGCGCCTGGTGCCCGATGCCGCGATCGACGCCGAGCACGAGTCCGAAGTCGCCACGTCGACCGGCCTCGACCCCGGAGTGCGCGTCCTCGACGACGACGCATTCAGACGGCGCGTAACCGAGCAGACGACCGGCCTCGACGTAGGTGTCCGGCGCGGGCTTGCCGGCGATCCCCTCGCGCGCGGCGACGACGCCGTCCATCACGACCGGGAACCGCTCACGGAGTCCTGCCGCTCGGAGGACGACCTCGGCGTTCTTGGAACTCGACACCACGGCGACCTCGAGCCCTGCCTGCTCGACCGTGTCGAGGAAGGTCAACGATCCCGGGTAGGCGGCGATGCCGTCCGCTTCCAGGACGGCCGTGAACACCGAGTTCTTCCGGTTGCCGAGACCGCACACGGTCTCCAGCTCAGGCGCGTCGGTCGGCGAACCCTCGGGGAGCGTGATGCCGCGTGACGCGAGCATCGCGCGCACCCCGTCGTACCGCGGTTTGCCGTCGATGTACTGGAAGTAGTCGGCGTCGGTGTACGGCTCGGTGATCCCATGGGCGAGGAGCTCGTCGGTGAAGAGCTTCGCCCAGGCGTGCATGTGGATCTCGGCGGTCGGGGTGATGACGCCGTCGAGGTCGAACAGCACCGCCCGGCAGCCGAGGAGCCGCGAGGCCGCCTCGCCGAGGGTCAGGACGTCGTTCGATGGCGCGTTGATCGGCTGGGTCACGGTGCACGGTCCTCGTCGGTTTGGGGGAAGAGGTGGACAGTGGAACGGAAGCTGCTGCGGACCGGTGGGGCGGCCGCGCAGACCCAGCCTAGGAGAGTTTGGCCACCACGTCGTACACGCGGTCGATACCGGCGTGGACCGGGAAGTGGTGGTTGCCGACGAACAGCCCGTCCTCGTGGATCTTGTCGGCGGCGGGGAGTTCGGCCGGGACCTTCGCGTCGAGGTACTTCATGACCGGGTTCTTCGTGAAGTTGCCCGCCACGATGGGCCGTGACTCGATCCCCTCGGCAGCGAACGCCTGCACGACCTCCTTGCGTCGGCCGGCGAGCGCGCCCTCGAGCACGAGGGAGAAGCCGAACCAGCTGCTCTCGCCCTGCTCGCGCTGGATGCGCACGGAATCGAGGTCGGCGAAGCGCTCCGTCCAGTACACGGCGTTCTCCCGACGACCCGCGATGAGCGACGGGACCTTCTGGATCTGCTCGATGCCGATCGCGCCGGACATCTCGAGCGGACGGACGTTGTAACCGGGAAGGACGAAGCGGAAGAGGTCGTCCCACTCGTCGCCCGACTTGTCGTGGACGGCGTTCTTCTCGGGGAGCCCACGGGTCCAGCCGTGGGCCCGCAGCGAGATGAGCATCTGCGCCGTGGCCTCGTCGTCCGTCAGGATCATCCCGCCCTCCATCGTCGAGATGTGGTGGGAGAAGAAGGCGCTGAACGTGCCCATCGCTCCGACCGTTCCGGCGAACCGACCGTCGTCCTTCGCGCCGAGCGACTCGCAGTTGTCCTCCAGCAGGAGGAGACCGTGACGTTCGGCGAGTGCCGTGAGCGCCGCGAAGTCGTTCGGGTTGCCGAGGAGGTTGACCGCGAAGATCGCCTTGGTGCGCGGGGTGATGGCGGCCTCGGCGAGCGATAGATCCAGGTTGAGGGTGTCGACGTCGATGTCGACGAAGCTCGGGATGAGGCCGTACTGCTGGAGCGGGTAGTAGGTGGTGGCCCACGACACGGCGGGCACCAAGACCTCGTCGCCCGCCTGCAGGTCGACCCGCTCGTCGAGGACCGCAGCGGCGATCGCGAGGAGGTTCGCGCTCGACCCGGAGTTGACCATGACGCCGAATCCGGCGCCGAACGCACTGGCGAAATCGCGCTCGAACTGCGCGACGAGCGGACCCATGGTGAAGCGGCCGCTGTCGACGACGCGCTGGATGGCGGCGTACTCCGCAGCATCCCAGGAGGAGGTGGCGAGGGGGAAACCGGAGTCGAAAGTGTCGTCGGTCATGCTGTCTGTGGCTCCTGAGCTGCGAGGTAGGCGTGGTAGCTCGCGGCGACGCCGGCCGCGAGCGGGGTGGTGGGGTTCCAGCCGAGCGCACGGGCGGCGGCCGAATCGAGCAGGCGCTGGTGCACGCCGGACGGCTTGGTGGCGTCGTACCGGAAGTGACCGGTGAAGCCGGCGGCGCGACCGGCTGCTTCGTAGTACTCGGTGATGCTGTGGTCGACACCCGGCCCGAGGTTGAGCGTGACGGGCCAGGCGTCGAGCGAGCCGAGCTGCGTGACGAGCCACGCCGCGAGGTCGGGCGTGTAGGTGAATTCGCGTCGGGCGGTGCCGTCGCCCCAGACCTCGACCTCGTCGGAGCCGCTCGTCACGGCGGCGTGCACCTTGCCGAGGGCGGCGGCGATGAGGTGCGCCTGACCGTGGGTGTAGTCGTCGCCCGGGCCGTAGAGGTTCGACGGCACGGCTGCGCGATAGGCGAACCCGTATTGCCGACTCGCGTACTCGCAGAGCTTCGTCCCGGCGATCTTCGCGAGCGCATATCCCTCGTTCGCGCCCTCCAGCGTGCCGCTGAGGAGCGCGCCCTCGCCAATCGGCTGTGGGAGCCCCTCGGGGTAGATCGCCGCGCTCGACACGTAGAGCAGCTCGGGGACGCCGGCGTCGATCGCGCCTCGGATGACCGAGGTGTCGATCAGGAGGTTGTCGAGCAGGAAGTCGGTGGGACGCTGCAGCTTCGCCTGGATGCCGGCGACCTTCGCGGCGGCGTGCACGATCGCGTCCGGCGACGTGCGTCCGATGAGGGCGGCGACGGCGGCACGATCGGTGAGGTCGGCGTCTGCGCGCGTCGCCACGATCAGTTCGTCGGCAGCGCGGAGCGTGGGCCAGACCTCGGCGATGCTCGAACCGAGCATGCCGGCACCACCGGTGAGGAGGACGCGCACCGCGCCTAGACCTCCGCGGTGTCGATGTAGGGCTTGCCCGACGCCTCGAGCTCGGCGACGTCGGAGTCGACCATGATCTGCGCGAGGCGCGGTGGCAGCACCTTCGGGGTCCAGCCGAGGACCGACTCGGCCTTCGCGTAGTCGCCGATCAGCGCGTCGACCTCGGTGGGACGGAGGTAGCGCTCATCGAACTTGACGTACTTCTCCCAGTCGAGGTCAAGCCGCTCGAAGGAGAACTGCAGGAAGTCCTTCACGGTGTACGCGGTGTTGGTGGCCAGGACGAAGTCGGTCGGTTCGTCGGCCTGCAGCATCCGCCACATGCCCTCGACGTAGTCGGGCGCGTAGCCCCAGTCGCGGACGGCGTCGAGGTTGCCCATGTACAGGAAGTCCTGCTGGCCGGCGGCGATGCGCGCCGCGGCGCGGGTGATCTTGCGGGTCACGAAGGTGCCACCGCGTCGCGGCGACTCGTGGTTGAACAGGATGCCGTTGACCGCGAACATGCCGTAGGCCTCACGGTAGTTCCGGGTGATCCAGTAGGAGTAGACCTTCGCGACGCCGTAGGGCGAGCGCGGGTAGAAGGGGGTCTCCTCGTTCTGCGGCGGCGGCGTCGCCCCGAACATCTCGGAGCTCGACGCCTGGTAGAAGCGGCAGTGGAGACCGACCTGACGGATGGCCTCGAGGAGCCGGACCGTCCCGATGCCGGTCGTGTCGCCCGTGTACTCCGGCTCGTCGAAGCTGACGCGCACGTGGGACTGGGCGGCGAGGTTGTAGACCTCGTCTGGCTGGATCTCGGCGAGCAGCGTCGCTAGGCGCGACCCGTCGGCCAGGTCGGCGAAGTGCAACTGGAGCCTGGGCGAACCGTCGTGGGTCGCCTCGGGGTCGTAGATGTGGTCGATCCGGCCGGTGTTGAAGGTCGACGCGCGACGCACGAACCCGTGCACCTCGTAGCCCTTCGACAGCAGGAGCTCGGCGAGGTAGCTGCCGTCCTGACCGGTGATGCCGGTGATGACAGCTTTCTTCACGGGGGTGTCAGTCATGAGGTTCCGCTCTGGATCGGTGCGTGTGATCGGGCCGGGAGATCGTCGAAGAATTCCGCACTGCCCGAGAATCGTTGCTAGCTTACCTGAGTGACGCTCGACATCATGATGCCCTTCTACGGCCGCTTCGACCACTTCCAGGCGGCGGTGGAGAGCGTCCTCGCGCAGTCCGATCCCGACTGGCACCTGACCATCGTCGACGACGTCTACCCGGACCTCGCCCCGGGTCGGTGGGCTGTCGGGCTCGGCGATCCGCGCATCACCTACATCCGCAACGAGGTGAACCTCCGCCCCTCGAAGAACTATCGCAAGTGCGTGTCCCTCATGTCCGGGGAGTTCTCCGTCATCATGGGCTGCGACGACGTCATGCTGCCGGACTACGTCCGCCGCGTGCGCGAGCTCATCGCCGCATTACCGCACGCCTCGATCATCCAGCCCGGTGTCTCGGTCATCGACGAGAACGGCACACCCTCCCGTCCGCTCGCGGACCGGATCAAAGCGCTCTACCGGTTCTCCGGAACCGGTGCCCGCGAGTACCGGGGGGAGCAGCTCGCGACGAGCCTGCTCCGCGGCAACTGGACGTACTTCCCCTCGCTCGTCTGGCGGGTCGAGGCGCTCAGGAAGCACGAGTTCCGACTGGACCTCGATGTCGTGCAGGACCTTGCGATGCTGCTCGAGATCACGAAGGACGGCGGGAGTCTGGTCCTCGACGACGAGATCTGCTTCGCGTACCGCCGGCACTCGCAGAGCGTCTCCGCGGTCACCGGTCCGGACGGCTCGAAGTTCCGTCAGGAGCGCACGCTGTTCGGAGAGGCCCGGCGCGATCTCCGGGCGATGGGATGGAACCGGGCCGCGCGCGCCGCCGCGAACCACTGGACCTCCCGCGCCAACGCCCTGAGCGAGCTGCCCGCAGCCCTGCGCGCTCGGAACACCGCAGGACGCCGTGCCCTGCTGGAGCACGTGTTCGCGCGAGTCTGAGCCGGGCCCCGTCCCGCCCACGCACCGCGCCCCCGCCCAGGACGATCGCTTCGCTCCTCGCCCCGGATCCCGCTCCCCGAGCCTGTCGACGGGTCGGCTCCGCCCCCGATTGCTAGGATTCCCCGTATGACGACCTCTCTCGCCGGCACGCTCATCGTCATGCCGGCGCTCAACGAAGAGGCGTCCGTGGCCGCCGTCGTCCGCGAGGTGCACGCCAAACTCCCGGGCGTCGCCGTCCTCGTCGTCAACGACGGCTCGACCGACAACACGACCGTCGAAGCCCGATCGGCCGGCGCGATCGTCGCGGAACTGCCCTACAACCTCGGCGTCGGTGGCGCGATGCGTGCCGGGTTCAAGTACGCCCTCGCCCACGGGTACCGGAACGTGGTGCAGGTCGACTCCGACGGCCAGCACGACCCCTCGGGCGTCGTGCGACTCGTCGAGGAGCTGCAGACCTCCGACCTGGTGCTGGGCGCCCGTTTCGCCGGAGAGGGCGACTACGAGGTGCGTGGTCCGCGGAAGTGGGCGATGGTCGTGCTCTCTGGCGTCCTCAGCAGGGTCGCGCGGACGAGACTCACCGACACGACGAGCGGCTTCCGCGCCACGGGCCCCCGCGCCGTGCGACTGTTCGCCGAGCACTACCCCGCGGAGTACCTCGGCGACACCATCGAGTCGTTGGTCATCGCCGCCCGCTCGGGTTGTGTCATCCGTCAGGTCCCCGTCGCCATGCGCCCTCGCGCGGGCGGCACGCCCTCCCACAATCCCCTCAAGGCCGCCAAGTACCTCGCACGAGCCGGTCTCGCGCTCGTGTTCGCGCTCATCCGACCGCCCGTTGCCCTGCACAACGGAGACGAGGTGGTGACCGCATGATCCCCATCGGCACCTACATCCTCGGCATCGTCGGCGCTGTCCTGACCCTCGGGATCGTCGTGGAGATGCTGCGGAAACGGCGACTGCGCGAACGGCACGCCGTCTGGTGGCTCATCGCCGGCCTGCTCGCACTCGTGATCGGCGTGTTCCCGCAGGTCCTCGTCTGGGCCGCCGGCGTCATCGGCGTCGAGATCCCGACGAACCTCGTGTTCTTCGTGAGCATCTTCATCCTGTTCCTCGTGAGCATCCAGCACAGCTCGGAGCTCACCACCCTCGAGAACCGGAGCCGGACGCTGGCAGAGGAGAGCGCTCTGCAGGATCTTCGGATCAGGGCGCTCGAACAGCGGCTGGCCGAGGTGCCTCGAGACGGTTCGTCCCCGGACGACGCGAGCTGACCCGCATCCTCGCGAGCGGCTGGTCGACGAACCACCACAGCAGATAGCCGTAGGCGACCGACAGGACGAGCGTCGTCAGGATGCTCGGGACCCAGTCGAGTTGCGGGTTCAGATGGATGACGAGTTGCTGGACCGGGAAACCGATCAGGAACATCCCGAAACTCGGGTCTCCGAAGCGACCGGCCGATCGCAGGACCGGGATCGGCTGCGATCCGACGGTCACGAGGACGTACGGGACCACGAGGTGCGCGACGAACCAGGTCAGCTCCGGCTCGAGCACCATCACGATGGCCAACACGGACGCGGCGATGATCGCCGCGTCGAGTCGGAGCGGGACACGCCACTCGCGCAGCGCCGCGCCGGCGCAGAAGAATGCGGCGACCCGGAGGATGTCGTCGACGAAGTTGCCCCAGACGA
This sequence comes from Plantibacter sp. PA-3-X8, assembly GCF_003856975.1. NCBI lineage: Bacteria > Bacillati > Actinomycetota > Actinomycetes > Micrococcales > Microbacteriaceae > Plantibacter > Plantibacter sp. PA-3-X8. The sequence goes on from NZ_CP033107.1 coordinate 3,567,886, forward strand.
TGTCACGCGTCGGGATCGCGTCGACGAGCGGAGCGACGACGCTCCAGACGAGCAGCCCCGTCCAGACCGAGGCCCGCACCCGCCGCCACGGGATCCATCCGATGACCGGCACCAGCAGGTACATCGCGAACAGCGGTCCGAGCGACCAGAGGGCACCGTTCACGGCGTTCGCGTAGGGGTTGTCCGAGAACACACCCGGCAGCGTGTAGTCCGGCAGAAGCACGAGGTTCTTCGTGAGGTGGTTGAGCGTCTGCGGATCCGACAGGTAAGCGCGCACGCCGAGTGGCGTGGCGATCGCGCCGATGATGACCACCGTCACGAGGAGGCTGACGAAGAGCCCGGGGAAGACGCGCAGGACCCGGGCCGACACGTATCGCACGAGCTGCGGCCGGCGTTCCCACGCGCCGGGGAGCAGGAACCCGGAGACCACGAAGAAGACCCAGAGCCCGAGTGCGGGGATGTCCGGCGCACCGAACGGCGAGATCTCGTCGTCCAGGATGATGAGCGAGTGCCGCACGAGGACCGCGACCGCCGCGATGAGGCGGAGTGCGGTGAACGAATTGGGACTCACGCTCTGCCTCCTGACGGTGACGGGCCGTGCTGCGGCCTGTCGATGCGCCCGCCCACGCTATCCGCGCCGCGCGGGATCAGGAAATCGGGTCGTCCGGCGCCGGCGGGCCGAGATGCACCGACGCCGGCCGCCGCAGAGCGACGATGTGCACGATCAGACCGGCCACCGGGCCGACGATCATCGCGAGGATCGTGCGCTCGTGCAAGCCCAGCGGCAGGAGCAACGCGATGATCGTGGAGACGGCGGCGACGATCCAGCCACCGGCGAACGGCCCGTGCTGCGCGCGCGACAGGGTGGCCGCGCCCGTGACGCACAGAACACCGACGAGGCCCGCGGTCGCCACGAGGAGGGCGATGGTGCCCCCGGACAGCACGTCCGCACGCCCGAACAGGATCGAGAGGGCCCACGGACCGAGCCACCAGGCGAGCAAGGACAGGAGGCCCGCACCGGCGAGCACGATGATCGCGAACCGGACGACCCGGCCGAGCATGGCGTCGGCGTCGGTACGGAAGACCACGACGAGATAGCTCTGCAGTGCGAGCACGACGATGACGATCGGTGCCCTGGTGAGGGTGATGGCGTAACTGAGGGAACCGAACGCGTCCGAGGAGACGATGTCGCCGGTCGCCTGGATCATCAGCGGCAGGCCACTGACCATGACCCCGGTCGCGGCGGCGGCGGTGACGGTCCGCAGGACGTTCCAGCTGAGTTCCCGCGGTCCGACGTCGATCCCGAACCGCCCGACGACACCGCGCCGGATGAACGGCCAGAGGATGAGCGGGGTGATGGCGAAGGGAAGCGTCACGCCCCAGGCGAGGACCGCGATATCGGTGGTGAGCGAGAGCATGACGGCCACGATGGCGAACCGGACGAGCCCGTCGACGATCGTGAGGGCCGCAGCGGACGCCCAGAGCGAGAGGCCGTAGAGCACGCCCGCGGTCGCAGCGACCACGACGTAGGCGGCGAGGCCGATGACGAGCGGAAGCACCAGCGACCAGCCGTTCGCGGGGAAGACCGCGCCGACCCAGATCCAGGCGGTGCCGGCGATGAGCACGGCGATGATGAGCGCCGCGACCACCGCGAAGTTGCGGACGACCGGCGCACGGGATGCGCCCCGTGCTCCCTCACCGAGGACGTGGGTGGCACGCGCGACCTCCTGCTGGACGCCGGACAGCGCGCTGATGAGCAGGTAGAGCGCCGACCAGAAGACCGCGAACGGCGCGTAGGCCGCCGTCCCGAGGGCTGCGCCCGTGATGATCTGGAGGAGGTAGCCCGCGCCTCCCCCGATGGCGGTCGCCGCGAGGATCAGGACGGCACCGTTCGGCCCGCGGCGCACGGCCTCGGGCGGAACGGCGCTATCGCTGGGCGGCAATCCACTCCTGCAGCGCCGCGACCCCCCGCGTGACGTCCCAGGCCGGGGCCCAGTCGAGTCCGGCGAGCGTGTCGTCGATGCTGCACTCCGCGTGCCGGACGTCGCCGTCGCGGTACATCCCGTTGATCACCGGCGCGGGCGCGCCGTGATAGGCCGCGATGGCCTGTGCCAGCTCGAGGATGGTCGTCCCGACGCCCGAACCGATGTCGAAGCGGGACACGTCGGCGGACGGTCCGGCGGTGATGACCGCGCGGAAGGACTCCGCGATGTCGTCGATGAAGACGAAGTCACGGACGATCCGACCGTCCTCGTACACCTGGATCGTGCCGCCGTCCATCGCGAGCTGGGAGAAGAGGGAGACGATGCCGGTGTAGGAGTTGATGAGCGACTGGCCGGGACCGTACACGTTCTGCAGCCGGAGGACGGTGAGCTTCGCGTCGTGGGCGGCGGTCCAAGCGGACAGGATGTGCTCCTGGGCGAGCTTCGTCGCTCCGTAGACGCTCGTCGGGGCCGGCATGGTGACCGCGGCCCGGCTGGGCAGGGGTGAGGCCTCCGGGAAGTCCCACTCGCCACGTTCGAACTGGGCGTGCGAACGTTGCCCGGGCTCGAACACGGACCCGTCGGTGCGCCGCCACTGGCCCTCGCCGTAGACCGCGCGGCTCGACGACAGGACGAAGTGTCCCGGGACCTGCCCCGCCCGACCGAGCGCGTCGAGCATCTCCGTCGTTCCGACGACGTTCGCCTGAGCGTGGCTCGTGGCGGCGTGGAGGGACTGCGCCGTGCCGGTCTCGGCGGCCAGGTGGACGATGACGTCCGGCTCGACGTCAGCCAGCAGGGCGTCCCAGGCGGCGGCGTCGGTCACGTCACCGACGACCAGCTCGGCTGCCTCGTGGAGGTCGGCGGGCCGTTCTGCGCTCGGATGGACCTGCGGGTGCAGTTTGTCGATGACGACCCACCGCTCGGCTGTGGCAGCCAGCTTGTGGGACAGCGCGCAGCCGATGAAGCCGGCGCCTCCCGTCACCAGAACGGTTCCGAGCGTTGTTGCAGTCACGAATGGGTGTCCTTAGCTGTAGGCGGGCCGACATTCGATGGTACTCGACGCGGTCACCGTCACACGGGATCCGCGGTCCGACGCGTCGCGAGCCACTCGAGTCCCCGCCCGGGACCGCGATCCTTCAACGCCATCGCCCGCTTCTCGACCCCGTGCCAGCTCAACCACGCGCACGCCGCGGTGACGAGGATGGTCAGCCCGACCCACGGCCAGTAACCCAGGGCGTTCCACCCGAGGAAGGCGGTGAACTGCTGGACGAGGAACCCGTAGACGTACATGCCGTAGGAGTAGTCGTTCTTGGCGCCGATCCACTGGACGCGCTTCGGGAGGCGGGCCGCCAGCCAGAGGATGAAGTAGGCGAAAGCCGGGTATCCGAGGAGCACCCATCCTCCGGTCACGAGCGTGACCGCCGCCACGACACCGCACGCGACGCCGATCCAGTCGTTCAGCGGGATCCGCTTCGAGTACATCGCGAGCGACGAACCGATGAGGAAGGCGAGACCCAGCTTGATGGGGTTCGCGTCGACCAGTTGCGGGATGAACACCGTCACGATCTGCGGTGCGACGCTGTAGGCGATGTCGGCCAGCCAGAACCCTGCGGCGAGCGCCGGCACGACCCAGCGGGCATGGCGGAGCACGCCGACCACGAGGAGGGCGGCGATCAGCATGTAACACCCCCACTCGAGCGTGAGCGTCCAGAGCGAGCCGTTGAAGACGCTGTACTGGACGACCTCGCCGTACGGCGTCGTGTTCTGGAAGATGTCCCAGACTCCCCACTGCCGCATCGTGAGGTCCGCGTTGGAGAAGACGTAGGCGACCGGGCTGACCCCGATGTAGTCGCGCAGACCGCGGCCGGAGAGGTGCCAGGCGATCGGTCCGACGATGACGGCACCGACGAGGAGCACGGTCCAGAAGGCCGGGAAGATCCGCAGGGCGCGCCGCCAGACGAACTGGAGGATGTCCGCGGACGCACCGCTCTTCGCGATGAGGTAGCCGCTGATCGTGAAGAAGCCGACCACGGCGAACCCACCGATCGTCTCCTGGCCGTTCGTCCACCCCTTCGACGGATCCTCCCCCCAGCCCCCGGTGGGGAACGCGTGCGAGAAGATGACCATGGACGCGAGGATGAGCCGCAGGACGCCGAGCGAGTTGCGGTGGCCGCCCAGTCCTTCGCTGAGCGACATGCCACCGCCCGGGAGGCGGAGACGCTTGCCCGGACGACGCGGCTGGTCGTACGGGACGTTCGTCGTCGACGTCATGCGTTCCATTCCTGAGTGCGGGGCCGGCCCCTGGACGGACGCTGATGGGCGGTCCGAGGTGGAGTCAGGATACCCCGTCGTCAGCCGTCGCCCGTGACGGCTTCCGCATAAACTGTCTGCAGTCTCCGCGGTCGGCGCACGATCGCCCGTCATCACGTCGAATGGAACATCATCTCGCTCGCAGGCCCGCTCGAACCGTCCGGTGGCGCACGCCCGGTCAGGAACCGTTGGCGCGTGTTCGTGATCGCGTTCGTCTGCTTCTTCGCAGCCAACCTCCTCTGGTCGCTCGCCTCCCCGCTGCGCTCCTCGCCTGACGAGCCGGCCCACTTCATCCGCGCCGCCGCGGTCGTCCGTGGCGACCTCACCGGGCAGCCGAAGGCGGGCGAGACCTGGCTCTCGGAGTCGCTCGTGCCGAAGTACATCGCCGACACCCAGGGGCGCACCTGCTACGCCTACCAGCCGGACGTCAGCGCGAGCTGCGACGGACCCGTCGACCCCGACGACACACCGACCCCGGCCGTCACCACGGCGAACTCCAACCACCCGCTCTTCTACGCCATCACCGGGCTGCCCACGCTGGTCCTCGACGGCAACGCCGCCCTGTACGGGATGCGCGGGATGAGCGCCCTGCTCAACGCGGCGATGCTCGCCATCGCGACGATGTCGCTCTGGCAGTTCCCACGGGCGAGGTTCGCCCTGATGGGGCTGGTGGCGGGCTTCACACCGATGGTCGCGTTCCTGTCGGGAACGCTCAACCCCAACGGTGTCGAGGTCACCGCCGCGGTGGCGCTGATCTCGGTCCTGCTCCTCACCCTCAGGCGCGCCTCGTCGACGCGACTGCTCTGGGAGCGCGGAGCGATGGTCGTCCTCGCGACACTGCTCCTGTCCAGCACCCGCAGCATCTCACTGCTCTGGGTGCTCGTCATCGTCGTCGCCGCGCTCCTCGCCGCCGACTGGCGATCCGCGAAGGACCTGTTCAGACGACCGGCCGCGATCGTCACCGTCGTGGTCTCGGGGCTCGTCGCGGTCGGAGCGATGGCCTGGTTCCTGACCCCGCTCACCACCTACGGTGACGGAGGGCAGACGTATCCGGAGGTGGGCACCGGGTACTGGACCGGATTCCTCCAGATGCTCGTGAGCACCTTCGACTACGCCCAGGGGTGGATCGGGCTCTTCGGCTGGATCGACACGGCACTCCCGCTCTCCGCGATGGCCATCTGGACGGTCGCGGCGGGATCGCTCGTGGCGGCCGCCTTCATCGTGGGCCGAGGTCGCGCTCTGCTCGCCCCGCTCCTGCTGGTGCTCGTCCTGGTCTTCGTCCCGGCATTCGTCCAGGCGGCCCTGGTCACCGAGATGGGCTACATCTGGCAGGGACGGTACACGCTCGCGATGTTCGCGGTCCTCCTCGTCCTGTGCGGCGTCGTCATCGATGGGAGCGACGTCGTCCTCGGGGTGAGGACGACCCGTCGACTCGTGACGATCGCACTCGGCGCCCTGGTGATCGCGCACCTCATCGCCTTCGTGAACACCCTGCGGCGGTACACCGTCGGTTCGCAGTATTCCTTCGCCGACATGCTCCAGCACGTCACCTGGCAGCCTCCCGCCGGCTGGCTGCCACTCTCCGTGGCATATCTCGTCGTGCTGACGACCGGGGCCGTCCTCCTGCGCCGACGCCTCCTCAACGACCACGACGCGCCGGTCGGCTCCGTCGCCCAGACACCGGGGCGGCGCTCTGAGGATCCGCTCGGACCCGCCGCTAAGCTGATCGGCGACGGAACCGCGAACCGTCGCGCATCGACCTGATCGGAACCTCCACCACATGGATTCTCCCGCCCGCAGCTCCGCCCCCACCCGCTGGGAGCGACGACGCTGGCTGACCTTCCTCCTCGCATTCGTCACGATCCTGGCGCCGATGGTCCTCTGGGCGCTGGCCTCTCCGATCGGGTCCATTCCGGACGAACCCTCCCACGCCATCCGCGCCGCTGCGGTGGCGCGCGGAGAGCTCGTGTCCGTGCCCTGGCCCGAGAATCCGAGCCTGACCGAGGCGACGGTACCCGAGAACATCGCGAACGCGCATCAGCTCGTGTGTTTCGCTTTCGACGGCGAACTGACCGCCGACTGCCAGGCGGGACTCCGGGATCGCGACGAGGATCTCGTGACCACGGGGTCCTCGGCCGGGCTCAACAGTCCGGCGTTCTACGCGATCGTCGGCTGGCCGTCACTCGTCGTCACCGGTGACGCGGCCTTCTACGCCATGCGCATCGCCGGGGCCGTGGTCTGCGCCCTCGCGCTCGCCGTCATGGTCATGCAGCTCACCCTCCTCCCCCGCTGGCGGTGGGCCATGGTCGGCGCGATCGTCGGGGTCACCCCGATGGTGCTCTACCTCAGTGGTTCCCTGAACCCGAACGGCCTCGAGGTCGCGGCCGCCGGAGGGCTCTTCGCCACGTTGCTCGCGATGACCCGAGGAACGGCCACGGGACGACGGCTCTGGGAGCAGGCCGGCCTCGCGCTCGTCACCGCGAGCCTGCTCATGACGACGCGGAGCATCTCGTTGCTCTGGGTGCTCCTCATCGTCGTCGCCGCCATCTTCCTGGGCAACCGGCCGCGGGTGGCGGCCCTCCTGAAGTCGCCACCAGGCCTGGCACTGCTCGTCGGGGCGGCCGTCGTCGGTCTCGTGACCGTCGCCTGGTACCTGCAACCGCCAGCCCTCGCCGGCTCGGCCCCCGCGAGTCTCGGGATCGTGAGTTATCTCTTCGCGGCCGGCTACACCTTCATCCAGTCCATCGACTGGGTTTTCGGCATGATCGGGTTCTTCGGCTGGGTCGACACCCCCGCCCCGTCGGCCACGATCATCGCGTGGAGTGCCGCACTGCTGCTCCTGTTGTCGGCGTCCGTCGTGTGGGGTCGACGACGCACCACCGTCGCGGTCTGGGGCCTCCTCGTCGTGTGCCTCGTCGTGCCCGTCCTCACGACCCTCTCCGTCTACGCGCAGTACGGGTACATCTGGCAGGGCCGCTACATGCTCGCGATGTTGCTGTGCCTCGTCATCGTCGCCGGTCTGGCGCTCGACGACGCCGGTGTCGGGATCGGTGCCGACCGTCGCATCGCGCGGTTCGTCGTCGGCGGGTTCGTCCTCCTGGCGATCGGCCACCTGTTCGCCTTCGTCATGACCCTCAGGCGCTACGCCGTCGGGATCGACGGCGATTTCGGACGATTCGTCTTCGACCCGAGCTGGGAGCCGCCCATCGGCTGGCGCCCGCTGTCGGTCGCGCTCCTCCTCGTGCTCGTCGTCGCCGTCTGGTTGAGCAGGAAGCTCTTCCTGGGAGCACCCGACCATCGGGCCGTCGAACCGAGCGCCGACCGCATGGACGATCAGCCGTCGAGGACGACCGAGAAGTCCTGATCCGAGCACTCGGCACGCAGGGCTGCCTCGAGGTCGGGGTTCCGCGTCAGGATCGTCGCTCCGCTCTCGAACCGACCGATCGCCGTGCAGACGTCGTCGATCTTCGTCACGTCCAAGGCGTAGGCGGAGATCCGGATGGGGTCGGTCGCGTCCGTCGTATTGATCTGCAGGCTCCAGGAGTTCACATAGGCGTCCGTCGAGGGATCGGCGTACCCCACCAGGATGTTCTTCTCCCCAGGCGTCGCGAACCGCATGGCGAGCTCCGCGGCGTCGCCCGACGCGGCGATACCCGTCTTCCGCCAGACCTCGACGATCGGCGACACCGCCGAGGTCTCGGGGCCGAGCGGCGTGATCTGCCACGCGAGCGATCCGACCAGCACGATGCCACCGGCGACGAGGACCGCACGGGCGCTCCGCACCTGGTCCAGCCGGACGGACAGCGCCTGAGCGATCAGGGCGAGGATGATCACGAGCGCCAGCGCCTCCAGCAACCAGGCGAACTTCGCCGGGTAGTACCCCCAGGGGTTGGGCACGGCATGGCGCAGGAGGACGAAGACGACGACCAGCAGCGCCCCGGCGCCGGTGAGGGCGAGGACGCCGGCGAAGACGTGCGATCGGCCCTGCTGCAGGCGGGCGCACGCGGCGACGACGAGCAGAGCGGCCCCGACCGCGATGGCGGTGTTGGACGTGGAGGTGAAGATGCCGCCGTCGGCGGAGAGCGCACCCTGCTCACGGAGGAAGTCGGGCACGGTGACGAACAACGCGTACCCCACCATCTGCGCGGTCGCCGCGATCACCAGGATGAACCGGGGGACGTCGACCCTGCTGGTGAGCACTCGGAGGTTCCGTCCGGCGAGGACGAGCAGCACCGACCCCAGGACGATGGCGACCGGACCCCACGTGCCGAGGAGCACCGTGATGATCAGGGTGAGGACGACGTAGGCCGGCACCGGGTACCGCTCGGCGCGCAGATAGACGAGCCACCCGGCCAGGAGCAGGAAGCAGGCGAGCGCAGCGTTGAAGAAGCCGAATTGCAGGGCGTTCCCCGCGACGAACCAACTGAGCGGAAGCGCACCGGCGACCAGTGCAAGGGGCGTCGTGACCCACCAGGAGGCCGTACCCCGCGACGCGACGACGACCGCACCGGCCAGGACGGCAGCGCCGAGGAGCACCAGGATCCAGAGTTGGGCGAGCTGACCGAGGTCGTGTCGCAGATACTCCTCGGGTGGGATGGAATCCCGCCCGGGTGCCAGCGCTGCGGCCACGAGCGAATACGGGACCGGCACCGGGTTGGTCCGCTCCGGGCTGATCCCGCCGTCGCCGAACATGTATCGGGAGAACATCAGGCTGGTGATGGAGTCGCCGCTCGTCACCCACGCGATGTTCCACCGGCCGGGGACGACGACGATCGCGAACACGGCCACGAGTCCGGCGAGCGCGCTCGCCGAGGCGACCAGGATCTGGCGGAGCGGTCGGACGAAGCGAGCATCCAGCGTCAGTACACCGTGTCGCCAGAGCAGCACCGCCACGGCGATGCCGATCGCCAGATGGACGATCAGGACCGGTGTGGCGATGCCGACACCGAGGAGGGGCGTCAGACGGAGCAGCATCGTGACGACGAAGAGACCGACGGCAGGGCCGGCGGCGATGCCGAGGAACCAGTCCGTCCGATGGGCGACGAGCGCACCGACACCGAGCCAGACGGCGAGCCAGAGCGGCCATCCCGCTCCCCCGAACCACAGCGCCCAGACGGCGAGCAGGACGACGCCGACCAGGTAGGCGGCCGCGAGGACCGTCCCGGACGAGAGCGCCAGGGGAGGCGATGCATTGCTGCGGTGCGCGACGGTCCCGGTCTCCCCCGGATCCGTCTGCTGACGACGAACCTCGACCACGACCGCCCCCTCATCCGCGGCGGCCGTCGGCCCGGTCGCCATCCGCGAGCCTAGTCGACAGCTGCAGCTCTGATGACGATCGTCACCGCCCGAGCATGGACCGCTCGTCACAGGTCACCCGTCGCTTCCGAGGTCGTGGAAGACTGAACCCACCCGTTCCCACCAGGAGGCCCCGATTGACTGAAGCCGAGACCGAGCGTTCCTACGTGGAACGACTCGCAGACGCCGAGACCCTCGATGACGTCCCCGGGATCGTCGACCCCAGGGTCCAGGCACCGTCCAATCCACCGCGGCGTATCCAGCAGAAGTTCGTCGGCGCGAGCTACCTCGACGCCTACCGAGAGGCGGAGCGCTTCATCGGAGCAGCCTTCGACCGGTGGCCGACAGGCGACCAGGGCGAACACCTCGTCCTCGACTTCGGTTCCGGCTGGGGCCGGATCACCCGCCTCCTGATGAGTCGCCTCCGGGCGGACCAGATCTGGTCGAGCGACGTCGACACACAGATGACGGCGCTCCTGCACCACACCCTGCCCGGCGTCAACGCGGTCACGAACCGCCCGATGCCGCCCACCGTCTTCCACAGCGGCAGTTTCGACGCCGTGACGGCGTTCAGCGTGTTCTCCCACCTCTCTGAGGAGGCCCACCGCCGGTGGTCCGCCGAATTCGCGCGGGTGACCCGGCCGGGGAGCAAGGTCTTCATCACGGTGCTCGAGGAGAACTTCCTCGCCCAGGTCGCCGGTGCACAGGCTGCGGTGGCCGCAGGAGAGGCCGACACGTTCGCGACGAACCTCGCGGCTGTGGTCCCCGACGCGCAGCTCGCGCTCGAGCAGTTCCGCAACGGCGAATTCATCTTCGGTGGCGGCGGCGATGACGGACCGCGCGAACAGTCGTTCTACGGTTGGGCGGCCGCACCCCGGGAGTTCGTCGAGCGCACGTGGGGCGCCAACGGGTTCGTCGTCGAGTCCTGGATCCCGACCGGAGAGCTGTTCGAACAGGCGATGGTCGTCCTCAGGCGCGAGGAGGCCGGCCCGATCGCGCGGGCCGAGCGTTTCGCCCGCCGCGCCGTGAACGGGCTGCAGCGCCGCATCGCGCGCTGAGTTGCACGGAACGCAGCGGTTCGGGGCCGTTCTCAGCGACTCTCCAGTCCGGCCGTATACTGAGCCGAGAACCGCCGGTCACCCATCCGGGGGTGGATGAGAGGAAGCCGATGCTGGTCGCACGTCGTGGAGGACTGCTCGCAGTGGTCGGTCTCGTGGCCATGTTCGGGCTGACCGGCTGCTTCGGCGGTGGCGCGGCTCCCGACTCCAGCCCCTCACCGACCGGCTCGACCAGCGAGGTACCGGGCAAGAGCCCGGAGCCGGCGCCGATCGAGCCGGAGGCCGTGATCGTGTTCGCCACCATCGATCCCGACGGTGCGACCATCTCGATCTCCGGCTACGTCGCCGGCGTCATCGAGAACGACGGTTCGTGCACCTACGTCCTGACGGGGCCCGGCGACGAACAGCGCATCGAGTCCGTCGGGGCGGCTGACGCCGGGCAGACCTCGTGCGGGGTCGTCCAGCTGGACACCGGCGCCCTGCTCACGGGCACCTGGTCCGTCACGCTCGACTACGCTTCAGCGGCGGTCACGACGACCTCCGCCCCGACCACTCTGGAGATCCCGTGAAACATCGTTTGGCGGCATTCTTCGCCATCTTCTCGCTCCTCGTGGCCGGCCTCGTCGTCGGTTCGACGCCGGAGACGTCCGAAGCCGCCGAGGCACGGAACTTCGACCCCGGCAACATCATCAGCGACCAGCTCTTCTACAACGACATCTCCATGTCGGCGGCAGCGGTGCAGTCGGTGCTGAACTCTCGGGTGTCCGCCTGTCGGTCCGGCTACACCTGCCTCAAGGACTTCCGCGAGAACACCCCGAACCGCGCGGCGGTCTCCGGCAGATGTGCGGCGTACTCGGGAGGCAATCAGAGCGCGGCGGAGATCATCACCCGCGTCGGCGTCGCCTGCGGCATCAGCCAGAAGGTCCTGATCGTCATGCTCGAGAAGGAGCAGAGCCTCATCACGGACGATTGGCCCTCCGCGCGGCAGTACCGGAGCGCCATGGGCTACGGCTGCCCGGACACGGCCGACTGCGACACCAACTACTACGGCTTCTTCAACCAGGTGTACGCAGCCGCCCTGCAGTTCAAGAACTACCAGGCGAACCCGACCCGCTGGAACCACGTCCCCGGTCGCAACAACGCCGTACGGTTCAACCCGAACGCCGCCTGCGGCTCGAGCACCGTCTACATCCAGAACGCTGCGACGGCCGGACTCTACAACTACACGCCGTATCAGCCGAACGCTTCCGCGCTCGCCAACCTCTACGGCACCGGCGACGGCTGCGGTGCCTACGGCAACCGGAACTTCTGGCGGATCTACACGGACTGGTTCGGTCCGACGACGGGCTCCTCGTACGGCTCGTACGACGGCGTGTCCGGTGGATACCAGGGCATCTCCGTGTCCGGCTGGGCGATGAACCCGAACAGCACGGCGCCCGCATACGTGTGGGTCAACGTGAACGGCCAGGGAGGACCGTTCCTGGCGAACACGTCCCGTGCGTGGTTCAACTCCCTCTACCCGGGCTACGGCCCGAATCACGGCTTCGACGGGACCATCGCGAAGCCGCCGGGGACGTACGAGGTGTGCGTCTACAACTCGACCATGAACACGCTCCTCGGCTGCAAGCAGGTCACCGTCCCGAAGGGTGCCGGATCGTTCGACACCGCGACGCAGGTCCCGGGCGGCATGATCCTCAGCGGTTGGGCAGTCGACTACACGACGAAGAACCCGACCAACGTGACCGTCTCCGTGAACGGCAAGGCTGAACCGGCGGTCGCCGCCAACGTCTCCCTGCCCTGGATCAACGGGTACTTCCCCGGCATCGGTGCCAATCACGGGTATTCCATCAAGCTCGACAGACCACTCGGGACGTACAACGTGTGCGTCGACGCGATCTCGGGTCGGTTGGGTTGCAAGACCGTGACGCTGAAGTCCGAGGAGGTGGGGTCGTTCGACACCGCGACGGCCTCGGCGAATCAGCTCCGGCTCACCGGTTGGGCGTTCGACCGGAGTACCACGGCTTCGACGTTCGTCTGGGTCGACGTCAACGGCAAGGGTTCCGCCTACCGCGCGAACACCGCACTGAGCTGGTTCGAGGGCATGTTCCCGGGGGCGGGGAAGAACCACGGGTTCGACCTCACGATCCCGACGACGGCGGGCAACAATCGTGTGTGCGTCTATGGTTCGGCGACCTCGAAGTTGCTCGGCTGCAAGACCGTCAACGTCCCCGCTCCGGCAGAATACGGTTCCTTCGACACCGCGACCGCCGTCGACGGCGGCATCAAGCTGACCGGCTGGGCCTACAACTCCGCGACGAAGGACCCGTCCTACGTCTGGTTCGACATCAACGGCGTTGGAACCGCGGTCAAGGCGAACACGAGCCTCAGTTGGTTCGAGGGATTGTTCCCCGGAGCCAGCAAGAACCACGGGTTCGACGTCACCCTGCCGAAGGGGCCGGGGACCTACCGGATCTGTGCCTACGGATCCGCGACCTCGGTGCTGTTCAGCTGCAAGACGGTGACCGTCGGCGCCGGGAAGGCTCCGGCACCCGCGCCGACGCCGACCCCGACGCCCACCCCCACGCCGACGCCGACGCCGGTCGCACCGACGCCGACCCCGACCACCGCGACCGGATCGTTCGACACGATCACCCCCGCGGCGGGCGCGGTCCGGGTGACCGGTTGGGCGTACCAGCCCGGCGTGGACCCGGCGACGACGGCGTCATTCGTCTGGGTGGACATCGACGGGGTCGGTGCCGCCTACCGCGCCAACAGCACCCTGTCCTGGTTCGACGGCCTCTACCCGGGTGCCGGCACCGACCATGGGTTCGACCTGACGGTTCCGGCGGCGTCCGGGGCGCGGAACGTGTGCATCTACGAAGCATCGACCAGCGTGAAGTTGGGGTGCAAGGCGACCACGGTTCCCTGACCGGAGCCATGAACGTCGAAGGGGCTGCACCGTTCGGTGCAGCCCCTTCGACGTTCGCGCGAATCGCGCTCAGCGGTACAGAACGTCGCGGATCGCCATCAGGTAGGACTTGCCGAAGCGGAGCGTCGGTTCGAGGACGGCGCTCTCCGCCCATTCGTTCCAGGCGTTGACGAAGACCAGACGGTGCTCGTGGTCGCGGTCCGCGACGGCCGACACGGCCGCATCGAACCAGCGTCGGAACGTGTACGGGTTCGAGCCCCACCAGAGATCCGGCTGCCACTGGCGTCGGGCCGTGTTGTCGTAGTTGACCATCACGCCCGGGTAGCGGTCATCGGACACACCCTCCAACAAGGTGAGCTCGGCGTTCTCCACCATGGCGTCGTAGCGGAACGTGTTCCCCTGGAACCGGTCGTCGAACTCCGTGTCCGCGCGGTCCCATGGGCTCCACAGTTTGTTGTGGGGAGCGAACTCCATGTACGCGTCCATGCCGTGCTCGGAGAGGTCGCCTTCGACCCCGTCGAACGCGCCGCTCACGTCCACGCTGAGGAGCAGGAGGTCATCCAACCCTGCCTCACGAGCGACCTGACGCCAGTAGGCGACGACCGAACGGTACTCGGGGATCTGGGTGATCCGGTAGACACCGAGCACCGGGCGACCGTCGACTCGGATGTAGCGGTCGTCGGTGAGCAGGTCGATGACGTCGTGGATGAACTGCGTCGCGGGGACCCGCTCGTAGTCCTGACCGATCAGGACGTTCGTCGAACGTCCGTCCCATCGCCGCGTGAAGTTCTCGTTCGCCCACATGATGCAGAACGGTTCGTCATCGGAGTCCGCGACCAGCTGTTCCACCGGCAGGTTCATGAGCTTCTTGCCCGCGAACCAGTAGTAGTAGTACATGAAGCCCTCGATCCCCATGGACTGGGCGAGGTCGTACTGCTTCCGCCGGGTACCGGGCGCCCGGAGGTCGTAGAAGCCGAAGTCGCTGGGGAGCAGCGGTTGGTTCTGCCCCTCGTAGATGGCCTGTGCTCCGGCGACGTTCGACCATTCGGTGAAGCCGGTGCCCCACCACTGGTCGTTCTCGGGGAAGGCGTGGAACTGCGGGAGGTAGAAGGGGACCGCCCTGGCCCGCGGTGCCACTTCGGCATCCCGTCGGAACCGCTTCCAACCGTCGGACTCGACATCGCTCGAGGAGGCGGTGAGCGAACCGACCTCGCGCAGGTCGTATCCGGCCTCCTCCGTGACGATGCCGATGAGGCGCTCGACGCCGTGCGCCGTGGTCGCGTCGACCTGCCCGGCCTCCGCCTCGAAGTCCCACTCGCTCAACTGCAGCGCGCGGAGACCCTGCAGGATGAAGCCGCGGACCCAGTAGACCGAACCGGACGCGAAGTGGAGGGTCTCCGGTTCGAGTTCGAGCTGGAGACGCTTGAGCAGCGCCTCGACGATCTGCTGGTCGCCGCCCCAGAACTCGGGACCGACGAGGTTGCCGTCGGCGGTCAGGAGACCGAGGGCCGGGTCCCCGGCGAATGCCGAAAGGATGGACTCGACGTGCTCCGGCGAGCCGAGCAGGCCGGCGTACAACGAACGGCGCCACTCATCGCCCGTGCCGCTGAGCTCCGTGTGCTCGGCACGCCAGGCACTGCGCTTCGTGTGGATCTTGAGGACCAGCTCGTACGGCTCCAGGATGTCGGCGTTGACCAGCGACACGAGCGGCAGGATGTCGCGTCCCTGGTTGTTCACCTCGTACACCTCGACCCGCCCGACGCGGTCGAGGGACGAGGTGTCGAGGTCGAGCGGGACGCCGGTGGCGTTGGTGACGATGAGGTCGAACTCGACGGGCAGGTGCTGCAGCTCGTGGAGGATCTCCGGCACGAGCTCGGCGTAGAAGACGTGCACGACCACAGCGACGCGCGCGGCGGGCACTGTCGACGCCTCGCGCATGCGCCACTCGCTCGGGAAGAGCGAGGTCAGGCGGTCGTTGCGTCGTCGCAGCCAGTTCTCGAACCCGGCCGGATAGGCCGTCGGCACGTGGTGCTGGACGATGGCCGGGTCGAGCTCGGCGAGTTTGACGCCCGCGGAGATCATCTTGCGGCCGGCGAACCGCTTCGCGCCGCCGGGGGTGATTCTTCTCATGTGTTACCTCGGCTTCGTGTCCGGTGTGGTCGGCAACCAGTCCATCGGGTCTTCCCCGAAGGCGGCTCGTACGGTCTCGCGAGCGCGGACGCCGTCGGCGACCACGCTCGGGTTGGTGATGATCTCCCGCTTCACGAACGGGAACCCGAGCTGGACGAGTCGGCGCCAGCCACGGATGACCGGGTTCTCCCCCGGTTCGACGACCTGGGCGTGATCGATCCAGGCGCTCGTGACGTAGGCCTCGACGTGGAGCAGCTCGCTCAGCCCGATCTCGTACTGGTCGATGATCTGCTGCTTGTCGTCGTGGTCGACGAGCGTGCGCCAGAAGGTGCGGACCGGGCGGTCCCGGAGCATCCCGTTCCGGAAGCCCAGGAGGTAGCTCTGGAGATGCGGCGAGAACTGGAGCGTGTTCGTCGCGCCCCAGACGTCCGTGTCGCGAGTCTCGAAGTCCTCGAGCATCGGCTGCAGCGACCCGAACGGGCCGACGAGTGAATCGTTCGCAAGCAGCACGAACGGGGCCCGGAGCAGCTGCGGGTACAACGCCATCCCGGTCGCCCATGAACCGAAGTCGTACCCGATGTTGGGCTTGCGCACCACCAGCGCCTCGGGAGGCGTCGGCCAGACCAGTGGTTCGACCGAGTCCGACGCACGGACGACGACGACGAAGTAGCCGCAACGGGCGAGTTCCGAGACGAGAGTGGAGAGCGACCGTGAGACGTGCGGATCCGCGCCCCAACTGGCGACGAACGCCACCCGCTCAGGGTGCGTCGGGAGCGCTCGAGGGCGCTCGACCACTACCCGAGGGAGGACCTCACGCAGAACGGTACCGCCCACCTCAGCGGCCCCTGCGGAGCGACGCCACGCGCCGCTTCACGGCTCGCACTGGCTTCGTCAGGCGCCAGGAGGAGGATCGGCGCAGTTCGCGCACCTGCTCCGCGTACTTCGCAGACTTCGCACGCTCAGCCCGGAGCAGCCGCTTTGCGTCGTCGGCTTGACGTGCCAGGCGGGCCGCTTCCGCTCGCAGGCGGGCGATCTCGAGCCTCGCCTGTCGGAGCTCTCCGGTTCCGGCCTCTTCAGTCACGTCGTCCCACCTTCGTCCGTTCCCCACGAGTCAACGCTCCATCCTACCGAGGCGCCGACTTGGAGTTCGCTGGGCTTGCGTGTAGGCGAGACCCGGAGGTCACGCGACGGAATCCACCACGCTGGCGGTCGGCACGGCGTGCACGGTCCCGACGGCAAGCTGGAAGTGCGGGGCATCGAACGACGCGATCTGGGGCCGGTCTGCGAGGTGGACCCCGTCGTGGGTCATCAGCGACACGTTGACGAAGTACTTGCCTTCGCCGAAGGTCACCTTCTCGAGCACGAAGTCGACCGTGCAGGAGCTCCGGAGCCGCGGGAGCGACAGTCCGATGCGCTTGCTCGTGGTGCCGTAGACGACCTGGCCGAGCGCACTGTCGATCTGCACCGCGGCGATCCAGTCGTCGAGCCCTTCACTGTGGGAGAAGGTCGCGGACACGATGAGGTCGTCTCCGGGCGCGACGGGCTCACCGACCGCCTTGCCGACGGCGTGGGCGTTCACCGAGATGATGCGTCCGGCGCCCTCCTGCTCATCGGGGTGCTCGGCGATCTCCTCCTGACGTCGCTCCTCGAGCACGTCACGGAACTCCGTCGTCGCGACGTGCGGTTCGCCGTCGAACAGCACCTCGCCGCGGTTCAGCAGTACGGCGCGATCGCACAGTTCGGTGACCTGGCCCAGGGAGTGGGTGACGATGACGATCGTGCGGCCCTCGGCCTGG
Organism: Plantibacter sp. PA-3-X8; assembly: GCF_003856975.1. Classification (NCBI taxonomy): domain Bacteria; kingdom Bacillati; phylum Actinomycetota; class Actinomycetes; order Micrococcales; family Microbacteriaceae; genus Plantibacter; species Plantibacter sp. PA-3-X8. The sequence goes on from NZ_CP033107.1 coordinate 3,585,386, forward strand.
AAGGACCGGATCTTGTCGAGGCACTTCCGCTGGAACGCCTCGTCTCCGACGGCGAGCACTTCGTCGACGAGGAGCAGGTCGGGGTCGACGTGGATCGCCACGGCGAAGGCGAGCCGCATGTACATGCCGCTCGAGTAGAACTTCACCTGCGTGTCGATGAAGTCACGGATCCCCGAGAACTCGACGATGTCCTCGAAGTAGTAGTCGGTCTGTTTGCGGGACAGCCCGAGGATCGAGGCGTTGAGGTACACGTTCTCGCGACCGGTGAGGTCCTGGTGGAACCCGGCGCCGAGCTCGAGGAGCGCGGCGAGCCGACCGCGACGCTTCACCGAACCGCTGGTCGGCTCGATGATGCCGCCGATCGCCTTGAGCAGAGTGCTCTTGCCGGAGCCGTTCGGCCCGATGAGCCCGATGGTCGAGCCTGAGTCGACCTCCAGCGAGATGTTCCGGAGAGCCCAGAAGTCCTCTTTGTGCTTCGCCGACCGGCCGGCGTTGACCAGCCGCTCCTTGAGACTCTTCTCCTTGCGGATGACGAACCGCTTCGAGACGTCGTCGAGACGGACGATGGGGACTGAGGTGCTCATGTTCACAGCTCCTGCGCGAAGTTGCCCTGGAGCTTCGCGAACACGCGCTGGGCTCCGAAGAGGAGGACGATGCCGATCACGGCGGCGATGGCCAGGCGGAGCCCGAGGTCGGGCAGGGTCTCGCCGTTGCTTGTGCTCGCCCAGAACGCTTCCTGGAATCCGATGACCCCGAGCGTGATCGGGTTGTTGAGGTAGATGTCGGCCAGCCAACCCGGCATGTGCTGCACCGCGAACGTCCAGTGGTACAGGATCGGCGAACCCCACATGAAGAGCATGAGGAGCACCTCGACCAGGTACTGCACGTCGCGGAGGTAGACGTTCAGGGCGGACAGCAGGAGTCCGATCGCCGTCGCATAGACCAGCAGCACGAAGAAGCCGCCGAGGCCGAACAGCAGGTTGCCTGAGAACTGCAGCGTCCCGAACAACGCGGCGGCTACCAAGAGGATCACGAACTGGATGCAGAAGTTGAAGATCGCCGAGCCCACAGCGGAGAGGGGGAAGATCTCACGCGGTAGGTAGACCTTCTTGACGAGGCCCGAGTTGGCGATGATCGAGGAGGTCGAGCCGCCGACGATCTCGCTGAAGAGCCCGTAGGCGGTCAGACCCGCGAACAGGTAGATCGCGAAGTTCTCGATGTTGCGGGCTGCTCCGAGGAACTGCCCGACGACGACCGCGTAGATGAGCAGCTGCATGAGCGGCTTGATGAGGCTCCAGAAGAAGCCGAGTGCGCTGTCCTTGTACCGCGCCTTCACCTCGCGGTTCGTCAGCAGACCGAGGAGCTCGCGGTGCCGCCAGATGTCCTTCAGCTGCGAGGTGGAACCCCCCAGCGACGACCCGGGTGAACCGGCGTCCTCCCAGGGCAGTCCCGCCAGTCGTTCCGCCCGATCGTCCGGGCTCGGCGCAGCAATAGCCATGCAGTGGATCTCCTAGCAGTTCGAAACAGCTCTCCGCTGATTTCGAGCAGAGACGCCTCCGAGGATACAGGAGTGAACATGAGAGACTGCGTGCTGGGGTTCGAAGCGGACTCCCGCCAGGCAATCTCCAGGAAAGCGAGGTCGGTGTGCCCGACGGATACCGGAGCCTCCCGCGGCGCGCCCTCGGCCGCGCGGCGCGTGACTACCGTGGAGCCGTGCTCGCCTACCAGCAGCGCCGGGCCGACCAGCGGATGCGGCGGATGCTCGACGGACGGTTCACCATCGAGCTCCTGGCGGGTGAGGTGCACGAGGAGGACCTCGCGGTCGTCGTGTGCCTGTGGAACCGGCGGGAGCGGCTCGCCGACGTGATCCGTCTGCTGCGCGACCAGCGGGTCGACCGCCACCTCCGGTTGGTGCTCTGGAACAACCAGCCGGACGACGAGGCACACTATCGCCGGGTCATCGCGGAGGTCGGCGTCGGCGGTGCACTCCGCAGCATCGAGTTCCGCGCCAGCCCGGAGAACATCGGCGGCATCGGACGCTTCTGGGCGGCGCGCAAGCTCAGGCTCGCCGGCTATCGCGGTCCGTTCGTGATGTTGGACGACGATCAGGACGTCGAACCGGACTTCATCCGATCGCTCCTCGAACGAGCGGGCGAGCGGGTGATCGCGGGGGTCTGGGCCTATGCGAACCACGGCTCCTACTGGAACCGGACGGATCTCGCGGACCGCGAGCGGGCCGACTACGTCGGCACCGGCGGCTGCGTCTGCGATTCCGAGATCGTCATGGATGACGCGTTCTTCACCGACCTGCCCGAGCGGTACCGGTTCCTCGAGGACATCTGGATGTCGTTCCTGGCCGCCCGCCTCGGGTGGCGTCTGGAGAAGGCGGACCTCCCCGTCACGTTCGTCCTCGACGAGACCAATCAGAACCATACGCTCGCGTACATCAAGGACGAGTTCTACGCCTACCTGCACCACGACCACACCGGACCGACCGACGCGTAAGCTGGAGCGGTTGTCCCGATGCCGACCCGACAGGAACACACTCGATGAAACTCGCCATGACGATCATGGTCCGCGACGAAGCGGACATCATCGCGGCCATGCTCGACCACCACGAGGCCCAAGGGGTCGACACCTTCATCGTCACCGACAACGGGTCGGTCGACGGCACCACCGAGATCCTCGAGCGCTACGCGGCCGAGGGGCGGATCGACCTCCGTCATGACCCGGTGCACCGCAAGCAGCAGGCGCCCGTGGTCACGCAGATGGCGCGCGACGCCTACACCCGTTATGGAGCGGACTGGGTCATCAACGCCGATGCCGACGAGTTCTTCCTGCCCGTCGATCGCACCAAGACCCTCCACGAGGTGTTCGAGCAGATCCCCAAGACCTACCTCAGTTTCCTCGTCCCGGTCGTCAACTTGACCGGCGCACCGGCCAAGGACGGCACCGGCTTCGATCGGCTCGTCTACCGCGACGCCCGAACCCAGGACCAGCTCGAGCTCGCCGGGGTGCGTGCCCACCCGACCCCGGACGCCGTGCACATCGGGTCCCCCGACATCGACGTGATCCAGGGCAACCACTTCGTGAGCCTGGCGTCGCAGGGTTCCCCGCCGCCGGAACTCGCCATCGAGGTCCTCCACCTGCCGTGGCGTTCGTGGAAGCAGTACAAGAACAAGGTCGAGATCTCCGGGCGCGCCTACGAGAGCAACCCCGAGTTGACACCCAGCCCGAACCACCACGGGATGCGCGACTATGCGAGATTGAAGGCGGGTGCGCTGCTGCCGTACTACTTCATGCGCCACCCCACGCCCGAGGAGCTCGAGCAGGGAGCGGTCGACGGCACCCTGGTGCGCGATGACGTGCTCGCCGATGCGCTCACGGCGCCCGTGCCGGATGCGGACTTCGACAAGGCGACCCGGAAAGCACAGCTCGCCTTCAGCGAGGCGCTCCGGTACGACCGTGTGCAGCGGGCGAAGCGCATCGCCTCCGGCTTCGAGGATCGACTCGAAGCCGCAGCGGAGCGCGAGGCCGACCTCGCAGCCCGCCTCGCCGTTGTGGAAGGTGAGGCGGCGGCCCTGCGCTCGAGGCGGGTCGTGCGCGCCACGGATCGACTCGCACGACTCGTCCGCCGTCGCTGACCGGTCTCAGCAGCGCTTCAGTGCCGCCACCACCGGCGTGAGTGCCGTGGTCCCGCCGATGCTGAGTCAGGCCTGACGCCACCGAAGTCTGGAATCTGTCGCGGATCGCGAGCAGACCATCAGGAGCCCGGTCGCCGTTCGGCCGTACTGCCCGTCGAGCGAAGCTTTACAGAACGCCCCCGGAGTGACACCGTCCCGATGCGGGTTCCCTGCTGAACCGAGCGGTGGCGCCGGCGCCGGAGGCGGGTTCGGAGCAGGAGCCGGCGCGGGTGGCGGAAGGCAGACGAAGCGATCTGCCACAGCGGGAGAAAGCGCCGCGGCACCACCGAGCAAGGTCAGTTCCGTAACTCCTGCCGAAGCCAAACCGTTGGCGACGACAGGCGGAAGGCAAGTCGGCGTCACGACGTACAGCGACGAGCCGGTGCGGCCCGCGAGGACGGCACCCGCCAGTGCGTCCGCATACGCGGTTCCCGTTGCAATCAGGGCAGACGAACTTCCCGATGGAAACTGACTGTTGATGAGGACCGACGTCTCGTAGCGATCCTGGCCGGCGATGCGGCCAACGGATGAGACGGACTTCCGCAGTCCGCCCGCGTAGCCTTCCCCGATAGCGGCCGAACCGCCGATGAGCGTCGCACTCGTCGTTCCCAACGCCTGGAACAGTCCCAGATCATCCAAGCTAGGGCCCGATGAGCTTCCGTCGACCAGCAACACCGGGATCCCGCGGGGTCCGCTTGCGGCCCCCGCGGAGAGGGCGTCGGGAAAGTTGGATCCTGTCGCGAGGAAGACCTGCGTTGCTCCGGTCACCGAGAACGCTCGCTGAATCAGCGCTCGCGACGTCGCGAACCGATCTGTACCCGAGACTCTCTCGACGGTGATACCGAGAACACCGAGTTCGTCGACCACCGAAGCGTCGACGGCGTTCACACCGCCGACGACGACGACCTTCGTGACGCCGAGGCGCGAGAGTTCCGCTCGAACGGTCTCGGGAAGCCGATCGCGCATCGTGAGGAGGAGTGGACCACCTTCTACCATCGCTGCGGGCGCCGCGCTGAGGGCGTCCGGAAAGTTGAAGCCGGTCGCCAAGTACGCAACGGTGGCCCCGCCGTCGGGGAACGCTGCCTGCGAGATGGCGACCGCCGTCGAGAATCGATCGTCGCCCGCCAGTCGGACCGTCGCCGCCTGAGCTGGAGCGGCTGTGCCAGCCATCAGGCCGGCGCTTGCGAGAGCGATGGTCGCCGCCACGGCGAGCATCGCCAATCGACCGCGTGGAGCGAACGTTCTGTGCACAGCGCTGTCCTTGCCGCCGACCGCTCGGGTTCGGCAGGCGAGCTGAACTCTAGCAGAGGTGATCACCTCAGTACTGCACCCTCGAGGCACGGCTCCGATGATCGGGGTCAGCAGCGCTTCAGTGCCGCCACCGCCGGCGTGAGTGCCGTGGTCCCGCCGACCACCGACACCGTCTTGGGCTGCAACGCCGCAAGGCGGTCGAGTACGGAAGACGACACACAGGTGGACCCGCTCGTGAGCATCGGTACACCCAACGCGCCGGCTGCGAGTGCGTCGGGGAAGTTCGCCCCCGAGGCCAACAGCACCTGATCGACGGCGCCCGGCCACGCGGCGGCCACGATCTGCGCGGCCGTGTCGTAGCGGTCGGCTCCCGCATACCGCGTCACCTTGCCCGGGTAGAGGTGTTCCAACTGCGACTGGATACCGGCGCTCATCGCCGCACGCCCGCCCACGAGTCTGACGTCGCGGACCCCGAGCCCGGCGATCATCCGGAGCGTCGCAGCGTCCACGGTCGACGCACCACCGTCGACGAGGACCACGGCACCTCCCAGACTGGCTGCGGCCGGGCCGGCGGCGAGTGCGTCCGGGAAGTTGGACCCGATCGCGAGGTAGACCGTCGAGGCGCTACGCAGCGCGTCCGCGATGAGCAGCCGGTTCGTCTCGAACCGGTCCGACCCACCGATGCGGGTCGTACCGTGTGCGAATGCGAGCCCCGTGACCTGGCTGAGGACCGCGTCGGACACGGCCGACGTCCCACCGACCACCTTCACCGTCGCAGGACGCAATCTGAGCAGCTCCGCCCGCACCGCGTCCGGCAGGGCCTCCGGTGCCGTCAGGAGGACCGGCGCACCGATCGAGGCGGCGAGGGCTCCGGCTCCCAGCGCGTCCGGGAAGGTGTTCCCCGACGTCAGGTAGACGGTTCCGGTACCCGTGTCGAACGGAGCGAACGCCTGCGCCGTCGCGACCGCGGTCTGGTAGCGGTCCTCCCCCGAGATCCGGACGACCTCCGGCGAAGCGGCCACGGTCAGCGCGGCGGAGACCAGTCGTCCGTCGTCGGACCCGCTCACCCCCCAGAGTCGTTGCACGCCGGCGGGAGCGTCGGCCGGCAGTCGAAGCGTCCCCGCGACCCCGCCGCCCGCATCGGCGACCAGCGCTCCGACCTGCTCAGCGGAACCCGTCGACGGGTGCACGGAGAAGGTGACCGTCTCCGCCGGTGCGAACCCTCCTGCCCGGACGACGAGGTCGCCTCCCGAGAAGACCGCCCCGCTCGTCGAGAGCGCCTCCGTCGAGCTGAGTGGCATCGGGGTGCCCGGACCGGACGCGAGGCGGAACCGGCTGGTGGCGCCCGCGATCGAGAGGTCCAGGTCGTCCCCGGGAACCCAGCCGCTCGGAACGACGATGTCGACCGTCACCGCACCCGATCCGTCGACCGTCGCCCCGACAGGTGCAGCGACCGCACCGGACAGGTCGCCGCCCGACGCGAGTCCCCGCGTGACGTTCGTGATCGAGGCCGTCACCTGCTCACCAGGCGTGAAGCCGAACGCGCTGGCGGTCACCACGGCTCCCGCCCCGACGGGGCCCGTGATGCTCCAACTCCACCTGGTCGCCGTCGGGCCCGAACGGACCGTCAGCGGTAGGGAGATGGTCTGTGCTGCGCCACCTCCCGAGGGTGTGCACGTGAGCTGCAGGGATCCGGCCGTACCATCGGGGATCGACGCCGACATCTGACCGTCCCGCGAGGTCACGCCGAGCGCTGAATTCGCCTCCGAGGGCGACGGCAGCGGTGTCGATGCTGCGGCGTCGACGAACGCCCAGCTCTGGGAGAACGCGTCACCGCCGTCACCGCACTCGGCGGTCTCGCCGATGAAGTCCACGGTGAACGCGCCATCCGGTGCGACGGACGGTGCAGAGACGTAGGCGCCCGTCGGAGCCGGTTGCGGAGCCTCGGCCACGGCCGCGGGGACGGCACCGAGGGCAGTCGAGCCCACCGCGATGGCGACGACCGCGCCGATCGCGACCGAGGTTCTGCGTCGTGGTCTCGGACCGACGTGTCGGGCCCCGGTCGTCTCTGGCATCTCGGGGCCTTCCGCTCGGGGATGTCGTCCTCTGAGGGTATCGAGCGGACCAGCACCGGAGAGACGCCACGCTGCGGTCCCCGACGAGACCCTTCGAGCCGGACCCTGTCAGCCGGCGTCCCGTCCCAGTTCGGCCCAGAGCGCGCGGACGCCGTCGTCGAGTGAGGTCGGCGACTGCGGCCGACCGAACTCGCCCTCGTACCGGGAGACGTCCAGGACGACCCGATCGACGAACGTCTTCGGTTGCGGCAGGCGTTCGATCGCGAAGTCGACGCCGGTGACGCGGCGCAAGGAGGCGAACACCTCGGACACGGAGAACCCGATGCCGCTGCCGAGGTTGTAGGTGGAGTGCTCCGGCGTGGTCGCAACCACCGGCAGGATCATCCGTACGAGATCCTCGACGTAGACGTAATCGCGGACCATCGACCCGTCGCCGAACTGTTGGATCGGCCGGCCGAGAGCGATCTGTCTCAGCGCGATCGGGATGAGCCCCTGCTTGCGGTTCGGACGCTGGCGTGTGCCGTAGGGGTTCGACACCCGCAGGGCCGTCGAGGCCAGACCGTGCTTCGCCCGGAAGTAGTCGAGGTAGTGCTCGATCGCGAGCTTGCCGATGCCGTAGGGCGAGATCGGGAGCGCCTGGTCCGTCTCCGAGTAGACGTCCTGACCCTGCTGCCCGTAGATCGCCCCGCCGGTCGATGCGAACACGAATCGGCCGACACCCGCGGCGACACTCGACTCGAGGAGCTCGATCGTCTGGGCGATGTTGGTGCGGACGTCCAGCGTCGGATCGCTCTCCGCCGTCGCCGGCGTGGTCGTCGACAGGAAATGGAACACGAGTTCCTGACCTCGGACGGCTTCCTCGAGGTCGCTCCGACTGAGGAACTCCCCGGTCAGCACTCGGGCCCGCTCGGAGCTGAAGGTCGTCGTGCCCGAGCTGAACCGGTCGAACGCGGTCACCTCGTGGCCGGCACCGTCGAGCGCGTCGACGAGGTGCGAACCGATGAACCCGTTCGCACCGATGACCAGTGCCTTAGCCACGCATGACCCGTTCGACTGCCGACACGAACGCGTCACCCGAGTCGCTCCAGCTTGCACCGGCGACCGAGGCGGACATGGCCAGACCACGAGCGGTCGCATCCGGCCGGTCGAAGACGCCGGCGAGCGTACGAGCGAGCGCCATGGGCACCGGAGGCACGTATTCGATGAACGGGTTGTCCGACACCATGCGGTTGTTCGGACCGTCGTTCACGACCGGGGCGACGCCGCTCGAGATCAACTCGAGCGGGAGCAGCGACATGTTGGTCAGCGACAACACGAGCCCCGCAGCACAGCGGTTGTAGAGCTCGTTGAGCTCGGCCAGCTGCATGCTGGAGTGGTTCTTGTACGCGAACGGCAAGTCCCATCCGGAGACGTCCCAACCGGCCAGGTTGATGGTGACATCCGGCTTCAGCTCCGAGAAGTCCTTCAGCGCGAGGACGCCGAGCTCGAACGCGCGCCGCGAGGTGACCGGGCGTGCGTAGAAGAAGATCTCGTTCCGTGGACGCTCGTTCGTGATCCGGTAGAGCGAGGTGTCGACCGAGAAGTCGAAGGAGTCACATGCCATGCCGTACTCGGTGCTGAGCTTGTGGGCCAGCCACCCGCCGGCCGTGATGCCGTGGAATCCGAAGCGGTAGGTGTTCTCCGCGAGGATGTACTCCGAGCCGATCGCATAGAAGTACGGCTCGAAGTCCTGCACGAAGTAGAAGCGCTTCGCCGTCGAGCGATCGAGGTAGGAGGCGTAGGCGGTCTCCCAGCCGGTGGCGAACAACGCCTGGGTGTCCGCATCCACGCCGACGGAGGCGTCGTACATCCGGATGTCGGCCTTGAGATCCGGGTACGACTTCGAAGCGGCGAGCATCTGCTTCGTCGCGTCGAGACTCGGCGTCAGGTGCAGATTGTCGTAGAGGTAGATCGTGCAGTGGTGACCTGCCCGTTCAGCGAAGTCGATGAACCGGAACAGGTTCTGGTGGCCGCCGCTCTCGGCTCCCGGAGGCGACATGATCCAGGCCATGCGGACCGGGCCGTCGGCGGCGGTCACCGGGTTCGCGAAGCGTTCGCCGGGCACCGTCCAGTCGACGGCTGCGGCGTGCTCGAGGTTGACGAGCATCTCCCCGCCGGCGTTCTGCAGGCTCAGTTGGGTCGAGAGCTTGCTGAACACCCGACCGAGGAAGGCCTTCGGACCGAGGTCCTTGAAGAACCGGAGGAGGCGGGCGGCACGGGTCCTGACACGGGCGGCGCGGGTGCGTACCGCCGTCAGCCGCGAGCTGAGAGGCGACACGGTCAGGCCTGCTGGGCCAGCAGCGTCTGCAGGTAGCGACCGTAACCGCTCTTCACCAGCGGAGCGGCGAGGGCTGCGAGCTGCTCATCGTCGATCCAACCGGCACGCCACGCGATCTCCTCGATGCAGCCGACCTTGAAGCCCTGGCGGTCTTCGATCACACGCACGTACTCGGACGCCTGCATCATCGACTCGAAGGTGCCGGTGTCGAGCCAGGCGGTGCCACGGTCGAGCACCTGGACCTGCAGGGTGCCGCGCTCCAGATAGCGCTCGTTGACCGTCGAGATCTCGAGCTCGCCTCGGGCGGAGGGCTCGATCGTCTTGGCGATCTCGACGATCGAGTTGTCGTAGAAGTACAGTCCGGGCACCGCATAGTTGCTCTTCGGCTGCGCGGGCTTCTCCTCGATGGAAAGCGCTTTGAAGTCGTCGTCGAACTCGACGACGCCGTAGGCCTTCGGATCGGCGACCTGGTAGGCGAAGATGAGCGCGCCGTCGATGTCGTTGTGACTGCGGAGAGCTGAACCGAGGCCGGTGCCGTGGAAGATGTTGTCGCCGAGGACCAGGGCGACGCTCTCGTCTCCGATGAACTCCTCACCGATGATGAACGCCTGCGCAAGGCCGTCCGGAGACGGCTGGACGGCGTACTCGAGGCGGATGCCGAGGTCGTCGCCGTTGCCGAGGAGCGCCCGGAACTGCTCGTTGTACTCCGGGGTGGTGATGATGAGGATCTCCTTGATCCCCGCCATCATGAGCGTCGACAGGGGGTAGTAGATCATCGGCTTGTCGTAGATGGGCATGAGCTGCTTGGAGATGCCCTTGGTGATCGGCCAGAGACGCGTGCCGGATCCACCGGCGAGAATGATGCCGCGCATCGTCAGTTCCCCTTCAAGGTCGCGTAGAACGCCCGGGCGTCGTCCCAGGTCGGCAGGAGGCCGGCGGCGGCCGCCTCGTCGAGACCGGGGGCCTCGGTGTCCTTCGGTGAGAGCAGAGGCGTGCCGGCCTCCGGTGGGATGACGAGACCGATCCGCTCGTCGAGCGGGTTGATGCCGTGCTCGCGGTCGGGACGGTACACGTCGGTCACGAGGTAGCTGACGGTGGCGTCGTCGGTCAGGGCGACGAAGCAGTGGCCGAGGCCCTCGGAGATGAAGATCGCCTTGCGGTCGGTGTCGTCGAGCAGCACTGAGTCCCACTGGCCGAAGGTCGGTGAGCCCACGCGGATGTCGATGACGTAGTCGAGGACGGCACCGCGGGTGGCCGTGACGTACTTCGCCTGCCCGATCGGGATGTCGGCGAAGTGGATGCCGCGCACCGAGCCGCGCTTCGACACCGAGGTGTTGGACTGGGCCAGCTTGATCGACCGACCGGAGGCCTCTTCGAGCTTGTCGAAGCGGTACCACTCGAGGAACACGCCTCGGTCGTCGCCGAACTGCTTCGGCGTGATCTCATAGCTGTCGGGGACGTTCAGTTCGCGGATCTGCACCCGGGGAGTCTACCAAGTCGGCGCTCGGCGACAGTATTCCGCGGTTCCGTCACCGGTTGTCTCAGGCATAATCGAGTGTCCGCGCACAGAACGGCCCGCCATGATCCCTCTGCTCCGCCGCCTCTGGAACGGTGTCTCCGCGTACGCGGTGAAGTTCGGCGTCGTCGGGCTGATCGGCTTCGGCCTCGATGTGCTCGTGTTCAACCTGCTGCGCGTCGGCGTCTTCGGACACGACCACCTCGCGCAGTCCCCCCTCGGCGCCAAGGTCATCAGTGTCTCGGTCGCCATCGTCTTCAACTGGATCGGCAACCGGTACTGGACCTTCCGCGAGCATCGCCGGAAGAACTTCGTCCTGGAACTCGGCGAGTACGTGATCGTCTCCCTGGGTGGCATGGCCATCGCCGTCGGGTGTCTCTACGTCAGCCACTACGTCCTCGGCTTCACCTCGCTGCTCGCCGACAACCTGGCCTCGAACGTCATCGGGCTCGGCCTCGGAACCCTCTTCCGTTTCTTCCTCTACCGCTTCTGGGTCTACGGACACCATCGGGCGGACGGCCTGGCCAACCTCGCTCGCGTTGAGGAGGCCCAGCGAACGCTGTTCGAGGAGCCACCGGCGACTCAGGCACCGACAGGTTCCGCCCTGCCCGAGCCGGGTACGATGAACGGGCCACTCCCGAGAGGACCCCTATCTTGACGTACCTGATCACCGGCGCTTCCGGCATGCTCGGCCACGACCTGCAGGAGGCCCTGACGGGTCGCGAGGTCACCGCCCTCGGTCGCGCCGAGCTCGACGTGACCGACCTCGAGGCCGTCCGTTCCGCCGTCGCAGGGCACTCGGCCGTCATCAACGCCGCCGCCTACACGAAGGTGGACGACGCCGAGTCGCACGAAGCAGACGCCGCGGCCGTGAACGCCATCGGGGCCCGCAACCTCGCGATCGCCGCTCGGGAGGCCGGCGCGAAGCTCGTCCAGGTGTCGACCGACTACGTCTTCGACGGCTCCGCGACCTCGCCGTACCAGGAGGACCACGAGCTCGCCCCGATCAGCGCGTACGGCCGGACGAAGGCCGACGGGGAGCGCGCCGTCCTCGCCGAGCACCCGAACGGCGGCTACATCGTGCGGACGGCATGGCTGTACGGCAAGAACGGACCGAACTTCGCCGCCACCATGGCGAAGCTCGCGGCGAACGGCGTCGACCCGGCCGTCGTGACCGACCAGCTGGGTCAGCCCACGTGGACCGCCGACCTCGCCGCGCAGATCGTCGCGCTGCTCGACGCCGACGCTCCTGCCGGGGTCTACCACGGCACCAACGCCGGACAGGCCTCCTGGTACGAGTTCGCCCAGGCGGTCTTCGCGGCGGTCGGCGCGGACCCGGCCCGTGTCTCCCCCACCGACAGCTCGGCGTTCGTCCGCCCCGCGCCGCGCCCCGCCTACTCGGTGCTCGGCCACGACGCCTGGGCCACCGCCGGTCTCGCCCCGATGCGTGACTGGCGGGAGGCCTTCGAGGCAGCGACGCAGCACGGCGTCGTCACGGCGCCGTGACCACCCTGCGCGTCGTCGTCGACCAGATCGTCGCGCCGGTCGCCGGCGGGGTCGGTCGTTACTCCGAGGAACTCACCCGTGAGCTCATCGCGAGCGCCCCGGTGGGATGCGACGTCGAGGGCATCGTCTCGGCGGTATCGAAGGAGAAGATCGACCTCCTCGAGTCCAAGCTCCCCGGACTGGCGACGCTGCATCGCACCACGCTCCCGCGCCGCGAGCTCAGTGCCGCCTGGCAGCTCGGCATCGTCGCGCCCGGCACCGCGAACGGCATGGTGCACGCCCCGGGCCTGCTCGCCCCGCTCAACCGCCACGACCGCATCAACGACGGCAACCAGATCGTCGTCACCATCCACGACACGCTCGCCTGGTCGCACCCGTCGTCACTGACACCGATGTCGGTGGCGTGGCAGAAGGCGATGGTCAAGCGGGCGCGGAAGCACGCGGACGCCATCGTGGTCCCGACGCACGCCGTCGCCGACGAACTGCGCGACATCGTCGATCTCGGCGACCGCGTCCGCGTCATCGGCGGGGCCGCCGCGACCACGCTCACCATCCCGACCGACGCCGACGGTCGAGCACGGACGCTCGACCTCCCCGCCGAGTACCTCGTGTCGGTCGGCTCACTCGACCCCCGTCGCGGCATCACGGAACTCATCACCGGCCTCGGACGACCCGGTGCACCCGACCTCCCCCTGCTCATCGTCGGCACGGACAGCTGGGGCGACGTCACCCTCGCGCAGGTCGCCGACGAGGCCGGGCTGCCGGAGGGTCGCGTGCGTGCGCTCGGGTTCCTCGACGACGCCGACCTCGCCGTCGTCCTCGACCGCGCGACCGCCTTCATCTACCCGAGTCTCGCCGAGGGGTTCGGGCTCCCACTCGTCGAGGCGTTCCGCTTCGGCACGCCCGTCATCCACTCCGACGTCCCGGCGCTCGTCGAGGTCGGCGGCGGCGCCGGCGTCGTGGTCGAGTCCGGTGCCAAGGGGTACGCCGATCGACTCATCGCCACCATCAACGACGTCATCGGCGACAGCGAACGCCTCGCCCGCCTGCGCATCCTCGGCATGGACCGCGAGCAGGCCTTCAGTTGGCGCGACTCCGCCGAACGCGTCTGGCAGCTGCACGCGGAGATCTGACACCGACGCCGAGCCGGACGGACGACCTCTCAGAGCGGCCTCAGCCGGCGTCCGGCTCCGGACTCGGCGACGGCGGGAACAGCTGATCCTGCACCATCTGGTGGATGAGCGTGTAGTCGGGCTCTTCCGGGTCGATCGTCGGCGGAACGAACTGCAGGGAGTTGATCGGCAGCTCGCGCGTCTTGAGCGCGAGGTTCACGAAGTAGCCGAGCATGCCCTGGGGCACATCGGTCTTGACGACGTCGCCTCCCGCGGCTGCGACGTCCTGGAAGCGCGCGAGGACGTTCGCCGGGTTGAACTGCTTGAGCATCGCCGTCTGGAGGATGTGCTGGCGCTCCATGCGGTCGTAGTCGCTCGTCGAGTGCCGCGACCGGGCGTACATGAGCGCGGTCCAGCCGTCCATGTGCTGCTCGCCGGGTTCGATCCACTTCGTGACGTTCTCGAGGTCGGCGTCGCCGTCCATCGGCAGTCGCTCCTTGACGTCGATGTCGACGCCACCGAGCGTGTCGATCAGCGTGGCGAAGCCGTACATGTCGATGAGGACGTACCACTGGATGTGCAGCCCGGTGATGCCTTCGGCTGCCTGCTTCATCGCCTCGATGCCGGGCTCGCTCGCCTCAGCCGTCGCCTTCGGGAACAGTTCGGGGTTCTTCAGCTCGATCTCGGTGTAGATCGAGTTGAGCTGACAGACGTCGACGTCGCAGGAGTCGTCGTAGCCGTCCGGATAGAGGGACGCCATCTCGCTGCCCTCGGGGAACGGGATGTCGACGAGGTCACGCGGCATCGACATGGTCGTCGCCTGCCCGGTCTCGGCGTTGATGCTGACGACCGACATGCTGTCCGGCCGCATGCCGTCGCGGTCGGGACCTGCATCGCCACCGAGCAGCAGGATGTTGTAGTAGCCGTCGACCGGCGGCTCCGACGGGCCGGTGTTGCCGAAGATGGAGGAGATCGACCCGCGGGTGGCGCCTGCGACCACCGCTCCGTAGCCGGCCCCACCGGCCACCAGCACCATGGCGAGGGTCGTGAACAGCGCCACACCGAGCCTGGCGTTCGGCGAGGCCTTCACGAGGCGCACGAGCCGCAGGGTGTCGAGCGTCAACACGATCCACAGGATCGCGTAGGCGGCGAGGAGGATCTGCGCGACGGTGAGGGCGATCGGATTCGTCGCGAGGGTGAAGAGCACCTCGCGGGCGAGGAACATGAGGGCAACGCCGACGACGACGAGCAGCCAGAGGAAGAGGGTGAACCCGAGGCCGAACCGACCGAGCTTCCGGTTCCCGGCGAGCACCTGCGCGGAGCCGGGGATCAGCAGGTTGAGCAGGACCAGCCACCAGGCGCGCTTCGTCATCACCTCGCGCGAACGGGTGTCGGGATACCGCATCGGCTTCGCGGCGGTGGCTGCACTCGTCATAGCTGCGCTTTGAGGTTCCGGTTCTTCTCCTCGACGGAGTCGGCGAGGCCCGCGGCGTAGGCGACGAGCGCCTGGTGCAGGGCGTCGTCGGCCGTGGCGAGGATCTTGACGGCGATCAGCGCGGCGTTCTTCGCGCCGCCGATCGACACGGTCGCGACCGGCACGCCCGCGGGCATCTGCACGATCGACAGGAGCGAGTCGAGGCCGTCGAGGCGGGAGAGCGGCACCGGGACGCCGACGACCGGGAGCGTGGTGACGGAGGCGAGCATCCCGGGAAGGTGCGCCGCTCCACCGGCACCGGCGATGACGACCTTGACGCCACGGCCGTAGGCGGCCTTGCCGTAGGCGATCATCTTCTCGGGCGTGCGGTGGGCCGACAGCACCTCGACCTCGAATGGCACGCCGAAGTCGCGGAGCACCTGCGCCGCGTCGCTCATGACGTTCCAGTCGGAGTCCGAGCCCATCACGACGCCGACGAGCGGCGGGGCGTCACGGGACGGGGCGGAGTTCTCGGGCATGAGCACCATCGTAGATCGCGGTGCCTGAAGATCGGCTCAGGACGCACCGCAGCTGGCGGACAAGCCCTCGCCCAGGAGCCCCCAGTCCGGGGACACCTCGGTACCGCGCAGCGCACCGGTCGACAGGTGTCTGGGACAATCGGCGGATGAGCACGTCGACCGCGGACGGATCCGCAGCACGCCACGAGCCGCCCAGCCAGCGCGAGCTGCGGCGGTGGCGCGGGTACCTCGCCGACGAACGCGCCGAGGCCGCCGTCTACCGGGATCTCGCCGGGCGGCGGAGCGGTGAGGAGCGCGACATCCTGCTCGCGCTCGCGGAGGCCGAGAAACGCCACGAGTCGCACTGGATCGCCCTGCTCGGGGACGACGTCGGCAAGCCGCAACGCGGTGACCTGCGGACCAGGCTGCTCGGCTGGCTCGCGAGGCGGTTCGGATCAGTCTTCGTCCTGGCGCTCGTCCAGCGCGCCGAGTCACGCTCGCCCTACGCGACCGAACGGGCGGCCACCGAGCGCATGGCCGCCGACGAGCAGATCCACGAGGAGGTCGTCCGGGGCCTGGCCGCCCGAGGACGCAACCGCCTGTCCGGAACCTTCCGGGCGGCCGTGTTCGGAGCGAACGACGGACTCGTCTCGAACCTCGCGCTCGTCATCGGCATGAGCGCCACCGGCGTCGGCAACGGCGTCGTCCTCGCCGCCGGGCTCGCGGGCCTCCTGGCGGGCGCGCTGTCGATGGGGGCCGGCGAGTACGTCTCGGTGCGGTCGCAGCGGGAACTGCTCGAGGCGTCCAGCCCCAACCCGGCGGCCGACGACGCCCTCCCCCACCTCGACGTCGACGCGAACGAACTCGCGCTCGTCTACCGGGCACGCGGCATGGAGGTCGGCGAAGCCGAGGCCCAAGCAGCGGACGTCCTGGCCCGCGTCGGCGCCGGCACCTACCAGCGCGAGGCCCGGACGGCGATGGAGCACGAAGCCATCGGGACCGGGCTCGGTGCCGCGCTCTCGAGCTTCTGCTTCTTCGCGTCGGGCGCCGTCATCCCGGTCCTGCCCTACCTGTTCGGGCTGCAGGGTGTCGCTGCATTGGTGGTCGCCGCGCTCCTCGTCGGGGTGGCCCTGCTCGGCACCGGCGCCGTCGTCGGGCTGCTCTCCGGGGGGCCACCGCTTCGCCGGGCACTGCGACAACTCGCGATCGGGTACGGCGCTGCTGCGGCGACCTACGTGCTCGGCCTGCTCTTCGGCGCGAACGTCGGCTGACCCGGCCTTCGGTCGTCCGCCGCGCGACACCGGGAGCCGATGCGAACCCGTCATCTGCCGTCCACGAGTGCGTCACCGGCGTTCCCTACGCTGAGCCCGCCGT
The DNA here is from genome assembly GCF_003856975.1 of Plantibacter sp. PA-3-X8. NCBI lineage: Bacteria > Bacillati > Actinomycetota > Actinomycetes > Micrococcales > Microbacteriaceae > Plantibacter > Plantibacter sp. PA-3-X8. Next base: position 3,602,152 of record NZ_CP033107.1, read on the forward strand.
CCGTCGACCCGGAGGGCGGAGGAGGGCGCGTGAGGCAGGTGCAGGACCGGACCGACGTGTCTCCCCTCCTCGGAGCGGTTCCGCGCACGCAGCCTGACATCCAGTTGCTCCGCGCGATCGCCGTCCTGTCCGTCGTGGTCTTCCACCTGTCGTCGAGCCTCCTGCCCGGCGGGTACGTCGGCGTCGACGTGTTCTTCGTCGTCAGTGGCTATCTGATCACGAGCCACCTCGCACGCCAGGCCGACGAGACGGGCCGCGTCGACCTCCCGGCGTTCTGGGCCCGCAGGATCCGGCGACTCCTGCCGGCCGCTCTGCTCGTCCTCGCCGTCACCGCCGTCCTGATCTGGCGGCTGGCCCCGCCGAGCGCCTGGACGCAGTTCTTCACCGAGACCGTGGCGAGCGCGACCTCCTGGGAGAACTGGTTCCTGGCAGGGAGCTCCGTGGACTATCTCGCACAGGGCAGCGCCGCGTCACCGGTCCAGCACTTCTGGTCACTCTCCGTCGAAGAGCAGTTCTACCTCGGCTGGCCGCTCGTCGTCGTGCTGTGCGTGTGGCTCACCCGGCGTCGACCGTCGGACCTCCGCCGCACCCTCGGTGTTGCGCTCGGGATCATCGGTGCCACCTCACTCCTGTGCTCGATCCTGTACACGGCGGCGGACCCGGCTCCGGCGTACTTCGCCACGCCGACCCGTGCCTGGGAGTTCGCGGCCGGCGGTCTGCTCGCGCTCCTCGGGCCGGTCGTGGTCGTGCACCGCACCCGGTGGCGAACGGTCTCCGGCGTCCTCGGTGTCGTCCTCCTGGCGGTCGCCCTGGTCGCCTTCACCGAGCGGACGGCGTTCCCCGGGATCGCCGCCGCCCTCCCGGTCCTCGGGACGCTCCTCGTGATCGTCGGTGGGTCGTCGACCCACCGGTGGTCCGTGACGACCCTTGCGCGCACACGTGCGTCGCTCCTCCTCGGCGATCTCTCCTATTCGCTGTATCTGTGGCACTGGCCGCTCATCGTGGTCGCGCCGTGGGTGCTCGGCGTGCCCGTCGCGCTCGGCGACCCGCTCGGGTGGGCGGTCGCTGCCGCACTCCTGGTCGTCGCCGTGATCCTCGCCGCGCTGACGAAACGGTTCGTCGAGGACCCTGTGCGACGAACCCCCGTCTTCGCGCACGCACGCTCCGCACGGACCGTCCTGCTGGCGGGCGCGGCGACCGCACTCGTGCTCTGCATCCCGACCGCGGGGTTGCTCACCGTCGCTACCGAGCAACGCACCCTCGCGAGCACCGTGGACGCCTACGTCGCGGACGGCGAACCGTGTTTCGGTGCCGATGCGGCCGTGTCGGGCTGCACCAATCCGGCGTTGGCGGACGAACTCCTGCCGCCGCTGTCGGTGCGGACCGAGGACACCGGCGACACCTTCCGGTGCTCCGCGGCGGCCGACGCACCGGACTTCCCCGGCTGCACCTTCGGTTCCGAGCGCCCGGACGCCACGCGGGTCGCGCTCACCGGGAACTCGCACGCCACGATGCTCATCCCCGGACTCGTCGACCAGCTCGAGGCACGCAACTGGCGACTCGACGTGTACGTCGGCAAGGGCTGCGAGTGGCGGGCACCGGGACCCGACGACTCGGCGGCCTGCGACGCCCGGCGGACGCTCATGCAGGAGGCGTTCACGGGTGAGCGGCCGTACGACATCATCCTGGTGACCTCCAAGAGTCCGGACGAGACCTCGGTGGCCGAACAGGCCGCGATCCGTAGCGCGACGCTCGCGGCGTGGAGACCGGTGCTCGAGCAGGGGACGTCGATCGTGGTGCTGCGGGACAATCCCCGCGTGCCGACCGAGGCCGCGGCCTGCGTCGACCGCACGAGCGCCGCCGAGCTCATCGCGGGGGCGTGCGCCTTCCCCGTGGCCGAGGCGTACCCGACGTTCGACCTGAACACCGCCACGGCGGCGATGACCGATGGCGCGGTGCCGGTCGTGGATCTCGGCGAGCTGTACTGCGCCGCCGGGACCTGTCCGCTCGCCGTCGGGAACGTGCTCGTCTATCGCGATCTGCACCACATCACGGCCACCTGGTCGCGGACCCTGGGCCCGTTCCTCGTCGACCGGATCCGAGCCGCCACCTCCCGAGGGTGACCAGTCCCCGATCGGGTGGAGTGCCAGCGCGGTGCGCTGACGCGAGGGTGTCGAACCCGGCGTCGGCGCGGTGCGCTGACACGAGCGCGGCGGAACCGGCACGACCGCAGGGCACACGCGTGAGCGCGCCCCTCCGGAGACCCGCGCTCAGCGCACCGCGCCGGCGACCACCCAGGAGAGCTCGGGCGCGGGAGCGGTCAAGCGGAGGTGGGCTCGTACTGCCGACGGTCGCCGATGACGCCCGCGAAACGGAACGGCGCACCGGTCTCGCGAGGGCGGTCGGAGTCGTGGACGTCGGCCGACGCCGCATCCTCGAGGAGCTGCAGGTAGCGGGCGTCGTCGACGACCGTCCTGGCATCGAGCTGCGCGCGGTTCGCGTCGCTCCGCAGAGCCGAGCGGTAGCCCGGACGCACGATGCCGCTGAAGCACTCCGCGACCGCACCCGAGCCGTAGCTGAGGAACGCGATGCGCCGACCGGTGAGGTCGTCGTCGCCGTCGAGCAGCGCGAGCAGCGCGAGGTACACGGAGGCCGTGTAGCTGTTCCCGATCCGGCGGTTGTACCCGGTCGTCGGCTCGATCTGTGCGTCCAACTCCTCCTGGGTGCGCTCGGAGCCGAGCGACTTGGCCAGGTGCCGGTGCGCCTTGATCGCCATCTTCGTGAACGGCTGGTGGTAGCAGAAGTGGTCGACCTCGGAGAAGTCCGCTCCGCCGCGTGACCGGTAGTCCGCCCAGGCCCCCTCGATGGCGTCCTGGTAGGCGGAGATGGACAGCTTGCCGTCGACGATCGCCGTCGCGCTGTGGTTCGGGCGCCAGAAGTCCATGACGTCCTGCGTGTAGACGCCGGTCGCGGTCTCGAGCTCGAGGATGGCCGGATCGGCGGCCACGAGCATGGCGACGGCCCCGGCGCCCTGCGTCGGCTCGGCGTTGGAGTGCAGTTCGTACCGCGCGATGTCGCTCGCGATCACGAGCACGGTCTCCTCGGGGTTCCGCGCGACGAGCGCAGCCGCGAACTGCAGCGCCGCGGTGGCCGAGTAGCAGGCCTGCTTGAGCTCGACCACGCGGACCGCCTGCGGCAGGCCGAGCAGCCGGTGCACGTAGACGCCCGCGGACTTCGACTGGTCGATGCCGGACTCGGTGGCGAACAGGACGGTCCGCAGGCGGTCGCTGCCGTGCCGTTCGATGATGGGTGCGGCAGCGGCGGCAGCCATCGTCACGATGTCCTCGTCGGCGGCCGGGACGCTCATCTCGCTCTGGCCGAGACCGACGTAGTACTTGGCGGGTTCGACACCGAAGCGCCCGGCGAGCTCGGCGAGGTCGATGCGGTTCGCCCCGGTCGCGAAGGCGATGTCGTCGATGCCGACGGCGGGGCTGCTGGTCTGGTTGGTGTTCACGTGCGGGGTGCTCCGTTCGAGCGTCGACGATGCACCGGTCCCCCGGTGCGGTGGGAGGGTCAGGCGGGCGCGCCGGCTGCGGTCTGCGCGCTGCGTTCGAGCTTCAGGTGGGCGGCCATGAGCTCACCGGGGTTGGTCTGCGCGGCGAGGAGTGACAGTTCGCCACACCAGACGGCGGCAGCGCACAGGACGGCGAGTCGCCGGGCGTTGGCGCCGGGTTCACGGTCCTCGCGGCACCCGAGGCGGGTGAGGTTCTCCTCGACGAAGCCGAGCCCCTTGCCGTTGCCGACCGTGCCGACGATGAGGTTCGGCAGGGTGCAGGAGAAGTAGAGGTCGCCGTCGTGCACCTCGGCGTGTGTGACGCCCTGCGAGCCCTCGACGATGTTCGCCGCGTCCTGGCCGGTCGCCAGGTAGAACGCGAGCAGCATGTTGGCGTAGTGGGCGTTCGCGCTGCGCAGGCCGCCGGCGAGGATCGTCCCGACGAGGTTCTTGCGCACGTTCAGCTGCACGATCTGCTCGGGCGTCGTGTGCAGGAACCGCTCGACGATCGCCCGCGGGATCGTCATCTCGGTGACGACGTTCTTGCCGCGACCCAGGATGCCGTTGACCGCGGTCGCTTTCTTGTCGGAGCAGAAGTTGCCGGAGATCGAGCCGTAGCGGAGCATCGGCCAACGCTCCATGATGTACGGCATGAGACGGTCCGCCGCGAGCGTGACCATGTTGTGGCCGGACGCGTCACCGGTGCGGAACTCGAGGCGCAGGAAGAGCAGGTTGCCGGCGATCTGCGAGTTGATCTCGATGAGTTCGGCGAAGTGACTCGACTGGGCGACGACGGCCTGCAGCTCGGGCAGGCTGCGCTCGATCTCGCGGAGCGCCTGCAGGGCGTCGCCGGCCGAGTCGACCTCGAACAGGACGGAGCGGCTCATCCGCTCGTCGACGAGCGTCGCGCGGATGCCGCCGGGGACCATGGAGGAGATGCGGGCGCCCCGACGGACCGACGGCCAGAGCGGGCTCTCGTAGGTGGCGAGCGGGACCTCCTGCTCGCCCTCCATGACGTTGCCGCTCAGATGGAGCGGGCCGATCCACTTGAGTGGGACCGGTGCGACGCCGTCGGGTTCGTTGCTCATGCGTGGGGTTCCGTTCCGCCCCGGAGGACGTCGTGCTGCTCGGCGAAGGCACGAGCGTAGGTGGATCTGATGGATTCGACCGCGTCGTCGTCGGTGCGGCTGATCTCCGACGGCCCCCACGGGCTGTGGGCGGCGTCGATGAGTCCGGTCGGCGGGTGCACCGTGAGCGGGAGCCGCTCGATGCCGTGGGCCGACCAGTCGTCCTCGAGGGCGGCGGTGGAGACGGACTGGCCGATGAACGCGATCCCGCAGTCGCCACCACCGGCACCGGAGGACTTGGCCGCCCCGCCGAGGCGCTCGGCGGCGTCGCAGAGTTGCGCGAGCGCGGCGGTCTCGATGTCGACACCGGCGTCGCGGCCGAGACCGGCGAGCGTCGCGCGCGCGGAGCGCACGGCACCGAGCACGAGGGCAGGGTCCTCGTCGTTCAAGCCGATCGTGAGGGCGTCGACGGCGGCGCGACTGGCCGCGAGGAACGAGGTGTAGTGGGCGGTCTCCGCCCATTTGCGGGACTGCAGTTCGTCGACGAGACGCGTGGTCGAGGCAGGCTCGCCGGTCCATCCGACGAGGAGCCGGAGCGAGGTCGGCGGCGACAGTCGCTCGAGCCCCAGCTCGGCCCAGGGGTCGCGGAGGGCGGCGAGCACCCCTTCTCGGTGGCGCACCTCCCGCAGCCGGGCCCGATCGGGCGAGGTGTAGCGGAGCCAACCGCCGAACATGCTCGCCGCGAGGTCGCCACCGGAGGCTGCCGGCGCGACGTCGATGGTGGCGAGGATCGCGAGCTTGAGCATCTGCGTGCGGGTGAGGTCGAGCTGGTAGAACTCGTCGAGGGCGCGGATGGTGGCGGTCGTCACGGCCGCGCTCGAGCCGAGGCCGAACTTCCGGCCGCTCGCGTCGTCGAGCTCGCTCGTGATGGACAGCGCGGAGAACCGCTGCGCGACGCCGAGCTCGGCGACGAGGGTCTCCATCGTGCTCACGGCGGAGAGGACGTGGTCGAGCGGGCGTTCCTCGTGCTCGACGACGACCCCGTTGCGGTTGCGACGCCAGATGATGGGCGCTCGGCCGTACTGGTCGGAGAAGATGCGGCCCTCGTGCTCGCTCGCCTCGAGTCGGACGGTGACGCACCGGTCGACCGCGACGAGGATGGAGGGGTGCCCTGGTTCGACGACGGCGTACTCGCCGGCCACGAAGAGCTTGCCGGGCGCCTTGATCTCGATCATCGCGCTCCTTCCGTTGTCTGCTCGCCCGCCGATCCGCCGGGCTCCGAGGTGATGAGCCTCGCGCCCCGTCCGGCTCTGGCGGGGATGACGCCGATGTCGGGCTGCGCCTCGAGGATCCGAGTCGCGAGCTCGTCGACCGCGTCGGCTCGACACAGGATCTTCACGTTCGGGCCGGCGTCCATCGTCGCATAGCATTCGAGGCCGTCGCCTCTGAGGTTTGCGACGAGATCGAGCAGTTCCACGCTCGCCGGTCCCCAGTACCGGACCGGCGGCTCGGCGCCGAGCATCGTGGCGTGCATCCGCATCGCGTTCCGCTCGGCGATCGTGCCCACCGCGGTGAAGTCGGCGCGGGAGATCGCCGCGAGCATCTCCTCGAGTTCGACGGGGGTGCGTTCGACCCAGGCGGGGTAATACGGGGAGGTGTCGACCGTGCGCCGCATGCCGTCGCGACTGGAGACCGACTTGGCCCGGGCGTCGAGGACGGTGAGGACCATGCCGAGCTCGAGTCCGGGCGCGGGCACCGCCTCGGCGAAGGAGCTCTCGTCGTCGTGCCCGGCGTGCCAGACGGCGATCCCGTCGAAGATCGAGCGCGAGGCCGACCCCGAGCCACGGCGGGCCAGCCGGGAGAGGGCACGGCGGTCGAGGTCGAGTCCGAACGCGGTCGATGCGGCGAGCGCCAGCGCAGCGAAGCCCGAGGCCGAGGAGGCGAGGCCGGCGCCCGTGGGGATCTCGTTGTGGGAGTCGACGGCGACGCGCTCGTCCCGGCCGGCGAGCGCGCGCACGAGGTCGATGAAGCGCGTGACGCGGGAGCGGGCGGTGCCCTCGAGGGGTCGTCCACCGAGGAGCACGACGTCGTCGTGTGCGTCCGTCAGTCGCACCGTCGTCGTCGTGGGCGCTGCGTCGAGGGTCAGTGAGAGGCTTCCGGTCCACGGGAGGATGAGCGCCTCGTCCCGCTTGCCCCAGTACTTGACGAGGGCGATGTTGGGGTTGGCGAGCGCGGTCGCACTGCCCTCCTCCGAGGCGGTCGTCGCGAGCTGTTGCGGGGTCAGGGTCACGCGTAGTCCTCCGCGTCGATCGTCCAGGTGCCGAGTGCTCCGGCCTCGAGGAGGGCTTGCGAGATGCGTCGGGCTGACGCGGGGTCTGCGGCGAGGGTGATGATGCATCCGCCCTGCCCGCCGCCCGTCAGCTTCGCACCGAGGGCGCCGTTCCCCGCGGCGACCGCGATGAGCGCGGTGATGGCCGGGTGGCCGGCGCCGAGTTCGTCGAGGACGACCTGCGCCGCGTCCATGCGGGTCCCGAGGTCGTCGCGGCGGTCCGCGGCGAGGTCGGCGACGCCCGCCACGGTCCCGCGTTCGAGCTCGGCCAGGAGCGCGCGACCACGCTCGGGGTGCAGCTCGACGAAGGCGCGGACGTCGGCGACCGCCTTCCGGGTCGACCCGCGCGCACCGGTGTCGGCCACGACGAAGCTGCCGCCGAAGCGGATCGGCGGATGCTCGACGCGGCCGGCGGTGAAGAGGATGGGTGTCGAGGCGCTCGTGGCCCGGGCGTCGAGACCGCTGGGCGTCCCGTGGGCGACGCGTTCGCCGCGCTGCACGAGCTCGAACCGGTCGGCGTCGTCGAGCGCCACGCCGTGCAGGTCGGCGACGGCGTCGACGATCGCGTTGGCGGCCGCGGCACTCGAACCGAGGCCTCGGCCGATCGGCAGGGTCCCGCGGACGACGACCTCGACACCGGCCGGTGCCGCACCGACGTGCGCGAGGGTCTCTAGGACGGTGGTCCCGAGCGGATCGGAGGCGTCGAGCGGGCCGAGCGAGATCTCGGTGTCGAGCACCGAGGCTCCGTCGATGCGTCGGGCGGTCGCCTCGACCCGGAGCGACGGGATGGGCAGGGCGACGGCTGGAGACCCGTACACGACGGCATGCTCGCCCAGCAGGATCGCCTTGGCGTGCGCGAAGCCGCGACCGGTCGCAGCCGTGTGCTCTGTCGTCATCTCACCATTCTGGTCCGAAAAACATGCAGCTGGCTGCACATCGGTCGTCCGGTCGCGATCCGATCCGCCACGGGGCCGGCTCGTGAGCCGTCCCGCAGCGCATCCGGGCGCTGCACGATGGGCCGTCGACGGGAGCTGCCGGAGCGCTCACGGCGTGTCCCATGCGTACCGGAAACACCCAGCCTACGCCGAACGGCCCGGTTCGGCTCGTTACGGTTGAGTGGGCGGGACGGCCCGGTTAGTATCGGAACACCTCCATTCATGCAGACGACGGCCGCCGCACCCAGCGCCCGCGTCGACACGGACCCTCCCTCCAGCGACGTAGATCCGGTCCCGTCATCTCACCGTCTCCGGGCCGTCCAGCGCCCGCATTCCGAGGGGTACCCCGTCGTGATCTCGTCTTCCGTTCCACCGCGCCCGCGCACCGCCGCACCGTCGCCCCTGCCAGACCTCGTCGATCGCCAGACCGACAAGAGCGACTGCGGCGTCGGTTTCATCACCCGCAAGGACGGCGTGCAGAGCCACGACGTCATCGCACTCGGCGACACCGCCCTGTGCGCCATCCCCCACCGCGGCGGCATGTCCTCCGAGGGTGTCGGCGACGGAGCGGGCGTGCAGATCGACCTCTCGGTCGACTTCTTCAGCTCCCTCGTCGGCAAGCCGCTCGTCGCCGGGCGGTTCGGCGTCGCGAACGTCTTCCTCCCGGTCGACCACGGTCGGATCAGTGACGCCGAGGCGCTCATCGAACGCTCGCTCGGCGAGGCCGGCTTCACCGTGCTGCTCGCCCGTGCCGTGCCGACGGTCGACGCCGTCCTGCGCCCGAAGGCCGTGCAGTACCAACTGCCGATCCGGCAGTGGATCTTCGAGCCCTCGGACAACGCCTCCACGGAGGACCTCGACCAGCGCGCACACGCGGCCCTGCTCGCGATCGAGGCGACGGCCTACACGGACCTCACCCTCGACGGCCTCTACCCGCTGTCGCTCAGCACGCGCACCCAGGTCCTCAAGGGACGCCTCAACTCCGGCGAGGTCATCCCCTACTTCGCCGACCTGGCCGACCCCCTGCACCGGGTCAGGACCCTCGCCTTCCACACCCGGTTCTCGACGAACACCGCTCCCCACCCGTCGATGGCGCAGCCCTTCCGCCTCATGGCGCACAACGGCGAGCTCAACACCGACCGCAAGAACCGTCTGTCCGAGACGGCGCTGGCTGCATCGCGAGGCCGGAAGATCATCCGGGCCAGGGGCCAATCGGACAGCTCGCGCCTCGACCAGACGCTGCACAGCCGCGTGGTCGAGGACGGACTCGAACTGCTCGAGGCGGTCGTGTCCGTCATGCCCCCGGCCTGGGAGAACGATCGCACCCTGAGCCGCGAGGTTCGGGCGATGCTCGAGTACTTCTCGCTCGTCGAGGAGAAGAACGACGGCCCGGCCGCGCTCATCTTCAACGACGGCACGACCGTCGGCGCCCGGCTCGACCGGCTCGGCCTGCGCCCGCTGCGCAGCGTCGAGACGGCCGACTACCTCTGCGTCACCTCCGAAGCCGGGCAGCTGCCGTTCCCGGACGACGAGGTGGTCCATCGCGGTCGCATCGAAGCCGGCGGCATGCTCGCCTACGACCACCGCACGGGCACGCGCCTCCGCACGGGCGAGGCGCTCGAACTCCTCGCGGCGCGCAAGGACTACCCGGCGATGCTCGCCGCATCGGCCACCGACCTCGACGCGCTCGAGGACCGGGGTGTGCCGGTGTCGGTACCGACGGCCTCGGCGGACGACGCGTTCGCCTACCGCGGTGGGCTGAGCCAGGTGCAGCGCTACGTCGCGTACTCCCTCAACCAGGAGAGCTTCCGGTTCATGACGGACCCGATGCTCGCCTCGGGCAAGGAGCGGATCTCGGCGATGGGCTACGGCAACGCCATCAACGCCCTGTCCGACCAGGAGGGCGGCCTGGCGAAGTACTTCTCCCAGCGCTTCGCCCAGGTGACCAACCCGCCGCTCGACAGCATCCGTGAGGCGGACGGCATGACCCTCCGGGTCGCACTCGGCCCGAAGCCCGGCAGCGGCACGGTCGGCACGAAGCAGCTCGTCCTCCGATCCCCCATCATCAGCGAGGACGAACTGCGGCGCCTCAGCGCTCAGCACGAGTCGCCGGCCGCGTGGTTCGACATCCTCTACCGGCCCGAGGTGGACGCGCAGGCGAACGCCGACGCGCTCGAGGCCGCCGTCGAGCGCGTGGCCGCAGCGGTCGCCGGGTTCGCCGCAGAGAACGGCGGCATCGCCATCCTCAGCGACCGCGGCGTCCACGCGGAGGGTGCCGCCCTGCCGCTCATCCTCGTCGTGGCGGCCGTCAATCAGCGACTCATCGACGACGGCCTCCGGCTCCGCGTGTCGCTCGTGGTCGACAGCGGCCAGCTGCCGTCCTCGCACCACGTCGCCTCCGCCCTCGGCTTCGGCGCGTCGGCGGTCCACCCGCTCGCGGTCCGTCTGCGTGCCGAGCAGCAGCACCCCGACGAGGTGGAAGCAGCGTTCCGACGGTTCGCCTACGCCGCCGAGAAGTCGCTCCTGAAGACCATGGGCCGGGTCGGCCTCTGCACCGTCGAGAGCTACATCGGCGGTGAGTTCTTCGAGCCGAACTACCTCGACACGAGCGACCCCGTGCTCGCGCGCGCCTTCCCGCACCTCCGCGCCCCCGTCGGCGGCGTCGGCTTCGCCGGGATCGCCCGGACGGCGAGCGCCTGGCACCAGCGCGCCCTGACGACGTCGAGCGACGCGGACGTCCCGCTCCTCGGCCTGTTCAAGGAACGCGCCGAGGGCGCCGGCCACTCCTACGGGACGACCGCGGTCCGCGGCTTCGTCGACCTCACCGAGGAGCCCGTGCAGCTGCCGCGAGCGGACACCACGGCCGTCGACCGCGACGGCGGCACGCTCGGCGACGACCCGCTGCGCCTCCACACCATCGGGAACCTGGAGGACGCGTTCGGGATCGACGACGACGCCTACCAGCACACCTCCTTCGACGCCCTCGACGACGACGAGATCGACGCCTTCACCATCACGCCCGGCTACCGCTCCTTCGTCCAGTCGATGACGACCGAGCGCCGCCGCCGCCCGGCGGCCCTCCGCGACGTGCTCGTGCTGCCCGAGGACATCACCCGACTGACCACCCCGGAGGAGTTCGCGCGCGAGCTCGACCGGCTCGGCCCCGTCGGCAACTCCTCGATCGTCGTCCGCGGCCTGCGTGCGACGCGGACCGAGCAGGGGCGGCACCGGCTGCAGCTCACGGGACCGCTCGCGGGCGACCTCACGCGGGTCTCGGCGCTCGGCGAGTACTACGTCCACCGTTTCGGCGGCGAGGTGACGGGGCACTGGATCTCCGGTGGCGACCTCATCGTGGAGGCGACGGGGTCCGCCGACGACTACTTCTCGATGCTCGTCGAGGGTGCCGAGAGCATCTCGACCGACCTCGTCCAGCCGGCGAGCGAGATCACCCGATCCCTCGCGTCCGGGGCGATGAGCCACGGCGCCCTCGTGGCGACCGCGCACGAGGCGGTCGCGCACGGCACCAACATGGTCGGCGGGATGTCGAACAGTGGCGAGGGCGGCGAACACCTGTCCCGCTACGGCACCATCCGCGGCTCGCGCATCAAGCAGTTCGCCTCCGGGCGCTTCGGTGTCTGGGCCGGTTACCTCGCCGACCCGATGCTGCAGGAGCTCGAGATCAAGATCGGCCAGGGTGCCAAGCCCGGCGAGGGCGGTCAGCTCCCGGCTCCCAAGGTGACGGTGGACATCGCGGCTGCCCGGGGTGGCACGCCCGGCATCGAGCTCGTCTCGCCGCCGCCGCACCACGACACCTACTCGATCGAGGACCTCGCGCAGCTCATCCACGACTGCAAGGCCGCACGGGTCCGCGTCGTCGTCAAGCTCGTCTCCTCCGAGGGCATCGGCACGATCGCCGTCGGCGTCGCCAAGGCCGGTGCCGACGTCATCAACGTGGCCGGCAACACCGGCGGTACCGGCGCAGCCGCCGTGACGAGCCTCAAGTACGCCGGACGCAGCGCCGAGATCGGCATCGCCGAGGTCCACCAGGCCCTCAGCGCGAACGGTCTGCGGTCGAAGGTCACGCTGCGCTGCTCCGGCGCGCACCAGACCGGTCGCGACGTCGTCATCTCCGCCCTGCTCGGCGGCGACAGCTTCGAGTTCGGGACCACTGCGCTCATGATGCTCAAGTGCGTCATGGCGAAGAACTGCAACGTGAAGTGCCCGGCTGGTCTCACGACCAACCCGGAGACCTTCGACGGCGACCCGCGTGCGCTGGCGCAGTACCTCCTGAACATCGCGCACGACGTCCGCGAGCGGCTCGCCATCCTCGGCCTCCGCTCGCTTCGCGAAGCCCGCGGTCGCACCGACCTCCTCCACCTCGTCGACCACCCGGCGGCCGTCGCGGACCTCGACCTGCGTGCCATGCTCGCGGTCGTCCCCGGGGTCGTCGTCACCGACCCGGTGTACCTGGAGAAGGACTTCACGCTCGACGACGCCCTCATCGAGCGGGTACGGGCAGGACTCTTCGACGACGGCCGGACGACGCTCGACCTGGGCGCCGAGGACGCCGACGGCGGGATCCGACTCGGCAACCGCTGGCGTTCCGTGGGCGGGCAGCTCGCGATCGACCTCGAGCGCATCCTCAACCACGAGCTCGACGACGACCAGGCGGCGGCGATCCCCTCCGTCGTCACCGACGACCGCGGCCACCGTTCGCTCGCCGCCGACACCGTGACCATCCGCACCGAGCACTCCGCGGGGCAGTCGTACGCGGCGTTCTGCGTCGACGGCCTGCACTGGCGACACACCGGCACCTGCAACGACGGCGTCGGGAAGAGCGCATCCGGCGGCACCATCGCGATCCTCTCCCCCGGCGGCGGCAGCTCGGAGGACGGTGGCAACGTCCTCATCGGCAACTTCGCGCTCTTCGGGGCGACCGGTGGACGCACCTTCGTCCAGGGCGAGGCCGGCGACCGCTTCGCCGTCCGCAACTCGGGCGCCACCGCGGTCGTCGAGGGCGTCGGCGACTACGCCTGCGAGTACATGACCAACGGCGCCGTGCTGAACCTCGGCGGCTTCGGGATCGGCTTCGGCAACGGGATGAGCGGTGGCTTCGTCTACCAGTACGACCCGCGGGGCGAACTGCCGAGCAAGGTCAGCGCGGACTCCCTCCTCCTCGGATCGATCACCGAGGGCGAGCAGGCGGCGTTCCACGAGGCCGCCGTGCTCCTGCTGCTGCAGTGGCACGTCGAGGCGACCGGCTCGCCGCTCGCTTCCCGGTTGCTCGCCGACTGGGACACGGCCAGGCACCAGTTCGTGTTCGGCATGCCGCGCGCGCTGCTCCTCTATCAGGACAGCGACGCGATCCTCGCGGCCAAGAGCCGGAAGGAACTCCTCGACGAGCTCGGCGCGGCCCTCGCGGCACAGCAGCTGCGCACCTTCAAGCTCGACTACCGCGACCGCCGGCCGGTCCGCGGCGGTCGCGCCCCCGGACTCGGCGAGCCCGCGGCCGACCCGCAGGACGTCTACGCGCTCCTCACGAGCTACACGGTGCTGAAGCTCGCCCAGGAGGTCGCGATGTCCCGCACGCCCGGCGTCGACGACCCGTCGCACCCGCTCGTGCAGGCGAGTGTCCGCACGCTCATCCTCACCGAGGACTTCTTCGTCATGCAGCGGGTGCAGCGGGCGGCTCGAGAGCTGCTCGAACGGTACGACGACGAGGCGCTGGCCGCCATGATCGCCGCGAAGCGCCTCCACGACTACACGGAGGCCCTGCGCCTGCGGAACGTGCTGTCGATCGACCACCCGGGCACCACGGGGTGGATCATGCACCAGCACGCCAAGAACCGGGCCCGATCCGCAGCGACCGGTGGCACCGAAGCACTCCTTGCATCGGCCGCTCTGGCCGAACTGACCTTGGCGGGTTCCCGATGAACGCGCCCGAACTGGAGGGGACGATGACCTCGACCCAGGCCCCGGCGGCCACCAGCACACCGAGCCCGGTGCTCTTCGAGGCGCTCGCCGCGCTCGGCAGCAGCGCAGACGACCCGTTCATCCCGGCTGACGCGCCCTTCAGCCCCGAGCAGCGGGTCTGGCTCGCCGGATTCCTGGCGGGGGTCCGCTCCAGCGCGATCGATGTCACCGACGCCGGTGGCCGGACACCGCAGCTCGCCCTGCACGTGCTCGTCGGCACGCAGACGGGCACCGCGGAGGCCATCGCGGAGGATCTCGGCCGAGCCGCCTCCGGCTACGGTGTGGCGGTGACGACGATCGGACTCGACGACGTCGAGGTGGACCGCCTCCCGGCGATGGGACACGTCGTCGTCATCACCTCCACCTACGGCGAAGGTGAGATGCCCGACAACGCCGAACTGTTCTGGGAGACGCTCCAAGCGAGCACCGCACCACGCCTCGACGGCCTGAAGTTCTCCGTGCTCGCGCTCGGCGACTCCGGATACGACGGGTTCTGCCAGGCGGGCAAGCTCATCGACACGCGTCTGGAGCAGCTCGGCGCGGAACGCATCCTCGCGCGCGTGGACTGCGACGTCGACTACGAGGAGCCCGCCGCGGCGTGGACCACGCAGGCCCTGTCGCTCTTCGGCGCCCTCGCCCCGACGGACGCCGATGCCGCATCCGCTCCCGCGCCGGCCGCCAAACCGGCGAAGAAGCCCGGCCGCACGCGTTCACCGTGGACCCGCAAGACGCCGTACGGCGCGACCCTCGCCGTCAACCGCGTCCTCTCCGGGCCGGCCTCGTCGAAGGAGATCCGGCACTACGAGTTCGACCTTGGCGACAGCGGCATCGAGTACGCGGCGGGCGACGCCCTCGGCGTCATGCCGAGCAACGACCCGGCGCTCGTCGATGCCATCATCGCCGAACTGGATGCGACCGCGGACGAGTCGGTCGACGGCTCGACCCTGGCGGACCGGCTCACCCACGGGTTCGAGATCCGGACCCCTTCGAAGGACCTCGTGGCCGAGCTCGCCGACCGCGCGCCCGACTCGGAACTCGCGGGCATCCTGGCGCTCGCCCAGGCCGAGACGCTCGACTCCTGGCTGCGCGAACGGGACATCCTGGACCTCCTGCGCTCCACGTCCGTGCGGTTCGACGCCGAGTCGCTGCTCGACGTCCTGCGTCCCCTCCAGCACCGCGCCTACTCGATCTCGTCCAGCCCGCTGGCTGCCGACGGGCGGGTGCACCTCACCGTGGCGAGCGTCCGCTACGCCGTCGGTGACCGGGCCCACGGGGGCGTCGCGTCGACGCACCTCGCCGACCGGGTCGCCGAGGGCGGGACGAGCGGGATCTTCGTCTCGGCCAACGCCGGCTTCCGGGTGCCGTCGGACGACGATGCGCCGCTCATCATGGTCGGCCCGGGAACCGGGATCGCGCCGTTCCGCTCGTTCCTGCAAGAGCGCCGCGAGCGCGGGGCCACCGGTCGGAACTGGCTGTTCTTCGGCGACCAGCACCGGGCGCACGACTTCATCTACGAGGACGAACTGGGTGAGCTGCTCACCGGAGGGGTGCTCGACCGCCTCGACCTCGCGTTCTCCCGGGACCAGCGCGAGAAGGTGTACGTCCAGACGCGGATGCGCGAGAACGGCAAGGAGCTCTACGCCTGGCTCGAGGAGGGCGGCCACTTCGCCGTCTGCGGTGACGCCTCCCGGATGGCGAAGGACGTCGACCAGGCGTTGCATGAGCTCATCGCCGAACACGGCGGGCGTTCGACGGAGGCCGCGGCCGAGTACGTGCACACGCTGAAGCGCGAGAAGCGCTACATCCGCGACGTGTACTGAGCCACACCTCGACCGGTCCCTGAGCCTGTCGAAGGGCGCACCTCGACAGGCTCAGGGACCGATCATCGACCGCGGTCCCTGAGTACACCACGCGGCCCCTGAGCACCCCACGCGGTCCCTGAGCTTGTCGAAGGGCGGTCAGGCGTTCTCGGCGCCGAGCAGCGCTGCGGCGGCACGTGCCTCGTACACGACGTCGTCGAGGTCGTCGCCCGCGACGTTGACGTGGCCGACCTTGCGCCCGGGGCGCGGGTCCTTCCCGTAGTTGTGCACCTTCGCCAGCGGGTGCGCACCGAGGACCTGCGGGTAGCGGTCGTCGAGCGTCCCCTCGGCAGGCCCGCCGAGCACGTTCACCATGACGGTCCAATCGCGGTGGCAGCCCGTCGAGCCGAGGGGCAGGTCGAGGACGGCGCGCAGGTGCTGCTCGAACTGGCTCGTGACGCTGCCGTCCTGCGTCCAGTGCCCACTGTTGTGCGGACGCATGGCGAGTTCGTTGATGAGCAGGCGGTCGTCGTCGGTCTCGAACAGTTCGACGGCCAGGACGCCCGTCACCCCGAGCGCGGTCGCGACGGTCACGGCGATCTCCTCCGCGGTGTCGGCGAGCCGACCAGCCGAGCCGGGCGCCGGAGCGATGACCTCGCTGCACACCCCACCGAGCTGCACGGTCTCGACGACGCGCCATGGCACCACCTCGCCGGACGGGCGCCGGGCGACGAGCTGGGCGAGCTCGCGCCGGAACGACACCAGCTCCTCGACGAGCAGTGCTCCGCCGTTGGCGTCCTCGGAGAGCGCCGTGAACCAGTCGTCGACCTCGTTCGGTCCATGGACGACACGGACGCCCTTGCCGTCGTAGCCACCACGTGGCGTCTTCACGACGCCCTTCCCACCGTGCTCGGCGAGGAAGGCGGCAAGCTCCTCCTGATCGTGCACGCGCGCCCAGTCGGGCACCGGCAGTCCGAGCTCCGTCAGGCGTTCGCGCATGAGCAGCTTGTCCTGGGCGACGGCGAGCGCGTCCGGTCCCGGGTGCACCTGCACACCGGCGTCGACGAGTGCCCGCAGGACGTGCTGCGGCACATGCTCGTGGTCGAAGGTGATGACGTCGACCGTCTCGGCGAAGGCGAGCACCGTGTCGGCGTCGCGGTAGTCGCCCACCTCGACGGTCGCGAGCCGGGCGGACATGCCCTCCTGCTCGGCGAGCACGCGGATGTCGAGCCCGAGGTTCACGGCCGCAGGCACCATCATCCTGGCCAGCTGACCGCCGCCGATCACTCCGACGCGAATGCTCATGGGTTCACTCCAGCTCTCCGGCGACCGGCCGGCGGGTCTCGTTTCGGCAGGCGGGACGGGCGGATCCGGAGGCGGATCGGCGGGTGCCCCGACTGGAACATCGTACCGGCCGGGCGCGCCCCGCACCGGTCAGCGTCGGACCGGTGGCTGCTGCATCGGAGGCGGTGCTGCCGGGTACGGCGCGGCGATGCTCTGGTTCTCCGCGACGAGCTCGTGCAGGGCGTTCTGGACGAGGACCGCACCGGGCACGTCCCTCAGGACGACCGGCACCTCGCCACCGCTCGTCACCCGGACGTTGCCGCTCCCGAAGGCGCTCTGCACCCAACTCTTGTGCACCGTGATGCCGTAGCCGCGGGCGTGGTAGAGCTCCTGGCGCGTCCGCACGAAGAACCCGCGACGGACGATCAGTCGGCGGGTCGTGATCACGTAGCGGACCGACAGCCAGGCGATGAACGGCAGGACGCAGGCGACCAGCACGATCACCCCGCCGCCGATCAGGACGGCCCAGTTCTGCCACTCGAGGTCGAACGAGCCGAAGAAGTACGCACCGGCGCCGCTCACCGCGATGAGCAGGAGGGCGGGGAGCAGGAGCCGCCGGGCATGCGGACGCAGGCGTGCGACCACACGTTCGGTCGCCGCCGCGGGAGGAGCCGGCCTGCCCGGCCCCGTCATACCGGGATCAGCCATACTCCCATTCTTAGCAGTCGCGGGAACCCGCCGCCTGCTCCCACCCCGCCCGTCGGCGATCCCGAACATCCGTGCATCGGCCGCCCGGCTAGCATGAAGGCGTGAAACCGGCCGAGAGCACCGCACCGACGGCGCAGCAACCCGGCGTGGTCGGGTCGTTCCTCGAGGGGATCGGCATCCTCTTCGGCGGGTTCCGCCTCTGGGGTACCTCGCCGAAGCGCATGCTGCTCGGCATGATCCCCGCCGCGATCGTGGGCGTCGTGTTCATCGCGTTGCTCGTCGTCCTCGGCGTCAACGCCGCCACGATCGTCGACTGGGCGACACCGTTCGCCGACACCTGGGACGAGCCGTACCGCTCGTCCATCCGGGTGGCCGCCGCGGTGGCGTTGGTGGCCGTCGCCGTCGTGGTGATGCTGTACGCCTACGCCGCAGCGACGCTCCTCGTCGGCGACCCCTTCTACGAGCGGATCTGGGCCGACGTCGAACGTACCCTCGGCGACGCTCCTCCGGAGTCGGGTGAGTCCGCCTGGCGCGGACTCCTCACCGGTGTCACCCGGGCACTCGGCCTGCTCCTGCTCACCATCCCGACGGCGGTCGTCCTCTTCCTCCTCGGCTTCGTCCCGGTGATCGGCCAGACGGTGGTCCCGGTGCTCGGGCTCGCCGTGAGCGGTTGGTTCCTCGCCCTCGAACTGACGGGCTACGCGTTCGACGCGAGGGGGTTGTCGTTGCGCGACCGCCGCCAGGTCCTCGCCAGGAGACGCGCCCGCACCCTGGGCTTCGGGATGACGGTCGCGGTCCTCTTCCTCGTGCCGGTCCTGTCCGTGCTGGTCATGCCGGCAGCCGTCTCCGGCGCGACGGTGCTCGCACGCCGGTCCCTCAGCGAACAGGCGGGAACGCTCAGCGCACGTGCGTGACGTCGCCGGCCGCCACCGCGACCGGCGCACCACCGTCGGTCGGTCGGACGACGAGCCGCCCGTCCGCGTCGATCCGCTCGGCCGTGCCGGTCAGGACGTCGCCGCCGGGGAGCTCCACCCGCACCGAGCTGTCCAACGTCACGCATCGCTCGGTGACCGCCGCTCCGAGCCCACTGGCCTCGGCGTCACCGGACGCGGCCAGGTAGGCGTCGTACAGGGCGCCGAACGCACGCAGGTAGCCGACGAGGACGATGTCCGGGTCAGGATCGGCGAGCCCGGCGAGCGCGAGCGAGGTGGACCGGTCGGTCGGCAGTTCCTCGGCACGCTGACGGAGGTTGACACCGGTCCCGAGGATCACCGCGTCCCCGCTCGGCAGCAGCTCGGCGAGGATGCCGGACACCTTCCGACCGCCGATGAGCACGTCGTTCGGCCACTTCACGTCGGCGGGCACCCCGAGCTCCCGGAGCGATTCCGCGAGCGCCGCACCCGCGAGGAGCGGGAGCCAGCCGTAGGCCTGCAGCGGGAGCGGATCACCCGACGGAGTGACCGGCCGGAGCAGGACCGAGACGGCGAGTGACGTGCCGGGTGGCACCGTCCACACGCGACCGAGGCGGCCTCGTCCCCCGCGCTGGTCGTCGGTGAGGACCACCGAGCGGTCGGGCCACGCGTCGCCGCCGTCCTCGCGCACGCGTCGGGCGAGTTCGTCGTTGGTGGAGCCGGCGTGGGCGAGGATCTCGAGGCGTGGCACGAGGGCGGCGGTGAGGGGCAGATCCATGGCACAACCCTACTGAGGCCGGTCGTCGGCGCCTGCGGCGCCCGTCGGCACGCTTGGACGATGCCGACAACGGATCGGCGCGCCGCTTGTACCCGATCGTCAACGGGTCGGCCGTGGTACCACCGGGTAAGGTGAAAGCGTGACCGACGAAACCACCTCCGGCCCTGACCTGTACACGACGGCCGGGAAGCTCGCCGACCTCAAGAACCGCTATCACGAGGCCGTGACGGCGAGCGGCGAAGCCGCCATCGAGAAGCAGCACAAGAAGGGCAAGCTCACCGCGCGGGAGCGCATCGAGCAGCTGCTCGACCACGGCAGCTTCGTCGAACTCGACGAGTTCGTGCGGCACCGCACGACCGCCTTCGGCATGGACCGCTCACGGCCGTACGGCGATGCCGTCGTCACCGGCACCGGCACCATCCACGGCCGCCAGGTCGCCGTGTACTCGCAGGACTTCACCATCTTCGGCGGTTCGCTCGGCGAGGTCGCCGGCGACAAGATCATCAAGATCATGGACCTCGCATTGAAGACGGGCGTCCCGATCATCGGCATGCTCGACTCCGGCGGCGCGCGCATCCAGGAGGGCGTCGTCGCGCTCGGCAAGTACGGCGAGATCTTCCGACGCAACACGCAGGCCTCCGGGGTCATCCCGCAGATCTCCATCATCATGGGTCCGGCGGCCGGCGGCGCCGTCTACTCCCCCGCGCTCACCGACTTCGTCATCATGGTCGACAAGACGAGCCAGATGTTCGTCACGGGCCCCGACGTGATCAAGACCGTCACGGGCGAGGACGTCGGCATGGAGGAGCTGGGCGGCGGGTACACGCACAACACCCGCTCGGGCGTCGCCCACTACCTCGCGAGCGACGAACCGGACGCCCTCGACTACGCCCGCACCCTCGTCGGCTTCCTGCCCGACAACAACCTGTCCGAGGCCACGGTCTTCGACGTCGAGGTGGAGCTCGAGACGACGGACGAGGACCGCCGACTCAACACCCTCATCCCCGACTCGCCGAACCAGCCCTACGACGTGAAGACCGTCATCGAGCACGTCGTCGACGACGCCGACTTCCTCGAGGTCCAGCCGCTCTTCGCCCCGAACATCGTCATCGGTTTCGCGCGCGTCGAGGGACGGTCGGTCGGCGTCATCGCCAACCAGCCCTCCCAGATGGCCGGGACGCTCAACATCGAAGCGGGCGAGAAGGCGAGTCGGTTCGTCCGGTTCTGCGACGCGTTCAGCATCCCGATCCTCACCCTGGTCGACGTCCCCGGCTACCTGCCCGGCACCGACCAGGAGTGGACCGGCGTCATCCGCCGCGGCGCGAAGCTCCTCTACGCCTACGCCGAGGCCACGGTGCCCCTGGTGACCGTCATCCTGCGGAAGGCCTACGGCGGCGCCTACATCGTCATGGGCTCGAAGCAGCTCGGGGCCGACATCAACCTCGCCTGGCCCACGGCCGAGATCGCGGTCATGGGTGGGCAGGGTGCCGTCAACATCCTGTACCGCGGCGAGATCAAGCGGGCCGAGGAGGCCGGCGAGGACGTCGCCGCCGTGCGCACGCGCCTCGCGAACGAGTACACCTACAACGTGGCGAGCCCGTTCCTGGCCGCCGAGCGCGGCGAGCTGGACGGCGTCATCGAGCCGGCTGCCACGCGGGTCTCGGTCATCAAGGCGCTCCGTGCACTCCGGACGAAGCGTGCGAGCCTGCCCGCCAAGAAGCACGGGAACATCCCGCTGTGAGCACCGGCGCCGAGCCGAACACGACCGAGCCGTCGTCGATCGATCTCCGGATCGAGCGCGGTACCCCGACCGACGAGGAGCTCGCGGCACTCACCGCGGTGCTGAGCGTCGCGATCGCCGAACAGGCACTGCGCGACGCCGACACCGCCCCGGCACCTCGCGTCCCGTCGACGTGGGAGCGGACGAGGCGGAACCTCCGCACGGGGATCACCGTGGGCCCAGGACACTGGCGCGCGTTCACGGGCTGAGCCGTCTCGACGGAGGACTCACGCCGGTTGCCCCTCGCGGCGCGCGGTGCTGTCCCCCATTCGTGTCCTCCATAGTGCCGACTGTCGGGGGTACCCCTGATGGAGGATCATCATTCTCGAAAGTTGCGTCTCATCGAGACCACTTCACCAGCTCCTGCTCCATCTAGGGTAAGCGGGCAGGAGTTCGGGGGCGGGTCAGAGCGGTATTCGGGTTACCGCTCTGACCCACGAACGTCACGGAGGGCCAGCATCGGGTGCTGGCCCTCCTTTCGTTCGTCCAGGACCAGGCACGTCGACGGGCTCAGTGATCGTGCGAGCTGTGCTCGGATGTGTCCGGCTCATGCGCTCGTCGAAGTGCACACGAGGAACCTCCCGCTCCGGTGATCCCCTCCCGGTCCCTGAGCAACCCCCTCTGGTCCCTGAGCAACCCCCTCCGGTCCCTGAGCAACCCCCTCTGGTCCCTGAGCTTGTCGAAGGGCACACGAAGAAGCATCCACAACCGGCGACGCCCCACCGGTCCCTGAGCAACCCCCGCCGGTCCCTGAGCAACCCCCTCCGGTGCCTGAGCCTGTCGAAGGGCACACGAGGAACCTCCCGCTCCGGTGATCCTCTTCCGGTCCCTGAGCAACCTTCTCCGGTCACTGAGCTTGTCGAAGGGCCCACGAGCAACTTCCACAACCAACTCGACTCGGCATCTGGAATGTCAGTGGTTCGTGGTGGACTTGTTCCATGACCGAGACCACCCTCACCGCGATCCGCGCGAGCGACGAGCACGCCGCGCGCCTCGCGGAGTTCTCGGACCACTACGCGGACATCCAGCGGCGGTGTGCTGCTCTGGACGCCGAGGAGGCCCGGCTCCTCGCCCGCTCTGCCGCCTACGCGGACGCCTTCGCAGGCGTCACGGTTCCGGCGATCTTCCCGCCTGCCGGGCGGCAGGCGCTCTCCCGCCGGTCGACCTGCGCAGCCCTCGCGATGGCGACGCGCACGCCCGAGCAGACGGTCCAGCGGGCGACGAACGACGCCGAGCGGGTCGTCAACGACGCACCCGCCGTGCTCGCGTCCTTCGAGGCCGGCCGCATCTCAGCGCGGCACGCGCAGACGATCATCGAACAACTCAGCGACGTGCCGACCGCAGGGCGGGCGGTGTTCCTCGCTGAGGTCCTGGCGGTTGCGGAAGAGTCCACCAACGCGAACCTCCGCAGGCGCGCCCGCGTCCTGCGCGAGCGCCTTCACCCCGAGTCCATTACGGCACGCGCCCGGCGGTCCGAGGCGGACCGCCGGGTGGAGTTCGAGCCGGCAGCGGACGGCATGGCGTGGGTACACCTGTTCACCACCGCGCCCATCGCGCAAGGCCTCGCGGAGCGGGTCGAAGCGGCTGCCGCGGAGTCACGCAAGGCCGGTGACACCCGCACGTGCGCCCAACTGCAGGCCGACGCCCTCGCGGCGCTCGCGCTCAGCGGCGTCACGCCTGACGACGTGACGTTGAGCCCAGTGCTCCCGCACCCCATCGAGGTCCAGGAACACATCAAGCCGACCGTGCAGATCACCGTCCCGGCGCTCAGTATGGCCGGCGTCAGCGACGCACCGGCCATGCTGGACGGGTACGGCCCCATCGACCCGGAGACCGCCGCACGCATCGCGGTGAACGCACCCAGCTTCACCCGGATCCTCGTCCAGCCAGAGACGGGTGCGGTGCTCTCCGTCGGGCGCAGCCAGTACCGGGTCCCGGCCGACCTGCAACGCGCGGTACGCCTCCGGGACGGCACCTGTCGGGCACCGGGCTGCGGGAGACGCGCCAGGGCCTGCGACCTCGACCACTCGGTCGCGTGGGAGGGCGGCGGGGCAACGGATGTCGGCAATCTCGCCTGTCTCTGCCGACATCATCACCGGATGAAGCACCTGCCCGGATGGACCCTCGACCACGGGCCCGGCGGGGCGCTCGAGTGGACTACACCTGACGGGAAGCGCCATCGGACGGAACCGGACCCCGCGCCGTTCTGACCGCTGCCTGTCCCTGAGCTGCGTCGCACTGAGCTTGTCGACGTGTCGAAGGGGTCCTCGTGGGCACTTCGACAGGCTCAGTGACCGAGAGAGGTTCACCGGGAACGATTCGGTCCCTGAGCCTGTCGAAGGGCACTCAGGTCGCGCCGGTTCTGTGGACGGCGGCGGTCCACCCGGAGTAGCTCCGGTCCCTGAGCAATGCCGCACAGGGCCTGTCGAAGGGTGTTGCACCGTCGAAGCGGTTCAGTCCTCGTCGGACACGCCGACCGCGCCCACGCCGGCACGGGAGCCGTCGCGCGGGATCTCGAGCCAGACGTCGAGTTCCTCGTCGTCGTCGTCCGGACCCGCAGCGACGCCCGGATCGCGGTGCACCGCGCGCAGGCCGACCACGGTCACCGCGACGCGCTCGTCGTCCGGGACGCTCCGCACGATGAGGCGGGTGGCGTGCGAGGCGGCGAGCGCTTCGGCGATCTGCTCGTGGATCGCATCGAGGACGCCGGCGTCCAGCTCCTCGAGGCCGCCTTCGTCCAGCATGTTCACGATCGCTCCGCGCCGTCGGGCCGCGAGCACCTCGGACCGGACCGGGTCGCTCAGGAGGTGACGCCCGCGGATCTCGTCGCGGAGACTGGCCTCCAGCGTGCGGCACTCCGTACGATCGGCCACGGAGAGCCTGCCGCCGTTGGCGATGATCGTGCGGAGCATCGGGGTCGCCAGGCGGCCCGTCTGACTGAGGCGTCGCCGCCGCTCGTGCACGTGCGCGTACTGCGCCGCCTGCCAGTCCGAGGTCGCATGCTCCGCCTGCGTGAGGCGCTCGGCGTCGTGCTGCGCCCCGGCGATCGATCGGGTGAGCACACTCGCGAGGACGACCCAGATGAGGCTGCCCGTGACACCCATCCCGAGCGCCAGTCCAGGACCCGCCCAGAGGAGCGACTGGACCGTGAGGAAGACGATCCCGATGTACGCGACCGCCTCCCGCTGCCGGACCACGGTGATCGTCATCAGCGTCCCGATCGACGCGACGTGCCAGGTGGCGTACCCGTTGTTCCGCGTGGGGTCGAGCTGGCTGGTCACCAGTAACGGGACGATGATCGCGGTCGCGAGGTTGATGCTCGCGAGCCACGACGGCATGCGCGTCGTGCCCATCGGCCAGAGACTCAGGACGCTCGCGACGGCGTAGACGAGCATCGCGATGAGGACCGGGACGACGTCGCGGGGTGTCTCGAGCGTCAGCGCCGCACGGAGCAGGTGGTACGCCGAGAACAGGGCGGCGAGGATGACGAGGGCGTACCGCGGTGCCGGGGTCACGAGCCGTGCTCCGGAGACCACTCGATGCGGATGACGGCACCCTCACCCGGACGGGAGATCACCGTCGAGCGGCCGCCGACCGCGGCGACGCGCTCGACGATCGAGACCTTCAGCCCGAGGCGCTCCTCGGCGACCTGCTCGGGGCAGAACCCGACGCCGTCGTCACCGACGATGACGCAGACGCCACCGGAGACCGTGCCCTCGATCGACAGGCTCCGTGCCGCTCCCGAACCCGCGTGCTCGACGCTGTTGACCATCGCCTGCACCGTCGCCCAGTAGACCGCGTTGGCGACCGTGACGGGCAGGACCCGGCCGGAGGCCCCCTCGACCGTGACGGAGAACGGTTCACCGAGCATCGACGCGGCCGCACGCAGCCGTTCGATGAGCTCGGCGAGACCGGTGACCTCGTCCTCGTTCGTCATCGGAGCGCCGACGCCCTCGAGTTGCTCGATCGCGACCCGCGCCATCATGACGGCGAGCGCCTCCGACTTCGGGGTCAGCGCCCGATCCGCGGCGAGCAGGGAGGCGAGGACGCTGTCGTGGACGATCGAGTCGACCTCCACGCGCTCCACCTCCGTGGCGTGCTGCTTGACGGCCGCGTCGTAGGTGGCGAGGGCGGCCGCCCTCGCGGTGTCGACCCGACCGGCCAGCACGCGGAACAGCCCGACGAGCACGACGATGAGCCCACCGATGATCGTCGCGTAGGACGCGTCGAGCGCCCCGATCTCGAAGGACGCGGGCGCGAAGTCCGCGTCGATCACGCGGTTGACCCCGTACATGACCGAGGTCACCACGAGGTACACGATGGCACCCCGCAACTGCAGCGGGATGCAGGCGAACGCGACGGCGATCGTGCAGAGGTACCAGATCCACGGTTCCTGGTTGATGTCGGTCGACGCCTCGGCGTTGACCGCCGGCCAGATGAGCAGCGCCACGAAGAACACGGCGGCGAAGACGCCCGAGGCGATCCGGTGGTGCCACAGGAAGAGGCAGCAGACGATCGCGGCGAACATCGTCCCGAACACGAGCGCGACGTAGACCACACCGAACCAACCCGTGATCTGCACGCCCTGCCCGAGCGTCGTGAACGCCGTCTGCAGACCGAAGACGAGTCCGATGATCGCGACCGATCGGCCGAGGAGGCGTTCGAAGTTCGCGGTGTTCAGCATCCGGCGCTGAGCCTGGGCATCCTTCGGGATCGCGGTGATCGCGGGGTGCCTGGTCGGTGCCCGGAAGCTAGGAGACATCCGTCCCGCCTTGATCGAGGCCGGGGAGGATCCCGTCCTCGACCGCTCGGCGGAGCAGGTCGACCTTCGTCGGTGCCGGGCGACCCACCTCGACGTACTTCACCCGGATGCGGTCGATGTGTTCGCGGGCCGTGGAGTAGGCGATGCCGAGCTGCATGGCGACGGTCTTCAGCGGCAGGCCGGACGCGTAGAGGTGCAGGACGTCGCGCTCACGGCGGCCCAGCTGCGCCCGGGCGAAGTCGCTGTCGGCGTCGATCGCGCTCGCCCACTCGATGTTGTTCAGGGCCTCGCCACGGGCCACCGTGCCGATGGCGGCGATGACCGTGTCCGTCGGTGACGACTTGGGGATGACCCCGGACGCTCCGGCGGCCAGCGCCTCGCGCACCAGTGCGACCCGATCCGCGATGGAGTGGATGAGGACGTGCGCCCCCACGGCCTGCACCGCCTGGATGTTCGAGGTCGGCGTGCTGCCGTCGGAGAGCGAGAGGTCGAGCACGACCACGTCGGGCACCACGCCGTTCAACGCGGCGATGCACTCGACGGCGGTCGAGGCACTCGCCACGACCTGATACCCGGCGTGCGCACACACCGCTTCGATCCCGAGCCTGACGGACTCGTGATCATCAATGATTGCGACGGTCACCACGGCACCATCGTAGCGAGTGACGGACCCGCCGGGCGCGACGGCCGGATCGCGAGTCGCCTCCGTCGGCACGGGCCCGCTCAAGCCGTTCGCGAGAAGCCCGCGACGGCCTCGAGGTGATGCGTGTTGGGGAAGAGGTCGTAGGCCGCGAGGTGGTCGAGCTCGTACCCCTGCTCGGCAAGGAGGGCGACGTCGCGGGACAGCGCGATGGGGTCGCACGCGACGTAGACGATCGACGCGGGCCGCAGCTCGCCGAGCATGGCGACGATCTCCGCGCCGGCACCCGAGCGGGGCGGGTCGAGCACGACGGTCGCGGTGGCGTACCGGGACCGTTCGATCCGGCTGCCCGTCGCGATCTCCGACCGCAGGAAGGCGTCGACCTTCGCGGTGACGGCCTGTGCGCCCACCCACTCGGACAGGTTCTCGCCCGCGTACTCGGTGGCGCGTTCGTCACTCTCCACGGTCGTGATGCGGGTGGTGGAGCCGAAGCGGTCCCCCACGCCCGCGGCCAGGAGGCCGACGCCGCCGTAGAGGTCGAGGTTCGCGGCGCGCGGGTCGAAGCGCGCGTCGTCGATGGCCGCCGACACGGCCTGCTGGAGGGTCGTCGCAGCCTGACGGTGGACCTGCCAGAATCCGTTCGCGTCGACGATGAACTCGCGCTCGCCGACGAGCTCGCGGATCGGGTCTGCCGCGGGACGGACCGGCTTCGGTCCCCCGCGTCGACCGCGCCCGCCACCGCGTCGGCGGTCGCCGCCTCCCGCCTCGTCCGCACGCGTCAGGACGCGGACCGCCCCGGTCGAGGAGGCGACGATGTCGATGGAGGTGGTGCCGTGCGGCAGCTCCTCGAGCTTGGCCGCTTCGGCCACCGCTTCGATCGCGAGCGGCAGGTCGTCGACGGGGACGACGTGGTGGGACCTCGAGGCGTAGGGGCCGATGTTGCCGTGCTGGTCGACGTGCAGGGAGACCCGCGTCCGCCACCGGGTGCCGTCGGCCGTCTCGCCGTCGACCGCGGCGACCGTGAACTCGGGAGCGACGCCGGCGAACCGCTCGAGCCCTTCCGAGAGAACCTGGTGCTTCAACGCGCGCTGGTGGGCGAGCTCGATGTGTCCGAACTCCGCTCCCCCGGCCCGCTCGCTCGGCTCGCGGTCGACGGAGGCCTCGGCCCAGACGTGCGGACGGCGGTGCTCGGACGGCGTGAGGACCTCCAGGGTCTCCCCCCGCCAGAAGCGCTTCTCGTTCTCGTCGACGATGCGCGCCCGCACGCGCTCACCGGGGAGCGTGTCGGGGACGAAGACCACCCGGCCTTCGTGCCGGGCGACGAAGACACCCCCGTGGGCTACGTTGGTGATGTCCAGTTCCACGGTGCGTGCAGTCGTCGTGCTCATGCGTCGAGCATGTCACACGGGCGGCTGCGGGGAGTCCACCGTCCACTGCAGAAGGAACCGTCATGCGCCTCACGCTCGCCTCCACGTCACCGGCCAGACTCGCCCTGCTGCGGTCGAGTGGCATCGAGCCGATCGTCGTCCCGTCGTCCGTCGATGAGGAACAGGCCGTCGACGATGCGACCCGCGCCGCGGGTGCCCCCCTCGCCCCCGACGAGGTCGTGGCCCTCCTCGCCCGCGCGAAGGCGGAGGCCGCTCTGGCCGTCGTGCGCGAACGTGGCGACGCGGCCGACCTCATCCTCGGCGGCGACTCGGTGTTCGTCCTCGACGGCGTCGTCCACGGCAAGCCCCACACCCCCGAGCGCGCCCGCGAACGCTGGCACGCCCAGCGCGGCCGGACGGGGACCCTGTACTCCGGTCACTGGCTCATCGACTGCACCGGCGCCTCGCCGGTCGGGATCGGTGCGGTCGCGAGCGCCGAGGTGTCCTTCGCCGACGACCTCGACGACGCCGAGATCGACGCCTACATTGCATCGGGCGAGCCCCTGGCGGTGGCGGGAGCGTTCACGATCGACAGTCTGGGTGCCGCCTTCATCACCCGCATCGAGGGCGATCCGTCGACCGTCGTCGGCCTCTCGCTCCCGACCCTGCGGCGTCTCGTCCGCACGCTGGGACACGACTGGCACGAGCTCCGCAACCGGCGCGGCGCCCTCTGACACCCCAGCACTTGTAGAGGCGACACGTCGTTCCTGCGGCTTTTTTGTGCGTGTGAGCCAAAGGCTCACCCGGGCCTCCCGGTAGGCTCGTGGACTGTGCCACGTATAACCAAGGTCCTCATCGCCAACCGTGGCGAGATCGCCGTCCGCGTCATCCGAGCCGCGAAGGACAGCGGGATCGCCTCCGTCGCCGTCTACGCCGACCAGGATCGCGACGCCATGCACGCCCGTCTCGCCGACGAGGCCTACGCCCTCGACGGGACGACGAGCGCGGAGACGTACCTCGTCATCGACAAGCTCCTATCCATCGCCCGACGGTCCGGCGCCGACGCCGTCCACCCGGGCTACGGCTTCCTCGCCGAGAACGCTGACTTCGCGCGTGCCGTCATGGCCGCCGGGCTGATCTGGATCGGCCCGTCGCCCGAGGCCATCGAGCGGCTCGGCGACAAGGTCTCGGCCCGCCACGTGGCCGAGAAGGTGGGCGCTCCGCTCGCCCCCGGCACGCTCAACCCCGTCTCGGGTGCCGAGGAGGTGCTCGACTTCGTCGACATCCACGGCCTGCCCGTCGCCATCAAGGCTGCCTTCGGCGGCGGCGGTCGCGGCCTCAAGGTCGCCCGTGAGCGCGAGGAGGTCGCCGAGCTCTTCGAGTCAGCCACCCGCGAGGCCATCGCAGCGTTCGGACGGGGCGAGTGCTTCGTCGAGAAGTACCTCGACCAGCCGCGCCATGTCGAGACGCAGTGCCTCGCCGATGCACACGGCAACGTGGTCGTCGTCTCCACCCGCGACTGCTCGCTGCAGCGTCGCCACCAGAAGCTCGTCGAAGAGGCACCGGCACCCTTCCTCACCGACGACCAGGTGACGGAGCTCTACCGCGCGTCGAAGGCGATCCTCAAGGAGGTCGGCTACCTCGGCGCCGGCACCTGCGAGTTCCTCATCGGCAAGGACGGCACCGTCTCCTTCCTCGAGGTCAACACCCGCCTGCAGGTCGAGCACCCGGTCTCCGAGGAGATCACCGGCATCGACCTCGTCCGCGAGCAGTTCCGCCTCGCCGAGGGCGGCGTCCTCGACTACGACGACCCGCAGCCGAGCGGCCACTCCTTCGAGTTCCGCATCAACGGCGAGGACCCGGGACGCGGCTTCCTCCCGCAGCCGGGCCCGATCCACGTCTTCAAGACCTTCGGGGGCCCCGGTGTCCGCCTCGACTCCGGCGTCACGGCCGGCGACACGATCTCGGGGGCGTTCGACTCGCTCCTCGGCAAGATCATCGTCACGGGACGCACCCGCGAGGAGGCGCTCGAGCGCAGTCGTCGCGCGCTCGACGAGTTCGAGGTCGCCGGCCTCCCCACCGTCATCCCCTTCCACCGCAAGATCGTCCGCGACCCCGCGTTCACCGCGGAGGACGGCACCTTCGGTGTCTACACCCGATGGATCGAGACGGAGTTCGTCAACGACATCGAGCCCTGGGACGGATCCATCGATGCACAGCAGGCACCCGCTGCCCGCTCGACGGTGGTCGTCGAGGTCGGCGGCAAGCGGCTCGAAGTCAGTCTTCCGGGCGGACAGCTGGGGCTGAACGTCGGTGCACCGGTCGCCGCTCCCGCTCCGCACCGCCGCGGTGGTGCAGCGGTGGTCTCGGGTGCGACGGGTGATTCGGTCTCGGCGCCCATGCAGGCGACCATCGTGAAGCTCGCGGTCGCCGAGGGCGATGTCGTCGTGAAGGGCGACCTCGTCGTCGTCCTCGAGGCGATGAAGATGGAACAGCCCATCACGGCGCACAAGGACGGCACGGTCGGCGCGATCGACGCGACGGTCGGTGCCACGGTCTCCTCGGGTCACCAGCTCCTCACCATCAGCTGACCCGACCGGCGCCTTCGGGCGTCGCATCGGACCCGGCGACGATACGCTGAACAGGTGTCAGCAGCCGACCTCCTCGAAGATGCGTTGGATCGTGTGGCGGACTTCGACGCCGCCGGTGCGATCGCGCTGCTCGAGGCAGAGCCGCACGCGGCGTCCGATCCCCGCGTCCTCGCCCTCCTGTCCTACGCCCGGTTCACCACCGCCGACTTCGCGGGTTGTCGCCGGGACGCGGTGGACGCGCTCGCCGCCTCGACGGACTCCGACCGGACGACGCGCCTGCTCGTGCTCGGAGCCGCCGGGCTGGCCCTCGGATCGGACCGCTCGTCCGGCTCGGAACTGGAGGGGTGCTTCGCGGAGGCGGACGCCCTCGTCGACGACGGCGGCGACCTCGAACCGACCCTGGCCTGGCTCGTCGGGTACCTGCTCGTCGAGGGTGCCGTCGTCAACGTCCTGATCCACGCCGCCCGGCGCTTCGCCGACGCGTTCGCCGACGACATCGCCGCCACCCCGGGCCGCTTGTACCGGACACTCGTCGACGGGGTCCTCGCCCGCCTCCTGCTCAACGAGGGGCGCGTCGCCGAGGCCGAGGCCGCCGCGCTCGCGATGTTCGAGCGGGCCGGGAGCGGACCGACCGCGCTGTACGCGGAGGCCGTGCAGTGCCTCGTCGCAGGGAACCGTGCCGAGCAGGGGGCGACCAGGACGCTCGCACGCCGCGTCCGCCAGGCCATCCCCGAGCCCACGGGCGCCTTCCAGACGACGTGCTACCTCCTCGTCGGCTACGGTCTCGCCGCCCTCGCGGACGACCACGGAGCCGCAGCCCTCGCGAGGAGCGCCTCGGGGAACGACTTCAGCGGCCTGTCCGTCCAGGACCGCGCCCTCGCGATCGAGCTGCTCGTCTCGAGCGCCTTCCTCGACCGCGACCTCGTCGAATCGGAACGCCTCATCGGCTTCATCGCCGCCGACGTCGACCGCAGGGTCCCCGGGCCGGCCATCCTCCGGATGCAGTGCAAGCTCGAACTCCTCCGTGGGCGACCCGCCGAGGCGCTGGCGCTCGCGCGCACGGCGACCACCCGCGCGTTGGTCGACGGCCGCATGCTGGAAGCCGGGATCGGCGAGATCCTCGCGACGCGTGCCCTCATCGCCATGTCCGACCGGACGCAGGCCGTCCGTGAGCTGGCCGCGCTCGCCGAGCAGGCGGTCCTCGGCGGGCACACCGCCGCGACCCGCTCCGCCGCCCGGGAGCTGAAGGCGATCGGCCGACGTCTCGCGCCGGTCGCGGGATCGGGTTGGGACGGACTGTCGCCCCGTGAACGCGAGGTCGCCCTGCTCTCCGCGGAGGGCAACTCGACGGCGGAGATCGCGTCCGTCCTCCAGCTCTCCTCGCGCACGGTCGACGCGCACGTCACCCGGGTGCTCGCCGCGTTCGGGATCGTGTCCCGCCGCCAGCTCCCCTCACGGCTCCCGGCCACGCTGCCGTTGACCGCCGTCCCCGTCCCGACCGCGCCGCTGACGCCCCGACAGCGGGACCTCACCGAACTCGTCGCGGACGGCCTGTCGAACGACGAGATCGCGACGGCCCTCGGCATCTCCCGCAAGACCGTGGAGAAGCATCTGAGCGCCGTCTTCCAGGCCTGGGGCGTGCGCTCGCGGGTCGCCGTCGCACGCATCGTGCTCGCGAACCGCGATCGGTGAACTCCGGCGTCTCAGCGGCGGTTCGACGAGGACGACGGCTATTCGACGATGTGCATGGCGCGCGCAGCGTCGGTGATCGACCCGGTGAGTGACGGGTAGACCGTGAAGGCACGTGCCACCTGGTCGACGTTCAGCCGTTGCTCGACCGCGAGGGCGAGCGGGAAGATGAGCTCGCTGGCCTTCGGGGCGACGATGACCCCGCCGATGACCGTCCCGCTGCCGGTCCGCGCGAACAGCTTGACGAAACCGTCCTTGATGCCCATCATCTTGGCGCGCGGGTTCTGGGCGAGGGGCAGCTTGTAGATCTCACCCTGGGCGATGCCGTCCTCGATCTGCTTCTGGGTCCAGCCGACGGTCGCGATCTCGGGCTGCGTGAAGATGTTCGCGGCGACGTTGCGGATCTCGGTCGGGTTCACCGCGTCGCCCATCGCGTGCAGCATCGAGGTGCGACCCTGCATCGACGCGACGGACGCGAGCGGCAGGAAGGTCGTGCAGTCACCGGCGGCGTAGATGTTGGGGACGCTCGTGCGCGCCACCCGGTTCACACGGATGTGCCCGGAATCGGTCAGCTGCACGCCAGCCTCCTCGAGACCGATCCCGGCGGTGTTGGGCACCGAACCGACCGCCATGAGGCAGTGCGAACCCTCGACCGTGCGCCCGTCGGAGAGCGTGGCGACGACGCCGGTCTCGGTCCGTGTGACGGAGTCGGCCCGCGACTTCGACAGGACCGTCATGCCGTTGCGCTTGAAGACGTTCTCGATGACCGCTGCCGCATCGGCGTCCTCACCGGGCAGCACCTGGTCGCGGCTCGAGATGAGCGTGACCTTCGAGCCGAGCGCCGTGTAGGCGGAGGCGAACTCGGCGCCCGTAACGCCCGAGCCGACGACGATGAGGTGCTCGGGGACGGAGGTGAGGTTGTAGAGCTGCGTCCAGGTGAGGATGCGCTCGCCGTCCGGCAGGGCGGAGGGCAACTGGCGCGGGCTCGCGCCGACGGAGACGACGACGGTGTCAGCCTCGATGCGGTCGAAGTCGGTGCCGCCGGACAGGTCGGTCGAGACGATGACCTCGTTCGGTCCGTCGAGCCGCCCCTGACCGTTGACGATGCGGACACCGGCACGGATGAGACTCGCCCGCATGTCCTCGGACTGCTGGCGGGCCAATCCGAGCAGCCGTTTGTTGACGGCGGCGAGGTTCACGGCGACCTCGGGACGGCTGGGCTTCCCGGTGGTCTCCGAGCGGACGAAGAACTGCACACCGAGGTCGGCCGCCTCGCCGATGGCCCCGACCGCGTCGGCCGTGGCGATGAGGCTCTTGGACGGGACGACGTCGGTGATGACCGCCGCGCCGCCGACGCCCGTGCGCTCCACGAGCGTGACGTCGGCCCCGAGCTGTGCCCCGGCGAGGGCAGCCTCGTACCCGCCGGGTCCGCCTCCGATGATCGCCACTCGCTGCTTGCGTTCGAACTCGTAGGCCATGCGTCCATTCTCGCGCGCCACCAGGGGCGGGACCAAACCCGTTCGGGCCTGCGGCGGTGGGCATCGTGCGCGGATGAGCGGGGTCGGCACGGTTGGGCGGCGGCCCCGCCCCTGTCTAGAGTGAGAGGATGTCCGAAACCTCTGCGAACCCACTCGATCTGTCCGATGTCGATCCCTTCGAGATCGCCCGCGAAGCCGCCGGCCAGATCGCTGAGAAGACCGGCGTGGAACGCCACGACATCGCACTCACCCTCGGCAGTGGCTGGGGCAAGGCGGCCGACCTGATCGGCGAGACGACGGCGACGATCCCGGCCTCCGAGATCGTCGGCTTCTCGAAGCCGGCGCTCGAGGGCCACGTGGGCACCCTGCGCTCGGTCCTGCTCCCGAGCGGGAAGCGTGCGCTCGTCATCGGCGCCAGGACGCACTACTACGAGAACCATGGTGTCCGTCGTGTCGTGCACAGCGTGCGGACGGCCGCTGCGGCCGGCGCGGGCATCATGGTGCTGACGAACGGCGCAGGCGGCATCAA
Source organism: Plantibacter sp. PA-3-X8 (assembly GCF_003856975.1). Classification (NCBI taxonomy): domain Bacteria; kingdom Bacillati; phylum Actinomycetota; class Actinomycetes; order Micrococcales; family Microbacteriaceae; genus Plantibacter; species Plantibacter sp. PA-3-X8. The sequence goes on from NZ_CP033107.1 coordinate 3,636,325, forward strand.
GGACCACTGGACGCCCGGCACGCCCGTGCTGATCAGCGACCACATCAACCTCACGGCCGACTCGCCGCTCGAGGGCGCGACGTTCATCGACCTCACCGACCTCTACGCCAAGCGGCTGCGGGACATCGCGCACAGCGTCGCTCCGGAGCTCGACGAAGGCGTCTACACGCAGTTCCGCGGACCGCACTACGAGACCCCGGCCGAGGTCCAGATGGCGAAGGCGATCGGCGGCCACATCGTCGGCATGTCGACCGCGCTCGAGGCGATCGCCGCACGTCAGGCCGGCATGGAGGTCCTCGGGATGTCGCTCATCACCAACCTCGCCGCCGGCATCCAGCAGACGCCGCTCAGCCACGCCGAGGTCATCGAAGCCGGCCAGGCGGCCGAGCCGGTGATCAGCAAGCTCCTCGCGCAGATCGTCGCGGCCCTGTGAGCGAGGCGACGAGCCTGCTCGCGACCGCCGAGGCCTGGCTCGCCCAGGATCCCGACGACGAGACCCGGGCCGAACTGGCAGGCCTCGTCGAGCGCGCCCGGGTGTCCGACGACGTGGCCGTCGCCGAGCTGCACGACCGCTTCGACACCCGACTGCAATTCGGCACTGCCGGGCTCCGCGGTCGCATCGAGGCCGGCTCCAACCGGATGAACCGGGTCCTCGTGTCGCAGGCCGCGGCCGGGCTCGCCGCCTACCTGATCGAGCAGGCGCCGGAAGGGGTGACGCCGAGCGTCGTCATCGGATACGACGGCCGGAAGAACTCCGCCGTGTTCGCCAGCGACACCGCCGAGCTGATGGCCGGTGCCGGTGTCCGCGCAATCCTGCTCCCACGGCTCCTCCCGACGCCCGTCCTCGCGTTCGCCGTGCGGTTCTTCGACGCCTCCGCCGGAGTCATGGTGACCGCGAGTCACAATCCGCCCGCCGACAACGGCTACAAGGTGTACCTGGGCGGTGAGCACGACGGGTCCCAGATCGTCTCCCCCGCCGACGCGGCCATCGCCGCCCACATCGGGCGCATCGCCGAGACGGCGCTCGTCCAGGACCTCCCGCGCAACGACGGGTTCGAGATCGCGGGCGAGGACGTCGTCGACGCCTATGTCGCCGAGACCGCGGCCGTCGCACCCGCCCCGGCGGGCGGCCAGCTGCGCGTGGTCTACACGGCCATGCACGGCGTGGGTTGGGAGACGACCCGACGCGTCCTCGAGACCGCCGGTTACCCGGCACCGGAACTCGTCACCGAGCAGATCGATCCCGATCCCACCTTCCGGACCGTCAGCTTCCCGAACCCGGAGGAGCCGGGCGCACTCGACCTGTCCTTCGCGACGGCGCGAGCAGTCGGCGCCGACCTCATCATCGCCAACGACCCCGATGCCGACCGCCTGGCGATCGCGATCCCCGACGACGCGGCGCCGTCGGGGTTCCGTCGACTCACCGGCAACGAGGTCGGTCTCCTCCTCGGCTGGCGGGCCGCCCAGGCCGCCAGAGCCGCACTCGACGGCGACGCGGCACCCGAGGGCACGCTCGCGTGCTCGATCGTCTCCTCCCCCGCCCTGCGCATCGTCGCCGAGGCGCACGGCCTCGAGTTCCGGGAGACGCTCACCGGGTTCAAGTGGATCTCCCGGACGCCGGGCATGGTCTTCGGCTTCGAGGAGGCCCTCGGCTACCTCGTGAACCCCGGGACCGTGCGCGACAAGGACGGCATCTCGGCCGCCGTGGCGTTCCTCGGTCTCGCGACGGCGTCGGCGCAGGCGGGCGAGAGCGTCGCGGGGCTCCTCGACCGGTTCGCGGACACCTTCGGTTCCTTCGGCAGCGACCAGATCTCCATCCGCTACGCGGAGCTCAGCCGCATCGGCGAGGTCATGTCCGGGCTCCGGGCACTCCCGCCGACGGAGCTCGCGGGAGCCCGGGTGACCCGGATCGACGACCTCGCCGACGGCTTCGAGGCGCTCCCGCCGAGCGACGTCCTGCGCGTCTGGCTCGACGACGGCACCCGGGTCATGATCCGGCCGAGCGGCACGGAACCGAAGCTCAAGGTGTACGTCGACGTCCAGTCCGCCGACGGCGACGCCGCCGAGCGGGCGGCGACGGTCACCGCGCGGCTCGCCGCGCTGCGGACGGATCTCACGGCGCTCGTCTCCTAGCCCCTCGACGGGCTGAGCGGCCTGGCGGTGTGCGGCCCGGAGACCGGGCCGCACCGGTCAGCCGATGGCGCGTTCGAGCTTCTCGGTGAGTTCGGCGAGGTCGAAGTAGTTGTCGATGACGACGATGTCGGCGAAGGTCTTGCCGATGCGCTCGACGAGCTCCGGCGAGGTCAGGATCACCTGGGCGTCGGCCGCGGTCGTGCCGAGGCTCTCGATGTCACCGGCGACGACATCGGCCTCGAGGTCGAGGCGTTCGAGCGCGCGTTCGGCGTTGAGCTTGAGGATCGCGGAGGAGCCGACCCCCGAACCGCAGACGGCGACGATCTTCATGCCTGGTCTCCGATGCTCAGGGGGGACGCACCGAACACGGCGCGCACCTCGTCGAGCGTCGTGGCCGCTGCGAGCCGCGGGATGGCGGTCTCGTCGTTGAAGACATTGGCGATCTCCGCCACCCAGCCCACGTGCGACTCGGCGGTGGTGACGGCGAGGCCGAGGACCACCGAGACGGGGTCGTTGTGGGGGTGTCCGAACCGCACCGGAGCAGCCAGGGTCGCGACGACGAGGGCGTCGTCGTGGACGTCGGCACCCGGTCGGGCGTGCGCGAGCGCCAGGCCCGGCGCGATCACGACGTATGCGCCGAACTCCTCGACGACGTCGATCATCCGCTGGGTGTATGCGGCGTCCGTCGCGTGGGTGTCGGACAGCAGCGCTCCGGCTACGCGGATCGCCTCGCGCCAGTCGTCGGCTTCGACGTGGAGCGCGACGCTGGCTTCGGACAGTTCTGGGAGTGGCATCGCTTCAATCAGAGGATCGGTCGACCCGAATGGATCGGAACCATCGTAACGCTCCGAGGCTGGAAGCCTGCCGCGCAGGTGCCGCCCAGGCGGTCGCCGGAACAGCACCTGCCGGCATCGTCAGTCCTCGTCGTCGTCGAGGAACTCGTCGAACGCCTCGCTGATGCGGTCCGCCAGAGCCTCACGGATCTCCAGCGGCTGGAACGTCGCGGCGGCAGCGTTCAGCTGGAAGGTCTCCAGGTCGGTGAGGTCGTAGTCGAACGCCTCGGAGAGGAGCGCGAGCTCCTTCGTCAGGCTCGTGTCGCTCATCGTGCGGTTGTCGACGTTCACCGTGACGGCGAAGTCGAGCTGGTAGAGGAGGTCGAACGGGTGGTCCTCGAGCTCCTCGCCCCAGGCCGCGATGGCTCCGGTCTGCAGGTTCGACTGCGGGCTGAGCTCCAACGGGATCTTGCGGTCGCGGACCCACTCCGCGACGGGACCGAGCGTGGCGTAGAGGGACTCGGCGTCGTCGCGCTCGATGAAGATGTCCTCGGCGATGCGGACACCGTGGCCGAGTCGCAGCGCACGGCCGTCGAGCATGGCGCTCCGGATCGACTCGATGCCGTCGGCCTCCCCCGCGTGGACGGTGACCGGGAACAGCTCGGCCGCGAGGTAGTCGAACGCCAGCCGGTGCTTGCTGGCGGGGAAGCCCGCCTCGGCGCCGGCGATGTCGAACCCGACCACGCCGCGCTCACGATGGCGCACGGCGAGCTCAGCGATCTCGAGCGCGCGGTCGGCGTGCCGCATGGCCGTGACGAGCTGGCCGATCTGGATGTCGGAGCCGGAGTGGGCCGCGTCCTTGATGCCGAGCTCGATGCCCTCCTGGACGGCCTCGACGACCGCGTCGAGGCTGAGACCCCGGGTGAGGTGCTGTTCGGGAGCCCAGCGCACCTCGCCGTAGATGACGCCGTCCGCAGCGAGGTCCTGGACGAACTCGCGCGCGATGCGGACGAGCCCCTCCTCGGTCTGCATGACCGCGGTGCTGAGGTCGAAGGTCTTCAGGTACTCGACGAGCGAGCCGGCGTTGCACTGCGTGTAGAACCAGTCGGCCAGGCCGTCGGGGTCCGACACGGGGACGTCGACACCGTTCGCTTCGCCCAGCTCGATGATCGTTGCGGGCCGCACACCGCCGTCGAGGTGGTCGTGGAGCGAGATCTTCGGGAGCGCGCGGAGGTCGACGCCGGAGAGGGGGGATTCGTCTGCAGAGGTCACGGGGTTCACTGTACCGCTCAGCCCTCCGTCGAGGTGAGGCACTTCGTCACTCCCCATCGCCCTCAACGACCAACCGCCTCAACTCGGCCGGGGCCGCCGAGGCGCACCCGGATGCGCTCCGCGAGCACCGACGGTCGGCGGAGGTCGTCGGCAGTCAAGCGCATCACCGTCCATCCCTCATGTGCCAAGTCCTCCGTGCGCGCGATGTCCTTCCGCCATTGCGACCGGTCGGTCCGGTGATGGTCTCCCTCGTACTCGAGGACCAGACGCTGGACACGGAACACCACATCGCCCCGGACCACTCGCCCGGAGCCGTGGAGGACGATCTCGGCGTTGTGCTCCGCCTTCGGGAGCGCCGACGCCTCGAGGATCAACCGGAGCTCGGTCTCCTTCGGCGACTGGCAGCGGTCATGCAACCGCGGGATCGCCGACCGAAGGGCGACGACGCCACGACGCGACGGATACTCCTCGACGGCCTGACGAAGCCGATCGAGGGACGTCCGAGGATCCAGGAACCAGAGAAGGGCGTCGCCGGCGGCGATCAATGCCGGGAGCGGTACCACCGTCGCGAGGTCGCACCAGGTCCGCTCGACACTGGTGACCGGGAGTCCGTCGAGATCGACGATGTCCCCCGGGCCGAGGGTGCCGCGATGTCCCACCACGCCGCGCCCCTCTCGCGCCCGGACGCCAGCAGGTGACATGACATGCAGCGGGACGTCCGGACTCGTCGGCCTGGGCGTCGGGATGCCGTGCAGAGCAGCGGCCGTCTGATGGCTGAAGGCTCCCCCGATCGGGAGAGCACTCAGGTAGGCGACCGCTTGGTGGTACAGGTCAGTCGGGTAGCCCGGTGGCGTTCGGATCCCGTGGAAGGGAGCACCAAGCGCTGGGTTCCGGAGCTGGCGGGGAGTGAACCCGGCGCGCACTGCCGACTGAGCGGGCTTCGGCCCGGCCATGATCGGGATCGAGGATCGGAAGGTCATCCTTCGATCGTGCCGCCGGCAGGAGCTTCCCCCGTCGTTCTCCACAGGTCGCGTACTCAGGTGAGGCAACTCGTCGTCCGGAACGGCGATGGACGACGAGTTGCCTCATCTCAACGGACTCAGGCCTCGATGCGAGCCCGGACGATGGGGCCGCGCGGGGGCGCGGTGTCCTCGATCGTGTACGCACCGTCGAGGGCCTTGAGCGCCCGCGGGAAGCGTGCTGCATCGTCGGCGCTCAGCGTGAAGAGCGGCTGTCCGGCCCGGACCTCGTCGCCCGGCTTCGCGTGCAGGTCGATGCCCGCCGCGTGGATGACCGGGTCCTGCTGCCTGGCCCGACCGGCACCGAGGCGCCAGGCCGCGATGCCGAACGGCAGTGCCTCCTGCGTCGCCAGCACGCCGTTGCGCGACGCCGTGACGACGTGGGTCTCCTTGGCGACCGGCAGCGGTGCGTCCGGGTCGCCGTCCTGTGCGCGGATCATGCGCTTCCAGACGTCCATGGCCCGACCGTCCGCGAGGGCGCCCTCGACGTCAGCGTCCGGCTGCCCGGCGAGCGTCAGCATCTCCCGCGCCAGGGCGAGGGTCAGCTCGACGACGTCCGCCGGACCGCCACCCGCGAGGACCTCGACGGACTCGCGGACCTCGTTCGCGTTGCCGATCGCGAGGCCGAGCGGGACGTTCATGTCCGTCAACAGTGCTGTCGTCGCCACACCGGCGTCCGTCCCGAGCGCGACCATCGTGCGCGCCAGTTCCTCGGCGCGCTCGTAGTCCTGCATGAACGCGCCGGAGCCGAACTTGACGTCGAGGACGAGCGCCCCGGTGCCTTCGGCGATCTTCTTCGACATGATGCTCGACGCGATGAGCGGGATCGCCTCGACCGTGCCCGTCGTGTCGCGCAGGGCGTACAGACGTTTGTCGGCCGGGGCGAGACCGGAGCCGGCGGCGCAGATGACCGCGCCGACGTCCGCCAGCTGCGCCATCATCTCGTCGTTCGTCAACGCCGCACGCCAGCCGGGGATGCTCTCGAGCTTGTCGAGCGTCCCACCCGTGTGCCCGAGCCCGCGGCCCGACAGCTGCGGCACCGCGACGCCGAAGACGGCGACGAGCGGGGCGAGCGGCAGGGTGATCTTGTCGCCCACGCCGCCCGTCGAGTGCTTGTCCGAGGTCGGCTTGTCGAGCGATGCGAAGCTCATCCGCTCGCCACTCGCGATCATCGCCATCGTGAGGTCGCGGATCTCGCGCCGCTCCATGCCGTTCAGCAGGATCGCCATCGCGAGCGCCGACATCTGCTCGTCGGCGACATAGCCGCGGGTGAAGGCGTCGATCAGCCAGTCGATCTGCGGCGTCGACAGCTCGCCGCGGTCGCGCTTCGTGCGGATGAGGTCGACGACGTCGAATGCTTCTACGGAACTCATGCGTGGTACTCCTCGAGTTGACGGGGTCCGAAGGCGTCCGGCAGGACCTCGTCGATGGTGCGGATGCCGGAGACGGTGTCGAGCAGCATGCCCGCCGTCGAGTGCTCGTACAGCAGCTGTCGGCACCGGCCGCACGGCATGAGGCGTTCGCCCTTGCCGTCGACGCAGGCGAACGCCACGAGGCGTCCTCCGCCCGACATGTGGAGGGCGGAGACGAGCGCGCACTCCGCGCACAGCGTCAGGCCGTAGCTGGCGTTCTCGACGTTGCAGCCGGAGATGATCCGGCCGTCGTCGACGAGGGCAGCCGCGCCGACCGGGAACCGGCTGTAGGGCACGTAGGCGTGACCCATCGCCTCCCGGGCCGCGGTGTGCAGCGCTTCCCAGTCGATGGGCGGCGTGGTCGTCGTGTCGCTCACGATCAGCCCTTCACGTAGGGCTTGCCTGCGGCTGCCGGTCCGCGGGAGATGCCGACGAGTCCGGCGACCGCGAAGATCGTCACCACGTACGGGAGCATGAGCATGAACGCGCTCGGCACCGGGGAGCCGATGGCACTCAACGCGAACTGCAGGTTCTGCGTGAAGCCGAACAGCAGCGCGGCGAGCGTCGCCTTGAGCGGGTCCCAGCGTCCGAAGATGACCGCTGCGAGCGCGATGTAGCCGGCACCCGCCGTCATCTCCTTGTTGAACGCACCGACCGAGCCGAGGGTGAAGTACGCCCCACCGAGGCCGACGATCGCGCCCGCGAGCGCGACGTTCCAGAATCGCGTCCGGTTCACGTTGATGCCGACGGTGTCGGCCGCCTGCGGGTGCTCACCCACGGCGCGGAGGCGGAGGCCCCAGCGCGTGTAGAACAGGCAGAAGAAGACCACGGCCACGGCGATGTACATCAGGTAGATGATGATCGTCTGGCGGAACAGCACGGGCCCGATGAGCGGGATCTCGCTGAGGATCGGGATGTTGATCCGGGGGAACTTCGGCGGGCTGTTGAAGAGCGCCTCGTTCTTCGTGAGTACCTGCGAGTACAGGAAGCTCGTGAGTCCGACGACGAGGACGTTGAGCACCACACCGACGATGACCTGGTCGACGAGGTACTTGATCGAGAACGCCGCGAGCAGGAAGCTCACGAGCGTGCCGGCGATCATCGCCGCGACGAGCCCGAGGAAGGCGTTCCCCGTCACCGAGGCGACGAAGGCGGACGAGAACGCGCCGGCGAGCAGCTGGCCCTCGATCGCGATGTTCACGACGCCGACCCGCTCGGAGATGACGCCGCCGAGCGCACCGAAGATGAGCGGGACGCTCAGGGCGACCGTGCCGAGCAGGAGCCCGGTGATCGGGATCGCCTTGCCCGCGGCGGCCCACGACAGGAACCCGACCATGAACAGCACACCGAACACGGTGATGAGCCAGAGCGGGACCTTCTTGCCCGTCGTGACGAGGTACGCGCTCAGTGCCGTGATGGCGGCCAGGAGGATCGTGACGACGATGCCGGTGACCGTGGACGGGAGCACGACCGTCGGCAGCTGGATGACGTCGCCGTCGCTGGAGAGCCGGAACGTGCTGTTGCCGTCGCGGTGCCAGATGACGAACAACAGGAACGCGATGACGGTGAAGATCCCGAACGCGATCGGGGCCTTCCAGCTCCGGACGACGACCGTCTCGAGGACGATCGGGGCGTCGGGAGCCGGCTGCGGCGTCTGCTTGTCGAGCGTGAATCCACTCATGCGGACACCTCCTTCTTGGCGGAGCGACGCGTTCGGCGCGTCGAACCGTCGGGCTTCGGCAGGAAGAAGATCGCCCGCACGAGCGGCGGAGCCGCGATGAACAGCACGATGAGTGCCTGGAGGACGAGCACGATGTCGATCGGCACGTTGACGCCCTGGGTGGCCTGCATGGAGTACCCGCCGGCCTTCAGTGCACCGAACAGGATGCCGGCGATGAGGATGCCGCCCGGCCGGCTGCGTCCGAGGAGCGCGACGGTGATGGCGTCGAAGCCGATGCCGGCGTCGATGCCGTTGTCGAACCCAGAGGTCACCGTTCCGAGCACCTGCGAGACGCCGGCGAGACCGATCAGTCCGCCGGACAGGAGCATGGCGTACACGTAGGTGTTCTTCACGTCGATACCCGCGACGCGCGCGGCGTTCGGGTTCTCACCGACCGCGCGGAAGCGGAAGCCGATCGAGGAACGACTGAACAACCACCACACGAACACGACCGCGAGGATCGCGATGAGGAAACCGGCGTGCAGGTTGTAGCGGTCACCGAGGAGCTTGGGCAGGACGGCGTTCTCCGCCATCCCCGCGCTCTTCGGCACGTTCGACCCGGGAGCCTGCAGCAGCCCCTGCGTGGAGAGCATGAAGGTGATGAGGTAGAACGCGACGTAGTTGAGCATGATCGTGATGATCACCTCGTGCGCGCCGGTGCGGGCCTTCAGGACGCCGACGATGCCGCCCCAGAACGCGCCACCGATGATGCCGGCGGCGATCGCGACGAGCAGGTGCACCACGGGCGGGAGGTCGAGCGTGAAGCCGACCCATCCGGCGCAGGCGGCGGCGATGAGCATCTGACCGCGTCCACCGATGTTGAACATGCCGACCCGGAACGCCAGGCCGACACCGAGTCCGGCGAGGATCAGCGGGGTCGCGAAGGTCAGCGTCTCCGTCAGCGGGCGGATGCCGTTCAGGAAGTCGGGGCGCTTGAAGTTGTAGATCGACCCCTGGAAGAGCGCGCCGTACGCACCGGTCGCCGACTGCCAGACCGCCGCGATCGTGTCGCCCGGGCGTGCGAAGAAGTACCCGGCGGCGGTGTGGACCTTCGGATCGGTCAGCGCGATGAGGATCGCACCGACGACCATCGCCAGGACGACGGCGAGGATCGAGATGACGATGCTCGAGTTGAGGATCTCGGCGAGCACCTTGTTCGAGCGCGGCTGGGTCGTGTCGGGCTTCGCCTCACCCGGTGCCACCGGCTGGACCGTTCCGGGCGGGGTGTGGGACGTCTCGCTCATGCTGCTGCTCCTGCCGGGAGTTCTCCGGCCATCATGAGGCCGAGGACCTCTCTGGGGGTCGATGCCGGGACGATCCCGACGATGCCGCCGCGGTACATGACGGCGATGCGGTCGGCGAGCGCGACGACCTCGTCGAGCTCGGTCGACACGACGATGACGGGGATGCCGGCGTCGCGCGTGGCGACGATGCGCTTGTGCACGAACTCGATCGAGCCGACGTCGATCCCGCGGGTCGGCTGTGCGGCGACGAACAGCCGCAGCTCACGGCTGAGCTCACGGGCGAGGACGACCTTCTGCTGGTTGCCGCCCGACAGGGAGCCGGCCGGCGACTCGATGCCCTGCGACCGGACGTCGAACTCCTGCGACTTCTCGCGGGCGAACTCGTCGCGGAATCCGCGCTGGACGTTGCCGCCCTTCACGAAGGGTGCACCCGTCGATCGGTCCAGCATGAGGTTCTCGGCGATGGTGAACTGTTTGACGAGCCCGTCCTCGGATCGGTCCTCCGGCACGAAGCCGACGCCGGCGTCGAGCACCTTGCGCGGGGTGGACCCGACGAGTTCGACACCGTCGAGCTTGATGCTGCCCTTGGTGTGCGGCTGCAGCCCGAGGATCGCCTCGGTGAGCTCGGTCTGCCCGTTCCCCTGGACGCCGGCGATGGCGAGCACCTCGCCCTCGCGCACCTCGAAGCTGACGCCGTTGACGACGAGCTGGCCGAGGTGGTCGACGACGGACAGGTCGTGCACGGTGAAGGTGGTGTCGCCGAGGTTCGGCGCCTCCTTGTGGACCGTGAGTTCGACGGGACGCCCGACCATGAGGGACGCCAGCTCGGCGTTCGTCGCGGTGGGCGAGGCCTCGCCGACGACCTTGCCGAGTCGGATGACGGTGATGCGGTCGGCGACTTCGCGGACCTCGCGCAGCTTGTGGGTGATGAAGACGATGGACGTGCCCTCGTCCTTCAGCTGCTTCATGATCGCCATGAGCTCGTCCGTCTCCTGCGGGGTGAGCACGGCGGTGGGCTCGTCGAAGACGAGGACGTTGGCGTTGCGGGAGAGCGCCTTGACGATCTCGACGCGCTGCTGCACTCCGACCGGGAGGTCGCCGACGATGGCGTCCGGGTCGAGGCTGAAGCCGAACCGCTCGGAGATGTCGATGACGAGCTTGCGGGCCGCTGCGACGTCGAGGCGGCCACCGCCCTTGGTCTGCTCGTGGCCGAGCATGACGTTCTCGGCGACGGTGAAGACGGGGATGAGCATGAAGTGCTGGTGCACCATGCCGATGCCGGCGCCCATGGCGTCGCCGGGGCCCTGGAAGTGTTGGACGACGTCGTCCAGGAGGATCTCGCCCTCGTCGGCCTGATACAGGCCGTACAGGACGTTCATGAGGGTGGACTTGCCGGCACCGTTCTCGCCGAGGAGACAGTGGATCTCCCCCGGTTCGACGGTGAGGTCGATGTGGTCGTTGGCGGTGAGTGCGCCGAACCGTTTGGTGATGCCGCGGAGCTCGAGCTTCATGGGTCCCAATCTAGTCACGTGTCGGATGTCGGCACAGGCGGTCGGGATCGCCGTCCGGCCGTGCCGCGAACAAAGCGGGGGGAGGTCGCGGATCGCGACCTCCCCCCGGAGTCCCGGGCGAGGGCCCGGGTGAAGAGGGACTACTTGACGGGCGAGGAGACCGAGGTCGCCTTGATGGAACCGTCGATGATGCCAGCCTTGATCGTGTCGAGCTCGTCGGCCAGGGTCGGGGAGACCTTGGACTCGAAGTCGTGGAACGGCGCGAGGCCGACGCCCTCGTTCTCGAGGGTGCCGATGTACGCAGCTGCGTCGAACTTGCCGCCACCGGCCTCGGTCACGGTGTCGGCGACGCCGGCCTTCATGCCCTTGAGGATGGAGGTCAGGAACAGGCCCTTGTTCTCGGAGTTGGTCTCGTACAGGTCGGCGTCGACACCGATCATGGCGATGTCCTTACCGGTCTCCTGGATCTCGGCGATCGCGCTCAGGAAGATCGGGCCACCGACCGGAAGGAGCACGTCGGCGTTCTGGTCGATGAGTGTGCGGGCGAGCTGCTTGGCGGTGTCGTTCGCCTCGAAGCCACCGGTGAAGGAACCGGTCTGAGCGGCGACGTCCCAACCGACGACCTGGACGCTCTTGCCCTTCTGCTCGTTGTAGTACGCGACGCCCTCGGCGAAGCCGTCCATGAAGATCTGGACGGACGGGAAGGGCTGGCCGCCGAAGGTGCCGACGACGCCGGTCTTCGAGTAGTCGGCCGCTGCGTAGCCCGCGAGGAATGCGGCCTGGACGGTGTCGAACAGGATCGGCTTGATGTTCGGGGCGTCGACCTTGCCGTCGAAGTCGTTGTCGGCCGCGTCGTCGATGATCGCGTAGTCGACGTCCGGGTTCGCGAGTGCCGCGTCGACCGTGTCGGCGGAGAGGGCGAAGCCGACGCTGACGATGAGCGAGCAGCCCTGGTCGGCCAGGCTCTGCAGGTTCGGCTTGTAGTCGTCGGCCTTGTCGGACTGGACGGTGATCGGCTCGACGCCGAGCTCCTTCGCCGCCTCGGTCAGACCCTCGTAGCCGAGCTGGTTGAACGACTTGTCGGTGAAGCCACCGGCGTCGGAGACCATGCACGGGAGGAAGTCGGATGCGGCACCGGTCGAGTCGCCGTCGCCGGTGCTGGGAGCCGATGCGCAGCCGGCGAGCAGTGCCATGAGACCGACGCCGGCGATTGCGCCCGCAGCGGCCTTCCGAGTTGAGATTGCCAAGGTAGCCTCCAAGATGCAGCCCCGCGGGTCACGGGGCGTATGGGGTTACGTTACCCAATACGACGACTGCCGGACGGACGATCCCGGCTTCGCGACCGAAGCGTTACAGAACGGTGGCACCGGCGTCATGCGCCGGAAACACGCGGATGCGCAGACGCGCATCGCCGGGCCGTGATGCTGCGCACGTGAGCGCGGAGCGACCCCGCCGGCGGTCGCCTTGCGCTCCGGGTAGTTGCGGTTCCCACCTGGGCACCGAGCGCGGCTCGGTGCCCAGGCAGAACCGACCGGGATCCCGGTCAGCGGCGGTCGAGCATCAGGGTGTCGCCGCTCCAGCGCCGACGGAGCCATCGGTCGTGGCTCGCGATGACGACCGCGCCCGGATAGTCGCCGAGGGCGTCCTCGAGCTCCGTCGCAAGCGTGAGCGACAGGTGGTTCGTCGGCTCGTCCAGGAGGAACAGGTGCGGAGGCCGCGCGATGATCAGCGCCAGGGCCAGACGGCGCTGCTGCCCGACGGAGAGCTGGCCGATCGGGCGGTCGAGGTCGCGAAGCCCCAGGAGCCCGAGACCCGCGAGCGGGGTGCGCGCTGCACGGGCCTCGCCGAGCGCCCGGTCGTAGACCTCCCGAGGTGATCGCTCCGCATCCGGGAACGCGACGTCCTGCTCGAGGAGCCCCACGCGGAGCCCCTTCCGTCGGAGAAGGGTCCCCGCATCGAGGCGCAGCGACCCGGCGAGCACCGCCAGGAGCGTCGACTTCCCCGAGCCGTTCGCCCCGGTGACCAGCACCCGCGACCGGGGCGCCAGCTGCAGGCGTTCGAGGTGCAGCCGGCCGTCCACGCGGGCGTCGGCGAGGTCGAGCAGTTGCTCCCCCTCGTCGAGGACCGTCGATCCGCTCGGGATCCCTGCGAACGAGAGCTGGCGAGGCGGGCGCCGCACCTGCTCGCGCTCGAGGACCTCGAGTCGGAGCTGCGCGTTCCGCACCCGCCGACTGATCTGCTGCTCGACGCGGTCGCCGCGCATGCCGAAGGCCATGCGGTTGTTGTCGCGGATGCCCCGATCGTGGTTGATCCGCGGGGCGACGTCGTGCACCGCGGACGCGAGGCGGCGCAGTTCGGCCTGCTCCTCTTCATGACGCGCCGACCAGCGATCGAGTTCCGCTGCCTTCCAGTCGAGGTACTCGCTGAACGGCCCGCCGAACTCCACGACGGGTGACGCCTCGCCGACGGGGACGGGGCGGGACGGATCGATGTCGACGAGCCCCGTCGCCACCTCGTCGAGGAAGGCGCGGTCATGGCTCGCGAAGAGCACCGGACCCGGCCATTCCGACAGGTGGCCGCGGAGGAACGCGACCGCCTCGTCGTCCAGATGGTTGGTCGGCTCGTCGAGCAGCAGTGCGGTCGGTCTCGCGACGAGGAGCGCGGCGAGGGCGAAGCGGGATCGCTGTCCCCCGCTCACCTCACCGAGTCGTCGCGACCGTTCGATCGCGGCGATGCCGAGGCCGTCGACGACCGCGTCCAACCGGGCGTCCGCCGTCCAGACGTCGGCGCGTTCCGCCGCATCGAGCGCGGCGGCATACCGCTGCTCGGCGGAACCGTCACCGGCGGAACCCGTCTCACCGAGTGCCGCCGCCGACGTCTCGAGCTCCTGCTCGACGGCGCGGACCTCGCCGAGCGCCTGCTCCAGCAACTCGCCGACCGTCGTGTCCTCCGGGAGCTCGAGTTCCTGCATGAGGATGCCGGTGCGCACCGGGCGGACGGCCTCGCCGTCGTCCGGCTCGTCGATCCCGGCGAGGATGCGCAGCAGCGTGGACTTCCCCGCGCCGTTCTCGCCGATCAGGCCGAGACGATCCCCGGCCGACACGACGAGGCCGACGTCGCGCAACACGACGCGGACGCCGTAGGAGCGGGTGACGCCGTCGGCGCGGAGCTGCTGGATGTCGATGGATCGCCCGAACCTCGAAGCGGTGCGGCGGTGGACTGGTGTTGCTTGGGTCATGGGTGCTCGCATGGAGGCCCCTTTCGAGATGGGGCACGCCGCGTACGGTCGTCGTCCGACACGTCAGGAGTGAGCGCTGGGCTCGAACTCCTGGGCGGACCTGGAAGCGTCTGGCGTACCTCGATGGATTCCCGCCGGGCACATCACGTTCGTGATGGTCTGCCGCAGGCGCGGGACGTCGATTCGCTCAGTTCTTCACAGTGACCTCAGGCTATCCGTCGGTCGTCGGCCGCCGCAAGCCCTGCACGTCACCGGTCCCGATTAGGCTGGTCGTCATGCGTGCTCCGTCGGTCCCCTCGCCCGCGCGGCGTCGCCGTGCGCACCGATCGACCGCGGCCTCGCTGCTCGCCGCGCTCGGTGTCGGTGCGCTCGTCGCACTCGGCGCACTGCCGACCACACCGGCGACCGCGGCAGCTGCGAGCTCGCAGCTGAGCCGGACGCAGACGACACCGACGCCCACCCCGAGTCCCTCGCCGACCACGCCCTCGACGGCGAGCCCGAAGCCGACGAAGCCGGCTCCCAGCAAGCCTGCCCAGCCGGCGCCGCCCACGGTCCGCGGCACGGACTTCGACCCGGGCGAGATCATCAGCGACGCGAACTTCTACGACGCGAACGCCATGAGCGAGGCGGACGTCCAGGCGTTCTTCGCCTCCCAGCCCTGTACCCCGAAAGACGGCGTGCCGTGCCTGGCGGACTTCCGTGCCAGCACCGAGTCCGTCCCGGCGGCCGAGCCCGGGCACTGCGAGGCCTACCGCGGCGCCGTGAACGAGTCGGCGGCGAGGATCGTCGCGAAGGTCGCCCACGCGTGCGGGATCAACCCCAAGGTGCTGCTCGTCCTCATGCAGAAGGAGCAGTCGCTCATCACCGGGCCGAGCGAGTACGGCTACGCGCGCGCCATGGGTTGGGGCTGCCCCGACACCGGCCCGAACTTCAGCGCGAGCTGCGACGCGGATTACTTCGGGTTCCAGAACCAGGTCTACCGTTCCGCATGGCAGTTCCGGCAGTACACGCTGTACCCGCTCAACGTGCCCGGTGAGTCCTATCAGCGGGCGTATCACCTGGGATCGGTCTACATCCAGTACAGCCCCGACGCGGCCTGCGGCGGTACCCAGGTCGACATCCGCAACCAGGCGACGGCGAACCTCTACCTCTACACGCCGTACCAACCGAACGCCGCGGCCCTCGCGAACGTCTCGGGCACTGGCGACGCCTGCAGTGCCTACGGCAACCGCAACTTCTGGCGGCTCTACACGGAGTGGTTCGGCCCCGCGGTCTGATCGCCCGGTTCGCTCTCCCAAGGATGGGCGAACGAACGGGTCATTCGCCGATGAGCAGCGCGACGCGGTCGTCGAGGTAGGCGTCGAGCGGGGTGAGCCCGAGGTCGTGCCCGGCCCAGCGGAGCATGACCGTGTCGTCGACGAGTCGCAGCGGGCCTGACCCTTCCCGGAGTGACGCCTCGTCCAGCGCGAGCTCGACGACCTCGAAGTTCACGACGTCGCCCTCGGCGAACGGGCCGCGGTGGGCCGCCTGCTGCGCGATCCGACGGTGCTCGACCTCCGAGGAGCGGTGGTTGAACCACTTCGGCTCCACGGCCCGAGTGGATTCGGCGGCGGTGAAGAGGCGACCGTCGGCCGAGAGCAGGACGACCCCGAGGCGCCACGCCCGGCCGATCGGCCGCAGCGCGGGCGCCCGCTTCACGAGCGGGAGTCCGCGGGGTGTGTAGACCTCCGCCAGGGCCTCGTCACGCACGCCTGCGGCTTGGAGACGCGCGCCCGCCTGCAGGAGCAGCTCGCGCAGCGCGGTCACCGTCGGTCGCCGATCAGAGGACGTCGTCGCGACCGGACAACTTGAGGGCGTCCACGACGCTCTTCACCCGCTGCGCGTTGGCGCTCGTGGTGACGAGCAGGGCGTCCGGGGTGTCGACGACGACGATGTCCTGCACGCCGATGAGGCTGATGACCCGACCGGTCTGGCTGACGACGATGCCGCTGGAGGCGTCCGACAGCACCCGCGCGTTCTCGCCGAGGATGGCGAGGTCGGACTTGCGCCCCCCGGAGTTGAGCTTGGCGAGCGAGGCGAAGTCGCCCACGTCGTCCCAGTCGAAGTGCGCCGGCACGACGGCCATGCGACCGGCGGCCGCGGCGGGCTCAGCCACGGAGTAGTCGATCGCGATCTTCTCGAGCGCCGGCCAGACGCGGTCGACGACCGGGCCACGGGCCGCCGCGTCGTCCCAGACCTCGGCGAGTTCGAGGAGGCCCGCCAGGAGTTCGGGCTTCTGCCGACCGATCTCCTCGAGGAGGACGTCGGCCCGCGAGATGAACATCCCGGCGTTCCAGAGGTGCTCGCCGCTCGAGACGTACCGCTTGGCCGTGGCGAGGTCGGGCTTCTCGACGAAGGAGTCGACCAGCATGACCCCTTCGGCCCCGCGGATGCCGAGGTCGCGGGCGCTCTTGATGTAGCCGAAGCCGATGGCGGGCTCCGTGGGCTGGATGCCGATCGTGACGATGTAGCGCTCCTCGGCGGCCGTGACGGCCTGGGCGACCGCGGCGCGGAACAGGCGGTCGCCGCGGATCACGTGGTCGGCGGCGAACGAGCCGACGATGACGTCGGGTTCGCGACGGACGAGGATCGCTGCGGCGAGCCCGATCGCGGCGGTCGAGTCGCGCGGCTCGCTCTCGAGGACCACGTTGGCGTCGGCGAGGTCGGGCAGCTGCTGTTCGACGGCCGCGCGGTGCGCACGCCCGGTGACGACCATGATGCGCTGGTCGCCGGCGATCGGCGCGAGGCGGTCCCAGGTGGCGCGCAACAGCGTGCTGCCGGAGCCGGTGAGGTCGTGCAGGAACTTGGGTGCGTCGGCTCGCGAGAGCGGCCAGAGACGACTGCCGATGCCGCCGGCCGGGATCACTGCGTAGAAGCGTTCGAGGGGCGTGGTCATCCCCCGAGCGTACCGCCAGGCTCCAGCCTGAGGACGACGGCACGGAAGCGTCATCTGACGGGTTTACGATGAGCGCCAGATCGAGCACGAGAAAGAACGGTACGAGCATGGCTGGACGCAACGTCCTCGGGATCCCGATCCCGTCCTTCGGCAGCAAGCAGGCTCCCCCGGTCCCCGTCGGTCCGCCGGACGCAGCGGACCTGGACGGCCGGAACAGCATCGTCAACGCCTGCATCTACCGCCACGGTTCCCGCAGCTCGACGCTCACCTCACTCGAGGACACCTTCCGCGCGCTCCATGAGACCCCGGACGGCGTCGCGTGGATCGGGCTCTACCGGCCCGACGCCGGCGAGCTCGGCGTCCTGGCTGCGGAGTTCGGTCTCCACCCGCTCGCCGTCGAGGACGCCATCACCGCGCACCAGCGGCCGAAGATCGAGCGGTACGACGACGTCCTGTTCGTCGTCCTCCGGGCCGCCAACTACGTCGACGAGACCGAGACCGTCGAGTTCGGCGAGCTGCACGTCTTCGTCGGTCCGAACTTCGTCATCACCCTCCGGCACGCCGAGTCCCCCGACCTGTCGCACGTCCGGGCGCGGATGGAGCAGGAGCACGAACTCCTCGCCTACGGTCCGCAGGCGATCCTGTACGCCATCATCGACGCCGTCGTCGACGGCTACGGTCCGGTGGTCGCCGGGCTCTCGAACGACATCGACGAGATCGAGGAGCAGGTATTCGTCGGCGAGTCCCAGGTGTCCCGCCGTATCTACCAACTCTCCCGCGAGGTCATCGCCTTCGAGCGGGCGACGCACCCGCTCAGCGACGTGATGCTGTCGCTCGAGCAGGGCAGCGCGAAGTACGGGGTCGCCGACGAACTGCAACGTGGCCTCCGCGACGTCGCCGACCACCTCACGAGCGTCAACCAGCGGATCGACGCCTACCGGGAGCTGTTGCGCGACATCCTGACCGTGAACAGCACCCTCGTCGGGCAACGCCAGAACGAGGAGATGGCGAAGATGACCGAGGCGAGCCTCAAGCAGGGCGACGAGGTGAAGAAGATCTCCTCCTGGGCCGCCATCCTGTTCGGCCCCAGTCTCATCGCGGGGATCTACGGCATGAACTTCACCCACATGCCGGAGTTGTCGTGGTGGTTCGGCTACCCGATGGCGCTCGCGCTCATGGCCACCACGAGCGTCATCCTCTACAAGGTGTTCAAGCGACGGAACTGGTTGTGAACACCCGGTGTCGCCCGGTCGTCGCGCAGATGTCCGGCCTCTCTCGACGTCGAGACAGTTAGGCCAGCCTTAGCGGCGGGACCGCGCATCCCACGCCTACACTTGGTCCAGCGCGCCGATTCGACGCACGGCAGGCAACAACCCCCGCACGGCAGAACGATCTGCCGCAGATAGCGACTATCAGGGAGGACCTCGTGACCGCGAGTCTCACGCGAACGTCACCGTTGGAATCCACGACATCCAAACGCCCGGCCGGCACCCTGTACCGGGGCCGTGAGGGCATGTGGTCGTGGGTGCTCCACCGGATCACCGGCGTCGCCATCTTCTTCT
Organism: Plantibacter sp. PA-3-X8; assembly: GCF_003856975.1. NCBI lineage: Bacteria > Bacillati > Actinomycetota > Actinomycetes > Micrococcales > Microbacteriaceae > Plantibacter > Plantibacter sp. PA-3-X8. Next base: position 3,655,144 of record NZ_CP033107.1, read on the forward strand.
TCCTCCTCGTGCACGTCCTCGACACCGCGCTGGTGCGGGTCTCCCCCGAGGCGTACAACGCCGTCATCGGCACGTACAAGAACCCCATCATGGGGCTCGGCGAGGTCGCGCTCGTCGCCGCCATCGCCTACCACGCGTACAACGGCATCCGCATCATCCTCATCGACTTCTGGTCGAAGGGCACCAAGTACCAGCGGCCCATGTTCTGGATCGTCATCGGTCTCTGGGTCGTGACGATGCTCGGCTTCACGCCGCGCCACCTGATCAACGTGTTCAGCGAGATGGGCCACTGATGACGACGATCGCCGCTCCCCGCACCCCCGCTCGTCCCGCGCGCCGCAAGGGCGTCAACTGGGAGAAGTGGGGCTGGATCTACATGCGCGTCTCCGGCGTGATCCTGCTGGTCCTCATCTTCGGCCACCTGTTCGTCAACCTCATGGTCGGCGACGGCATCAAGGCCATCGACTTCGCCTTCGTCGGCGGCAAGCTGTCGAACCCCTTCTGGCAGTGGTGGGACGTCGCCATGCTGTGGCTCGCACTGATCCACGGCGGAAACGGCATGCGCACCATCGTCAACGACTACGCCACGGGTCGCACGATCCGCGGTGTCCTCAAGGTCGCGATCCTCGCCGCCGTCACCATCCTCATCATCCTCGGGACCCTGGTCGTCTTCACCTTCGACCCGTGCCCCGCCGGCGCACCTGCAGACCTGCTCGCGTCGTTCTGCCCCGCCAACTGAGCAACCGAGACCGAGCAACGGAAACCGTGACTACAGAAACCACCGAGTCCACCGTCATCGACGGCATCCACTACCACCAGTTCGACATCGTGATCGTCGGTGCCGGCGGTGCCGGCATGCGCGCCGCGATCGAGGCCGGCCCCGGAGCGAAGACGGCCGTCATCTCCAAGCTCTACCCGACGCGGTCCCACACGGGAGCGGCGCAGGGCGGTATGGCCGCTGCGCTCGCGAACGTCGAGGAGGACAGCTGGGAATGGCACACCTTCGACACCATCAAGGGCGGCGACTACCTCGTCGACCAGGATGCGGCGGAGATCCTCGCGAAGGAGGCCATCGACGCGGTCATCGACCTCGAGAACATGGGTCTGCCGTTCAACCGCACCCCCGAGGGCAAGATCGACCAGCGTCGCTTCGGCGGCCACACCCGCGACCACGGTAAGGCGCCGGTCCGCCGTGCCTGCTACGCGGCCGACCGCACGGGCCACATGATCCTGCAGACGCTGTTCCAGAACTGCGTCCGCCTCGGCATCAACTTCTTCAACGAGTACTACGCGCTCGACCTGATCATGACGAACGTCGACGGTGTCGACAAGCCGTCCGGTGTGGTCGCGTACGAGCTCTCCACCGGCGAGATCCACGTCTTCCAGGCGAAGGCGGTCATCTTCGCCACCGGTGGCTTCGGCAAGATCTACAAGACGACCTCGAACGCCCACACCCTCACGGGCGACGGCGTCGGGATCATCTGGCGCAAGGGTCTCCCGCTCGAGGACATGGAGTTCTTCCAGTTCCACCCCACCGGCCTCGCCGGTCTCGGCATCCTCCTCACCGAGGGAGCGCGAGGTGAGGGTGCGATCCTCCGGAACGCGAGCGGTGAACGCTTCATGGAGCGGTACGCCCCGACCATCAAGGACCTCGCCCCGCGAGACATCGTCGCGCGCTGCATGGTCCAGGAGGTCGCGGAAGGCCGCGGTGCCGGGCCGAACAAGGACTACGTCTACCTCGACTGCACCCACCTCGGTGCCGAGGTCCTCGAGACCAAGCTGCCCGACATCACCGAGTTCGCGCGCACCTACCTCGGTGTCGACCCGGTGACGGAGCCCGTCCCTGTCATGCCGACCGCGCACTACGCCATGGGCGGCATCCCGACGAACGTCAAGGCCGAGGTCCTGAGCGACAACAACACCGTCGTCCCCGGCCTGTACGCGGCCGGCGAATGCGCGTGCGTGTCCGTCCACGGCTCGAACCGGCTCGGCACGAACTCGCTCCTCGACATCAACGTGTTCGGCAAGCGCGCCGGCAACAACGCCGTCGAGTACGTCCAGGGCGTCGACTTCACGCCACTGCCCGAGAACCCCGCCGGCTTCGTCTCCGGCCTCATCGAGCAGATGCGGAACTCCAACGGCACCGAGCGGATCTCCACGATCCGCAAGGAGCTGCAGGAGGAGATGGACCGTAACGCCCAGGTGTTCCGGACCGACGAGTCCCTCGCCGGCGTCACCGCCACCATCCACAACCTGCGCGAGCGGTACCAGAACATCGCCGTCCAGGACAAGGGCAAGCGCTTCAACACGGACCTCCTCGAGGCGATCGAGCTGGGCTTCCTGCTCGACCTCGCCGAGGTCGTCGTCTACTCCGCTCGCAACCGTCAGGAGAGCCGTGGCGGTCACATGCGCGACGACTACCCGAAGCGCGACGACGAGAACTACATGAAGCACACGATGGCGTACCTGTCCGGCGACCCGCACTCGTCCGACGCGGCCGACCACATCCGGCTCGACTGGAAGCCCGTGGTCATCACGCGGTACCAGCCGATGGAGAGGAAGTACTAGCGATGAGCACTGCAACGCTCGAGAACCCGCCGGCAGCAGCACCGGAGGAGATCCAGTCCTTCACGGTCACCCTGATCATCCGTCGATTCGACCCGGACGTGGACGCCGAGCCGCGCTGGGAGGACTTCGACGTCGAGATGTTCCCGACGGACCGCATCCTGGACGCGCTCCACAAGATCAAGTGGGAGCAGGACGGGACCCTCACGTTCCGTCGCTCCTGCGCGCACGGCATCTGCGGCTCCGACGCCATGCGGATCAACGGACGGAACCGCCTCGCCTGCAAGACGCTGATCAAGGACCTCGACATCTCGAAGCCAATCTACGTCGAGGCGATCAAGGGCCTGCCGCTCGAGAAGGACCTCGTCGTCGACATGGACCCCTTCTTCGCGTCGTTCCGCGAGGTGCAGCCGTTCCTCATGCCCGGCAAGCCTGCGGAGAAGAACAAGGAGCGCGTGCAGTCGGTCGCCGAGCGCGCCCGCTTCGACGACACCACGAAGTGCATCCTGTGCGCCGCGTGCACCTCGTCGTGCCCCGTGTTCTGGACCGACGGCCAGTACTTCGGCCCGGCGGCGATCGTGAACGCGCACCGCTTCATCTTCGACTCCCGCGACGACGCCTCGCAGGTCCGCCTGGACATCCTCAACGACCAGGAGGGCGTGTGGCGCTGCCGCACCACCTTCAACTGCACCGAGGCGTGCCCCCGCGGCATCCAGGTCACGCAGGCGATCGCCGAAGTCAAGCAGGCCATGATCTCCGGCAAGGTCTCCTAGCCCACACCCGGTTCATCCGTCCGGCCCAGCGCACCGCGCTGGGCCGGACGTGTTCGTGCAGGGCGACCTGTTCGTCGAGCGACGTCAGGCCAGCGCGGCAGCTCTGGCTTCAGCCGGTGACGCGGCGCTCAGGGCGTCCATGGCCATGGCACGAGCCGCCTCGAGCGTGTAGCGTCGCAACTCGCTCCGGACGTCGCCGAGCGCGGCCGGGGTGACCGAGAGACTCGTCGCCCCGAGGCCGACGAGCACGACCGCGAGGGCCGGGTCCGCTGCCGCCTCCCCGCAGACGCCGATCGAGCGCCCGGAGGCGAGACCGGCGTCGCCGACGAGCTTGACGAGCCGCAGCACGGCGGGGTGCCACGGGTCCTGATACGAGCCGAGCGGCCCGAGGAGACGGTCCGCCGCGAGCGTGTACTGCGTCAGATCGTTGGTGCCGATGCTCACGAAGTCCGCGACCCCGAGGATCTGCGCGGCGAGCAGCGCACTCGACGGCACCTCGATCATCGTCCCGACCGTGCGGAGCCCGAGCCGTTTCGCGAGGGTCACGAACGCCGCGGCCTCGGGGAGGTCGGCGATCATCGGGGCCATCACCCAGAGGTCCGCCTCGTGGGCGTCCTGTGCGAGCGCGAGCGCCGTGAGCTGGTCTCGGAGCACCTCGTCACGTGCGCGGAGCGCCCGGATGCCCCGCACCCCGAGCGCCGGGTTGGCCTCGGCCTCGTCCGCTCGGAGGAAGGCGAGCGGCTTGTCGGCTCCGGCGTCGAACACCCGGACGACGACCCGCTTGCCCGGGAACGCCGCGAGCAACTCGCCGTAGCGGTCAGCCTGTTCGGCGACGCCCGGCGCCTCCGCGCGGTCCAGGAAGAGCAGCTCGGTGCGGAACAGCCCGACCCCCTCGGCGCCGAGGGCCAGGGCACCGGCCGCACCGGTGACGGACCCGAGGTTCGCGAGCAGGGGCACCGGGGTGCCGTCGGCGAGTTCGCCCGGTGAGCGCGGTGAGACCCGCACGCGCTCGGCCGCGGTGGACCTCGCGGACCGCACCTCGCGTTTCGTCGGCGACCCGGTGACGACCCCGGCTCCGGCGTCGACGAGGACGATCTCACCGTCCTCGAACTGCTCGGCTCCGGCGACGCCCACGACGGCGATGAGTGACTGCTCGCGCGCGAGGATGGCCGTGTGCGAGGTCGCCGAGCCGCCACTCGTGACGAGTGCCAGCACCCGCTCGAGATCGAGGAGCGCGGCGTCTGCCGGAGCGAGGTCCGTGGCGACGAGGACGAACGGCTCGTCCGACTCGGGAGGTCCGGGGACAGGTCGGCCCAGTAACCGCGCGATGACCCGTTGCGAGACGTCACCGACGTCGGTCGCGCGCGCCGCCATCGGCTCCCCCAGGTTGAAGAGGACCTGCTGGACCGTCGCCAGGGCCTCGAACACGGCGCGCTCCGCGGAACGCCCCGCCGCGATGCGCGTTGCGACGTCCTCCGCGAGCGCCGGGTCGTCCGCCATGACCGCCTGCGCTTCGAGCACGTCCTGCGCATGTCCGCCGGCTCGTCGAGCCCGGTCCTCGAGGTCGGCCCGCGTCGCGCTGAGCGCCGCGACGGCCCGGGCCTGTTCGAGCGTGACGTCCCCGCCGAACGGGTCGGCACTCGGTTCGGGCAGCGGTTCCGGCATGCGGAGCACGGGACCGGCGACGACGCCGCGTCCGACGCCGGTGCCGGTGAACGTGCGTTGCCCCTCCGCCTCGCGCATGGTTCGACCCTAGTGCACCGCCTCTCCCCCGGTCCGGCCCGCTTGTAGGCTGGTCCGGTGACCAATCCGCGTGCGCCGAGGAAGGACTCCGCCGACGCGCCGGACGCCGGTACGACCCCCAGGGTGCGGCTCCAACAGACGCCACCGCCACTCGTGTTCCAATGGATCCAGAACAGCGAGAACCCGTTCATCCGACGGCTCGCGCCCCGCGCGGCGAGAGCGGAGCGCGCCACGACGTGGGTCATGCGGCTGAAGCCCTATCGCGTCATCCATCGGTATCTCGCCATGGACGGCAACCTCCTGGCCGCCGGGATCAGCTTCCAGGCCGTCTTCGCCGTGTTCGCCGCGGTCTACGTCGGATTCGCCATCACCGGCATCTGGCTCGGCAACAACGCCGAGGTCTTCCAGGCACTCGTGGAGATCATCAACCGCGCCGTCCCCGGTCTCATCGGCACCGACGGCGAAGGCATCATCGCCGAGGAGCAGTTGTCGAGCGCCTCCCTGCTCGGGTGGACCGGGGTCATCGCCGCCGTCGGGCTCATCTGGACGGCGATCGGCTGGCTGTACTACACCCGGCAGGCGGTCAGGTCGATCTTCGCGCTCCCGAAGGTCGCGGCCAGCTTCTTCCTGCTCAAGGTCGTCGACCTCGTGCTGGCACTCGCCTTCGGCGTCCTCCTCCTCGTCTCCGCGACGCTGTCGGTCGCCAGCACCCAGGCACTCAGCTGGCTGCTGTCACTGGTCGGCTTGGAGGGCACCTTCTGGGTGACCGTCGGCAGCCGGGTCGTCGGGCTGGTCGTCGCGGTGGTCGTGAACCTCGTCACCCTCGGCGCCATGTACCGCGTGCTCAGCCGGATCCGGATCCCGTGGCGCAACCTCTTCGGAGGCGCGCTCCTCGGCAGCCTGGTGCTCTCACTCCTGAGCGTCGCGAGCAGTGCGGTGATCGCCGGGGCCTCCCGGAACCCGTTGCTCGCGACCTTCGCGGTGTTCATCGGCCTCATGCTGTGGTTCAACCTCGTGAGCCGCGTCATCCTCGCCTCCGCCGCCTGGATCGCCGTGGGGCTCGACGACCAGGGCATCAGTGTGCGCACGACGACGCCGGAGGAGCAGGCGGCCGAAGAGCTGGCGGCCAGGAGGCTGATCGCCGAGGCGGAACTGCGGGAGGCTCACGAATCCCTCCGGCGCGCCAAGGGCCCGGCGGTCTGGTTCGCCCGCCGGCGCGTCCGGCACGCCGAGGAGGCCTCGGCCGAGCTCATCCGAGAGCACGGCGAAGCCCCCGAGTCGCCCGCGGCGGACGCGTCGGACCCGCCCCATCGCCGACGCCAAGGCGGGCGCCGGGGCCAGGGCGTTGTCGGCCCCCGCGACTAAGCTGGAGGCATGTCTGCACCCCTCCGCATCGCCAGTGTCAACGTCAACGGAGTCCGCGCGGCCTTCCGCAAGGGGATGGGCGACTGGCTCGAAGACCGCGGGGTCGACATCCTCGCCCTGCAGGAGGTCCGCGCCGCGACGAGCGACCTCGAGACGCTCTTCGGACCGGAGTGGAACATCCTGCACGATGCCGCGACCGCCAAGGGGCGTGCCGGCGTCGCGATCGTCAGCCGTCGCTCGGCGGGCATCCACCGGGTCGCCCTCGGAGCCGACGACTTCGACAGTGCGGGTCGGTGGATCGAGGCCGACTTCGACGTCGACGGCACCCTCGTCACGGTCGTGAGCACCTACGTGCACTCCGGCGAGGTCGACACCCCCAAGCAGGTCGAGAAGTTCCGTTTCCTCGAGGCGATGCTCGAGCGGCTGCCGGCACTGCGCGAGCACAACCCGCTGTCCCTCGTCGTCGGCGACCTCAACGTCGGCCACACCGAGCTCGACATCAAGAACTGGAAGGGCAACGTCAAGCGTGCCGGCTTCCTGCCCGCGGAGCGGTCCTACTTCGACCGCTACCTCGGCCCGGCTGGTGAGACGGTGACGGGCGTCGACGGCGTGACCGGCACCGGCCTCGGCTGGGTCGACATCGGGCGCCAGTCCGCCGGCCAGGTCCCCGGTCCCTACACCTGGTGGTCGCAGCGCGGCCAGGCCTTCGACACCGACACCGGCTGGCGCATCGACTACCAGCTCGCCACCCCCGAGCTCGCGGCCCTCGCGTCCGGCTACACGATCGACCGCGCAGCGGCGTACGACCAGCGATGGTCCGATCACGCCCCCGTCGTCGTCGACTACGCCGTCTGACCCTTCGGCATCACGCCACCCCACCACTCCGTGCCCCGGCTCCGGCCGCTCATCCCTCTGCGAGAACCCACATGACCAAGCCACGCCTGTACTCCGGCATGCAGCCCTCCGCCGACTCGCTCCACCTCGGCAACTACATCGGTGCCCTCCTGCAGTGGAAGCAGATGCAGCAGGAGCACGACGCCTTCTTCAGCATCGTCGACCTGCACGCGATCACGGTGCCGCAGGACCCCGCCGAGCTCCGCGAGAAGACCCGTCGCACGGCCGCCCAGTACATCGCCGCAGGCATCGACCCCTCGGCGTCGACCCTGTACGTCCAGTCGCACGTCCCGGCGCACGCACAGCTCGCCTGGGTGCTCAACACGATCACCGGCATGGGCGAGGCCGCGCGCATGACGCAGTTCAAGGACAAGTCGGCCAAGCACGGGCGCGACGCCTCGTCGGTCGGGCTCTTCGCCTACCCGATCCTCATGGCGGCGGACATCCTGCTCTACCAGACCGACATCGTGCCGGTCGGCGACGACCAGCGGCAGCACATCGAGCTCACGCGCGACCTCGCCGAGCGGTTCAACGCCCGCTTCGGCGACACCTTCGTCGTCCCGAAGGCGCAGATCCAGAAGGACTCCGCGCGCATCTACGACCTCCAGAACCCGACGTCGAAGATGTCGAAGTCCGCCGAGACCCCGGCGGGGATCATCTGGTTGCTCGACGAGCCGAAGGTCACGCAGAAGAAGATCATGCGTGCGGTCACCGACAACGACGGCGTCATCGCCTTCGACGCACAGGAGAAGCCCGGTGTCTCGAACCTGCTGAGCATCTACTCCGCGATCACCGGCTCCCCCATCGAGGCCGTCGTCGGCGAGTTCGAGGGTCGTGGCTACGGCGACCTCAAGAAGGGTCTCGCCGAGGTCGTCGTGGGCGAACTCGAGCCGGTCCGTGCGCGCGCGCTCGAGCTCCTCGACGACCCCGCCGAGCTCGACCGCCTGCTCGCGGTCAACGCCGCGCGCGCGACCGAGGTCGCCGAGCAGACCCTCGCCGAGGTCTACGACCGCGTCGGACTCCTCCGCCCCGCCTGATCCCGCCGTCCGTTCGCAACTCCTGCTCGTCACTGTCCGCAAGCCCGCACACACCGCACTCACCGCGCGGCCCGTGGAGTACCCACGCGGTGAGCAGGAGTTGTGCGTACGTCCCCGATCAGACCGGTGATCGCTGCCGCGACGAGCCCGGGCTCATGCACCACGTGCTGGTAGAGCGGTCGCAACGTCATCAGCCCGCGCGAGGCGGCTCTGAGGTCGCGGGTGCGGTCTGAGACGGCGTGCGACCACCCCTCATGATGGGCTCGACTGTCGACCTCGATCAACAATGACTCAGCCACCAGGAGATCACCGCGTCCACCCTCCGCCAGACGGGGCTGCACTTCGTACGACAGACCGAGGCTGCGGACGATCAAGCGCAGGAGTGTCTCCGGACCTGACTCGGCGCGTCCATCGATCAACGCCATGAGCGCACGAAAGCGTTCGGGCACCAGGGCGAAGACTCGTCGGAGGTCGGGCTCATCCACCAACCCGAGATGGACCGCGCTGTCGAGCGTCGCGAGTGCCATCCGCGGCGACTGGCACCGGATGGACTGGGCCAGTGCGTCGATGATCGACACGTCGCAGTCGAACGTGCCGCACGGCTGATCAAGCGGTCGCCAGTGGAGAGTGAACTCCCGTCGATCGCTGGTAGCCAGCCGTCGGTCCTCCGCCCGCGGTCCGCGAAGTCGTGAGGCGCTGCGGTCCACATGCACATGGACCCGAGTGGCGTCGAACACGAACACACCACGGGCGGCCAGGGTGGACAGGCATGCTCGCCTCCCCCCGATGCGCACTGCGGCACGGATGTCATCATGCACTCCGGGGAGCGCGTATCGATCGCGCCGCACGCGAACGATCCTTCCGTCACGCACCGCCTGGGTGATCTCACGCGGTCGCATACCTTCCTCGAGAAGCGTCGAGCGGGTGAGGATCGTGTGACCAGAAGCTGCACTGTCCATCCATCGAGGTTCGGGGCACCGATCGAGCGGTCGGTCCGACGCGGCTGCTTCGTCGTCGGTCGAGGACTACGGGAGCGCTGTGGAGGAGGGTCACGGTCAGGGCGTCACCGTCGCGCGCGGTTCACAACTCCTGCTGGCCACTGGTCAACGCTCAGGATCGACCCCAGGGAGGCGCCGCAGCAGCGAGGAGCAGGAGTTGTGCGCATGTGGGACACCCGTCTCGACGAGATGGGGGTCGGAGCGAGTCTCGCGGGAGGCAGCGAGTTCGCGCAGAACTCCTGCGCCTGACCGGCCCGGTCGGCGTGGGCAGGCGGGATGGCGCGGTTGCTCCCGAGTCGGTCCTCAAGCTGCAGGAGTTGTGCGCAGGTGCGCCCTGCGGGGAGCGGCACGAGGGCGGACGACAGAACGGCCCGCCCTCCGCGAGGAGGACGGGCCGTTCCGGTCGGTCGGGACTACTGCACGTCGTCGTCGACCCAGTCGAAGGTCTTCGTGACGGCCTTCTTCCAGTTGCGGTAGAGGCGGTCGCGCTCCGCGGAGTCCATGTTGGGCTCCCAGCGCTTGTCCTCCTGCCAGTTCTTCGCGAGGTCGTCGAGGTCGGACCAGAAGCCGACGGCGAGACCGGCCGCGTAGGCAGCGCCGAGCGCCGTGGTCTCCGCGACGACCGGTCGGATGACCGGCACACCGAGGATGTCGGCCTGGAACTGCATGAGCGTGTCGTTGGCGGTCATGCCGCCGTCGACCTTGAGCTCCGTCAGCGGGACACCCGAGTCGGCGTTAACGGCGTCGATGACCTCGGCCGTCTGGAACGCGGTCGACTCGAGGGCGGCCCGGGCGATGTGGCCCTTGTTGACGTACCGGGTGAGCCCGACGAGCGCACCGCGGGCGTCCGGACGCCAGTACGGCGCGAACAGCCCGGAGAACGCCGGCACGAAGTACGCGCCACCGTTGTCCTCGACGGTCTTGGCGAGCGCCTCGACCTCGGGAGCGGAGGAGAACATGCCGAGGTTGTCGCGCAGCCACTGGACGAGCGAACCGGTCACGGCGATCGAACCCTCGAGCGCGTAGTGCGGCTTCGCGTCGCCGAGCTTGTAGCCGAGCGTCGTCAGCAGACCGTTCTCGGAGTGGACGATCTCCTCACCGGTGTTGAAGATGATGAAGTTACCGGTGCCGTAGGTGTTCTTGGCCTCGCCCTGCTGGAAGGCGGCCTGCCCGAAGGTCGCCGCCTGCTGGTCGCCGAGGATGCCGGCGATCGGCGTCTCGCGGAGGAGGCTGTCGTCGGACGCGTGGCCGTAGATCTCGGAGGAGCTCTTGATCTCCGGGAGCATCGACTTCGGGACGCCGAACGCCTTGAGGATCTCGTCGTCCCACTGCAGGGTCTCGAGGTCCATGAAGAGCGTGCGCGAGGCGTTGGTGACGTCGGTGACGTGCACGCCGCCGTTGACACCACCGGTGAGGTTCCAGATGACCCAGCTGTCGGTCGTGCCGAAGAGGAGGTCGCCCGCCTCGGCCTTCTCGCGAGCACCCTTGACGTTCTCGAGGATCCAGACGATCTTCGTGCCGGAGAAGTAGGTCGCCAGCGGCAGGCCGACGGTCTTCTTGAAGCGCTCGACGCCGCCGTCCGCAGCGAGGCGGTTCACGATGTCCTGGGTGCGCGTGTCCTGCCAGACGATCGCGTTGTAGACGGGCTGACCGGTGGTCTTGTCCCAGACGACGGCGGTCTCGCGCTGGTTCGTGATGCCGATGGCCGCGATGGCGTGCCGGGTGATGTTGGCCTTGCTGAGCGCCTGGCCGATGACCTCGCGGGTGTTGTTCCAGATCTGGTTCGGGTTGTGCTCGACCCAGCCGGCCTTCGGGAAGATCTGCTCGTGCTCGAGCTGGCCCGTCGAGACGATCGATCCGCTCTTGTCGAAGACGATGGCCCGGGAACTCGTCGTCCCCTGGTCGATTGCGATGACGTAGTCCGCCATTGGATACTCCTTCGTTGCGTGCGTTGCGAGGTGAGGCACCGGAACCGGTACCCCGGGGTGCCGCGGCGGTGATCGTGTCCGGTCACCGCCGCAGCGTCAGGTCAGACGGCCGGGAGCAGCACCATCGAGGCGAGGGCCGCGAGGACACCACCGAGCAGGGGGCCGACGACCGGCACCCAGGCGTAGGACCAGTCGCTCTTGCCCTTGCCCTTGATGGGGAGGAGGGCGTGGGCGATACGCGGACCGAGGTCGCGTGCCGGGTTGATCGCGTAGCCGGTCGGGCCACCGAGGGAGGCACCGATTCCGACGACGAGCAGGGCGACGGGAAGGGCGCCCAGGGCTGCGAGTCCCCCGGGGACGCCCTCGATGACCACCGCGTCGGGGCCGGTCTTGCCGAAGGACATCACGACGAAGACGAGGACGAAGGTCGCGATGACCTCGGTCACGAGGTTCCAGCCGTAGCTGCGGATCTCCGGACCGGTCGAGAAGACACCGAGCTTCTTGCCCGGGTCCTCCTCCTGGTCGAAGTGCTGCTTGAAGGCGAAGTACGTCAGCACGGCACCGATGAAGGCACCGACCATCTGCGCCGCCCAGTAGACGAGCGCCGTACCGAAGTCGATCGACCCCGTGGTGAGGAAGCCGATCGTGACGGCGGGGTTCAGGTGTCCGCCGGAGGCGTAGGACACCGTGACACCGGCGAAGACCGCGAGGCCCCAACCGAAGTTGATGAGCAGCCAGCCGCCACCGAGGCCCTTGGATTTCGTGAGGATCGCCGTGGCGACCACACCGGTACCGAGGAGGACGAGCATCGCCGTCCCCACGGTCTCGGAGAGGAAGATGGTTCCGAGGTTCATGTCTTCATTGACCTTTCATAGGTGTGGCCGTGTGGGGGCCGACGCCGAGGCGCGAGCCCCCGCTGGGCGAGGTTGCACTGACCAGTTGCTTGTAAGGTAGCCAGCTCCTGTTGCACAGGACAAGGGCCTTGCCTGCACATTCGTGCATTATGAGAACGCCGGGGCCTCCTTGGCGGCGTCGACCCGGAGGTCGACCTGGTGGGCGTCGCGCAGGCGGTCGAGCGCTGCGGTGATCTGCGCCGTCCGCTCGGCGTCGTCCCACCCGAGGACACCGCCGACGACGCGGGCGATCTCGTCGACGAGGCCGGCGGTCAGCGATCCGGTGAAGGCGAGGCTCGTGCGACGGTGCAGCACGTCGGAGAGGTGCACGACCTGCTCCTGCTCGACCAGGTACTCCAGCTCCTGCACGCTGTAGTCGGCAGCGCCCTGCAAGCGGTCGTCGCCGTGCTCCGACAGGTGCTCGAGGAGTGCGGCGGCCTTCGTGCCGTACCGGCCCAGCAGCTGCTCGGCACGCTTGGCACCGGTGCCGTCCTCGTGCCCGGCGACCCAGGTGCGCGTCGCCGAGTCGGTGCGCGGGAAGCCGGCGCCGCCGCCGATCGCGAGGCCGAGGGTCTCCACCGGGCGCGGGGCCCCGATGGTGTTGAGCACGTCCGTGCTGAGGTGCTCGGCGAGGGCCCGGAAGGTGGTCCACTTGCCGCCGACGAGGCTGAACACGGTGGTGGACGGACGTGCAGCGGCGGCCCGGCGCTCGATCCGGTAGTCGCGCGACACGAAGCCGGGGGCCTCGTCGTCGTGCTTCGGCAGCGGGCGGATGCCGGAGAACCGGTAGACGATCTGTTCGCGCGAGGTCGCGATGGTCGGGAAGACGTGCTTCACGAGGTCGAAGAAGTAGTCGACCTCCTCCTCGGTGCAGACGCTCGGCGTACTCGGGTCGGCGTCGATGTCGGTCGTGCCGACCATGACCTTGCCCTTGAGCGGGTAGATGAGGACGATGCGGCCGTCCTCGTGCTCGAAGAAGATCTCGCGCCCCTTGGTGGCCGCGTAGAGCTCCGGGTTGTCGAGGACGATGTGCGAGCCCTTCGTGCCGCCCATGTAAGTCGTCGGCTCGCCGAGGCCGGCGTTCGTGAGGTCGGTCCAGGGGCCGGAGGTGTTGACCACGACGTCGCTCGTCACGGTGAAGGTCTGGCCGGTGACGGTGTCGCGGAGCTCGACGCCGTCGGCTCCCATGCCGACCGCCTCGACGTAGTTGACGGCGCGGGCGTGCGGGCCGGCGGCGAGGCCGTCCATGAGGACGTCGAGTGCGAGACGCTCCGGGTCGTGCATGGAGGCGTCGTAGTAGGTCGCCGTGTACTTGAGGCCCGGGTTCATCTTCGGCAGGTCGGCGAGGGACTTCTTCCGGCCGTGGAAGCGGTGACGCGGCACGCTGCCACCGTCGCGGGAGAAGGAGTCGTACGCGGTGAGGCCGACCTTGATGAGCAGCGCACCACGCTCCTGCGGCTTGCCCTGCTTGTGGGTGAGGAAGCGCAGCGGTGCGGAGAGGATGCCGGAGAAGGTCGAGAAGATCGGGACCGTGGTCTCGAGCGGCTTCACGTAGTGCGGGGCGATCTTGATGAGCCCGTTGCGCTCCTGCACCGACTCCTGGACGAGGCGGAACTCGCCGTTCTCGAGGTACCGGATGCCGCCGTGGATCATGTGGCTCGACGCGGCAGAGGCGCCGGAGGCCCAGTCGTTGCGTTCCACGAGCGTGACGTCGACGCCCTGGAGCGCGAGGTCGCGGAAGGTCGCGATGCCGTTGATGCCGCCGCCGATGATGAGCACCGACGCCTGCGGGCGGTCGATGACGGACTGGACGGTGGAACGGGGAGCTGACGACTTGAGGGACATGAGATGCCTCGCTTCTTCGCGGTTGGTACGCGACGCTGCCGGGATTGCGCGCCGCTGAATGATGTGACTGAATACATCGTGACACCCGCTGCAACTCTGAACAGCCCTAGTGAACAAACGTGCAAGGAGACCCGATGTCGCTCGCAGACGCGCTCAGCCAGCCGGACCGGACGGCCGAGGCGCTCCGCGCCGCACAGCTGTATTACGTGCAGGACCTCACCATGGAGGCCATCGCCCAGGAGCTCCACACCTCCCGGTCGTCGGTCTCCCGCCTGCTCGGATATGCGCGGGAGAGCGGGCTCGTCGACATCCAGGTGCGCTCCCCGCACGACATGCCGTCGCGGCTCGAGGCGGAGTTCCGCGACCGGTTCGGCGTGACCGCCCACATCGTCCCGGTCCCCGACCACACGAGCGACATCGACCGCCTGGAGCGGGTCGCCCTCTCGGCTGCACGTTTTCTCGGCTCGGTGTTCGACTCGAACATGACGCTCGGCCTGGCATGGGGCTCGACCGTGAGTGCGGTGGCGAGGCACCTCACCCCCAAGCGGACCCACAACTCGCAGATCGTCCAGCTGAATGGTGCGGCCAACACGCGCACCTCGGGCATCCTCTACGCGAGTGAGATCCTGCATCGGTACGCGGACGCCTACGGGGCCTACGCGCAGCAGTTCGCGGTGCCCGCCTTCTTCGACGACCCGTCGACCAAGCTGGCCCTCTGGCGGGAACGCAGCATCCGACGCGTGCTCGAGATCCAACGCCGCATGGACGTCGCGCTGTTCGGTCTCGGTTCGCAGCTCTCGGGGGTGCCCAGCCACGTCTACGTCGGCGGCTACCTCGACGACAGCGACTTCGAGGCGCTCGCGAGCGCCGGGGCGGTCGGGGACGTCGCGACCGTGTTCTTCCGCGCCGACGGTTCCTGGCGCGACATCCCCTTCAACAATCGTGCGTCCGGGCCCGATCTCGACGTGCTGCGCGGCGTCTCCCGTCGGATCTGCGTGGTCGCGGGAGCCGCCAAGGTGCTCCCGCTCCTCGGGGCGTTGGCGGGCGGGCTCATCTCCGACCTCGTGGTCGACGAGGGGACCGCCCGCGCGGCGATCGACCAGCACGACGCCCAGCGCTGACCCCGGCCGCATCAGGCGCTGCAACCGGGCGTCATCCGAACCGGGAATAGGGCACCCACTCAGCCCGTTGACCTAGAATCGACAACACGTAACGTGCTCCGGGGTCGGTGAGAGTCCGAACCGGCGGTGATAGTCCGCGACCCGTGTCTCGCGCAAGCGAGGCCCGGTTGACCTGGTGGAACTCCAGGACCGACGGTTATGAACGCGTCTGCTCGCAGGCGGCGTTCGAGTCCGGATGGAAGGAAGCACGGGCGTCGGCCGATGGCCGACGCCGGCGAGCACCTGCCCGCGACCCCGGAACTCGTGTCAGTACCGACCGAGATGACGGACAGATGAGCGCAGGAACCGAGGCACCGCAGGCGAGTGTCCGCGAGGAGCAGGCCATGCTGCGCGCGCTCGAACTCGCCGCCAACGGCCCGGCCCGCGGGGTCAACCCCCGCGTCGGCTGCGTCATCCTCGACGCTGACGGCACCGTGATCGCCGAGGGCTGGCACCGTGGAGCCGGCACCCCGCATGCGGAGGTCGACGCCCTGTCCCGCCTCGCTCCCGGAGCGGTCCGCGGCGCGACGGCCGTCGTCACCCTGGAACCCTGCAACCACACGGGCCGGACCGGACCGTGTGCCGTCGCCCTCCTCGAGGCCGGTGTCGAGCGCGTCGTGTTCGCCGTGGACGACCCCGGCCACCACTCCGGAGGTGGAGCGGAACGACTCCGCGACGGCGGCGTCACCGTCGTCGGCGGTGTGCTCGCCGGACCGGCGGAGGACCTCCTCGGTGACTGGCTCACCACCGCCCGCCTCGGGCGTCCGCTCGTGACGGTGAAGTGGGCCTCGAGTCTCGACGGGCGGATCGCCGCGAGCGACGGCACGAGCCGCTGGATCACCGGCGATGCCGCGCGCGACGACGTCCACCGTCGACGGGCCGCCCACGATGCGATCCTCGTCGGCACGGGGACGGTCCTCGCCGACGATCCGAGCCTCACCGCTCGCGACGACCGCGGCGACCTCCTGCCCGAGCAGCCATTGCCCGTCGTCATGGGCGATCGCCAGATCCCCCTGGACGCCGCCGTCCACCGCCACCCCCGGCCGGTCGTCGTCCACCACGGGCATGATCCGGCTGCGCTGTTAGCCGAGCTCCGCGCCGCGGGCGTCCGGAGCGTCTTCATCGAGGGCGGCCCGACCATCGCCACAGCGTTCCTCCGCGCAGGACTCGCCGACACGGTCCTCACCTACCTCGCCCCCGTGCTCCTCGGCGGCCCTCGCCTCGCGATCGGCGACCTCGGTGTCGACACCATCGGCGATGTGATCCGCCTCACCACCGTCGGCGTCGAACGACTCGGCGACGACCTCCTCGTCATCACGACACCCGACCGCAGCGTCTCCGCCTCGGCCGCCCACCACCTCACCGCCTGACCCCCAGAGAACGGACCACCCATGTTCACGGGCATCATCGAAGAACTCGGCACGATCGTCGCCATCGACCACGGCGAGGACTCGGCACGGTTCACCGTCCGCGGCCCGCTCGCCCTCGAGGGCACCAGGCACGGGGACTCCATCGCCGTGAGCGGTGTCTGCCTCACCGTCGTCGAGCAGACCGGCGAGACGTTCACGGCCGACGTCATGGCCCAGACCCTCGCAATGAGCTCCCTCGACGGCGTCACGGTCGGATCTCCGGTCAACCTCGAACGCGCGGCCCGCGTCGGCGACCGCCTCGGCGGCCACATCGTCCAAGGCCACGTCGACGGCACCGGCACCGTCCTGGCCACGGTGCCCGGCGAGGCCTGGCGCGTCGTGCGCGTCTCGCTCCCCGCGGCACTCGCGCCGCTCGTCGTCGACAAGGGATCGATCACCGTCGACGGCGTCTCGCTCACCGTCAGCGCCATCAGCGCACCGGACGCACCGGAAGCCTGGTTCGAGGTGTCCCTCATCCCCGAGACGCTGGCCGCGACGACGCTCGGTGAGCGCGTCCCCGGCGATCGTGTGAACCTCGAGACCGACATCCTCGCCCGCCACGTCGAGCGAATGCTCGCATTCAGCCGTCTCGAGTCGGCACTCCCCAGCAGCATCGGCCAGGATCCGCAGTCCGCGGACCCGGTCGGCACCACCGCCACCGGAAGGGGCAACGCATGAGCATCGCCAGCATCCCGGAGGCCCTCGAGGCACTCCGCCAGGGCCGACCGGTCATCGTGGCCGACGACGAGGGCCGAGAGAACGAGGGCGACGTGATCCTCGCCGCGGAGTCCGCCACCCAGGAGTGGATCGCGTGGACGGTCCGACACTCCTCCGGATTCATCTGCGCACCGATGACGAACGAGATCGCCGACCGCCTGGCCCTCCCGCCGATGGTCGCGCTCAACGAGGACCCCAGAGGCACCGCGTACACCGTCACGGTCGACGCGGCCGACCGGCTCAGCACCGGCATCAGCGCCGCCGACCGCGCCCACACCCTGCGCGTGCTCGCCGACCCGGCGTCCGTGCCCGCCAGTCTCTCGCGCCCCGGACACATCGTCCCGTTGCGCGCCGTCGACGGCGGGGTGCGTGAGCGCGACGGCCACACGGAGGCGGCCGTCGACCTCATGAAGCTCGCGGGGCTGGTCCCCGTCGGGGCGATCTCCGAGATCGTCGCCGACGATGGCGAGATGATGCGCCTGCCCGGCCTCATCGCGCTCGGGGAGCGGGAGGGCGTGCTCGTCACGACGATCGCCGCACTCATCGCCTTCCTCGAGGAGAACCCCGATGCGGCTGCGGTCTGCGCCGAGGAACGCGCCGCCCAGGCGGCCATCCCCGAATCGTCGAACGTGTCGTTCGAGGTGGAGACGACCGTCCCGACGACGCACGGCTCGTTCCGGTTGCGCGCCTACCGCGACCGCAGGACCGGTGCCGACCACGTCGCCATCATCGCCGGCGACCCGCAGGCCATCGGTGCGCTCGTGCGCGTCCACTCCGAGTGCCTGACCGGCGAGGCGTTCGGCTCGCTCAAGTGCGAGTGCGGTCCGCAGCTCGACAGTGCTCTGGACACCATCCAGCGCCACGGCGGAGTCGTCGTCTACCTGCGCGGGCACGAAGGGCGCGGCATCGGCCTCGTCAACAAGCTGCGCGCCTACCGGTTGCAGGAGGACGGTCTCGACACCCTCGACGCCAACCTCGCGCTCGGGTTGCCGGCCGACGCCCGCGACTACACGGCGGCGAGCGCGATCCTGACGGACCTCGGCATCACCTCCGTGCGCCTGCTCTCGAACAACCCGGAGAAGGAGCGACAGCTCACGAACCACGGCATCGCCGTGAGCGAGCGCGTCCCGCTGGTGGTCGGCGTCGGCCTGTTCAACGAGAGCTACCTCGAGACGAAGCGCGACCGCATGGGCCACAGCATCGGGTTCGAGCTCGCACCCGAACCGCACCCCCACCAGTAGTCCACCGCCGCCCTCGATTCCTTCGAGGAGCGCGAACACCACCAACCCCTCGACGCGCTCGAGGGAAGAAGACAGGAGACCGCATGAGCGGCGAAGGATCCCCCACCATCAGCGTCGACGGCACCGGCCTCGACATCGTCGTCATCGCCGGCACCTGGCACGAGACCATCACCGACGGTCTCATCGCCGGAGCCGTCAAGGCCCTCGATGCGAGCGGCGCCAACCACCGCCTCGTGCGGGTCCCCGGGAGCTTCGAACTCCCGGTCGTCGCCAAGGCCGCCCTCGAGGCCGGGGCCGACGCGGTCGTCGCACTCGGGGTCATCATCCGTGGCGGCACACCGCACTTCGAGTACGTCTCCGACGCCGCGACGAGTGGCCTCACGCAGGTGAGCATCCAGACGGGCAAGCCCGTCGGCTTCGGCGTCCTCACCCTCGACGACGAGAAGCAGGGGCTCGACCGCGCAGGGCTGCCCGGGTCGAAGGAGGACAAGGGGGCGGAGGCCGCTGATGCCGCCGTCGCGACCGCGGTCGTCCTCCGCGAGCTGCGCGGCTGACCCGAGCAGAGGCGCATCACGCGGCATTCCGGTATCGGTATACGCCCGTCCGGGCAACCGAATACCGGAATGCCGTACTTCGGCGTACAGTGTCATGGTCCTGCCACAAGCGGGCGAACCTCTGATCCTGCCGTCGTCGGCGGGCGTGCGCGACCGGTGCTGATGCTTCGACGGCGTCCATTCCCGAACCGAAACGCGCACGCATGTCTCTCGAAGCAACCCCAGTCACCAAGGCCCCGGTCAATCCGCGCTCCCGAGTCGTCCTCGCCAGCCTCATCGGCACGACGATCGAGTTCTACGACTTCTACGTCTACGCGACGGCCGCCGTCCTCGTCTTCCCGCACCTCTTCTTCCCGAGTGAGGACCCGACCGCGGGTCTCCTCGCCTCCTTCGCCGTGTTCGGCGCCGCGATGGTGGCCCGCCCCGTCGGTGC
Source organism: Plantibacter sp. PA-3-X8 (assembly GCF_003856975.1). Lineage (NCBI taxonomy): Bacteria > Bacillati > Actinomycetota > Actinomycetes > Micrococcales > Microbacteriaceae > Plantibacter > Plantibacter sp. PA-3-X8. The sequence goes on from NZ_CP033107.1 coordinate 3,674,699, forward strand.
CGTCATCTTCGGGCACCTCGGCGACAAACGCGGTCGGAAGGCGACCCTCGTCGGCGCCCTCCTCACCATGGGGATCGCGACCTTCCTCATCGGCCTGCTGCCGACCTACCAGCTCGTCGGCTGGGTCGCCCCGCTGCTCCTCGTGATCCTCCGCATCGGTCAGGGCTTCGCGCTCGGCGGCGAATGGTCGGGCGCCGCCCTCGTCGCGACGGAGAACGCGCCGACCGGCAAGCGTGCCCTGTTCGGCACGTTCCCGCAGCTCGGTGCGCCGATCGGCTTCATCATCGCCAACGGACTGTTCCTGATCATCGCGGCGATCCTGCCGAGCGACGACCCGTCAATGCCGTCCGAGGCGTTCCTCGAGTGGGGCTGGCGCATCCCGTTCCTCTTCTCAGTCGTCATGGTCATCGTCGGCCTCTGGGTCCGTCTCCGTCTCGTCGAGAGCAACGCGTTCACGAACGCGAAGGAGCAGGGCAAGGTGCAGCGGTCGCCGCTCGCGAGCGTCGTCAAGCTGCACTGGCGCAAGCTGCTCCTCGGCACCTTCTTCATGCTCGCCACCTACGTGCTCTTCTACCTGATGACGACGTTCTCCCTGAGCTACGGCCGTGCGCCACTCGACGCCCCGGTCGCCGGGCTCGGCTACAGCTACACGACCTTCGTGCTCATGCTCATCGCCGGCGTGGTCTTCTTCGGGATCTTCACGCTCGTGTCCGGTCCCTTCGCCGACAAGTACGGACGCCGCAAGACGCTCATCGTCGTGACGAGCGCGATCCTCGTGTTCGGTCTCGTCTGGGTCCCGTTGCTCGGCGCCGGGTTCACCGGGGTCATGATCTGGCTCATCATCGGATTCAGCCTCATGGGGTTCACCTTCGGACCGATGGGCGCCCTGCTGCCCGAGCTGTTCCCGACGAACGTGCGGTACACCGGGTCCGGGATTTCCTACAACGTGTCGTCGATCCTCGGTGCCGCGGTCGCACCGTTCATCGCCGTCGCGCTGTGGAGCGCCGGCGGCGGCAGCCCGTTCTGGGTCGGCGTCTACCTCTCGGCGATGGCCCTGATCACGCTCGTCGCCCTCATCGTCTCCAAGGAGACCAAGGACGTCGACATCGACGCCTGATCGAGGCGACCACCGAGGGCCGGTGCGTGGAGGACGTCTCCGCGCACCGGCCCTCGGTGCGTCCGCGCTCGGTGCGTCGGCTTCGGGCTCGGCGCGTGCGACCGTCGCCTAGAGTTGAACCACGGTGCGCCGTCGCCATGGACGTCTCGGAGCCGCGCACCGCACCTCGGAGGAAGAGCACCATGAGCACCCCAGCGCGCCCGGCACGCAGCCGCAACCCGTTCAGCCGACCGAAGGACGACGGTCCCCGCGCGAGCCTCAAGCAGCTCATGCCGTACATCTTCGAGCACCGTTCGATCCTCATCGTCGTCATCATCCTGAGCGTCATCGGAGCGGCCGCGTCACTCGCCCAGCCGCTCATCGTCAGCCAGGTGATCGGGGTCGTCGAGGCGGGTCGGTCGCTCGGCAACCTGGCGTGGCTCCTCGTCGGGCTCGTCGTGGTCTCCGGCGTCATCAGCGGGTACCAGCACTACCTCCTGCAGCGCGCCGGCACCGGGGTCGTCTACTCCTCCCGGCGCCAGCTGATCGCGCGCATCTTCCGGCTGCCGATCAGCCAGTTCGACACGCGCCGGACGGGCGACCTCGTCTCGCGGGTCGGCAGCGACACGACCATGCTCTACGCCGTCCTGACGCAGGGCTTCGTGGACGCCGTCGGCGGTGCCATCACCTTCCTCGGCGCGCTCATCGCCATGGCGATCATCGACCCCGTCCTGCTCGGTCTCACCCTCCTCGTCGTCATCGTCTCGGTCGTCGTGGTCGTCGCCCTGAGCGGACGCATCCGCGTCGCCAGCCGCGAGCAGCAGACCAAGGTGGGCGAGCTCGCCGCCGCGGTCGAGCGCGCCATCAGCTCCATCCGCACCATCCGGGCGTCCAACGCGACCGACCGCGAGATCGACGCGGTGGACGGCGTGGCCAAGGAGGTCTACGGCGTGGGCGTGCGGATCGCGAAGATCTCCTCGTTGGTCGTCCCGGTCGCAGGCATCGCCATGCAGACCTCGTTCCTGGTCGTCCTGGGCGTCGGTGGGTTCCGGGTCGCGTCCGGGGCCATCACCATCGCGAGTCTCGTCGCGTTCATCCTCTTCCTGTTCATGATGATCATGCCGCTCGGCCAGGCCTTCGGCGCGATCACGAGCGTCAACCAGGCGCTCGGAGCGCTCGGCCGGATCCAGGAGATCCTCGACCTGCCCGACGAGGGCGATGACGACGCGGCCATCGCCGCGCGGGTCGGGCGTCCCGGGACCGCCTCAGCGTCCGCGCCGGCGATCGAGTTCGACGGGGTCGAGTTCGCCTACCCGGACGCGGCGGTCATCGAGCGCGAACGGGCCGCAGCGGAGGCGCTCGCGACCGAGGCGCTGAGTGAGGGCACCAGCGCGCCGGAGGTCGTCACCGCCGATGCCACCCGACTCACCGAGGCGCAGTCCGCGCTCGGTCGGCAGGTGCTCCGTGGAGTGTCCTTCGCGGCGATGCAGGGCAGACGTACGGCGCTCGTCGGACCGTCCGGCGCCGGCAAGAGCACCATCCTCGGGCTCATCGAACGGTTCTACGACCCGACGGCCGGAGCCATCCGCCTGGGCGGCGTCGACATCCGCACGATCCCCCGCGCCGACCTCCGGGACCAGATCGGGTACGTGGAGCAGGACGCCCCGGTCCTCGCCGGCACGCTGCGCGACAACCTGCTGCTGTCGTCACCGGATGCGAGCGACGCCGACTGCGAGCGCGTGCTGCACGCGGTCAACCTCGGCGGGGTCCTCGACCGCAACCCGCTCGGTCTCGCCGCCCCGGTCGGCGAGGACGGCATCATGTTGTCGGGTGGCGAGCGGCAACGCCTCGCGATCGCGCGCGCCATCCTCGCTGCTCCCCCGATCCTGTTGTTGGACGAGTCGACCTCGAGCCTCGACGGCGTCAACGAGCAGATGATGCGCGAGGCCATCGACGCGGTCGCGACGGGACGCACGCTCATCGTCATCGCGCACCGGCTCTCGACCGTCGTCGACAGCGATCAGATCGTCGTCCTCGAGGAGGGTCGGGTGGTCGGCGTCGGCACCCACAGCGACCTCGTGACCGAGGTCCCGCTCTACCGCGAGCTCGCCAAGCACCAGCTCCTCGTGTGACGCTCCGCTCGCCCGACCGTCGTCGGGCGAGCGGACACATCAGGACCGGAGGCGGTAGCGCAGGGCGGCGAGTTCCGCACGGAGGGCGGCCGGGACCCGGTTGCCGAAGGTGTCGAAGAAGGACTCGGTGAGGTCGCACTCGACGAGCCAGGACTCGCGATCGACGGCGAACAGGGCGTCGAGGTCGGCCTCGGGCACGTCGATGCCGTCGAGGTTCAGCTCGTCGAGGACGGGCAACCGGCCGATCGCCGACTCCCGTGCGTCGACCTCGTGCTCGAGCCGCCGCACGATCCACTCGATGACCCGCGAGTTCTCGCCGAAGCCAGGCCACAGGAAGGAGCCGTCGGCGTCCTTCCGGAACCAGTTGACCTGGAAGATCCGCGGCGCCTTGCCGTGCTCGAGTGCACCGCCGACCCGCAACCAGTGACTCCAGTAGTCCGCCATGTTGTAGCCGCAGAACGGGAGCATCGCGAAGGGGTCGCGACGGAGCTCCCCGACCGTGCCCTCAGCGGCGGCGGTCTGCTCGGAGGAGATCGTCGCACCCATGAACACGCCGTGCTCCCAGCTGCTGGCCTCGACTACGAGCGGGACGTTCGTGGCACGACGCCCGCCGAAGAGGATCGCGTCGAGCGGGACGCCGTCGGCCGCGTCCCAGTCGTCGGCGATCGACGGGCATTGCGCCGCCGCGACGGTGAACCGCGAGTTCGGGTGGGCCGCCGGGCGCCCCGACTCGGGCGTCCAGTCCTGCCCCTGCCAGTCGACGAGGTGGGCGGGCGGCTCGGGGGTCAGTCCCTCCCACCAGACGTCCCCGTCGTCGCGGAGCGCGACGTTGGTGAAGATCGTGTTGCCCCACAGGGTGTCGACGGCTGTCGCATTCGTGCCGGCGCCCGTGCCGGGTGCGACCCCGAAGAAGCCTGCTTCCGGGTTGATGGCGTACAGACGGCCGTCGTCGCCGGGCCGGATCCACGCGATGTCGTCGCCGAGGGTCTCGACCGTCCACCCGGGGATCGTCGGCCGCAGCATCGCGAGGTTGGTCTTGCCACAGGCCGAGGGGAACGCGGCGGCGATGTGGAACGCCCGGCCCTCCGGCGAGACGACCCGGACCAGCAGCATGTGCTCGGCCAACCAACCCTCGTCGCGTCCGATGACCGAGGCGATCCGCAGCGCGAAGCACTTCTTCGCGAGGAGTGCGTTACCGCCGTAGCCGGAACCGAACGACCACACTTCGCGCGTCTCCGGGAACTGGACGATGTACTTGGTGTCGTTGCACGGCCAGACCACGTCGGCCTGCCCTGCTTCGAGCGGAGCGCCGACCGAGTGGACGGTCCGGACCCACGGCTGTCCGTCGGCGATGAGCTCGAGGACGCGGTCGCCCATCCGCGTCATGATGCCCATGCTGAGGACCGCGTACGCCGAGTCGGTGATCTGGACGCCGAGCTGCGAGAGCGGCCCGCCGACCGCGCCCATCGAGAACGGTACGACGTACATCGTGCGACCGCGCATGCTGCCGGCGAAGACCCCGTGCAGTTCGTCACGCATCACCGCGGGATCCCGCCAGTTGTTCGTCGGGCCGGCGTCCTCCTCCTGCTCGGAGCAGATGAAGGTGCGGTCCTCGACGCGCGCGACGTCGCGCGGATCGCTGCGGGCGAGGAAGCTGTTCGGCCGCCACTCCGGGTTGAGCTTGATCAGCTTCCCCTCCTCGACGAGCTGGTGGGTGAGCCGGTGCGACTCGCTCGCGGAGCCGTCGACCCAGTGGATCGCGGACGGCTCCAGGAGGGCGGCCAGTTCGTCGACCCAGGCGTGCAGCTCGGCAAGGCCCGTCCGCTTCGGGCGCGGCACCGCTCGGAGCCCCGCGCGGGCGGCGGGAGCGGGTGCGGTGTCGGGAATGAGTGCTGCGATGGACATGCGTTCCTCCGGCGTTGGTGGGACGGTCAAGAAGTGGTCGTAGAGCCACCATGCGCCTGAATTCGCCGATCTTCACACACGTTCTCTCTTCAAGAATCGTGGTTCTTTCGATATGGTGAAGGAATGACGCCGACTCCCGCATCGAACGCCGCCGCCGAGCTCCTCACGCTCGGCCATCGGATCCGGCACTTCCGGACCCGGCGAGGCCTCACCCTCGACGACCTCGGCGAACGGGTCGGGCTGGCGGCGAGCCAGCTCTCCCTCATCGAGAACGGGAAGCGCGAGCCGAAGCTGTCGGTCCTGCAGGAGCTGACGACCGCGCTCGGGGTCGACCTGACCGACCTCCTGTCGAAGGAGGCACCGAACCCCCGCGCGGCGCTGGAGATCGAGCTGGACCGCCTCCAGCGCAGTGCCCTCTACGGCGAGTTGACCCTGCCGATCGTCAAACCGTCGAAGGGCATCCCGGACGAGGCCCTCCGCGCACTCGTGGGCCTGCACCGCGAACTGCAGCGGCACGCGAGCGAGGCGATCGCGACCCCGGAGGAGGCGCGGCGTGCCAACACCGAGTTGCGGGAGTGGATGCGGGAGCGCGACAACCACCTGCCCGAGATCGAGGAACTCGCGGAGTCGCGCGTGCTGCGCGCCGGTCACAGTACCGGCGCACTCACCCACCGCACGGTGAGCATCATGGCGGAACAGCTCGGCTTCGACCTCATCTACGTCAACGACCTGCCGCACTCCGCCCGCAGCGTCACCGATCTCGAGAACGGGCGCATCTACCTGCCACCGGCCTCGATCCCCGGCGGACACGGCCTGCGATCCATGGCCCTGCAGGCGATGGCGCACCGCCTGCTCGGGCACCAGCGTCCGACGAGCTACGCGGAGTTCCTCCGGCAACGGCTCGAGATCAACTACTTCGCGGCGGCGGCGCTCATGCCGCAGACGGCCGCCGTGTCGTTCCTGCAGCAGGCCAAGCGCGACCGCAACCTGGCCGTCGAGGACTTCCGCGACGCCTTCGGGGTCACCCATGAGGCCGCGGCGCTGCGCCTGACCAACCTGGCGACCGCCCGGCTCGACATGCGCCTGCACTTCCTGCGGGTCTCCGAGGACGGGGCGATCTCGAAGGCCTATGAGAACGATGCGCTGCCGCTGCCCGTCGACGTGACGGGCGCGGTGGAGGGCCAGATCGTGTGCCGGAAGTGGAGCGCGCGGAACGCCTTCGCGCGGACGAACCGCACCACGGAGCTCTACCAGTACACCGACACCCCGGCCGGTACCTTCTGGTGCGCGACGCAGACCGGCACGACCGAGGCCGGGGAGTTCTCGATCTCGGTCGGCGTGCCCTGGGGCGAGGCGAAATGGTTCCGCGGACGGGAGACCACGACGCGTGCGGTCTCCACCTGCCCGGACCCGACCTGCTGCCGTCGTCCACCGTCGGACCTCGCCGACAAGTGGCGGGAGCAGGCCTGGCCGAGCGCCCGGTTGCACACCCACATCCTCTCCCCGCTGCCGAGCGGCACCTTCCCCGGCGTCGACGACTCCGAGGTCTACGACTTCCTCGAGCGTCACGCGGCGGGCTGATCGCTGGGGGCGGCGACGCCGTCGTGTGTTCCCGGGGTGCTGCAGAACGCCCAGGCCGGGAGGTGCCCCTGGCGGATCAGCGAACCGACGGTCGCCGCCAGCGGGTGGTCCAGCTCCTCGTCGATCAGCTCGGTGAGGAAGGCGGCCGCGCGCGTGCTCTGACCGAGCGCCCACGACAGCCAGGCGAGCATGGCGAGCGGCGCGACGCGTGCTGGCTCCGACGCTCGCGCCGCGACGCCGAGGAGCAGGCTGCTCGCCGCACGGATGCGCTGGACGTCGGGATGCGGTCCGTCGCCGACCAGCAGGTGGGCGACCCGGTGGAACACCTCCGGGTCGTCCGTCCCGACCGGCAGATGCCCGTACGCGCGTTCGGCGTCGTCGAGTTCCTCGCCCAGCTCGCGCCCGAACGCCCACTGCATGAGTGCGAGATCGCTCGCCCACGGGCGTGACAGGCTCAGCAACAGGAAGGCCACTTCCCGAGCGGTCATCGCATCGACGCCGCGGGCGAGCGCGTCCTCGAAGACCGCAGGAAGGCCGTCGAGTCGTTCCACGGCGTCTCCGACGTCGATCCGCCAGGTCGTGCGCGCGTGATCGGCGGCCGCGTCGAGCATGGAGGCCAGTCGAGCGCAGAGCACCCGGTACTCGAGGTCGACGGCTGCGAACGTCGCCACGTCCACCCGCGGGACCTCGGTCGTGACGAGCTCCCAGGGGAGCGGTGGGACCGGCGGGACCGCCGCCGAGGCCACGATCCCCGGCGAGCGCCCTCCGGCGGGGAGTGCAGGGTCGAGGTAGGAGCCCCAGCCGTCAGCGGCCGAGCAGAGCGCGTCTTTGACCATGAACCCCTGTGCGCTCGCCAGCTCGAGGACAGCGTCGGCGATGGTCCTGCCCGGCGGCTCCGCCCCTGCTCCGAACGCGTCGTCCGTGTAGACCACGGGCACGATGGCGTCGACACCCGGGGCCCGGCAGGCGAATCCGAGGGCGCGCTCCGCGGCGGCGTCCGCCACCTGCCGGTCGACGTCCGTTCCGGCCGGCAGGTGCACCTGGAGTGCGCCGCGGCTGTGACGGCCCGCGAACAGGACGACGACGAGACTCGATCTCGGAGTGCTTCCGACGAGTCCGGGGATGAGGGCGAGGAGGTCTTCGGCCGCATTGGCCTGCACGATGTGGGTCATGGAGCAAGCCTTGATCGAACCCGGGTCCGACTGTCCGGCAGGCATCACGCATGTGGAGCGGATGCTGTCGCGGCCGCACTGTGCAGCGCGGTCACCGCGGAGTAGAGTGTGCTCGTCAGACTCCGCAACACGGGGGTCGTTGCTCGAAAAAAGGGCGATAGCGCGGCCAGCACCGGCGAGACACACACGGAATCCCATCCGTCCACGTTCTCGAAGGTCTCCCATGTCCGAACACGCTTCGTCGACCGTTCTCACGTCGATCCGCTCCTCCACCGTCTCCGCCCGGGTGGCACAGGCACTCAGCCGCCATGTCTCCGAGGTGTTCGGCGTCATGGGCAACGGCAACGCGCACCTCCTCGACGCCCTCGCCTCGACCACGACCCGCTTCACCGCCATGCGGCACGAGGCCGGCGGTGTCGCCGCAGCCGACGCCTACGCCCGCGCGGGCGGCGGTCTCGCTGCCGCGACCGCGACCTACGGAGCCGGATTCACCAACACCCTGACACCCCTCGCGGAGGCGGTGATGGCCCAGATCCCGCTGGTCCTCGTCGTCGGTGACGCCCCGACCACCGGTACCCGCCCCTGGGACGTCGACCAGTTCCAGATCGCCGCCGGGCTCGGTGCCCCCACCTTCACCGTCGGTCGTGACGACGCCACCGCGACCACGCTGCGGGCCATCGAGCACGCCGTCCACCGCCGGACCGCGGTCGTGCTCGCGATCCCCTACGACCTCGCCGCCGTGGCGTCCGACGAGCCGCTGCGGGCGGACGGGACACCACACCACCCGGCGCTCGTCCGGCCGTCCCGCGTGGAGCCCGTCGCACGGCGCCTGGACACCGCCGCCGCCGCCCTGCGCAGCGCACACCGTCCGCTCATCCTGGCCGGGCGTGGAGCCTGGCTGGCCGACGCCGGACCCGTCCTCGGCGAGCTCGCCGAGCGGCTCGACGCCCACACCGCCACCACAGCGCTCGGACGCGGGCTCTTCGGTTCCAGCCCCCGTGATCTCGGGGTGGCCGGCGGCTTCGCGACGGAGCACGCCGCGACACGCATCGCCGAAGCGGACGTCGTGCTCGTCGTCGGCGCCGGCCTCAACCAGTTCACGATGCGGTTCGGCGAGGCCTTCTCCGCCGACGCGCACGTCATCCAGGTCGACCTCGCCGACGCCCCGACGAACGCCAGGGTCGACGAGCTCATCCACGGTGACGCGGCCCTCGCAGCCGCAGGTCTCCTGGAACGGCTCTCCGACGGCGCGGGGTCCGGATGGGTCGCGTCGGCCGGCCGCGCCCGCCCAGCACCGCACCTCGACCGCGACCTGGGTGACGGTTCGACCGGCGACGGGCTGTGCGCGGACGGGCGCCTCGACCCACGAAGCCTCGCGCACCGACTGGACGAGCTGCTCCCGGCCGACCGCACGGTCGTGCAGGACGGCGGCCACTTCATCGGCTGGGCGCCGATGTACTTCGACATCCCCTCCCCCGATCGCCTCGTCATGGTCGGGACGGCGTACCAGTCGATCGGACTCGGGTTCCCGAGCGCCGTCGGTGCCGCGGCGGCCGGGCACACGGGCACCACCGTCCTGTGCACCGGCGACGGCGGCGGCCTCATGGCGCTCCCCGACCTCGACACCGTCATCCGCACGGTGCCGAGCGGCGTGATCGTGGTCTTCAACGACGCGGCCTACGGAGCGGAGGTCCACCAGTACGGCTCGCGTGGACTCGACCAGACCCCGATGCTCATCGACGAGGTCGACTTCGCCGCCCTCGCGCGCGCCTTGGGGGGCCAGGGCGTGACGGTCGACACGCTCGCGGCCCTCGACGGACTCACCGACTGGGTCCACGCCGGGGCGCAGGGCGTCCTCCTGCTCGACTGCCGCATCTCCACGAGCGTCGTCGCCCCGTACCTCTCCGAGATGATGCAGCAGGGACCACGACCGGTCGCCGTCGACTGAGCCTGTGCGGCGCCACCGCGGGTATCGTTGACGGGTGCTTCCTCAGCCTGCCCCGACCGCACCCACCTACGTCATGTCGACGGACGGTATCCGGGTAGCGACGTACCTCCACGAACCGGCTCCGGGCACAGGCGACCTCGGCACGATCATCGCAGTGCACGGCTTCGCCTCGAGCGCCGGACTCAACTGGGACCTCGCCGGGTGGACACGCACGCTCACGCGCGCCGGGTACCGCCTGCTGACCCTCGACCAACGCGGTCACGGAGCCTCGGACAAACCGACGGATCCGGCCGCATACCGCCTCGACATCCTCGTCGACGACGTCCTGTCCGTCCTCGACGGCTACGGCGTCGACGAGCCGCACTACCTCGGGTACTCGCTGGGCTCCCGGGTGGGTTGGCGGCTGGGCGTCCGGCACCCCGACCGCGTGCGCTCCCTCAGCCTCGGCGGCCTCCCCGAGGGCGACTCGCTCCGCGACTTCGACCTGGAGGCGGCCCGTCACCACGTGAGGACCGGGACGACGATCGCCCACGCCCTCACCGACACGTACGTGACGATGGCCGAGGGCGTCCCGGGCAACGACGTTGAGGCGCTCATCGCCCTGGTGGACGGCCTCCGTGGAGGACCGCAGCCGAGCACGGCCGAGGTGCCGCCACTGCCCATGTTGCTCGTGACCGGAGACGGCGACGCGGTCGCCGCCGGGAGTCGGCGGCTCGCCGAAGCCGCCAGTGCCCGTTACGTGGGGCTGCCCGGCCGCGAACACTTCAACGCGGTCTCGTCGCGGGCGTTCAAGGACGCCGTGCTGGCGTTCCTCGCTGAGCAGGGGTAACCGGTCGCGACCGCCTCGGTCAGGCCGCGTGCCGGTGCTCGACACGACCCTTCGCGAGCTTCGACGGCCACCAGATGGCGCTCCCGATGTCGTGGCTGAGGGCTGGGACGAGCAGCGTCCGGACGATGATCGTGTCGAGGAGGACCCCGAACGCCACGATGAATGCGATCTGCGCGAGGAACAGGATCGGGATGACGCCCAGCGCCGCGAACGTGGCCGCGAGCACGAGTCCGGCCGAGGTGATCACGCCACCCGTGATCGCCAGCCCCCGCAGCACGCCGGCCCTCGTTCCGACCCGCAGCGACTCCTCGCGGACCCTCGTCATGAGGAAGATGTTGTAGTCGATCCCGAGCGCCACGAGGAAGACGAAGCCGTAGAGCGGCACACTCGGATCCGCGCCCGGGAACCCGAGCACGTGGTTGAACACGAGCGCGGAGACCCCGAGGGCTGCCCCGAAGGACACCACCACGCTGAGGATCAGCAGCACCGGGGCGAGCACCGAGCGGAGCAGCAGCATGAGGATGAGGAGGATGACGGCGAGCACCACGGGGATGATGAGGTTCCGGTCGTGGATGGACGCGTCGTTCGAGTCGATGGCGGTCGCCGTGACGCCGCCGACCGGGGTGTGGGAGCCGACCTCGGCGTCGAGCGTCGAGCGCAACTGTCGCACGCTCTCCTCCGCCGACGCGGAGTCCGGTGCCGCGTCGAGCGTCGCCTGGAGCAGGATGCGGCCGTCGTCGACCGTCGGTTCGGCGGACGCCACCGGGGTACCCGGCGGCCCCGCGGCGGGAGCCGTGAACACCGCCTCCCCGTCGCTCACCGTCGCGTCCGCGGTGCCGGTCGCGGAGTCGCTCGACAGCACCTGGACGCTGTCGAGACCGTCCGCCTCCTCGAGGATGCCGATGACCTGCGCGGCATCGCCCTCCTGCGTGAGGACGTACACGGGGCTCGCCGAACCGGCCGGGAAATGCTCACCGAGGGCGGCCTGACCGTCACGGGCCTCGGAGGTGCCGAGGATGAGGTCGCTCTGGGCGACGCCGTCCGCCTTGAGCTGGAAGACCCCGAGGCTCGCGACCAGGAGGAGCAGGGTGCTCCCGATCCAGACGACGCGGGCGTGACGGGAGATGAGGCGGGCGATCCCACCCCACAGACCGGTGGTCGGCACGGCGGTGTCGTCGGTCGACGAGGCGCGCACACGGTGCTCGCTCCCGACCTTCGGGCGCAGCGGCCAGAACGAGGTGCGACCGCAGGCCAGCAGGAGCGCGGGCAGGAAGGTGAGCGCTGCGAGGACCGAGAAGACGATCCCGATCGAGGCGACCGGCCCGAGCGCCTTGTTCGAGTTCAGGTCGCTGAGCAGCAGGCAGAGCAGACCGGCGATGACGGTGCCGCCCGACGCGACGATCGGCTCGAACGATCCGCGGAGCGCAGCCCACGTCGCATCCCACCGCCGCTCGTGGTCGCGGAGCGCCTCCCGGTAGCGCGAGACGTAGAGCAGCGAGTAGTCGGTCGCCGCACCGATCACGAGGATGAAGAGGATGCCCTGCACCTGCCCGTTCAACAGGACGACGCCGGCCTTTGCGAGCCACCACACGGTGAGGAGTGCGGTGCAGAGGGCGAACAGCGAGGTGCCGAGCACGAGGAACGGGAGGACCGGCGAGCGGTACACGACGATGAGGATGAGGAAGACGGCGCCGAGCGCGGTCAGGAGGAGGATGCCGTCGATGCCGGCGAAGGCGTCGGTGAGGTCGGCGGTGAACCCTGCCGGGCCGGTGACGAAGACGTCGAGGCCCGCCGGGGCGGCTTCGGCGAGCTGTGCACGAAGGGCCTCGACGACGTCGCCGACCTCCGCGTCGCCGCTGATCGGGACGAAGACCTCGACCGCGTCGCCGTCCTCGGAGGGGATGGCCGGAGAGACGCCGTCGGCGACGCCCTCGGTGGAGGACAGGGCTGAGAGCTCGTCGTCGATCACCGCCCGGTCCTCGTCGGTGATCCCGCCGTCGCGGACGAACAGCACGAGGGCCGGGATGTCGTCACCCTCCCGGAATCCGTCGAGTGCCGTCTGCACCTCGGTCGCATCCGCGCTCGCGGGGAGGAAGCTCGTCTGGTCGTTGGTCGCGACCTCGCTCACCTTCCCGAAGTACGGACCGCCGACGCCGGCGGCCGTGAGCCAGAGGAGGATGAGGACCGCGGGGAGCAGGACCCGCAGCCACCGCGGCGCACCCGCACGGTCCCGCTGCTGCGTCCGGGTGTCCGCGTCCGTCTGCGTTCCGCCGTGTCGTCCGTGCGTCATGCGCGCGCCCCGTTCTCGCCCTGCTCCGAATAATATGCAGCTAGCTTACTATCTGCGTCGGGTGCCCGGCGACGGAGTTCAGGCGAGGACGACGACTCCCCCGGCTTCAGCGATCTCGGCGAGCGCCGCATCCCCGGCGGCCCGGTCGACGGGCGCGACGAGACCTGCGAGGACGCGGACCTGCAGGCCGTGCTCGATGGCGTCGAGCGCACTCCGGCGGACGCAGTAGTCGGTCGCGAGACCCACGACGTCGACCTCCGTGATTCCGGCATCCGTGAGAACCTCGTCGAGGCTCAGACCCTCGGGCGTCACGCCCTCGAAGATCGAGTATCCGTGGGCACCCTGGCCCTTGCGGATGTGGGTGTCGACGCTCTTGGTGTCGAGCGCGTGGTGGTACTCGGCGCCTGAACTCCCCGCGACGCAGTGCACCGGCCAGTTCGTCACGTAGTCGGGCTCTCCCGTCGCGAAGTGACCGTCGTTGTCGCCCTCGGCGTCGTGCCAGTCGCGTGAGGCGAACACGTGCGCGTAATCGGCCCCGTGCTCGGCCAACAACTGCGTGACCCCGGCGGCGACGACCTCGCCGCCGTCCACGCCGAGCGCACCGCCCTCGGTGAAGTCGTTCTGTACGTCGATGATGAAGAGCGCGCGCGCCACGATGCCTCCGGGTTGTCGTCGTCCCGCCTCGGTGGAGGTCGGTTCCATCGAGGGTAACGCCGGGGAACCGACCGGGTCAGGTGGTTGCGCCGTCGTGGTTCAGAGCCGACGTGCGCGCTCCTTGCGGCGGTCGAAGAACTGGAGACCGATGTTCACACCCATGACGACGGTGCCGAGGAGCATGGCGACGAGCCCGGCGATCCGGAACCCGACCGGCAGCTCCAGGAGCAACGCGAAGACGACCCCGAGCACGATGAGCGCGGCACCCGCGGAGAACAACACCAGATACTTCATGCCCCCAACGGTACCGGCTGAGCGGCGACCCCGGGACGGGACCGCGACCTAGGGTGGAGACATGACCCGTCTCCCCCGCCGCGCGCACCTACTCACCGCCGCGGGCGCCGCCCTCCTGCTCGCGGTCACCGCCGCCGGCTGCTCCACGTTCCCGAGCGGTGCGAGCTCCGACACCGGACCGACCCACTCAGCGGGTGGCTTCCCCACGGACGTCGTCTTCGACTACCAGCTCGGTGGCGGCTACGAGCCGGCGGCCGGCGTGGGCGGCGTCGCGCGCGACAGCACCGACTCCCCCGACCCCGACCGGTACTCCATCTGCTACGTCAACGGGTTCCAGAGCCAGCCGGCCGATCGCGAGGCCTGGCTCGCCGAGCCGGACCTGGTTCTCACCGACGACGCCGGCGAACCGGTCATCGACGAGAACTGGCCCGACGAACTCATCTTCGACCTCTCCACCGACGACCGTCGCGCGCGCATCGCCGAGCGGGTCGGTGCGAGCATCACCCGCTGCGCGGAGGCCGGCTTCGACGCCGTCGAGATCGACAACCTCGACTCGTACACCCGGTCCGACGGTCGGCTCACCGTGGAGGACGCGATCGCCCTCGCCACCCGGTACGCCGACCTCGCCCACGACGCGGGCCTCCTCATCGGGCAGAAGAACGCCGCCGAGCTCGGCACACGAGGACGGGACGACGTCGGGTTCGACTTCGCCGTCGCGGAGGAGTGCCACCGCTTCGACGAGTGCGCCACCTACACCGAGGTGTACGGAGACGCCGTGCTGGACATCGAGTACACGGACGACCTGCGCGGCACCTTCGACGAGGTGTGCGCCGATCCGCAGGTCCCGTTCTCCACGATCCTGCGCGACCGCGACCTCCGGACGGCCGACGACCCCGCCCACGTCTTCGACGCCTGCGCTCGGTAGGCTCCGGCAGGAGATCCGCCCGGGGCAGGAGCTTCCGCGGCGAAGCATCCTGCTGCGGGGTGAACCCCCGGCGCCCAGGCATCTCCAGCAGGTGTCGATAGCGTGGAGGCATGATCCGGACCCACGACGCATGAACCTGGAGCAATTGGAAGCGGTCGTCGCGGTCGTCGACTACGGCTCGTACGCCGCAGCGGCCGACGTCCTCCGGATCTCGCAGCCCTCGCTCACGAGACGCATCCAACGCTGCGAGACGGACCTCGGGCTCGCGCTCTTCACCCGGGTCGGTCGGCGCATGCAGGTCACCGACGCCGGCCGGTCCGTGCTCGGCCCGGCGAGGCGGATGCTGCAGGAGGCGAACGGGCTCCGCGCGCTCGCCGACGCCCAGCAGGCGCTCACCGCCGGCACGCTCCGCATCGGCGCGCTCCCCTCGCTCGTCGCGACCCACGTCCCGGAGCTCGTCGCCCGGTTCCACGCCGCGCACCCCGACGTCCGCATCGAGGTCACGGGCGCCGTCGACTCCGCCGAACTGCTCGAGGCCGTCGACCTCGGGCGCATCGACCTCGGCGTGGCCGATGTGGCCACCGCCGGCCCCGGTGTCGAGGTGCGGCTCCTGGAGGAACAGCGGTTCGCGATCGTCCTCCCCGGCCTCAGGAACGTCGCCGAGCGCGAGGCCGAGCACACGCCGCCGACCATCACCGGCGACGAGCTGGCCACGCACACCCTGGTGACCCTTCCGCGCGGGACGTCGATGCGCGCCGTGACCGACGAGGCCTACGCCCGCTTCGGCGTGCAGCCACCGCGGGTCATCGTGACCACCCAGCGCGACGCGCTCACGCGGTTCGCGACCGCCGGCGTCGGGCTGACCGTGGTGCCCGAGCGTCTCGCCGACTGGGCTGCGGCGAACGGCGCCCGGGTCCGCCGGTTCCCGGCACCGGTCACGAGGAGCATCGGCCTGCTCGTGCGCCACGACAGCGTCCGGACACCCGCCGTGAGTGCCTTCCTCCGATTGGCGGAGCGGGTCCCACCCGGGGACTGACGACGCCCCGCGTCACCCGCAGAGGTCCGCGGCGGCGTTGCGGGACTCGACCTCGACGGGCGCGGGCGCGGCAGGCGGGGTCAGTGAGGCGAAGTCGTCGCCGATGACGAGCACGACGTCCTGCTCGTCCGGTCCCGGTTCACCGCTCACGACGACCGTGATCCCCAACTCCTGGGCGAGCGAGGCGGCCGTCGCCCGAGCCGCGTCCGAGTCGCGCGCGAGCAGGAGTGTGACCGGCGTGTCCGTCTCCGCGTCGCCGATCGACGCGACGGTGTAGCCGAGAGCGGTCAGTCGGTCGGCGGTCGCCGTCGCGACCCCGTTCGTCTGCGAGCCGTTGAGGACGCTGACCGCCTCGACCCGCACCGGTTCGACCGGGGCGACCGGCTCGGCGGGGGACGCATCACCGGTTCCCGCGATCGGCACCGGGACATCGGTGGCGAGGCTCGAGAAGACGATCGCGGCGTCATCGCTCGGGACGACCCGGTTGGCGTCCGACGGCGCCTCGGTCCACGGCATGGTCAGGAAGGTGATGGCCGACGCCGGCACCTGCGAGACCCGGTGCGCGAGCGAGGTCAGGCTCGCGAGGTCGCCGAGCGCGGTGTCGACGGTGAGCGAGGAGGTGACCGCGTCCAGGAAGCGGATGAGGCGGTCCGGCCGGGTGAGCACCTCGGCACTCAGCGCCCGCTGCACGATCGCGGACATCACCATCTGCTGGTTGCCGAGGCGCGAGATGTCGCTGCCGTCACCCACCGCGTGCCGGGTGCGGGCGAGCGCGAGCGCCTGCGTCCCGTCGATGACCTGGGCCCCGGCGGGCAGCGCGAGGTTCGAATAGGGGTCCTCCATGTCCGACGGCAGACACACCGCCAGCCCGTCCATGCCGTTGACGATCGCCTGGAAGCCGCTGAAGTCGAGCTCGATGAAATGGTCGATCGGTACACCGGTCATCGCCTGCACCGCGGCGACCGAGCAGGCGGCCCCGGAGTTCAACGCCGCGTTCACCATCCCGTAGTCGTCGGGCGTCCCCCGCCCGGTGTCCGTGCACATAGACAGGTCGGTCAGCGTGTCACGCGGGATCTGCATCGCGTCGATCCGGGAGTTGCCCTCGGACACGTGCACGAGCACCATCGCGTCGCTGCGCTTGGTGCCGGTGTCCTCGCCGTAGTCGCCGACCGCGAGGTCACGACTGTCGGAGCCGAGGAGGAGGACGTTGATCGCCGGGTCCGGCGCACCCGGCTGCGCGGGCTCGGTCGAACGTCCGGTCGGGGCGGCGATGGCCTCGGAGCTGAGGTTGCCCTGCAGTCGCAGTGCCAGCGCACCGACACCCCCGAGGAGCGCGAGCACGAGGCCGCCTGCGATGCCGACGATGAGGCGCCGACGGCGGACCCGTGCGCTCACCCCACCGCCGTGACGGCGAGCGTGGGCGGCACGTGGGCGGACGGATGCCTCGGGGAGATCGGGGAGATCGGGTCTGCGCATCGTCCCAGTGCACCAAGCGTCGAAGCGGCGGACAAGCAGCCTGCCCGGTGCGACTCATACGCGGCGCGCATGCGTCGGAGGGTCAGCTCACGGGCGAGGCTGCTTCCGAGCCACGCAGTCCGGGAACCGCACGTTTGCCGAACTGGCCGGTGACGACCAGGATGAGCGTCGTCGCTGCGAGGAGGATCCAGCCCGGCCAGCCGAGCAGGGTGCCGAACACACTGCCGGTGTCCTGCATCGACGTCGGGCTGGCGAACAGCAGCAGTGCCCCGACGGCGGCGTTCACCGCGCCGTGGGCGATCACCGCCGGCCAGACCGAGGCCGAGCGGAGCCGCAACCAGCCGATGAGGACGCCGAGCAGCATGCACCAGCCCACCATGAGGAGCAGGCCGAGGACGTCGGTCCGCTGGTAGTTGTAGCCGAGGAGGATGAGCGGTGCGTGCCACACGCCCCAGATCGCCCCGGACAGCAGGAGGGCGGGCCAGGTGCCGAGCGGCAGGAGGTTCGGCAGCAACCAGCCGCGCCAGCCGAGTTCCTCCCCGAACGCGGACAGCGATGCCACCAGGACGCCGAGGGGCAGGGTGAGGAGCTGGACCAGGGCGACCGTGGTGAGCTCGTCCCGCCCGAGCTCGCCGGCGCCCGAGGCGGTCATGATGGCGGCGAGACCGGACAGGCCGACGAGGTCGAGCTCGATGAGCCCCATGGCCTGCCCGAGCAGCATGGAGCAGAACGCGAGGACGGGGAACCCGACGAGCGCCGCCGCGCAGAGCCCGAGGGTCCGGCCGAGGGGACGCAGCGGCGCGAGTCCGAGCAGCCGCGGGATGCTCCTCGGGCGGGCGACGAACAGCACCACGACGAGCGCGGCGATGGTCGGGGTGTACATCATGCCGAGGGCGATGAGCTGGAACCAGGGGTTCGCGAGTCCCTCACCTGACAGCCACAGCGGTGCGGCGATGAGCCAGGCGAGGCCCACGGCGAGCACGGTGAAGACCGTGACGGCGACCCACGGGACCCTGGTGGGCAGGATCGGGGCCAGCTCGCGGTTGCGCCGGCGCTGGCGGTCCGCCGCCGACTCCGGCTGCTGCGCGAGCACGGCCCGCCCGGCGGCACCGATCACCGGGCCCGCGGCCGGTGTGGGCGCCCCGCCGACGATCGGCGTCCGGTTCGGTCCAGGCGCGGGCAGTCCGATCGGCGCCCAGCCGCCCTCGATCGGTGTGTCGTCCGGTCGCTGCATGTGATCCCCCGTGGTCGCGAACAGCTTCCCACGCTACGGAGCGACGGCGCGGGGCGCATCCGCCGACCGGGGGATCACCCGGTGAGGTGACAGCCGCAGGACTCCCGCAGGAGGAGCCCGACGGGGACGACGGTGCTGCGCTCGTGCTCACCGTCCGCGTCACCGAAGCGGGCGAGCGCCCGGGTGGCGGCCAGGCGGCCCAGTCGTGCCGGGTCCTGTTCGATGACACTGACCGCCGGATCGAGCTGGTCGGCCATCGGGAAGTCGCCGAAGCCGAGCGAGGCGATCCCCCGCGAGCGCAGCGCTGGGACGAGCGCCATCGTCACGCGCGCGTTCGCCGAGAACAGGGCCGTCGGCGGGGAGGCGAGGGCGAGGAGACCGTCCACCACGGTGGCAGCCGGTTCGCGGTCCGTCGCGTCGAGGCTGACGAGGGCGTCGTCGAGGTCGATCCCGCTCTCGGCGAGCGCCGAACGGTAGCCCTCGAGTCGGCGACGGGTGCTCGGCGGGTGTGCCGAGTCGGCGATGAAGGCGACGCGGGCGTGCCCATGCTCGAGCAGGTGCCTCGTCGCGAGGTAGGCGCCGCGGTGGTCGTCCTCGACGAAGCTGTCGGCGTCGAGCCCGCCTGGGGCGCGGTCGACGAACACGATGGGCGTGTGCTCGGCCCACGGCGCGAGCCACGACTGGTCCTCCGCGACGGGCGCGAGGACGAGCCCCATGAGCTGCGAGCGGAGCAGCGAGTCGAGCACGGCACGCTCGCGCGCCGGGTCGTCGCCGATGCTCGTGACGAGGGTGGTGATGCCCGACACCGAGCAGACCTCCTCGACGGCTCGGACGACCGCGGCGAAGAAGGGGTCGACGACGTCCGGGACCGCGACGCCGACGGAGGAGGACCGCCCGGCGCGGAAGGTGCGCGCCAGGACGTTCGGGACGTAGTTCAGTTCCCGCATGGCCGATTCGACCCGCGACCGCGTCTCCGGGAGCACGTGCGGGTCGTCGTTGAACACGCGGGAGACCGTCTTCGAGCTCACCCCGGCGAGGGACGCCACGTCCTGCATCGTGGCCATGGCTGCTCCTCGGGTGGTTCCACCTGCGTGGCGTGGTCGGATCGGGCTGGTTCGCGGGCGGCGACCGAGGACGCCGCCCGCGATCCGTCAGCGACCGGCGAGCGCGGTCTCGATGACCTGCTCGAGCTCACGGAGGCGAGGCAGCGCACGGTTCGTGAGCAGTTCCTCACGCTTCGCCGACGAGATCGAAAGGCTATCCTTCCACAGCGAACGACCGGCCATCGCGCCGCCGGCACCGTTCTCGACCGCGGTGCGGACCTGGCCGACGAAGGTCTCGTGGTCGACGCCGGCGGACAGCACGGCCCACGGCACACCGGCGGCGGCCTCGGTCACGGCTGCGGCGGCCTCGGCGGAGCCCGGGTACTGGAGCTTCAGAACCTTGGAACCGGCGGCGACGGAGATCTCCGCGGCACCGCGTACGAGCTCGGGGAAGATCTCGGCGTAGGCCTCGTCGCTCTCGCCGTCGAGCTGGTAGACGAGGATCTCGACGATGAGCAGCACGCCCTCGGCGGTGCACTCCTCCACGAGGCGGGCGATCTCGTCGATGACGACCTGCTCGGCCTCGCGCTGGTCGGAGCGCAGGTAGAAGAGCATCTTGGCGGCGTCGCCACCGAGTTCGCGGACCCGACGGGCGTCCATGCCGGGGACGTACTTCGTCCGGCGCAGACCGTTCTCGGTGTCGAAGCCCGAGGAGTCCATGCCGACGACGAGACCGGTCGTGCGGGAGAGGGTGCGCTCGTCGACGACGAGCGGGAGGGCTACCTCCGGGTCGAGGAGGATGGCGGGTGCGTGGTTGCCGAGGAACCGGACGAGGTCGCTCTTGGCCTCGGCGAGTTCGTCACGGCTGATGCCGGCCGCGCCGTTCGGGGCGTCGGTCATGACGGCCTTCATGCCGTTGCGCTGGTCGCCGGCGACGATGAGCATGCCGCCGCCCGGGGTGCTGATCGTGGCCATGGCGCGGCGTTCGAGCGTCGTCAGCTCGTTGGTCCTGGTGGCTACTGCGTTCATGAGGTGCTCCTTGTGCTTCGGATGGGGTCTGATCCCGGCAGCGGTCGCGCCGGGGAGGATCGGTCTGGGTCGTCGGGTGGTCGGTCGGTCAGGGGTGTGATCGGGAGATGGCGGGTTCGAGGAGGGCCCCGGCGAAGACGGCTGCGCCGTATGCCGTGTCCTGGGACCGGTGCGACACCTGCACGCCGGGCAGGACGGCCGCACGAGCGCGTTGCACGGACCGCATGCTGGCCCAGCCACCGGTGAGCAGCGCCGAGGTGGCCGGCGCGACCTCGCGGTCCATCGCCGCGATGAGCACGGCGAGTTCGTCGTTGCCGTGCCGGAGCACCGCTTCGAAGACCTCTGCCGGTCCTGCGCCGTCGGCACGGACCGTGAGCTTGAGGACGCCGTCGTCGTTCCGGGCGCCCGCGACCGAGACGTCGCCGTCACCGAGCAGCCCGCCCGCCGGGAGCGCCATGACCTCGTCGTCCAGGCGGTCGCGCCCTGCGCGGTCGGTCACCCCGACAAGCTGGAGGGTGCGGCGCATGAGCAGGCCGGTCTTGACACCGGCGACGAGCACCCAGGTACCCGGCACGACGTGACGGACGCAGTTGATGAACACCTCGGCGAGGCGCTCCCGGGCGGCGAACGGGAGTGGTTCGTCGAGGCGTCGCAGCAGGACCTCGGCCGTGCCCATCGACACGTGGTACCGCTCGGCGGGGAACGAGCCGGTGGAGACGGCCGACACGAGGTGGTCGTGGCCGGCGACGGTCAGGGCCGCACCGGAGAAGACCGGCGGCACCCACGGGCTGCTCGCGGCGCCGAGCGGGGCACCGGCGTCGGTGAACGGCGGGAGGAACGATGCGTCGACGCCGAGGTGGTCGAGCAGTTCGAGCCACGGCTCACCCGTGTCCTGGTCGAGCAGGCCGGTGCGCGACGAGAGCGAGTACTCGGCGGCCTCCTCGCCGCCGAGCGCCGAGACGAGGTACTCCGGCAGGTTGAGCCAGCGCGTTCCGGCGAGGTCGAGTCCGGCGTCACGGAGGTGGAGGAGCTTGATGACCGAGACCTGCACGCCGAGCGGCAGGCCGGTCCGACCCGCGAACTGCTCCGCGATCTCGGCCGGGAGGGCCGCGAGCTGTTCGGCGCCGCGCGGATCGAACCAGGCGATCGCAGGCGCGACGGGCCGGCCGACGGCGTCGAGGACGATCCCGGACTCCCCCATGCCGGAGACGGCGAGGGCCCGGACCCGCGCGGCCGGCCCGAACCGGTCGACGAGTTCCGCACCGACGTGGTCGAGGAGCTCCCGGACGGTGGCGATGAGGGACGCCGCCTCCATCACGGTCGTGCCGCCTGGACCGGCGAGCCACGGGGTGGGCAGCTGATGGATGAGGACTTCGGCGCCGTCGGCGTCCGTCACGAGGATCTTGACGCCGGTGCTGCCGAGGTCGAGGCCGGCGACGAGTCGATCCGAGGCCACGGAGGCGACGGCGGTCGAGTCGAGGTTCGCAGCAGGGTGCACGGCGGTGTCCGTTCAGGTTCCGACGTCCGTGTCGGCTTCCGACGATGGCTTCATGTCATCGATGTCATGGCGAGCATACCTCGTTCATGTCATCGATGACATACCCCAGCGTGAATTCTTCGGAAACCGGGTACCTGATGCTGG
Organism: Plantibacter sp. PA-3-X8; assembly: GCF_003856975.1. Taxonomy (NCBI): domain Bacteria; kingdom Bacillati; phylum Actinomycetota; class Actinomycetes; order Micrococcales; family Microbacteriaceae; genus Plantibacter; species Plantibacter sp. PA-3-X8. The sequence continues at coordinate 3,696,985 of NZ_CP033107.1, forward strand.
CGGAGGCCGGTGGGCTCAGTCGCCGAAGTCCTCCGCCGTCGACTCGAACACGATCTCGAGATCGACCTCGAACGACTCCCCGGGCTCCACGATCCGGCCGGCCTTCCCACGATCCGGACCGGCCGCGTGACTCGGCCAGCAGGTTCCGGGTTCGATACCGAGGGCGTACGACCCCGCGGCTGTGCTCCGCCACACCGTGAGGAAGGGCAGCTGCTCCGGCCGGAACCGGACCGTGACCGTGCCGGCCTCGCCCGACAGGGTCGCGATGGACCAGCCGTCGGGCCCGGCGACCGCGTCGAGGGCGTCGACCTGCTCGTCGGCCGCCGGCTCGGGCTCGCCGATCACCCGCCGCCAGCCACCGGCGTCCGGGCGTTCGGACCCCGCCCCGCCGGGGACGTCGGCCTCCGCCGCCACGACGGCACCGCCGTGCAGTACCGGCCAGCCGAGGTTCACGTGGTAGAGCAGGCGCACCGGCTCGGCGACGAACCCCTCGTTCCGGACGACGTCGTGCAGACGGATCCGCGCGACGCCGACCTCGGTTCGGATGCTGCGGGTCACCGTGAGGTTCTGCTGGAAGACGGCGCCCTCGCGGAGCAGGCCGTCGACGAGGAGCTCGTACCGGCCCGCCGCGGTCCATCGCCCCTCGCGGCGGGTCACGGTCGCCGGGATGCGATGCGCCCGACCGTGCATCCCGCCGTCCGCCTCCGCGGCCACGCCGACGGCGGTGAGCCCGCATGTCGTCAGCAGACCGCCCTGCCAGCGGCGGGCCCAGCCCTCGGCCTGCGGAGCGGTCGTCGGCGCGACGAACGACACGACCTCGCCGTTCCAGGAGGCCTCGCCGAGGTCGAGGAACTGGTCGACCTCGACCGTGACCTCGAGTCCGCCGAGATGGCGCAGCTCGACCTGGCGCCGACCCGTCGACGGCCCGTCGTCGATGCGGACCGCACGCGGAGCCCACGCACGCTCGACGGCACCGGATCGGGCCTCGACGAAGCGTCGACGCCGGGCGCCCCACACGGCGTCGCGGTCGGCCTGGTCGTCGGGCGTCTGTTCGGGCGGCGTCGTCGTCATGGCTGGTCCTCGGGTCGGTGTGGTCGGGTCGAACGGTTCGGTGGGTGGGGCTGGCTCAGAGGGCGGTGTAGCCGCCGTCGATGACGAGGCTCTGGCCCGTGAGGTACGAGGAGGCGTCGGACGCGAGCAGCAGGACGAGCCCGTGGAGGTCCTCCGGCTGCCCCATCCGGCCCGCCGGGATGCCCGCGGTCCACTCGGCGGCGAGGTCGGGGTTCGCCTCGGTGAACTCGCGGGTCATGTCCGAGAGGAAGTACCCGGGGGCGATCGCGTTGACCCGGACGCCGGAGGGTGCCCACTCGACCGCGAGTGACGACGCGAGGTGACTGACCGCCGCCTTCGACGCGTTGTACGAGGCCTGGAACTGCGGCTGGTTCACGATGAACGCCGACATCGACGAGATGAAGACCGCTGAGGCGGGCCGACCCGCCGTGATGGCACGACGGGCGAAGGACTGCGCGGCGAAGAAAGTGCCGTCGAGGTTCACGGCGAGCACCTTCCGCCAGGTGTCCGCCGGCACGTCGACACTGTCGCCCCAGATGGTGATGCCCGCCGCGGTCACCAGCAGCGACGGCGCGCCGAGCGCGGCCTCGGCAGCGGCGAAGGCGGCCTCGACGGCAGTGGCGTCGGTGACGTCGACCGTGTGCGCCGAGGTGCGGACGCCGTACTCGGACGCCAACCGCTCGGCCGACTCGTGGACGGTCGGCAGGAGGTCGAGCAGCGCCACCTGGACGCCCTGCGCGGCGAGCGCCCTGGCGATCGAGTAGCCGAGCCCGCGGGCCCCGCCGGTGATGACGGCCGTGCGGCCGTGGAGGTCAGAGAACATGTGCGGTCCTTCGATCGGGGCGGACTGGTGGAGGTGTCGTCGGGCGACGCGAGTCGCTCAGATCTCCTGGTCGGTGGGCAGGATGACGAGGTCGCGGATGGTGACGTGCCGGGGTCTGGTGAGCATGAAGAGCACGGCCTCGGCGACGTCCTCGGAACGGATGCCGGTGCGCGCGGCGATCTGGTCCTCCACGCCTGAGGCCCCCTCGGCGATCCCCCACAGTTCGTTGAGCACCACGCCGGGGGCGACCGCGCCCATCCGCACCCCGGATCCGACGAGGTTCCGCCGGGTGGTGTGGACGAACGACTGCATGGCGTGTTTCGTCGCGGAGTAGACGGGCTCCCAGTGGATGTCCTGGTGCCCGGACACCGAGCTCGTCACCAGCACGTCGCCCGCGCCCTGCTCGACGAGGTGCGGCAGCGCTGCGCGAACCGTCGCCATCGCTCCGAGGACGTTGACGCCGACGAGCTCCTCGATCGCGGTCATCGGGGTGTCGACGACGTCACCGCCGACGTAGAGGCCAGCGTTGGCGAGGACGATGTCGAGGCGTCCGAAGGCGGCGAGCGCCAGGGCGACGGCCTGCTCGGACACGGCGGGGTCGGCGAGGTCACCCGCCAGGAAGACGCTCGGTGTCGGCAGGGCGTCGGCGACGCCCGAGAGTCGCTCGGTGGAGCGTCCCACGAGCACCGTGCGCACCCCGGCAGCGGCGAGCGCCTGGGCGTACGAGCGGCCGATGCCCGAGGACGCTCCGGTGATGATCGCGACCTGCCCGGTGAGGTCGATGGCGCTTGTCGACACGCTCATGTCGTGGTCCTTCCGTGCGCCGCCCCGGCGCGGTCGGTGGTGGATTCCTGCGCGGCGAGCGCGGCTCGACGCAGCAGTTCGTCGGGTCTCGTGTCGATGCGGGCGACGGCCTCGTCGCTCAGGTAGACCGGCCCGCCGGCGGCGAGCGCTCCGAGCAGCACCTGGGCGACCTTCACAGCCATCTCGGTGATCCGGAGGACCTCGGCCGCACTCGATCCGAGGGCGAACATCCCGTGGTTCTGCAGGTACACGACCTTCGGTACCCGGCCGGTCGTTGCGAGCTGCTCGCGCAGCAGGCGGCGGACCGTGCGGGCGAGCTCGAGACCGGGGTCGACGTACGGCACGAGCAGCGGATCGGTGCCGAGGACCACGATCTGGTCGGGGAAGAGCGACCCGCGGGTCAGGGCGTCGGCCGACGGCGAGCACAACAGCGCGTTGACCGGCACGGGATGGGTGTGGCCGACCGCGACGACGCCGGGCAGGTCGAGGCAGACGGCGTGGAGGATCGCCTCCACCGAGGGGCGCCGACCGTTCCCGGCGAGCGCCGCGGCATCGAACAGCGCGGCCACCTCGGCATCCCCGCCCGTGTGCGAGTCGACGAGGTCGAGCACCGGTCCGATCGCGAGACGGACCGCGTCCTCGGTGGTCGCCACGGCCAGGGACGCGCCGCTCGCCTTCACGAGCATCGCCCGAGCACCGTCCTCGGTCAGGAGCAGGGAGGTGTTGCCCTCCGCCAGGAGCGCCCACGCCCGATCGGGACGCCCGAGGTCGCGCGAGAAGGCGACGAAGCGGTCGAGGAGGTCCGTCTCGGTCTCCGGTTGGTCGATGCGGTCGGTCATGTCGGTGTCCGCTCATGGTCGTGGTCGTCGCGGTCGTCCTGGCCGTCCTGGCCGTGCCGGTAGACCGTGTCGAGTGACGGTGCGTGGCCGGCCGCGACGAGTTGCACGGCCAGATTGCCGAGCGCCGAGGCCTCCGCAGGACCAGCGGTGACGGGAAGACCGGTCCGTGCCGCCGTGCGGGCGCACAGGAGCCGGTTGCGCGATCCGCCGCCGACGATGCGGACCGAACGGATCGTCACCCCGGTGATCGCCTCGCAGGCCCGGACCGTCTCGGCGTAGGCGACCGCGAGACTCTCGACCACGCTGCGCACGACGTCGCTCCGTCCCCCCGGTGGACGCTGTCCGGTCTCCCGGCAGAGGGTCGCGATCCGTTCCGGCATGTCACCCGGGACGAGCAGCCGGGGGTCGGCGACGTCGAACACGGCGGGCGTGACGTCCGTGGCTGCGTCTCGTTCCAGCTCCGACACGGCCGCCACGAGTTCGACGAGGTCGACCGCGCTGCCGTCCTCGGCGGACCAGGCGCGGGCGCACTCCGTGAGCAGCCACATCCCAGCCAGGTTGCGGAGGAGCAGTGAGGATCCGGCGACACCGGCCTCGTTCGTGAAGCCGGCGGCCCGCGCGCGCTCGGTGAGCACCGGCGCCGGCAGACACACCCCGACGAGGGACCAGCTGCCACTCGAGACGAGGAGCTCCGCGCCGTCCGGGCGGGCGAAGGCGAGGGCTGACGCGGTGTCGTGCTCCGCGACGCGGTGGACGGGGATCGGCACGCTCGACCCGAGACGCGCGGTGACCTCCGGCGTCGTCGGGCCGGCGACCGTCCCCGGTGCGACCACCGGCGGGAAGTCGAAGCCGTCGAGACCCCAGCGACGGATGAGCTCCGCCGCCCAGTCGCCGGTGCCCTGATCGAGCAGCTGCGTCGTCGAGGCGATCGTGCGCTCCGCTCCGACGACGCCCGTGAGCAGCCACACCCAGAGGTCCGGGACGAGCAACACGGTCGGGCGATCGCCGTCGGCGCGGCGCGCTTCGAGCTCCTCGGCGCGGGACCGCAGCTGATACGAGGTGTTGATGGTCTGCTCCAGCACGCCGGTCACCGAGTAGGCCGTCACGGCGTCGACGAGCATGGCGGCACGGGCCGGTCCATCAGCGTCGGCGCCGCGGTGATGCAGCACGGTCGGGAACGCCGTACCGGTGCCGACCCCCACGAGTGCGATGTCGACGCCCCAGCTGTCGACCCCGATCCCGTCGAGCACGCCGCCGGCGGCCGCTGCGATCCGGACGGCCTCCGCGAGCCCGACGATGGTCTCCTCGAACAGGCGCTCCGCATCCCACCGGAGTCGACCGTCCTGCATGATCGGGCCGTTCGGGAACCGGTGTACCTCGGTGAGTTCCAAGCGGCCGTCGGCCCAGCGCCCGAGCATGACGCGACCGCTCGACGCACCGAGGTCCACGGCGGCGTGGAAGCGTGGAACGGTCTGATCGGTCATGGCGTCGTCGCCTCGTCGTGTGGCGGCGTCGCCGGTTCGCTGAGCGGCGTCGTCGGGTCTGGATCCTGGACGGCGACCGGTGTGGTCAGCGCCTCGAGGGAGGTGAGGATGGTCGTCGCGCTCGACACGGCGAGTGCACCCCAGGCGGCGGCCGAAGCGACCGCCGCCGCCGGATCGTCCCGTCCGTCCTCGCCGTGGAGTCCGACGAGGAATCCGGCCAACGAGGCGTCGCCGGCACCGGCCGTGTTCACGACCGTGGCTGCGACGTGCGCGTGCCACAAGCCCGCCGCCGTGCGGAGGAGCGCTCCGTCGGCCCCCATGCTCACGTAGACGAGGTCGCAGCCGGCACGATGCAGTTCGTCGGCGGCGGAGGCGACATCACCGATCGTCAGCAGCTCACGGCCGGTGAGCTCGGCGAGCTCGTGCGCGTTCGGCTTGAGCAGGTGGACGAGGTCGAGGTTCGCGACGGCGGTCTCGAGCGCCGCACCCGCGGTGTCGACGGCCACGCGCGCTCCCCGGTCACCCGCCTGACGGAGCAACTGGAGGATGTCGACGAGGCCGGTGCCGCCCTGGACCGTCGGGATCGTGCCGGAGAGGACGAGCCAGTCCGCGCCGATCCGGTCGATCTCGGCCCCGGCGGTCGCGACGACGGCGGCCCAGTCCTCGGCACGCAGCGGGATCGCCGGTTCATTGACCTTGGTCGTCCCGGTCGCGGCGTCGAGGATGGTCGTGTTCACGCGCGTCCGACCGTCGGTCGGGACCACGGCGAGCAACGTGCGGAGTGCCGGGTCGTCGGCGAGGATCCGTCCGTCCGCACCCATCGGCACCACCGCACGGACCGGGAGCGGCGAGAGGGTGACGGCCCGCGCGACGTTGACGCCCTTGCCGCTCAGCTCGGTGGACACGCCCACCGCCCGGTTGACGTCACCGAGTCGCAGCCCGTCGACGCGGTAGGTCTGGTCGATCGCGGCCGCCGGCGTGACCGTGACGATGCCGCTCATGCGTCCGCCCCGACCGTCTCGACGCGGACGCCGGTCGCGAGGAGGGCGTCGAGGGTCGGTTCGTCGACGCCCTGATACACCACCGCCACGTCGAGACGAGCGGCCGGGACGGAGGCCGCGAGGCCGTCTGCGCCGAACGTCGCCGGGTCGCCCAGGAGGATCGTCGTGGAGGCCAGCTCGACCGCCGAAGCGACGACCGCAGCCTCCTCCGGCGAGGCGTGGAGCAGTCGGCCGTCCGCGGAGACACCGAGCGCCTCGACGACCGCGACGTCGAGGCGGAGGCCGGCGAGCTGCTCGCGCGCCCAGGCGCCGGTGAGGACGCCGCGCCCGTCCGCCGTCCCGCCGACGAGGTGGACGACGGCCGATTCCTCGGCAGCGGCCGCGGCCAACGCCACCGGCACCGAAGCGGTCACGATGACGGTCCCGGCGGTCGTGGCGAGACCCGCGGCGAGCGCCTCGCAGGCCGAGCCCGCGCCGAGGAAGACCGCTGAACCCGGGTCGACCACGGTCAGCGCTTGCGCCGCGAGCGCACCGGACACCCCGGAGTCCTGGCCCGGGTCGAGGTCGACCCGCACCGCCCCGCCGTGCGCGCGTCGGAGGCGTCCGTCGAGTTCGAGGACGCGGAGGTCGCGCCGGATCGTCTCCTCGGTCACGCCGAGGTCCACTGCGAGCACGCCGACCTCGACCCGCCCGTCCTGGTCGAGTCGGGTGAGGATCTGCCGACGCCGGTCGTCCACCGGGCTGGACGTGGCCGTCCCGCGGCCTCCGATGGACGCGCTCATCGTTCCACCCCGGCACGGTCGTCGCGTTCGGACGCCGAAGCGTCCGGGCTCGACTCCTCGGCCCGCCGTCGCCACCAGGGGCCGATGGCCTCGACGAGCTCGTCGAACGCGGTTCCGACCCCGGCCCAGTACGCGGCCGAGGCGTCCGTCGGCAGGACGGCGGGTGCGTGTCGGACGACGTCGCGCTGGGCTTGTTCCACCGACGGCAGCAGTCCGGTGGCGACCCCGGCGACGATCGCGGCGCCGAGAGCTCCGGCCTCCTCGGAGTCGACGACCGTCACGGGTGCTCGTAGCGCGTTGGCCACGAGTTGTACGTACAGCGGTGACCGCGCGAGGCCGCCGCCGAGGACGATCGGCTCGTCCCACCGGAACCGTTCGCCGAGCGCACGGGTGTGCCAGCGGTGCATGAGCACGATGCCCTCGAGGGCTCCGCGCAGGACGTGTGCCCGGGTGTGCCAGTCGCGGACGCCGGCGAGGGTGGCCGACGCTTCGGCGCCGAGCGGGGAGTCCGATTGGAAGGGCAGGACGAGCGGCACCTGCTCCTCCGGAGGGAGTGCTGCGGCCTCGGCGATCAGCGCGTCGCGGCCGGTGGCGTCGGCCACGCCCAGGAGCCGGAGCGTCCAGTCGAAGGAGGGCGATGCCGTCGCCGAGGTCGACATCGCGATCCGCAGGTCCGGGGTGATCGAGAGGCGGGACTGCCACCGCGGGTCCACGTCGGGCTGAGTCGTCGTCACGCCGTTGGTGCTGAACGAGCCGGCCACGAGGGCGAGCCGCCCGGGGACGAGCGCTCCCATGCCGATCGACGAGGCCTGCACGTCGTGGAGTCCCGACACGACCGGTGTCCCGGCGACGAGGCCCGTGACCGCGGCGGCCGCCGGCAGCACCGACCCGACGATCGTGCCGCTCGGGTTGATCGGCGGCAGCAGACGGAGCAGTTCGGCGGGCAGGCCGTAAGCGTCGAGGACCTCGGCGCTCCAGCTGGCGGTCCCGACGTCCAGGAAGGAGGCGCAAGCGTCGGAGTAGTCGGTGGAGATCTCGCCGGTGAGCCGCAGGCGGACCACGTCCTTGCAGAAGAGCATCGCGGCTGCCCGCTCGACACGCTCCGGGTCGTGGCGGAGCAACCAGCGGAGGAGGTTGCCGGCGGCGCCCGGCGTCGGCAGCTGTCCGGAGCGTTCGAGCACCACGCGCAGCCGGTCCGGGTCAGCCGCGAGCTCGGCGGCCTCGACGTGCGCCCGGGAGTCCATCGCCGTGATGGCCGGGCCGACCGGCGCTCCCTCGGCGGTCACGAGGTGCAGGCCGTCGCCGTGGCCGGTGATCCCGACGGCGGCGACCAGGGTCGGATCGACACCCGAGGTCGCCATCACCTCCGACACCGCATCGGCGACCGCGGCCCACAGGGCGTCCTGCGACCGCTCGGCGTGCCGGGCGGCCGGGCGGTCGACGGGGCTCGCGCGCCGAGCGACCGCGACCGGCAGCAACCGCTCGTCGTGCAGGACGGCCTTGACGGCGGTCTGCCCGACGTCGATCCCGAGCAGGAACCGCGACCCCGACTCGTGGGGTGCGCTGTGCGGCCCGTGCTCAGCCATCGGCGGCCTTCCGTTCGTCGTCATCGTCGTCGTCGGGTGCGCCCGATCATGTTGATCTTCGCACCGATCCCACCGAATCGGAAGGGATATCGGACAGATTCGGATACGCTGGCCGCACCGGACGGAGCAGTCATGTACCCAGCAGAGCGTCACGCCGCGATCCTCGCGGGTGCCCGCGACGGCGACGGCGCCCTGTCGGTCGCCGAGCTGAGCAGCCGACTCGGCGTCACACCGGAGACCATCCGTCGCGACCTCGCCGTCCTCGAGCGACAGGGGCTCATCCGCCGCCACCACGGTGGCGCGGTCCTCGCCCGGCGACCCGCGTTCGAGCCCAGCCTCCAACGACGCCGCGAGGGCGAGCGCATCGAGCGCGCCGCCGTCGCCCGGCTCGTCGTCGAGCAGCTCCCCGAGGAAGGGGTCGTCCTCCTCGACTCCGGTGCGATGACCCTCGAGGTCGCCGCGCTCCTCCCCCACACCAGCCGACTCCTCGTGGTGACGAACAGCCTGCCGATCGTCGCCCTGCTCGGTGGCCGGCCGCGACTCACCGTGCTCGCCCTGCCCGGGCGGGTCCGCGCCGTCACCCAGGCGACCGTCGGTGCGTGGACCGTCGAACGGCTGTCGGGGCTCCACGCAGACGTCGCCGTCCTCGGCGCCAACGGGGTGGGGCTCACCTCGGGCGCCACGACGACCCTGCCCGAGGAGGCCGAGGTGAAGCGGGCGATGCTCGGCATCGCCCGACGACGCATCCTCGCCGTCACCGCCGCGAAGTTCGGCACCACCTCGTTCCACCGAGCCGCGGGACTCGACGAGTTCGACCAGATCGTGACCGACGACGGGCTCGACCCGGACACCGTCGACGCGCTCGCCGAAAGCGGTCCCGAACTGCTGCTGGCCACCACCTGACCAACCCCACCGGCACCGGGCCGATCGTCCCACGTGCACCCCGAGAGGAACCACCATGACGCTCGTCTCCACCGCCGCGCTCCTCGACGCACAGCGCGCCTTGCTCGCCTTCAACGTCGTCCAACTCGAACACGGCGAGGCCATCCTCCGCGGCGCGGAGCTCGCGGGCCGCGGCGTCATCCTGCAGGTCTCCGAGAACGCGGCGAAGTACCACGGCGGCCTCGCGCCGATCGGGCTCGCGAGCCTGGAGCTCGCACGCGAGACCGGCACCGCGACCGCCGTACACCTCGACCACGCCGAGGACGAGGCGCTCGTCGAGGAGGCGGTACGGCTCGGATTCACCTCGGTCATGTTCGATGCGGCGACCCTCCCCGACGAGGAGAACCGCGAGCGCACCGCAGCGGTCGCCCGCGCGGCTCAGGCGCAGGGCGTGTGGGTCGAGGCGGAACTCGGGGCGATCGGCGGCAAGGGCGGCGCACACACGCCCGGCGTCCGGACCGACCCCGGTGAGGCCGCGGCGTTCGTCGCGGGCACCCGCGTCGACGGCCTGGCGGTCGCGGTCGGCAGCTCGCACGCGATGACGTCGCGGAGCGCGACCCTCGACTTCGGCCTCATCCGCGAACTCGCGGCAGCCGTCCCCGTCCCGCTCGTCCTGCACGGTTCGAGCGGCGTGAGCGACGAGGACCTCGTGCGGGCGGTGGACGCTGGCATGCGCAAGATCAACATCTCGACCCACATCAACGGCGTCTTCACCCGAGCCGTCCGTGAGCGCCTCGACGCGGACCCGTCACTCGTCGACCCGCGGAAGTACCTCGGCCCGGCGCGCGACGCCGTCGCCGCCGAGGTCGCGCGGCTCCTCACCCTCGTCGCATAGGACTCGTCGCCGACCCGACCGTCAGTCGATCGAGTCGTTCACAACCAGTGGACGATGTCCGGGTCCAGACAGACCCCGCCGAGGCCCTCGGTGGTGGTGACGCCGTCCGCGAACCGGATCACCACGGCCCGTCCCTCCATACGCACGTACTCGGCCCGGAGCCCGAGTCGGAACGGGACGTCGGTCGACGCGGTGGCCGCACGGCTCGCGCGTTCGGGGACCGTGATGACCAGGCGGTGGGCTCGCCCCGCTGTATCGACGACCTCGGCCTCGATCCGTCCCGGAGCATCGTCGGACAGCCGGCGCACCGCGGTCGCCGCGACGATCACCTGGGTCATGTCGCGATTCTCGCACCCCGTGGAGGGTGGCGTCGAGGCGGAGCTGCCGGACGCAGCGCGACGGCGCCGGAGCCCGAAGCTCCGACGCCGTCGCGGTCTGGTGGTGCGGGGTGGCCTGAGGGCCTAGCCGCACTTGGACTGGTAGACGGCATCCTTCGCGTCGCCGTCGACGTTGTCCTTGGTGATGATGGTGAAGCCGGTCTCGATCTTGGCCTCGACCTTGTCACCGTTCAGTGCGGCGATCGCCTGGGCGACGCCGTCCTTGCCGATGGTGGCCGGCTCCTGAGCGACGAGCGCCTGGACGGTGCCCTCCTTCAGCTGCTTGACCTGGGCGGGACCCGCGTCGAACCCGACGATGGTGACCGAGTCCTCCTTGCCGGCCTGCTTGACACCGGTCGCGGAACCTTCGGCCGCGAACAGGTTCGCTGCGAAGATGCCCACGATGTCGGGGTCCTTCTGGAGCGCCGCGGTCACGATCTCGGCAGCCGTGGACGGCTCGTTGTGGCTGTACTGCACGCCGAGGTCGGTGAACTTGTCATCGCCCTTCACCGCTTCCTGGAAGCCCTCAGCACGGGCGTCCGTGGTCGAGATGCCGGGGTCGACCGAGACCACGAGGACCTTGCCGCCCTCGGGGTGCGCTTCCTTGATCGCGTCGAACGCCGCAGCGCCGCCGCCCTTGTTGTCGCTCGAGATCTGCGAGACCGCGAACGACGGGTCGTCGACGGTGGTGTCGACGAGGACGACCTTGATGCCCGCGTCGGCCGCAGCCTTCAGCGGTGCCTCCATGGCCTTCACGTCGGTCGGGGCGACGAGGATCGCGTCCGGCTTCGAGGCGACGACCGAGTCGACGAGCGGCTTCTGCAGCGTCGGGTCGAACTTCTCCGGACCCTGGGTCGTGACCGTCGCGCCGGCATCCTTCGCCGCCGATTCGATACCGCACTGCATCGAGATGTAGAACTCGTCGCCTGCGACGCCCTGGATGAACGCGATCTTGTAGCCGTCGGAACCTGCGCCTGCGCTGCTGCCGCCCGAGCTCGCGCCACCGGAACAACCGGTGAGCATGAGGCCTGCCGACGCGCCGAGCGCGAGGACTCCGAGAACTGACTTCTTCCACTTCATTGTGATTACCCGTTTCTCTTGAACTGCTGGACTACTGGGATGGTGCGGGGGTGTTGATCTGTGTAAGGGGTTATTTCTTCTTCCTGCTGACGAGGGCTCGCCAGAAGCTCGTGGACCCACCGCGGGCTGCGGAGGAACGGCGGACCTGGTCGACGTAGACGGCCAGGATGAGGACGGCGCCGACCGCGACCTGCTGCCAGAAGGGCTGCACGCCGGTGATGACGAAGCCGTTCTGGAGGACGGCGGGGATGAACAGACCGACGACGGTGCCGAAGATCGTCCCGTAGCCGCCGAAGAGCGAGGTGCCACCGATGACGACCGCGGCGATGACGTTCAGGTTCGTCTGCGACTGACCGGCGATCGCGGTGGTGCCGAACTGCGACAGCGACAGGATGCCGGCGAGACCCGCGAGGCCTCCGGAGATCGCGTAGATGCGGATGAGGTGACGGTCGACCTTCACGCCGACGCGTCGTGCCGCCTCCTCGCTCGAGCCGACCGCGTAGGTGTACAGGCCGAACTTCGTCTTGTGGAGGACGAGCGCACCGATGATGACGACGACGAGGGCGATGACCGAGATGATCGGAACCGCGCCGAAGATGTTGCCGTACCCGATCGAGTCGGTGAGGACCGACGGCACCTCGCGGATGTCGACACCGCCGGTGAGGATCTGGGCGAGGCCGAGCGCCATGCCGAGGCTACCGAGGGTGACGATCAGCGGCGGCACCTTCGCCTTGGAGATGAGGATGCCGTTGAACGTGCCCCAGAGGATGCCGACGCCGATCGAGACGATGATGCCGACGATCGCGGTACCCCAGTCGTCGCCGCCCATGGCCCGCATCGTCGTCGCGGACACGACGCCCGAGAAGACGAGGACGGATCCGATCGAGAGGTCGATGCCGGAGGTGATGATGACGTAGGTCATGCCGACGCCGAGCACCGCGAGGATCGAGGCGTTCTGCACGACGAGCCGCAGGTTGGACAGCTGCGCGAAGGTGTCGGGCGCGATCGCGGAGAAGATCGCGATGACGACGAGGAGGACGATGAAGATCTGGAAGGCCTGCGCCTTGAAGAGCTTCCTGATCGGGGTCTCCCGATCCTTGGCCGTCTCGATGGCGGTCGTCTCCGGCCCCATCTCGGCCTGCTTCACCGCGCTCATGCGACGTTCCTCGTGCTGGCACCGGTCATGAGACCGACGAGTTCTTCCATGTTCGTGTCCTTCGTGTCGACCGTCGCCGCGCGGTGGCCGAGCCGCAGCACCTGCACGCGGTCGGACACCTCCATGACGTGCGGCATCGAGTGGCTGATGAAGACGACCGCGATGCCCTTGTCGCGCACCCGGCGGATCGTCTCGAGCACGTTCTTCGTCTGGCGGACGCCGAGGGCGGCCGTCGGTTCGTCGAGGAAGACGACCTTGTTGGCCCAGTGCACCGCGCGGGCGATGGCGATCGCCTGGCGCTGCCCACCGGACATCGCGCCCACCGGGTCGGTGAGTGAGCGGACGGTCGCGCCGAGTTCGTCGAAGGCGTGCCGCGACTGCTTGCTCATCTCCTTGACGTTCATGAGCCCGAGCAGCCCGCCGAGGCCCGGCCGCATGATCTCGCGGCCGAGGTAGACGTTCTGCACGGGGTCGAGGTGGGGCGCGAGGGCGAGGTCCTGGTAGACCGTCTCGATGCCGAGCGCGCTCGACTGCATGGGAGAGGTGAGGGTGATCGGTTCGCCTTCGAACTTGATCACGCCGCTGTCGACCGCGAGGTTGCCGGAGAGGGCTTTGACCAAGGTGGACTTGCCCGCTCCGTTGTCGCCGATGAGGGCGGTGACCTCGCCGGGGTAGACCTCGAAGTCCGCTTCGTCGAGGGCGCGGACGTGCCCGAACTGCCGGGTGAGGCCTCTGGCCTCCAAGACGGGAGTCGTCATGTCGTTCTCGTTCCTTTCCAGCCGGCCCCGGTGGACGGGTCCGGCGTGTGGTGGCTGTCGTACCGCCGTTCGGGGCGGTGGTGTGTGGTGAGCTGCTGCGTGATCGTGGGTCCTGCGTCGAGGGGTGGCGTCATCGGATGCCTCCCGATGCGAGGGTCGCCGGCCAGCCCACACCGGGGCCGGCGGCTAGCACGGTGCCGGAACCACTGACGGTCCAGGGCCCGAACCCGGCCGGGACGGCGAAGACCTCTCCGGCGGAGAACTCGACGGCCTCGGCGCCGGTCTCAGAGACCAGTGCGCCTGCGCCGGTGAGCGCGAGGGCCACCGAGAAGCCGGCGTCCACGGGTGCGCTGCCATCGGTGCCAGGCGTCACGGCGAAGAGCTGGAAGTAGGGGTCGGCGGCCGCGGGCAACAGCGACACCGGCGCGTCCGTCCGGGCGTCGAGGTCGTGCAGCACGACGAGGTGTTCGATCTCGGACTGCGGGAGTGCCGTCGTCGACACCGCGCCCATCACGGTCTCGAATCCGAGGCCGAGGTGGGACTCGTCGCGCGTCGAGGTCGTGACCGACCACTCGAGGAGGATGGAGAGGTCGGTCGGTTCCTGCACCTCCGCGAGGAAGATGCCGCCGTCGATCGCGTGGGCCGTGCCGGCCGGGACGAGGATGCCCATGCCGCGCTCGACGACGGTCCGGTTCATGTGCGACAGCATCCACTCGCTGTCCTGGGCGTCACGACGACGGTCGAGTTCGTCGGGGTCGACGTCCTCGCTCCATCCGAGGTGGACGGCCGAACCGGGCTCGGCGTCGAGGATGAACCAGGCCTCCGTCTTGCCGTAGGCGCAGTCGAGGTGGGAGGCGGCGAACGCCCGATCCGGGTGCACGTGGACGGGGAGCCGCTGACGCGCGTCGAGCAGCTTGACGAGGATGCCGGTGTCGGCGGCGTGGGTGCCGTGGTCCGGTCCCGCTCCGGTCCAGTGCGCGGGTTCGGCCGCGACGAGGTCGCGGAGGAGGACGCCGTCGACGGAGCGGGCGAGGCCGATGGCGCCGCCGGGCTCCTGGTCGGCGCGGCTCACGGTCGCCCCGAGCCACTCCTCCGGCTGGAACTCGCTCTGCTGTTCGATGCCGCGCAGGCCGGCGATGCGGTCGCCGCCGCGGTAGAAGTGCTCGATGAGGTTCGGCGCGAGTCGCGTCGGCTGGGCGAGCCTCGTGGGCTGGGTCGTGCTCATGCTGCTGGTCCTCCGACCATGCTCGTGGTGGACGCGGTACGCGCGTCCACGGTGTGACGCTGTGCCGGGCCGGGGATCTCCCCGGAACCACGCGACACCAGCGAGGTCGGGACGACCCACTCGCGCGGCTCGTCGGCCGGTGATTCGCGCAGTTCGAGGAGTCGCTCGATCGCGGCGGTACCGATGACGAACGGATCCTGGTTGATGCAGCTGACGGCCGGTCGCAGGACGTCGGCGAGGGTGAAGTCGCCGAACGCGATGTGCGCCGTCCCCTCCCGCCCGATGCGGTGCAGGGAGGTCGTCAGACCGATCGCCGCCTTCGCGTTCGACGCGAAGAAGGCGGTGGGCGGATCCTCGAGTCCGAGCAGGCGCTCCGTCTCGGCGGCGTAATCGAGCGAGCCGTCGATGGTCCAGGAGACGAGCGACGGGTCGAGGTCGATGCCGGCCTCGGCGAGGACGTCGGTGTAGCCCTGGTAGCGCCGACGGATGGTGAGGAAGCGTTCGTCCCGGTCGTAGAAGGCGATGCGGGTGTGGCCGAGCTCGACGAACTGGCGGATCGCGAGCTGGGTGGCGGCGTAGTCGTCGACCACGACGCTGTCGAAGGCGGCGAGCGGACGGTCGACGGCCACGACTGGCGTCACGTTCCGGAACGCCTCGAGGTAGGGCAGCTCCGCGGCGACCGGGGCGATGATGACGCCGGCGACCTGGTGGCCGGCGATGAACCCGGTCAGCTGGTCGCGTTCGCGCCCCTCGTCGAGCCCGGTGCTCGCCACGAGGACGCTGAGGCCCTCCTTGAGCGCGCGGGCCTCGATGGCGCTCACGAGCGAGGCGAAGAACGGGTCGGCGAGCGAATCGATGAGGACGCCGATCGCGCCACCGGTGCCGGACTTCAGAGAACGGGCGGCCGTGTTGGGCACGTACCCGAGGCGATCGATCGCCTCGAGCACGCGGCTTCGGGTCTCGGGGTGCACGGACGGTTCGCCGTTCACCACCCGCGAGACGGTCTTGATGCTGACGCCGGACTGCGCAGCCACATCCTTGATCCCGGGCGGCCGCATCAGCGGGTCCCCCTGACGGGAAGCGGAACGGGTCGGACATCGCAGCCGGTCCGGAGCGACGGGACGTGCGCACGTGTCCGGATCGGACTGGTCGCGGTGATCGCGGGGTTGCAGGTGCCCATGGGCTCCACCTCCTGACAGCGTTGTCATCGGTCGGGGTGGTGCAGCTGCAGAACCCCGTCGTTCCTTCGTGCGCCTATACTGACCGCAGACCGACAACGTTGTCAAGCAACGTTGTCTGAAAGAGATCAAATTCATTTGGAACTCGCATCGAAGAGGCGTTCAGACCCCTCGGATGCGGGTCGCCACCCCGGAATCATCGAGGAGTCAGCGTGATCGTCGTCGTCGCAGGAGCAGCCGGAAGCGGCAAGACCACCCTTGGACGTGAGCTCGCCCGGGCCCTCCGACTCCCGCTCCTCGACCTCGACACCATCACCAATCCGTTGCTCGACGGTCTCGGTGCGGTGAGCGATCCAGACGGCACCGAACCGCTCCACTGGAACGACGCGAAGCTGCGCCCGACCATGCGCCCGGCACGGTACGCGGCCCTGCGAGCGGTCCTCGCCGACCAGCGCGACAGTGGCGTCGGCGCAGTACTCGTCGCACCCTTCACCGCGGAGCTCCGTGGCGGCGCCGAATGGGACGCGCTCGTCGAGGCGGCCGGGGTCGTCCCGAAGGTCGTCTGGCTGCACGCCGATGCCGCCACGCTCGCGGCTCGCCGCGCCGAACGCGGTGCCGAGCGGGACACACACATCGTCGACCCGTCCACCGACACCCCACCCGCCATCGAGCACCTGTCGATCGAAGCCGCGTTGTCAACCTCACAGCAGCTCGCCGCCGTCCAACGCGCGCTCGGTCTGGGACGGACCATCGAAGCCTCCGCCCCGATCTTCGACCAGGTCTTCGCCGCCGGGCTCTTCGACCTCGACGGGACCCTCATCGACTCGACGCCGGCCGTGAACCGGTCGTGGGCGCAACTCGCCCGCGAGTACGGACTCGAGGGCGACCTGCTCGCCGCGGGACACGGTCAGCCCGCTGCCCAGGTGCTCGCCGCGATCTTCCCGCCCGAGCAGGTCGCCGAAGCACTCGCGCGGATCATCGAGATCGAGGCCGACGAGGTCGCCGACGTCATCGCGCTCCCGGGGGCGGCGGAGGCGCTCGCGGCGCTGGGTGACGACGCGAAGGCGATCGTCACGAGCGGCACGAGGCTCATCGCCGGCAATCGGATCGCCGCCGCCGGGCTCGTGCGGCCGGAGGTCGTCGTGACCTTCGACGACGTCACGAAGGGCAAGCCGGACCCCGAACCGTTCCTGCTCGGCCGCACCCGGCTGGGCATGGAGTCGCAGGCGTGCCTCGTGTTCGAGGACGCACCGGCCGGGCTCGCCGCAGCGCGCGCCGCCGGCTGCTGGACGGTGGGCATCGCGGGGACGCACGAGGCGCACGAACTCGATGCGGACCTCGTGATCGACGGCCTCTTCCAACTGCGGCTCGAGCCGGTCGCCGAGGGCGGGTTCCGACTCGTCCCGGCTTCGCTCGGCTGAGCGGCAGCCCGATGCAGGGGCCTGTCGACGGGCCTCCGAGTACCCTCCCCACCGCACGTCGACAACCGTGCACCTTCGCTCCCTGAGCCTGTCGAAGGGCCTCCGAACCCCTCCTCGATCGTGACGACTACCCCACGACGACGGCTCGTTCTCCGCCGCCGCCTCGGGCGGTTGCGATCCCCCTTGCCTTGCATCTGAAATAACACTGCTAACATATCGACTGCCATGTCGACCGTCGAAAACGCCCCCTCGCGCCAATCCCTCCGCTTGTTCTCCGCACTCGCAATAGCCGCGGCGTGGTTCGCCCTGTGGTGCCTGACCCCGGGCATCACCGGCCGAGGCCCCGTGCGTCTCCTGGTGCAGGAGGACACCGTCGTGGTGTTCCTCGAGTCCCTGATCGCCGGCCTCCTGGTGATCGCCATCGCCATCCTGCAGCGCACCCACACCCGTGAACTCTTCGCACCGTCCCGGCAGCGGTTCCTGTACGTCATCCCGGTCGTGCTCGCACTCGCGTTGCCGTTGCACTACGAGCTCGAGTTCCCCGTGCTGCTCTACATCTTCTGGATGACCGTCTCGGTGTTCTGGCAGGACTACCTGACCTTCGGACTCCTGCAACGCCATCTCGCCGCGCGCTTGCCGTCGCGCGCGGTCATCCCCGCCGTCGCCGTCCTGTTCGCCCTCGGACACGTCATCCTGCTCCCCGACAAGTTCGGGCTCGTGCCGAGCCCGCTCCCCGCACTGAGCATGCTCGCGCTCGGCCTCCTGCTCGCGTGGCTCCGTCACCGGTTCACGACGATGCACCTCATCCTGACGCTGCACCTGTCGTTCTACTTCGTCTTCGCGTGAGGTCAGGCCGCACGCCCGAACGCGACCATCGGCGAGCACCTCGACCGACTTGACGACCGCGTCATCGCCGGTCCCTGAGCTTGTCGAAGGGCACCCCGAGTGGGCGCCAGGTGTCGGATAAATACGCAGATCAGGGTCCGATTCGGTGCGCGTTCGAATGTCAGTGGTCCGTGTTTGGATGGATCCATGACCAGCCCCGCACCGAACCCGCTCGCCGCCGCCGCGGCCGGGTTCGATGCGGTCTGGCAGGGCGCGCTCGATGCGATCCGTCCGGGCTCGGGTGTCGCGGAGCAGCTCGAGAACATGAACGACGAGGCGGTCCTCCGGGTCCTGGACGAGCTCGGTGCCGTGCAGCATGCGGTCGAGGTCCTCGCCGCCCGCGT
This sequence comes from Plantibacter sp. PA-3-X8, assembly GCF_003856975.1. NCBI lineage: Bacteria > Bacillati > Actinomycetota > Actinomycetes > Micrococcales > Microbacteriaceae > Plantibacter > Plantibacter sp. PA-3-X8. Next base: position 3,715,576 of record NZ_CP033107.1, read on the forward strand.
CGTCGGCGCGATCGCGTTGCGCCCGTCGCCTTCCCGCCGCGACGGCACGCTCGTGCGCGCCGCTGGTTACGCGAACCCGGGTGTCATGGTGTCCGAACGGTGGCGGGTGGCACGCGCCCGCGGCGCGGCGATCGCCGAGGTCGGTGCCGCGATCACCCAGCCGCGCGGGCTGCTCGGCGAGTTGGAGGAATGCCCGTTCCCGGCGGTCGCTGCCGCCCTCGAACCGGCACCCGGTTCCGACGCCACAACCGCCCAGGCCGACGGACCCAGCGGGTCATCCTCGTCGGCCACCACGGATGGTGACGCGTCCACTGCCCTCGGCAGCCCACGCTCACCCCTCAGCGTCGACGGTGCCGCGGTCATCGTCCGCGAGCTCCGCAACGCCGGCCGCATCTGCAGCAGAGGCGAGCTCGAGGCGGCGTCGGTCATCGCCATCGAGCACGCCGCCCACACGCCCCTGCACGACGTCACCCGCATCGCCAAACTCGTCCGCACCCGCCTCGACCAAGACGGCCGCGAACCCCGCGACGAACTCCTCCGCCGAGCAGAACGCTGCACCATCCACGAACTCCCCACCGGCATGACCCTCCTCCGCGCCGAACTCGCCCCAGAAAGCGCCGCCTTCATCCGCGCCGGCCTCGACGCCCTCATCGGCGCCACCCACCACAAACCCCACTTCACCCACCCCGACACGGCCGACCCCGCCCACCAACCCGACGGATCCGGTCACCCCATGCCCGACGGACCCACGCTCATCCCCACCGACCGGCGACGCGCCATCGCCCTCACCGAGACCTTCCGACACCTGGCCGGCTGCAGCAGCGCCGCCACCGAACTCACCCCCGTCACCGTCATCATCCGCACCGACCACGACACCCTCGAAACCGGCCTCGGTGCTGCCACCATCGACGGCATCGACGAACCCATCGGCCCCGGCGCCCTCCGCCGACGCCAACCTCATCCCCATGATCCTCAACGGACCATCCCAAGTCCTCGACCTCGGCACCAGCACCCGCCTGTTCACCCGCGGACAAAAACTCGCCCTCGCCGAACGCGACGGCGGCTGCGCCTGGACCGGCTGCACCCACCCACCATCCTTCACCGAAGCCCACCACATCCGATGGTGGTCCCAAGGCGGCCCCACCAACCTCGACAACGGCATACTCCTCTGCCCCTTCCACCACCACCGCATCCACGACGACCACTGGACCATCACCATCCAAAACGGCATCCCCTGGTTCATCCCACCCAGCCACATCGACCGCCACCAAACCCCCATCCGAGGCGGACGCCTCCACCTCGCCGCCTGAACCCGGGGCACCCCTCTGCCTGCACACCTGCCTGCCCTTCGACAAGCTCAAGGACCGACACGGGAACCACCCTGCCTCGGACACGCTCAGCGACCGACGCTGTATTCGACAACCCGGCCATCCCGGTCCCTGAGCTTGTCGAAGGGCACACGAACAGCCGTTGAACCTGCCCTTCGACAAGCTCAGGGACCGAAACCGGAACCACCCTGCCTCGGACACGTCCAGCGACCGACGCCCTACTCGACAACCCAGCCATCCCGGTCCCTGAGCCTGTCGAAGGGCACACGAACAGCCGTTGAACCTGCCCTTCGACAAGCTCAGGGACCGAAACCGGAACCACCCTGCCTCGTACACGCTCAGCGACCGACGCCCTACTCGACAACCCAGCCACCCCGGTCCCTGAGCCTGTCGAAGGGCACACGAGCGACCACCTGCCCTTCGACAAGCTCAGGGACCGAGACGGAAACCACCATGCCTCGGACACGCTCAGCGACCGACGCCCTACTCGACAACCCAGCCACCCCGGTCCCTGAGCCTGTCGAAGGGCACGCGAGCGACCACCTGCCCTTCGACAAGCTCAGGGACCGAGACGGGAACCACCATGCCTCGGACACGCTCAGCGACCGACGCCGACCTCGACAACCCGGCCACCCCGGTCCCTGAGCCTGTCGAAGGGCACACGAGGCACCGCCCGACCGCCGCAGGGTCACCCCGCGGCGACGACCTCTTCCACCGCCACCCGCGCACCGACGGCCGCCAGCCGCGCGCGCGCCGCGATGAACGCCTCGCGCAGTCGCGCGTCAGATCCGAGGTCGCCGAACACGACCTCCAGGTCGAGGAACGCGCCGGGGCGCTCCGCCTCCTGCGCGACGGCTGCCTGCAACTCGGCCAACCGCCGGTCGACCGGGGCAAGCTCCCGCCCGTCGTCACCGACACCCTCGATGAACCGACTCCACGCTGCGAGGACGAGCGCCGAGCGCGCGATCCCGCCGCCGGTCCGCAACTGCTCACGGACCACCGGGAGCAGGAACTTCGGGATGCGCTCCGAGCCGTCGACGATCTGCCGCGCCAACGTGTCCTTGATCGCCTCACTGCCGAACCGGCGCATCAGCTCTGCACAGTACGCGTCGATGTCGATCCCCGGGACCGGCGCGAGCGTCGGCCTCGCCTCCTCGTGCATGTACCCGAGGAGGAACCGCGAGAACAGCTCGTCACGGCAGACGTCGTGCACGTACGTCTCCCCCGCCAGCAGCCCGAGGTAGCTCATCGCCTGGTGGGAAGCGTTCAACAACCGGAGCTTCATCAGCTCATACGGCTCGACGTCCTCCACGAGCTGCACGCCCACCTGCTCGTACGGCGGACGGCCGTCCGAGAAGTCGTCCTCGAGCACCCACTGCTCGAACGACTCCGAGAGCACCGGCCAGCGGTCGTCGATCCCGAACCGCTCGGAGACGAACGCGCGCTGCTCGTCCGTCGTCGCCGGCGTGATGCGGTCCACCATCGAGTTCGGGAACCGCACCTCGGCACCGATCCAGACGGCGAGCGCCGGGTCGATACGCTCGGCGAACGCGAGGATCGCAGTCCGGGCGACGTGCCCGTTGCCCTGGATGTTGTCGCACGACATGACCGTGAACGGAACGGCACCGGCGTCGCGTCGGGCACGGAGGGCCGCCGTGATGAACCCGAGCGGGCTCTGCGGCAGCGCCCCCGCCGGCAGCCCGTCGAGGTCCGCGAGCGTCGCACCGTCACTCGGCTCGAACGCGCCGGTCGCATCGTTCACCCCGTAGCCGCCCTCGGTGATCGTGAGGGACACGATCCGCGTCGATGGATCGCCCACCCGCGCGAGGACCGCTCCCGGGTCGTCGGGAGCGAACAGGTACTCGACGATCGACCCGACGACGCGCGCCTCGATCTCGCCGTCCGGACTCGTCGTCACGAGCGTGTAGAGCCGGTCCTGAGCGCCGAGCGCGTCCCGCATGGCGGCGTCACCGGGCAGTGTGCCGACGCCGACGAGCCCCCAGGACGCGTGTTCGTCGCCGGGAAGCCCGAGCACGCGGTCGACGAACATCGCCCCGTGCGCACGATGGAAGGCGCCGACCCCGAAGTGGACGATGCCGGGTCGGATGGCCGAGCGGTCGTAGGCGGGGACGGCCACCTGCTCGTCGAGAGCGGTGAGGGCGGCGTCGGAGAGCTGGGTCATGTGGTGCCTTCTCGTCGGTGAGCGGGTTCCGGGTGGTGCAGGTCGAGGGTGGTGCAGGTCGAGCGTGCTGCGGCTGCAGGGTGGATCAGGCGCCGTGGGTGGATTCGGTCTCCACCGGCGTCGACGCGTCGAGCGTGACGATGCGGGTGGCACGCTGCTTGGTGGCGTCGACCAGGCGGGCATTCGGCTCGTCGACGCCGAGCACCCAGGCTTCGGCCTCGTCGAGCGGGTGGCCGTGACCGAGGCGTCGGGCGATGAGTCGGTCGCGGCGCACCTCGTCGTCCACGTCGACGTACCAGGACTCGTCGAGATGCGCGGCGACACTTTGCCAGCCGTGATCGTCGAACAGGAGGTAGTTGCCCTCCGTGATCACCAGCGGCACCTCGGGGCGGACGAGGACGGCACTGCCGATCGACGCCTCGAGCGAGCGGTCGAACCGGGGTGCGTAAATCGGTGTGCCCGGAGAATCGGCGGTGCGTCCAGCACGCGCGAGGCGGGACAGCAGTGCGACGTAGCCGTCGACGTCGAAGGTGTCGGGCGCGCCCTTGCGGCCGCGTCGCCCGAGGCGGACGAGCTCGGCGTTGTCGAGGTGGAAGCCGTCCATCCCGACGATGACGGCCTGGTCGCCGAGCGCCGCGGCGATCGCGTCGCTCACGGTCGACTTACCCGCTCCGGGCGCACCGACGATCCCGAGGATCCGGCGGGACCCGGTGGCGGCGAGCGAACGGGCGTGATCGATGAGGCCGTCGAGGTCGGTCCCGATCGTGATGCCGCTCATCGTGATGCCTGACCTCTCCTGGGAGCCGACCGGTCGCGGACGCGCCGTCGCCCGACTCACGGTAGGTCCAGGCGATGCGTGTGTCAACACCAGATGTCACCGGTGTCATGATCTGCTGGTGAAATCCATGTCACGGGTGACATGGCTGCGATTCCGTGGTTATGATGCTCCCGACCCGGTGCACCGACGCACGGGCCTCATCACATCGATCGGACCACCTCATGACTGACTTCAACGGCCGCACCATCCTCGTCACGGGAGCGAGCGGCGGCATCGGCGGCGCGACCGTCCGCCACCTCGTCGCAGCGGGCGCGCAGGTGATCGCCTCCGGTCGCAACGTCGAGCACCTCGACGCCATCGCCGCCGAGACGGGCGCCGAACCGCTGCCCTTCGACCTCACCTCGGAGGACAGCATCCGCGACGCGATCGAGGGACGCGACATCTGGGGCGTCGTCAACTCCGGCGGTTGGGGCGGCGAGATCGCCTCCCCACAGGAGACCGACATCGACGTGTTCGACAAGGTCATCAGCATCAACGCACGCGGGTCGCTGCTCGTCACCAAGTACGCGTCCCGCGAGATGATCCGCCAAGAGCGCGGCGGGGCGATCGTCAACGTCTCGAGCCAGGCGAGCCTCGTCGCACTCTCCGGCCACATCTCCTACGGCTCGTCGAAGGCCGCGCTCGACAACATCACGCGGGTCTCGGCCCTGGAACTCGGGAAGTACGGCATCCGGGTCAACGCCGTCAACCCGACGGTCGTGATGACGCCGATGTCCGCCTGGTACTGGGGCCGCCCCGACATCGAAGGCCCCTTCCTCGAGGCGATGCCGCTCGGCAAGTGGGCCACCGAGGACGACATCGCCGGCCCGATCACCTTCCTGCTGAGCGACGCCGCCGGCATGATCTCGGGCGTCTCGCTGCCGATCGACGGCGGCTACACCGCGCGCTGACCCGATCCGGCAGGACCGAACGGGAGGGACCCGAGCATGGCCACGATGCGCCAGATCGCCGCAGCCGCCGGCGTGAGCGCGAAGACGGTCTCGCGGGTCTTCAACGACGACCCGCACGTCCTCCCGGCGACCCGAGAACGGGTCGAGTCGATCATGCGGGAGCTCGACTACGTGCCGAACTCCCTCGCGACGGCGTTCCGCTCGGGCCGCCCGTCGGTCATCGGGGTCGCCGTCCCCGACATCGTCGACCCGTTCTTCGCGGAGATCGCGCGTGCGGTGGAGCGGACGGCGCGCGATCACGACATGTCGACGCTCGTGACGAGCCTCGGCGACGACCCGGACCGCGAGCGCTCGGTCCTCGAGCCGATGCTCCGGCGTCAGCTGGCCGGGGTGGTGCTCGCGCCGATCAGCGACGACCAGAGCTCGCTGAGTGCATGGGCGTCGCGGACGCCGTTCGTGTTCGTCGACCGCGCGCCAGGCGGGCTCGCTGCCGACGCGTTCACGCAGGACGACTTCGGTGGGGCGTTCACGGCGACGACCCACCTCGTCGAGCACGGCCACAGCCGGATCGGTTTCGTCGGCGACGAGCTGGCCCTGCCGACGACCGCCCAGCGGCTGCGCGGGTACCGGGCGGCACTCACCGAAGCCGGGCTGCCCGCCGACGAGGAGCTCATCGCCCTCGGTGCGGCGACCCGCGAAGGGGCGGCGCGTGCGCTGGCGGCGATCGACTCGCAGGCGACTGCTCTCTTCTCGTCGAACGCCGTCTGCACGATGGCGTTGCTACCCGCACTCGCCGAGCAACCGCTCCCACTCGTCGCGTTCGGCGACTTCCCCCTGGCCGAGCTCCTGCGACCGTCGGTGTCCGTGATCACGCAGGACCCGGAGGCCCTCGGCCGACTCGCTGCGGAACGGATCATCGATCGCCTCGACCGCCCCGACGCGCGATACCGCCGGAGCACGGTCCTCCCGGTGCACCTCGTCGAGCGCGACTCCTGTCGGGTATCGCCTGCGGTGCTCTGAGCCGTCGGCTCCGAGCCGCCCCGGTCGGGCCCTGACATCCCCGGTCCCTGAACCATCCCGGTCCCTGAGCGATCCCGGTCCCTGAGCCTGCCCGGTCCCTGAGCCTGTCGAAGGGCGCACGCGAACGCCCCGAAGACTCGACCGGCTCGGGAACCGAAACCGGCCGGCCTAGTAGCTCAACGTCGCCGGCGCGAGCTCCGCGGTCTGGTCGCCGACGCGGCTCGGGTCGCGCGGGTCGAGGCGACGGACCTCGCCGACGTCCGCGAGTTCGTCGAGCTCGATCCAGAAGATGTTCGGACTCCGTGTCGAGCCGAAGTAGTAGACCAGGTTCGTGAGGTCGGCACCGGCGCGCCACCAGGTCGGGTACACGTCGCCCGTCGAGTACGGCGCGCCGTACGGCACCGACACGTTCGCGATGAGCTGGAAGACGCCCGCGACCGCCTCGACGGTGTCCGCCGGCTCCGGCAGGTAGTGGAGGAAGTAGGAGGCGCGCACGAACCGGTCGACCGAGGTGATGTCGCCGGGAGGCGGCAGTTCACCGCCGAACAGCCGGTAGCGGTCGCGGTTGGCGAGCTGCTCGTCGAGGCTCGGCGAGTTCGCCATCACGGTGAACTCGCGGCCGTGGTGGACGACGAGCCGGCCGTCGATCGGCTCGATGATCGCCGAGTCACCCGAGGCGTCCTCGATCGCGATGTGGATCCCCATCTGCAGGCCGCGGAACATCGGGGACGTGATGCGGACGGTGTCGATGTCGGCGATCGCTTCGGCGACCGAGGCGTAGCTGTCGAGGAGGTACTGCACCCACAGCGCGTTCGAGACCGTCGGACGGCCGTCGGGCTCGGCGAACGTCACGTCCTCCGGGTCGAGGTAGAGCGCGTGTGCTCCGAGGCCCGCCGTGTTCAGGCCGTCGACGGTCCCCATCCCCCACATGCTCGTGACGACACTGCCGTACCGGGAGGTCCACCGGTGCGAGGTGGCGTCATCCGTGCCACCTCGGTCGGTACCGCTCGGGACGAACCACAGCTCGGGTTCGTCGCTCTCCGACCAGTCCATGCAGCGGCTGACCGTCTTGGCGACCGCGTTGTCGTTCCAGAAGATTCGAGTGCACACGCGCTGAGCGTACCCCGCGCGTGGTGCCCACCGGAGGGGCTATCGCCCACGCAGTGCGGCCGCCTCACTGAGCCAGCGGCTGTAGAGGTCCCAGGGGTCGACGTCGCCGGCGACCGAGGCGATGTGGGCGAGCAGTCGGGGCGACCCCGTGAACCATTCGGAGCGTTCGAGGCGCTCGCGGGCGAACTGTTCGTGACGCGCACGCTCGACGTGCCGGTCACCGCGTTCGAGCGCGAGCAGTTCGTCATGCCAGATCGCGGCGAACCGCTGGCGAGGGTTCGTCGTGGTGCCGATCTTCACGCGGTCGCCGTGGCGGAGGTAGTAGACGACGTCGATCCGCGGCCGGGCGAGGTCGTCGTCGGGCACGTCGCCATGCCGCCACTCGCACGTGGCGCACAACCACGCGGACGGGTAGTGACGGCCGAGCCGCGAGCCGCACATGATGCACGGCGACGGCAGGGCGTCGACCACACCCCAACGGCGCTCCGCCCAGTCGGCGGCGAGGGCCAGGTGATCCTCGCAGAGCGTGACAGGCGCGTCGACCGGTGCCGCGGCGTCGCACCCGGGTTGTACGCATCGTCTGTGGGGCATCTCCCGAGTGTCCCCCACCCCGCCGACACCGACCTCCAACCCCGGTCCCTGAGCCTGTCGAAGGGCACACGGCAAAACCCCAACCCTTCGACAAGCTCAGGGACCGAACGATTGCGCCGGCAGGGACCGGCTGGGTGAGCGAACAAACGACCGACTCCAACCCCGGTCCCTGAGCCTGTCGAAGGGCCAACGGCAAAACCCCGCCCTTCGACAAGCTCAGGGACCGATCGGGCGAAGCGGCAGGGGCGAGCGAAGGTCCTCCACAACTCCCCCATGATCCGAGAGCGTCCACCGTCGGAGGTCAGCGCAGACCGACAGGATCGAAGTCCTGCGAGGCTTCCCGGATGCCCCACGTCTACATCCTCAAATGCGCCGACGGATCCTTCTACACCGGCAGCACCATCGACCTTGCTCGACGAGTCGCCGAGCACATGGACGGCCTCGGAGCGACCTACACCCGCGAGCGACTGCCCGTCACACTCGTCTGGTCGGCCGAGTACGACCGCGTGGACGACGCGTTCTTCATCGAGAAACGTCTTCAGGGGTGGAGCCGGGCGAAGAAGCAAGCAGTGATCGACGGGCGGTTCGACGACCTCCCGCGTCTCAGCTGCTCGCGGATCACCGCATGGCGCGATCCAGAACCCGGAACGGACCCGGTGGCCGGTCCCTGAGCTTGTCGAAGGGCACACGAACAGAGCCCACCCTTCGACAAGCTCAGGGACCGAACGGTTGGGCTGGCAAAGGACCGGCTGAGTGAGCGGACAGGGACCGACCGTTCAGAAACGACCGAATCCGACCCCGGTCCCTGAGCCTGTCGAAGGGCACACGGACAGAGCCCGCCCTTCGACAAGCTCAGGGACCGAACGGTTGGGCTGGCAAAGGACCGGCTGAGTGAGCGGACAGGGACCGACCGTTCAGAAACGACCGAATCCGACCCCGGTCCCTGAGCCTGTCGAAGGGCACACGGACAGACCCCACCCTTCGACAAGCTCAGGGACCGAACGGTTGGGCTGGCAAAGGACCGGCTGAGTGAGCGGACAGGGACCAACCATTCAGAAACGACCGACTCCGACCCCGGTCCCTGAGCCTGTCGAAGGGCACACGGACAGACCCCACCCTTCGACAAGCTCAGGGACCGAACGGTTGGGCTGGCAAAGGACCGGCTGAGTGAGCGGACAGGGACCGAACGTTCAGCAACGATCGACTCCGACCCCGGTCCCTGAGCCTGTCGAAGGGCACACGGACAGACCCCACCCTTCGACAAGCTCAGGGACCGAACGGTTGGGCTGGCAAAGGACCGGCTGAGTGAGCGGACAGGGACCGAACGTTCAGCAACGATCGACTCCGACCCCGGTCCCTGAGCCTGTCGAAGGGCACACGGACAGACCCCACCCTTCGACAAGCTCAGGGACCGAACGGTTGGGCTGGCAGGGACCGGCTGAGTGAGCGGACAGGGACCGAACGTTCAGCAACGATCGACTCCGACCCCGGTCCCTGAGCCTGTCGAAGGGCACACGGACAGACCCCACCCTTCGACAAGCTCAGGGACCGAACGGTTGGGCTGGCAAGGACCGATTCGTTGCGCTGTCAGGGACCGAACAACAAGCGAGCGGACAGGGAGCGCCCTTCGACAAGCTCAGGGGCCGGCCAGCGCGCTCCCGGCTGGGAGACGGTCGGGTGGCCTCCCAGCCGATGCGCACGTCACAGCGCGATCGCGCGACCCTCCTCGTGGGAGCGGATCGCCGCTCGGTAGATGTCGTGCGTGAGCGCCGCCTCCTCGGGGCGCGCCGCCCCGAACCGGTCGCCGAGCGAGCCGTGCCGCTCGGCGAGGAACACGGCCCACATCTGGAGGATCGTGTCGGAGAACCCGGACTCGAAGTTCGGCCCGGTCACCGTCGGCCAGACCGACTGGCTGCCCGCGTCGAGCTGCTGCCACACCTGCTCCCGGCCGCCACCCGGGATGTCCCGCACCGCGAACACCTCGACGAGCTTCGGGTTCTTCGTGCTGAACCGGACCCCGCCGTCGAGACCGATCGCCTCGAACTCCCACGTGTTCTTCTGCCCGGGATCGATGCGCTTCGTCTCGGTCGTGAGCGGGAAACGGACACCGTCGTGGGTCGCCCAGCTGTGCAGCACGGCATTGTCCCAGGTGTCGCACGGCACGAGCGAACCGTCGGGGCCGGGACGCTCGGTGACGATGTTCTGCAGTACCCCGTACACGCTCTCGGGTGCCCAGCCGAGCCGCAGCGGCACGTGCCAGGTGTGCATCCCGAGGTCGTTCATCACGCCGGCCTCACCGCAGAACTGCGTCTGGCGCTTCCAGTTGATCTGCTTGCCCCGATCGATGTCGCTCGAGTGCAGGAAGCTGTTGCGCGCCTCGACGATCGTGCCGAGCGCTCCGGACCGCACGTAGTCGATCGCCAGCTGCGCACCCGGGAAGAACGGCATCTCACTCGAACACCGGACGAAGCTCTCCGGGTGCTCGGCCATCGCCGCGAGGACGGACTGCGCGGCCGCCGCGTCGATCCCGAACGGCTTCTCCGCCAGGAGACCCTTCCCAGCGCGGATGACGTCGGTGTAGATCTGCTCGTGGAGGTCGTGACGCACGGCCACGTAGACGACGTCGACCGACGGGTCGGCGAGCAGCTCGTGGTAGTCCGTGGTCTTCGTGACGACGGTGTCGATCTCGTCGAACCAGTCGAGCGCCGCCGGATTGATGTCGCAGACGGCCGTCAGTCGCGGTCGCACCGGGTGGTCGATGAGTGCCGGCCAGCGCTGGATGGCCGCGGCGATCTCGCGCCCCATGAGTCCGCCGCCGATGATCGCGACGTTGACGCGCTCCGCCGTCGCCCGGTCGGCCGTCACCTGGTCGGCGCTCATGCGCGAGCCGCCTCGAGGATCGCGAGGCCGGCATCGGCGTCGGCGCCGTCGTGCAGCACCGCCATGAGTGCCGCGGTGATGGCGGCCGGGTGCTCGTGCTGGATGATGTTGCGGCCGTAGACGATGCCGCTGACCCCGGCGTCGAGGACGGCGACCGTGCGCTCCAGCAGGGTCCGGTCGTCGACGCGACCGCCACCACGGACGAGGACGGGGATGTCGCCGGCGACCTGCACGACACGCGCGTACTCGGTGATGTCGCTACTCGGATCGGCCTTGATGAGGTCGGCGCCGAGTTCGACCGCCTGGCGCACGAGGGTGACGATCTTCTCGATGTCGCCGTCGACCTGGTACCCGCCGGCCGTCGTGTTGTCCTGCATGACGAGCGGTTCGATCATGAGCGGCATCCCGTACCGGGTCGCTTCGCGGCGCAGGGCCATGATCGAGCGGATGTTCGCCTCGCGGACCTCGGGGTGGTCGGGGATCTGCATGAGGTTGACGCACACGGCGACGGCGTCGAGCCGGACGGCCTCCTCGATCGCGTGCGGCACGTGGTGGCTGTAGAGGATCGAGTCGAGCGGGTTGCCGTAGACGTTCGCGACGTCCGTCCGCAGGACGAGCGCCGGCTTGTCCTTGCCGGGGACCTGCTGCAGGAGACGGGCCTGGCCGAGGGTCAGCTGGACGGCGTCCGGGCCCGCGGCGACGAGGGTGCGGACGACCTCGCCCATGTCCTCGATGCCGGTGATGAACGAACGCTCGCCGAAGAACCCGTGGTCGACGGCGACGTCGAGCGCGCGACCTGATCGGGCGTTGAAGAGACGATTGAGGCGGTACAGCGACATTGCGGCGGCTCCTGATCGTGACGGGGAGGGTTTCCGAATCGTCCCTCGGTGTGTCACAGTAGTGGCCTGAGACAACGTTGTCTAGCTTGCGCCGGGTCAGCCCCGGGGCGAAGAACGGAGGGTCCATGGGCGAGATCGTCGTCGCCGGCCACATCTGCGTCGACCTGTCGCCAGGGCTGAGCGCGAACGCACGCATCGATCCGGGCGCCCTCATCGACACCGGCCCGCTCCGCATCTCCCTCGGTGGCTGCGTCGCGAACACCGGCCTGGCCCTCGCCGATCTCGGGAGCACGGTCCGCCTGCACGCGACCGTCGGCGACGACGAGCTCGGAGCGATCGTCGCGTCGCGCATCGCCGCGCACGACCGACTGCACCCGGCGCTCGAGGTCACCGACCGGGCCGCGACCTCCTACAGCGTGGTCGTCGAGCCCGCCGGCCTCGACCGGACCTTCTGGCACCACACGGGCGCCAACGAGGTGTTCACCGGCGAGCACCTGGCCGTCGGCGACGCGGACCTCGTCCACCTCGGCTATCCCCCGCTGCTCCCCGGGATCGTCGCCGACGACGCGACGCCGCTCGCGAGGCTGCTCGAACGGATCCACCGACACGGTGCGACCACCTCGATGGACCTCGCCGTCGTCGACCCCACGAGCGCCGTCGGCCATCTGGACTGGGAGGCGATCCTCCGGCGCACCCTGCCGCTGACCGACGTCGTGAGTCCCAGCGTCGACGACCTGTGTTCGGCGCTCGGCACGCTCCGCCTCCCGGCCGGGACCAGTGCATCACCGCTGGCCCAAGCCGCGGCGTTCGCGGACCTCCTGCTCGCCTGGGGTGCCGGCGTCGTGGCGATCTCGGCCGGCGAGGACGGGCTACTCCTCCGGGCCGCCGGTGTCGACCGCCTGCGCCTGGGCGGACGGATGCTCGCACCGCTCGCCGAGGCCTGGGCAGACGTCGACCTCGTCGCGCCGCCCGTCCCCGCACCCGCGTTCGTGTCGACCAACGGCGCCGGGGACGCGTCGACCGCCGGCCTGCTGTTCGCGATGTCACGCGGTGCCGCACCGGCTGACGCGGCGGAGCTCGCGGGCGCGAGTGCCGCTGCGACGATCGCCGGGCGCCGGCCGACGGCGTCCGAGATCACCCGACTGCGACCCGGACTCAGAGGCCTCTTCGCGGTCGCGGGGGCGGACGAGCCGATCGCGTGATCTCGCATACGCCAGGATGGTGAGCATGCGCAGCTCCCGACCCCCGACCATGAACGACGTCGCCGCGGCGGCCGGGGTGGGGCTGAAGACGGTGTCGCGGTACGTGAACGGCGCGACGAACATCAACCAGGAACTGTCGGAACGGATCGGCGCGGCGATCGAGGCCCTCGGCTACCGGCACAACCTGGCGGCCGCGAGCATCCGGCCCGGGCGGTCCAGCAAGGTCATCGGGCTGATCATCAGCGACCTGGCGAACCCCTATTACTCCGTGTTGGCACGCTCGGTGGAGCGCGTGTGCACGGAACACGGCTACCTGCTGATGTCCGCGAGCTCCGAGGAGGACGCCGACCGGCACCGACTCCTCGTCGACCGGCTCGTCGCGCAGCGCGTGGACGGCCTCGTCGTCGTGCCACCACGGCAGGCGACCACGGCCTGGGCGACAAGCACGGTCGTGCACGTCCCGATGGTGCTCGTCGACCGCCCGACCGGGCCGCTCGAGTCGGTCGAGGTGCACACGGTGCTCGCCGACAACGCGGGCGGGGCGACCCGCGCGACCGCGGCCATGCTCGCCGCGGGCGCACGACGGGTCGCGTTCCTCGGCGACTCACTCGAGCTGTACACGATGCGCGAGCGACTCGCCGGCTACCACCGGGCGCTGGCTGAGGCCGATCTCGGCGGCGCGACGGGGACGAGGCCGATCGAGCCGATCGCCTCCGACGGCGCACACTCCGTCGAGGACGCTGCGGCGGTCGTGGCGGGGTTCCTGGCGTCGGGCGAGGTCGACGCCATGTTCGCCGCGAACAACCGGGCCGCGATCGGGGCCATGCAGGCGTTCGCGACGGCGGGCCGACGGCTGCCGCTCGTCGGGTTCGACGACTTCGAGGCGGCACCGCTCGTGACGCCGGCGGTGTCGGTGGTGGCGCAGGACGTGGCGCTCATGGGCCGGGTCGCGGCGGAGACCCTCCTCGCACTCATCGCCGGCGAGGCGGGACCGCCCGTGACCCACACGCTGGACGTGCGTCTGGAGCTGCGCGGCTCCGAGCGCTGACGCCCTTCGACAAGCTCCGGGACCGGAAGAAGTGCACCCGGACCGCCCTTCGACAAGCTCAGGGACCGGAAGAGGTGCTCCGGGACCGGCGGGGCATTCACGGACCGAGGGAAGCGACCCCCGAGTACGAAGAAACCGCACACGGAGAACCGCTCCCTGAGCCTGTCGAAGGGCACACGAGAAGACGCCGCCCTTCGACGAGTGCAGGGACCGGGGACGGGTGCTCAGGGACCGGAAGAAGTGTTCCCGGACGCCCTTCGACAAGCACAGGGACCGGAAGGGGTGCTCAGGGACCGGAGGGGGTGCTCAGGGACCGGAGGGGGCGCTCAGGGACCGGAAGAGGCGCTCAGGGACCAGCGGGGTACGTGAGGCCGTGGCCGAAACGGAAGAGCGGGTCCTCGGTGTCGTAGGGGACGTCGGACCGACTCGCCTCGACGGCCGCCATCGAGCGCGGCAGGTCGAACGGCAGCCGGCCCTCCGGCAGCGCCCGACCGAACACGACGTCGAGGAACGCCGCGTCACTGCCGCCGAAGCTCGCGACGAGCGCCGCGACCGCGTCCACCACCCCGGTGAGGATCGCCGGTCGGTTGAGATGCATGTCGAGTACGGTCGGCACCGTCAGCGCGAGCACGCGCAACCGCTCGACCTCGTCGGCCGGGATGTCGAGGGAGCCTGCGTGGAACATGGCCTCGAAGCCGCCGGGCCGCGGTTCGTACGGCGTCTGCATGCGCACGAGGGCGACGTCCGCCGAAGCCGGATCCGCGACGACCTCGCCGTACACGCCCGCGATCTCGGGATCGACGCCCTCGAGGTACAACCGCGGACGCGGCGAGCGCACCGGCAGCGTCTCCTCCACGTTCGTCAGGACGGTGAACGCGCGGCGCTGTGCGGCCTCGCCGGCGGCGACGAAGTCCGCGCGGCCGACGATCCCACTCGCGGCGCCCGCGTCCACGTACGGCTGCTCGAAGAGCCCGAGCACGAACTTCTCGCGCAGGAGTCGGCGCACCGAGGCGTCGATGCGGTCCTCGGTGATGCGCCCCTGCTCGACGAGTTCGACGACGAGCTCGGGTCGGGCCTCGCCACCGAACTGGTCGCAACCGGCCTGCAGGATGCGCTCGACCCGGGACAGCTCGTCGAGGTGCTCCAGGCCCCATGCCCGTGCGGGCATGTCCTGACCCATGATCGACGTGTCGGTGACGAGTCCCCAGTCGGTGCAGACGATACCTGCGAAGCCGAGCTCCTCGCGGAGGAGCCCGGTGATGATCCCGTGGTTGAAGGCGAAGGCGACCTCCTCGTGCTCGGTCCCGACGGGCATGCCGTAGTACGGCATCATCTGCGCGGCTCCGGCGGCGATCGCGGCGCGGAACGGGATGAGGTGGTAGTCGAAGTTGTCGCCGGGGTACACCTGTTCGCGCCCGTAGGCGAAGTGCGGGTCCTCCCCGTCGAGCTGGGGCCCACCACCCGGGAAGTGCTTCGTCATCGTGGAGACCGACTGCGGCCCGAGTTCGGCACCCTGGAACCCTCGGATGTAGCCGGCGACGAGTTCGGCACTGAGCTCGGCGTCCTCACCGAACGTGCCACCGATGCGCGACCAGCGCGGTTCAGTCGCGAGGTCGACCTGCGGGTGGAGCGCCAGCCGGATCCCGACGGCGAGGTACTCCTGCCGCGCGGTGTCGGCGAACGCCTCGACGAGGTCGACCGATCCGATCGCCGCGAGGCCGAGCGTCTCGGGCCACTGCGAGAAGGCGCCCGCGCGGGCCGCCGTCCCCACGTTGTCGGTGAAGTGGTTGCGCGGGTCGGTCGACAGCGTGACCGGGATGCCGAGTCGCGTGCGCGACGCGCGCTCCTGCAGGGCGTTGGTCCACTCGGCGAGCGCCGTCGTGTCGGGCGCGGTGCCGAGGACGTTGAAGTGGGACATGAGCTGCTCGCCGATCATGTGCTCGCCACTCGCGAGTCCCATGTGCGGGTTCGCCTCGTCGATGGGCCCCGGGGCGATCATCGTCTGGAAGAGCATGCCGGCCTTCTCGGCGACGGTCATCCGTCCGAGGAGGTCCTCCACCCGGTCCTCCACCGGCAGGCTCGCGTCGCGGTAGGGCAGCGCCGGTTCATGCTCGCTCATGGGTGGTCCGTTTCTCGTCAGTGAGTGGGGCGGCGTCGGGATCACCCGGGCTCGGGCGAGCCGGAAGCGAAAACCGAACTCCGTTCGGGAACGGAGCGTGACTCCAGTATGCCCGCTGACGAGGATCACGCAAGACTCAGTCGGCGTGATTCCCCATGGCGCGCAGCCCGTCGGCCAGCCAGTCCAGCGACGGGGAGACGCCTGGCGCGACCGGATGGCGATTGAGGTGGCCATGGAGGACGCCTGGCTCGAGCCGACTGCGGACGGGAGCACCGGCGGCCTCCGACGCCGCGATGAGCAGCTCCCCCGACGGCCGGAGGTCGTCGAACTCCGAGAGCAGGACCGACAGCGGCGGGCGGTCCGGGGTCACGGGGACGATTCCCGGCAGCGCGAGCTCGGGCACGTCCTCCAGCCGACCGACGTAGTTCCCGACCATCCAGTCGATCGACTCGGTCGGGAACCGCATGAAGTCCGGGAGGACCGCCATCTCGGCCAGGACGTCCGCGGGCAGGGCTGGCACGACGGCGTGCAGGAACGGGTAGGCCAGCAGCACGGCGTCCGCACGTCGATCGCTGCGGAGTGACGCGGCGAGCGCGAGGGCCGCTCCGGCGCTGGCCCCACCGATGGCCGTCCGCGCACCGGGAACGGCCGACCGCTCGTCGTCGAGCTGCTCCCAGACCGCGAGCACGTCGTCGAGCGGCACCGGGTATCGCGTCGTGCCGTCCGCCAGTCGATAGTCGACGGAGACGACCTCGGCACCCGCTCGCGCCGCCAGTTCGGCGCTCACGACGTGCGCCTCCGGCCAGTCGAGCGTCCCCGCCGCGAAGCCGCCGCCGTGCACCCAGAGGAGGGCGACACCACTGGGGTCGGCCGGGACGTAGCGTCGGATCGGGACCGTGCCGTGCGGACCGTCGACGACCTCGTCGGTGATCACCACTTCGCTCGGTGGACTCCACGGCCCGTCGTCACCGTATGCGACGAGTCGTTCCTGGAACTCCTCGTCGAGGGTCCCACCGGCGGCAGCGCGATCGGCGTTCGAGAACCCGTCGAAGAGGCTCAGGCGGTCGCGGTAGTACGGATCGAGTGACATGCGCCGAGCCTACCCAGCAGACTCGGTCGACTCAGCCGACTCAGCCGACTCAGACCACGATGCCGCCGACGCGGTGGAGGTAGACGTCGATGGCGTCCCGGCTCTCCTGGATGCAGCCGAGCTTCGCGTCCAGTCGCTCGCGATGCTCGAGCAACCGCTCCAGCACCTCCGCCGAGGGCGTCACCTGGTAGATCGTGTCGTCGTCCTCGAAGCAGGGCAGGACCTGGAGGATGAGCGCGGTCGGCATGCCGACGCCGATCAGCTCGCGGATGCGCTGCACCTTCGCGACGAGGTGGTCCCCGTACTCGCGGTACCCGTTCGGGCAGCGGGTCGGGCGCAGCAACCCCTGTTCCTCGTAGTACCGGAGCAGCCGCGGCGTGCTCCCGGTGGCCGCCGCCAGTTCGCCGATGCGCATGCAAGACCCCTTCGACCGAGTTGTGTCCTCTTGGAGCAGCCGTCGGTGCCGGGCGGATATTCCCGGGGCATCCTCGTCGGCTTGACCCTGCCACCAGTGGCAGGCCGGGAGACTCACCGACATGACCACCGACAGCGTGCGCACGGCACGATCCACGACCCCTCCTGCCACCGGAACCCGCTCTCCCCTCCCGACCGCGCTGCTCCTCGCCGCCGTCGGATTCGTGACGCTCCTCACCGAGGTGCTCCCGGCCGGGGTCCTCCCGGCGATGGCCGCCGACCTGGGCGTCTCGGAGTCGATCGCGGGCCAGAGCGTCGCCGTCTTCGCACTCGGTTGCATCGTCGCCGCGATCCCGCTCAGCCGTGCCCTCGCGAAGCTCGACCGCCGGACGGTCGTACTGCTCGCCCTGATCGTCTCGGCGCTCGCGAACGCCGGCACGGCCGTCGCGCCCGAGCTGCTCACGCATCTCGCGACCCGGTTCGTCGCGGGGCTCGTGGCCGGCGTCGTCTGGGCGATGCTCCCGGGGTACACGCGCGGGTTCTCCACCCCGGAGCGGTTCGGCTCCACACTCGGCGTCGTGCTGTCCGGTGCCACACTCGGCTTCGCGCTCGGCGTCCCGGCCGGCGCGGTCCTCGGTGAGGAGTTCGGTTGGCGCACGGTGTTCGGGATCGTCGCTGCCACCACCGCGCTCCTCGGCGTGCTCGCGGTCGTCGTCGCTCCTCGCGTGGCAGGCAGCGCCCCCGGGCGTTCGACGCGCATGGGTGCGGCGCTCCGCATCCCCGCGGTCGTGACGATCCTCGTCGCCCTCGCCGTCTGCATCATCGGCCAGAACATCGCGTACACCTACCTCGCACCGGTCCTGTCCTCCCGCGGGACGCCCGTGCCGCTCGGGGTGCTCCTCGCGACCTTCGGTGTGGCGTCGGTCGTCGGCACGCTCGGTGCCGGACGGCTGGCGAACCTGCGCCTCGGGATGACCATCCTCACGGCCGCCTTCCTCGGGACCGTCGGCCTCGCCGTCGTGGCCTGGGATCCGCCGGTCGTCGTCCTCCTCACCGCCGCGGCAGGCTGGGGGCTCGCCTTCGGCGCCTACTCCGTGCTCTTCCAGGTGGCGATCGCCCGGGTCGCCGGGAACGCTGCTGACGCGGCACAGTCGGCGCTCGTCACGGTCTGGAACTGCTCGATCGCCACCGGCGGGGCGGTCGGCGGGATCATCCTCGGCACCTGGGGCCCGGCCCTGCTCCTCCCGGCAGCCGCCGTGCTGACCGTCGTCGCCATCCCCCTCTGCACCGTGATCGCACGCGCCGTCCGCCGCGGGTGAACGACGGAGGACCCGGCACGCCAGCGCCTGGTCCTCCTAGACTCGATGCGATGCCCGTCCCGTTCCTGCATTCGCCGAACATCCTGTTCGACACCGTCGTGGACCGCACGGAACGACTGTCGCCCGGCTTCCTCCGCCTCACCCTCGCCGGCGCCTCGCTCGCCGACTTCGCCCCGTACGAGCGGGACCAGCGGATCAAGATCCTGCTGCCGGGAGACGACGGCGCCTACCCGGAAGGACTCCACGACGGCCTGCCGGAGCACGCGTGGCGGCGCACCTGGCGCGCACTCCCATCGGCGGACCGTCCGGTGATGCGCAGCTACACGGCCCATCGCGTCAGGCCGGCGCAGCAGGAGGTCGACCTCGACGTGTTCATCCACGAGCCGGCCGGCCCGGCCAGTCGATGGGCGCTCGGCGCGCGGGTGGGCGACCGGCTGCTCGTCTCGGGTCCGGACGTCCGTCGCGGAGACCCGACACACGGCGTCCAGTGGGCGCCCGGCACTGCGACGACCGTGCTCATCGCCGCCGACGAGACGGCCTTCCCCGCCGTCCACGGGATCCTGCGCTCTCTCGACGACCACGTCCGCGCCCACGTCCTCCTCGAGCTCGGCGACCCCGCCGACACCGCCCTGCTCGGGCCGCTGCTCGAGCGTCACACGGTCGAGGTCCATGAACGGGCCGGGCAGGCGGGCGGTGACGCGCTCGTCGCCGGCGTCGAACAGTGGCTCCGGACACACGGGTCGTCGGCGGCGACACTGGGCACCGGCTTCGCCGCCTGGCTGGTGACCGAGAGCACCCGGATCCCCCTCCTGCGCGCTGCGACGACCGACCACGGGATCGACCCGGAGCGCGTCCACGGGCAGGGCTACTGGAACGCCCGCCCCAGAGCCACACCCGAATGAAGGTTATGCTTGCCTTACTCGGTCGCATGCGTCGCGACCCGTTCGAAAGGTGATCCGTGCCCCTCCCCCTCGCCCATCGTCGACGTCTCGTCGCCGTCGCCGCCCTCTCCATCGCCGCCCTCGGCCTCTCCGCCTGCAGCAGCTCGAGCGCCTCGACCCCCTCGGACACCGCGACGAGCGCGACCCACGTCATGGAGCACGCCCACGGCGAGACCAGCATCCCCGACGCACCCAAGCGGGTCGTCGTCCTCGAACCGGTGCAGCTCGACACGACCGTCGCGCTCGGCATCACCCCGGTGGGCGCGGCGGTGCTGAACGAGACCGCCGGCGTCCCCGCCTACCTCGGCGAGCAGGCCGCCGACATCCCCACCGTCGGGACCGTGGCGGAGCCGAACGTGCAGCTGATCGCCGCCGCGAAGCCCGACCTCATCATCGGCACCGAGTCGCGGCACTCCGCCCTGTACGACCAACTGTCCGAGATCGCGCCGACCGTGTTCATGGCGACGCAGACCGACCCCTGGCGCGACAACGTGCAGTTCGTCGCCGAGGCACTCGGTGACCCGGACGGCGCGGACGAGCTCCTCGACGCCTACGACGCACGCTGCGCGGAGATCGCAGACGAGCATGACACGGCCGGCAAGACGGCACAGCTGATCCGCCCCCGCGACGGCGTCCTGACGCTCTACGGCCCGACCTCCTTCGCCGGCAGCACCCTCGAGTGCGCCGGGTTCACGACGCCCGAACACGCCTGGGAGGACATCTCCCTCGACCTCTCCCCCGAGCGCGTGCTCGAGGCGAAGGCCGACCAGGTCTTCGTGACGAGCGTCGATCCCGACGACACCTCGACGCTGCCCGCCTCCCTCACCGCGAACACGGACGCCTTCCCCGAGCTGCACCTCGTCGACCAGTCGTTCTGGATCACCGGCGTCGGCCCCCTCGGCGGTATGGCCGTCCTCGACGACCTCGACCGGCTGCTCTC
Organism: Plantibacter sp. PA-3-X8; assembly: GCF_003856975.1. Classification (NCBI taxonomy): domain Bacteria; kingdom Bacillati; phylum Actinomycetota; class Actinomycetes; order Micrococcales; family Microbacteriaceae; genus Plantibacter; species Plantibacter sp. PA-3-X8. The sequence goes on from NZ_CP033107.1 coordinate 3,736,327, forward strand.
CGACGGTTCGTGACGAAGCCGACCGCGATCCTGAACGCCCGCGACACCTCGGTGGGACGGCGGGCGCCGCGGCGACACCGCCTGCTCATCCCACTACTCGCGGGCGTCGCGGCGCTCGCGGTCGCCGTCCTCCTGTCGCTGTTCGTCGGCGCGAACCCGATCGCTCCGGATGACGTCCGTGCGGCGCTCCTCGGCACGGGCTCGGACGAGGCGAACTTCGTCGTGTGGGATCAGCGGGTGCCGCGCACGGTCGCGGCGCTGGCCGTCGGTGCGGCCCTCGGCGTCGCTGGCGCGCTCATGCAGGCGTTCACCCGGAATCCGCTCGCCGACCCCGGCATCCTCGGCGTCAACGCCGGGGCAGGCTTCGCGGTCGCCGTCGGCCTGGCGTTCCTCGGTGTCCGAGCGCCGGGCGACATCGCCTGGCTCGCCTGCGGTGGGGCGCTCGTCGTCACCCTCGTCGTGTACGCGATCGGTTCCGGCGGGCGTGAGCAGTCCTCCACCGCCCGCCTCACCGTCACGGGTGTCGCGTTCGGCGCCGTACTCGCCGGGCTGACGACGGGGATCGCCATCACCCACCCCGACGCGTTCGACCGGATGCGCGGCTGGAACGCCGGCAGCCTGCTCGAACGCGACCTCGGTGTCGTCGTGCCGGTCCTCCCCTTCCTCGCCGTGGGGCTCCTCCTGGCCGCGGCGAGCGCACGGAGCCTGAACGCGATCGCCCTCGGCCCGGACGTCGCCAGAGCACAGGGCGTCAGCGTCACGCGCAGCCGCATCCTGGTGCTCGCCGCGGTGACCCTGCTCGCCGGTGGCGCCACCGCGATCGCCGGGCCGATCGCCTTCGTCGGCCTCGTCGTGCCCCACCTCGTGCGCTGGTCGGTCGGCAGTGATCAGCGCCGCATCCTCGGGGGTTCGGTCCTCGTCGGCTGCGTCCTCGTGCTGTGCTCCGACGTCGTCGGACGGATCGCGGTGCTCCCAGGTGAGATGCCCGTCGGGCTCGTGACCGCGTTCGTCGGGGCGCCCGTCCTCATCGCGCTCGCCCGACGCAGAACGGCCTCGGGACTGTGAGCACGACACGGGAACGGGAGACCGCACGTCCGATCAACGGACGCCGACCGGCACGACGGACCCTCCTCGTCTGCGCCGCCGCACTCCTGGCGATCGTCGTCGCGGGGATCGCCGGTCTCGCGCTCGGCGACTACCCGCTGACCACCGACGAGGTGATCGGCGTCCTCACCGGACGCGTCGACGGCCTGGCGCGCACCGTCGTCCTGGACTGGCGACTGCCCCGCGTGCTCGCGGCGATCGGCTTCGGCGCAGCGCTCGGTGTCTCGGGAGCGATCTTCCAGACGCTCACCCGGAATCCGCTCGCGAGCCCCGACATCATCGGCCTCGCGAACGGTTCGTTCACCGGGATGCTCGTCGCGCTCCTCCTCCTCGGCGGCAGCTGGCCGGCGTTGATGGCCGGGTCGCTGCTCGGCGGTCTGGCTGCCGCGGTCGCGATCTTCATCCTGGCCCTCCGCCAGGGCTTGTCGGGCTTCCGCTTCATCGTCGTGGGCATCGGCGTCTCGGCCATGCTCGCCGCGTTCAACAGTTGGCTGTTGCTCCGGGCCGACCTCGACGTCGCGCTCTTCGCGGCGGCCTGGGGCGCTGGGACGCTCAACACCGCGACCGCGACCGTCGTCTGGCCGGCACTCGCGTGCCTCGTGGTGCTCTTCGCGGTCCTGCCGTTCGCCGCCCGCGCGCTCCGCCAGCTCGAACTCGGTGACGACGTGGCTGCCGCGACCGGGGTGCGCCTCACCCGTGAACGCGCCATCCTCATCGGCCTCGCGGTCGCGCTGGTGAGCGCGGTGACCGCGGTCGCCGGCCCGATCGCGTTCATCGCCCTGGCCGCTCCGCAGATCGCCCGCCGGCTGACCCGCTCGCCGGGCATCCCGCTGGTCGCGACGGGGCTCGTCGGCGGCGTCCTGCTCCTCGCATCCGACCTCGTGGCCCAGCATCTGATCCCGCTGACGGTGCCGGTCGGCGTCGTCACGGTGGTCGTCGGCGGGCTGTACCTCACGCAGTTGCTGCTCCGGGAACGCCGGCGCTGACGGTCGGTACCGGACCACTCAGCGGGCGTCGTCGAGCTCCAGCAGTTCGCCGACCGTGCAGTCGAGCACCCGGCAGATCGCCGTCAGCGTCGAGAACCGGATCGCCTTCGCTCGGTCGTTCTTCAGCACGGACAGGTTCACCACGCTCACCCCGACGAGCTCGCTGAGCCGGGCGAGGGTGAGACCACGGTCGGCGAGCAACCGGTCGAGGTTGCAGTGCACGCCGGTCGCGACGTCCTCCTCGGGCGCCGGCACCATCAGACGAGTCCCTCGGTGTCGGCGCGCAGGCGCTCACCGGCGCGGAAGGCGATCGCGAGGCCGCCGACCGCCATGGCGACGAAGAACGGGATCCAGGTGAGCGGGTAGGGGGTTCCTTCGACGGCGCCGTCGGTCGCGGCCGCGAGCGCGCCGTTGGACGCCATCGTGCCGAACCAGGTGTCCGCGATCCACCCGCAGAGGATGGCGATGGAGGCGATCGAGAGCAGCCGTGCGTTCCCGGGCGCGAAGGCATCGCCACGCAGCAGGCGGCGGAAGAAGCGGAACGCGCAGACGATGACCACGAGGTTCGCGATCGCCGGCAGGATCGCGGCGAGCAGCACGCACACGAAGGTCACCACCGGGAGGTCGGCCACGACGACCGAACCCTGGTCGATCGTGAAGGCGCCGGCCGCTGCCGCACCCGGCAGGACTGCATCGACGGCGTCGAAGAACACGGGCACCCGGGTCCCGTCGGTGCCGAAGACGTCGAGCAGCCGGAGGACGAGCGTGACGACGACAGCCCCTGCCGCGACGACGGCGGCACCGAGCACGGACACGAGGTCGTTGCGGTTGGAGCGCTCGGTCTTCGCAGCCTGCCAGGCCGCGTGGTCGAAGGCGGACGGCGTCGGGCGATCGGTGGACTCGGGCATGATCATCACATCCATATCGATTGTCGTTGGTATCGATAAACGATATGCCGAGACCGATCAGAACGCAAGAGGGGGCGGAGAGCACGTCCACCCGACCGGATCACCCGGGCGGCGACTCGTCGAGCGCCTCGAGCTGACGCAGCGCCGCCTCGGCGCGCTCGAGTCGATCAGCCGCCGGCTCCTCCCACCACTTCGGGCCGCGTTCACCGAGCCCGTGCTTGGCGAGGCCGACGCGACGGCGGGCAGCAGCGACAGCGTCGTCGTCACCCGCCCGCTTCGCGACGCCGACGCCCGAGCGCCCGCGGCCGAGATGGGACTGCAGGGACGCGACGAGCTCCGACGGCAGACTCGGATCCGTCCGGCGCCAGCGCCTGCCGTTCACGACGAACCAGTGCTCGTCCTCCGCCGGCCCGTCGTCCGATCGCGGCGTCACGGGTGCCTCCCGGAGACGACGCAGGGCCCGGCCCACCGCGAATGCGGACGAGACCGGACCCTGGAGGTCATGACGACGCGATCAGCCGTTCTTGACGGCGTCGAGCACGCCCGCCCAGCCGAAGGCGGAGATGGCGTCGGCGAAGGTCGAGTCGCCTCGTCCCTCGCCGATCTGCTTGCCCGAGGCGTCGCGGACGACGACCGTGTGGTCCTTCTCGGCCTCGGTGCCGTTGCCCTCCTCGATGAAGTCGATGTGGATCTCGCTGTCGCCGAGGGTGCCGGTGACCGTGGTCGTGGCGTCCTTCTCGGTGGTCTTCGTCGTGAGGAACGGACCGCCGCCAAGTGCCGCGAGCGCCTCGTTGATCTGGTTCGTGAGCGATGAGGTGTTCATGTGTCTCTCCCTACGGTGGTGAAGCGTCCAGGGTAGTGAGCGGACCCGGGAACGGCGGGAGCATGGCGCTCGCGCACGAGATGTGCGATGGGGCGACTGGAGACGCCGACTGGAGTCGGCGATCGGACACGACGACCGGAGTCGCCGCAGGAGCAGAAGATCCGTCTCACGTCAACGGTCGGCACCATCCAAGTGCGGTCGGAGCCGCGAGTCGTAGGCTGCGAGCCACGCAGACCGGCACCCCGACATCGACGGGCCGGTCGACGAGACGAAGGAGACCCCCATGGCCGGAGACACCGACCCCTACACGACCCTCAACAAGCTGCTCGCGGACTTCCGCTTCGCGATGCTCACCACGGTGGACCTCGACGGCAAGCTCGTCGCCCACCCGCTCACCGTCCAGGAGCGCGAGTTCGACGGCGACCTGTGGTTCATCGTCGGCAAGGACGCCTCCGCCGTCCAGCAGCTCGACGTCAACCCGAACGCCGGCGTCACGCTGAGCTCGGACAGCTCATGGGTGTCGCTCGCCGGCACCGCCGAGCTCGTCGAGGACCACGCCAAGCTGGAAGAGCTCTGGAACAGCGTCGTCGAGGCCTGGTTCCCGGACGGCCCCTCCGACCCGCGCGTCGGTCTGCTGAAGTTCTCGGCCGACAGCGCCGAGTACTGGGACAGCCCCGGCGGCAAGATCGCGACCGCCGTCGCGTTCGTGAAGTCGAAGGTCACCGGCGAGACCTACGACGGCGGCGACAACGCGAAGCTCGACCTGTAACGAACGGTCGCCTGGACACCGTCAGGCGCGTTCGTCCGCCAGGACACCGCCGAGGATGCGGGCCGCCTCATCGAAGCGACCCGCGTCCTCGCCGGAGTAGTTGACCCGGAGGTAGGACCCCGCGGGCTCCGCCGGGAACCACTCGGTGCCGTCGGAGACGATGAGCCCACGGCTCTCGCAGGTGCGGACCACGCGCGGCACATCGGTGCCTTCCGGGAGCCGCAGCCACAGGTTCAGTCCACCGAGCGGCAGCCGCTCGAGGTGCGCCGTCGGGGCGTGCTCTCGCAGGCTCGCGACGAGCAGGTCCCGCCGGGCCCGGAGGAGCGGTCGCAGACCACGGAGGTGCGACCGCCACCCGGGCTGGGTGACCACGTCGAGGGCCGCGGCCTGCAGGACCCCACTGATGTACATCGACTCGGCGGCCAGGTCGGCCAGGATCCGGTCGTGGGCGGGCCCCCGCGCGATGACGGCGGCGACCCGCAGCGCCGGCGAGACGCTCTTGGTCAGCGACCGCAGGTAGATGACGTGTCCGTCGTCGTCGAGCGCGGCGAGCGGCCGGGCATCGACGTCGATCGCGAGGTCGTGCGCCCAGTCGTCCTCGATGAGGAACGCGCCGTGCCGCCGGACGGTCTCGAGGATCGCGACCCCCGTCTCCGGCGACCAGCGGCCGCCGGTCGGATTCGCGAAGGTCGGCTGTGCGTAGAACGCCCGCGCACCGGTGTCCTGGAACGCGCGCTCCACGACGTCCGGGTCCGGTCCGTCCGGGCCGGTCGGCACGGGGACCAGCGTCACACCCGCCTGCTCGGCCGCGAGGATCGCACCCCAGTAGCTCGGCGACTCGATGAGCATCGGCTGCCCCGGGCCGACGAGTGCCCGGAAGATCGAGCTGAGTCCGCTCTGGCTGCCGGAGATCACGATGACGTCCCGCGCGGTCGGCGGCGTGACCCCGGGCGGTGCGGCTTCCGCGAGGTCGGCTGCGAACCACGCCTGGAGTTCCGGCGACCCGGCCGCCGGTGATCGGGTCATCGCCACGTCGGTGCGGGCGGCACGCGCGAGCGCGGCGCGGACCAGCCGTTCAGGCAACAGTTCTCGGGCGGGGTATCCGGAGTGCATCGCGATCGCGGCGGGTGCGACCGACCGTTGCGCCGAGGAGAGCGCGCCAGAGCGCCACGGCAGCGCGCCGAGCGCAGCGGTCTGCCAGCCGTAGTCCACCGACCGCGCCGGACGAGCCGCACGCACGAAGGTGCCGACGCCCGGCCGACTCTCGATGAGCCCTCGGCCGGCGAGCTGGCGCATCGCGTTCTGGACGGTGACGGGGCTCGCTGCGAACTCGGCGGTCAACGCCCGATTGGAGGGCACGCGTGCACCCGGAGGTGCCGCTGCGATCCAAGCGGTCATGGCGGCGACGATCCGCCCGGTGCTATCGTTGTCCATGAGTCCACAGAGTAGCGTTATCGTGACGCCGGCGCGAGTGTTATCCCGCAGCGGGCTCGGCTGGGGCTTCCTCGGCGTCCTGGCGTTCTCCTTCACGGTCCCCGTCACGAAGGTCGCACTCGTCGGACTCTCGCCACTCTTCATCGGTTCCGGGCGCGCGGTCATCGCAGCCCTGCTCGCCGCGATCACCCTCGCAACTCTGCGAGCCCGACGACCGACCGGCGTGCAGTGGGCTCGCGTCGCGATCGTCGCCGGCGGCGTCGTCGTCGGATTCCCGCTCCTGACCTCCTTCGCGCTGACCACCGCTCCCGCCGGTCACAGCGCCGTGGTGATCGGCCTCCTCCCGGCGGCGACGGCGGTCGCCGCCGTCCTGCGGGGCGGCGAGCGCCCGACGCGTCGCTTCTGGATCTTCGCGGGGTCTGGCGCGGTCGCGGCGATGCTGTTCGCCTCGGTGCAGCACGGCGGCCTCGCGCCGCTGGCCTGGTCGGACCTCCTCCTCCTCGGCGCCGTCGTCGCGGCCGCCGTCGGCTACGCGGAGGGCGGACTGCTCGCCCGGGAGCTGGGCTCCTGGCAGACGATCTCCTGGGCGCTCGTCGTGGCAGCACCGCTCATGGTCGCCCTCACAGCGCTGTCGGTCGTCCAGCAGCCACCGACCGCAGCCATCGGCAGCTGGCTGGCGTTCGGCTACCTCGGCGTCGTGAGCATGTTCCTCGGCTTCTTCGCCTGGTATCGCGGACTCGCGATCGGCCCGATCGCCCGGGTCAGCCAGATCCAACTCCTCCAGCCGGTGCTGAGCATCGTCTGGGCGGCCCTCATCCTCCGCGAGCGACTCGACTGGGCCACCGTGCTCGGCGGGCTCGCGGTCATCCTGTGCGCCGGCCTCGCCGTCCGCACCCGTGTCGACCGGAAGTGACCCCACCATGCGCCACACCCCCACGTACCTGATGACCGACGTCGACGAGGTCAAGCGCCTCATCCGCAACCACCCGTGGGCGACGTTCGTCTCGCCCGCGAGCACCGGTCTCGTCGCCTCCCACTATCCGGCGATCCTCGAGGAGGACCGGGACGAGCTGTCGATCGTCAGCCACTTCGGCCGACCGGACGAGCACTCGCACGAGCTCGGCGAGCACGAGATCCTCGTCATCATCCAGGGACCGCACGACTACGTCTCGCCGAGCTGGTACCCGGAGGGCCAGCTGATCCCGACGTGGAACCACGTCACCGCGCACCTGTACGGCACGCCGGAGGTCCTCAGCGAGGACGAGAACTACGAGATGCTCTCGCGACTCACCGACCACTTCGAGGACCACCAACCGGACGGCCGCCACCTGTCCCAGGACGAGGCCGGCACCCGGCGCGCAGCGAAGGGGACGGTCGGCCTCCGGATGCGCGTGACCCGCTTCGACGCCCGTGCGAAGCTCAGTCAGAACAAGACGCCCGAGGTGGTCGACGACATCACCGCGCACCTTGCGGAGCGGAATCCGGCACTGGCCGAGGAGATGCGCCGTCAGCAGGATCGGCAGCCGGAGGGGCACTGACCCGACGGGCACTGACCCGACGGGCATCGACGCGACCGCGGGCGTCGCTCACGAGCACGAGGGCGACGCCCGCCGCACTGAGCAGGAACCCGCCGGCCGTCAGGAGCGTGAACGGCTCCCGGAACAGGAGCGCACCCGCAACGGCGGTCGTCGGCGCGACCAGGAACAGGAGCGCGTTGAGGACCGTGACCCCGATGCGACGCAGCAGCCACCAGTAGAGCCCGTAGGCCGACAGCGTCGGGACGAGCGCGAGGAAGAGCGTCGTGAGCCAGAAGGTCGCGTCGCCCGGCGGCACCGCCTCACCGGTCGCGAGGGCGAGCACGGCGAGGAGCACCATGGTCGCCGTCGCGTGGACGGTGAGCGTGAGGAGGACCGGGGCTCGGTGCGGCGAGCGCCGTTCCAGGATCGTCGCGGTGATGAGGCTGACCATGGCCAGTGCGGGCAGGGCGTAGGCGATCGGCGGTGCGTCCGAGGCGCCGAACTGGGACTGCACGATGAGGAACACCCCGACTGCGCCGATCCCGAGCCCCAACCATTGAGCGCCCGGGACCCGCACGTGCAGCAGCGGTCCGGCGAGCGCCGCGATGACGAGCGGCTGGACGGCGTCGATGAGCGCGGTCGTCCCGGTCGAGATGCCCACGGCGACCGAGGCGTAGACGAACACGACGTAGCCGAACTGCGCGAACAGGCCGATGACGAGCTGCGACCGCACCTGTGCCCGGGTGGCGTTCCGCCACTGCCCGCTGAGCAGTAGCACGATCGCGAGCCCCACGGCGAGCGGTACGAACCGCCAGAGGAGCACGGTGAGCACCGGCACGTCCTCGGTTCCGATCTTCGCGACGATGAACCCGGAGCTCCACGCGAGGACGAACCCGATCGCCGCGAGGGGGACGATGACCGCGCGGATCGCGTGGATCACAGGTATACCGATCTGTTTACTCATCCCCGCAGTATACAGACTGGTATAGTCTTCGCATGACGGTCGACACTCCAGAGCTCGCACCCCTCACGCCGGGCGCCCGACGCGTGCTCGACGCCGCCTCCGTGCTCTTCTACGAGAACGGCATCCACGCGGTCGGCGTCGACACCATCGCGGAGGCGGCCGGGGTCACGAAGAAGACGCTCTACGACCGCTTCGGCAGCAAGGAGGCCCTCGTGCTCTCCTACCTGCAGCATCGCGACGCGCGCTGGCGCGTCTGGGTCGACGAGTTCCTCGCCCGGCACCCGGAACCCGGGATCGACCGGGTCCTCGCGATCTTCGACGCGGCGATCGACTGGTCGGACGACAACAGCCCCAAGGGCTGCAGCGCCGTCAACGCACGCGCGGAGATCCCCGACCACGCGACGAGCGGCCTCGTCCTCCCCGAGGTCACCCGACAGAAGCAGTGGCTGCTCGACCGCTTCGCCGAGCTCATCACCGAAGCCGGCCTGTCGGACCCCGGAGCGCGCGCCCGCGAACTCATGCTGCTGTACGAGGGCGCCATCGTGACGGTCGGGATGCGCACCTTCCGCGAACCGTTCGAGACCGCCCGCGCGATCGCCCGTCGGCTCCTGGCCGCCTGACCGGAGCCGGACCCGGCCTGTCGGCGACCACCCGACATCGCGTAGGGTCTCGGGATGGACTTCACCGACGACGCCACCGCCGCCGACCGCATCGCCATCATCACCGGGGTAGGGCGCCGCCGCTCGATCGGGGCGGGACTCGCCACCGGTCTCGCCGCGGACGGCTGGAACCTCGTCCTCAACGCCTGGCGGCCCTACGACGAGCGCCTCGGCTACGAGCGGACCCCCGACGACCCCGAGTCGATCGCCGACGAGTGCCGTGCGCTCGGTGTCACCGTCGAGCTCGTGTTCGGTGACCTCGCCGACCCGGCGTTCCCGGCCGAACTCGTCGGGCGGGCTGCGCAGTTGGGTCCCGTGTCGGGGCTCGTCATGTCGCACTGCGAGTCGGTGGACAGCTCGATCCTCACGACGGACCTCGACAGCTGGGACCGCCACTTCGCCGTGAACGCGCGGGCGACGTGGCTCCTCATCAAGGCCTTCGCCGAACAGCTCCCCGTGCAGGAGGCACCGCCCCGAGTGGCCGGTCGCATCATCGCCCTCACGAGCGATCACACCGTGCACAACCTCCCCTACGGCGCCAGCAAGGGCGCGCTCGACCGCATCGTCACCGCAGCGGCAGTGGAACTGGGCGACCGCGGGGTGCGGGCGAACGTCATCAACCCGGGTCCGATCGACACGGGTTGGATGACCGACGACATCCGCCGCTGGGGAGCCGAGGCGACGCCCGCCGGCCGGCTCGGAACGCCGTCCGACACCGCCGACCTCGTCCGCTTCCTGTTCTCGCCGGCGGGCTCCTGGATCAACGGCCAGGTCCTCTCGAGCAACGGCGGGTTCAACGTCGGCTAGGGGCGTCGCTCCCGGCCGACCCGCGCACGGATGTCGGCGATGTCGGCCGGCATGATCCGGCAGCAGCCGCCGATGATCGTCGCCCCGGCCTCCAGCCAGGCCTCCACCTCGCCGACCCCGGCGGCTCCGCGCCAACAGCGGGCGTCGGCGTCCCAGCGCTCGCCCGAGTTCGGATAGACCACCACCGCCTTGTCCGTCACGGACCGCGCAGCGGCGATGGCCGGGAGGACCTCGTCCGGGTGCGAGCAGTTGACACCGACGGCCTGGAACTCGTCGATCCCCTCGACCAGTCGGAAGCCCTCCGCCATCGGTTCACCCGAGCGCAGACGACCGCCCTCCACCGTGAACGACAACCATGCAGGCACTCCCGAACCCCGCACCAGTTCGGCGAGCGCCGTCGCCTCGTCGAGCGTCGGGATGGTCTCGAGGGCGAGGAGGTCGGGGCCGGCGTTGGCCAGCACCGCCAGACGCCGCTCGTGCCACTGCCGCAGCTCGGTCCGACTGAGGCCGGAGGCCCCCTGGTACTCCGAGCCGTCGCCGAGCGTCGCGCCATATGGACCGACCGACGCGGCGACGAGGAGCAGGCCGTCGGGGTCCGATTCCGACCGCGTGTCGCGCGCCGCACGCGCCAGTTCGACGCTGCACCGCAGGAGCCGTTCGGTCTCTTGAACCGAGATGCCGATCCGCTCGAACGCCTCGAAGCCGACCTGGTATGACGAGGTGATGGCGATCTGCGCACCGGCGGCGAAGAACTCCCGATGAGCGTCCAGAATGGCCCGTGGCTCCTCAAGCAGCAGACGAGCGCTCCACAGCGCGTCGGAGAGGTCGTGCCCTCGTGCCTCGAGCAGCGTTCCGAGACCGCCGTCGAGGGTCCAGACACCGCTCCGAACATCCATGCCGTCCATTGTGCCCGCTCCACCGCGGGGAGGGGCGCCACTGGACACCTGGTATTGTCTATACCCGTCCAGAGCCGAGAGGACGCGTTCTCCCCGAGAACGACCCGCCACCCGACGTGCAGCTCCCCCGAGCTCCGTGCCAGTGCAGCATGGCGATCCTCCGGCATTTCTCGGGCACTGAGCGACTACGCGAGTGCCGAATGATTCAACACGACTGTCAGGAAACGAGTACTACTTGTGAACTCCAGCGACAACGCGGCATCATCGTCCCCCGCATCCCCCTCCCCCAAGACCGGCCGGAAGCCGGCCCGCAAGACCAGGCGCCTCCGCGTCGACGACGTCCTCGTCGTGAAGCGGTCGCGCATCCGCACCGCCATCTCGGGCACCGTCGTCGGCAACTTCATGGAGTGGTTCGACTTCGGCATCTACGGCTACCTCGCGGTCACGATGACCGTCGTCTTCACCGAGGGACTCCCTCCTGAGGCCGGCATCCTCGTCACCCTGTTCGGGTTCGCCGTGTCGTTCCTCGTGCGTCCGCTCGGCGGGCTCGTGCTCGGACCACTCGGCGACAAGATCGGCCGGAAGAAGATCCTCTTCCTCACGATGTCGATGATGGCCGCGGCCACCGCGCTCATCGGCGTGCTGCCGACCGCCGCCCAGATCGGGCTGTGGGCCATCGCCCCGCTGTACCTCCTCAAGATGGTCCAGGGCTTCTCGACCGGTGGTGAGTACGCCGGCGCTTCCACCTACGTCGCCGAGTTCTCACCGGACCGTCGCCGCGGGTTCTGGGCCTCCTGGCTCGACGTGGGGTCCTACGTCGGCTTCGCGGCCGGTGCCGGGACCGTCGCCCTCACCACGCTGATCGCGGAGGGCCTCGCCGGCCCCGACGCCATGACCGAGTTCGGTTGGCGCATCCCGTTCCTCATCGCCCTGCCGCTCGGTGCGGTGGCGGTGTGGTTCCGCCTCAAGATCCCCGAGACTCCGGCCTACGAGGTCGCCGAGACCGCCGGCGGGATCGAGTCCGAGCACGAGGACCCCATGGCCCGCCAGGGTGTCTTCGGGATCTTCCGTCACTTCTGGCGCCAGATCCTCATCGCGATGGCGATCGTCGCCGCGACGAACACCGCCGGCTATGCACTCACGAGCTACATGCCGACCTACCTCGAGAAGGACGTCGGCGTCTCCAACCTGACGGCCGCGGTCGCGACCATCCCGGTCCTGCTGATCATGTCCGCCTGCCTGCCGCTCGTCGGCCGCATGTCCGACAAGCTCGGTCGCAAGCCCGTCTACCTCATGGCCGTCGGTGCGACCCTCGCCCTCATGGTGCCGGCGTTCGCGGTCATGCAGATCGGTGAGATCTGGGCCATCTTCATCGCCCTCTTCATGGTGGCCGCCCCGGTCGCGCTGTGGGCGGGACCGTCCGCGGCCTCGCTGCCGGCGTTCTTCCCGACGGCGTCCCGCTTCGGCGCGATGGCGATCGCCTACAACCTGTCCGTCTCGCTCTTCGGCGGCACGACGCCGCTGTTCAGCGAGTTCCTCATCCAGCTCACCGGCAACACCTTCATGCCCGCGTTCTACATCATGTTCTTCGCGGCTGTGGCGGGCGTCGGCGTGCTCACGATGCGGGAGACGGCTCGTCGTCCGCTCATCGGCTCGGTGCCGACGGTCGAGACGAAGGCCGAGGCGGTGGAACTCGTCAAGGGGCAGGACGACAACCCGCTCATCGACACCCACACGATGCCACTCGACATCCTGCCGCCCGCGTCGACCAGCGGTGCCGCGGCGGACGGCCAGGACGGACGCGTCACGACGCCCGTCGGCTAGCGGGTTCGTCGACGCGTTCGTCGAGGACGACGCGTTCGGTGAGCATGATCGGGGCGGGTGCGCGGTGCGCATCCGCCCCGTCGCGTCCGACCCGCTCGAGGAGCGCGGCCTGCCAGCCGCCGCTCGCGACCGGCTTCTCCGGGGCAGACGGTACGGTCGGCTCCACCTGCGCCTCCGACGTCGTCGACTGCTCGAGCTGCGCGACCGGCCCACGCTCCTCGACGAGCGCCTCCTGGATGATCCGTCGGGGATCGAACTGTCGAGGGTCGAGACGTTTCCACTCGGTCGGGTCGAATTCCGGTCCGAGTTCCTCGGCGGCTCGCGCCTTGGTCGTGGCGACGAGGTCGCGGACGGTGCGGACGAGCACCCCGAGTCGCTCGGCGTACACCGGCAACTGTTTCGGGCCGATGAGCACGGCCGCGAGGACGCCGATGACGATCAGCTTGTCCATGGTGAGTCCGAACACGATGCGCTCCGATGATCAGGCGGCAGGGGTGTCGGCGCGGGTGTCTGCGCGCGTGTCTGCGTCGGCCGACACCTCGTCCTTCAGGATGCGCGCCGACTGCCCGACGCTGCGGGCGAGGCTGGGGAGTTTCGCCGCGCCGAAGAACAACAGGATGACGGCGAGGACGATGAGGGCGTGCCAGCCGGTGAGGTTCTGGAGGAATCCCATGACGGGTCCTTTCGGGTCGATGCGGGTCGGGACGGGAATGCGTGGAGGTGCCGCGGTCAGCGTCCGCTCGGCGGCGTTCCACCGCCGCCAGCCCCGCCACCACCGGACGGAGCGGCACCGGCGGTCGGCGTCGTCGTGGTGTCCACCCGGACCGTGAGCGCCACCTGGTATCCCGAGGTCGCGTCGCCCGTCACCGTCGCGAGCTGCAGGGCACCGCCGTCGTCACCGAAGACGTTGTCGTCGTCGAGACTCACCTGGGCGAGGTTCCCGCTCGAACCGTCGTAGCCGGACAGCGCGTAGACGGTGTCGCACGCCGCCTGCGGCAGGGCGACCTGCGAGGTCGCGATGGCGTTCGCGGAGTCGGAGATGTCCGCGACCGTGGGGTACACCTCGAAGTGGATGTGCGGCCACCGGCCCGAGTAGCAGGCCGGGAAGATCGAGGTGTACGAGACGGTCCCCGAGCTGTCGGCGACCTGGACGCCGCGGAGGTAGGTCTCGTCCTCGATCCCGTCGGAGTACATCGAGTAGCCGCCCGATGCGTCGCAGTGCCAGACGTACACGGCGACATCGGTGAACGGGGCGTCACCGTTCGCCATGTCGAGGATGGTCAGCGAGAGGGCCATGGGGACCCCGCTCGCGGTGGTCCCGGACCCGATGCTCGACCGGATGTCGCTGCGGACGATGCCGGACTCCTCGAGCACGTCGGCTCCGTTCGAGCCGTCGCCCGGGTAGGGCCCCGCGGTCTCGTCGGGGATCTCGCCCGATGGGAGGTCGCCGGTCGCCGTCGCGGTGCTCGTGCCGGAACTCGCGGCGCCCGTGCTCATGCTGCTGCTGCCGGACGCCCCGGTGGAGCAGGCGGCGAGCGCGACGGCCCCGACCCCGGCGCCCACGAGGCTCAGCACCGTGCGTCGGCTGACGAGGGTCCCGAGGTCGAACGCGACGCCCTGGTCGACGACCTCCTCGTCTGCCCGGTCGAGCAGGCGCCCCTCGTAGGCCGGGCCGTCCGGGGTGGTCTCGGGTGTCGGGATCCTGCTCATGGTGCGCCTCGCCTTCGTCTGCGATCGGTGGTCTCGATCGGTCGTGAGACGAGCATCGGCGTGCCGGCTATGGGCTTCCTCTGAGCCGTCCATACGTCGTCGATGGTTCTGCTGGGTGATTGCCGAGTCCGCTGATCAGCGCGGGGTGGCCTTGAGCCCGTTGGGCGGTCCGTCGCGGTCGGAGGTGGTGCGCGGCACGTCATACCGGACGAGCGCATCGGCGCGTTCCAGGCTCGGCTGCACGCTCATCAACACCCGCTTGAGCGGATCGATGTCCCAGGCGATGACGAAGTACGCGTCGGCGCCGCCCCGATCCCGGCGCCGTTCGATGACCGCCTTCGGGATCACCGGGTCGTTCCGCATCACGAGCCACGTGTCGTGGTCGAGGCGGATCGGACGCGGGCGGGTCATATGTCGAACATACGTTCGAATGTCGCGTGGGGCAAGTCGACGATCGAGCTGCTTAACTTTGCTTAACCGCTTGACCACCTTCTCGGCATCCCGCTACGGTAACTGCGTAACCGATTAACCACTCACTGCAGAGGACGTCATGAACCAACGAGGGTTCCACCAGCCGAACGGCGCATGGGTCGGAGACGTCATCCCCTGGCAGGAGGACGGTGTCTTCCACCTCCTCTACCTGCACGAGTCGCGTCGCGTGCCCAAGATCGGCATGCCGTGGCATCGCGTGACCACCCGGAACCTCGTCGACTTCGACGACCTCGGCGAGGCACTGGCGTCGGGCGGACCGTCCGCGCCGGACTTCAACGTCTACACGGGCAGCGTCGTCCTGGGCCCCGACCGGGTCCACCACGTCTTCTACACGGGACAGCACCCGGAGCGCCGCGGTGCCGACGGTCTGGCGCTGCAACTCGTCATGCACGCCGTCAGCACCGACGGCATGCGCACCTGGGAACGCCGGGAGGCCGACACCTTCGGCGCCACCGCAGGATATGAGACCGCCGACTGGCGGGACCCCTTCGTCTTCTGGGACGAGGACGCGGCCGTCTGGCGGATGCTCATCACCGCCCGGCACGCACACGGCCCGGAACGGCGTCGCGGCGTCATCGCCCAGTGCACCTCCACGGATCTCTCGACCTGGGAACCCGTCGAGCCGTTCTGGGACCCGCGCCGCTACATCGCCCACGAGTGCCCCGAGGTCTTCCAGTGGGGCGACTGGTGGTACCTCGTGTACTCCGAGTTCAGTGAGTCGTTCACGACGCGCTACCGGATGTCGCGCACCCTGCACGGACCCTGGATCGTCCCCGAGCACGACACGCTCGACGGACGCGCCTACTACGCGGCGAAGTCCGCCGCCCGCGACGGACGCCGGTTCTTCTTCGGCTGGATCGCCTCGCGTGAGGGAGCCCACGACGCCGGCGCCTGGCAGTGGGCCGGCACCATGTCGGTCCTCGAAGCGGAGCAGCGTGCCGACGGCACCCTCGCCTTCCATCCGCCCACCGAACTCAGCGACACCTTCGCGCCCGCCGACGAGCCGACGGACACCGTCGTCGCCCCGGGCACGGTCCTGAGCGCCCCCGACGGGTACGCCGACGCCCTGTCGGCCGTGGACGCACCGAGTTCCTTCCGACTGGTCGCCCGGTTCGACATCGCCCCCGGCACGACCGAGTGCGGCGTCCTCCTCCGGGCGAGCGACGACGGCGACGAGGGCTACGTCCTGCGCCTGGAGCCGAAGCGCGACCGCCTCGTGTTCGACCGCTGGCCCCGCTCCAGCACCGGCACGGAGCAGTGGCAGATCTCGGGCGACGTCCCGTTCGTCGTCGAACTCGAACGCCCCTGCCACCTCGCCCCCGGCTTGCACGAGCTCGAGGTGATCGTCGACGGCGACCTCTGCGTCGCGACCGTCGACGACGCGGTCGTCCTCAGCACGCGCCTCTACGACCGACCGAGCGGTCGCGTCGGCATCTTCGTCGGTGAAGGGACCGTCACCGTCGAGGCGTGCACGCTCCTGGAACGCGACGGCGGCGACTCCGACGACGACCCCACCTCACACCGACTCCTCACCAGCACCACGTCCTGATCCCGACACCACGCTCCGCCCTGCTGCACCACCACCCGCACACCCGCACCCACCTGTGATCGATCAACGGAGATTCCGACCATGCCAACCACCGCACGCCCCCGCACCATGCGCCCCACCCGCAGCACCGCCTTCGTGGCGCTCGTCGCCGCTGCAGCGCTCGCCCTCTCCGGCTGCGCCGGCGGATCGAGTGCCACGGACCCGACCGACGTCGACCCGAAGGGCGACATCGTCCCCCGCGAGATCTCGTGGCTGCTCTCCCGCCCGGCCGACGGCGGGGTGATCACCGCCATGGAGCAGATAGCCGACGAGTACGCGAAGGACCACCCCGGCTTCTCGCTCAACCTCATCACGACGCCCGACCGCCCGTCCTACATCCAGAAGTACGAGACCCTCGCGGCCGCGAACAAGCTCCCCGAGCTCTTCGACACCGACGCGACCCCGTTCGCGCAGAAGCTCGCGAAGCAGGGCCGGATGGTCGACGTCGACCTGCTCCTCGAGGACCTCGGTCTCGCCGACTCCTACCGCGAGGCGGCGCTCAACTACCAGCGGTTCGACGACGGTTCGCTGTACATGGTGCCGTTCGAGTTCCAGCTGGAGTTCTTCTGGTACAACCGCTCGCTCCTCGAGGACGCCGGTGTCACCGTCCCGGCCACGCTCGACGACTTCCCCGCCATGTGCAAGGCGCTCCGCGCCAAGGGCGTCACCCCGATCGCACTCGACGGTCAGGACCAGTGGCCGCTCGAGCGCTACATGGCCTACTACCCGTTCCGGATGGCGGGTCCCGAGTACATCCAGGACCTGAAGGCCGGGAAGGCCTCCTTCTCAGACCCGGCAGGAAAGGCCGCGGCCGAGTGGCTGTACGACCTCGGGCAGGCCGGCTGCTTCCAGGAGGGCTTCTCCTCGACCGGTTACGCGGACGCGCAGGCGCTCTTCACCTCGGGGAAGGCCGCGGTCTACAACATCGGCACCTGGGAACTCTCGAACCTCGCGACGGATGCGCTCGACCCCGGCGTCCGTGACGCGGTCGGCACCTTCACGCTGCCGACCATCGACGGTGCCGTCACCGCCGACAACGAGTACGTCACCCCCTCCGGCATCGGCATGGCCGTGAACGCGAAGACGTACGACCCGCTCGTCCGCGACTTCCTCGCATTCGCCCTCGAGCGCTACCCGGAGCTCTACGCGGCGACTGGCGCGCTGTCGCCGACGACCTCCGCGCAGACCACCGTCCCCGCGAACGCGACCGAGCTGTACGCCAGCTCCGTGGCGCAGGCCGACGGCGTCGGACCGGCGATCGCGATGCCCTGGGACACCCAGCTCGACCCGGCCACGAACACCCGACTCCAGCAGGAGCTGACCCTGCTCGTGCAGGGCGACATCACGCCGGACGAGTTCATCACGACGATGGATGCGGCCCTCACGGAGAACGTCGATGACTGAGCTCACCCAGAGCGCGGTGGGCGCGGCATCCGCCCGCCCACCGCGGCGGCGGAAGCCGATGTCCACCTCGATGCTGCCCCGCCGGTCGACCCTGTCGGTGCTCGTGTTCCTCGTGCCGCCGCTCGTCCTCTACGGTGTCGCGGTGCTCCTGCCGATCGTGCAGTCGCTGTTCCTCAGCCTCTTCTCGTGGGACGGCATCACGGACATGGCGTTCGTCGGACTCGACAACTACGTGAAGATGCTCACCCGGGACGACGTGTTCTGGACCTCCTTCGGCAACGCCCTCGGCTACCTCGCGATCTGTCTGGTGCTCCAGCTCGGCGGCGCGCTCCTCGTCGCCGGGCTGCTCACGGCCCTCCCCCGGGCCCGCGAGCTCGTCAAGACGCTCTACCTCCTGCCGGCCGTCATCTCCACGGTCGCGATCGCCATCCTGTTCCAGCGGCTGTACGCGCTCGAACCGGTCGGGCTGATCAACCAGCTGCTCGCGTGGGTCGGCCTCGGCGACCTCCAGACGGCCTGGCTGTCGAACGTGCAGACCGTCCTCGCGGCCGTGTCGATCCCGGAGGGCTGGCGGTTCACCGGCCTGTACATGCTCATCATCTACGCCGCCCTCATGGCCGTACCCCGCGACCTCGAGGAGGCCGCCAGGCTGGACGGCGCCTCCTGGTGGCAGATCTTCTGGCGGATCCGCTTCCCGTACATCCGGCCGGTGTGGATCACGACGACGGTCATGGCGACGACCTTCGCGCTCCGCGGCTTCGACATCCCGTACCTGCTGACGAACGGCGGGCCCGGTCAGTCGTCCGAGCTGCTGACCACGTACATGTACAAGACGGCGTTCGTCCACACGGACTACGGCTACGCCAGCGCGATCTCCATGTTCATCGTCGTCGAGTGTCTCGTCGCCGTCGGCCTCATCTTCCTGCTGCTCCGACGGAAGGACAAGTCATGACCGCCACCCTCCCCGCCCGGCCGACCGAACACGTCGCGCCCCCGGTAGCGCCGACACCGAAGCGGAAACCCCGGCACACCCCGCGCGTGCGGGTGCAGCGGACGATCCTCACCGTGACCGTCGTCGCGATCGTGATCGTCCAGGTCTACCCGCTCGTCTGGTTGCTGCTCACGAGCTTCCGGACGGCGGCGGATTTCGCCGGTGGCAACCCCTTCGCGTTACCGTCCGAGTGGACGCTCGAGAACTACGCGCGGGCGTTCTCGACCGGCAACCTCGGGCTGAACATCGTCAACAGCCTGATCGTCACCCTCGGGTCGAGTGTCCTGATCGTCATCGCCGGCATGATGGCGGCGTACGCGCTCCAGGTCCTCGGGTTCCGGTTCAGCGGGCTCGTCCGCGGCCTGTTCCTCCTCGGCATCATCGTGCCCGTGCAGATCGCCCTCGTCCCGCTGTTCATCGACTACTCGCAGGTCGGCTTGCTCGACACCCACCTGTCGATGATCATCCCGCTGGCGGCGTTCGCCCTGCCGATGGCGGTGTACCTGTTCTCCTCGTTCTACGAGTACATCCCGAGGGAGATGTACGAGGCCGCGTCGCTCGACGGGGCGGGTCCGTACCGGATCTTCGGCCAGATCACCTTCCCGCTCTCGGTCAACACGATCATCACCGTCGTGCTCGTCAACAGCATCTTCATCTGGAACGACTTCATCTTCGCGAACACCTTCGTGCTCTCGGACGGATTGAAGACCATCCCGCTCGGCCTGCAGAACTACATCGGGGCGATGGGGAACACTGATTGGACGGCGACGTTCGCCGCCGTCTGCGTCACGGTCACACCGCTGCTGCTGGTGTTCCTCGTGTTGAACAAAGCGATGATCAGCGGCCTCGAGAGCGGAGCGACCAAGGGATGAGCAGCACCGACCAGCCGAAGCCCGGCGCGGACCACCCGAAGAACACCTCGGGCATCACGATGCGCGACGTCGCGAAGGCCGCCGGCGTCTCCGTGGCGACCGTCTCGCACGTCGTCAACGACAAGCCGGGGTCGCGGATCGGCGAGGACGCGAAACGTCGGGTGCACGAGGCGGTGGCGGAGCTCGGCTACCGGCCGAACGCCCTCGCAAAGACGCTGTCCCAGGGGCACTCACGGTTCATCGGCCTCGTCGCCGACGCGATCGCGACGACCCCGTTCGCCGGCCAGATCATCCACGGCGCCCAGGACGAGGCGTGGCGCCACGGCTACGTCCTGCTCGTCGCCAACACCGACGGCAACACGGCCGCCGAGGTGGAGGCCATCGCGATGATGCTCGAGCACCAGGTCCGCGGGATCCTCTACTCGACCTGGTTCCACCACGAGATCACCGTGCCGGATGCGCTCCTCCAGACCGACACCGTGCTCGTCGACTGCTACGCCGCCGGCAGCGGGCTCCCGGCCGTCGTCCCCGATGAGGAGCAGGGCGGGCGGACCGCGACCGAGGCGCTGCTCGCGGCCGGTCACCGACGGATCGCCTTCGTCAACACGACGACCCCCTCACCGGCACAGACCGGCCGGCTCGCCGGGTACCGCTCGGCGTTGCAGGCGGCGGGGGTGGCCTTCGACGACGCCCTCGTGTTCCCGGCCTCACCGGAGCAGGAGGGCGGATACGCGGCGACCGCCGAGGTCGTCGACTCGGGCGCCACCGCGGTGTTCTGCCACAACGACCGTGTCGCGATGGGACTCTACGACGGACTGCGGGAGCACGGACTGCGGATCCCCGACGACATGGCCGTCATGGGGTTCGACAACCAGGACGTCATCGCCGCCCACCTCCGGCCACCGCTGTCGACGGTCGCCCTCCCCCACTACGAGCTCGGGGCTGCCGGTGTCCGTCGGCTGCTCGGTCTCGACGCCGCGCTGCCCGCCGGGCCGCAGCTCATCGCCTGCCCGGCCGTCCCGCGGCACTCCGTCTGAGGGCGCGACCGTGCACGACGAACAGCACGCCCTTCCACGGCCCCGCTTCCACCTGACGCCCGAGCGGAACTGGATGAACGACCCGAACGGCTTGGTCTTCCACCGCGGGCGGTGGCACGCGTTCTTCCAGTACAACCCGGAGGGTGGCGACTGGGGCAACATGAGCTGGGGTCACGCCTCGAGCGTCGACCTGCAGCACTGGGAGGAGCATCCGGTCGCCCTGCGGTACACCACCGAGGAGCAGGTGTACTCGGGATCGGTGGTCGCCGCGGGTCCCGGCGGACGCCTCACGGCGTACTACACGAGCGTGTCCACCGACGGTCGGCAGGCGCAGTCCCGGGCGACCAGTGACGACGACGGGCTCACCTGGCAGCGCGACCCGGAGAACCCGATCCTCGACCGCGGCTCGCACGCGTTCCGCGACCCGAAGATCATCCGGTACGAGGACGCCGCGGGCTTCCGTTGGATCATGCTGACGGTGGAAGCCGTGGAGCGTCAGGTCCTCGTGTACTCCTCCACCGACCTCCGAACCTGGGAGCACGTCAGCACCGTCGGTCCGTTCGGTCCCACCGGCGTCGTGTGGGAGTGCCCCGACCTCATCCAGCTCGCGGTCGACGGCCGCCCGGACGAGCTCCGGTGGGTCCTGCTCCTCAGCACCAACCCGATCGGCGACGCGCAGGACCCGGACGGATCGTCGATGAGCTATCTCGTCGGCGACTTCGACGGCACGGTGTTCACGCCTGAGCGGGCCGAGCTGCAGCGGCTCGACCACGGTCGGGACTTCTACGCGGCGGTCGGGTTCGACGGCGCTCCGGACGGCGAAGCGGTGATCCTCGGCTGGATGGGCAATTGGCGCTACGCGGCCGACCTCCCCGCCTCGCCGTGGCGGGGCGCGATGTCGCTCCCCAGACGCCTCTCCTTGACCACGGTCGACGGCCGGCCGCGACTCGTGCAGGAGCCGCCGGCCTTCGTCCGGGAACGACTGGCCGCGATCGAACCGACGACCGTCGCCCTGTCCTCGGACGCCGTCGACCTGGCGCTCGATGGCGACGGCGTGGTCGAGTTGCGCTGGGATCCGTCGATCACGGGTGAGCTGCGGCTCCGACTGACGGCCGACACCGGCGGAGCGGTCCTCATCGTCCACGACCCGGCGGCGGCGTCACTCTCCGTCGCCCGGTCGGGCGGTGCCATGGACACGGTGCACCCCGACTTCGCCTCGACGAGCATCGTCCCGCTCGCCGGCGACCGTCCGGCGCGGCTCCTCCTCAGCCTCGACGGCCCGCTGCTCGAGCTGTTCGTCGACGGCGGTCTCGCCACCGTCTCCGACCTCGTCCTCCTGGGGAGCGGACGACCGACGCTGACCCTCGCGAGCGAACGCGCCAGTCCCGTCTCGGTGGCCGTCGCCGTCCTCGACCGGGTGCCAGCCACCGACCAGGCGCACGCGCCCGCCTGAGCAGTCCTCCACCGCACGATCCAGCACCATCCCCGCCACGGGTGCCTTCGGCGCGCCCGCGGCACCGACGAAAGGAACCGCAATGACGCACGACCTCTCCCGCCGGACCGTCCTCCAGGGCGCCGGCCTCGGGGCGCTCGCCCTGTTCGCGAGTGCCGGCACACCCCTCGCCGCACAGGCGCAGACCACCGCACAGGCGCAGGCCTCGCTCAGATCGGTGTTCCACATGACGCCACCGTCGGGGTGGCTCTGCGACCCGCAACGACCGGTGTTCACGAACGGCGCCTACCAGCTGTACTACCTGCACTCCGGCCAGAACAACGGCCCGGGCGGTTGGGATCACGCGACGACGACCGACAGCGTCGCCTTCACCCACCACGGGACGGTCATGCCGCTGCAGCCGGACTTCCCGGTGTGGTCGGGATCCGCCGTCGTCGACACCGCGAACACCGCCGGTTTCGGGGCGGGCGCGGTCATCGCCCTCGCGACGCAGCCTACGGACGGCGTCCGGAAGTACCAGGAGCAGTACCTCTACTGGTCGACGGACGGCGGCTTCACGTTCACGATGCTCCCCGACCCGGTGATCGTGAACACCGACGGACGTGCGGCCCAGACCACGGCGGAGATCGAGAACGCCGAGTGGTTCCGGGACCCGAAGGTCCACTGGGACGCGGCCAGGAACGAATGGGTGTGCGTCATCGGTCGGGCGCGCTACGCGGCCTTCTACACCTCGCCCGATCTCACGACCTGGCAGCTGCAGCACAACTTCGACTTCCCGAACCACGACCTCGGCGGCATCGAGTGCCCGGACCTGTTCCAGATGCGAGCGGGTGACGGCAGCTGGCACTGGGTGCTGGGCGCCAGCATGGACGCCTACTCGATCGGCCTGCCGATGACCTACGCCTACTGGACGGGCACCTGGGACGGGACGCGGTTCACGGCCGACGACCTCACCCCGCAGTGGTTGGACTGGGGCTGGGACTGGTACGCCGCCGTCACCTGGCAGAAGGCGGAGTCGCCCGACGACCGCCGGCTCGCGATCGCCTGGATGAACAACTGGAAGTACGCGGCCCGCGACGTCCCCACCGACGCCTCGGACGGCTACAACGGCCAGAACTCCGTCGTCCGGGAGCTACGACTCGAGGCGCAGTCCGGTGGTCGGTACAGCCTGCTCAGCTCACCCGTGGACGCCCTGGCCGGGTATGCGACCTCGACCGTCTCCCTCCCGGACCAGACGGTCACCGGGAGCGCCGTCCTGCCCTGGAGCGGCCGAGCGTACGAGATCGAGCTCGACCTCACCTGGGACACCGCGTCCAACGTCGGTCTCTCCGTCGGGCGCTCGGCGGACGGCTCCCGCCACACCAACATCGGGAAGGCCGGGGCCGAGCTCTACGTCGACCGCTCACCGTCCGACCTGGCCGGCTTCTCGCTGCAGCCGTACACGCGGGCCGCAGCACCGATCGACGCGGCTGCACGCTCGGTCCACCTGCGGGTCTTCGTCGACACCCAGAGCGTCGAGGTCTTCGTCAACGCCGGTCACACCGTCGTCTCGCAGCAGGTGCACTTCGCCGAGGGCGACACGGGGATCTCGCTCTACACCGATGGCGGCCCACTGACCGCCTCGGGGATCACGATCCGCGAGTTCGGCACGGCGATCTGAGGCGAGCGCGGTCGGGCGCGGCGACGGTGCCCGACCGCGTCCGACGGGTGCGCTCGGTAGGCTTGACGTTCCTTCCGGCGGGATCGCCGGACAACAGGAGATGGGGATACCGTGAAGCACGCCGCGTCGTACGCGATCGGGCTCGCGCTGAGCCTGGTCTACGTCTCCCTGGTGGGCGTGCTGTCGATCCAGATCTCCGGTCTCGCCGGTGGCGCGGTGTTCGACCTCAGCAACACCCTGACGGCTGTCACCGAACCGAACGCCGGCCTGCTGCAGGTGCTCGGTATCGCCGTGGCGAGCGGAGCGGTGCTGTGGCTCCTGATGCGGCGCGGGACCACGGGGACGGACGTGCAACGCTTCCTGCGACTCGGCTTCGGCACGGGAACGCTCGTGCAGATCGCCGTCTGTGTCGCCCTCCTCGCCGGTCGGTTCTCCGTCTTGGACCTGAATCAGGGTCCGGCGAAGTGGCTCGAGGGCTGGATCACCTCCGGCGCCTCGAACTCGGCCGTCCACGTCGTCCTCATCGTGACGGTGTACCTGATCGTGACGAGGCGACACCGTACCGGCGGCACAGCACAGACGTCGCCGGCCTGACCGACAGGACGCCGTCCCGCGCCGTGCCCCAGCGCCCCAGAACCTGCGGCGCCCGCATCCATGCGTCAGGATGGACGGATGGATCTCCAGAGCCTCGCCGAACACGGACGTTGGACGACAGCCCCTGCGGCGGTGACGACGGAACCGGACGGTTCCCTGCTCGTCACCGCCGTCGAGGGCAGTGACGCCTGGCGGCACACCTCCTACGGTTTCGTCCACGACACGGAGCATGCGCTGATCGCGCCGATGCAGCGACGGGCGGCGATCGAGGTGTCGTTCGTCCTCGACGGCTCCGAGCAGTTCGATCAGGCCGGTGTGTTCCTCCGCGCCTCGGAATCGACGTGGATCAAGGCCGGGGTCGAGGTGTCCGACGGGGTCGCCCAGCTCGGCGCGGTCGTCACGCACGGCACCTCCGACTGGTCGGTGGCACCGGTCCCCGACTGGCTCGGACGAACGGTCACCGTGCGCGCGAGCCGCGACGGCGACGCCGTCACCGTGCGCGCCCGGGTGGACGACGAGGACTGGCGACTGGTCCGCGTCGCCCACCTCGACCCGGATGTCGACGTCGAGGCGGGACTCTTCTGCGCGGCCCCGACGCGGGCCGGCCTCACCGTGCGGTTCACCGCCGTCCGTCTCGGACCGCCGGACGACGCGCTCCACGGCTGACGGTCTGCGCGGTCGCGGCATTGCGCTCCGCGAGCTGCGCGAACGCGGTGACGAGCTCGGGCGGCTCGACGACGTCGATGGCGGTGTCGAAGCGGTTGAGGGAGGCGGCGAGCGCCACCCACGACCAAGCCCCGGCGGTGTAGCGCGTGCGGTCCGGGCCGAGGGGCTCGGCGGTGCCGTCGCCCACGAACGGTCGGACCGCCTCGAACGGCAGGTGGAGCACGACGGTGCCGACACAGGGCCAGGCATCGGTCTGCTCGGATCCTTTGAACCTCGCCGCCACGAACGTCTGCACGTCTCCACCTGGCACCTCGCGCGGACGGAACCGCGGTCCGGGCGGCGTCCTCGGCACGATGCGGTCGGCGCGGAAGATCCGCCAGTCGTCGCGGTCGAGGTCCCAGGCCACGAAATACCAGCGCCCCTGGGAGGTGACCAGGTGGTGTGGCTCGACGCGCCGAGGGGGTTCCGGATCATCGTCGGATCGCCCGAACCGGAGCACCTCCCGCGCGCGGATGGCCGCGGACAGCGCGAGGAGGACCGGCACGGCCACCTGGGGCGTCGGTCCGTCGCCGGCTCGGGGCACTGAGGCGACGTCGAGGGCGTCGAGTCGATGCCGCAGCCGCGACGGCAGGACCTGTCTCACGGTCGTCAGTGCTCGGAGCGCGGGCTCCTCGAATCCGGATCCCGCGACGGCCGTGGTCTGGAGGGCGATGGCGAGCGCGACGATCTGCTCGTCATCGAAGAGCAGCGGCGGGAGTTCGCTCCCGGCGTCGAGGTGGTACCCGCCGTCCGGCCCCATCGTGGCCTCGATGCGATACCCCATCTCGCGGAGCCGGTCGACGTCGCGGCGGATCGTTCGGTGGCTGACGTCCAGCCGGTCGGCGAGCAGGGCACCCGGCCAGTCGCGCCGCGCCTGCAGGAGCGAGAGCAACTGCAGGAGTCTGGAGGTGGGTGAGGCCATGGTGCGAGCGTAGTCCGAGTGCAGGACATGATCTGTCCTAGACGCCTGGGACAGTGGTGCTCGACCGGGAGGAGCCCGGCACGACTCGAGGAGCACGCATGAGCATCACGACCACGACCCACCTCAACTTCCAGGGCGACGCCCGCGCTGCGCTGGAGTTCTACCAGTCCGTCTTCGGCGGGCGGACGACGATCGCGAGCTACAGCGACTTCGGGATGCCGAAGGACGCCCCGGGCGCCGACCTGGTCGTCTTCGGTCAGATCGAATCCGAGGACGGCTTCCGGGTGATGGCGTACGACAGCCCCGGAGCTCCGGCGGCGTCACTGACCGGCACCGGAACGACCCGCCGCGAGCACGGGACGACGGTCACCGAGCAGTCCTGCTTCGTCGCGGTGCGTGGCGAGACGCTCGCGGAGGTCGAGGTGTTCTGGAACCGACTCGTCGTCGGAGGTTCGGTCGTCGAGGAGCTCGCCGCATCCGCCTGGAGCCCCGGCTTCGGCATGGTGACCGACCGGTTCGGTGTCACATGGGTGCTCGACGTCGCGGCGGCCGGCTGAGGCGTCCACGCACGTCCTGTGAGATGGAGAACGGGCCGGTGCGGACATCTCGTCCGCGCCGGCCCGTTCCGGTCGTCAGGTTGCGACTCAGCGCACCGTGTCGAACCGCTGACCCTCTGGCTTCGATGGCAGGAGGACGAGGACGAACAGGATGAGGCCACCGACCGACGGGATGAGCGAGAGGAAGTAGAACGGGCCGGGGAAGTTGGCGTCGTGCAGGCGGCGCCAGGCGAGGGCCAGGTTCGGGACGATGGTCGCCAGCCCGATGAGGCAGAGGAGCACGAAGCCCGTCAGGATCAGCGGAGCAGCCTCGGGGATCTCGAGGATGCCGGGCTGGGTGTAGTACGTCCGTGCGCCCGGGCTACTGTCGAACACGACGGCCTCGCGCTGCGCGGCAGCCGACGTCGCGCCGATCAGGAAGCCCGTGAAGAAGAGGATGTTCGGGATGAGCGCGACGAGGAAGACGAACAGCGTGGCCCACCAGTACTCGCTCCGCGAGGCGCGGCCGGTGAAGGTCGCGTACTTGCGGAGGTAGCGCTTGATGGCCTGCGGGAAGGTCGCCCCGTACAGCGGGAGCGTCAGATCCTCCGGGGAGGCGGCGCCGCGGATCGGAGCGGGCGCGTACGGCTGCCCGTACGCCGGCGTCGCGGGGTATTCAGGGGTGGTGTTGGAACTCATGGTGTCTTTCGATCGAGGTACACGGTACTGAGATCCTGGCATAACACATGACCACTCAAGAACAACTTGCGCCACCGACTGACTTCGGGCATGCTCCGCGGCATTTCGATGATCCCTCTACCGACCCCTGAGTGGCCCCTCCGATCACTGAGCACTCCCCTCTGGCGCCCGAGCACCCCCCCCCCGGTCCCTGAGCCTGTCGAAGGGCAAACGAGGAACCTCTCGCTCCGGCGACCCTCTCCCGGTCCCTGAGCAACCCCCTCCGGTCCCTGAGCAACCTCCTCCGGTCCCTGAGCTTGTCGAAGGGCACACGAGGAAACTTCCACAACCAACTCGACTCGGCATCTGGAATGTCAGTGGTCCATGATGGACTTGTTCCATGACCGAGACCACCCCAACCGCGACCCGCGCAGGCGACGAGTACGCCG
The DNA here is from genome assembly GCF_003856975.1 of Plantibacter sp. PA-3-X8. Taxonomy (NCBI): domain Bacteria; kingdom Bacillati; phylum Actinomycetota; class Actinomycetes; order Micrococcales; family Microbacteriaceae; genus Plantibacter; species Plantibacter sp. PA-3-X8. Next base: position 3,764,109 of record NZ_CP033107.1, read on the forward strand.
CGCAGCTCGCGGAGTTCTCGGACGAGTGGACTGAGATCCACCGGCAACAAGCCGTCCTGGACGCACGGAAGGCGCGCCTCCTGGCCCGCTCCGCCGCCTACGCGGACGCCTTCGCGGACGCCACGGTCCCGGCCATCTTCCCGCCGGCCGAGCGTCAGGCCCTCTCCCGCCGGTCGACCTGTGCAGCCCTCGCCATGGCGACCCGAATACCGGAACGGACGATCCAGCGTGCGACCAACGACGCCGAACGTCTCGTCAACGAGGCACCAGCCGTGCTCGCATCGCTGGAGGCAGGCCGTATCTCGGCGCGGCATGCGCAAGCGATCACCGACCAGCTCTGCGACGTCCCGACCACGGGCCGGGCAGTGTTCCTCGAGCAAGTCCTTCGCGAGGCGGAGCGCATGACCGCCGCAGGACTCAAGAACCGCGCTCGCGTGCTCCGCGAACGACTCCACCCCGAGTCCATTACCGCCCGAGCGGTCCGCTCCGAGGCTGACCGCCGCGTCGAGTTCGAGCCAGCAGCGGACGGCATGGCGTGGGTGCACCTGTTCACCACGGCACCGATCGCGCAGGGCATCATCGAGCGCGTCGAAGCAGCGGCGGCGGAGTCGCGCGCTGCCGGCGACACCCGCACGTGCGCACAACTGCAAGCCGACGCCCTGGCAGCACTCGCCCTCACCGGCGTGACCCCGGACGACGTGATGTCGAGCCCGGTGCTCCCGCATCCCATCGAAGTGCAGGAGCACATCAAGCCCACGGTGCAGATCACGGTCCCGGCGCTCAGCATGGCGGGCGTGAGCGATGCCCCGGCGATGCTCGACGGGTACGGCCCGATCGACCCCGAGACCGCGGCTCGCATCGCGGTGAACGCACCAAGCTTCACCAGGATCCTCGTCCAGCCGGAAACCGGCGCCGTCCTCTCCGTCGGGCGGAATCAATACCGGGTCCCGGCCGACCTGCAACGCGCGGTCCGCCTCCGGGACGGCACCTGTCGCGCACCAGGCTGCGGCAGGCGAGCCAGAGCCTGCGACCTCGACCACTCGGTCGCGTGGGAAGACGGCGGCACCACAGATGTCGGCAATCTCGCCTGCCTCTGCCGACATCACCACCGCTTGAAGCACCTCCCCGGGTGGGACCTCGAGCATCGGCCTGGCGGGGTCCTCGACTGGACGACACCCGACGGGAAGCAGTATCGGACCGAACCGGACCCCGCACCGTTCTGACCGTTTCCGGTCCCTGGGCTGCGCCGCACTGAGCCTGTCGAAGTGTCGAAGGGTTCCTCGTGGGCACTTCGACAAGCTCAGCGACCGAGAAAGGTGTGCCCGAACCGTTTCGGTCCCTGAGCCTGTCGAAGGGTTCCTCGTGCGCACTTCGACAAGCTCAGCGACCGGGAAAGGTGCGCCCGGAACGACGAGGCGTCCTCGTGGACACTTCGACAAGCCCAGTGACCGGAGGAGGTTCACCGGGAACGCCTCGGTCCCTGAGCCTGTCGAAGGGCAGCCGGGTCGTGACACCTCAGTGAGCGGAAGAGGTCCACCCGGGGTGCTCCCGGCACCTCTGCCGGCCAGAGCGCGCTCCGAGCCGCACCACGTCCTGGAAAGCGCTTGCCGAGCGGGCGCTCGCACCGGTAACCTCGTCCGGAACCCCACCCGGAAGGTCGCGATGCTGCGCCGAAACGACACCTCCACCACGCCGATCGTCGTCAACGACAACGCCGCCTGGTGCTGGTTCCAGGACGAGCGCGCACTCGTCGATCCGACCTCGAACCTCCTCGTCGTCGGCTCGATCGCGTCAACGGGCGGCGTCGACGGCGAGCAGCGCGGCGGCAACGTCGAGGTCACCGTCGTCGACCTCAGCACCGGCACCGCCGACGTCGTCGTCCTGCACGAACGTCTGGAGTCCGACGACCACGACGTCCCGGCCCTCTGGCGGCGGCGCGACGGGCGCTGGCTCGCGATGTACACCCGTCACAAGACCGACGACCTCACCCGCTGGCGCATCAGCGAACCACACGACCCACGCCACTGGGGGCCCGAGCACACGTTCGACTGGAGCGCCTACACGGGCGGACTCGGCGTGACGTACTCGAACCTCCACGAACTCGACGGCCGCCTGTACTGCTTCGCCCGCGCCGTCAACGACGACCAGTGCGCGCTCGTGTCGGACGACGACGGCGACACCTGGAGCTACGCCGGCAAGCTGTTCACCCGACCGAAGGTCGGCTACGTCAACGGCTACACGCGCTACGCCTCCTCCCCCGGGCGCATCGACCTCATCACCACCGACCACCACCCACGCGACTACGACAACAGCGTCTACCACGGCTTCCTCGACGCCGACGGGCTCCACCGAACCGACGGTGCCGTCGTCGACCCGCATCCGTTGCGTGGCGACGCACCATCGCAGGTCGAGCTCACCACCCTCGTCGCCGCCGGATCACGAATGCCCGACGGCGGTAGCTGGGCCGGCGACCTGCTCTCCCACTGCTGGACCGTCGACGTGCGACGAGCCCCCGACGGCACCGTGGCCGCCGTCGTCTCCGCCCGCGCCGACGACGGACCAGCGCATCCGGACGCGGCGGCCGAACGACTCCGGCCCGTCCTGGACCACCGGTTCCTGTTCGCCCGCCTGACGCCCGGCGGCTCCTGGCAGGTACACCCACTCGCCCTCGCCGGCCCCGGACTCCTCCCGCACGAGCAGGACTACACCGGACTCGCCACCATCGACCCGGACGACCTCGACTCGCTCTACGTCTCGACGCCGATCGATCCCCGAGACGACCAACCGCTCGCCCACCACGAGATCTTCCACGGTCGCACCGACGACGACGGGGCGACCTGGGCCTGGACGCCGGTCACGGAACGCTCGGACATCGACAACCTGCGGCCGATCGTCGCGCCCGGCGACCCCTCGACCGTCTCGCTCCTCTGGTTCCGCGGGGACATGGCGAGCTCGCAGGACTACCGGTGCGAGGCCGTCCTGCTCCGGCTGCCGCGCACCGGGTGACGACCAGTCACTCGGGCCAGGACACCTCGCCGCTGAAGTCCGGGTGCTTGCGGAGGTAGGCCTGGATGAAGGGGCAGTACGGCACGATCGTCAGTCCTCGCTCGACCGCATCGTCGAGCGCCGCGGCGGCGAGGACGCTGCCGAGCCCCTGCCCACCGAAGTCCGGATCGATCTCGGTGTGGGTGAAGAGGATGCGACCCGGTTCCTCCCGGTACCCGGCGATCCCTGCGACGCGCTCCCCCACGAGGATCTCGTACTCGTGACGCTCGTCGTTGCGGACGACCTGCGGGCCGTCCTCGGGTGTGCTCGATGTCGACATCGGGGCTCCCTTCCGTTCGTCCCCCACTGTACGTCGAGCGATCCGTCATGTGCTGTTTACGCAGCGGCCGATTCCGCAACGTGCCGGAAACACGCGCACAGGCCATCGGAAACACGCCGGTGTCACGCTGGGCGCACCCGACGCGCTCCAGCCGCGTCCCTGCGGAGAGGCACCTCGAATGGATCAAGGAAACACAGCGTTCATCCTGATATCAGCGGCACTCGTGCTGCTCATGACACCAGGGCTCGCGTTCTTCTACGGCGGCCTGGTCAAGGCGAAGAGCGTCATCAGCATGATGATGATGAGCTTCGGCGCACTCGGCCTCATCGGCGTCCTCTGGGTGCTCTACGGGTACGCGATCGCGTTCCCCGGCTCCGAAGGCACCGTCGCCCCCTGGGCGATCGACACCGGGAACATCGGCCTGACCGCCGCCCTCGAGACGCCTGAGGGAGCGGCCTACCCGCCACTCGCCTTCGTCGCCTTCCAGGCCACCTTCGCGATCATCACCGTCGCCCTCGTCTCCGGCGCCATCGCCGACCGCGCGAAGTTCGGCTCCTGGATGATCTTCGCCGGCATCTGGGCGACCGTCGTCTACTTCCCCGTCGCGAGCTGGGTGTTCAACTTCGGCCTCGCCGACGACGGCAGCTTCGCCTACGGCGGTTGGATCACGCACGGCCTGCAGGACGTCTTCGGCGTCGGCGTCATCGACTTCGCCGGTGGCACCGCGGTCCACATCAACGCCGGTGCTGCAGCCCTCGCCCTCGCGCTCGTCCTCGGCCGCCGCGTCGGATTCAAGAAGGGCGTCCACATCCCCCACAACCCGCCGTTCGTCCTCCTCGGCGCCGGTCTGCTCTGGTTCGGCTGGTTCGGCTTCAACGCCGGTTCGGAACTGGCGGCCGACGGCACCGCGGCACTCGTGTTCGTCAACACCATCGCGGCCCCGGCAGCAGCCCTGCTCGCCTGGCTCGTCGTCGAGAAGATCAAGGACGGCAAGCCGACCTCCGTCGGTGCCGCGTCGGGTGCCGTCGCCGGTCTCGTCGCGATCACTCCGGCGTGCGGTTCGCTGCACCCGATCTGGGCCATCGTCCTCGGCCTCGTCGCCGGTGTCGTGTGTGCCCTCGCCATCGAGCTGAAGTTCAAGCTCGGCTTCGACGACTCGCTCGACGTCGTGGGCATCCACCTCGTCGGCGGCCTCATCGGCACCCTGTACCTCGGCTTCTTCGCCAACGGCACCGGCCTCTTCATGGGTGGTGACGCTTCGCAGCTGCTCGTCCAGGCGATCGCCGCGTTCGCCGTCCTCATCTACTCCTTCGTGCTCGCCTTCATCATCGGCTTCGCGATCGAGAAGACGATCGGCTTCCGCGTGAAGAACGAGGACGAGATCGCCGGCATCGACACCGTGGTCCACGGTGAAGAGGGATACGTCCTGGTCGACACCAAGGCCTGATCCACCGGCCTGAACGACCTGCCCGACCCGACCCGACGAGGACGAGATGCGCGGAGCAGCTGGACCCGAACCGGCTGCCACCCCCGCTCATCTCGTCCTCGTCGACGTCGCGTCACGACCACCGGCCGACCCGGGCCGGCCCCGGCTCGTCCGGTTCGCCGACCTCGTGCGGCAACCACTCGACCGCGGCCGAGGAAGCGTGCGAGACGTCTGGACGAGCACCGACGTCGACCGCCGCATCCGCTGGCGACTGCAGGTCGTCGAGCTCCGTGACGCCGCCGGGCTCATCGCCGCTCCCGACGACATGAACCACGCGATCGTCGGCTTCGCAGGCCCACAGGTCGCGGTCCGCGCGGGTGGGAACGAGCTGAACGGCCCCGGACGCATCCTGCACCGCGACGAGGTCCTGACCGTCCGAGAGGCCTCGGTGCGCCTCTCGAGGCCGCGGCTGCGGGCCTCGGGGTCGAGCTCGATGATCCTGCTGAGCTACAGCACCTCGGAGGACCCGCCGACGCTGAACTTCGAGCAGCCGGAGACCGCGCACGATCCCGCCGACGGCCTGCGGATCACCCTCGCCCTGCGCGGTCCGATCCGGCGCGGCGACGGCGAGGTCCCGCAGGGTGCCGCCCTCGTCTCCGCTCCCCTCGCGGTTCCGCCGCGCTACCGCTGACCGCTACCGCGGACCGGCGTCCGGCCGTCGGCGAACCGCTGTCGCGCGTGCTGCTGCCGCGACCCGACCGGCACCGCCTCGGTCGCCGCGGGGAGCCCCATGGACGGCGTCGACACGTAGATACTCTCGGCGCGGTCGACGAGGAACGTCTCGTGCCAGACGCCGACGGCCTTCGGAGCAGACCGGGCGCGCTTGTTGAACCGCGACCAGGCAGGCCGATGGGCGGAGGCCGGTGCCGACGCGTAGGCGTAGAGCTTGTCGATCGACGACCAGTACTGCACGAGGTACGGGCCGCTGGAACCGAGCAGGATGTGCGAACCGAGGAGCCCGGACTCCGGGTCGGACATGAGCTCCTGCAGCATGCGCGGCATGTCACCGAAGATCGGGAGCCATTTGTCCACCCGCCACCACTGGTTGATGGTCATCCCGATGTGGAACACGACGAGCTCCCCCTCGTGACGATGGGTGATTCGGCCGACGACGACGCGTGACATAGACTGCTCCTGTTCGATAGTGACGCTATCCAAGTTGGATAGTAGCACTATCCAGACGAGGAGGACAGCATGAGGATCTCGGAACTCGCGGCAGTGTCCGAGGTGCCGGTGGCCACCATCAAGTACTACCTGCGCGAGCAACTCCTCCCGGAGGGCGAGCGCACCTCGGCGACCCAGGCGAGCTACGGCGACGCCCACGTGTCCCGGCTCCGCGTGATCCGCGCACTGCTCACTGCCGGCGTGAGCATCGCGGAGACCCGGAACGTCGTCGCCGCGCTGGACTCGCCGCCGGCGGGTCCGTACGACCTCCTCGGCGTCGCCCACACCGCTGTCACCCCGCGCTCGAGTGGTCCGGTCGACACGACCCGCGCACTGGAGCTCTACGAACGACTCGGCGGGATCGAGGCGCAATGCGATCCCGGACTCCTCGCCGGCCTGGCCGGAGCCCTGGACGCCCTGGAACGAGCCGGCTTCACCATGCCACCCGCAGTCCTCGACCGCTATGTCGACGCAGCGCGCCGCATCGCCGAAGCCGAGATCGACGGCATCCCGGCGGACTCACCCGAGCTCGCGGTGCAGTACATCGTGCTCGGCACCGTGCTCACCGAACCACTGATCCTCGCCCTCCGTCGGGCGGCCCAGCAGGTGGTGTCGTCGGAGCGCTTCGCCGGGACGGAACTCCCGCCGTCCGAGTCGTCCTGACGCGCAGACGTCGTGCGCCTCAGGCGTCGAGTTCCGCCGAGGTGGGCGGGTTCGCTCCTGGCCGCGACACCGTGATGCTCGCGGCCCGCGCGGCGCGGTCGAGCAGCTGCTGCAGCACCTCCTCGGACACCTCGCGAAGTCGCTCCTCGGCCCCGGGCCCAGCGATACCGGCAGTCAGCAGTCCGTCGATCAGCGCACCCATGAACGTGTCGCCGGCACCGACGGTGTCGGCCACCTGCACCCGCGGCGTCTCGATCTCGAGCACGGAACCGTCTCTGACCGCGACCGCCCCGTCACCACCCATCGTCACGACCACGAGTCCCGGCCCGGCCGCGACCCATTCCCGAGCGGCGTCGACCGGTGCCACACCGGGCAGCAGGAACGCGACGTCCTCGTCACTCGCCTTCACGACGTGGGCGCGCGCGATGCAGTCGAGGGCCGCCTGGCGGACGCGGGCCGCGTCGTCGATGAGTGATGGCCTGATGTTCGGGTCGTAGGTGATGAGCGCCGAGGGACGACGCGTCTCGACCAGCTCGCGCAGACGGTCGGCACTCGGCTCGAGGACCGAGGCGATCGAGCCGGTGTGGACGACGGCGGCGTCCGGCGCACCCGAGGCCTCCAGATCGAGCGAGAGGTCGAACTCGTAGGTGGCCGCCCCCTCGGAGTCGAGGGTCGCCTGAGCTGTGGACGTCCGACCGGTCGGAGCCGACACGAGGGTCACCGCGGACGCGTCGAGCCAGGAGCGGATCGCCGCGCCGCGCTCGTCGTCGCCCACATGGGTCACCAAGGCCGGGGCACGGCCCAGCCGACCGAGGGTGATCCCGACGTTCGCCGGGCTGCCGCCGGGGCTCTCCGCCTGCGTCCCGTCGAGCCGCCGGACGATGTCGATGAGGGTCTCGCCGGCGAGGAGGACGTCGGTCTTGGGGGCTGCGTGCATGGCATCTCTCTCTGCTGGGTGCGAGGGTCGGGTGGCGTCAACCGGCGTCGGTCGACACCGCGGCGATGAGCGAGTCGCGCTCGATGATCGGCATCGTGACCAGCTCGTGCCCGAGGGCGTGCTGACCGAGGAGCATCGAGGCTCCGAGCGCGCCGATCTCCTGGTAGGGCAGCCGCGCGGTGGTGAGGCCCGGGCGCAGGTAGCCGGCGAGGATCTCGTCGTCGAAGGAGACGACGGAGACGTCCTGCGGGATCCGACGCCCCTGTTCGAGCAGCACCTGGTAGGCACCGAAGGCGACGCCGTCGTTCGCGGCGAGGATCGCCGTGACGTCCGGGTGGCGCTCGAGGAGCGTCGCCGTCGCCTCGTAACCGGGTTCCGGCTGCCACTCGACGATGTCGACCCGAGCAGGTTCGATCCCGGCCTCCGCGAACGCCGCGGCGATGCCCGCGAAGCGGAGTGCCACCGTCGCCGTCTGTCGCGGATCGTTGATGACGTCCTGCGGCAGGTCGCCGACCACGCCGATCCGTCGGTGACCCGCGTCGACGAGCCGCTTCGCGACCGCGTACCCGGCAGCTCGTTCGTCGGGCAGGACGTTCGCGTGTCCCGAGGAGGACGCTCCGTTGAGCACCACGACGGGGACACCGGTCGAGGTGGCGGGGAGGTCGATGAGGCGGGCGCCGAGGAGGCCGATGAGGATGCCGTCGACGCGGTGGTCGATCATCGTCTCGAAGGCGCGGGCGAGGCCGCCCTCGATCCCCTCGGTCTCCGCGATGAGCATCGTGTGGTCGTGGGTCTTCGACACCTCGAGCGCGCCGCCGATGAGCCCTGAGGCGTGCCGGGTGAGCGTGACCTCGTCGGAGATGAACCCGATCGTCCTGGTCTTCCCGCGGCGCAGCACCTGGGCCGCGGGGTTCGGGCGGTAGTCGAGCTCCGCCGCGGCGGCGCGGACCCGCTCGACGGCGTCCGCGGACAGCCGGGAACCGGGGCGGTCGTTCATGATCATGCTCACCGCGGCCTTGGACATGCCCGCGCGCTCCGCGACGTCCGCCAGGGTCGTGCGGCGGCGTTGCGTGGACATGACACTCCCTCGTGCGGTTTGCTGAATCAGTTCAGCATATCGCGCGGAGCTGTGTTATGTTTCGACTGCTGAATCCGTTCAGCACCTCCATTCACGGCTCATCGTCCGCGCCCTGCGAACGGTCGGCCCCGATTTCGCAGGAGCAACAACGTGGTTGATCTGAGTCGCAGGGCGGCACTCGCCCTGCTCGGTCTCGGTCTGGCGGGCACGGCCATCTCCTGGCCGCGCCTCACCGGCGGAGACATCCCCGGCCGAGGTGACGACGCCCTCACCGTCGCCCTCTTCGGCACCGCCCAGGACGCCGCCGCCCGGCAGTCGCTCGTGGACGGCTTCCAGAAGCTGCACCCCGACATCCCCGTCCGGATCATCGCGATCCAGGGCCAGGACTGGGGCAACTTCTTCGCCAAGATCCTCACGATGGTCGCGGCCGGCACCCCGCCGGACATCGTGTCGGTCGCCACGGAGGGCACCCAGCTGTTCGCCGAGCGCCTCGCCCACCCGATCGACGAGTACGTGCAGCGCGACGCCGCCGAACTGCAGGAGTACTTCGACGACGTGAACCCCTCGCTCATCGAGTCGTTCATGTACAAGGGCAATCTGTTCCAACTGCCGGACAACTTCAACGCGGCGAACATGTACTACAACACCTCCGCGTTCGAGCGGGCCGGCCTCGAGCGTCCGCGTGACGACTGGTCGGTCGACGACTTCTTCGCCGTCGGCCGCACCATGCAGGCCAGCGCCCCCGGATCGTTCCTCCCCTACTTCTGGAACAACCGGCTCTGGGGCGGTGTCGTGCCCTGGTTGTACATCAACGACACGAGCTTCCTCACCGAGGAGAAGGCACCCGGCGGCGACTGGATGTGGTCCAAGTTCTACCCGGACGAGACCCCTCGTGGTGGTGGGTACCTGTGGGAGAACGCCGACGCGCTGAGCGACCGCACCGTCGAGAGCTTCGAAGTCCTGCAGCGCATGGTCTCCGAAGGGATCGCCGCGAACCCCGCCCAGGGCGGCGGCAACGAGCTCGTCTCGCTCTTCTCCCGCGGCTCGGTCGGCATGACGCCGGCCGGCGGGTTCTGGGTCAAGGGACTCAACGACGCCGGCCTCGGCGACGACGAGTACGACGTCACCTACTTCCCGAAGATGCGCGGACAACGCCACCAGTTCGGAGCCGGCGGCTACGCGATGATGCAGACCTCCGAACGCAAGGACGAGGCGTGGGAGTGGATGAAGTACTGCATCTCCGTCGAGGGCATGTCGATCGCGCACAGCCAGCCCGACTCGTCGCTGCCCCGGCGCTCACTCAACGCCCAGCTGTACGGCGGTGACATCGGACCGAAGCACTGGGAGGTCTTCTACGACACCCTCGACCGGTTCCCGACGACCGGACCGATGCCCGCGCCGCCCCAGCAGGCCGCCGTCGAGTCGGCCCTCATCAAGAACGTGGTCGGCGCGATCACGAACGGCCCGAACGGCGTCCGCCGCGGGCTCGAGACGATGCAGCGGGACCTCGAGCTCGCGCTGAAGGGACGATGATGGCACTGCAGTCACCGACGGCGACCCGGGCACTGGTCGTCCCGCCCGAGGCGAAGACCGGCCGCCGACGTCCCGCGCCGCGCGGGAGCCGCCTGCTCGTCTGGGTGTTCCTCGCCCCCACGCTGATCGGCCTCGGACTCTTCAGCTTCGTCCCGATCATCGGGTCGTTCGTCCTCGCCTTCTTCCGGTGGGACATCATCTCGGCACCCGAGTTCGTCGGCGTCGGCAACTTCGTCGACCTCGCCGCCAACCCCACGGTGCGCGTGTCCTTCCTGAACACGGTCGGCTTCGTGGTCGTGGCGGTGACGCTCCAGCTCGCCGTCGCGCTCCTGCTCGCGATCCTCGTGCAGTCGCGGATGCCGGAATGGCTGCGTACCTTCTTCCGCTCCGCGCTGTTCTTCCCGTTGGTGCTGTCGGCCGCATCCGTGTCGCTCGTGATGTCGTACCTGTTCAACCAGGAGTTCGGCCTCGTCAACGAGTTCCTCGGGCTCTTCGGCGTCGGGAACATCGGCTGGCTGACGACCGGGTTCGGGGCGAAGATCGTCGTCCTCCTCGTCTACGTGTGGCAGAACTTCGGCTTCACCTTCCTGCTGTTCATCGGCGGACTCGCCGCGATCCCGCGCGAGGTCTACGAGGCGTCGTCGCTCGACGGCGCGTACGGCTGGAGCCAGTTCCGGAACGTCACCCTGCCCCTCGTGAGCCCCACCATGCTCGTCGCGTCCGTCATGGCCATCATCAGCGCCCTGCAGATCTTCGACCAGCCGTACGTCCTCACGCGAGGTGGGCCGGGAGACGACACCCGTACCGCGGTGATGGTGATCTACGAGTCCGCATTCCAGCAGCTCGACTTCGGTCTCGCCGCAGCGATCGGCATCGTGCTGACGCTCCTGATCATGCTCGTCACCGCCGCACAGTTCCGGCTGAGCAAGCGTTTCGTCTTCTACGGATGAGGTCCCAGATGTCCATCGCAGCAGTCACCCCCGACTCGTCACGCCGCCGACTCGCCACGGCCGGGAAGTTCCTCGTCCTCGTCATCGCCGCGTTCCTCACACTCGCGCCCGTCGTGTGGACGCTCATCACGGCGCTCACCCCCGCGAACGTCGACACCGGGCAGACCGAGTTCGGCCCGGGCGCGTTCATCGACGTCTTCCAGAAGATCCCGATCCTGCTCTACACGTGGAACAGCGCGCTGGTGACGCTCCTCATCGCGGCCGGGCAGATGCTCAGCGCGGCGATGGCCGGCTACGTCTTCGCGCGCTTCGACTTCGGCGGCAAGCGCATCCTGTTCGGCCTCATCCTCGCCACGATGATGGTGCCGATGCAGGTGACGATCGTCCCCGTGTTCATGCTCATCCGCGGCATGGGCCTGTCGGACACGCTCCTCGCGCTCATCATCCCGATGATCCCGACGGCGTTCGGCACGTTCCTCATGCGGCAGTACTTCATGGGGTTGCCGCCGGAGCTCGCCGAGGCGGCGCAGATCGACGGGGCGGGACCGTGGAAGATCTTCTTCCGCATCTACCTGCCGCTCGCCGCCCCGGGCCTCGCGATCGTCGGCATCCTCGCGTTCAACTACCACTGGAACGAGTTCTTCCGGCCATTGATCCTGACGATCAGCGAGCAGAACTTCACCCTCCCGCTCGGGCTCGTGACCCTGCAGGGCAACCTCGGTACCGGGTCGGTCGCAACCGTCCTCGCCGGTGTCGTCCTGTCCATGATCCCGGCTGCGCTGGTCTTCGTCTTCGGCCAGAAGCCGCTGCGCGAAGGGCTCACCGCCGGCGTCAGCAAGTGACCAGCACCACCGCCCTCCCCTCGATCCGACTGATCTCGAACCGAAAGGAAGCCATGACCGGCCTCCACGCAACGCACGTCCTCGACCGCGGCTTCCCGCTGCTGCACCCGCGACCCGAGGCCGGGTGGTTGAACGATCCGAACGGCATCATGTTCGTCGACGGTCGCTGGCACGTCTTCTTCCAATACAACCCGGGGTCGGCCCGGCACGAGGACATCCACTGGGGTCACGTGAGCTCGCCGGACCTGCTCGCCTGGGAGGAGCACCCGGTGGCCCTGGCACCCCGCCCGGGCACCACCGACGGCTTCGGCTGTTGGAGCGGCGTCGGGGTCGTCGACCAGGGCCGGCCGTCCGTCGTCTACTCGGGCGCGCGTGACCGGCACGGGTTCTCGGAGGTCGTCGTCGTCCACGGCTCGGCGGATGCGCAGGACTGGACCGGCGAACGCATCGTCGCTGCCGGGCTCCCCGCCGATGAGCGTGTGACGATGGTGCGCGACCCGTTCCTCTTCGAGCTGGGTGGGCGCCGCTGGGCGATCCAGGGCGCCGGCCGCTCCGACGTCGGTGGCGCACTACTCCTCTACGGCGTCGACGACCTCGACGCCTGGACCGAGGAGGGATACCTGCTGACGGCCGAGGCACCGGTCGTCTCGGAGCTCGCTCCGTGCGAAGGGTGGGAGTGCCCGCAGCTCGTGCGGGTCGGCGACGACTGGGTGCTGCTGGTGTCGCTGTGGCTCGATGGCCAGCCGCACCGCGGGGTGGCCTGGGTCCTCGGGTCGATGGAGCTCGACGAGGCCACCGGGCGACCCGTGTTCAGCGCCCGCCGGACCGGCATCATCGACGAGGGGTCGAGCTTCTACGCACCGCAGGCCGTGCAGTCCGACGGCTCGGACGGACAGTCGGAGCGGGTGCTGCTCTGGGGCTGGGCGCAGGAGATCGCTCCCGATGGCGTGCGCGGCCGGACGCAGGCGGACACCGACGAGCAGGGTTGGTCGGGCATGCTGACGTTCCCGCGCGAGCTCGTGGTCCGGGGCGACGAGGTCGAGCTGATCCCGGCGCGGGAGCTGACGGGACTCCGGGCCGAGGTCATCGGCGCGGCGGAACTCCCTGATCAGGCGGAGGTGCGACTCACGGGCGCAGGCGCGGCCTCCCTCGAGCTGTCGGGTTCGGACACGCAGCTGATCTGGCACGGCGAGCTGGCCGACGGGGACGAGGTCCGGATCCTCATCGACGCGTCGATCGTCGAGATCCACCACACCGGGCACCCCGCTCGGACGTTCCGGGCGTATCCGGCCGACGCCGAGCGGTACGCCGTGCGACACGACGCGACCGTGCGAGCCGAGGCCTGGTCCCTGGAGGTCTGACGGCCTGAGCGACTCCCGCGCGACGCCGCCGGCCGATGCAACCACGCATCGTCCGGCGGCGTCAAGGTGTACGCCCAGGTTCTTCGAACGCGTAGCGTCCCCCTATGACGACCGTCGAGACGCTGGACCCCACTGCCATCGAACGCACCGAGCTGAGCCTGCGCCGGGCAAAGCGGCCGACGTCGATCCTCGCGGGTCCGTATGGTCACCCACTCCATGCGGTCGCCGTCACGATCCCGATCGGTGCATGGACGGCGAGCCTCGTGTTCGACCTCGCCTCACGCTTCGTCGACGATCCGAAGTCGTTCGCGCGCGGGGCGACCTGGCTCGTCGGGATCGGTCTCGTCGGCGCATCCGGAGCAGGGACGCTCGGACTCATGGACCTGCGCACCATCGACCGTGGCACCCCCGCCCGACGGATCGCCCTCACCCACCTCGTGGCGAACGTCGCCGCGGTCACCCTGTTCACCGGCAGCCTGATCATCCGGGCCCGATCACCGCACCACCGAGCGGGCGTCGCAGGCGTCCTGTGCAGCGTGCTCGGGTACGGCCTCGTCGGGCTGTCGGGCGTGCTCGGCGGCGAACTCACCTATCGCTACGGCGTGCGGGTCGCCGACGAGGAGACCCAGCGCAGCGGCTACGCGCAGAAGCAGGCGCTTCCGGCGCACTGAGCGCGACCCGCGTCGGATCCGCCCCACTCCACGTTCACCGCTCGGTCGGGAGCAGTCCCAGCCGCCGTGCGGTGGCCAGTGCGTCCTCACGGGAGTCGACGCCGAGCTTCCGGTAGACGTTCCGGAAGTGGAACTTCACCGTGTTCGCGGACACGTACAGCGCCTGAGCGATGTCCTGCCGGGTCCGACCCTCCGCGGAGAGCTGGAGGATCCGGCGCTCGGTGGCGGTGAGCTCCACGAGCTGCACGGTCTCCGGCGTCGGCTCGGGGCTCGAAGCGAGCGTCCGCTCGATCCGCGCATGGGTCTCGCTGGGCGACATCGTGCCGAGGAGGTGTCGAAGCGGCCTGCGTGGCGCGACCACGAACGGTGTGAGCATCCCGGTCCGCGCCGTCGTCGCGATCGCCTGCAGGAGATGCCGCCGACCGTCCTCGTCCGAGTCGTCGGCGAGCGCCGAGGTGATGAGCAGCTCCGTCTGCGCACCGGCGTCGATGTGCTCCTCTGCGAGCCCGGCGGTGGCGAGTTCCCGCGCGAGGGGTTTGCGGTCGGTCAGGAGCGCGAGCCGCGAGGCGACCGCGGCGGTGTGGGCGTTCCGGTCACGGCCGTCGAGGAGGACGCTGGCCTCCGTCGGACGGTCGAGGGCGAGGAGGAGTGACGCTTCCACGGCGTCGAGGAGTCGCTCCGACCCGGCATGACGCAGGCTGCGACCGGCGAACACCCGGGTGCGTTCGATGAGCTGCAGCGCCGCCCGTCGATCACCCCAGAGGAGTGCGTGCTGCGCCTGCGCGTAGGTGATGAACGGTGCCCAGGACCGCTCGCGGTTGACCTGGAGCTCCAGCGTCGCGAGCGCCGCCTCCGCCGCCGCCCGGTCGACACGGGCGATGGCGATCAAGGCCCGGGCGATGGCACCCGACAGTTGGACCAGCGGGACCATCCACCCGTGCGCGCCGCCCCCGTCGTCGTGGCGTCCGAGCCAGCGGTCCGCCTCCACGATCTCGCCGCGCACCGCGTAGAGCAGGGCGAGCTTGCCGGAGGCGTCACCGCCGTTCCGGCCGTCCCACGACTCGTGTCGGAGCTCGTACGCCTCGCGGAGCACGAGGCTCGCCTCGTGGAGGTCACCTACGAGCAGTTTCGTGATCCCCACCTGCAACAGGGCGGTGGGGACGCGGGGCGCGAACTCGGTCGGGCGGTGCACGCGGGCCCGTCGCGCGAGCTCCTCGGTGATCCGCGCGTAGTGCAACGCGCGCTGGTGCCGACCGTGCACGCGGTAGGCGATCATGAACGCCGTCGATGCGCTCAGGCTGATGCGCGCGAGCTCGGTGCGAGCTCGGTCCCGGAGGTCGTCGGGATCGGTCGGGAGCTGGAACCGCCCCACCGACTGGTCGAGTGCGTCGGTCTCCCCACGGATGTTGAGCCGGATCTCCCGGACGGCGAAGACGATGGGGTGGTTCGAGAGCACGCGCGCCGGGAGCGCCTGCAGCGCACGGTCGAGCGTCGCGAGGTCGAGCGCCATGAGGATCCCCCACTCGTACTCGATCACCGAGACGACCGTGTCCCAGTCCTCCTCCTGGATGGCCGTGGTGAGGAGACGGGTGACCGGGGCGACGTCCGTGGGGTGGAGGAACCCCGCCCCGAGGGAGGGAAAGTACCTATTCCGACCGATGTGCACGGGTCAACCCTAGGTGACCCTCACCTGTCGGGGAACACCCGGGGCAGGATGCGGGGTGGTCTTTGGCCGATCCGCCCGGAACGCGTCGGGGTTGCCGCTCTACTGATCCTCGGCCCCACAGCTGGGGCCAGGTTTTCGGCGGGCGCACCGCCGCTTCACGGGGAAGGCAGCACACATGCAGCAGCACACGGGTCGAAGGAGTCACCGCGCACGGTGGCGGAACCGGTGGGGGGCACCGTCCGCCGGTCGCGCGACCATGGGGATCATCGGGGTGACCGTCCTGTCGGCCCTCTCGCTCGTCGGGGTCGGCTCGAGCGCGCAGGCGCTGCCCGGGACCCCGGGGACGCCGCAGTCGGGATCGATCGTCTACGCCGAGGACTTCGAGAACGGAGCGACGTCGCCGACGTACATCGAGGACTACGTCGGCGCCGACGGCACGCGCTACACCGCGGACGCCTCCTGGCGCGACCACGCCCAGTGCAACGGCAACGTGACGAGCTTCGCCTCGTCAGCGGAGCCGCAGTGTTTCGCGGAATCGGCGTCCGGTGAAGGACGCACGCGGCAGCTCGCCTGGGCCCTCGGCGCCGGCGACACGACCAACCACTCCGTGAGCGCCTGGACGTCGCAGCAGAACCTCACCATGAACCCGCCGAACGCGGTCGAGTTCGCGACCGTCGACCCGATCGCGCTCACAAGCGCCGGCCGGTTCCTCACGACCTCGGTGGACCTCGCCGCGGTGTCCTGCAACGCGTCGCAGCAGCCCGTCCTCGAGTTCTTCCTCACCGACGACCAGGGCGACGCGCACTCCGTCGGTGCCGTCAACGGGTGCACCGCAGCCGGTTCCCGCTCCGTCACCGCGCCGGCGACCGGTGCGGCCGGGGCGGAGAACGTCCGCGTCGGCACCTACGTCTCGCCGGGAGCCGTCCTGCTCCCCGGGGCGACCGTCGGCATCGTCGCCCGCAACCTGACCGGCGGCGGCACGGCCGGCAACGACCACGCCTTCGACAACATCCAGGTGCTCGACGTCTCCCCGCAGTTGGACAAGTCGTTCAGCCCGGCGAGCGTCGTCGCCGGTGAGACGTCCACGCTGACCCTCACGATCACGAACACCGACGAGCTCGCGGCGAAGAACGGCTGGTCCTTCACGGACGCGCTGCCCGCCGGCCTGACGATCGCCGACGGCGACGCCTCGACCACCTGCCCGTCGGGTGTGGTCACCGCGCCCGAGGGCGGCTCGTCGATCGACGTCACCGGGAACCTCAGCCAGGGCATGACCTCCTGCGCCGTCACCGTCGAGGTCACGTCGCCCGTCGCCGGGACGTTCACGAACGGTCCCGACAACATCACGAGCGTGGGCCTCAACCCGCCGGCCGACGCCACGGTCGAGTTCGTGCCGCAGGCTCCCGCGATCACCGTCGTGAAGTCCGCGTCACCCGCTGCTGCGGAGTACGCCGTCGGCGACGAGATCACCTACTCCTTCCTCGTCACCAACACCGGCAACGTGCCGCTCACCGACGTCCAGGTCGACGAGGGCGCGTTCACCGGGACCGGTGACCTCTCCGACGTCGTCTGCCCGCCGGGAGCGGCGACGCTCGCCCCCGCGGCGGCCGTCACCTGCGAGGCCACCTACACGATGACGCAGGCCGACATCGATGCCGGGACCGTCTCCAATTCGGCCACCGCGACCGGGACCCCGCCGCAGGGCCAGCCACCGGTCTCACCGCCGTCCGAGGTCACCATCCCGGGCGTGGCCCAGGCCCCGGCGCTCACCGTCGCGAAGTCGGCGACGCCGACGACGGTCGCGAACGCCGGCGAGGACGTCACCTACTCGTTCCTCGTCACCAACACCGGCAACGTCACCCTCTCCGACGTCTCGATCATCGAGGGCGACTTCACCGGCACCGGCGAGCTCTCCGACGTGGTCTGCCCGGCCGCAGCCGACTCGCTCGCCCCGGCGGCGACCGTCACCTGCGAAGCGAGCTACACGGTCACGCAGGCCGACGTCGACGCCGGCTCGGTGACCAACTCGGCGACCGCGACCGGCACCCCGCCGGCAGGCGGCACTCCCCCGGTCTCACCGCCGTCGGAGACCACGGTCGAGTTCCCCGCCGCGCCCGCCATCACGGTGGCGAAGTCCGCGACGCCGACCACGGTCGCGAACGCCGGCGAGGACGTCACCTACTCGTTCCTCGTCACCAACACCGGCAACGTCACGCTGACGAACGTCGGGGTCGTCGAGGGCGACTTCACCGGCACCGGTGAGCTGTCCCAGGTCGTCTGCCCGCCGGCGGCCGGCTCGCTCGCTCCCGCCGCGACGGTCACCTGCGAGGCCACCTACACGGTGACCCAGGCCGACGTCGATGCGGGATCGGTCACGAACAGCGCGACCGCGACCGGCACCCCGCCGAACGGTGGCACTCCCCCGGTCTCGCCGCCGTCGGAGACCACCGTCGCGTTCCCGGCGACACCCGCCATCACGGTCGTGAAGTCGGCCGATGCGATGGCCCAGGACGGCCTCGCGGTCGGCCAGGTCGTCACCTACTCCTTCCTCCTCACCAACACCGGGAACGTCACGCTGACGAACCCGACGGTGGTGGAAGGGGAGTTCTCCGGCGCCGGCGAGCTGTCCGACGTCGTCTGCCCGGCCGAAGCCGCTTCGTTGGCACCGGGCGCGACGATCACCTGCGAGGCCACCTACACGGTCGTGCAGGCCGACGTCGACGCGGGGCTGATCACGAACTCGGCGACCGCGACGGCGACGCCGCCGAACAGCGTGAACGGTGTCCCGCCGGTCTCGCCGCCGTCCGAGGTCACGATCCCGTCGCCGCCCGTCCCCGGCCTCTCGGTGGTCAAGACGGCCGACGTCGAGCGGGCCACGACTGCGGGACAGGTCATCACCTACTCGTTCCAGGTGACGAACACCGGCAACGTCACGCTGCGTGACGTCGCGGTCGAGGAAGGTGACTTCACCGGCACCGGGACGCTCGCCGCGATCGCCTGCCCGACGGGCACGGCGCTCCTCGCCCCCGGGCTCCAGGTCGTCTGCACCGCGACCTACACGGTCACCCAGGCGGACCTGAACGCGGGCTCGATCCACAACACCGCGTTCGGGACCGGCGTGACGCCGGGCGGCGAGTCGTTCACCTCCGACCCGTCCACGGCGACCGTGAGCACGCCGGGTCCGGTGCTCGCCTCGACCGGTACGACCGTCGCACCACTGGTGGTCGGAGCGGCGATCCTGCTGCTGCTCGGTACCGGACTCGTCATCCGACGCCGCCTCGTCACCGGGCGCTGACCCGGACCTGACCGATCGGGCGGGTCGAGCCTTCGGGCTCGGCCCGCCCGTCGTCCTTCCACCACCACTACCCTGTTGAGGCCATGAGATCCGCGACCACCACGACCCTGCTGCGCTGTGCGGCCTTCGGCGCCGTCGGTGCCGTCATCCTCTTCCTCGTCAGCCCGCTGACGTCGACCGCCGCGGTGCTCAACCCCGTGCTCTACGCCGCGATCGCCGCCGTCACGATGGTGATGCCGATGCTCGCCAGGCGCTGGACGGGCGTCCCCGGTGCGACGGTGCTCACCGCAGCCGTCACCGGGCTCCTCGCACTGCCCGTCACGGCCCTCGGCCCGGCGATCATCGTCGCGCTCGTCGTTCCGGCAGCCGCGCTCGACCTGGTGCTCGCCCGCCGCCGTCACCCCGCCCGCGTGACGACCTGGCTTGCGGCCGCGGCCGGCGGCGTCGCGATCTGGGCGCTGTCCTTCGCGGTGATCTCGCCCGACCTCATCTCGCCGGTGCTCGTCATCGTGCTGCTCGCGGTCCGCGTCGTGAGCTACGTCCTCGCCATGGAGCTGGCCGGTCTCGTCGCCGGACGCCTCCGCCGATCCGGCGTGCGATCAATGCGTGGCGGGGACGCCCGCCGAGGATCCTCCGACGCCTGATCCGCGTCAGCCTTCGACAGCCGCGTTCCACCGGCGTCGTCCCGGGTCGGCGTCCCACTCCTCCAGCACCGCTGCTCCGGAGGCGACCGGGAAGGTCGTGATCAGGCGCTCGTCGATGCCGTACACGAGCGCGACGGCGTCGGTGTCCGTCGGGTCGCCGAGCGCCAGACGCATCCGACCGGACGGGCCGTCGGCCGTCCGTACCGGTCGTGCGAGCAGGTCCTGCGCGGCCGCCGTCACCCGCGACAGCAGGGACGACGCCCGGGCCCACGGGACGAACTCGTCGTCGGGGAGCCCGAACGCGCGCGCGAGCGCTCCGTCCAGCCAGCGGTCGCGTTTCAACCCGTAGGGTGTCGGGACCGCCGAGAGCAGGTAGCCGTAGACGTGGAGGAGCCCGGCGTTCCCGACCGGCCAGACCACGGCGAGGCCGGCGCGCGCATGCAGCGCCTCGAACAGCGCACGTGGGATCACGGGCCCGCCCGTGTGCTCGTCGATGACGGTCGACGCACCCCACGAGGCGAACCGGCCTGCCACCGTGTCCTCGTCGATCGCCGCACCCAACCAGGAGTGCTCCTCGAGCACGGTCGAGGGTTCGGTCTCTGCTCGTCGCGCGAGCTCCGTCATCATCACAGCACCACAGCATAGGCGGCTCGTGCGTCGGTGAATTCACCCGCCGTTCACCCGTCATGGTGATTGCGTCCACACTCGCCGTCCATGATGGACGCAGCGTCCGCAGGAGCGGCCGTGTGACGACACGCTCAGAAGGAGCGCCTGTGGCCCCCACCATCCTCTTCGATTTCGACGGCACCCTCGCCCTCGGCGACGGGCCGATCACGGCCTTCGCCCGCGCCATCGCCGAGCGCACCGGCGACTCCGAGTTCGCGATGCGTGCCGAGGCGGCCCTCGCCGCGTTCGCGACCGGCGAGACCGACGCCCGCGACGGGTACGACGCCGTGACCCGGATCGCGCGCGAAGCCGGCGTCGGTGCCGACGTCATCGGCGCGTCCTACGACGACTCGCGCGCGATGCTCGGCTCGAGCGAAGCGGCGGTCGACTCCCCCGACGGCCTGCCCGCGTTCCTCGAGACGCTGGGCACCCACGCCCGACTCGTCCTGGCGACGAACGCCCCCGGCGACGGCATCACGGCGCTCCTCCATTCCTGGGGCGTCGCCGAGGTGTTCGACGCCGTGCACTTCACCGTCGGGAAGCCGGCAGGCCTCGTCCCGCTCATCCGTGACGCGCTCGCCGCCGGCCCCGTCCTCGCCGTCGGCGACATCGTCGAGAACGACCTCGCTCCCGCCGCCGAGCTGGGCGCCGACACCGCCCTCGTCGGCGCGACCTTCGAGCGCTCGACGGCCACCGCCACGATGCGTGGGCGTTCACTCGCCGACCTGTACGACCAGATCATCGCCTGGGCCGCAGCCGCATCGCGCCACCCCGACGCCTCCCAGACCTCCACTCCCGCTCCGTCCGCCTCCTGATCACCCTCCACCCTCGAAAGGCATCCCGAACATGCGCAAGACCCTGCTCCTCACCGGCGTCGCGGCCGTCGCCGCCCTCGCCCTCGCCGGCTGCAGCCCCGCCGCCTCGTCGCCGTCGGCATCGGGCACGGCGTCCTGGCCCGACTCCATCACCATCTCGCTCGTGCCGTCGGTGGAGGGCGAGGACCTCGCCGAAGCCCTCGACCCGCTCACCAGCTACCTGTCGGAGAACCTCGGCATCAAGGTCAACGGGGTCGTCGCGACCGACTACGCCGCGACCGTCGAGGCCCTCGGCAGCGACCAGGCGCAGGTCATCATCACCGACGCGGGCTCGCTCTACAACGCGACCGAGCGCTACGACGCGAACCTCGTCCTGCGCGACGTCCGCTTCGGCGCGACCTCGTACGCGTCGGTCGCCTACACGAACAACCCCGACAAGTACTGCGCCGAAGCGCCGGTCATGGTCACCTACGCGGCGAGCGGCACCCCGCTCTCGTACTGCAACGGCATCGAGCCCGGCGCAGACGCTGCGACCGGCGCAGGGCCGGCGGCACTGAAGGCCCTCGACAAGATCTCGAAGGGCACCAAGGTCGCCCTGCAGGCCGCGACCTCGCCCGCCGGATACCAGTACCCCGTGGTCGCCATGCGTGACGCCGGCATCGACACGGACGCCGACATCACCCAGGTGCCGGTCGAGGGCAACAACAACGCGGTCCTCTCCGTCTACAACGGCGACGCCGAGGTCTCGTTCGGCTACTGGGACGCGCGCACGACCGTCCTCAAGGAGGCGCCCGACGTCGCCGACAAGGTCGTCGCGTTCGCCTACACCGAGATGATCCCCAACGGCGGCGTCGCCGTCTCGAAGTCGCTCCCGGCCGACCTCACCAAGCAGCTCACCAAGCTCATGGCGGGCTACGCGGGCTCCTCCGACGCGGCGAAGAAGGTCATGTTCGACCTCGTCGGCCTCTCCGGCTGGACCGACAAGACCGCACCGGACGAGATCACCCGCTACGGCGAGATCCTCGACCAGTTCTCGAACTGACCCGCTCCAACCGATCGACCCTCTCCAGGAATCCGGTGCATGAACACTGATCAGCATCGCGCGGAGGCCCGAGCCCAGCTCGCGGCCTCCGCGTCGTGGTCCATCCGTCTCGACGACGTCTCGGTCACCTACCCGAACGGCACGAAGGCGCTCCGCAACGTCTCACTCGACATCGCCGCCGGTGAGATGGTCTCCGTCGTGGGGCTCTCCGGCTCCGGCAAGTCGACGCTCATCCGCACGATCAACGGCCTCGTGCCGGCGACGAGCGGGACCGTCGCCGTCGGGCCGCACACCGTCACCGGTCTGCGCGGCCGGCAGCTCCGTCGGCTGCGCGGGCACGTCGGCATGATCTTCCAGGGCTTCAACCTGGCCGACCGGACGAGCGTGTACCGCAACGTGCTCGTCGGCCGGTTCGCCAGCACCCCGACGTACCGGAACCTCCTCGGCCTGACCACCGCCGCCGACCGGGAGCTCGCTCTGCGCTCGCTCCAGTCGGTCGGCATGCTCGACAAGGTCTGGACTCGCGCGGCGCAGCTCTCCGGCGGGCAGAAGCAGCGGGTCGCGATCGCCCGCGCCCTCACGCAACAGCCGAGCGTCATGCTCGCCGACGAGCCCGTCGCGAGCCTCGACCCGCCGACCGCGCACACGGTGATGAACGACCTGCGCCGGGTGAACACCGAGACGGGTCTCACGGTGCTCGTGAACATCCACCTCATGGACCTCGCTCGCACCTACACGACCCGCATGATCGGGCTCCGCGACGGCGAACTCGTCTACGACGGCTCCGCAGCCGACGCGACCG
Organism: Plantibacter sp. PA-3-X8; assembly: GCF_003856975.1. Classification (NCBI taxonomy): domain Bacteria; kingdom Bacillati; phylum Actinomycetota; class Actinomycetes; order Micrococcales; family Microbacteriaceae; genus Plantibacter; species Plantibacter sp. PA-3-X8. The sequence continues at coordinate 3,787,049 of NZ_CP033107.1, forward strand.
AGGCGGACTTCGAGCGGATCTACGGTCGCCCCATCCAGCCCGATGATCGGCTCGACCGATGACGACGACGGGAACCGACCGGAACCTGCCACCCGTGACCGACTGGCGGCTGCCGCCCAGGCCGAGCACCCGGCTGCGGACCGCGCTCATCATCGGGGCCGTGGCCGCCTTCACGATCGCCACCTGCCTCCCGGCGATCGGCGGCGTGCAGCTCGACTTCGGCGCGCTCATCTCCCACTGGGACAACGGATCCGGTCTGCTCCTCCAGCTCTTCCAACCCGACTTCGCCTTCCTGCCACGGACGGTGCAACCGATGCTCGAGACGCTGCAGATGGCGCTCGTGGGTGCGGTGGCCGCTGCGTTGCTGTCCGTCCCACTGACGCTGTGGGCGGCGGCGCCGACGAACCCGAACGGCCTGTCGCGTCGCATCCTGCGCGCGATCGTCAACGTCATCCGAGCGGTGCCCGACCTCGTCTACGCGACCATCCTCGTCGCCATGGTCGGCGTCGGCGCGCTGCCCGGCCTCCTGACGCTCTTCCTCTTCGACCTCGGCATCATCGTCAAACTCGTCTCCGAGGCGATCGACTCCGCCGACCACCCGTACATCGAGGCCGGCAAGGCCGCCGGTGGGACGCAGACGCAGATCAACCGCGTCACCGTCCTCCCGCAGGTCTGGCCGCTGTTCGCGAACCAGTGGCTGTACACCCTCGAGCTCAACGTCCGCATCTCCGCCATCCTCGGCATCGTCGGCGCCGGCGGCATCGGTCGGCTGCTCGACGAACGGCGGGCGTTCTACGCCTACGACGACGTCTCGGTGATCGTCCTCGAGATCCTCGTCGTCGTCGTGCTCATCGAGGTCGCGTCCAACCTGCTGCGGAGGCGACTCGTATGACCGCGAACGATCCGAACACCGTGCTCCCCCGCCGTCCCTCGCGACTCGTCCCGACCCTCGCGTCCGTCGCCGTCGGGATCGTCGTCATCGCCGCGACCGCCGGCCTGCCGATCGACTGGCGCGATCTCGGCACCGTCCCGGCGCAGCTCGTGCACTTCGGCGGACTCATGTTCGAGAGCCCGAACTGGGAGAAGCTGCCGCGGGCCCTCACCGAGATGTGGCGGTCGATCTCGATGGCCTGGATCGGCGCGATCCTCTGCGTCCTCGTCTCGATCCCGCTCGGCATGCTCGCCGCAGGGTCGGTCGGTCCGGTCTGGCTGCGGCTGCCGCTGCGTGGGGTGTTCGCCGTCATCCGCGCGGTCCCGGAGGTGATCATCGCCCTCATCCTGCTCACGATCACCGGGCTCACCCCGTTCACGGGCGCGTTGGCCCTCGGGATCGCCGGCATCGGCACCCAGGGGAAGTGGGTCTACGAGACGATCGAGTCGGTGCAGGAGGGCGCCTCGGAGGCCGTCCGCGCTGCCGGTGGCGGTACCGCCGAGGTGACGCGCTGGGCGCTCTGGCCCGCCGCCGCCCCGGCGCTGCTGTCGCTCGCGCTCTACCGGTTCGAGATCAACATCCGCACCTCGGCGGTCCTCGGGCTCGTCGGCGCGGGCGGGATCGGCAGCATGCTGGCGAACTACACCAACTATCGCCAGTGGGATACAGTCGGGATGCTGCTGATCGTGGTGGTCGTCGTGACCATGACGATGGACGCGATCTCGGGTGCCATCCGACGCCGGATCACCCGGGGCCCCGGCATCGCCCGTACCACCCGTACCGCCCTTCCCGCCCGCACGACGAGGAGCCGCAATGTGGACAGGGTCCGCTGACGCCCCGCCGACGGCCCGGATCGCGATGCTCGCGCCGTCGCTCCAGCCGAGCGAGCGCCGAGTGGCCGAGACGGTGGCCGAGGACATCGAGGCGAGCATCGAGCGCACCGCCCAGGAGGTCGCCGACCTCGCCGGCGTCGGCCGCGCCACCGTCATCCGCACCGCGCAGTCGCTCGGGTACGAGGGCTACCCGCAGCTGCGTGTCGCCCTCACCCGCGAGGTCGCGCTCGGGACACCGACCGCCCGCGACGATGGCGACGACACGATGCTCGGCACCCTCCGCGGGGCCATCGACCACTTCGCCGGTCGCCTCGGCCAGACGACGTCGGCGATGACGGAGGAGACGCTCGAACGGTTCGTCCGCGTGCTCGACGAAGCGCCGAGACTGCTCATCGCGGCGAACGGCCTCTCGTCACCGCTCGGTTCCGATCTGGCGATGCGGCTCATCTCCGCAGGCCGGCCGGCCGAGTACCTGCCCGACACCCTCGGGCAGCAGATCGCCGCCACCCATCTCGGCCCGGGCGCGGCGTGTCTGGTCCTGTCGGGCTCGGGCGCGAACCGGGCGTCCGTCGACGTGGCCGCGGCAGCTCGAGCGAGTGGCGCGACCGTCCTCGCGATCACCTCCTTTCCGCGCTCGGCCGTCGCCGAACTCGCCGATGTCGCGCTCGTGGTCGCTCCCATCGACGCGACCTTCCGGGACGAACTCGTGCACACCTCCCGGGCGGCCATCATGCTCGTGACGGAATCCGTGGTCGGGCTGCTCGTGGGCCGACGTGGCGATCGTGCGCAGCGCGCCCAGTCGGCGACGCTCGCGGTCATCAGCGGCTCGCTGTCGGACGACGCTTCGGACTGACCCGGCTCGGGCCGTTCCGATCGGCACCGGACCGGGCCGGTGCCGGGATCCGCGAGAATGTTCTCCATGCCCCGTCACCGACTGCGTCGTCACCTGCTCACCGCCGTGATCGCGGCCACCGGTTCCCTGCTCGCCCTCACCGGCTGCGCGGGCCCAGCCACGACACCCACCGCGGACACCGACGCGACGCTCCGCGTGGGTCTCGTCCTCGAGCCGTCGGACCTGAACATCCGGACGACCTCCGGCGTCGCACTCGAGCAGGTCCTCATCGACAACGTCTACCAGGGGCTGGTCTCGCGCACACCGGACAACGAGATCGTCGACACCCTCGCCGAACGCCACGAGGTCAGCACCGACGGGCTCACCTACACCTTCGTCCTCCGCGACGGCGTGACCTTCCACGACGGCGCTCCACTGACCGCCGCCGACGTGGTCGACTCGCTCACGCAGGTGCAACAGAACGCGGCGTTCGTCGACCACCTCGACCTGGAACAGCTCCAGAGCGTCACGGCGGTCGACGACCGCACCGTCCGCCTGCAGCTCAGCTCCCCCGACTCCGACCTGCTGTGGGCGCTGACGGGTCGCGCGGGGCTCGTCCTCCAGGCCGGGGCGGACAACGACCTGTCGACGACGGCGAACGGCACCGGCCCGTTCACGCTCGCGTCCTGGAAGCAGGGCGACAGCATCACCGTCGAGCGGAACGACGACTACTGGGGTGACGCTCCGAAGGTGAAGGAGGTCGTCTTCAGCTACATCCCCGATTCGTCCTCGGCCGTCAACGCGACGCTCGCCGGCGAGGTCGACGTGCAGATCGGTCTCGATGCGAACCTGCGGGACCAGGTCGCTCGTACCGACGGCCTGACGATCGTCGAGGGGAAGACGACCGACAAGTACACCCTCGCCTTCAACAACCAGCGCGCACCGCTCGACGACCCCCTCGTCCGGCAGGCGCTCCGCACGGCCATCGACCACGCTGCGATCGTCGAGGCGGTCGGCGGCGCCGCGGCCCTGCAGTACGGACCGATCCCGGAGCTCGACCCCGGCTACGAGGACCTCAGCGACGTCGTGACCTACGACCCGGAGGCGGCGAAGGCGCTCCTCGCCCAGGCCGGCCAGGAGGACCTCGCGCTCACGCTCACCGTCCCGAACCACTACGGCACCGCCGCCACCAACGTCCTGGTGTCGCAGTTCAAGGCCATCGGCGTCACCCTCACGGTCGACAGCGTCGAGTTCCCCACGTGGTTGAACGACGTCTACACGAACCACGACTACGACCTCAGTCTCGTGAACCACGTCGAGGCACGCGACATCCGGCACTGGGCGGACCCGGACTATTACTTCGGCTACGACAACCCGACGGTGCAGTCGTTGGTCGCCGAGGCCAGGGCTGCGACCGACCCCGAGGCCGCCGACGAACGACTCCGCGAAGCCGCAGCGCTGGTCTCGAAGGACCACGCCGCAGACTGGCTCTACACCGGGATCACCCTCACCGTCGTGCGCGACGGCGTCACCGGTTTCCCCACCGACTTCGTCAGCGAGCACCTCGACCTCCGGGACGTCGCCGTCACCGACTGATCGGTGGCGGGAGGCTAGTCGCGCTCGGCGGTGCGCGTGGCGGAGGACACCAGGTCGTCCTTCGGCAGCGGTGTCCGGTCGGCGAGGGCCCGCATCCACGCCCCCGTCGTCGCGACCGCGCCGAAGTTCGAGTCGAGCAGCGCCATGAGCGTCGTGTGCACCGTCTTCGCGTCGACGGACCCGGCCGCGTTCTCGAGGTTGATGGCCCCGGTCGCGTCGGAGAGCACTTCCACCTCGATACCGAGTTCCTCGGCGCCCGCCGCGGACGCGATGACGCAGTTGTTCGTCATGTACCCGACGAGCGTGACGGTGTTCACGCCCTGCTCGCGCAGCCACGCTTCGAGGTCCGTCCCGGCGAAGACCGAACCGTACTGCTTCACGACGCCCTTCCAGGACGGCTGCGCGCGGCGGACGACCTCGGGGTGCAGCTCGAAGGCGCTCGTTTCCGGGTCGAAGACCGGTGCACCGCTGCCGGATGAGTGCTGGACGACCACGACGGGCACCCCGGCCGTCGTCGCCGCGTCGATGGCGGTCGCGATCCGCAGGATCGACTCCTCGCGCGGCGGGTACTGGATCGCGAGCGGACCGGCGAAATACTCCTGCTGGACGTCGATCAGGATCAGGGCGCGGGTGGTGGTGCTCATCGGGGAACTCCTCGGTTCGGTGACGCCGTCGGCACGACGACCCGTTCATCGTCCCGCGGCTCCTGAGGCGCCACCATTGGCACGAATGCGCAATACTGGTGAAATCAGGCCAGATCGGAGTCGGCAGTGCGCATCGCCATCCACGCGTTCGACGATGTGACCATGTTCCACCTGTCGGTCCCGCAGATGGTGTTCGACGAGGTCGGCCGCCAGGGGCTCGCCGATTGGGAGCCGTACCTCATCGCGGACCGCGCCGGATCGATCCGGACCGCCGAGGGGTACACGATCGCCGACCTCCCTGGCCTGGAAGCGGCCGCCGACGCGGACATCATCGTCCTGCCGTCCTGGACGGACGACGGACGCATGCTCTCGCCGGAGCTCCGAAGGGTCGTCCTCGACGCCCACGCGCGTGGTACAACGATCGTCGGCCTCTGCCTCGGCTCGATCGCCGTCGCCGACACCGGCCTCCTCGATGGGCGGACGGCGGCGACGCACTGGCATTCCGCCGCGCACCTGGCCGAACGCTACCCCGCGGTCACCGTGGATCCGACGGCCCTCTACGTCGACCACGGCGACATCCTCACGTCGGCCGGCACCGCTTCCGGTCTCGACGCCTGCCTGCACCTCGTCCGCACTCGCCTCGGTGCCGATGCGGCGAACCGCGTTGCCCGCAGCCTCGTCGTCGCTCCGCATCGGGAGGGCGGCCAGGCGCAATTCATCGAACGACCGGTCCCGATCGCCGAGACGCAGGACCCGATCGCGGTGGCGACGAGCTGGGCGCTGGCACACCTCGACGAACCACTGACCGTCGACGGTCTGGCCGCGGCGGCCCACCTGAGCCGTCGCTCCTTCGTTCGTGCGTTCCGCTCGGCGACGGGGACGACGCCGGCAGCCTGGGTGCGGGCTCGACGACTCGACGAGGCGCGTCGACTCCTGGAGACGACCGATCTGCCGATCGACCAGGTCGCCGTCGCCTGCGGCTTCACCCCGGTGACCTTCCGGCAGAACTTCGCGGCCGCGTTCGACAGCACGCCGTCGCGGTACCGGCTCCGCTTCGACGCGCGCCACCGATAGTCTCGGCGCATGGGGATCAGGGGTGCGGGGATGCGGTCGGTCGGGATCAGTGCGGGACTCGCCGTGATGGTGGTGCTGTCAGTGTCGGCGTGCGCGTCGTCCGCGACACCTAACGCGTCGCCGACCTCCAACGCACCGAGCGCCCCGGCGTCGGCCGATCTTCTCGCGTGCAGCGACCTCGCGTCGCTCGACACGGTCGCCGGCGTCCTCGCCGCTGAACCGGCGGACGTCGTCGAGGCCGTGCAACCGTCAGACGCCGTGGATCTGGCCGTCCTGACGGCGGCCGGTGGCCTCGCCTGCTCCTGGCGGGTGGGCGCCGGACAGCAGATGATCGGCGATGGAGCGGGCGACTGGGCCTACCTCTCGATCGAGATCCTGCCGGGCGCTGCCGACGACTGGGCACCGCCCTACGCCGGCGACACACCGTCCGAGGACACGAGGACGATCGCCGGTGTCGAGGCGACCACCTCGTCGGGCGAAACCGGATGGCGCGTGTCGGCGCCCGTCGGCTCGGCCTGGGTCGAGCTGTCGATCACCGCCTCCGGACTGACCTCCACCGGCAGCCGGTTCGAGGGCACGCCGTCGGGCGAGGTCCTCGACAACCTCGCCACGGCGGCGGAGACCACCTTCACGACGGTGGAGCCCGCCTCCGAGGCTCAGCTCGCCTGGCCCGCGCTCGCGCCACGCGAAGGCGACGCGACCTGCGACGGCGGGCTGGACGAGGCCGGGATCGTCTCCGCACTGCAGTACGGCGAGGCCACCACCACCTACACCGTCATCGACCCACGGGCCCAGCCGATCGGCGACCTGGAGGATGCGGCGAGCGCCCGCGTCGGTGCGTTCAGCTGCGAACTCTTCGCAGAGGGCTTCGGGTACACCGACATCCTGGTCGTGCGCGACGGCGAGACGATCATCGACGAGCTGGCAGCCCAGCCCGACATGGCGGCGGCGCTCGAGCCGGTCACCCTCGAGGGCGCGGTCGACGGCGAGTCGGCGTTCGTCGCGCGCCGCATGGACGGCCCGCGGTCGCCGCTCTACCTCACCGTCGGAGAGACGTTCTACGCCGTCAGCTCCGGCGACGGCGCGCAGACGGTCGCTGAGGCGATCATCGCCCAGACCCGGTAGGCCGGCGGCGCGATTACTCGGTGTCGAATCCGCAGGTCTGGATGGTCCAGGCGATGAATGCCTGATAGTTCGGGTCGGTCGCGGCACTCTGCACGGCCTGGGACTCGGTGAACCTCGGGTCGAGCCCGACGTCGGAGACGAGGCTGTCGGCCGGGAACTCGGCGAGGATCGCGGCGGTCTCCTCAGCGGAGGTCGCGAAGACTTCGGCACCGGCTGCGACCTCGGCGCTCACGCCGTCCAGGGGCAGGAGGTCGCGGATGGTCGTGACCTGCGCCTGCACGGCCTCGAGGTCCTCGCCGACGGTGCCCGACTTCGCGGTCGCCGCCGCACGGTTGGCCGCGCAGAACGCCGTGTAGTCGGCGGGCCCGTCCGCGACGTCGGCGGTCGCAGTAGCGGTGGGGGTCGACGACGGCGCCGCGGAGTCGCGATCCCCGCTGGACGGTGCGGAGCATCCGGCGAGGAGGCCGGCGACGAGGAGGCCGGAGCCCCAGACGAGGGCGAGTCGGCTGCGGTGCGGTGCGGTCATGAACGAGATCCCCTTCAACGATCTGCGGGTCGGCGCCATCCATGTTGCCGCACCCGCGCGCGGTCCGGAAGGTCCGCGGCGCGGTCCGGAGCGTGATCTCGTATCGTTGATCGACGTGAGCACCTCCCTTCCCACGACGTTCCCGCTGTCCACCGACCGACTCGTCCTCCGCCTGCACGAACCGTCGGACGTGGCCTGGTTGCTCTCGGTCTATTCGCGACCGGACGTCGCCACCTACCTCCTCGACGAGCCGTGGACGGAGGAGGTCGCGCAGACGAAGAGTGCCGAGCGACTCACGCGCTCCGGCTTGGACAGCCCGGCGCGTGCGCTCGCCCTCATCCTCGAGCACGAGGGCACGCCGGTGGGCGAGGTCCTGCTCTGGTACACCGACCATGAGCGGGGCGTCGCCGAGATCGGCTGGGTCCTCGACCCGGCGTACGGTGGCAAGGGGTTCGCGAGCGAGGCCGTCGGTACGGTCCTCGACCTCGCGTTCAGCACCCCGGGAATGCACCGCGTCGCTGCACAGCTTGACGGACGGAACACGGCGTCGGCGCGGCTCGCGGAGCGGGTCGGCATGCGGCACGAGGCCCATCTCCGGCAGAACTGGTGGAGCAAGGGCGAGTGGACCGACACGGTCGTCTTCGGCCTGTTGGCGAGCGACCGCGGCTGAGGCAGATGGCCCGACGACTCAGCGACGCTCCGGGTCGATGATCAACAGCGGGTCGTCGGCCGCCAGCCGCTCCAGCACCTCGTCCGTCGTCGACCGCTTCGCTTGCTCGACATCGGTGTCGGTCAGCCCGACGGCCTGCCAGAACGCGACCCGGCCGTTCGGCGTCTCGACGGGAGCCACCACCGGGTCGGCGGTGATCGCGAGGGTCGTGAGGGCGCCGTCGGGATCATCGGTCACGCCGTCGGCGAGCCTGATCCGATCCCCCAACCACAGCTCCTGCGGCCCACTGCGCACGTACTGCGCGAGGACGATCAGCGCGCGGTACGGCCACTGGGGCGGTGTCTCATCCGATGGCGACCGGCGCACGCGCATCGTGAGCTCGTACCCGAAGCCGCTGGTCGTCGGATCGTCGGAGTCCTTGCCCCACAGTTCGGTGAGCCCGTAGGTGACGTAGAACCAATGGTCGGGGCCCGGCGATGCCGAACACCCCTGCAGGGCGGAGCCGAAGTGCAGTCCCGGCGAGTAGGCGACGTGGAATTCGCGGGCACCCGGATAGTGCTGCGACACGGCCTGCGTGACGGCGTCCCATCCCCGCTCGTCCAGGTCGTCGAGGTCGTCAGCCTTGGCGGGCTCCGGCTCGCTCGCGGCGGGTGACATCGGTGGCTGCTGGGATTTGCGTCGGAAGAAGCCCATGCGACGAGTGTAGACATCGGTCGTCGACGGACGGCCGGCGGCCATCGACCGTTCCCGCGGCTGTCTTGCCGTGAGCGTGCGAGCGATGCCCCTCCGGCCTCGACGGCGAAGGCTGCGGGAGGACTAGAGTGCTGGCGAAACGGTAGGCGCGACGATGCGGAGGACCGATGAATTCCGAGACCTTCGTGCTGCTCGCCGTATCCGTGCTGGTCGCCGGGTCGTGCGCACTGTTGTTCGTCGTCGACAGCCGTCGGTCGCTCTCCGGGCGGTACATCAACCTCTGGCTCACCGCCTCGATGCTCGCCGTTCTGTGCACCGCTTCCTACCTCGCCGCGACGGGGCTGGGGCATCCGCCCCTGGTCGTGGCGTTGGGGAACGGCGCCATGGTCGGCGCTGTCGGATTCGTCTGGCTGGGCTGCCAGGCGTTCAACGGCCGACGGATCCGGTTCTGGCTGGTCGTCACGGTGGTGCTGATCGTCATGATCCTGACGTTCCTGCCCGAGTCCCGAGGTCCGAACTGGGCGGGGGTCGTCCCGAAACTGCTGAGCCTGAGCCTCTTCGCCGTGCTGACCGCTGTCGAATCGCGGAGGGGTCTCTTCGGGTCGTTCCGAGTGAGCTGGGCGATGACCATCGTGCACGCACTTCACGCGCCCTACAGCGGTGCGCGGGCCGTCGTCTTCGGTCTCCAGGGTCCCCGTGGCGGTGTGTTCGAGCGGTATTTCAACACCGAGATCACGACGGTGATCAACCTGGTGTTCGTCGTCGTCACCACGTTGGTCCTGGTGTTCCTGCGAATCGAAGAGCTCTCCAGCCGGCGGGCGAGCGGAGGACCCGGTTGCTTCACGACGGTCCGTCGGCTCTGGGCACTCCATCGTGACCACCCGGGTTCCGTGGTCCACTCCATCGAGATCGTCGATCTGACCGTGGTCAAAGACGCCTACGGCGTGGCGCACGCGAACGATCTCGTGAGTCGGCTGATCGACAGTGTCGTCCAGTCGAGTCCGGGTGCCCAAGCCGTTGCCAGCACCCGCCGAGGCACCGTCCTGCTCCTGCTGCCTGACGGACACGGCAGCGTGGAGGCGAAGGTCGACGCCGCGATCGAGGACGCCTACTGGAAGCAGTCGGTTGCGCTTGTCGACGGGTACGCGAGCACCCTGCGGATCACGACGCTCTGAGCGGCACCGCCGCAGTCGACCAGACGGGATCAGCTGATGCCCCCCCTCACCGGCACCCGGGCCGAGCGGCGCTCACCACCAGAAGGGCGCTTGCGTCACGTAGGGGGATTCGAGCCTGGCGACCTCGTCGTCCGTCAGCTGCACGTCCAGCGCGGCGGCGGCATCCGTGAGGTGTGCCGGTTTGGTGGCACCGATGATGGGAGCTGCGACCGTCGGGTTCCGCAGGACCCAGGCCAGTGCGACCTGCGCCATGGGGATGCCCCGCTCGGCGGCGATCTCCTCGACGGCGTCGATGATCGGGCCGTCGGCGTCCGTGTCGAACGCCTTCGCCACCTCGTCGATGTTCGAGCGGTCCGTGGCTGCGCCGCGCGGCCGGGCGAGTCGTCCTTTGCCGTTCGGCGAGTAGGGCGTGAGGCCGACTCCGGTGTCCGCACACATGGGGATCATCTCCCGTTCCTCTTCGCGTTTCAGCAGGTTGTACTGGTTCTCCATCGCGACGAAGGGCGTCAGCCCGTTGACCGCTGCGGCCGTCTGCAGCTTCGCGAACTGCCAGGCGTACATGGAGGAGGCGCCGAGGTAGCGCACCTTCCCCGCGCGGACGATGTCGTCGAGCGCTCGCATCGTCTCCTCGACCGGGGTCTCCTCGTCGAAGCGGTGGACGTAATACACGTCGATGTGGTCGGTCCCGAGTCGTCGCAACGAGGCGTCGACCTGTTCGAGGATGGCCGTTCGGGAGAGTCCCGATCCCCCGGGCCCGTCATGCATCCTCCCCGAGACCTTCGTCGCGAGGACGATGTCCTCGCGGCGACTGAACCGCTTGATCGCGCGTCCGACGTACTCCTCGCCGCTGCCCTGTTGATAGACGTTCGCGGTGTCCCAGAACGTGATCCCCAGCTCGACAGCCTGCCGGAAGAACGGCGCTGACGCCGCTTCGTCCAGGGTCCAACGGTGGAGTCCGCGGTTCGGATCGCCGTAGGTCATGCAGCCGAGTGCGAGGCGGCTGACGCGGAGTCCGGTCGCTCCGAGGCGGGTGTACTCCATGCTTGGTGCTCCTTGCTTCAGTGGTGGGGCGAGGGCTGTTCGGAGGTGGCCGCCCAGCTGGCGAGGAGTTTGAGTGACTCCTCGCTCGGTGAGCCGGGTTCGGCGCTGTAGATCAGGAAGTTCAGGCCGGGCTGATCCATCGGCTCCATCGCCTCGTAGATCATGCGGAGCTCGCCGACGACCGGGTGGTGGAACACCTTCTCGCCGGACGTGTGATGGCGGACGTTGTGCGCGCCCCAACGGACGCGGAACTCCTCGCTGCGCGTGGACAACTCACCCACCAGATCCTGCAGTGCCCGATCGTGCGGGTTGCGCCCTGCCTCGGTGCGGAGGATCGCGACGTTGATGTCGGCCGAGGTCGACCAGCTCGGATAGAACGCCTCCGCGAGGTCACGGTGCAGGAACACGAACCGAGCCAGGTTCACCGGGCGCTCCGGGAGCGCGTAGAGGTCGGCGTACAGCGCGCGGAAGAGTGCGTTCTCGGCGAGGACGTCCATCCGGCCGTTCCGGACGAACGCCGGGCCTGCGGTGATGGAGTCGAGGGCGAGTTGCATACCGGGCCGCACGCCGGCCGGCGCAGACCGTCGGCGTGCCCGGATCGGCGATTCGTTCGCCGCCCGAGCGAGGTCCACGAGGTGGGAGCGCTCCGCGTCGTCCAACCGCAGCGCGGAGCCGATCGCGTCGAGCACCGCCTCCGACACCCCCGAGAGGTTCCCGCGCTCGAGACGCGAGTAGTACTCGACGCTCACTCCGGCGAGCATCGCGACCTCGGTGCGACGCAGCCCCGGTACGCGTCGGTTCGTTCCGCCAGGCAGCTCCACCTGCTCTGGCGTGAGTCGGTCCCGACGGGTCGTCAGGAACTCGCGCACCTCGTCTCGATTGTCCATGCCGACAACGATATGACGCGGCCTCCGGCGCTGGGGTGTTCCCGCAGGACACCCATCCTCGACCTCGTGGAGGCCGTCCGGGCAGGCACGCAGCGTCTCCCGTGCTCGCGCCGCCCCGAGACGTGCCCTGGCGGAGTATCCCTGCTTCGTCGCCGGTGGTGTGTGATCGAGGGATGCAGATCGACCACGGGAACGCGGCAGCACACCGCGTGTCATCACCGGCCTCGGACGATGGCCTCGCCGGCCGTGCAGGCCGGAAGCCGCGACAACGCCTGACGCTGCTGCTGGCTGCACTCGGGTTCTTCCTGATCACCCTCGACATCCTCATCGTCACCATCGCGCTCACCAGCATCGCGCGAGACCTCGGCGGAACGACGGCATCCCTGCAGTGGGTGATCGACGCCTACACCGTGCTGTTCGCGGCCCTCCTGCTCCTCGCCGGCAACCTCTCGGAGCGGTTCGGTGCGAAGCGGGCGTTCGGCGTCGGCATCACCGTCTTCCTCGTCACGTCGATCGCGTGTGCGGTGGCCCCGTCGATCGGTGTCCTCATCGCCGCTCGAGCCCTACAGGGTGCCGGAGCGGCGTTGATGCTGCCGGCGTCCATGGCGCTCATCCGTGAGGCGTTCCCAGGAGCTCGCGAGCGCGCTCGCGCGCTGGGTGTCTGGGCGGTCGGCGGCGCGGTCGCCACCGCGCTCGGGCCGGTCCTCGGTGGCGCGTTGACGACGCTCGACTGGCGACTGGTGTTCGCGATCAACCTGCCCGTCTGCATCATGATGCTCCTGCTGCTCAGGACGGTCGCATCATCCCCGTCACGGCCCGAGCCGTTCGACTGGGCCGGACAGTTCGTCTGGCTCATCGCGTCGACGGCGCTGGTGTTCGGACTCATCGAGGGCGGGGCGGACGGGTTCGCCAGTCCCGTCGCGGTCGCCAGCCTCGGCGTCGCGCTGGTCGGCATCGTCGGGTTCCTCGTCATCCAGGCCAGGAGCGCGCACCCGATGATGCCGTTGGATCTGTTCCGATCGAGCGGTATGCGCCTCGCCCTCACCGTCGGATTCGCGTTCATGGTGAGCAACTTCGGGACCGTGTTCGTCCTGAGTCTGTTCCTGCAGCAGCAGCTCCGGCTGCCGCCGCTGCTCGCGGGCCTGGTGTTCCTTCCGTCGGCCCTCTTCGCCGTCGTCGGCAACATCGTCAGTGGCACCGTCGCCAACCGCTTCGGGGTGCGCGTGCCGATCGTGGCGGGGTTGCTCCTCATGGTGGTCGGGCTCGTCGGCACCGTCGCCACTGCGCACCTGGGGTCGCCGATCTGGGTGGGTGTCTTCGCGTGCTTCACCGCCGCGGGAGGCTCCGTGGCGATGCCGCCGGTGACCTCCGTCGTGCTCGCCAGTGTCCCGGCATCGCGCGCCGGCACCGCGAGTGCGGTTTTCAACACCTTCCGTCAACTCGGCGGTGCCGTCGCCATCGCGGTCTTCGGGGCGCTCCTCACCGGCTCGACAGGCTTCATCGCCGGGCTGCAACTCAGCCTCCTCATCGCCGCGGCGCTCATCCTCCTCACCGCGATCGCGAGCGTGTTCATCAGGCCGGCGCCCGGGTCGTCATGACGCCGCAGTCGACCAGACGGGATCAGTCAGTGTCGTCACCGATGCCCGGCGTGCGGCCGGGGTCGATGCCCAGCCGCTCCTCGGCCCGCTCCACGTCGGCGAACCGCTGCCCTTCGACGACGAGCAGCACCTTCTTGGGCACCGTCTTGAGCCAGATCCTGCCGCCGTTCGCCAGTTCCCAGTACGGGTCTCCGCCCTGGGATCCGGCGGGCTGACCAAGGTGCCCGCTCAGCGCCGACTGCAGCTCCTGAGCGGCACTCCGCAGCGCGCCGGGGTCGTCGCTCTTGTCGGAGACCGCGATCACGACTTGGGCGATCGCTTCATCTGCGACGAGCGAACGAACAGTCGGCAGGTTCACGGGATACCCGGAACGGTGTTGGACACCGCTCGACGTCTCCAGTTTGAGCTGCCACCCGAGACGCTCCGCGAGCGCCTTGAAGTCGTCGCGACCCAGCGGCCACGACACCGACGTGAAGGCTTCGCAGACGGCATCGATCTGTGCGTCCGTGGCTCTGGCGAGTGCACCCATCCGGTCATCCTACGGCCGTCTCCGCACCGGCTTCGGCGGCGGGCGGACGAGACGCCCTGAAAACCAGAACAGCCGCTGACCTGGAGAATCCAGAGCAACGGCCGGGTGGTGCTGATGGAGCCGCCCAAGGGAATCGAACCCTTGACCTTCTCATTACGAGTGAGGGCGATGGGGTCCGTAGGCGTCCGCGGTAGCCCGCTGATCAGGGATTTTCTAAGCCAGGGTCCGCCCAAGTTTGTCATGTCAGTCCCGCGTTGCTGTCATCTGCGCCTCAACGTCGGGACTATCGGAGCGCACAGGCCACTCAGACAAGCCAGGATCCGGGGATGAAGTACGGATCGACTCGCCCGGCGATTTGCGGCAGAACTGGTCATCTTCTAGTTTTGGCTGAACGGGTGGCGCTCCGTCTCTGGCTTAAAGGACCCACGGTAGAGTTGGTCCGCGGCGGAGCCGTGGCTCGGGTCGACCTGGAAGGGACAGCAATGAACCCTGGAAAATCCGAGTTGGCTGCCCTCACCCGAATGTTCTCTGCGGCAGTCATCCGAGAACTTGGTCGAAGCGGACGCTCAGCACTCTTCGCTCGGCTGCTGGCCCAGTCTGGCCTCGGCCCGCACCTGCCTCTCGACGCCACCGTTGGCGACGTATTCAATCACGCATTTCGTCTACTGCGCTCCTTGGGAAATCGGGACGAGTACGTCTACCGTTCGGCTATCACTCAGAAGATTCTGCTTGGCCAGCACAACCTTCGGACCGCTTCGATGCTCAGTGAAGCCCGTGTCGGTATGTGCAAAGCAGACGTTGTCGTCCTCAACGGCACGTCCACTGCGTACGAGATCAAGTCCGAACGCGACTCGCTGGCGCGATTGACCAACCAGGTAACCAGCTACGGTGAAGTTTTCGCCGCAGTGAACGTGGTGACGAGCCCTTCGCACGTGAAACAGGTCTTTCGTCAGATCCCCGGGTGGGTGGGTGTCCTAGTGCTGTCGGAGAAGTTCACCCTGCAGGTCGAACGCCCTGCTGTTGTGAACGCTGCGCGAACCAACCCGCTTGCTGTACTCGATCTGATGCGCGTCGACGAAGCACACCAAGTGCTTCGGTCGCTCGATATCGCACCCCCGCACGTACCAAACACCCAGATGCGTGGAGCTCTGTGCGACTTGTATAGACCATTGGATCCGACAGCGGTTCACACACAAATGGTGGCCACGCTGAAGATCACGCGTTCTCAAGGCGCGGCATCAGATTTCATCAAAACCGTCCCAATGTCACTACGTACTGCCATGCTTAGTGTGAAGATGAACGGAGCGTCGGAAAAGAGAGTCCTCGACGCGACGAGGTTGCCCGTTTCCGCCGCATTCGCCTGGAGTTGAGCCGATGTACTACCCATACTTTCGAGGTAAGCAGTTTGAGCTCATCGCGCTGCGTGAGAGTGCCTCCCTTATTGCGAATGCAAACTTCGTCCCGATCATCGAACCGGTAAGGGAGACTCTGACGAGCCTCGAACGTGCTCTCCGGTCGCTTGCAGACGCTGGGGCCCGAGCCATCGTCATCGTGAACCCTCGGCACGGAGACATGAAGGCCAACGGCACCAGCATCAGTTCGTTCCTCGAGGAGAACTACCGGGGCAACGATGCGATCTCGGCGGGCGCGCTTCTCCTCAGTGACACTTCCACCGAAGCCGCCGCATCTCTGCTCGACAATCACGCAGCGCACCCGCAGGCCATAATTCACGCGGGATTCACCGAACCGAAGCTTCTTGCATCCCTACTCCGCGACCGAATGCAAGAGATGACGAATGTCTTCATTGAAGATCAGGCAAGCACTCTCTATCGACGTCACTTTGAGAACAGCACGCGCGTGCTCGTTAAGGACGGGTTCGTTCAGCAAAAGAACGCCGACTACGACCCGGTAGACCCATTCTCGGATCTACACGTCACCTACAAAGAATTTGGAGCGCAGGGTTACGGAGATTTCCTCACCGTAGGTGACCGTTTCACAGAGGGAGGCGGACCCGCATACGCAGTCGCAATCCATTTGACCTTCATCGATCCTGGCAATGACGATGCGATGTTTGCATACCACTTCAAGTCAGACACCAACGACACCCCCACCGATCCGGCAGGTAAGTTCCGTCAGGCTCTGCAAAAGCTCATAGACAAATACGAGTCAGGAACTTCGAACCTTCTGGACACCTCCGCCCTCGAAGAGTTTCGTTTGCTCCATGAGACGGGTCACTTCCCAGGCCTCGGCTATGTGAAGAAGCTCTCGATCCGCCACCATCTTGAGACTCTGGCCGACTACCACCAACACGCAACAAGTGCCTGACCGCTTCTGTTGCGCTTCCTGCTTCAGCGACGCCAACCTTCGAGACAACGTACTCGCTGACTTGGTCGTCGGAACTGGTACGTGCGGATACTGCGGGACGCTGGAAGCCTCACTCGTTAGGCCACTAGCACTGCGGGACGCCTTCGAAGTACTGGTCGGCGTTTACGAGGTCGTCGACGACGGGCTGTCGCTACCAGAAATCTTGCGCCAGGATTGGGCCCTGTTCACTCACCCCGTGATGCAGGACGACGCTCATGCAAAGGAGCTTCTCGCCGATGTGCTCGACAGCGGTGACCTCTTCCGAAGATCTTTCGGCGCGCCAGCCGGCTACGGCACACAAAGCCTGACGAAGTGGGACGACCTGCGCGCCGAAATGATGCACGGCAACCGCTGGTTTCTGAGTAAAGATATCGACTACGACAGGCTACGGTACCTCTTCAGCTTGCTTATCGAAGACCCCTCAGAGCTGAGTGAACATTGGCATCGTGCCCGCATCATGAGCGATGAGACCCCATACGCACTCGGAGATATGGGCGCCCCTCCGCCAAGGTATGCCGGGCACGGTCGAGCCAACCCGGCCGGGATCCCGTATCTGTACCTCGGGTCGTCGCCGACTACCGCCGTCTCGGAGGTCCGTCCGCACACGGGCGAGACCGCGTCCGTGGCCGAATTCGCTGTTCCAGAACTGAAAGCGGTGGACCTTCGCGATCCTCGAGAACGGATCTCGCCGTTCGGGCTCGAGGACGATCAGGTCGTCCAGCTGCTGGCGGACATTCCATTCCTTGAGCGCCTCGGCGACGAACTCACGCGCCCCGTCCTACCCAAGAGCGCTCCATTCGAATACGTCCCAAGCCAGCACCTTTGCGAGTTCATCAAGCATTGTGGGTACGACGGGGTCATATATCGTAGCTCTGTGAGCAGTGGCATCAACATTGCGCTCTTTCATCCTGACACAGCACAGGGCACAGCTGTACATCAGTACGCGGTGCAACAGGTGGAAGTGCACGTCGCTTTGGCGACCTGACTGCGGAACCCGCACACTCATCCGCACGCCTGGTGCCTGCGCCGTAGCTCGGGTCGCAGACTGTTCTGAACGAGGTTGATCGGCAGACGAACATCACTGATGGCATCGGTGCCGATAATCTTCGTTATGTCAGTTAAGGCATCAGCTACCCCCGCTCCTCGACCGTTGGACACGCTGGTCAGCATGTCGGTGATACCACGGGTGATCCGCATGACTCTGCCGACATCGGCACGCCCTGGCCTCGCGAAACGCGTGACCAGGGCGTGCTGAAGATGACACCATCTCCTTGCCTCAGGTCCGCGTGTTCGCGACCCGAGGAACTGCGTCTACATTCCCCGATCGCCGATCGCGCCGGCGGGGATGATCGCATCGATCGTGGCGAGATCAGCGTCCGTCAGAACGACCCCTGCAGCAGCGACGTTCTGGGCGACGCGAGCGGGGTTCCGCGATCCTGGGATCGGGACAAGGTAGTCCTTCCGCGCCAGGATCCACGCCAATGCCAGCTCCGCGAGGCCGGTGCCCTTGCGAGTAGCGAGCTCGGTGAGAGCCGAGACCATGGCGACGTTCGCGTCAAAGTTCTCGGGAGCCCACCAGCCCACGGTCTGGCGGAAGTCGTCGGCTGCGTACTCGCTCCGTGGCTTGACCGCACCGCTGAGGAACCCGCGAGCGAGCGGCGAATAAGCGACAAGACCGATTCCGAGCTCCTCCAACACCGGCATCAGCGCTTCGGAATCGCGTGAGAAGAGCGAGTACTCGCTCTGCATAGCGGAGATTGGGTGGACAGCGTGCGCGCGTCGGATGCTGTCCGCGTCCGTGTTCGAGAGACCGAGATAGGAGACCTTGCCGGCGTCCACGAACTCCTTCATGACGCCGACAACGTCCTCGATGGGCACATTCGGATCGCCGACGTGCTGGTAAAGCACGTCGATGTGATCGACGCCGAGGTTCACCAAGCTTGCGTCGACGACCTGACGAATGTGCTCGGGTGCGGAGTTCGAGGTGAAGCTGGGCGTGAAACCGAACTTCGTCGCGATCGTCACCTTGTCACGGATCGGCGCCAGCGCGGTGCCGAGGAGCTTCTCCCCCGAGCCCCAGCCGTACAGTTCGGCGGTGTCGAAGTGCGTGACGCCGAGTTCATGGGCATGGCGGATGGCCGAGATCGATTCGACATCGTCGCTCGGGCCGTATCCCATGGCTGTTCCCATGGCCCCGTAGGAGATGGATGAGACGGTCAGACCCTGCTGACCGAGAGTTCGCTGCTGCATGCGTGTCCTTTCACAGTGTGGAGCAGTCACTATACGCCAGTTCTGTCAGCATCTGACAACCTTGACCCGTTATGCTGAGGGCATGAGTGAGAATGCGACTGCCGACATAGGCCTTCGAGGCGTCGCCCGCGCAGCAGTTCGCGAGCACGTCGCGCAGGCCGCGATCGATCTGTTCGCCGAGCGGGGGTTCGACGCGGTGACTGTCGAGGAGATCGCAGCCAGCGTCGGCATCTCGGCGCGCAGTTTCCACCGGTACTTCCCGTCGAAGGAGGACAGCGTCATCGGCGAGGTCAGGGCGGGCGGCGAGTCCGTGCGTGCGGCGTTCGCTGCTCGCCCCTCCGACGAACCGGTGTGGGCGTCACTCCAAGGAGCGTTCACCGCACTGTTGGACTCATCCGACAATGCCGGCGAGCCGTGGAAGCGTCGGCTGCGGGTGATGCAGAGCACCGACTCGCTCCGCGCCCGCCACCTCGAAAAACACTTGCTCTGGGCTGATCTGCTCATGCCGCTGGTTGAGGAGCGACTCACGTCCTTCGAGGACGCTCCGCTGCGTGCCCGGGCGCTGGTGCAGTCTGCGTTGAGCTGCTTCGAGGTCGCCCTCTATGCCTGGGCTGACGCCGAGGAGACCCGCTCCCCGCAGGCTTTGCTCGCGCTCGCGTTTGAGCAGCCGGGGCGCACCTGAGAGTACGCGTCGGAAGCGTCATGGACGCTCGATGCCGTCGAAGATCGCCAGCATGTCTTCGGCATGAGCCGTGGCGTCGTAGGGCATGTCGCCGATGCCGTTCGTGATGGGCACCTCGGTCACGGGCGCCCACAGCTCGTCGGTCCTTCCGGTAGCAAGGGCGAGGAGAGAGTCGCGGACCACGAGGTCGCGGGCGAGTACCTCGTCGCTGGCTCCTGGTCGTTTCTGGCCGACGATGCCGTACATCTCGGTGCCGTGGACGGCTTCGGCTTCGGCGACGGGGGCGATTGCGAGCAGGTACGCGCGGCCGCCGGCGGCGGCGTGCGCGAGCGCGCCGCGCACTTGAGGGAGGGTGAAGGAGTAGTTGGTCAGCAGGGCGCTGCGGACCTGGATCGGGGTGCGTTCTGCGGTGTCGAAGGCTTCGATGAGCTGTCGTGCGCGGCTGCGAGGGATGCGGTTGCGGTGTGAGAACTCGTCGACCAGGTTGTCGATGGTGCCGGGGTCGAAGTCTTCACTTCGGTGGTTCACCCACCAGTCGGTCTCGCCGGTGCTGCTGCTGAAGAGGATGTCGACGTCCGCGTGTCGTCCCGACTCGAGGACGCGCATGGGGTGGTCGGTGAGTATGCCGCCGGGTTGGTTGCGGTCGTCGACGATGGCGATGACATCGCTGTCGATTCCGTGCGCTGAGCCGGGGTCCGCGGACTGGGTCCCAGCCATCGTGTCGGCGAGCAGATGCGCGTCGATGTCCACGAGGCGATCGGGGTCGTCTTGGATGCCGAGGGTGGTGAGGACTGCGTGGGCGCGTTCCTCTGCACCCCAGGCGGGCACCTGACGCGAGGGCATGCCAGAGAACGCGGCGATGTGGTGAAAGAGTCCGTCAGCTGCCGGCGCAGCGAGCAGGGCGAGGGTGGAGAACGCGCCGGCGCTGTGGCCGGTGACGGTCACGTTGTCAGGGTTGCCGCCGAATCGGGAGATGTTCTGTTTCACCCACTGCAGGGCGGTGATGATGTCCTGCAGCGCGAGGTTCGAGGCTTCGCTCAGTGCGCCGCCGTACTGCGAGAGCGATAGCGCGCCGAAAGCACCGAGTCGGTAGTTGATGGCCACCCCGATGACGCGGCCGGTCGCCGCGAGCCCGGCGACGTTGGACGTGGTCTGGGTGTTCGATCCGAGCATCCAGCCGCCGCCGAAGACGTAGACGACGACCGGAAGAGTTTCACCGTCGGCGTCGTCCGGAGCCCAAATGTTGAGGTTCAGGCAGTCCTCGCTGACCCCGTTGTCGGCCTCAAGCCAGGCGGTGTCTCCTGCCTGCAGCGGTGCGGGGCCCTTCTGGTCGTAGGGCAAGTCGGGGTTGAAGGGCAGCAGGGTGGGCTTGCGGAACCGCTCGGCGGTGGCGAACGGAATGCCCAGCCAGGCACGAACTGCGTGCTCGGTGCTGAGTGTGTTGCTGGTGTCGATCATGGGTGCGTCCTTTCCGGCAGCGAGATCAGTGGTGGAGGTTACGGGCGTGCGATGCCGTTGAAGAGGTCGAGCACGATTTCGGCGTAGCCGGTCGGGTCATACGGCAGGGTGCCGATGCTCTTCGCGGTGGGTATGTCGCTCACCGGTGGCCAGAGCGCATCGACGTTGCCGCAAGCGATCGCGAGCAGAGCGTCGCGGACGAGCGCGTCGCGGTTGTTCTGCTCAGCGCTGGCGCCGGGGCGTTCTTGCCCGACGATGCCGTACAGCTCGGTGCCGTGGATGGCTGGTGCACCTGCCGCGGAGCCGATGGCGAGCCGGTACGTGGTCCCGCCGCCCGCGGCATGGGCCAGGGCTGCCCGGGTGACGGGCAGGGTGAAGATGTAGTCGGTGAGGATGTTGGCGCGCACCTGCGCGGGACTGGCACCGTCGACGTTGTAGGTGTCGACGATGCGCTGGGCGCGGCTGCGAGGAATGCGGGTGGTGGCCACGAGTTCATCAACGATGTGGTCGGCGCTGCCGGGGTCGAACCCGGGCATGTTGTTGATGACCCAGTAGTCGACTTCCTCGGTAGCGGAGCTGAGCAGGATGTCGATGTCGCGACGGCGCCCTGACTCGAGCGCGGAGAAAGGGTGCCCGATGAGCACTCCGCCGGGCTGGGCGTGATCATCGACGATGCCCAAGGTGGTGTTGTCGATGCTGTTGCGGGCACCGAGCTCCCGCGGGGTGACTCTCGCCAGGGTTTCTGCAAGCACCCGGGCGTCGACCTGGAGGAGACCTTCGGGGTTGTCGCGGAGGCCCAGTTCGCTGAGCAGCCTGTGGGCAAGCTCTTCAGCCCACCAAGCCGGCACCGTGCGGGACGGGGGGCCGGAGAACGACGCTAGGTGGTGGTACAGGCCGTCGGCGGTGGGCGCGGCGGGAAGCGCAATGCATGACATCGATCCGGCGCTGTGGCCGGTGACGGTGACGTTGCCGGGGTCGCCGCCGAACTGGGAGATGTTCTCCTGTACCCACCGAAGGGCGGTGATGATGTCCTGCAGCCCAAGGTTCGAGGCCTCGTCCAGCGCACCGCCGTACTGCGAGAGTGAGAGCCATCCGAAAGGACCGAGCCGGTAGTTCAGCGACACTCCGATCGCGCGTCCCGTTGCGGCGAGTCCGGAGGTGTCCGAGGTGGTTTGGGTGTTCGAGCCGTACTCGAACCCGCCGCCGAAGATGTACACGATCACCGGCAAGGGTTCGTCACCGGCATCCGTGGGTGCCCACACGCTGAGATTCAGGCAGTCCTCACTGAATCCGTTGTCGGCTTCGAGCCATGTCGTGTCCCCCGCCTGCAGTGGCGCGGCGCCTTTCTGGTCGTAGGGCAGCTCGGGGTTGAAGGGCAGAAGCTCGGGTCGGCGGAACCGTTCCGCCGTTGCGTAGAGTATGCCCAGCCAGGAACGAACCGGTTGGTGGGTGGCGGGTGTGCCGCGGGTGTCGGTCATGGGTGGGTCCTCTCTGGCAGTCACTTGGTCTCGGGCGGGACGGAGTCAGTCTCCGCGGAATCGGTCTGGTTCGAGGTCCGCAGCTGCGCCCAGTGGCGGAGGCGGTCGGTGATGGCGTGCTCATAGCCGCCATCGGTGGGCTCGTAGAACGTTTCGCGGGGCATGCCGTCGGGGAAGTAGTTGGCACCGGAGAAACCGTCGTCGGTGTCGGGGTCGTACTGGTAGTCCTTCCCGTAGCCGAGGTCTTTCATCAACCGGGTGGGCGCGTTCAGAACGTGTGCCGGCGGCATGAGCGAGCCGGTCCGTTTCGCGGCCGCCCAGGCCTTGTTGAAACTCCGGTACACACCGATCGACTTCGGTGCCGTCGAGAGGTACAGCACGGCCTGGGCGATCGCGATCTCCCCCTCCGGGGAGCCGAGCCGTTCATACACATCCCAGGCGGCGAGAGACTGCTGGATCGCGTTGGGGTCGGCCATCCCGATGTCTTCGTTCGCGAACCGGGTGATGCGCCGGGCGATGAAGAGTGGGTCTTCCCCGCCGAGGAGCATTCGGGAGAGCCAATAGAGGGCCGCGTCAGGATCTGAGCCGCGCATCGACTTGTGAAGCGCGGAGATGAGGTTGTAATGGCCCTCTTGTGATTTGTCGTACAGCGGGGCGCGTTGCTGCACTGCGGCCGCCAGCGTCGCCGTGTCGATAGGTCCGGGGAGGTCCTGAATCTGCTCGATCATGTTCAGCAGGTAGCGACCATCCCCGTCGGCCATCGCCACCAGGGACTGCCGGGCGTGTGCATCAAGCGACAGGGGTCCGCCGAGGACACCTTCGGCTCGGTCGATGAGCGTGTCGAGTGCGAGTTCATCGAGGCGTTTCAGGACGAAGACCTGACTACGTGACAGCAGCGCACCGTTGAGCTCGAAGCTGGGATTCTCCGTCGTCGCACCGACCAGGACAATGGTGCCGTCCTCGACGTAGGGCAGGAACGAGTCCTGTTGGGCTCGGTTGAAGCGGTGGATCTCGTCGACGAACAGCAACGTTCCCTGGCCCATCTCCCGGCGCTGCTTGGCCGCCTGAAAGACTTTGCGAAGGTCAGCGACACCGGAGAACGTCGCCGACAGCGGCTCGAATGCGAGGTCAGTTCGCTCGGCGAGCAGACGCGCGATCGTTGTCTTCCCACACCCGGGCGGACCCCAGAGCACCATCGAAACCAGTCGGCGCGCGTCGATCATGCGCCCGATCGGTGCGTCGTCTGCCAACAGGTGGTCCTGGCCAACGACCTCGGCGAGAGTTCGGGGGCGCAACCGATCCGCGAGGGGCCTGGGTGAATCGTCTGCCTCGAACAGCGAGGGTTGCTCCCCCGTCACGAGTGCGCTTTCGCGGGGTGGTCGCTGGCGAGTTCGTATGAGCCGTGCACGAGATCCTCAGTCAGCGCAGCCGTGATCCCGGGACCGGATCCGATGGAGATCCAATGGTGCTTGTCGAAGTACCGCCCGGGCGTGATCGTTCCGTGGTCGCGGCGGAGAGCATCACCGAAATGAGGGTCCGCTTTCACCGTGATGATCTGCAGATCAGGATCATCCTCGGTCACCACCAGGAACACCTTCTCCCCCACCTTCCACACCTCAAGGTGCGGGGTGAACGGTCGCCCGCTCGTGGTGCCATCGAGGGACGCTGCAGTGTCGCGAGCGGTCTGCTGGACCTGCGCCCCAGAGAGCGTCATCAGAGGTCCTGCCCGAATGTCGTAGGGTCCACCGGCCGCCTGGCGTGCGGCAGATGCTCAACCACGAGCAGATACGACTCCGTGACCAGATCGCTGATCAGCTGCTCGGACAGGTCGCCAGAAGGATGCAGCGTGATCCAGTGCTTCTTGTTCATGTGGTACCCCGGCGTGATGTCCTCGTGCCCTGCCTGGAGAGCCTCCGCATCCTCCGGGTCTGATTTCAGAATCACGATCGGTTCCCCGGTCACATCGGTGAGCAACATGAACACCTTGTCGCGCACCTTGTACACCTCCCAGCCAGGGCCGAAGGGATGCTCCAACTGCGCTCCGGGTAGCTCCTGCACGCGCGCCCGAGCCTGCGCCTGCAATTCGTCGCCGTCCACACGGCCTCCTCTGCGTGAAGTAGATTCAAACCACTACGTACAGCCGTACGCACTAGATGCGGACCAGTGTACGCACTACCCCAGACATTTGGAGGAGACGATGCGTCGAGGTAGACCGAACGACCCCGGACGGCGGGACCGGATCCTCCAGGCGACCCTCGAGGTCATCAAAGCCGACGGCATCGAAGCCGCGTCCTACCGCGGCATCGCAGCTCACGCCGGGGTTCCTCTGGGATCGATGACGTACTACTTCCCGACCCTCGAAAACCTCATCCTCGATGCACTCGACTCGACCCGAGGCGATCTCGAACCCCGATACGCAGCCCCACTTCGCCACGCTCGCACCCGAGCCGACATCGTCGATGCGCTCGTCGACGCGACGATCGGTGCGACCAGCCCCAGCCTCGCCGACATCCGCCTGTATGAGGAGATCCGCCACCACGGCGTCCGGAATCCCAAGGTCGCCGCAGTGTTGCAGGCGGTCGAGGATGACTCACTCGTGATGCTCGATGGGATCCTCCCCGAGAGCAGCGCATTGACGATCAACGCCATGCTGTGGGGCTGGTGGAGTCACCGCCTCGCACACCCGGACGCTGAGCTCGACGAGACAACCGTCCGTCAGGCGTTCGACGCTCTGATCCCGAAAACCGCTCTCGACCTGCCCATTCATGAAACGGAAGAAGATCATGCCTGAGACCATGCGCGCCATCCGACTGGACGGGCCGGTAGACATCGACGGACTCACGATCAGCAACGTACCGATCCCGGAAGTGAAGCAGGGGCAGGTGCGCATTCGAGTGAGAGCGTTCGGCGTCAACGAATCGGAAGCCACCAGCAGAGAGGGCGAGTCGAGCCCTGACTTCTCCTTCCCACGGATCCTCGGCATCGAAGCGGTCGGCGTCGTCGACGCCGTCGGGGACGGCGTCGCGCTCCACCCCGGCCAGAAAGTCGCCACCATGATGGGCGGCCTCGGTCGGGCCATCGATGGCAGCTACGCCGAGTACACCGTCGTCGACGCTGCCCAGGTGATCCCGTTCGACACCGGTCTGGGGTGGGACGTCACCGGCGGCCTGCCCGAGATGCTGCAGACCGCGCACGGGTCGATAACGACCGGGCTGAGCCTGCAGCGCGGACAGTGCGTCCTCATCCACGGCGGAACCTCCACGGTCGGCCTGACCGCGATCGCGATCGCCCACCAGCTCGGCGCAACGGTCATCGCGACCACCCGAAACCCGGCGAGCACAAATATCCTCACCCGGGCCGGCGCCGACTACACCGTCATGGACGACGACACGCTCGCCGAGTCCGTCCACGCCATCGCGACGGACGGCCTCGATGCCGCCCTCGAACTCGTCAGCGCAACATCGCTTCCGACAATGCTCTCGGTCGTTCGTTCAGGTGGAACCGTCTGCTTCGTCGGCGCCCTGAACGGAACCTGGACCATCCCCGACTTCGACCCGTTCATGATCCCCAACGGAGTCCACCTCACCAGCTACGCCGGCGACGCCGATGACCTCACACCAGACGCACTAGACCGCTACCTGCGGGCGATCGAAGCGGGCACATTCACCGTCACCATCGCCGATGTCTACCACGGCCTCGAGGGCGTCCCAGACGCCCACCGCGCCCTCGAATCCCGCCACCGCCCCGGAAAGCTGGTCGTCGTCCTGCCCACCACTTGAGGCAGCATGCACCGCTGCTCGAGTCCCTGCAGGAGGTAGACCCCGCCGTCGCGCCCGTGTGCACCGTCAGCCATTTCGCACTTCGATACCTGATCAGAAGATCAACGGCTTCTTCAACATCTTCAACCAGAGCTAGGAGCCTGCGCGACGCGGCGCCCTCCTGATGAAGACCCACACGCCCAAGCCGTAGCGAACCCGAAAGAGCGCCATCCTGCACAGTGGAGACCCCGGCCGGCCACCATCTCAAAAGCTACAGGTTTACGAGACACGAGGCCGACCGACGACCCAGGTTGCTTCGGGCACGGGGATCCGCAGATCTTGCAGTCGTCGTTCTGTCTCAAGAACTCGTCTCACGCCACTGCGTGTCTCACCGAGGCTGGCGCGGGTTTCTGAGACATGCTGGTGCGATGAGGCAGATCGGATACACCAGAGTTAGCACCGCCGGCCAGGACGCGCAGCTGCAGCTCGACGCTCTTGTCGACGCTGGCGTGCAGAAGCGCGACGTGTTCGCTGACGTGACCTCCGGCAGCAGGGCCGCGATCGAGCGCCCCGGCATGGTGAAGTTGCTCGAGTACGCCGAGGCAGGCGACACCGTGATCGTGTGGCGCATCGACCGACTCGGCCGCTCCCTCATCGACGTCCTCAACACCGTCGAGCTCCTACGCAGCCGCGAGATCCAGGTGCGATCCCTCTCCGACGGCATCGACCCCGCAACATCAACGGGCCGACTCATGCTGCACATGCTCGCCACCCTGGCCGAGTACGAACGTGAGCTCATCGTCGAACGCGTGAACGCCGGCATCGCTGCGGCACGCGAATCAGGCACACGGTTTGGGCGCCCACCCGTGAACCCCGACATCATCACCGAGAAGCTCGCCATCGTCGCCGAAGCCCGCGGCCGCGGCCGCACCGCCGCAGAAGCCGCCGCACTCGTCGGCTGGAGCAGAGCCTCGCTCTACAGACACCAGACCAACACCACTGCACGAACACCCTGACGTTCAGGGTAGGCCGTACGCGGTAACCGAAAGCCCTTGGTGGCCGGGAGGATCTGCGATCTCGATCGGATCGCGGATACCACGCACGTTGAAGTCGGTCATGCGTGGCGTGACATCCTATTGACTTGGCCACTCTAGAACGCGCGTGTTGGCTTCAACCACAACTGTTACCACATCGGTGGATCCGAATTCGGAGAACCGTAGCGGTAGCGCTTCACCTGAGGTATGAGCCTGTGTAATCCGTCGCTGAATGAACCGTGCCACGGCGCCCGACGGTAAGTCATAGGTCGATTGACCGTGGACCAACACCCACCGCGGCTTCATCTTTTCACTCCGGGAACTTCAGAGATGAGGATCGTGTCAAGGGTTTCCACAATGTCGTTTGCGTCGAAGAGCTCGAATGCCGAGATCCGCTCGCGGATGATCTCCGAGGTAGCAGCAGCGATGGCCCTGCCCCTAACAGTCGCTAGCGATGCGTCCTCGAGTCGAAGCCGCCGGGCGATGTAGTCGGTCAAGTTACGGAACAGAGCGTCAGCAGATGCATCGTCCGTAAGCGCTGTTTCGTATACAGTTCTGTATTCCCGAATGTGGTCGGCTACGGTTCCCACCGCCAAGAGCAGCGCCGCCCGCCGATCATCGGCGCTGGTCATAATCATTGGACCCGGCGCCTCCGCACCCTCAAGGGCCATACGCATAGCTTTGTTCAGCAGGTCAGTCGCGTTTCGGCCGTGGGTGTAAAACGTAGATCGGTTCATGCTTGCCCGTTGAACGATCTCGCCAACGGTGAGCTGCGCGGACGGGTTCTTCGCAGCGAGCTCGATCACTGCAGCGGCGAGTTTTGCTGCCGTTTTCCAGTAGCGCGGGTGAGTCCGACGTGCCTCCACGAAACGTCGGTCGTTTTCATGGGTCCGAAGGTTCTCAGACGAGTTCATTATGGGTGGTTCCTTTAACACACGAGCGCAAGCCGCCTTTGCCGGCGCAAGATCTTCATCTACCGCAGGTCAGTACGTTCTTTTGTATGACGGCGGCTCTACTGCTCCATTACGGCCGGACTTCACGAAACGGCTCCGGGCGGGTGGAGTACCGATTTCCACCCGCCCGAAGTTACTTACGTGTCTCTATGCCGCACGGCGACGGGTGCGGCGTCCTGCGACCAACCCACCTCCCAGAAGCAGCAGGAGGAGAGCGCCGATGCCCAGAGGCAGCACGTTCGCGCCGGTCGAAGCGAGCCCCGGGCCCGGTGTCGGGACCTTGACCGTCGACGGCGGCGACTCGACCCCTGGGCCGGCGGGTGGGACACCCACGGCAGTCGCGGTGTTGCTGATCGAACCTGCGTTGAGGTCAGCCTGGGTCACCTTGTACGTGGCGGTGCAGGTGATCTGCTGGCCAGGGGCGAGAGTGGCGGCCCCAGCTGGGCAGACAATCGCGGAGAGGGGCCCGGTCCCGGTGAACTTTCCTTCCGTCACTGCGACGTTGCTCAGCGTCACATTCCCGGTGTTGGTCACCTGGAATGAGTACGTGATGACCTGACCGACCGTGGTCGCTTTGTCCGCGTTCGCGAGCTTGACGACAGCGATGCCGGGAGCGGGCGGCGATGGGACCGTGACTTCGGACGGCGGCGAGGTGGGCGGGGTGCCCCCGCCCGGTGGCGTCCCGGTCGCCGTGGCGTTGTTCGTGATCGTGCCAGCATCGACATCAGCCTGCAGGACCGTGTAGGTGGCAGTGCAAGTGATCTGCTCACCTGGCGCCAGAGATGCAGCGCCAGCCGGGCAGACGACCTCGGAGAGCTCGCCAGCGCCAGAGAAGTCGCCCTCGTTCACAACCACATCAGTCAACGTGACATTGCCCGTGTTCGTGACCAGGAAGGAGTAGGTGATGACCTGCCCGACGACGAAGTCTTCCTGAGCTGCAGCGTCGGCCGTCTTGACGACGGTGATCGCCGGTGCTGGGACTGAGGGGACCTCGACCGTCGACGGCGGCGACTCCACCGGCGGACCCGTGGGCGGGGTGCCCGAGGCCGTGGCCGTGTTCGTGGTGTTCCCGCGATCAACATCAGCCTGCGTCAGCGTGTAGGTCGCCGTGAACGTCGTCGACGCCCCGGGAGCAAGCGTCGCAACCGACGCCGGCGCGACCGCGCTGAGCGCACCCGAACCGTTGAAGTAGCCCTCGTTCACAACCACGTCAGTCAACGTGACATTGCCCGTGTTCGTGACCAGGAACGAATACGTCAGCTCCTCACCAACCTCGTAAGAAGCCTGACAGCCGGAGCAACCGTCTTCGCAACCGTCAACGCCGGTGCTGGGACCGAGGGAACCTCGACCGTCGACGGCGGCGACTCCACCGGCGGACCCGTGGGCGGGGTGCCCGAGGCCGTGGCCGTGTTCGTGGTGTTCCCGCGATCAACATCAGCCTGCGTCAGCGTGTAGGTCGCCGTGAACGTCGTCGACGCCCCGGGAGCAAGCGTCGCAACCGACGCCGGCGCGACCGCGCTGAGCGCACCCGAACCGTTGAAGTCGCCCTCGTTCACAACCACGTCAGTCAACGTGACATTGCCCGTGTTCGTGACCAGGAACGAATACGTCAGCTCCTCACCAACCTCGTAAGAAGCCTGACCAGCCGGAGCAACCGTCTTCGCAACCGTCAACGCCGGATCCGAGATGGGGTTCGTGGTGCACGCGGTGTTGTCGGGGTCGCAGGAGGTTGGTGGGGTCGTGCCTGTAGGGATGACGTAGTTCGACAGCT
The DNA here is from genome assembly GCF_003856975.1 of Plantibacter sp. PA-3-X8. Taxonomy (NCBI): domain Bacteria; kingdom Bacillati; phylum Actinomycetota; class Actinomycetes; order Micrococcales; family Microbacteriaceae; genus Plantibacter; species Plantibacter sp. PA-3-X8. The sequence goes on from NZ_CP033107.1 coordinate 3,816,951, forward strand.
GTCGGTCACCAGTTGCTGGATCGTTGATCGTGACGGCGTAGGTGATGGTCGTCTGGCCGCCGACCGGAATGACCCCGCTGATCCGGAAGCTCTCGTCTGCAATGGGGTCGATCGTCAGCGAGGTGCCAGACGACACCGCGGGTGCGCTGGCGACTGTCGCGTCGTCGAGCACCGAGGACAGATCGTCAGTGAGGTCGACTTCCGCGGGAGCTGTCCCGTTCGTGTTCGCCAGGGTGATCGAGTAGGTCACCGTCTGTCCCAGGGTCACCAGGGTGCCCGAGGCCGGGTCGGACGACTTTGCGATGGTCAGCTCGGAGCACAGACCGCTGTCCTGCTGAGAGGTAGCACCGAAGAAGGGAAGCCCGGTTGCCGCGAGGATTGTCGTTGGCACTGGTGCGGTCGATGCAGCCGTGGGGACGGATGTGATCTCGTACAGATTGCCCGTGGCGCCCGCAAGGTAGATCTTGCCGCCGCTTTGTGCTGCGCCGTACGACTCGGGAAGGGTGCCGACCTGGGTCACCGCGAAGCTTGGTGAGATGCGGAACAGTGCGTTTCCATTTGGCCCCGATCCCACCGCGAGGACGTCGCCGTCCGCGAGGGAGAGGAAGTCGCCGGCAGACCCGAAGCCGGCGGGGAAGGCGGCTTCGTACAGGGTCGCGACACCGGTGGTGGGGTTGATGCGGAAGATCTGCTGCGCGGTCGCGCTGCCGCCTCCCACGCCGCCGACCAGGAGTGAACCATCTGCCAACGCGCTCAGAGCGTTCGGGAAATAGTTGGTTGCAGGGAGACCCGTGATAGCGACACGTGCCGTCTCCGCCCCAGTATCCGGGTTGATCGTATACAGCGATGGCACGCCGGGGAGGATGCCGTACAGGGTCAAGCCGTCGCTAGAGAAAGCGATGTCTGTGTATGAGCGCGGAACCGGGACGCTGCCTTCGAGTGCGCCCGTCTCTGAATACTGGTTCAGTACGGGGGTAGCGCTTCCCGTGTTCACGTAGATGTTCCCGGGCGCGCAGATCGGCGCTGCAAGGGCGGGCTGGGTTGGGATGAACACACTGAGGACGGTGATCATGCCCATCAGGAGGGCGAACAGCACGGCAGCCGCGGTGCTTTTCCTGACCGTTCCGGTATCGTCTCGGAGAGTCGATGGTCGTGTTGCGGACATGGGTTCCTTCCGGAGCGGATCACGAGGTGCTGTGATTCTTGGCGGCCGACTGACAGATTTTTCACAGGATATGTTGCTGGCGGGGTCCGGTTCCAGCGCGAAACTACCTAGTTTCGCCAGGTGGATAAAAACCGGTATTCGCCTAAGAAGAGCTCGTCGGCACCCGCGGCGCGGAGATCGCGAAACGCGTCGACACCTACGCCACCGCCCTGCACCACGGCATGACCGTTGACGCCATGAGCGACCTCGACCTCTCCTACACGCCGCCACTCGGCTCCCCGTGGGACGCCGTGCAGGTCGCCACGCAGGCCTGGAAGCGGCCTGCTACTGCCTGGCGCGCATCATCTGGAAGTGGCGATCGAGCCGGTGCTCGCGCTGCCGCTGTTCGCGACGTTCCTCGGAGTGCCATTCGCCGCCATCGGGCGTTCCCTTCGCGACGTCCGGTTCCTCGGCGCGGTCGGGCTGGTGAACTTCGTCATCGTCCCGGTGGTCGCCTACGGGCTGTTGCGGTTCGTCGCGGATCAACCGGCGCTGCTGTTCGGGGTGCTCCTGGTGCTGCTGACGCCATGCATCGACTACGTGATCGTGTTCGCCGGCCTCGCCGGAGGAGCCGCGGAGCGCCTGCTCGCGGCGGCTCCGCTGCTGATGCTCACGCAGATCCTCTTGCTGGCCGTCTACCTGCTGCTGTTCATCGGTCCCAGCGGTGTCGCGGCCGTCGAGCTCGGCCCGTTCGTGCGCGCATTCCTGCTGCTCATCGTGCTGCCACTGACCGCGGCCGCGGCGACCCAGCGGCTCGCCAAGCGGCACCGGATCGGGCGCGGGATCGAACGCACCATGCTGGCGCTCATGGTGCCGCTGATGGTCGCCACGCTGTTCACCGTCGTAGCCTCGCAGGCGGGAGCGGTGAACACCGCGGCCCTGCAGTTGCTCGTGCTCGTGCCGCTGTATGCGGCGTTTCTCGTCATCATGGCGTTCATCGGCACGGGTGCCGGGCGGCTGTTCCGCCTCGACGTCCCGGCGACCCGTGCCCTGGTGTTCAGCGGTGCCACCCGGAACAGCCTTGTCGTCCTGCCGCTCGCGCTCGCGCTGCCCGCTTCGCTCGTGCTTGCGCCCGTGGTGGTCGTGACGCAGACCCTCGTCGAGCTGGTCGGCATGGTCGCGTTCGTACAGCTCGTCCCGCGGCTGGTTCGGGCCCGAAAACCGGCCCGCTGACCCGTCCGTCACCTGTGGATAACTTCGGCGCGAAAAGCGCTGATAGTTACAATTATGTCAAGGTTTCGCATTCGCGCAGGACAAGCATCTTCTGGTTAATCGTCATCGTCGTTCGTTTTAGCTTCGTGTACATGACCGTGGTCGTTCTGTCTGCCAGGTGATTCGGAGACCAGCACCAGGATGCGGATCTCCAACGTCGTCGTGGCGACCGGTGAAGGTCGGTGTTTGCGGTCTTCTGTTGTCCCGCGTAAACCGGAGACGGGGCATGTTTCGAGGCCTGGCATCCTCTCAACAACTTTCGACAGGCTCGTTTGGGGGAAAAATGAATGCAGCGACAGATACACGCCCGGGTTCACCGACGAATGAGCAGCCGATGCCGCGGGGCGCATCATGGGCGCGTCGCCATCAGCGAAGCGCCTCCCGCCTTGGATTCTCCACAGCGGTGGCCGTTATCGCCATCTCGCTATTTTCAGCGCAACCCGCGTCTGCGGCTTCGGCCGCGGCTGAGGAGCAGGTGACGCTGAGCGCCGCTGAGGCAGCTGAAGTTGCCGCCACTGCGGCGATCCCAGCGATCTCACCGACGGGACTCGCTATCGACAAGAGTGCAGTCGAGGGGTGGAGCATCGAGGGCGTTGTTACCTTCGTGAGCTACGAGTTACAGGACGCCGATACGAGTTCTCGCTCGCTCACCGGCGCGTATCTCGACGCATCGGGAGCCACCGTCTCCACCGTCGATGTGGTTGGATCCGGGGAATCGATGCAAGCATGGTCCAACGGCGCACGAGTCGACATTGCTGCACAACTCAACACGCCGGACTCAAGCCAGAACGGCACCAACAGTGCAGAGCGGGCCGCTCCCACGACGACACGAGACTTCTGCTGGTACTTGAACAAGTACGCCGAAGGGGAGATCGCGCTCGGCACCCTGGTCGCCGCCGCCGGCGGTGTTGCCGCTCTCTTCTCAGGCCCAGTCGGCGGCGCTGTCGCGGCCGCGGGCGGACTGAAAGCTGCTCTCGGAGGAATGTACAAGTGGCTGATTTCACTCTGGTGCATCTAACTATTGTGGAATCGGGAAGGAATTCGAGCTATGAATAACCTCACTCCACGGTGGCTGCGCATCCTGCTCTGGATCGTGGGAGCGGTCAATGCCATCCTGGTCGTCGTCAATCTCCTCAATGGAGATCTGGCAGCAGCGATGCCGTTTGGGATCGCAGGCGGCGTGTGCTTGGTCCTGGCCGCGACCCTCCCTCGGCGCAGGCCTGGCTCATCACCCGCAGCCGCCGCGGCCAGTACTAGACGCTGAGCGCCGGAGGTGGGGCGGCCGAGCGGTCGGCCGCCCCACCTCCCCCGCAGCCGCACCGTCGCTCGTAACCCCAGTTCCAAGAGTGTTGTGGCCGCCGGCCGCCGGCGGATACGCCTGGACGCTCGACAACCCGAACGATCCGGATGGTCTCGACCTGATCATCCACGACTCGTCCGTCGTCGATGTCACCGAACCGGCCGTCGTTGACCCGGAGGACGGCGACGAGACCGAGCCACCCGTCGACGACGAGGACGAGGGCGGCGGGACCGCCATCGATGTCGTTGCAGACCGCTCTGGGGGGAGCGTCGGGACCAAGCGTCCACAGCTCGCCGTCACCGGCGCGAACGAAGATCTCCTCATCGCCGGCGCTGCGGGAGGTCTGCTCGCGATCGCGGCGGGCGTGGCCCTCGCCGTACGAAGCCGACGAGGCCGAGCTCCGGCGGAGGAGGCCGTATGAGCCGCCGCATCCTGAGCGCGGCCGGCGCGTCGATTCTGCTTGCCACCACGCTGAGCTTGCCTGCCCTTTCGGCGAGCGCTTCGGTTCCCGCCGCGGACGACACATCGGCCACTGCGGACAACACCACCCCATCCCCTCGAGCCACCACCGCCTACGGCTGGGGCCAGCTCGTGAACTACGTCACTCCAGACGGCTCGCTCGCGTACTGCATCGATGTCCAAGCCGACTGGCCGTCAGGCGCGACCGGCGGCGGTGCCCTGGTCGGCGGCATCGGAGCAACAGCCGCGACACGCGACGTCGGCGGCATGGAACTCGCGATGCTCAACGCCGGGCTCTCCCAGTTCGGGCAAACCACCGACAACGACACCGCCGCAGCCGTCGCTGCATTCGTCTACGCCTTCACCTCGCAGAACCACCCCGGCTACGACGGCGCCATCCACTACATCGGCCAGAAGGCCGACGGTCACGACGCCGCCGTGACCGCGGCGTTCAACAGCATCTGGGCATGGGTGGGTGAGAACTGGGCTGCCGCAGCCGGGTCGAAGACGGCGACCACAACCATCACCATGACCGACAGCACCACCGGCTACATCGACGTGACCGTCGACCCCGCAGCCGCGACCGGCACGCTCGCCCTCACCGGCGCTCACGAAGTCGGCACGGGCGCGACCTCGGTGGCCGTCGGCAACGGTTCCCGCATCGACATCACCGGCGATCCAGCCGACGGCATCGCGGATTACGACATCCGCGCAGACGGCTCCTGGAGCACGCCCGGCGGCTACGCCTCCGAGGCATGGATGTACGAGACGCCCGGCCAGCAGCGCCTTGCACGCGGCAGCGACAACCGTTCCCCGACCCCCTTCACCTCCGAAGCCAGCACCACCGCCTCGACGACGTTTCAGCCGATCGTGACGAGCGAGATGCAGCAGACCCTCGTCCCCGTCGGCGGCACCATCATCGACCACGCAACCTGCGACCTCTCCCCCGACAGCACCAGCACCGCCTGGCGGCGCAACCGGGACGGCGAAGGCGTCGAAGTCATCTGGGACGTCGCAATCTACGCCAAGCTCCCCGGCGAGGACGGCCTCCCCGACGTCCCAGAAGGTCGGCCGGCGCTCGGCACGGCCATCGCCACCTGTGACGAGGTCGGCGACGTCATGAAGGCAAGCTTCCCCCGACCTGACGAAGCCGACGGCCCGATCACCGCAGTCTGGTCACTCGACCTCGACAAGCAGTCCGACAGGACGAAGTCCGTCCTGCAGGGATCCTGGCACGACGCGTTCGGGTTGCCCGACGAGACGACGGTCATCCCCCGCGTCACGACGAAGGCTGTGCCGTCGGTGATGGAGGGAGAGCAGTACGGCGACACCGCCCACCATGAAGACGTCGCCCTCTACCCCGATACCGCCGTGCAGACCTTCACCGCCTATCGCATCACCGACGGTCAGCCCGTCTGCGACGCCACGACCGAATACCTGACGGAATCGGCACCGATCATGATCGACGGCCGCACGGATATCCCCGGGCCGACCTTCACCGCCACCCGCGACATGGGCCCCGGGGTCAACTGGATCGAGCGCACGTATGCCGATGACACGAAGCAGGTGCTCCTCAGCGAGGGTGTCTGTGGGCAGGAGGGTGAGCAGACGCTCTTCATCGACCGCCCCGGACAGAAGCTCGCGAGCACCGGCTTCGACGGCGCCACGCTCGCCGCCGGCGCTGCCGCCACAACGCTCCTCGGTGCCTCGCCCTTCGTCGTTCGTCGTGTCGTGCGGCGCCGAGCCAGCCGGACCGCCTTGAGCGAGGGGATCGCAGGATGAGCGAGGAACAGACTGGCCCCTCGTCGGACCTGAGCCAGGACCAGAACGAATGGGTGGCGATGTATCGCCACGGGTTACGATTCCGCAAGCCACAGCCGGACTATGACGACGTGCGCGACGACTACGAGGACATTCACGGCGACGGCCCTCGGATGGAGGAGGATATCCAACTGAGGATCGTTGAGACTCAGATGGACCTGCTCCTCCGTTTCACCGGGGCATCGGACTACGACATCCACCGAGACCCTGACTCCTGGCTAGAGACGTACTATGCCTTGGCAGGCAAGTGGCTCGGTCGAGATGCAGGGATCGACGAACAGCTCGAGAGCGTCGACCGAGTCCTTTCGCAGACCGGCGGGCCGCTTTGGCGCCCGGACCTGTACCTCCCGTTAGACGAGGTTCACCAAGCTGCGGTAGAGACCGTGCCTGCGAGCCCACAAACCGCGCCGTCGACCTCCGCTTCTAGCTGGCGAGAGCCTCCCCGTCTTATCGACTGGACTCCGGACGAGGACCCGGCCGCGGGGTACCTTCGGGACCTCCGCGCCAATCGCCAACAGGCACTGGAGTTGGGTCTGCCCGAGCGCTCCGAAGACGTGCAGCCGCAGGATTCGAGGGGACGCCTAACCGAGTTAGCTCGGAAGTTCTCAAGCAGAGTCCTCCGACCGCGCTCAGACGATACCCACCGCGACGCTCACCCGCTGCGCCAGCCCGGGTCTGGCGGGGGTCTGGAGTTCTAGAGCGGCCCGCTCTGCGCGACGGGCAAGATCGACACTCCCCAGGATGTCGACACTAGGTCAACTACTAGCGACTCACGTCAATCGGGCGTCGAGAACCTGCCGGAATTCTCGCCCCGGGCCATGCGTTCAGACGGTTGAAAAACGCATTCCGTCGAGCAGTGTTCGGCTCGATCTGGACAGTTCGCCAGCCCCACATCGGCCTGCTCGAGGCGGGCGCGCAGCTCATCGAGGCGGGCGCGTTTCTCGTCGATCTGGCGCACCCGTTCCGCCAGGAGCGGGCGGAGCTGGTCGCGAACGTCGGTGCAGGAGTCGTCCTCCAGCGACCGGAGATGCCGACCGATGTCAGCGAGTGGCAGGCCGAGTTCTTTGCTCGCTTCGATGAGGTCGAGCCGCCCGAGCACGGCGGCGTCATAGTCGCGGTAGCCGTTGCGGGTGCGGCCGGGGATGATGAGGCCGATGCTCTCGTAGTAGCGCAAGGCGGTCGGTGCGACGCCGGTGCGCTTGCTGACCTCTGAGATGCGCATGCGCCGATCCTACGGCCGGGACCACGGATTGACCTTCCAGCGGCTGGAACGTTTACGGTTGAGCCTCGTGCCCCTCAATGCTCGATCTCAGCTCGTGACGGCGCTCGTGCCGTGGCTGGAACGTCACCAGATCGTCCTCTATCTCGCGGCGATCGCTGCTGGCGGCGTCCTCGGCCTGCTGTTGCCCGGCGCGCACCATCTGGAAGTGGCGATCGAGCCGGTGCTCGCGCTGCTGCTGTTCGCGACGTTCCTCGGGGTCCCGTTCGCCGCGATCGGCCGCGCGCTCCGCGACGTCCGATTCCTCAGCGCGGTCGGGGTCGTGAACTTCGTCATCGTGCCGCTCGTCGCCTACGGGCTGTCGCGGTTCGTCGCGGATCAACCGGCGCTGCTGTTCGGGGTGCTCCTGGTGCTGCTGACGCCATGCATCGACTACGTGATCGTGTTCGCCGGCCTCGCCGGAGGAGCCGCGGAGCGCCTGCTCGCGGCGGCTCCGCTGCTGATGCTCACGCAGATCCTCTTGCTGCCCGTCTACCTGCTGCTGTTCATCGGTCCCAGCGGTGTCGCGGCCGTCGAGCTCGGCCCGTTCGTGCGCGCATTCCTGCTGCTCATCGTGCTGCCACTGACCGCGGCCGCGGCGACCCAGCGGCTCGCCAAGCGGCACCGGATCGGGCGCGGGATCGAACGCACCATGCTGGCGCTCATGGTGCCGCTGATGGTCGCCACGCTGTTCACCGTCGTAGCCTCGCAGGCGGGAGCGGTGAGCACCGCGGCCCTGCAGTTGCTCGTGCTCGTGCCGCTGTATGCGGCGTTCCTCGTCGTCATGGCGTTCGTCGGCACGGGTGCCGGGCGCCTGTTCCGCCTCGACGTGCCGGCAACCCGTGCCCTGGTGTTCAGTGGTGCCACCCGCAACAGCCTCGTCGTCCTCCCACTCGCGCTCGCGCTACCCGCGTCACTCGCGCTCGCGCCCGTGGTAGTCGTCACGCAGACGCTCGTCGAGCTGGTCGGCATGGTCGTGTTCGTGCGGCTCCTTCCACGGCTGGTTCAGGACCGAAAATCGGTCCGCTGATCCGACCGTCACCTGTGAGTAACTCAGGCGCCGAGAGCGCTGATACTTGCGCAATCCGCTGGGGTCACCCGTATGCAGCACAAGCCGCTGGGAGCAGTCACACGACAGCCGAATCAGTGCCCACGGAAAAGGAACCGGCGGCCAGTTACTTCCCGTCCGTTCAGGTATGGGAATCGCCGGTTTGGTTCTGGTTGTCACTGTCGGTCTCCTTCGGAGCCGTCGGCGTCGAACCCGTCGTCGGGTCACACCACGCATGATGGTCGATGCGCGGTGAGCGGACCGACGAGTTACGGCCCGCGCAGAATCTACGTCGCGATACAACCCGTTCCGTCGAGCAACGGCTCCGCGACTTGGAGGTCTAGCGCCCAGTGCAAGCGGTGGCGCCGACCTCCGGGTCGGCGCCATGTTGTGTTTCTCCTGACACGCCTCGTCTGGGAGGGTGGCGCCCAGTGCCAAGGACTACGTCGCTGTGGCACGGATGAGGAAACCGTTGAGGGACTCGTTCTGGTAGTCGACCTCGAACGAGGCTCGGGCGAGGTCGCGAGTCACTGCTCGAGCCGAACCGCCCGATTGCGGGCTGAGGGCCAGCACTAGCGAGGCAGGAGCGCCGTCGATGACGCGTCGGATCTGTTGGAGCGCAGCAGGTCGATCCGCCCAAAAGTGGACGTTGTCTATGGCCAGGACAGCATTGAAACGTCCCGTGGCGAAGGGCATCTGGTTCGCCTCACCGACAACGAGTTCGAGACGCCCGCTGCGAACAGCGTCATCATTCCTGGATCGCGCGCGACGGTGCATCAGCAGCGAAGGATCGAGACCGGTGACCTGTCCTCTGGGCACGAGAGCGAGCAGCGCCTCCAAACCCATTCCTGGCCCGAATCCGATCTCCAGCACGTGCGCCGCATCGTGAACATCCAGTGCCGCCGTCGCGAGCTCGCGCAGCGCGGATCCGGTCTTCTCCATAAGATCAGCGCCCCGCTCTCCATCCGCGCCCCTCGGGACGACGAATGTATCGAAGATGTTCATTCCCATCCCTGAGGTCGCTCTAACTCGCCTACTTGGCTCAGCCCATTAGCGCACACGACAGGCCCGTTACGTCAAGTGCACTGTCGGCCCCAAATGTGTCCGCCACAACCGAGTTCCGACCTACCGCCTTCGGAAGCGTTCCCGAGCACCCCTTGCGTGACGAGGCAGAAACGTTCGTTTGCGGCGCGCACTCGCCGCAGGGCTGACAGGTCTCACGTTTACAGCGACCGGCCCCACCTCTGCATCATCACCCTGGATATGCAACGGTTTGCAGGATTCAGTCCTCTCCGGATCAGGCTGTCATGGTTGCCTTTCGCTATCGGCATCGTCGTGGGCGCAGGCATAGCGCCGAAGCTACTGCTGAGGAGCGGCCCCGCTACGTCGCCGCCCTCGATGCAGTCTTGCGCGATCGGCGTTTTCTGGTTCTCGACGATTGCCGTCGCAGGCGGCTCCTGGACGCTGAAGGCTTCCGCGATATTTCTCGTAGCGCTCGGCGTCGGGCTGGGAACGACCTCGCTCATGCAGGCTGCCGTCTGCGGAGTCGCACCTGATCGAGCTGGCATGGCGTCAGCGCTACTGAACACCGCCCAATAGATCGGTATGGCCTTCGGCCTCGCAATCCTCGCCGGCGTCGCCGACAGCATCACGTCGGTTAGCGGTGGCACAGGCGCACATGTGCTCGTAGACGGGAACAGGACCGCCCTAATCGTCGGCGCAGGCATTCTACTCGGAGCCGCGGTCCTAGCTTTGTTCACCCCCCAACAACGTGGGTGTCGGGGGTGCGCTGAACTTGCAGTTCATTGCACCGGTGCGGTCCCTCGAGCATCTCGCATACATCGAGAGTGGCCTATGGCTGTCGAGCAAGTGCAGCAATGGGCTTACAGCGGGAGTCGTGCGCGGCGGCAAGCGCAGGTGGGGGCAGTTGAACGATCGGCGTCATCTCTCTTGAGCGTCATGGCCCGCCACCACGCGTTCAATCGGCTGGGTTCTGGTGGAGGCGCACGGGGTTCACTGGTGCTGGAGTACCTCCGCGACGTGGGCGTTGAGAATCCGGGGCAAGTCGGAGGCGCTATCGAACCCGATTTCAAGTATCGACTGGTACTGCAGACCGTCCCACAGTGCGATCAGCCGTGTCGCTTCGAACCGTGCATCCAGGTTCAGACTCTGGTCCGAGGCCGCGCGAGCAAAGAGGTTCTCGAAGTAAGCGATCGTCCGGACGAATCGTTCCCGGAAGTACCCATGGACGGGATGTTCGAGCGACACGGCCTCGGTGGACAAGACGGCATAGAGACCGATCAGCCCGCTTTCCGCTCCTGCGTCTCGTGCGGCCTCCACCCCGACGGCGAGTAGTTCCTCCGTCGGATCGAGTACCGCACCTGCTCGCCTCGTGACCATGTCGTTGTCGCGTTGTCGCATGACTTCGGCGAACAGGTCGGTCTTGCTGGGGAAGTGGTGTCGCAAGGTGGAGGGCGCGACGTTCACCCGCTCGGAGATCTCTCTCATGGTGGTGGCCCCGAATCCGTTTTCGGCGAACACTGTCGTGGCATCGGCCACGATCCGCGCCCGGCGCCTATGCCCCGGCTCGTATCCGCTGCGTTCAGTCAAGACGGTGTCGATCGCCAGGGGCCGCGGGCGAAGGGCGGGTACAGAACCGCCCCCATCCCCGCTCGCTGTGTCACGTGCAAACAGCCCGGGAGGATTCAGCTCCGGGAGATACCGGCTGATGACGAGCAGCCCCTCCCACACCGCCACCCGAGTGCGCACCCCGTCAGATATGGGCTTGGACTCATCCGTCAGCAGTCGTCGGTGATGGGAATGCGAGGCGGCCTGATCGCTACCCCCGGTCATGGCACGCGAGAGGAGGATCGCTGACAGAGCGGCGTATCCGTCCACGCTGCGTGATAGCCGGGCCGCCACCTCAACCGTGAGAGGGCTGGAGCCCATGACTTGACCGGTCTCGTCATCGAATTCCTGCGCGACGGCGTCGAGCAGCGCCTCTTTCGACGCGAAGTGCTTCAGGAGACCGGGACGCGAGATTCCGACCCGGTCTGCGATGTCCTGAACCGTCACTGCCAGCAGATCGTCCTCCGCGAAGGCGCGGCGTGATTCGCGCACGATGCTCTGTCGTGTTCGCCAAGCAGCATCGGCTCGGGACACCTGCGTACTACTCACATGCACCAGTTTGTCATGAGGTCGAAACCCAAAAGTTACACTCGGGGCTACTTTGAGTTACATAAGCAACGAGATTCAGTTACATTGAGAGCCATAACTTCCATCTGGCCATCCTGAGGAGCCCGTCGTGACAGAGAAGTCCACCCCATCCCCTACCCGATCCACACCCGTCGGCCCGACATCCGCCGCCTACTTACCCACGCTGGGTCTGGCGAACTTCGGCATCTACCTGGCTGTCCTTACGCCGGTGTTCGTCTCGCTGGCGTTCAAGCTGGAGCACATCACGTCGAGTCGCGAGGAGTCTCTCGGCGCGCTCAGTCTGGTGATGGGCGTCGGGAGCCTGTTCGCGATCATCTTCAACCCGCTGGTTGGGCGGCTCTCAGATCGCACCATGTCCCGGTTCGGGATGCGCCGCCCATGGTTGATCGGTGGAACCGCAATCGGGTTCGGTGCTCTCGTTGTAATCGGCCTCGCGCCCAACGTGTGGGTGGTGCTTGCCGGCTGGTGCCTTGTTCAGGCGTCCCTCAACGGTGCGCTTTCCGCGCTCAATGCCACCATCGCTGACAAGGTCCCTGTCTGGCGGCGCGGGCTTGCATCCGGGATCATCGGCATCACGACATCGCTCGGGATTCTCGGTGGAACGTTCGCGGTCAACTTCCTCGATTCCGATCTCACTCGCTTCGCCGTGCCCGGCGCGGTCGGACTGCTCTTCACGATCCTCTTCGCCCTACTGCTGCAGGACAGCGTGCGTCTGGTTCGTCCCGCCGAGCGGTACGGCTTCAAGGAATTCATCGGCTCCTTCGCGTTCAACCCACGCAAGAACCCAGACTTCGGCTGGACATGGCTTACCACCTTCCTCGTGATGTTCGGATACGCCGGCGTCGCGACATTCCTACCGCTCTACCTGACCGACAAGTTCGGCCAGACCGAGAACGAAGCGATCACGGTCATCCTCATCGCCAACCTCGCCGCAGTCGGAGCGCAGGCGATCTCTGGTCCGCTCGCGGGCTACCTGTCGGACCGGTTGAACCGCCGGAAACCGTTCGTCCTCGCCGCCGGCCTCATCATGGTCGGGGGGCTCGTGGTTCTCGCCTTCGCACCCGATGTGAGCATCGTCATCCTCGGGCAGGGCCTGATCGGATTCGGCATCGGCTCGTTCCTGTCAGTCTCCCTCGCGTTGGCCACCCAGGTGCTGCCCGATGTCGAGGACACGGCAAAGGATCTCGGCGTGATCAACATCGCCAACGCACTGCCGCAGTCCATTGCGCCGGCCATTGCCCCGGCGGTCATCGCACTGGGCGCCTCCACCGCGATCGGCGGGTACTCGCTGTTCTACCTGGTGGGTGCCGCAGCGGCACTCGCTGGCGCACTCGTCGTCTACCGCGTGAAAGGAACCAAGTGATGCAGGAACCCACCAGCCAAGAGGGGACCGAAGTCGACAAGAGCTACTTCGACACCGGCCGGAGCGTCTCGGAGCGCGTCGAGATCCTCCTGACACAGATGACGCTCGAGGAGAAGGCTGGACTGTTCTTCCACACGATGATCACGATGGGTCCTGACGGGGAGCTCTCGACGGGCGACAGGGAGTTCGATCTCCCTTCCAACAGCGAGTACGTGGTCGGCCGCCACATGAACCACTTCAACCTCCTCACCGGCGGCACCCCGGAGGCGATGGCGACCTGGAACAACAACATCCAACGATTGGCAGCGGAAACCCGGCTTGGAATCCCGGTGACCATCTCCACCGATCCGCGGAACTCCTACAGCGACAACCCCCTGGCCGGCCTTCTCGCCGGATCGTTCTCGGTCTGGCCGGAGGCGCTCGGTCTGGCCGCGACGCAGGACGAGGACCTCGTCGAGCAATTCGCAGACACCGCCCGCCAGGAGTACACGGCCGTCGGTATCCGCGTGGCCTTGCATCCGCAGGTCGACCTTGCGACGGAACCGAGGTGGGCACGGCAACTGGACACGTTCGGTGAAGATGCCGAGCTGACCAGCAGGCTCGTGACCGCATACATCCGCGGCTTCCAGGGAGCGGAGCTTGGGCCCGCCTCCGTTGCCACGATGACCAAGCACTTCCCCGGCGGCGGGCCACAGAAGGACGGTGAGGATCCCCACTTCGCTTACGGCCGTGAGCAGGTCTACCCCGGGGGCATGTTCGACCACCATCTCAAGCCGTTCATCGCTGCAATCGCAGCGGGAACCACCCAGATGATGCCTTACTACGGCATGCCTGTGGGAACCGAGTACGAGGAAGTCGGCTTCGGCTTCAACAAATCGGTCATCACAACACTCCTACGCGAGAAGCTCGGGTTCGATGGCATCGTCTGCACCGACTGGGGGCTGCTCACCGATGCCGTCGTCGACGGCGAGCCGTTCCCTGCTCGGGCGTGGGGTGTCGAACACCTGACACCACGAGAACGGATGCGGAGGGCCATCGATGCCGGCGTCGACCAGCTTGGCGGCGAAGCCACTCCCGACATGCTCGTCGAGCTGGTCGAAGTCGGAGAGATCAGCGAGGCCCGACTCGACGAATCTGCCCGCCGGTTGCTCCGCGAGAAGTTCACCCTCGGACTATTCGACAACCCCTACGTGGACGAGACTCGCGCAGCCCACATCGTCGGAGCACCCGAGTTCCGGGAAGCAGGCCTCCGGGCACAACGCGCATCGTTGACACTGCTCACCAACCGCGAGTCGGCCGGCGACGGGATCCTTCCCCTGGCACCCGGACTCCGGCTGTACGTGGAAGGCATCAATGCGGCTGTAGCGTCCCAATACGGGACCGTTGTCGATGAACCCTCCGCAGCAGACGTCGCCATCCTGCGCATCCACGCCCCGTTCGAAAAGCGCTCGACATCGTTCGAAAACTACTTCCATGCCGGATCCCTCGAATTCCCCGCGGACCTGATCGATCACATCGATCGGGTTGCCGGCGAAGTGCCCACCATCGTCGACGTCTTCCTCGACCGGCCCGCGATGCTCGGTCCGATCGTCGAGTCGGCAGCTGCCGTCATCGCGAACTTCGGCGCCGATTCCTCCGCGCTCCTCGACGTCCTCACCGGCCTCGACGCCCCCAGGGGACGACTTCCCTTCGACATCCCTTCCAGCATGGAGGCGGTCGTGGCATCCCGTTCCGACGTGCCCTTCGACACCGCTGACCCGCTCTTCGCGTTCGGTCACGGACTCACCTTCCCTGCCCGCCGTCGCACCACCCCCTGACCCTTCGTACCCACGAACCTGTCACCGAGACCGACCAAGGAGACCACAATGCTCACGCTCGAATCCGCCACTCGTCGCTTCAGCGAGAAGTTCGCCACATCTGCCCAGCTCACCACGGAGGGGCGGGCGGTGATCCCCGGCGGCTACAGCCGCACGTCCTTCAACTTCGGCCCCCACGCCGTCTTCGTCGAGGGCGGCGACGGTGCTTACATCGACACGGTCGACGGACACCGGCTCTTGGACCTGAACAACAACTTCACGGTCAACATCCTCGGTCACGGCAACCAGACGATCAGCGAGGCGCTCATCGCGGCCATTCCTTCGGGCACGTCGTTCGGCAACCCGGTCGCGGAGGAGGCGGCACTGGCCCGGATTCTCATCGACCGCGTCGCCTCGATCGACATGGTGCAGTTCTCGTGTTCGGCGTCAGAGTCCGTGATGAGTGCGATTCGCGTTGCACGCGCGTTCACGGGAAGAACCCTGATCGCGAAGTTCGAGGGCGGCTACCACGGCTTCACCGACCCGGTCAGCGTATCCGCCCACCCGCACGGTGGCGAGGAATACGGGTCAGACAGCAACCCCCGTCCGGTCGCCGACAGTGAGGGCATCCCTGACGCGGTCGTCGAGCACGTGGTCATGCTCACGCAGAACGACGAAGCAGGTACCGAACGCATCCTCCGCGAGCACGCCGACGACCTCGCCTGTGTGATCGTCGAACTCGAAAGCGGCGCGGGCGGCCACGTCGTGCTGCGAAAGGGGTTCGTCCAGATGCTGCGTCGGGTCACCGCTGAACTCGGCATCCTGCTCGTCATCGACGAGACGATGACCCTGCGGGCCTCGTTCCACGGCATGCAAAACACATACGGCATCGATGCGGACATCACCGTGATGGGAAAGATCATCGGGGGCGGGCTACCGCTTGGCGCGATCGGCGGCCGCGCAGACGTCATGGGCGTGCTCGCCGACGGCCGTGTGCCGATCTCCGGGACCCACCACGGGCACCGGCTCGCCCTGATCGCCGGCATCGCGTGTATGACCGCACTCGACGAAGCGGCGTACGACCGGCTCAACACGATGGCCGGGCGCATCCTGTCCGAGGTCGGTGAGTGGACCGCGGCGCGGCGGAGTCCGTTCACGATCTTTGGGAGCGGCTACTCATCACTCGCCTACGCGTACTGCCTCGAGGCGGGAATGACCGTGGAGACCCAACGGGATCACTGGCGCAACGTCGACGCCGAGAAGACACAGACCTTCTCGCTCGAACTCGCGAATCGGGGCTTCTTCCCCGTCGCTCGCGGTGAGTTCTCGCTGTCGCTGGCGATGACCGACGACGACATCACGTCGTACATCGAGACGGTGAAGGACATCATCGCCGACTTCGAGGCCTAAACGCGGTCCATGGTTTCAGGCTCGGCGCGGCTAACCACTCCGACCCCCGTTCCGATCGAAAGAGAACCAGCATGAGCCGCCACGCGGTGATCAATCCTGCCATCGGCGAGCGCCTGGTCCAGGGCAATAGCTCACTCACAGGAGCCCGTCGGACCAACGTGCGGCTTGTCTTCTCGCGAAACGAGCTAGTCTTCTACAAGACGTAGAACCGTGTATCCGCGCTAGTGAAGGAGCCCCATGCGACCCCCTGCCCGACGAATCATCTCCTCGACAGGGGCGGCCTCGGTCTTTCTCCTGGTTGCCACCGCTTGCGCCGGGAGCGGCGCACCGGGTTCGACTGCGCCCACAAGCGCCACTGCCGCGACCGGGTATCCGGTGTCGTTGGAGAACTGCGGCCGGACCATCACCGTCGACTCTGCGCCGGACCGTGTGGTGAGCCTGTGGCAGTCCAATACCGAAGCACTCCTTGCACTCGGACTCCGGGACAAGATCGTCGCGGTCCAGGCGGACTACGCCCCCTACCCGGACTCGGTCGCGAAGGCGGCGGATGGGTTGCAGACCATCGGGAGCATGATGGGGTTCCCGTCGAAAGAGGTTCTGTTGAGCGAGAAGCCGGACTTCGTCACCGGGCAGGTGCTGGAAGGGTTCGCGTTCGACGCCTCACAGGGATACGCGTCGGTCGAGCAGCTCGAGCAGGCCGGGGCGACCGTCTACGGCGCCAACCTCTGTGGGGCGACCGATTCACAGAGCACGAAGATCTGGAACATCGACTCCGTGTCCAAGACGCTCCGCGACTACGGCACGATCTTCAACGTCTCGGCGAAGGCCGATGAAGTTATCGCTCGGCTCGATGCCGAGAAGGAGGAGGTCGTCAAGGCCGTCCAGGGCAAGCCGACGGTGAAGACCGCGTACTTCAACGGCGGATCCGGCCCCGTGATCGTCCTGGCGGGCGGTATCTACGATGACCTGATCAGCACCGCCGGCGGCAAGAACGTCTTCTCCTCTGACTCCGTCTACGTCAGTAAAGAGGAGTTCGCCGCCTCGGACGCCGACGTCATCCTCGTCGGCACGTTCCCGGGCCAGGGCTTCGCGACGCAGAAGGCGTTCCTCGAGGAGAACTTCCCCGACCTCCCCGCGGTGAAGAACGGTCGGATCAGTGAGGTGCCGACGCAGGAGACCGACTCGTCGATCTCGGTCATGGTGGGTCTGACGAAGATCGCCAACGCCCTCCACCCCGATCTGGATCTTCCGGTTCCCTCCTCGTGACAGCAGCTCCCGCACCAGCACGGACACACACCCGAGCCCGGCGGCACCCGCAACCGGTGATCGCCATCCTCCTCGTCGCCTGCATCGTCGCGGTGGTGCTCTCTGTCGCCGTGGGGAGCGTGGGCATCGCAACGGGGCGGGTCGTCGAAGTGATCGGAGCGCGCCTGCTCCCCTGGGGCGGTGGCCCGGTCGCCGGGCTCGACGACCAGATCGTGTGGGAGTTCCGCCTTCCCCGAGCATTGCTCGGGTTCGTCGTCGGTGCGGCGCTTGCAGTCGCCGGTGCCGTGCTCCAGGCCGTCGTGCGCAATCCGTTGGCGGACCCGTTCGTCTTCGGTGTCTCCTCAGGCGCCTCCGTGGCCGCGGTCGCCGCGTTGACGCTCACGAGCGGACTGTTCGCCGCCGTGTCGACTCCCCTCGCGGCCTTCGTCGGGGCCTTGATCACCACGGTTCTCGTCTTCGCTCTCGCGCAGCAGGGTGGGCGGGTGACGCCGAACCGTCTGGTGCTCGCCGGAGTAGCGATGTCGTATCTCCTCAGTTCGATCACGAGTTATCTCGTCCTCCGATCCAGCGGGGCCAACCAAGGCGTCGGACAAGTCCTGTCCTGGCTCGCAGGCAGCCTCGCCGCGGCCACCTGGAGCGACCTCGGCGTCCCGACTCTCGTCCTGATCGTCGCGACGATCCTGCTCGTCCTCCTCGCTCCGATCTTGAACGCCTTCCTCACCGGCGACGAGACAGCAGCCAGCCTCGGCGTGGACGTCGGCCGGATGCGGCTGATGCTGTTCATCATCACCTCACTGCTCGTCGGTGTCGTCGTCGCGGTGAGCGGGTCGATCGGTTTCGTGGGCCTCGTGGTGCCGCATGCCGTCCGCATGGTGATCGGGTCCGACCATCGCTGGGTGCTTCCCGCGTCCGCACTGGCCGGCGGACTGTTGCTGGTCGTCGTGGACATCGGAGCGCGACTGCTCCTCGCGCCGACCGAGGTCCCTGTCGGGCTGCTCACCGCCGTCGTCGGTGCACCGTTCTTCCTGTGGCTGCTGCGGCGATCCGGTCGGAACCAGCGATGAACGCGGCCGAAGGCAGGTCACTGGAAGTCCAGGGCGTCAGCGTGGACATCGCCGGCCGACGGATCATCGAGGATGTCGCCTTACGGGCGCGTTCGAACGTCGTCGGGCTCGTCGGGCCGAACGGCAGCGGGAAGTCGACACTCCTCCGGACGGTCTATCGGATGCTGCGTCCGTCCGAGGGACAGGTTCTGGCCGACGACCGCGACGTCTGGACAATGCCGGCCCGCCAGGCAGCGCGGGTGATCGCCGCAGTCGTCCAGGACAGCCCAGCAGACCTCGAACTCACCGTGGCCGACTGCGTCGCGACCGGACGCCTGCCACACGGACGACTCCTCGCCACCGACAGTGCTGAGGACCGGCAGGTCGTGGAGCGAGCCATGGTGACCGCGGGCGTCGCGGAGTTCGCGGACCGTGATGTCAGCACGCTGTCCGGCGGCGAACGGCAGCGCGTGCAGCTCGCCCGTGCACTGGCGCAGGAACCGCAGATCCTCGTGCTCGACGAGCCCACGAACCACCTCGACATCCGTCATCAGTTGCAGTTGCTCGCACTGGTGCGCGACCTCCAGGTCACCACGCTCGTCACACTGCACGAACTGAATCTCGCCGCCTCCTACTGCGATGAGATCGTCATGCTCGAGCACGGCCGTGTCGCCGCCTCCGGAACCCCGGCTGCAGTGTTCACCCCGCATCTACTCGACCGGGTGTTCGGCGTCCGAGCCGAGACCCTCGTCAACCCACTCACCGGGCGCATGCAGCTCGTCTTCGCCGACAGCTGATCGAACCGGTCCGACAGACACGACACCGACAACCGACAACCAGGCACAGGAGTATCTGCATGCATGACGACGACCAGCCCCTCGAGACCACCGCCCTCCCGGGTCACACGGTGGGGCACGACCCTTCCGCCAGCACCCTTTTCACGGTGATCGGCGATGATCCCACCAAGCAGCAGGCGGTCGACCGCTCCATCGCCGCCCATCACACGCTCGCCGCACGACCCGGAGTCAGCTTTGCGACGGACAAGACAATCCTCATCGTCCTGCACCCGGGTTTCGAACTCCTCGACGTCGTGGGCCCGTTCCACTTCCTCGCGGGAACCGGTGCGACGGTGCAGTTCGTGACCACCGCAACCACCCTTGAACCCGTGCCGAGTGGGAGCGGGCCGACCCTCGCACCTGCGCTCACGCTCGACCAGGTGACCGATGCACCCGCCGTCATCCTCGTCCCGGGCGGCGACACCGGCATCCTCCTCCGCGACACCCGCGCCATGGCGAACCTCGAGCGCATCGGTCGAAACGCGGAATACGTGACCAGCGTGTGCTCCGGCTCCATCGCTCTCGCTGCCGCCGGGCTGCTCGACGGTCGCCGAGCCACCTCGCACTGGTCCGTCCGCCACCTCCTCGGAGGCTACGGCGCGATAGAGGTCGACGAACGCGTCGTCGAGGACGGCAACCGGCTGACCGCGGCCGGAGTCACCGCGGGTATGGACCTCGGCATCCGCCTCGTCTCCTACCTGTCCGGCGAAGAGCTGGCGAAGTTCGCCGTCCTGGGAGCCGAATACGCCCCGGAACCGCCCTTCGACACCGGCACCCCGGAGCGGGCCGGCGCTGAGCTCACCGATCTCTCCCGCGAGTTCCTCGCACCGCTCGTAGTCGAGCTCACAGCACCGACGGTCTGACCGACGAGGCCCGCCGCGATCCGGCCGGTGTTCGTCGATACACCGGCGCTGCCCCCACTCGAAGAGCGGCGCCTCCGGACATCTCGCTCGACTGACCTGTCCGAAGGCGCCGCAGGGCCCGCTACACGGGGCCGAAGAACGTCGTCGACGCATACACGCGGCCAATGTTCATGCGCACCATCAGTACACGTTCTCGGGCATTCTCATGAATGCGACCGCCTCGACGACCTTCCGACTCGTGGTGACGAGCGAGATCTAGGCGGGCAATCGCCCGTCCCGCCTCCGAACGTCAGCTCTCAGCAGGCCCCCAGAACGTGTCCTCCGCCGGGCCATCTGCGGAGAACAGGCTCACCTCGACGATGCGCCCGCCACGGACGGTCAGGAGGTCCACGCCGGGCATGTCCATGACGACGTCGCCACGGGTCCCAGTGAACCGGACGGGGACCGCGACGAGCTCGCCGTTGACCATCGCAGGTCCGGTCACAGCAAGCTGGAATGTGCCTTCGCTCGTGGCCATCATGCCGCCGAGGAGTGCACCGACACCGTCGACGCCGCGGTGATCACCCGAGAACTGGTTCGCTCCGGGCTGGTGCCACACCACCTCGGGGTCGAACTGCGCCATCACCGCCGCAATGTCACCGCGGCCGAGGGCATCGAAGTAGGTGACGGCGACGGCTGCGGGGGTCTGGTCGATCATGGCGTGTCTCCTTCGTGAGGGTGAGTGGTAGCACCATAGTTTCAGGCGGTAACCTGTTACCTCAACGTAACTAAGGAGTATTCGCGATGAACTCTGATGCGCCTGTCGACGCACCCGTCTGGAACGTGATGCTGCCGACATGCCCGTCGCGCACCTCGCTCGCCCGGATCGCCAATAAGTGGACCGCGATGATCGTCATCGCTCTGAGCGACGGTCCTCTCCGGTTCGGGACGCTCCGCGAGACGGTCGGCGGGATCAGCGGCAAGGTCCTCTCGGGCACTCTTCGGGATCTGGAACGCGACGGCATCCTGACTCGCACCGCATACGACGAGATGCCGCCCCGCGTCGAGTACACCCTGACGCCACTCGGCCAGACACTGCGCGAACCGCTGACCGCTCTCGGCCAATGGGCGGAACAGCACATCGCCGAGGTTCTCGACTCCCGCGACACCTTCGACAACCTCGCGCATGGAACCGCGGCCCGTCGCACCGACGGCTAGCGACATCATCGGCATATCTGCATGTTCGAGGGCAGCTTCGCGGTCGACGATGACCTGCGACACCGTCAGTACAGGCACCTCGGCACAGGGGTCGGCCGCGGAGCGTTGCGGGCGGCGTCGAACGTGCCGCTGACTGAGAGCATCAACCGCACCCTGTGCACCCGGGCACGAGACACCGCTCGGTTCATGTTGAACGGCACTCGAGAAGTGCTCGAGGCACCCCAAGATGAGCTGGCGATGCCGATCAGGCAGAGCGTGCGATGCGCCACCACATTCTGGAGTTATGGGGTCGACATCGACCCCCGACTTCACGGAGGCCCTGACGACTTCAGCACGGACAAGATCCTCGGCTCCGGCCTCAGCGCCCGGCCTCCACTCCACGGGTAGTCTGTGCTCCATGCCTGAGATGCCGCCGTTCAGCCCGACGGTCACCCTCCTCGCCCTGTCCAGAATCTGGGAGGACTCTCTGACCTCAGCACTGAAGCCGCTGGGCCTCACGACGCGCAAGTATGCCTTGCTCGGACACATCCGTAGCACCCCTGGCATCTCGTTCAGCGATCTCGCGCGACGATCGAGGATCACCGTCCAGAGCACACATGTCGCCGTCGGTGGCTTCGTAGCCGATGGCATCGTCGCCGATTCCACCGGCCGCGCCGGCTCAGCGGCACAGCTCGAGATCACACCGGCGGGGCACCGGCTCCTCGCCGAAGCGGCCGGGGTAGTCGCTCGCCTGGACGCGGATTTCGAGACGAGTCACCCTGCTCTGCGCGCGGCGCTCGCTGATCACATGCTGCAGATGATGCAGTCCCCTGGACTGCGTGAGTGAGGAAAGCTTCAGTCTGACTGATGCCTTCAGCTAGGCTGAAGGTATGGAATCCATCCTTCTCGCCGCGCACGTGCTCGCGGGCATTCTGTTCATCGGCCCGGTTGCGGTGACCGCCAGTCTGTTTCCCCGGTTCGCTCCGATCAGCGGTTCGGCACCGGCAGGCGACATCGATGAACACCTCCACGGCCGAGACCGCGCTACCGGTCCCACCGTGGTCGCCTCGGACCGAAGCATCGACGTCGCCAGACTCCTGGCACGAATCACGCGGGCCTACGGCCGAATCGCACTCGTCGTCCCAGTACTCGGCCTGATCCTCGCCGCGGTGCAGGGCAGGCTCACGGAGATCTGGATCCTCCTCGCGATGGTCCTGACCGCCGTCGCGGGGGCCCTGCTCGCACTCCGGATCACCCCGATGCAGCAAGAAGCGCTGTCCCAACCGGACGACGGATCACGATTGCGATCGCTACGACCCTTGACCGGGATGTTCAACCTGCTGTGGGCAGTGGTTGTCATCCTCATGATCGTGCGTCCCGGCGCGTCGTCGTGAGCGCGTCGCCACGAATCCTGCGCACTCTTGAAGCGCTGTCCGTCCTCGAGCTCGGCAGCATCGCGGTCCTCTTCGGGAACCTCCTCACCGTACATGTGCCTGGCCTCGCTTCGGTACTCGGACCCGTCCACGGCGCGTTGTACCTGACCGTCGCAGTCACGGCGTTGCTCGGGCGTGGACTCCTACTCCGCACCCGGCTCTTGGCCCTCGTCCCGCTGCTCGGTGGAGTATTCACCTTGATCAACGTCCGGCAAGAGCGACGACGATGCACTTCGGCGTCCCCTCCACACACGCCCAAGTCCTCCGCGACGCGAGGCGACAGCGACAAGTTCAACGCGAAAGGCACCTCATGATCGCTCAGATCATCCTCTTCGAGGGATTCGACCCACTCGATGTGATCGCCCCCTTCGAAGTGCTCTGCGCCGGCTCGGACGCTCTCGGAGGAACCCTTGATGTCAGGCTGGTGGCACTCGACCGCATCGGTCCGGTCGTGAGCGGAACGCGGAATTTGGAGCTCACCGCAACCCATGTGTTGGAGCCGGAGGCTCCTGGCATCGTGATCGTGCCCGGCGCTGCCGGCCCCACCGTCGGCGACCCCGATTTCGTGAGGACGATTCCGGTCATCCTCGCTGAGCTTGGTTCGAGCCGCTTGCGGGCGCTCATGGGCCGCGCGTTCGCATCACCGGACACCCTGGTCGCCACAATCTGCGGAGGCGGTTTGGCGCTCGGCATGGCAGGCCTCCTGGCGGGGCGGACCGCGGTGACCCATACGTTGGGGAACGACGTCCTCGAGGCCACCGGCACCACGGTGGTGCGAGCGCGGGTCGTCGACGACGGGGACCTGGTCAGTGCCGGTGGAGTCACATCCGGTCTGGATCTAGGGCTCTATCTGCTGGAACGCGAATTCGGCCCGCGGATCGCGCACGCCGTCGAGCAACTGTTCGAGTACGAGCGGCGCGGAACCGTGTGGTCAGCCAGAGGACTCGACGCCCTTCCGCTCTGAATCAGCCCCGCCGCTGGTTCAGCCCACCCAGCCGACAGGCTCATATCGAAGGACACCGTCATGCATCGGATCATCGGCACCTGGGACCTCGCCATTCGCACACCGATCGGCACCCTGAACGCCGTGATGACGTTCCAGGACGAACAGGGCGTCTTGTCAGGCTTCGCCACCAGCAGGACCGAGGACGTCCCGCTTCGCGATCTGCGAGTCGCCACCGATGCGCAGGAGGACCACGTGATGTGGACGCAGACGATCACCACACCCATGCGGTTGGAGCTCGCGTTCGACGTGACCATCGACGGCGACCGGATGACTGGCGATTCGCGCGCCGGACGGCTCCCGCGCAGCACGGTGACCGGCGTTCGCAGAGTTCCGTGACGGCGGCCTCCCCTCCGATGGGTGTGCATCGCAGGGGAGGCCAGCGTGCTGCGTAGGACAACATGAAGCCGAGGACCACTACCGTGAGTTCCATCGCATCGGCTGATCGCAGAACGGCCGAAACTGGATGGGAGATCGCGTGTCACTCGCTACGAATCCGTTGGGGCAGCTCGCGTTGGACGAGCTACGCACACGAACCAGTATGAAGTGGCGAACGCACCCCGCAGACGTTCTCCCACTCTGGGTGGCGGAGATGGACGTCCCTCTCGCGGCGCCGGTGAAAGATGCGGTTCGGTCCGCCCTCGAGCGTGGCGACACCGGCTACGCGACCGGCATCGGATACGCCTCGGCGTTCCAGCAGTTCGCCGCGCATCGCTGGTCCTGGGTGGGACTCGAGCTGGAGCAAACGGCCATCGTCCCGGACGTGATGCTGGGAATCGTGGAGGCGCTGCGTCTCCTGACAGGACCTGGGGACGTCGTCGTCGTGACGCCTCCCGTGTACGCCCCGTTCTACGCGTTCGTGGAGCACGAGAATCGCTTGATCCTCGAAGCTCCGCTGTCGGGTGAGGGCCGGTTGGATCCTTCCGCCTTGGAGGTCGCCTTCGCAGAAGCCGCGCGACGGTGCCCGTCCCCCACTTTCCTGCTGTGCAATCCACATAACCCCACGGGCACCGTCCACTCGCGGGAGGAGCTGGGGATGGTGGCAACACTCGCGCGTCGCCATGGCATCCGTGTGATCTCCGACGAGATACATGCGCCGCTCGCGCTTGATGGAGTCGAGTTCGTGCCGTATCTGTCCGTTCCCGGTTCCGAAAACGGCATGTCGTTGGCCTCCGCCTCCAAAGCTTGGAACCTCGCGGGACTCAAAGCCGCTCTCCTCGTCGCAGGACACGAGAGCCTCCCCGATCTTGCACGGCTCCCAGAGGAAGTCAGCCACGGCGTGAGCCACCTCGCGGTCATCGGCCATGCTGCAGCATTCCAGGACGGAGGAACGTGGCTGGACAGCCTGCTGTCCGGACTCTCCGAGAATCGACACCTGCTCGAGGAGCTCGTTGCACGCCACCTGCCTCAAGCGAGGTTGCGACGACCGGAGGGATCGTATCTCGCGTGGATCGACTGCTCGAAGCTCGGCTTCGAGGAAGAGCCTCACCTGGGCCAGCGCGCAACCGTTGCTGAGCTCGAGGGCCCGGCGCAATTCTTCCTCGACCATGCAAGGGTCGCCCTGAGCTCAGGTCACGTCTTCGGCACGGGTGGCCACGGTCACGTCCGGCTGAACTTCGCGACCAATCCCCTCATTCTCGAGCTCGCGCTGCGGCGGATGGGCGACGCTGCCAGGGCGAGGGACTGACTCGACAAGTATGCAAGGGCCGGCCGGCCCGGCTCACTGCCCTACGCCGCGGTCCGTCTTCCGGGCACCGGGGCCATCGCCGACACAGGAAGCCGGAAGCGGCACGGCACCGACATCATCAGCGTCGGCGTCGACAGCCGGAACAGTGTCCGCCCAGGCGTTCATCGCGTCGAGGACCGACTGCAGACCGTGGCCGACCCCGGTCAGTTCGTACTCGACGCGAGGCGGGAGCTCGCCGTACGCCGTACGAGTGACGATTCCGTACGTCTCAAAGCGGCGCAGGCGATTCGTCAGGGTATGGGCGCTGATGCCTGGGAGTGCCGCCTTCAGATCACCGAAGCGAAGTGGACCACCGAGCAGCTCACGGACGATGAGCGTCGCCCACGGGCCATCCAGCAGGGTCAGGAACCGCGCGATCCCGCATTCCGGCCAGGCTTCCGCAGAGAATGACATGAGTTTCGATCCGTCTCCGTTAGTGAACTTGAGGTAACCAGTGCATCATATGCACTAATAGTCACATGACCTACCTCATCCACGGAGCGACCGGCGCACAGGGTGCCCCCGTCGCCGCCGCACTCACCCGTTCCGGCCACCACGTCACCGCAGCCGTCCGCAATACCGCCGCCTACACCGCCGGGCCGGCGGTCGCCGTCGACACCGCCGACCTCGACTCCCTTGTGGACGCTTACACCGGTGCGGACGGCGTGTTCGTCCACCTCCCGCTCGGTTCCCCCGCCCAGCAACTCGAGCAGGCGACCACCATAGCCACCGCGGTCGATCGGGCACGCCCCGGTCGGGTCGTCTTCTCCACCAGCGGCTATACTCTCGGCGGCGACAACGACGAGGACGACAGCGCGCACGGTGTGCTCGTGCGCCGTCTAGAGGCAAGCGGCGTTCCGACTGCCGTCATCGCCCCGCGCCTGTATCTCGAGAATTTGCTCCTACCGCCCGTCATCACCGCTACCCGCGAGGAGGGGATCCTCCCGTACCCGATCCGGGAGGATTTCCTCGTCTCGTGGAGCTCGCACCTCGACATTGCCGAGGTCGCCCTCCGCCTCTTCGAAGACCCCTCCGTGACGGGCGTTGTCACCGTCGGCGCCCTCCCGGGACTCTCCGGACCCGACCTCGCCAAGGCGTTCTCCAACCACTTCGGTCGCGAGGTGCGCTTCCACGCTCAGACACCAGACGAGTTCGGCGAGATGATCATCCCCATCTTCGGCGCGGACGGCATCGCGCCCGTCGTCGACTCCTACCGCTGGCGTGCCACCCTCGACGACGAACTCATCGACGAGACGCGCAGCGCTCAGGCGCTTCTCGGCCTCGCACCACGCTCCGTCGAGCACTGGCTGCGCGACATCGGCGCCTGATCCCAGAGACACTGCGGCGGAGCGGACGACCGTCTCCGCCGCAGCGCTGGAGGTTCGGGGCACGGCTACAGTGAGTGAATGGACCTATGGACGTTGTCCTGCAGTACACGGAAGCACGACAACCGAGACCTCGTGATACGCACGGAATCGGTCCGGTGACATGATGCGCGGAACATACCGGAAAACGGAACATCGTCGACGCGACATCGTTGCGGCGGGGCTGACAGTGTGTCGGGCTGGAGAAGGTTCGACCGGCCTCCTCCGAAAGACGGCCGCCCAGGCAGGTTTGAGCGAGGCCGGCGTGCTCCATCATTTCGCCGGAGTAGGCGATCTGCTGGAAGCCATCCTCGACCGCCATATGGCCGAGATTCTCGAGTGTGCAGCATGCGATCGGGTCTCGGGGAGAGCCAAGCTGCTCTGCCTGTCGGATCTCTTGGACTGCAGCCTGCGAGACCCCCACCTGGCGCATCTCTACCTCACGCGCACCAGCGAACCTGGGTCGACGGCGAACAACGCTCAGCAGGCGTCGAACGCCTACACCGACGCCCTCCGCGAATGCTCGCGCCTGGGCTTCAAGCAATGCCACGACGAGGGCCAACTTCGATCAGGGGCCGATATGGACGCAGCGGTCGAGTCGCTGATCTCACTGGTCCACGGGCTCCAGCTCCGGGCGCTGCGAGAACCAGATCTGAATGTGCGTGCGGTGTTGGAGACGCACATCGGCACCTACCTCCGCGACGGACCTCAGATGGCCTCCGCAGCGGGCTGAGCGATCGTTCGCCCCGAGCCGGGTGCACTGGTGGCCGGGCATGGGTCGATCAGCTGGCATGAGACCGAGAACGACGAACGAGACTTCATATCCACGTAACCAGGAGGCGACTATGTCAAAGACTCGGCCAACGGCGATCTTGGTGCGCGGCGCCCGCGTGCACAATCTGAAGAACGTCGATGTGGACATCCCGTTGAATCAGCTCGTCGCAGTCGCGGGGGTTTCCGGCTCTGGAAAATCCTCCCTGGCGCTCGGCGTGGTCTACGCGGAAGGATCACGCCGATACGTGGAAGCACTCTCCACCTACACCCGCCGACGCATGACGCACGCTGCCCGTGCCACGGTCGACTCGGTCACCTACGTGCCGGCTGCGCTTGCACTGCGTCAACGGCCGGGTGTGCCCAGCGTACGATCGACGTTCGGCACGTCCACAGAGCTGCTGAACGTTTTGAGAGTCGCGTTCTCGCGGCTTGGGTCGCACCTCTGTCCCAATGGACACCGTCTCGCCCCGACGATCGATGTCGCTGCGAACCTGGATCTCCAATGCCCAATCTGTGGAGCGACGTTCTATCCCCCCGGTGCCGAGTCCCTCGCCTTCAATTCAGACGGTGCGTGCTCGGTGTGCACCGGGACGGGATTCGTCCGCGACATCGACGACGCGGCGCTTGTGCCTGATCCGACGAAATCGATCAGCGAAGGCGCCGTCGCACCCTGGGGGATGTTCGGTCTGTCCGTGATGCCGCAGGTCGCTGCTGAACTCGGAGTACGCATCGATGTGCCGTACCGCGACCTCACCGACGCGGAACGGAGCATTGTCCTCGATGGGGCCTCGGTCAAGCGCGAGATCCGAGTGCCCTCGAAATCCGGGAAGCTCTTCGACCTGAACTTCACCTACCGCAATGCCCGACTCGCGGTCCGCGAAGCAATGGACAAGGCAACGAGCGAAACGGGGCTGGCACGAGTCAATCGGTTCATCACGGCGCAGGAGTGCTGGTCATGCCACGGGAGCCGACTGTCGAACGACGCTCTCGGTAGCGAGGTCGACGGAATCAACCTGGCCGCCGCGACCAGCAAGGACCTCAGCGCCGTCATGGACTGGATGGCCACGGTCCCGAGCCTCGTCTCGTCCGAGCTTCGCCCGATGGCGAGGCTGATCGCCGAACAATTCGCCGAGATGGGCACGCGTCTCCTCGAGCTTGGTCTCGGGTATCTCACCCTCGACCGGGCGAGCTCGACCCTTTCCACCGGCGAGCGCCAGCGGGTGCAACTCGCTCGAGCTGTCCGTAACCAGACGACTGGAGTCCTGTACGTCCTGGACGAGCCGTCCATCGGGCTCCACCCGGCGAACATCGACGGTCTGGTCGGGGTGATGCGCGACCTACTGGACGATGGGAACTCGGTCCTCCTCGTCGACCATGACGTGCAGGTGCTCCGCGAAGCCGATTGGGTGATCGAGATCGGTCCCGGTTCGGGCGGAAACGGCGGGACGGTGCTCGCTCAGGGAACCGTCGCGCAGATCGGCGCACATCCGAATTCACTGATCGGGGGCTACCTGGTCGGGGATGAGGACGTCATCGGCCGGAAGCGCGCCAAAGCCGATGAGATGTTCTCGATGGGCACGATCCAGGTCGCAACGACGCCCGTCCACACGGTCCATGCGCTCGAGGTCGCGATTCCGAAGGGGCGACTCATCGCGGTCACCGGCATGTCCGGCTCGGGCAAGACCACGTTGGTGCTCGACAGCCTGGCAGCAGCCATCAATGCAAGCCGGGACGGCACGAAGATACCCGCGCACGTCCAGAGCTTGGGTGCTGCAGGCCTCTCGAGCGCGGAGGTGGTCGACGCGACTCCGATCGGCACCAACGTCCGGTCGACGGTCGCGACCTACAGTGGCATCCTCGACGAGTTACGCCGACTCTTCGCCGCCACCGATGTCGCACGGGCTCGAGGACTGGGCGCGGGTGACTTCTCGTACAACACCGGGTCCCTCCGGTGTTCCCGATGCGAGGGTACGGGGCAGGTCGTACTCGACGTCCAGTTCCTTCCGGATGTCGAGATCCCCTGTCCGACGTGTGTCGGAACCCGGTACGGGCCGGACGCCGACACCGTCAGGATCACCACCAGTCGGGGTGACCGAAGTCTGCCGGAGCTCCTCGCCAGCACGGTCGAGGACGCTGGAGACATCTTGGCCGACCGTCCTCGCATCGCTCAGCGGCTCCAGACGCTCAGCTCTCTCGGCCTCGGTTATCTCACGCTGGGCGAGGACACACCGGCACTGTCCGGGGGCGAGGCTCAGCGGCTGAAGCTTGCAACCGAGCTCGGTCGGAAACATCGAGGCACGCTCTTCATCTTCGACGAACCATCTGTCGGCCTGCATCCTCGCGATATCTCGGTCCTCCTCGGCGTCCTGGATCGATTGCTGGCCACCGGCGCGACGGTGATCGTCATCGAACACGACCTGGACGTGATCTCGAACGCCGACTACGTGATCGACATGGGGCCGGGTGGAGGTGTCGAGGGAGGCAGGGTCGTGGCGACCGGCACTCCTGAGGAGGTCTGCCGCAACCCGGAAAGCGTCACAGGCCGATACCTGGGACCTGCCCTGAAGATCACTGGTGAGCGGACTGTCGGCTGACGGGAAGAACGAATTCGGGCCGGGCAGGTCATGGCGACGCGGTGACGATATGGGGGCGCCCGGTGATGGGGTGGTCGATGATGCGCGAATCGACGTGGAAAACGTCGTTGGTCAGCGACGGGGTCAGCGTCTGAGCCGGCGGACCATCGGCGTGGACACGACCGTCCTTCATGACGATGATGCGGTCGGCGTGGGAGACGGCGTGATCCAGGTCATGCAACACGATGATGCGGGTGAGCTCCACCGCAGCCAGGAGCTCGAGCAGCTCGTGCTGCGCAGTGACATCGAGGTGGTTCGTCGGCTCATCCAGTAGGAGGACAGGCGCGTCCTGTGCAAGGGCACGAGCCAGGAGTACCCGCTGGCGCTCACCGCCCGACAACGTGCTGTAGCGGCGATCCGAGAGGTGAGCGGCTCTGCAGCGCTGCAAAGCAGACTCGATCACATCGCGATCTCGGACCGACTCACCACGAAACCACGGCTGGTGCACATGACGTCCTGTGGCGACGATGTCACTCACGCGGAGACCGTCGTTGTTCGTCTGGTGTTGCGTGACCACGGCCCGCAACTTCGCAGCTTCCCGGGGTGACGCCTCCCACACGTCTGTTGTGCCGATGATGATCTGCCCCGTGTCTGGCTTCAGCGCACGATACAGGGCGCGAAGTAGCGTCGATTTCCCTGAACCATTCGGTCCGACGATCGCGACGAACGCGCCCGGCTCGATATCCAGCGAGAGCTGCTCGATGAACGGCCGTCCTCCCACGCTGACCTGGAGCTCATCGATGGAGAGCTTCATGACCGCCCCTCCGGCGAACGCATCAACCAGAGGAAGAAGGGCCCGCCGACCAAAGCCGTGAAGATCGTGAGTGGATACTCGTTCGGGCTGCCAATGGTCCGCGCGACGAGATCGACGAGGACCAGGAAGACTGCGCCGGACAGCGCGGAGACGGGCAGCAGCCGCCGATGGTCCGCTCCGACCAGCATTCGAACCGCGTGAGGGACGATCAACCCGACGAACCCGACGCCGCCTGCGACAGCCACCGTGACGGCGGTCAAGAGCGCAGCGACAAGCAGCAGTCCGAGTCGGAATCGACGGAGATCGACTCCCACGGCGACGGCGTCATCGTCTCCGAGAGCAAGCGCATTCAACCCGCGCGCTTGAATGAGCAGCCAAGCACCAGCTCCGAGCAGAGCGACAGTGGGCAAGGCGAGCGTTTCCCAACGAGCCCCTGCTACGCTGCCCATCATCCAGAAGAGGATGCCCCGAACCTGTCCAGGCTCGGCCTGCAACTGCGCAAAGCTGGTTCCGGCCATCGCGACGTATCCCAACGCCACTCCTGACAGCACCAAACGGATGTCCGTGAACGAACCGGACCGCTGAGCGAACGCGAAGACGAGGAGAAGGAGAACCAGCGCACCGATGAAGGCCGCCGCCGGTGTGCTGAGTCCGAACAGCGCGCCGGAGCCGAATGACATGACCAGCACTGCCCCCAACGAGGCCCCGGACGACACACCGACGATGTATGGATCTGCGAGCGGATTTCGGAGCAACCCTTGGAGTGCGGCACCGGCCAGTGCGAGGCTGGCGCCCACGACGGCGGCCATGAGAACCCGGGGGACTCGCAGCTCCCAGACGATCTGCTGGTCGAGCGGATCGAGCCCTGCCGCTCGACCGGTGAGGTTCGCACACAACACGGCGATGACCCGGTCTGCGGAGATGTTGACGCTACCGAAACCGATCGCGAGCAGCGCCACCACCACGGTCACGCAGACCGTCGCCGCCAACCACCATGCGAGTGGCGCATTTCCCCCCGAACGATGCGCGGCACTGGCCGCCGTCACCGTCCTAGAACGCGTCGGGATGTGCGGCACGGGCGATCTTGTCGATGGCTGCCGCGTTCGTAGGGCCGACGTACACCCCGTCTGAGACCTTGACGTAGTTGTTGGTCCGTGAAGCCTCCCACTGGGGGTACGCGGCAAAGATCTTTGCGGCCGCGGCGTCGAGGTCCTCCCCCGGCATGAATCCACCGACGACGAGCAGCTGCACATCGGCTGCCGCCAACTGCTCTTCAGTGATGTTCTCGGTCAGGTCGGTGTCCGCGTTGGCGAAGGAACTCGTGACTCCGGCTCGCTCGAGCACATCGTCGAAAATACCGCCGGCCATGACCGCCGGAAGTCCGTTCGCACTCATCATCGACATCCCTGGGAACACGATGAGCCCGGTCGGTCGGTCCGCTCCGTCCACGGCCAGTGAGACGGCTTCGATCTGTTGACGTTGTTCATCGACGAGTGCCTGTGCCGCGGCCTGCACGTCGAACACGTTGCCGACAAGGTTCAAGAAGTCGAAGGACGACTCGATCGTGGCAGAGGCGAACGTCTCTCGTTCGGCGTCAGTCGCATCATCCTTCCCCATGGCACAGTTGGCAGGATTCACAATGGACTCGATACCGAGACCTGCGAGTTCCTCCCGCGTCGCCTGCCCGGCATCCGCGTCGAAACCTCCAGACCAGGTCGATATCACCAGGTCTGGTTTGAGCGCCAGGAGCTGTTCAGACGGGATGTCGAAACTCCCCATGTCGAGATTCGCTGTCGGCAGTGCGTCGATCTGCTCGACGAGTTCGGGACTGTCCGACATGCCGTAGTTCTGCGCGTTGGCGAGCACAGCATCGCTCAGCCCCAGCATGACCATCGACTCGACTTCGCTGACCGAAGCGCCGTTGAGGAGCACGACCCGCTCAGGAGCTTTCTCGAACGTCTGCTCGTATCCGCAGTTGTCGATCGTGAAGGGATAGCTGGTCGCTCCCCCGGTCAATTTCGTTCCGTCGGTAAGAGCAGCCTGGGGTGCTGCAGCTTGCGCAGAGCAACCAGCCAGTGCCGCTAGGAGGAATGCCGATCCGACCGCGAGCGCGGTGCGTCGTTGACGGGGAGAGTTCATGAGCGAGATCGCCTTTCACAAGACACGAGTGCGTGGATGGCCCAACCACTGATCGACGGAAGGACCCAGAGCGTGGAGAACACCCGTATAACGCCAAGGTCGAGCACGAGTGCATGATTCACGACGCTACTCTACATCATGTAGAGCACCGATCCACGGAGCTCGGGGGGCTTGTTCTACGTGTTGTAGAATTAGCTCGGATGCGATGTCGTCACCTCAGGAGCGTCACGTCCAATCGGAGGCCGGCCCTTCCGCTCGTCACGGAGACACACGGGTCGGCCTCCTCCCTCAAGGTGGTGCGCATCAGGGACGATGACCCCGGCCAGGTTCGAAGACACGTCCACGCCGGCACTCAGATGCCGAGGTCCCCGAGCCATTCGTGCACCGCTCGAGGCCGCAGGCCCAACAGGCTCACAGCGGACACTGAACCGTCGGTCGCCCGACTCTGAACCTGAGCACGGTGCAGGCGGTCGACGACAGACTGGCCGGACACCGCGCCCCCGTCGGCGAACGCACTGAGCTCAAGGAACGCGTCCTGCGAGATGGCCTCGTAGGCGATCTCACGTTCGAAGTAGCGACTGAAACCAGCCGCGATGTCGGGACCAGACAGCCCCGGAGAGGCACCGACCAATACGCCCCCGCCGACGTGCTGGTGGAAGAGCTGGGTGACGGTGTCCGCGACATCGAGGTGCGAGCTCCAGCGGAGCCTTACGTCACGGTGCATCGGGAGCCGGAGCACCCCCTCGCGAAGCGCTGCGTCGAAGATCTGCGGCGCCAGCAGGTTCTCAAGCGAGATCTGCGGCTCGACGACGGCGAACGGGACACCGATGGCCTGCAGCTCATGATGCAGGATGGCGATGGCCGAACCGGAGCCGGGGCCAATTGCGTGCCCGCTCGTGGACATGACGACGCGCCTGGGTCGAGCGACGCGAATGGCTCGGCTGACCGCCATCATCTGCGCGCGATGGTCCTCCGGTCGTCCCTCAGGGAGGTGGATGAAGACGCCACCCGAACCGCGATAGGCCCGTATCAGAGCTTCGGTGGACGACAGATCTACGACCATGGCCGGGCCTCCGATGCGAGTGACATCTCGGACAGCCCCGATCGCGTTGAAGCCGGCAGCGGTGAGCGCGGTCACGACGGGTGCTCCTTGCGCCCCTGTTGCACCGTGCACGATGTACCTCAGCGACGGACCACTCATCGGCCTCACCGACTTCCTCTGACACTCGCGCATTGGTCGACAAGCGACGTCGGCAGGTTCACCACACCGGCCAGAAGCCGAGGCACATACCGATCGCCATGAGCGCCATGAGGGAGAGGTTCAGACGAACGACAGAGGGAGCCCGTCGTAGGCGGATGAAACTTGCGAGGTACCAGATCGTCGACACACCGAAGGCGACCATGAACGACACACTGATGACGTTCTCGGCCGTCCACATGAGGCCCTGCGGCGGATCCATGTGCCCCTCGTCGTGGGACATGCCGTTCATCAGGACGCCCATGACGACCATCGCTCCCATCATGAACGCATGGAACCCGACCCTGGGCCAGCCAGCGTGATGATGACTCGAGATGGGCGAATCCGGGTCCGTGTGATGAGCCGGAGCGGGAGTGCCGAAGAGCAGCACCAGATAGAACAGGGTGGCCAACGAGAAGACGATGATCTGGATGACCGGAGGAAAGACGGCCATACCCCAGGACCATGGCATCGCGAGCATGGAGAAGCTCATGACCACGTGGAAGATGTCGCTGAGCCGCCCTACTGGGTCGCGATCTCGCGCGGCCCGGATGAGGTAGCCGACGCCGGTGACGAAGAACAGGACGGTCATGATGATCGCCACGGGGGTTGGGTACGGCACGGTGTCCCTTCAGAACGTGGATACGGCGAACGTCGAGCAGATGCTGCGGGAGGTGGCGGCTTGGGATCGAGGTGTTCCTGAAACCATCACGCTCGCGTCGCACGTCGTTGGAATTCCCCGACCAGCACGTCCGTGACGACGAAGGCGGCGAGACTCAGACCGAGCAGCGGAAGGAACAGCCCGATCACCAGCCCCCCGGCCAGGATCGCCAGCACTCCCCACCAGGGTGCGCGTGCAAGCACCTGTGAGGCCGGCGGCTTCCCGACGAGGCGCCCGCCGCCCGTTGGACGGCGCTTCCACCACATCAGGTACCCGAAGATGATCATTGCCATGATCCCGGCCGCGAGCACGAACAACGCCAGTTGATTGGGGAGCCCGAACATCGATCCCATGTGGGTGTCGATGCCCCAGCGCGTGAGCTTCGCCGCCAGTGGGAATTCCGAGAAATCCGTGCGGTCCGTCACTTGCATCGTCGCACCGTCGATGGCGACCGCGTCTACTTCCGTCGGAAAGCTGCGTTGAATCTCCTGGACCACCCACGCCGAGCCTGCCTCTGCGGGGGGCCTGATCTCCACCAACCCCGTGTTGACGTTGACGCCTCGGGCGACAGCCAGTGCTCGCTCGAAATCCTCGGGAGAGGGTGCAGGAGCCGGAGTACCGCCGTCGGACGCACCGCCCCCGCCATGCCCAGCGTGCTCTCCGCTTGGAGATGAACCGCCGGAGAGGTCCGTCTGTACTGACGGAGTCGACCAATCGGACGCTTGACGAAGCGTGCTGAAGTTTCCCCCGCCCCATTGCGACCACGAAATGCCCGTGGCCGAGAGGAACAGAGCGCCGATGAGTAGCCAGACTCCAGTGGATGCATGCCACGAGAAGATGCGGCGATATCCGCGCGCCGAACGATTGGGGCGGAGGAAGTCTCTTTTGGAGCGACTCCTCCGTATACGCGCTATCCACAGCCCGAGGCCTGCCAGGGCGATGATGCCAAGCCAGGATGCGGCGAGCTCGCTGTACAGTCGTCCCGCATCGCCCAGGTGGAGATTGCGATGCAACTGATCGATCCATGTGCGGATCGGGAGAGCGCCACTCGTCCCATAGGCGGTGAGGTCCCCGCGGATCTCCGCGGTCGAAGGATCGACGAAGATCGCTCTCGTCTCACTCTCCCCGAGACGGCCGTCCGCGTACATCACGCGGGTGGTATCACCCGGGCGAGGTGCCGGCCGCACTGCGACGATGGTCTCTGACCCACCGACAAAGGCCTCCGAGGCAGCAATCTGCTCGGCAAGTGGCACGGTGTGACCACGCACCGGCGCATGCAGCTGCTGGGCGTAGACCATCTGCTCCAACTGAGGCGTCAACGCATACAGAGCCCCACTGCCCGCAGCGACGAGGATGAACGGCCCCACGAAGATGGCGGCGTAGAAATGCAGGCGGAGGAGAAAGGACGGAAACCAGCTGCGTCGGCGGGGCAGCCCCGCCGGAGGGCCCGCATCAGCGCCGCGTGCGTCCTGGCGGTCGTGCAACCTGGTCAATACCTTCTCCTTCGGGCGCGTGGAGTCCCCGAGTTCCATGAGGATCTGCGGAAACCGAGAGCGTGCTGTCGCATGTGCTCTACAAATAGTAGAGCACATGCGGCGACCCTCCGTGGCAACGGAGCATCGGACAGGCGGGGTGACATACGCGCGTACTACTGCTTGTAGAGTAGACGAGGGCAGCTGCCCTCCATCGACTGAGAGAGGTACCTCATGTCCGACATCACGACCACCTACTCGGTATCAGGTATGACGTGCGAGCATTGCGTCGCGTCCGTGACCGAAGAGCTCTCCGAGATCTCCACAGTCCACGCGGTGGACGTCCACCTCGAATCCGGATCCGTGCAGGTGTCATCGACCGCGCCGCTCAGCGAAGCCGCCATCCGGAACGCCATCGAAGGCGTCGGCTACACCTTCAACGGCCTCGCCTCAAGCTGAGGCGCCTCCGTGAACGACATCGCAGCGCGGGAGCGACCGAGCCATGTGCAGGCGCTTCGGCGTCCTTTGACCGCTGCGGTGGCACTGTCGGCGCTCATCGTGATCGGGGTGATCCTGGCGGTCGGTGATTCGAGTTACGTCGACCTCAGCAGAGGCGACCCGGGGCCAACCGTGTCTCTTGGGACCGGCGTCCTTCGGCTGATCGCCGAGTGGGCGGGCATCCTCTGCGTGAGTGCGCTCGTGTACGTGGCGTTCCTGCAGGTCCGAAGCGGGCGAGAACGAACCGTTGTCGAGAACATTGCCGAGCTCTCCGTCGTTCGGGTGAGCGCACTCGTCTGGACGCTCGCCGGAGGTGGGCTGGTCGTCTTCGACGCAGCGGATGCGAACGGGGTGACGCTCGAGCGCGTGCTGTCTCCCGGCGGCCTGCCCTACCTCGTGAGCGCGATGGATCTCCCGAAAGCCTGGATCCTCGTCACCGTCGCGGCGTTCATCATCTTCTGCGGCGCGTGGTGGACGCGATCCTGGACGACCACACTCGTCTTAGCGGCCGTGGCGGTCCTCGCCTTGATCAGTCCAGTCCTGGTTCATCAGGTCCTGGTCGGGCCCGGCCATGACTTCGGCAGTGATCTCGCAACCTTCGGCGTGCCGGCAGCCGGGATCGTAATCGGTGTGCCGATCGTACTCATCCTCGTCACGACGAGAGGCTTTGGGCTCCCGCCACGGACGCTGCGGCGCGCCCGAGCCCTACTCCGAGGCGCCTGGGCCGTCGCGTTCGCGGTGGAGATCGGTTTGCTCCTCTTCAAGACCGTGTTGCTGAGATTCGCCCTCACACCGACAGCAGGACTGATCGCCGTCCGGCTCCTCGTCCTCCTGCTCGTCGCAGCGCTCGCGTCAGCACTCATTGCTCGGCTTCTGGATGCTTCCTCTCCGGACGCGTCGAGGGCGGTCGCCCTCCGGCACCTCTGGCCGCTTGCCCTGACGGCCGCCGTCTACATCGGCGTCACCGTCGCGATGACGAGGATCCCCCCGCCCCAGTACTTCATGCCCGTCAGCGCCATGGAAGTGCTGTTCGGCTTCGAGATGCTAAAGGCCCCAACGCTTGCCATCCTCTTCGGCGAATGGAGAGGCAACATCTTGTTCGCCGTCGTCGGTGCTGTGGCGGTCATCCTGTACCTCGGTGCCGTCATCAGGCTCCGCCGCCGCGGGGACGCATGGCCGGTCGGCCGCACCGTGGCCTGGGTCCTCGGTTGGGCCGTCATCGTTTTCGCGACGTCCTCCGGATTCGGATCCTATTCCGGCCCGTCGTTCAGCATCCACATGATGGTGCACATGGGTCTGAACATGTTCGGCCCAGTCCTCCTCGCGATGGGCGGCGTGGTCACCCTCCTCCTTCGGGCTACGCCCCCCGCCAAGCGACGAGACGTGGCTGGACCACATGAATGGTTGATCGACATCATCGGCAGCCCGATCGCCCGATTGGTGTTCAATCCGATACTCGTTTTCCTCGTATTCGTCGGGTCGTACTACGCGTTGTACCTGTCGCCGTTGTTCGAGGAGGCGATGCGCTTCCACTGGTCGCATCAACTCATGAACATTCACTTCCTGGTCTCCGGGTACCTCTTCTACTCGCTGATCATCGGCGTGGATCGCCCGCCGCGGCCGTTACCGCACCTCGGCAAACTCGGGTTCGTCCTCGCAGCGATGCCGTTCCACGCGTTCTTCGGAGTGATCGTGATGACGAGCACCACACTGATCGCCGGAAACTTCTACGCCTACATGAGGGCGCCCTGGCACGACGACTTGCTCGCCGACCAGCACCTCGGCGGGGGCATCGCCTGGGCTGCAGGAGAAATCCCGTTGCTCATCGTGGTGATTGCACTGTGCCTGCAATGGGCGCGTCAGGATGACCGAGAAGCGAAACGCAAGGATCGACACCTCGATTCCGGGGTGGACGAGGACTTCGACGCGTACAACGACATGCTGAAACACCTCGCCGACCGAGGTCGGCTCCAGCCCCAGCAGCCGACGGCATCCGCTCAACGAAAGGACACTGGATCGTGAACTTCAGCGACGACTACCTCGAACTGAACGTCAGCGGAATGACCTGCGCCGCGTGCGCCGGCCGAGTCGAACGAAGCCTCAACAAGTTGGACGGCGTGACCGCCTCGGTGAACTACGCGACCGAACGAGCCGTGGTCGCCGGGCTCACGCCGGCGGAGTCCGAACGTGCACTCGAAGCCATCACCAAGGCCGGCTACGGTGCGGTGGTCCGCACTGAGGGCGATGACGACTGGAACCGCCGTGCCACGGCGGACCGGATCGCCTCCCTGAGACGGCGCCTCACACTCTCCGCGATACTCACCATCCCCCTCTGCGACCTGACCATCATCCTGGCCCTCGTCCCCGATCTGAGATTTCCCCTGTGGGAACTCGTCTGCATCTTGCTGGCGTTGCCCATCGTCTTCTGGTGCGCATTGCCGTTCCACCGTGCCACGATCAGAAATCTGCGCCATGGCACCGTGAGCATGGACACCTTAGTATCGCTCGGCATCGTCGCCTCCTTCGGATGGGCGGTGACGACTCTCCTCATCGGCGGATCGGACGAGCCAGGCTATTGGCTCGGATTCGGGATGACCCCGGCCGGGGCGGACTCGATCTACTTGGACGTTGCGGCAGGCATGACGACTTTCCAACTCGCGGGTCGATACTTCGAGACGCGTTCGCGCCGACGGGCGGGCGACGTCCTCTCAGCACTCGGCAACTTGGCCGCCACGGAAGCGAGAGTGCTGAGATCTGGCGTGGAACACGTCATCCCGACCATCGAGCTCCGCAAGGGCGACACGATCATCGTCCTCGCCGGCGAGACGATCGCCGCGGACGGCACCGTCGTCGCCGGTTCCGGTGTCGTCGATGCCAGCATGATGACTGGCGAGCCGGTTCCGATAGAGGTCGTCCAGGGATCCCCCGTCGTCGGCGGCACGATCAACACCTCTGGCCGACTGACAGTGGAAGCGACCTCTGTGGGAACCAACACGCAGCTGGCACAGATGGCGTCGCTGGCTGAACAGGCCCAGGAACGAAAAGCCCGAGTACAGAAACTCGTCGACCGGATCATCACCGTCTTCGTTCCTGCGGTCATCTCACTGTCACTCGTCGTCGGATTCGCGTGGCTTGCGTTCGGAGCAGCACCTCGAGACGCCTTCGGCACGGCCATTGCGGTCCTCATCATCGCTTGTCCGTGCGCTCTCGGCCTCGCAACCCCCACCGCGCTCATGGTCGGCGTCGGTCGAGGGGCCCAGATCGGAATCCTCATCAAGGGACAGGACGCACTGGAAGCAAGTGGGCGAATCGACACCGTCGTCTTCGACAAGACCGGAACGGTGACGACGGGCCAAATGCGTGTTGCCGACGCCGTGATCGCAGGCTCTCACATGGAACGTGAGGTTCTCGCCATGGCACGGTCCGTCGAATCCGCATCGGAGCATGCGATCGCGAAAGCGCTGGTGGAGTACGCCGATGGACTCGGCGCCCATCATCTCGACGTCACCGACTATAAGACGCTCGCAGGGCTGGGTGCCCGAGGGAGGGTCAACGACAAGGAGGTCCTTGTCGGGAGCGAGAAGCTCGTACGCGCACACGGAGCGAGCCTCGATGACCTGCCGATCGGTGACCCGGAACACACAGCCGTGTACGTCGTCATCGACGGCACGACTGCTGCACGATTCGTGCTGACGGATGAGATCAAGCGCTCCGCTCGACCGACGATTGATCGACTCCGGAACCTCGGACTCCGAACCATCCTCCTCAGTGGAGACGCGACGACTGCGACGGAGCGGGTCGGCGCGCTCGTCGGTGTCGACGAGGTGATCGCCGGGGTCCTCCCGACTGAGAAGGCGGCCACGATCAGTCGACTCCAAGAGGAGGGACACGTCGTCGCGATGGTGGGTGATGGCATCAACGACGCAGCGGCGCTCGCGACCGCAGATCTCGGCCTCGCCATGGTTGAAGGCACCGACGTGGCGATGAAGTCGGCGGACATTATCCTCGTGCGTGATGATCTCGGTGTCGTCGTCGATGCGGTCCAGCTGTCCCGGAAGACACTGAGCACCATCAAGGGCAACCTCATCTGGGCGTTCGGCTACAACCTGGCGGCTATCCCCATCGCGGCAGCTGGTCTGCTCAACCCACTGATCGCCGCGGCCGCAATGAGCGTCTCGTCGATCCTGGTCATCTCGAACAGTCTGCGGCTGCGGAACTACCAGCCGACTCCCCCGACCAGGCCTGAGCGGGGGGTCGCACCGTCCGCTCGTGGTCAGCAGAACGCTGCCGGAGCTGGTGTGATCTGACGGATGTGGCCCGTCCCATACCGGACGGGCCGCTTTGAGAAATATAGAATGACTTAGCGAACGAGCGACGGAGGACTCATGGCGGGAGAACGTCTACGAGGGCGCGGCGAGCTGGAGAACACGGTGCTCAGGATCCTCTGGGAGAGTGACGAGGCGCTGCGCGTGCGCGAGATCCAGGAACGTTTCCCCGAGAAGCAGCCTGCGATCACCACGCTGCTGACCGTGCTCGAACGGCTGCGGTTGAAGGGGAGTGTCCTACGAGAGGCGGACGGGCCGAAAGGGAACCGCTTCGCCGCCAGCACCAGTGAATCCGGGTACGCCGCAGACGCCATGCTGAGTGCCTTGACCGGGGTCGGCGATCGATCCGCTGCGCTGGTGCACTTCGCTGGAGACCTCGATGACGACGACGTGGAGCTCCTCCGGTCAGCGCTCGACGCCAAAGCACGCCGCTCACGCCGTCAGACCTGAGCGATGTTCCTCGTTCTCGCCTTATTGGGCTATGCCGCTCTCACGATCGTCATGGCTCCGCTCGTCCTCACACGGGGAATGTGGCGACTTCGATTTCCACGGACGGCACTTTTGCTCTGGCATGGCGCTTTCCTCAGCGGCATAGCGGCAGCTCTCATCAGCATGGTCGTCGCGGTCGTTCTTGCTGTCGGAGTCCACACCGCTGTACCCGACGGTCGGACCAATGTCCTGGAGCCGACGGTTATCGTCCTGGCTGCATGGCTGGCGCTAGGGACTGTCGGCGGATTGATCGCGCTGGTCTTCGCGAGAGCAGAGCCGCTCTTCGAGCTTGACCGTGAGGCCGAGGCATCGTTCTCGGAATTGCTTGGATCAGGCTTCGCGCGCGTGGAACACGTCGGCAACCTCACCGTGAGGTACATCGACTCCTCCCTGCCGGTCGCGTGCACGACACCGGGACGTCGACCGGAGGTGATCGTCTCGTCGCGCCTGGAGTATGCACTCACCCCTTGGGAGCTGCGGGCCGTCATCGAACACGAGCGCGCTCATGTCAGACATCGGCATGCATTCGCCAAGCGCCTCGCTCTACTCAACTCAGCCTGTCTCCCGACCGTCCGCGGCGCGACACAGTTCAAGCGTTCCACCAACCTGCTGATTGAACTCATCGCAGACGACAGCGCGGCTCGCGTCTGCGGGAGCGATCAGGTGGCCGCTGCTCTCGCACGCGTTGCGGAGCTGAGCGGAAGTGCCGGAACGGCCGTGAGATCCGAGCGGCTCCTCCAGTTGCCGGCGAAGCGACTGAGTGCCGCTGGCCGTCGGCTCTTGGTTGCGGGCGGTTGAGCGTCCTGATCGCAGCCCTCGCCATCCTCTACAATATGTAGAAGTTGTTCGGCGTCCACCGCGAGTCGGACGGGGAGGGAAGTCGCATCTCCATACTCCTGGTTCTCACTCAGCTCATCGCCCTTTCTGGACTCATCATCCTCATCGGATTGGGATCACCTCCGAGGAACGATGACGTGCCGGACCCCACGTTCGTCGAGGAGATCTCGGGATACGCCGAATCACTTCGCCGATGTCTGGCGCGGCTCAGGAGGCGGGACCACTGAGGTGGCGACCCAATACTAGAGTCGCCTCAGAGCTCACCAGACTCCTCAGCGCGACCCGTCGAGCTCCCGAGCGGGCCGCGCTGAGTGGTCGGAGATTACTCCGACGGAGAAACTGGCGATCAGTAGACGACGTCGAACGTGGCATCCGCTCGATCAAGTACCGTCGAGATCCGCGTGAGCTCCAGTTGACCGTTGATGTGTCGGATGTAGCGATCCGGGTAGTTCACCGACCTGAAGGAGTCCCATCCGGCGTCGGCAAGCCCCGGGACTCTCGTGAAGGTTGCGTCTGCGCGGTAGCCGGCTGTCCCGTCGTTCGACGCCAGCACCAGCTTGAATCCCGAGTGACGGAGGAAATGCCCCGGGTAGTTCACGGACTCCAACGAGACCGCCGAGGGGTCCGACAATCCAGCGACGATCCGCCACTGCGAGTCAGCCTGAGGATCGAACGGAACCGCATCGATACGGGCTTTGAGACCCGCATGCCTGACGTACGAGCCGGGGTAGTTGAACGACTTCAGTCGCTCGCTTTGCGATCCGCCGAAGCGTCCGAGCAAGCGATCATAGTCGGCACGGGCGATCGGCTTGATGCTGTTGTGCTTCGACCCGAGCGGTGCGGTGAAGTCGGCACTGCTGACGGCGTTCCACGTTCCAGTCGTGATGTCGCCCTGCCAGCTGACGAACGTGCTGTTGGGGCAATAGTTGTCACCCCACAACGTCCAGGAACTAGGGTCGGTCAACGATCGCACCAGTGTCGGAGCCTCAGCACATCCGGGTAGGTTCGGGGCCTCCGAATATTGACGGAAACTGCCCGGCTCGAGCGTTGACGACCTCGCTCCCATGAGGCCTGCGTCGGGGTTCGGCCCTCGATAGTAGAGGTAGTTCTGGCCCCCGACACCCGTCACGACGTCGGAGTCGATCACACCGCCCCGTCCTCCGTTGTCGAAGAAGCGGACAGCCGGTGACGCCGTCCGGAAATCGGTGGTGTAGGAGACCATGATGACGCCTTCTGGCCCACCTGTCGGCGAGGCCGAGTAGGTGATCCCGTATTGCTGACGAACGGGGTCCCAATGGACAGCCGGCGCCCAGGTGTATGACCCGGGGTTCGCCGAGTTCACGCTCAGCAGCCGATCGGCCGACCAGGTGACGAGGTCGGGC
Organism: Plantibacter sp. PA-3-X8; assembly: GCF_003856975.1. Classification (NCBI taxonomy): domain Bacteria; kingdom Bacillati; phylum Actinomycetota; class Actinomycetes; order Micrococcales; family Microbacteriaceae; genus Plantibacter; species Plantibacter sp. PA-3-X8. The sequence goes on from NZ_CP033107.1 coordinate 3,860,949, forward strand.
GATGTCCAGACATGCAGGTTGGGATTCGCTTGGCCAAAGGGCACACCGACCTCGAGATCTGTCGCGAGGAGCACCCAGGTGCCGTCCTGCAGTCGATGGATGAACGGGTCGCGTATTCCGCCCGTACCCGCCGTCGGGTCGAGGATCGGCCGGTTGTCGTTGAGTGCCTGCCACTGCCTGCCATCGAGACTTACGGCCAGATGGACGTTGTTGGAGTTCCCGGTGCCGTCGAGGCTCTCCCGGAAGTAGGTCATGACGTAGGCCGCGTCGGCGTCCGCAGCTGCTGCCGGGGATACCGGGCTTCCGGCTGTCACGAGGCCAGCAAGTATCGCGACGCTGCTGGCGAGCGCGAGGAGGGATCCTCGGCGCAGCCTGGTCGGCAGATGTCCGGTGTACTGACGCTGTCGCAGAACGTCCGGAGTGTGAAGTGGGAGCATGCTGGTTCCTTCCAAGGAGTTGCGTGATCGAGCGGTGTCGGGTCGAGAGCGCGTCGCGTTCCGACGCCCCTGATCAGTCGATGGCGAACGTCGCATCGGCCGAACCGACCGTGCCGCTCACCCGCTCCACGTACAGGCGATAGTCGCGGTGCCGGAGGTAGGTTCCGGGTGTGGCGATGGACTCGAATGACGTCTTCGCGGCGTCCGCAAGCCCTGCACGAAGCGTGAACGAAGCCGCGGCCGCGAACGTCGGTGTGGACGACGCTGTCCGGATCAATGACAGCGCTCACGCAGGGCTGGAGATCGCCCTCCTCGACCTGTTGCCGGTGCCGCGCATGACTCTGTGGCACGCCACTACCCGGCCGCTCACGAACTGACGTTCAGGAGCGAGAGGAGCAGGGGGATGGTCACACAAGCGAGGACCGTCTGGACACCGGTGATGGACGCCATCAGCCGCGCGTCTCCGCCCATGCGGGACGCGAGTACATAGGCCGACGGCGCCGTAGGGACGGCCGTGATGAGCAGGATGCTCGTCAGGGTCGGTCCGGTGATCCCGAAGGTGAAGGCGATGGCGACTGCGCCGAGCGGGAGCGCGATGAGCTTCACGATGGCCGTGATGCCGATATCGAGGATGTCTCGTCGGGAAAATGACCAGCGAAGCGCCGCACCGGAGATGAGTGTGCCGCAGACGAGGGCCGGAGCTGCGAGAAGCATGATCGTCGAGGAGACCGGGCCAGGCAGTGATACCCCGGAGAGATTGACGATGAGGCCGAGGGCGACGCCCTGGATGAGTGGGTTCACGAGCATCTCTTTCCACAGTGGCGGTTTGCGGCTGTCTCTTAGGCGGTCACCGAACCTGGACAGCGCACTGACGGAGATCACGTTGACGAGGGGCACGACGACCGCGCTGGCCAGAGCAAAGGTCGCCGTCCCCTCTGCCCCGTGGAGCGACGAGGCGAAGACGAGCCCGATATAGGTATTGATCCGGATCGAGCCTTGCACGAGTGACGTCAGCTGTGGACCGCCCGCGCGCAGCGGCCGCCGGAGAACGACGATCACTCCTGTTGCGACGAGGATGGGCGCAGCGACGCTCACAGCAAGCGGTCCGAGGGGGACCGATCCGAGGTCCGTCGACGCCACAGAGGTGACGAAGAGGGCAGGGGTGAAGACCCGGTAACTCATCCACTCGAGGCCGCGCCAGAAGCTCGGGTCGCTGACGAACCAACGTCGGATGGCCGCCCCACCTCCCAAGAGCAGGAGTATCGGGACGATCGCCGTTGCCACACCAGTCATGAGAACCGACTGTGGTGCAATGGGTCAGTGCAGTTCAACCATGACAATATGACCGGCGCCTTCCTCGCCGCGGACCTCGTGAACTTGGCCCATCGACACTGGTCGCGATCAGCCCTCCTCGACGTGCTCACCACGCACGAGATACGTCGTCGCGAGGTTACCGAATCAGGTTCGATGTCCCTTCGGGACTGGACCGGTCGCCTGCGACGAGTGTTCGACAGCGGCGAGGCCGACACACGGTGCACGGCAATCAATGATGTTCTCGATGCGGCGGTTTCCCGTGTCTACGTCACCACCCACAACGAGTTGCGCCCGCACCTGCACTTCGTCTCGGACGAGCTGGATGTCGTCGCGCGTGTCAGAGCCGTCACCGCCGGCGGCCTCGCCATGTTCCTGGTCGAGGCGGGAGGCGAACGCCTCGGTCGCTGCGGCCGTGACGGCTGCGGTCTGGTTTTTGTGGACACCAGCAGAAACGGCCGGAGAGCCTACTGCTCGGCGCGCTGCGGGAATGCAGTCGCAGTCGCTCGTCATCGTGGCCGGGTCGTGCCGAAGGCTGAGACCGAGTCGGAACGACAAACACCCGCGAATCCGGGTTGGCCCTCGAGTCCGGCGTGAGGGACACCTCAGCTTGCGACAAGGATCAACGCTGGTCGCCAGCGCCCCCGTCGATTCTGGACCGGACCGCCCATGCCTGTTGAGAAGCTCATGCTCACTGCCGAAGAGGCTGCAGCACCCCTCGGGGTGGGCCGCTCCACGGGCGACGACCTCAAGAGGCTCGCTGCGCCATCCGCTGACCGCATCAAGACTCTGGGCGGAGCGACAGATCGACGAGGACCTGGAAGCCAGGGACGCCTTCGACGAGCTAGGGCCCGAGGAGGCGACTTCGGCGATCTGACTCGAGGCGGCTTGGTGCCGCCCCAGAGAGTCTCAGCTATTCGCGCCGCGCGTCGCCGAACTCGGGAGGTTGTCCTTCGGAAGACTCTCACCCGCTGCCAAGGCCTCGGTCCAGACTTCCGTGGTCGAGACGGCCGCGAAGTTCGAGTTGAGCAACGCCATGAGCGTGCCGTGCACGGTCCGAGCGTCCGCAGATCCGGCGTCGTTGGTGATGTTGATGGCCCCGGTCGCGTCGGAGAGGACTTCGGCCTCAAGGCCGAGTGTCTCGGACTGGGCCGCCGACGCAAGGATGCAGTTGTTCGTCATGTAGCCGACGAGTGTGACGGTATTCACATCGTGCTCCTGGAGCCAGTCGAGCAGATCCGTTCCCGCGAAGACAGACCCGTACTGCTTGGTGATCGACTTCCATTCGGGCCGCTGGCGGCGCGCGATCTCGGGGTGCACGTCGAACCCGGTGGTGGCGGGGTTGAAGACCGGGGCACCCTCGCCCGCCGTGTGTTGGACGACCGCGACTGGGACGCCGGCCGCGACGGCAGCGTCGATCGCCGCGGTGATCCGAGGGAGAGACTCGGCGTGAGGCGGGAACTGGATCTCCAGTGGACCGGAGAAGTACTCCTGCTGTACGTCAACGAGGATCAGCGCGCGTCGTGCGGTACTCATGGTTTATTCCTTACGGTCAGATGTCGCCGTTCTGGCGACCTTCCTAGCCTTCGCTGTCGGCGCATGATCGACAAGTGGCCCAGATACGCAATACTGATGAGATCAGGCCAAGATCGGAGCGCTCGTGAACATTGCTGTCTACGCTTTCGACGGCATCTCGCTGTTCCACCTCTCGGTGCCGCAGATGGTCTTCGACGAGGTACGACGACTGGGACTCGGAGACTGGCGGCCAGTCCTGTTCGGCGATTCCCTTGGCCCGATTCGCACGGCTGAGGGCTACACGATCGAGGGGACTCAGGGGCTGGGCGCTGTCGACGCCGCCGACATCGTCGTCATTCCGTCCTGGACGGACGATGCCCGAGCCGTTCCGCCGAGCCTGCACGACTCCGTTGTCGGCGCACACCGAAGCGGTGCGATGGTCGTGGGCCTCTGCCTCGGAGCCATCGCTGTCTCCGATATGGGCCTCCTCACCGGTCGCAGCGCTGCTACCCATTGGCACGCCGTGGAGAGCCTCCGAGCCCGCCACCCCGACATCTCAGTCGACGCCGACAAGCTCTACGTGGATCACGGCGATGTCCTGACCTCGGCCGGAACGGCCTCGGGTATCGATGCCTGTCTCCACATCGTGCGAACCAGACTCGGCGCGGAGGCTGCCAACCGCGTCGCACGCAGCCTGGTCGTCGCCCCGCACCGCGAAGGTGGGCAGGCCCAGTACATCGAGCGGCCGATCCCGAGTGACACCGGCGAGGACCCCATCGCCCGGGCGTCCGCATGGGCTCTCGACCACCTCGACGACGATCTGTCTGTCGATCGTCTCGCCGCGGCTGCTCGGATGAGTCGTCGATCATTCGCGCGACTCTTTCGGATGGCGACCGGCGCGACGCCCGCCGCCTGGATCCGCGCGCGACGCCTGGACGAGGCCCGCCGGCTCCTCGAGATGACCGATCTCCCCATCGATCGCATCGCCGCGTCATGCGGATTCACACCGGTCACCTTCCGGCAGAACTTCGCAGCGACCTTCGGCAGCACACCGTCCGGGTACCGTGCCCGATTCGACGCGCGGCAGGCGGCGGCAGATTAGCTGGCGGCTCTCGAGATCCCCGCGTCCCGTGACGGTTCACCCGATTCGACCTGAGCGGCCGACATGTCTGATCCGCTCATCGGAGTCGTTGGGTGAACCGGTACGATCGTCGCTCTCGGCGCACACGCGCTGCTGAACGCACACGAACTCAGCGCCAGACCAGAACAGTAGTTTTGGCGCGGAGGACTGAATGATGGTCGACTGTCTTTTGTGAACGACACCCATCGCGGATCCGGCCGCCCTGCCCTGACGGCTCCTCGATCCCGGGGATGGCGAATGCTCGCCCTCGCGGTCGCGGGGGTGATCGCCTGCGGTGCCGCACCGGCCGCCGGATCGGCACTGGCGGTAGAACCCGCGGAGGTGACGCCTCAGGGCGAGACGGCCGCTTTGACCTCGCAGGATACGGCCGCGTGGCTCGACGGGATGCTGCCCGCCGCTCTCGAACGTGAGGGGATCGCCGGCGCCGTCGTGTCGGTGGTGAGCGGCGGCGAGATCCTGGCGGAGCGCGGCTACGGCGTGGCGAAGGCCGACACCGGGACGGCCGAGCCCACGGCGGTCGACGTCGACCGGACGCTGTTCCGGATCGGGTCCGTGTCGAAGCTGCTCACGGCGACCGCGGTCATGCAGCAGGTCGAAGCGGGTACCGTCGATCTGGACGAACCCGTCCAGTCGTACCTCGACTTCACCCTGCCGGTGATGTTCGACACCCCCGTCACCCTCCGTCACCTCCTGACGCACACCGCCGGCTTCGAGGATCAGCTGGGCGGCCTCATCGCCTCCGCGCCCGCTCAGCCGAAGCCGCTCCGCGACACGGTGTCCGTCGATCCACCCGTGCAGCTGTTCGAGCCGGGCACCACGCCGTCCTACTCCAACTACTCCAACGGGCTCGCCGCCTACGTGGTCGAACGCGTCACCGGACGACCGTTCGAGGAGTACGCCACCGAGCACATCCTCGAGGCAGCCGACATGGACGGCGCAACGTACGAACAGCCACTCTCACCCGAACGGCAGCAGGACATGTCGGCCGGGTACCGGTTCGCCGGATCACCGGAGGTGCCCTTCGAAGTGGTCAGTCCGTCGCCAGCGGGTGCCGTCACCGGAACCGCCGGAGACCTGGCGAACTTCATGAACGCACAGCTCGGTCACCCCGCCGCCGACGGGCGCACCCTCCTCGCCCCTGAGACGCTCGACGAGATGCATGCCCCGGCGCTCGGCGAGGAACAGTTGGGGAACCTGGCGAACGGTCCACAGATGACCCTCGGTTTCTTCGAGCGGGACCGCAACGGACACCGCGTCCTCAGCCACGCCGGCGACCTGACCGCCTTCCACGCTCAGCTCGAGATCTACCCCGACGACGACGCCGGGATCTTCATCTCCCTCAACAGCACCGGTGTCAACGGTGACTCAACGACGGCGATCCGCGATGCGATCACGACCGGGTTCGCCGATCGGTACTTCCCCGAGGATCGCACGGCCCCCGGGGCCGTCGAGACGGCGGCGGACCACGGCGCCGCACTGGCCGGCACGTACCAACTGTCGCGACGAGGCGAATCGACGTTCGTGCGCCTGTTCTACATCCTGTCAAGTGTGGAGGTCACCGCCGAGCAGGACGGGGTGGTCACGATCTCCGCGATCACCGACAGCGCCGGGACGCCGCTCCGCTTCACCGAGGTCGAGCCGTGGGTCTGGCAGGAGATCGGCGGTCAGCGCCGGGTCGCCGCTGCGACGGACGGGGACGTCGTCACGGCAGTCGGGTTCGATCCGGCGTTCACGATGCAGCCCATGCCGACCGAGCGCGCGCTGGTCCCGACCGTCGCCGCCCTGTCGCTGATCATCCTCGTCCTCGCCCTGATAGCGTGGCCGCTCGGAGCCCTGCATCGCGCGGGCCGCGATCAGCCCATACCCTCCGATCGACGCGGGCGGGCGCTCACGTGGTGGACGCGGGGATCGATCCTCGCTCTGATCGCCGCGGCACCGTTCTGGGCCGTCGTCGCGCAGGCGCTCATCTCTGACGGACCGGCGCCGTCGGCGATCGTCATCCGGATCGCGCAGATCCTGACCGCCGTCGCGGTGCTCGGGTGTGTTCCGAGCGCTTGGCGGGCGATCCGGGCGGCGCGCGGCGCCGGATCGACCGAGGGCCAACGTCACCGTCGGATATCGACGCTGCTCCGCGTGATCGGCGCGACGCTCGTCTCGCTCGCCTTCATCGGCCTCGGCTTCATCGCGATCGTCGGAGGACTCCTCCTCCCCGACCTCAGCTACTGACCACGGCACTCACCAACGAGGTTGGCCTGCCACTCGATGATCCTGAACCATCGGACGTCTGGACAACCGCCGCTGGTCACCGCTCCGACCCAGTGATGTGAGGCTTCGTCGACAGCTGAATGAAACCCGTTGCGCGACGGTTGGGAGCGAGTCACCCGGAACGACCGTGCGCGGGGTCGACTGGAGCCTGCGCGCGCTCGACGGGCCAGGGTCTCTTGAACCTCTACGAAACGGCGCTCGGGACACCGGCCGGGTCTCTCGTTCATCCGAATGCGTCAGCCGAGATGGATGGACCCTCGAAGCACTCGGGGTCCATCAGGGTGTCGTGGGCCTCCTGTCCGTCACAGCACTCCCGGCGAACCTGGGGCTGTGCCATGAAGGACCTGGAGATCCCCCGGCATCACCCTCGCTCTCAGATTGTTGGGATCGACTCAGCCATACGATCGTCTAGCTCAGACGATCGTCTAAGCAAACCGTATGAGATCAGGAGCATCCGCTCCTGGCCATCCGACGATTCATTGCATATCGAACGGAGCCTCATGAGCACCACGCCAATCCACTGGGCCGGCGGCACCCCAACCGAAGCGGTCGAGCTTCTGTCGGGAGCAGGCGGTATCGCGGTCGTCCCAACGAAAGTCGGGTACATCATCATGACGAGCGATCGTCGAGGGCTCGACCGCAAGTTCGACGCCAAGGAGCGCCACCGGAACAAGCCGGGCGTCGTCCTGGTGAGCTCACTCGACATGCTTCGCGAACTCGCCCAGCTCACCCCGGAGATCGACTCCCTCTACGAGCGGTGCTGGAACGAGGACGTGCTGCTCGGCTGCATTCTCCCGTGGAGCGACGCCGGGAAGAAGGCCATTCCGTCCGATGGGTCCCACCAGCTCATGATGGACGCCCGCGGCACGTCCTGCTTCGTCATCAAGTTCGGTGTTCCCGCCGAGAACGTGGCCCGCCAACTCTACGAAGACCACGGCAAGATCGCATTCGCCAGCTCCGCGAACCCGTCTGGCCAAGGGAACCGCGGGCTCGTCGAAGGAATCGGTGATCGCATCACGGAAGCTGCCGACGTGATCATCGAAGCCGACGACTACGTCGCCTCGATCCAACCAGACACGAGCGTGGACACTCGCTATGAGCAAGGCGTCATGGTGTCCATGGTCGACCCGTCGGGCGCCCTTGTACCCGAACAGAACGGCCAGCGATCGATCGCTCCCTGCCCGACGCTCATTCGCAAAGGACTCGCCGTCGACCGCATCATGATGCTTCTGGCCGACACCTTCACCAGCTGGGACTATCGCCAAGGCGAGTACTACTAGGCCTGGAACAACGCGGGCCCTTCCGCTCCAGACGACTCACCCATGCGCAGCACATCCGACCATCCTGAGGAGTTCCATGCGACGCTGCAGCCTGCGATCACGAACCGCCGGGATCACCCCGTTCCGGTGGATGGCATGACCGAACCTCAGGTGCCCTCGGGGCCGAGGCTGTCTCGGGAGGACGCCTCCAGCCGGATCACGGCCTACGTCTACGGCAACATCGTGATCCTCGCCACGATCGCACCCCTCACGGCGGTGAACGCCGAGAACGGCGGCAGCTTCTGGTACGTGCTCGCTACGGCGTTCACCACCTTCCTGGCGCACACGTTCGCCGAATCGATCGGGCGACGCGCCAGGAGCGACGAGCGGTTGACGCCTGCGATCATCCGCGCTGAGCTGCGCGACTCCCTCCCGGTGCTGACGTCGGCCTTCTTCCCGGCGGCGGTGTTGGGCCTGGCCTGGGTGAGTAACGTCTCCGGCTTCGTGGCGGAGGTCACCGCCCTGGCTTACCTGATCGTGCGGCTTGCGCTGATCGGCCCGGTCGTCGCTCGGATCCGGCAGGAGCGCCCGTCGTTCCGCACCTTCGCTGCCGGGATCCTGCTCGCCATGGTCGGTGCCGCGGTGGCGCTCGTCAAGGTCGTTCTCGGGTCCTGACCATCGGCTCCCCGATCACGAGCAAGGGTGGATGCCTCGGTATCGCATGTGGTCATGGACCGGCATCGCCGAAAGGGGGTCGATGTGAGCCTCGGTGACCATCTGAGATGACCGCCGCGGCGCTCCCAGGGCATACTGACCCGTTCGGACTGAGAACGCACCTCGGCGGGTCAGTGTCCTGACTTTGCGGCACTCGCGCTGCAGTCAGCGCTCGGATCGGCGCGGACGGAGGCAGCGGGCCCAGTCCGCTTTGTGATCCGCCCGGCCAGGAATCGGAACTGCTGCCGGCGATGCCGTCGGTGCATGAGGTTCCGGCAACCTGCCGGAACCGCTGGCGCGCAGCCGTGCGAAGGGCCGGCCGGAACGGCATTCGGTCGAGCAGTCGACTCGGTTTAGGAAGCTTCCCCGGAGAAATCGTCTTCGAAGTGGAAGTGGCGTCTGAACGCTCACTAGCTGACGCAATCCGCTGAAGTCCGCCGCTTCGTTCGCTAGCCAGCAAGAGCAGCCAAAGGGCATCCACTCGGCAGCCCAACGACTGATCGGATCATGATGCCAATCGACAAGCTCTTGCTCACCGCCGAAGAAGCAGCGGAATCGCTCGGAGTGGGACGATCCACCGTCTACGACCTCATGAGGTTGGGTCACCTTTCCAGCGTCAAGATCGGACGCGCCAGACGCATCCCCGTCGCAGCGCTGCACCGCTTTGCCCAGCACCTCGCAGGTGAAGACCAGGCGTGAGTCAGCGGGCAAACGGCGAGGGGTCGATCTACAAGCGCACCGATGGGAGATGGACAGGTGCCACCTATGTGTTGGCGCCGGACGGATCACAGAAGCGCCGACAGGTCTACGGTCGCACCAAGGCAGAGGTCGCGGCCAAGGTCCGTGACCTCATCACGCAGACAGACAGCGGTGTGCCGACGGCAGTGTCGGGCTGGACGATGCAGACGTACGCGGCGCATTGGATGCAGCACGTCGCTCCGACCGCGCTCCGCCCGACGACACGCGCCAACTACGAATGGATCCTTGGGAAGCACATACTGCCCGCGCTCGGGACAAAGAAGCTCGAGCAGATCACGCCAGCGCACGTGCGCGAGATGCACACCGCCATCGCCCGCACCGGCGTATCAGCGCACACCGTGCGACTCGCCCACGCAGTGCTGAGAAGCATCCTCGCCGAGGCAGCCAGAGAACAACACATTGCTCGGAACGTCGCCTCGCTTGTCCGAGCACCGAAACTCGATGACTCAGAGGTTGAGCCCTGGACTGCCGAGGACGCCTCGACCTTCCTCGAGTCCAGTCGTGAGTCGCAGTTCGCCGAGATCTATACCCTGGCGCTCACCCTCGGTCTGAGGCGAGGCGAGCTCTTGGGCCTGCGCTGGATTGACATCAACGCCGAACGAACAGAGCTCCGGGTTCGTCAGACGGCACATCGCGCCGGCGTCGGCCAGGGCATGAGCATCGGCCCCACCAAGACCAAGCGCTCCCGACGAACACTCCCCCTGCCCGAACGTGCCGCCGATGCACTGAGACGGCGGCACGCAATCCAAGACGGCGACCGCCGAGCCGCAGGACCAGCGTGGGACGACACGGGGCTGGTCTTCACGACGAAGATCGGCACACCGATCGAGCCCAGCAACCTGCGTCGAACCTTCGACAAGGACATCGCGGCCGCGGGCGTCCGCCGCATCCGTTTTCACGACATGCGCCACACCTGCGCATCCCTGCTCCTCTCGCAGGGCGTGCAGATGCGAGTCGTCATGGAGATCCTTGGACACTCGAACATGGCGATCACCTCCGACATCTACTCGCATGTTGCGCCGGCGACGCTGAAGAGCGCTTCTGCGGCGATGAACTCCGCGCTCACCGACCGAGGCCCGAGCCTCGACTGACCACTGTCGTGCGCCGCGGTTCGTCGGCGTCCGTGGGCGTTGCTGTCAGCCGTTGCTGTCAGCGTTGCTGTCAATCGGGCCCAAAACCGCACCTGCCCGCCAGAATTGCGAGGCGATCGTGGATGGATCGAGGCAAGAAAAAAGCCGCTGACCTGGGTGTTCCAGGGCAACGGCCGGGTGGTGCTGATGGAGCCGCCCAAGGGAATCGAACCCTTGACCTTCTCATTACGAGTGAGATGCTCTGCCGACTGAGCTAGGGCGGCGCGTGCGCTGGTCGCCCGGCGCACGAGTATCCATGTTAGCGCAGCTTTTGGACCGTCGTGTACAGCTCGGCGAAAGAACGACGGATCCGCTCGGCGAGGGACCCTGGCGTCGGCGCATCGGCCCAGCAGCGCCAGGCGTGACGCAGGCCGGCGAAGCCCACCATCGTCACCATCCAGCAGCGGTCGAACAGTGCCTCCGCGTCCTCCGCGAGCGTCGGGTCGTCGTTCAGCACCCGCCGCTCGACGACCTTGTACAGGCCCTCCTCGAAGCCTCGCATGCTCGCGATCCGCGCACCCAGCAGGTGCGGGTGGTCGCGCAGCACGTCCTTGCGGAGATGGTGGATCTCGACGTCCTCGTCGGCGTCACCGACGGTCCGGGCCAGGAGCTCCCCCAGATCGGTGAGCACGTCGGTGGCGGGGCCAGCAGTGAGGAAGGCGTGGAGGGCGTCGCCGTCCGGGATCAGCGGGATGTCGCCGATCAGCGCCTCCTCCTTCGTCCCGAAGTAGTTGAAGAAGGTCCGCGGCGAGACCTCCGCCCGACGGCTCACCTCCTCGACCGTCACATTCTCGAGCCCCTGCTCACTCGCGAGCGTCAGCACCGCGTGCTGGATCGCCCGACGCGTCGCGAGCCGCTTCCGCTCGCGGAGCCCGAGTTCAGCCGGCGCCGTCATGGTCATCAGGATCCCGCCGTCAACTGCACATCGGGTCCTTCGACGGCACCGTGCCGTCGATGAGGTACTGGTCGACCGCCTGGTTCACGCAGTCGCTGCCCTTGTTGTAGCCGGTGTGACCCTCACCCTTGTAGGTGATCAGCTGACCCTTGTCGAGCTGCTCCGCGAGGTTCTGCGCCCAGACGTACGGCGTGGCCGGGTCGTTCGTCGTCCCGACGACGAGGATCGGCGCAGCACCCTTCGCGTGGATCTCCCCACGCTCGGTCCGCGTCTGGTACGGCCAGTTGGCGCAGAACGTGTCGCCGTAGGCCATGTACTCACCGATCACGGGAGCCGCCTCCTCCAGCTGCTTCGCCTCGTCGGCCATCTTCGTCTTGTCGTCGTCGTAGCTGTAGTCGAGGCAGTTGATCGCGTTGAAGGCCTCGGTCTGGTTGTCGGCGTACTTGCCGGACTCGTTGCGACCGTTGTAGCCGTCGGCGAACTGGAACGCGATGTCGGTCCCACCCTGCATGACCTCGGCGAACATCTTGCTGAGGTATGGCCACGCATCGGCCTGGTACAGCGGGTAGATGATCGCCGTGAGCAGCGTGTTGCCGCCCAGCTCACGTCCGTCGTCGCCGGGGATCGGGTTCGCGTCGACCTCGTCGAGGAGCGTCTTGATCTCGGTCATCGCACTGTCGACGGAGCCCTTGAACGGGCAGTCCTTGCCCGTCATGCAGTCCTCGAGGTAGGCGCGCAGAGCACTCTCGAAGCCCTTGGCCTGCTCCTTGACGACCTCGAAGTTCGACGTCGACGGGTCGATCGCACCGTCGAGCACGAGGCGCCCGACGTTCTTCGGGAAGAGCTCCGCGTAGGTCGCTCCGAGGAAGGTGCCGTACGAGTACCCGAGGTAGTAGAGCTGCTTGTCGCCGACGGCCGCACGCAGCATGTCGAGGTCCTTCGCAGCGCTCTGCGTGTCGACGAACTCGAGCATCTTGCCCGTCTCCTCCGCACACGCGTCGCCGAAGTCCTTCGCAGCCTTCTCGTTCGCGGCGATCCACTCGTCGGAGCCGCGCTTCCCCGGCGTCACGTCGTACAGGTACGCGTCCATCTCGGAGTCGGTCAGGCAGGTCACCGGCGTCGACTTGCCGACACCGCGGGGATCGAAGCCGACGACGTCGAAGTTCTCCTGGAGGTCCTTGTCGACCGCGAAGTCGAGGCTGTCGGCGACGAGGCTGTAGCCGGAACCACCCGGTCCGCCGGGGTTCATGAAGAGCGAGCCGATCGGCTTGCCGTTCGTCGCCTGGTGACGCACGAGCGCCAGGGAGAGTTCGCCGTCCGAGGGGTTGTCCCAATCGATGGGCGCCTTCGCCGTGGCGCACTCGAAGCCGTCGGCACAGCCGCTGGTCTTCCAGTCGAGCTTCTGCTCGTAGAAGGGCTTCAGCTCGGCGGCGACGTCGCTCGTCGCCGGCGAGGAGGACGACGTCGTCGGCTCGGCGGCCTTCGGTGGCAGGAAGGCCGTCACGCACCCACTCAGGGTGAGTGCCGCGACCGCGAGACCGGCCACCAGGGCGACCCGCGCCGTACGGCGCGCACCGGGACCCCTGCGACGGGGCGCACCGGTCGATCCCGTCGAGTCCGACGGCTGCTGCCTGGGCGAAGTCACAGAGGCTCCCTACCGGACCGCCGACACGAGCATGGCCTCCAAGGCCAGCGCCGGGGCGACGTTCCCTTCGATTCGTGTGCGGGCGACGGAGATCGCCTCCAAGGTTTCGATCGTAACCGCAGGCGTCGTCCGGCGAGCGGCTTCCTCGAGTTCCGGACGCAATTCACGGTTGATGATCGTGGCGTCGTGCCCCAGCTGCAGGAGCACGATGTCGCGGTACAGCGAGAGCAGGTCGACCATGATCCGGTCGAGCCCGTCGCGCAGGCTGCGGGTGGCGCGCCGCTTCTGGTCCTCCTCCATCGCCCGCACCTGCGAGCGGAGGGCCGGTGGGACCGATTGACCGGGCTCGACGCCGAGTGAGCGCAGGGTGCTCTCCCGCTCGGCCTCGTCGCGGAGCGAGGTGTACGCCTTCGCGTCATCGCCCGCCAGCTCGAGGAGGCGACCCGCGGTGACGACCGCCTGGCCGGCGCTCCGGATGTCGAGCACCGCACGGAGCGTGGACTCACGGCGCTGCCGTGCGCCGGGGTCGGTCGCGAGGCGGTGGGCCATGCCGACGTGGCTCTGCGCCTCACGGGCGGCACGCTCGGCGAGGTCGGGCTCCACACCGTCGCGCCGTTCCAGCAGCTCGGCGACGTCGTCGATGGTGGGGACGCCGAGGCGGACCGAGCGGACGCGCGACCGGATGGTGGGCAACAGGTCGGCCTCGCTCGGCGCGCACAGGACCCAGATCGTGCTGCTCGGCGGTTCCTCGAGCGACTTCAAGAGCAGGTTGGAGGTGCGCTCGGTCATGCGGTCGGCGTCCTCGACGACCATGACGCGGAAGCGACCGACGGACGGCGCGCGGTAGGCGTTGCGGACGAGGTCGCGGACCTCGTCGATCGTGATGATGACGCGATCGGTACTCAGTGCGGAGAGGTCGGGATGGGTGCGCGCCTCCACCTGACGACGGGTGACGTCGTCGCCCCCGGGCTCACGACTGAGCAGCGCGGCGGCGAACGCGTAGGCGAGGGTCGACCGGCCGGAACCGGGCGGCCCGGTGATGAGCCAGGCGTGGGTGAGGCCCTTGGGCGTGACCGGGTCCGACGCCGACTGGAGGAGCTCGATCGCGTCGCGTTGACCCGTCAAGTCGGTCCAGGAAGCCATGCGTCCAGGATACCGGGCGGCACCGACCTGAGCCGGCGGGCCCTTCGACAGGCTCAGGGACCGGGAGGATGTGCGCTCAGGGACGGGAACGGTGTGCGCTCAGGGACCAGGAGGATGTGCCCTTCGACAGGCTCAGGAACCGGAGTGGGGTGCGCTCAGGGACCGGGAGGGCATGCGCTCAGAGGAGCGGTGCGATGCGGGCCTGGATGTCGGCGGCGAGTTGCTCGGGTGGGAGCGACGCGTCGACGACGAGGAACCGCTCGGGCTCCGCTGCCGCGAGGGCGAGGAACGACTCCCGCACCCGGGTGTGGAAGTCCTGCGCCTCGGCCTCGAGCCGGTCGAACCGCTTGTTGGCGTTGTCGAGACGACCACGGGCGACGGCGACGTCCAGGTCGAGGAGCACGGTCACGTCGGGCAGGAGGTCCTCGGCGGCCCAGAGCGAGATACCGCGGATCTGCTCGGCGTCGAGCACGCGCCCGCTGCCCTGGTAGGCGACCGACGAGTCGAGGTACCGGTCCTGCAGGACGACCTCGCCCCTCGCGAGGGCCGGGCGCACCACGGTGGCGATGTGGTGAGCACGGTCCGCTGCGTAGAGCAGGGCCTCGGCACGCGGGCTGATGTCGCCTCGGTGATGCAACACGATCTCGCGGATCTCGACACCGAGCTCACTGCCGCCCGGCTCACGGGTTCGGACGACCGTCCGCCCCTGCTGCTCGAACCAGTCGCTCAGGAGTCGAGCCTGCGTCGACTTCCCGACACCGTCGCCGCCCTCGAGGGTGATGAACAGGCCCCGAGGGCGTCCTCCCTCGCTCACGTGACGGCGTCGGCCTTCGCCGCAGCCGCCTTGTTCGCAGCGCGGGTCGCGGCAGCCTTCTTCGCCGCTTCCGAGCGGGCGGTCGACGTGGCCGTCGCGGACTTCGTGGCCGCCGTCTTGGCGGTCCCCGTCTTCGCCGCGGCGGTCTTCTTGGCCGGAGCCTTCTTCGCGGGTGCCTTCTTCGCGGGAGCCTTGCGACCGGCCTTCGGCTTCGCCGGGCCCTTCGCGCGCTTGTCCGCGAGGAGCTGGACCGCTCGCTCGAAGTCGACGTCGTCGACCTCCTCGCCACGCGGGATCGTCGCGTTGGTCACGCCGTCGGTCACGTAGGCGCCGAAGCGGCCGTCCTTGATC
This sequence comes from Plantibacter sp. PA-3-X8, assembly GCF_003856975.1. Taxonomy (NCBI): domain Bacteria; kingdom Bacillati; phylum Actinomycetota; class Actinomycetes; order Micrococcales; family Microbacteriaceae; genus Plantibacter; species Plantibacter sp. PA-3-X8. The sequence goes on from NZ_CP033107.1 coordinate 3,876,328, forward strand.
TTGATCGGCTTCCCGCTCTCGGGGTCGGCCTCGAACTCCTTGAGGGCGCTCGACGCCTTCCGGGCTCCGTACTTGGGCTGTGCGAACAGCTCGACGGCACCGGCGAGGTCGACCGCGAAGATGTCGTCCTCGGAGGTGAGCGACCGGGTGTCGGTGCCCTTCTTCAGGTACGGACCGTAGCGACCGTTCTGCGCGAGGATCTCCTCGCCCGACTCGGGGTCGGCTCCGACGACGCGAGGCAGGTCGAGGAGCTTGAGCGCGGTCTCGAGGTCGATGGTCGCGAGGTCCATCGACTTGAAGAGCGACGCGGTGCGGGGCTTCTCGGCCGCCGCCTTCTTCTTGGCGGGGGCCTTCTTCTTGGCACCCGCAGCAGGCTCGGTCACCTCGCCGGTCGCCGTGTCGACGGAGAGCTCCGCCTCGGGCTCCGGGTCGACCTCGGTGATGTACGGGCCGAAGCGTCCGTCCTTCGCGACGATCTCCTTGCCGGTCGTCGGGTTCACGCCGATGACGCGATCGCCGACGACGGGTGCGTCGATGAGCTCGTGCGCCTTCGCGGGCGTCAGCTCGTCGGGCGCGAGGTCCTCGGGCAGGTTGACCCGACGCGGCGTCGGTGCTTCCTCTCCCTCGGCCGGCGGCGGACCGTCGGGCGTGACCTCGAGGTACGGGCCGTACTTGCCGATGCGGAGCGTGACCCCGTCGTCGATGACGATCGAGTTGATGCGGCGGGCGTCGATGTCGCCGAGGTTGTCGATGACCTGACGCAGGCCGCGACCCGAGTCGTCGCCGAAGTAGAAGCCCTTGAGCCAGTCGACGCGGTCGACCGAGCCGCCGGCGATCCGGTCGAGGTCGTTCTCCATCTCAGCGGTGAAGTCGTACTCGACGAGTTCCTCGAAGTACTCCTCCAGGAGACGGACGACGCTGAACGCCACCCAGCTGGGGATGAGCGCCTGGCCGCGCTGCGTCACGTAGCCGCGATCGATGATCGTGGAGATGATCGATGCGAACGTGGACGGTCGCCCGATGCCGAGCTCCTCGAGCCGCTTCACGAGGCTGGCCTCGGTGTAGCGCGGCGGCGGCGAGGTCTCGTGCCCCTTCGCCTCCGGGTCCTCGATGCCGAGCTGCTGGCCTTCGGTGAGGGGCGGCAACTTCGCCTCGGACGCGTCGTCCTGCGAGTTGCGGTCCTCGTCCTGACCCTCTTCGTAGGCGGCGAGGAAGCCGCGGAAGGTGATGACGGTACCGGAAGCGGTGAACTCGGCGCGGCCCACGTCGGTCTTCGACTCGAGCGTGATCGTCGCCGTGGAGCCCTTCGCGTCGGCCATCTGGCTTGCGACGGTGCGCTTCCAGATCAGGTCGTACAGCTTGAAGTCGTTGCCGCGGAGCGTCGAGGCGAGCGAGGACGGCGTGCGGAAGGTGTCGCCCGAGGGACGGATCGCCTCGTGCGCCTCCTGCGCGTTCTTGCTCTTGCCGCTGTAGAGGCGAGCCTTGTCGGGCACCGTCTCGGCACCGTAGAGGGCAGCAGCCTGCTTCCGCGCCGCGTCGATCGCCTGCTTGCTCAGCGACGGCGAGTCGGTACGCATGTACGTGATGTAACCGTTCTCGTACAGCGACTGCGCGACACTCATCGTCTGGCGAGCGGAGAAGCGGAGCTTGCGACCGGCCTCCTGCTGGAGCGTGGAGGTCGTGAAGGGAGCCGCCGGCCGGCGGGAGTACGGCTTGGACTCGACGGAGAGGACGGTCGCCTTGGACTGCTCGAGTGCTGCGGCGAGCGCCGTGGCCCGCTGTTCGTCGAGCGGGACGGCACTGCCCTTGAGCTGTCCGAGGTCGTCGAAGTCGCGGCCGGTGGCGACGCGGTCGCCGTCGAGCCGGACGAGACGCGCGGTGAAGGGCGCTCCGGTGGCGTCGGCTTCGGGGAGGAAGCGGGCGATGACGTCCCAGTAGGAGGCGGCGCGGAAGGCGAGGCGCTCGCGCTCCCGGTCGACGACGAGTCGGGTGGCGGCGGACTGCACGCGTCCGGCGCTCAGTCCGGGGCCGACCTTGCGCCAGAGCACGGGCGAGATCTCGTACCCGTAGAGGCGGTCGAGGATTCGGCGGGTCTCCTGGGCGTCGACGAGGTCGGTGTCGAGGGGCCGCGTCTTGTCCTTCGCGGCGAGGATGGCGTCCTTGGTGATCTCGTGGAAGACCATGCGGCTGACGGGGACCTTGGGCTGCAGGACCTGCAGGAGGTGCCACGCGATGGCCTCGCCTTCGCGGTCCTCATCAGTCGCGAGGAGGAGTTCGTCGGCGTTCTTGAGCGCGCGCTTGAGGTCCGCGACGGTCTTCTTCTTCGCGTCGGAGACGACGTAGTACGGCTCGAAGCCGTTGTCGACGTCGACCGAGAACTTGCCGAGCGAGCCCTTCTTGAGCTCGGCGGGAAGGTTCTTCGGCTCGATGAGGTCGCGGATGTGACCGACCGAGGACAGCACCTCGTAGTCGTCACCGAGATATCCGGCGATCGACTTCATCTTGGTCGGTGACTCTACGATCACGAGTTTCTTGCCTGCCACGAGGCTCCTTCCATCAGGCACACCATACACACGTGCACAGCAGGCTTGTCCAATCGTGGGGCGGCCACGCGCGTGTCCATCCCCTTGCGTTCTGCGGCGTTCGGAGCAGAATGTCTGCCATGAGTACCCAGACGAGTTACACCGTGAAGTTGACCGACGGTCCACTGGAGGGCAAGACGATCAGCGCCCGACTCAGCGACCACGGATCACCGACGCCCACCGTCGACGTGCCGAGCGGCACCGCCGGCAAGGTCTACCGGTACGCCCGGACGACCGGCGAGGAGTACGACCACTCCGGTGCCCCGAGCGCCGTCGACTACCGCTTCCTGGAGGCGGTCTTCACGACCGACTCCGGTCAGGGCTGACCGATCGCACCGCTACCTCTTAATAGGTGGCGGTCACGGGCACCCCGACGACTGCGCCGGACGCCTCCGGAGGAGGTCCGGCTCTCGCAGCGACCGTGATGGCGCCGAAGGCCGTGTCGACAGTGGCGTCGACGAGGACGGTGACGCCCTCCACACTGCAGGTGCCGAGCGACGCGTCATTGCGCGCCGCGACCATGCGAGCAGTTTCGCAGGGGAAGCCTGGGAGACGGCCGGACGCGGTGTCGGCTGCCGCCAACGCGGCTGCGTCGGCCGCGTTGGCCGCTCGCTGATGAGCGGCGAACAGCGTCACGACGGGCAGACTCGCCAGGAGGACGGCGACCAGGGCGCCGAGGATGCCTGCCGCGAGAACCGACCCGGCCCCGCTCTCCTCCTGGATCCCGTCCTTCGCGTGGAGGACCAGGAGGCGCCACCTCACGCTCATCGGCCGCCGCCCATGGCGCACGAGGATGCCGACACCGGGACGACGCCGGCCAGGCCGGATCCGCCCACCGCGTCGACGCGCACGCAGACGAGGTCGCCCTCCACGCCGCTCGTCATGGTCGCCCCTGGGAGGACGCGCGCGACCCGACCCGCCGCGGTCCCGGCGTCGTCGCCTCGCCCCAGGCTCCGGGCGGCGTCCGCCGCCGCGTCGGTCGCGCGGAGCTGGGTCAGGCCGACCTGCACCGCGGAGAGCCCCATCGCCAGCACGAGGACGACGGCAGGGACGACGACCGCGAACTCCGCCGTCACGGCCCCGTCCTCCGAACGGCATGTCGGAACCTTCAGCCGCACGACTCAACCGTTCGCCGTCAGGGCTCGTCGGATGAGGTCGGTGAGGATGCCCCGCACCTCGTCTCCGCGGAGGATGGCGACGAGGAGTCCTGCGAACCCGACGGCCGCCATCGTGGCCACCGCGTACTCCGCCGTGGCGGATCCCCGTTCGTCCTGCAGGACGCGCCGCACCTCGCGCGTGACACGCTGCTCGACTCGACGACCGATCGTGATCATGATGTTCCTTCCCCGCACCGGAGTGCTGCGCTCGTGGCACGAACACCTCCATGTTCGGCGAACACGTCCAGCGACGCGCGGGCGGAGCCGACGACGGCGACAGGCCGGGTCGACAGGTCGGTTGTGGAGCGAACTCGCCTTGCACCCAGCGGCTATTCATGCTTGAGTAATAGTCATGGATGAACAGTTGGCGGCACGCGACTCGCAACTCCTCCGGGGCGTGTTGCCGATGCTCATCCTGTCCACCGTGCACCGCGGCGAGACCTACGGGTACGAGCTCGTCGAACGACTCCGAGCCCTCGGCCTGGCCGACCTGGCGACCGGCGTCGTGTATCCGGTCCTCAGCCGGTTCGAACGAGACGGACTGGTGACCGCACATCGGGTCGCCTCCTCGGGCGGCCCAGCACGGAAGTACTACGCGATCACCGAACGAGGAGACGCGGCGAGGCTCGACGCCATCGCCCGTTGGAGGGCGATGACCGACATCGCCGAACGAGGAATCGACCCTGAAGGAGCATCAGCATGATCGATCAGAAGCGCCCCACAGCGGACGACCTGCTCGCCGAGCGCGCTGCACGCGGACTGAGCCTCGCGGACCGCTGGCGACGTGACTCGTACCTGCAGCGCCTCGACTGGCACCTCGAGGCCGTGGTCACGGGGCGGGAACGCCGCTCGATCATCCGGTCGCTCCGAGACGAACTCTCGGTCGATCAGCGACTGATGACGATCGCCCTGGCCGACCTCGGCTCACCACGCGCCCTGGCCACCCGCTACGCCGACGACCCGGCCCGCTTGCGACCGACCTGGTCGATCGGGATCATCTGGGGCGGCGTCGCCATCCTCGCCTACTGGTTCTCGTTCGCCCTGTTCACCCTCGGGATGCTCGCGGTGGTCGAGCAGTCGACGCTCGATGAGGCGCACGCACGGTTCTTCTTCGTCGACGTACTCGCCTTCGCCAACGAGGACGGCATCGGCGTTGGCTGGTCCGGCGACGTCGCGTGGATCCTCGTGCCGATCGTGATCATCGCCGTCGCCGTGCTCATCGGAGCACGCTGCTGGCGCGCACTCCCACGCTCCCGCGGCTGAAGCAGTCCCGCGACGGAAGCAGGCAGTTCGGCGTCGACCGGATCGTCAGAACCCGAGCGTCGTCGAGGTGATGACGCTGAGGAGGAGCGGAGCCACACCGACGAGAAGGAAGGCCGGCAGGATGCAGACCCCGAGCGGGATCATGAGGCGGGTCGCGAGGATCGCTGCAGCCCGCTCGCCATCGGACCGCGCCTGATCACGCTGCTGCTCCGCCTCGCTACGCAGCAGCTCACCGGCGGGGATGCCCGCCCTGGCCGACAGGGCGAGGACGCTCGTGATCGTGGCACCGTCGTAGGGGACGGCGAACCGCTCGCACGCTTCCTCGACGATCGACCGGGCCGCCGGCGCCGCTCCCCCACCCGCCATCGCCACCGCGACGAGGTCGAGTGACAACCCCGGTGCGGGGTCGCGCCTGGCCGCCCGTGCACTGAGCGCCGAACTCCAGCGCGCGCCGAGGATGAGGAACGCCACACCGGCCGCGAGACAGCAGAGCCCAGGAGGCGTTGCGAAGAGCGTCCGCAGCGTGTCGAAGCCGAGGGCCATCCCGAGGAGGACGGCGACGAGCGGCAACCAGAGCACCAGCCTCGCGGTCGCGGACGGCCCGGCGAGCGCCGTGCCGACATCCCGACCGATGCGGTCCAACTCGCGCAGCGACCCGGCGAGGTCCCGCAGACAGACACCGAGTGGTGCGCCGCTGATCGCAGCGACCTGCCAAGCGGCGGCCAGGCCCGCCCAGGCCGTCCGGGCGCCAGCACCCGGCTCCTGATCAGCGATGGCGGCGATCGCCGCCGGCAGGTCGCCCCCGTGCACTGCAGCGTCGGCCACCGCTGACAGCACCGCCGCGTCGGCTCGATGATCGCTCGTCGGGCCGGTTTCATCGTCCGGTTCATCGGTCGCGAGGCCGTCGGACACCGTCGCGGATCGGGTCCGCGCATCGGCGTCCGCTTCCAGGGCGAGATGCCTCCAGGCGCTGCCGGGTGCGACGCCGGCACCCAGCAGCACGGCCAGACGACGCGTGGTGCGCGCCACGCGGGCGGGACCGTCGTCGTCGGGTGGGGCCGCACCGGGAAGCGCGGCGGGCACCCGCCGCAGGACCCGTAGCCGGGTCACGGCAACTCCTTGACCGAGAGGCGGTCGTGTTCGTCGATCAGGAGACGGCCGACGGCGACCACCTGCCGTCCGACGGGAAGTCGCGCCAGGTGCACGATGAGTCCGATGGCACTCGTCGCCTGACGGGCGACGGCCTCCTGACTCATGCCGGCGAGCGCACCGAGCGCCTCCAATCGGGCGGGAACGTCGGTCACGGAGTTCGCATGGAGGGTGCCGGCACCGCCGTCGTGCCCGGTGTTGAGCGCCGACAGCAGCTCGCGCACCTCGGGCCCCCGGCACTCGCCGAGCACGAGCCGGTCGGGGCGCATGCGGAGGGCCTCGCGCAGCAGGCGCTCGAGGTCGATGCCGCCGGCCCCCTCCAGGTTGGCCTGGCGCGACTGCAGCGCGACGACATGGGGATGGAGGATCCGCAGCTCCGCGACGTCCTCGATCACGACGAGCCGCTCGGCGGGCGAGGCGAGGCCGAGCAGTGCGCCGAGCAGCGTCGTCTTCCCGGAGCCACCCGCACCGGTGATGAGGATGTTCGTCCGGGCCGCGACGGCGTCGCGCAGCAGCTCGGCGACCGCCGCAGGGAACATCCCGGCGGTCTGCAACGCCTCGAACCCCAGCGCTTCGTCCCGCGGCACCCGGATGGACAGGAGCGTCCCCCGCGTCGACACCGGCGGTAACACCACGTGGACCCGCACCCCGTCCTGCAGACGCACGTCGACGCACGGCGTCGCCTCGTCGACATGCCGCCCGCCTCTCGCCACCAGGCGGACCGCGAGCGCACGGATGGTCGCCTCGTCTGAGCGCCACCCCGCCTCGCGGACGAGCCCGGCACCGTGGTCGAGCCAGAGGCCGGACGAGCCGTTGACGAAGAGGTCGGTGACCCCCGGATCGGCGAGGTAGGGAGCAAGAGCCCCGAAGTCGGCGAGCGCCGTGACCCCGCGCGACTCGCCCGCACGCGCGGGTTCGGCGTCGACCGCCGCTTCCGGTGGGTCAGGCGGAGCGGCGTCGGGCGGGACGGAGACGACGAAGCGATCGGGCATGTGGCGAGCGTAGAAGCGCCGGCTCGAGCCGCGAGGCTCGGGGCGCGGATCCCGCAACCTCACGCATCGGACCCCGGTTGTGGAGCGACGTCACGCGGACATCGACCCGTCTCAGCGGCCGATCGTCGAAGCGCGGATGACGAGGTCCGCACCGATCACCGGGGCGGGTGCCACCGTCCGGCCCTCGATCCGGGCGAGGAGTTGCTCGGCGCCTGCGCGACCGAGCGCCTCGCCGGGCAACCGCACACTCGTCAACGGCGGGTCGCTCACCACCGACGACGCCAGGTCGTCGAACCCGACCACCGCGAGCTCCCCCGGCACCGGCATGCCCATCGCCCGCGCCGACTGCAGCACCCCGTACGCGTGCGTGTCGGTTGCGCAGACCAGCGCGGTCACCCCGGCGTCGCGCCACCGCGGCCAGCTGTCGACGAACGCCGCGGCCGCCGCTTCGAGGTCGATGATGCTCTCCGCGCGATCGTCCGCATGCACCCGCATCCCGCGCACGGCGGCCTCACGCTCGAGCAGCAGTCGACGCAGGAGGAACGTGTCCGTCGCCGTCCGCCCACCGAGGTACCCGAGTTGACGGTGACCCAGGACGTGGAGGTGGTCGAGGAGCGCGCGAACACCGCCGAGGAGGTCGAAGTCGACGGAGACGGCACGTCGGTCGGCGGAGACGGCACCGGACGCGGCCTCCGCCGTGGTCGTCGGGAGGCGGGGTGCGTCGAGCAACACGAGCGCGGTGTCGAGCCGGAGCTCCTCCAGGAATGCCTCACTCGGCGCGTCGACCACGACCCCGGCCGGTCGGAGGGCCGCCAATCGGCCGAGCGCGGCCGCCGTGGGCACGTCGCCCTCCCCGGTCACCGAAACGAGCAGCTGGTACGCGTCGCCGAGGCCTGCCCTGAGCCCGCGGATCACCGCACCGAAGTAGGGGTTCGACGCATCCGGCGTCACGAAGACGACCAGGTTGCTCGAGCCGCTCGCGAGTGCCCGCGCGGCGTGGTCGGCGACGTAGCCGAGCTCGGCGATCGCCTGGCGCACCCGTTCGGCGTTCTGCGCCGACACATGCCCCGCATCCTTGCCGTTGGCGACGAGCGACACGGTCGCGACCGACGTCCCGGCCCGCTCCGCCACCATCGCCGCGGTGACCCGACGGGCGGCGCGTGGCTGGGGATCGTTCGGTTCGAGGGGCACCCGTCGATCGTATCGGCGCCGTGGAACCCTGAGCCGAACGACCCGGTTTGGCGAACCTAAAGCGCTTGACGTAGGCTGCTCCCGGCGGACCTGAAGCGCTTTACGTGCCGTGTCACCCGCTTCCCCAGCACCCCAACGATGTGGAGAACCATGCCCCGCAAGATCATCCTCGACTGCGACCCCGGCCACGACGACGCGATCGCGATCCTCCTGGCACACGGCAACCCCGAGATCGAGCTGCTCGCCGTCACGACCGTCGTCGGCAACCAGACGCTCCCGAAGGTCACCCGGAACGCCCTCGCCGTCGCCCGCATCGCAGGGATCACCGACGTGCCGTTCGCCGCCGGTGCCGACCGTCCGCTCGTACGTCCGCTCGAGAACGCGCCGGACATCCACGGCGAATCGGGCATGGACGGCCCCGTCCTCCCCGAACCCGCGATCGCCCTCGACGACCGCCACGCCATCGACCTCATCATCGACCTCGTCATGTCGCACGAGCCGGGCGAGATCACCCTCGTCCCGACCGGCGGCCTGACGAACATCGCCCTCGCGGCCCGCAAGGAGCCGCGCATCGTGGAGCGCGTCAAGGAGGTCGTCCTCATGGGCGGCGGCTACCACGTCGGCAACTGGTCGGCGGTGGCCGAGTTCAACATCAAGATCGACCCCGAGGCCGCGCACATCGTCTTCAACGAGAGCTGGCCCGTCGTCATGGTCGGCCTCGACCTCACACACCAGGCCCTCGCCACCCCGGAGGTCGTCGAGCGGATCGCCGCGATCGGCACCGGCCCGGCACGCTTCGTCGAGGAGCTGCTCGAGTTCTTCGGCACCACCTACAAGGACGCGCAGGGCTTCGACAGCCCGCCCGTGCACGACCCGTGCGCGGTCGCCTACGTGATCGACCCGACGATCGTGCGGACCGTCAAGGTGCCGATCGACATCGAACTCACGGGCACGCTCACCCTCGGCATGACGGTCGCCGACTTCCGCAGCCCGGCTCCGGACGACTGCAGCACCTGGGCCGCGACCGAGCTCGACCACGCACGCTTCTGGGGCCTCGTCACCGACGCCCTCGAGAACATCGGGGAGATCGAGCTGTGAGCGACCTCCTGAACACCACGAAGCCCGCCGTCCGCATCGGCGCCCTCATGACGGCGTTGCTCGCCGCCTGCGTCGCCTTCCAGTTGAACGCCAGCATGCTGAGCCCCGCGCTCGTCAGCATGGCGCGTGAGCTGCAGACCGACGACGCCACCATCGGCCTGTCGCAGACCATGTTCTTCACCACGGCGGCGCTGTTCTCCGTCTTCCTCCCCCGCCTCAGCGACATCATCGGCCGGAAGCGTGTCCTGACGGGCATGCTCGTCATCATGCTCGTCGGCACCGTCGTCGCGGCACTCGCCGTGAACGTCGAGATGCTGTTCGTCGGCCGCATCATCCAGGGCGTGTCCGGGCCGGTCGTGCCGATCACCCTGCTCATGCTGCGCGCCGAGGTCACCGACCCGAAGCGGTACGGCGCGATGATGGGCCTCATCACCGCGGTCAACGGCGGCATCGCCGGGATCGACGCCCTCGCCGGCGGCTGGCTCGTCACGAACCACGGCTTCCGTTCCGTCTTCTGGACCATGGCCGTCGTCGCAGCCGTCGCGATCGTGTTCGTCGTCCTGTGGGCCGCGAACTCGCAGCCGTCGAAGGGCACGAGGATGGACTGGTGGGGCGTGCTCCCGCTCGTCGTGTCGATCGCGGCACTGCTCACCGCGTTCAACGAGGCCGGCAAGCTCGCGGCGGCGAACTGGTTGCTCGTCGGCGGGTTCATCGTGGTGGCCCTCGTCGCGTTCGCGATCTTCTGGACCGTCGAGAACCGCGTCGCCGAACCACTGGTGGCCACGAAGTACCTCCGCCAGCGGAGCACCTGGGCGCTCCTGCTCACGACGCTGCTCACGATGACCGGTGTCTTCGCCGTCGCCAACGGCCTCGTCACCTCGATCGCCCAGAACGTCGACGCGGGCTTCAGCATGGAGGCCGACCTCGCCTCCCTCGCGTTCCTGACGCCGTACGCCCTCGTCGGCTGGCTCGTCGGCCCGTTCGCCGGTCGTCTCGCGCCAACGCTCGGCTACCTGAATGTGCTCCGCATCGGCCTCATCGGCAGCATCGTCTCGATCGTCATCATGGCGCTCGTCGGCGTGCACTCGCTCCCCGTCCTCATCGCGACGACCGTCCTCATCGGTGCGACCTACGCGGGCATCGGCAACATCATGCTCAACGGGCTGGGCATCGTCCTGTCGCCGAAGGAGAACCCGGGCTTCCTGCCCGGACTGAACGCGGGCGCCTTCAACCTGGGCGCAGGCCTCAGCTTCGTCGTCCTCCCCGCCGTGCAGATCGCCGTCGCACCCGCCGGAGGGACGTCGACGGCCGGGTACACGAGTGCCATGCTGGTCGGCGCGGGCATCACCGCTGTCGCCCTGCTGGTGTCGTTCCTCATCCCGAAGCCCGCGGGCGCCGAGGTCCGTCCGGCCGAGACCGCCTCGGCAGCCTAGGAAGGTCACCATGCAGAGTCCACGCATCGTCGTCGTCGGGTCCTTGAACGCGGACCTCGTCGTCCGCACGGCACGCTTCCCGCAGCCCGGGGAGACGCTCACGGGATCCGAACTCGCCGTCATCCCCGGCGGCAAGGGCGCCAACCAGGCCGTCGCCGCGGGCAGACTCGGCGGCGACGTCACCATGGTCGGCGCGGTCGGCGACGACGCGCACGGGTCCCTCCTGCTCGAGTCGCTCTCGAGCTCCGGGGTCGACGTCACCCGGATCGCCCGACGTGACGACGTCGCGACGGGCACCGCGGTCATCACCGTCGACGACGCCGGAGAGAACACGATCATCGTGTCGCCCGGGGCGAACGGCACCCTCACGCCGGATCGGATCGGCGAGGCGTGGACGGCGCTCGACGGTGCCGGCGTCGTCTGCCTGTGCCTCGAGGTGCCGATCGACACCGTGCTCGAGACGGCCCGGCGGGGCGCTGCGGCCGGCGCGCTCGTGCTCCTCAATCTCTCCCCCTACGGTCCGGTGCCGGAGGAGCTCCTCCAGGCGACCGGCGTCCTCCTCGTGAACGAGCACGAGGCGGCCGACCTCGCAGGGGTCGACCCGGAGGAGGCCGGGTGGGAGGCGACCGCCACGGCGCTGCGCAGCCACGGCATCCGACGAGCCGTCGTCACGACCGGGGCCGCAGGCAGTGTCGTGATCGACGGCGAGGCCGACCCGACGTCGGTTCCGTCGCCGACGGTGGACGCCGTCGACACCACCGGCTGCGGCGACGCGTTCATGGGCGCCCTCGCGCTGCGACTCGCTGCCGGAGACGAGCTCGTCGACGCGGCTCGATTCGCCTCGACCGTCGGCAGCTACGCGGCGACCGGGGCCGGCGCCCAGGCGTCGTACCCCGATCAGGAGCAGCTCGCAGCGTTCCTCGAGCAGCGATGAGGCACGGGGTCCCGCGTGAACCGACGCGGGACCCCGTGGCGCCTCACCCGGCCGCGATCACCCAGAGGTAGAGCACCGCACCAGCGGCGATCGCCCAGCTCGTGAAGCTGCCGACGAGGAACTCCTCCGCCTTGCCACCGACACCGCGATCCTCGGAGATCTCCGGGAAGCGCACGATGCCCTTGGCCGCGACGAGGGCGGCGATCACCATGCCGGTGCCACTCAGCGCGAGGACGACGATGAAGACCCGTTCGAGCGGGCCGATGAGTCGGCCACCGAGCAGCTGCGTCGTCGGACGCAGCGGCGTGCCGCCCTGCTCGACGCTCCCCAACTCTCGACCGCGGATCCTGACCGTCCAGGCGGAGGCGGGTGCCGCGGCCGGTTGCGGCTCATCGTCCTCACGCGCGCGGCGCAGCGACGCCCGCACGATGAGATTGCTGCTCCGGGTGAGGAAGACGAGGGTCGACCCGGCTGCGACGGCGAGGGCCAGGGGCACCTCCTGCAGCACGCCGAGGTCGAAGCCCGCGTAGACCTGCGCTGCGGCGCTGTCGGCCGTCCCGCCCGCCCCGAACACGAGCGTGGAGGCGACGACGAGGAGACCGAGCAGCAGCACGGGCCAGAGTCCGCGCGGTCGCGAGGTGTCCGAGGACGGCATGGTCACGAGCCACCCGAGGGCGATGAGGCCGGCCAGTGTCGGCCACCACCAGTCGAGCCCGAGGCCCAGCACGGCGAACAGCCAGACCACCACCAGCCCGATGGCCGGGGACCAGCGCGGGCCACGGATCAGACCACGACAGATGTCGGCGACCCCGATCATGAGCAGCAGGACGGCCGTGATCATCGAGTCGGTGCTCCGGCGAGCAGGTCGAGGGCCGAGACGAGCGCGGCACCGCCCGATCGTTGCAGGTTCTGCGACACCGCGGACTGTGAGATGCCGACATCGGCCGCCATCGACTCCTGCGATCGGCCGAGGAGCGCACCCGCGGCGAGCTGTCGCTGTCGAGGGTTCCGCATCTGATCGATCGTGTGGTCGCGCAGGGTGAGGAGTGCGTTCACGATGGCGTCTCCGTCCTGGGGCGATTCGCCCTCGAACCACGATCGCAGGTACGGCTGACGTTTGTCCTCCCGCCGATGCGCCTCGTCGATGGCGGCTCGGGCCCGCCACCAGGCGGAACCGTCCTGGATGAGCGCGTCCTGCCCGGCGTCGATGTCCGTGACCTCGCCCCAGCCGAGGCCGAACCGGCAGTCGACCTCCGCGGGGAACAGGAGTCGCGCGAGGGTGGTGGCCCGCAGTGCGGTCGCGACGTCCGCGTACACGACCTGGAACTCGTCGCCGACCGTGGGACGCAGCGGCTGCTCGGCGGGCCAGGTGGCCTCCACCTGGAGGAAGACGTCCTGGATCGCGCGCTGAGCACTGGTGCGATCGACGAGACGGCGGGAACCGACGATGTCGACGACGACGGCCAGGAGGAGATCGGTCATCTCAGAAGCATAGAGCTGATAGTGGCAGAACTATAAGCAATATTCGAATACTCCCCGGCGGCCCCCCGCAGCCGGCGCCGGAGACAGAAGAAGGCGGCACCCATTGGGGGGAATGGGTGCCGCCTCTACAGTGCCGGATTGGGGGGAATCGCTGGCACTGCATGCACGAATGTGTATTCGGCCGGGTCCAAGTGTACGCCAGTAGACGGGGAACACAAGCACTCAGACGACCCCAGATCGAGTGGTTTCCCTACCATGCCCAGATCATTCACAGACTGGGCCCGTGAATTTGTTCGGATGAGTGACAAATCCGCAACCGAGAACGCGCTACGCTCGTGCATGGCACGGACTCGACCCGCCTCGGCAGGTCGAGTCAGGAACGCGGATTCGCAAGGGAGCGAGACACACACGATGAGCACTCAGATCGACAGCCTGCTGCACGAAGACCGACGATTCCCACCGTCGGAGGAGTTCGCCGCGCAGGCGATCGCCAGCGCCGAGCTCTACGAGCGGGCGTCGAGTGACCGGCTCGCCTTCTGGGCCGAGCAGTCCCGCGAGCTGCTCACGTGGAGCAAGCCGTTCACGAAGACCCTCGACTGGTCGAACCCTCCCTTCGCGACCTGGTTCGACGACGGCGAGCTGAACGTCGCTTACAACTGCCTCGACCGGCACGTCGAGGCCGGCAACGGCGACCGTGTCGCCCTCCACTGGGAGGGCGAGCCCGGCGACACCCGCACGATCACCTACGCCGAGCTCACGGCCGAGGTCAAGCGCGCGGCCAACCTGTTCACCAGCCTCGGCGTCGAAGCCGGCGACCGGGTCGCCATCTACCTGCCGATGATCCCGGAGGCGATCGTCTCGATGCTCGCCGTCGCGCGCATCGGCGCGGTCCACTCGGTCGTCTTCGGCGGGTTCAGCGCCGACAGCCTGCGCTCCCGCATCGACGACGCGGAGGCCAAGCTCGTCATCACCGCCGACGGCGGCTACCGCAAGGGCAAGGTCTCCGCGCTGAAGCCCGCCGTCGACGCGGCGCTCGCGAGCCGCGGCGAGCTGCCCGAGCAGGCGACCGTGGACCACGTGCTCGTCGTCCGTCGCGGTGAGAACGAGGTCGACTGGACGACCGGACGCGACCTCTGGTGGCACGAGGCCATCGCCGACGCCGAACCCGAGCACGACGCGCAGCCGTTCCCCGCCGAGCAGCCGCTCTTCATCCTGTACACCTCCGGCACCACCGGGAAGCCGAAGGGCATCCTGCACACCTCGGGTGGCTACCTGACGCAGACGGCGTTCACCCACAAGAACGTCTTCGACCTGCACCCCGAGACCGACGTGTACTGGTGCACGGCCGACATCGGCTGGATCACCGGTCACAGCTACGTCACCTACGGACCCCTCGCGAACGGCGCGACGCAGGTGCTCTACGAGGGCACGCCAGACGCCCCACACCCGGGACGCTGGTGGGAGATCATCGAGAAGTACGGCGTGAGCATCTTCTACACGGCTCCGACGGCGATCCGCTCCTTCATGAAGCTCGGTCGCAAGATCCCGAAGCAGTTCGACCTGTCGTCGCTCCGCCTGCTCGGCTCGGTGGGTGAGCCCATCAACCCCGAGGCGTGGATGTGGTACCGCAAGATCATCGGCAACAAGGTGGCGCCGATCGTCGACACCTGGTGGCAGACGGAGACCGGGGCGATCATGGTGTCGGCCCTCCCCGGTGTGACGTCGACCAAGCCCGGTAGCGCGCAGGTCCCGATCCCGGGCATCGCCATCGATGTCGTCGACGACGCCGGTGACGCGGTCGGTGCCGGCGGCGGCGGACTCCTCGTCGTGACCGAGCCCTGGCCGTCGATGCTCCGCGGCATCTGGGGCGACCCCGAGCGGTTCAAGGAGACCTACTGGGAGAAGTTCTGGGACGTCGAGGGCGGCCCGTTCTACTTCGCCGGCGACGGCGCCCGACTCGACTCGGACCGCGACGTCTGGCTGCTCGGCCGCGTCGACGACGTCATGAACGTCTCCGGGCACCGACTCTCGACCGCTGAGATCGAGTCGGCGCTCGTCGCCAACGAGATGGTGGCCGAGTCCGCCGTGGTCGGTGCGGCCGACGAGACCACCGGGCAGGCGGTCGTCGCCTTCGTCATCATCAAGGAGTCCCACCTCGAGCAGGCATCCGGACTCGCGGACATCACCGGGGCACTCCGCAGCTGGGTCGGCGAACAGATCGGTCCGATCGCCCGCCCACGCGAGGTCTACCTCGTGAACGAACTGCCGAAGACGCGCTCGGGCAAGATCATGCGTCGTCTCCTGCGCGACGTGGCCGAGGGCCGCGAGGTGGGCGACACCACGACGCTCGCCGACACCACGGTCATGCAGATCATCACCGACAAGATGGTCAAGAGCACGTAAGTCCTCGCAGCGTCGCAGCAGGAGATCCGCTCCGCAGCAGGAGAACGTAGTCACGTTGGTCCTGCTGCGGGGCGGATCTCCTGTGCTCCACAGGGCAGACTCGCGGGCACCTCATCCCCAGCACTCCTGAGTGGGGCATGTGGCCGCCCCCGGCCCGCGAAGCTGAGGTGATGGACCTCACCCCGTGGATCGACCGGCGCGACGGGATCGTGCATCGTCTCGACGCGCTCGATGCCGGAGCGACCAAGCACGGTATCGAACAAGCAAAGCAATCAGGCTCGGTCCGAGTCGTGAGACGTAACTGGCTCGTGACCGAGGCGTGTGATCCTCAACTCCTCTTCGCGGCGACGCGCGGAGGACGATTGACGTGTCTGACGATCGCCGGTCGTCGCGGCTGGTGGAACCTGGCTGACGGGTTCGTCCACCTCTCCGTCCCTTCGACGTCTGCAGCGACGACTGAAGCAGGGCTGCGGCTCCATTGGAGCGCGACACCGGCGCCGGTGTCCACCCGCACACTGGTGCAGCCACCGGTGAATGCGCTCGTCCACATCGCCGAGTGCCAACCGTTCGAACGCGCGCTCGCGGTCTTCGAATCGGCTGTCCGCGTCGGCGACGCCGACCTCGACCGACTCAGACTCATACCGATCCGTTCCCGACGGTTCAGCAGAGTGATCGACCGCGTCAGCCACCTCTCCGACTCGGGCATCGAGTCGATACCGCGCATCCGTCTCGCGCGGATCGGCATCCACATGAGCCAGCAGGTCGTGGTCGACGGTCACCGGGTCGACGGACTCATCGGCGAACGCCTCATCCTGCAGTTCGATGGACACGCTCCTCATCAGGATGCGTCACAACGGAGCCGCGATCTCGCGCAGGATCGCCGTCTCGCGCTGTCCGGCCACACCGTCCTGCGGTTCAGTTACCGGCAGGTCATGCACGAGTGGACACTCGTCGAGCGCGAGATCTCAGACGCGATCGCGCAAGGCAGGCATGAGTGGTGAACGCAGGAGATCCGCTCCGCAGCAGGATGAACGTGGTTACGTTCTCCTGCTGCAGAGCGGATCTCCTGTTGTGACGCCGCGCGCTACGCGAACTCGACGATGAGCTCCACCTCGACGGGCGAGTCGAGCGGCAGGACGGCGACGCCGACGGCGGAGCGGGCGTGCACGCCGAGGTCGCCGAAGATCTCGCCGAGGACCTCTGACGCACCGTTGATGACGCCGGGCTGGCCGGTGAACGCCGGGTCGGAGGCGACGAAGCCGACGACCTTCACGATGCGGGTGACGCGGTCGAGCGAACCGATCTGGCTCTCCACCGCGGCGAGCGCGTTGAGGGCGCACGTCCGGGCGTAGGTCTTGGCGTCCGCAGGCGAGACGAGCCCGTCGCCCTCACCCACCTTGCCGGTGGCGGGGAGCTTGCCGTCGGTCATGGGCAGCTGGCCCGAGGTGAAGACGTGCTCGCCGGAGACCACCGCTGGGATGTAGGCGGCGACGGGCGGGACGACGGTGGGCAGGGTGATACCGAGCTCGGCGAGTCGGTCGGCGATCTGGGACATGGGGGTTCCTCCGGGACGTCGGGTCAGTCGGCGATGGGGCGCTTGAGGTAGGCGACGAGCCCACCCTCCGGACCGGTGACGACCTGGACGAGCTCCCAACCCTCCCCGCCCCAGTTGTTCAGGATGGCAGCCGTGTTGTGGATCATCAACGGCGTGGTGAGGTACTCCCAGCGGGTCATGTCTCTCCTCGATCGGGCGCTCCGCACGGAGAGGCGGAGGCGCAGGGGATGTTCATGGCGAGCCCCAAGTGAAGCTCGCTCACAGTTTCCCCGCTTACCTTCGATCCTATGCCTGAACCACGTACCCCCGCGAAGACGGTCGCGCAGAGCGTCCTCGGCTTCGTCGGCTTGAGCGTCGCCGCCGGTGTGCTCGCCACCGCCGCGGTCACCCCTGCCATCGCGATGACCGGTCTCGCCACCTCCACGGGCATCTCCGTCTTCGACGGCCTCCCCGACTACCTCCAGCTCGACTCGCTCGCCCAGAAGTCGAGCATCTACGCCAAGGACTCCGCCGGCAACCCGGTGCTCCTCGCCTCCTTCTACGACCAGAACCGGATCGAGGACAGCTGGGACCAGATCTCCCAGTTCGCGAAGGACGCCGCGGTCTCGGCCGAGGACCCCCGCTTCTTCGAGCACGGTGGCATCGACCTCGCGGGCACCGTCCGCGCGGTCGTCAACAACGCCGCCGGTGGATCGACGCAGGGTGGTTCGTCGATCACCCAGCAGTACGTGAAGAACGTCCTGGTACAGAAGGCCGAGGCGATCCCAGACAAGAAGGAGAGCGACGCGGCCTACGAGGAGGCGACCGCGACGACCCCGGAGCGCAAGCTCAAGGAGATGCGACTCGCGATCGGCCTCGAGAAGACGTACGGCAAGGAGGACATCCTCCGCGGGTACCTCAACATCTCCGGCTTCGGCGGACGCGTCTACGGGATCGAGGCGGCGTCCAACTACTACTTCAACACCACGGCGGCGAACCTCACGCTGGAGCAGGCGGCGACGCTGCTGGCGATCGTCAACAACCCCGAGAACCTCAGGATCGACAAGCCCGACAGCGCCGACAACGGCGCGGCCAACGGCTACGCCCTGACGAAGACGCGACGGGACTACGTCCTCGACCAGATGCTCAAGGAGCAGAAGATCTCCAAGGAGCAGCACGACACCGCCGTGGCGATCCCGATCACGCCGACGATCGTGCCTCCCGTCACCGGCTGTTCCGCGGCCGGGTCGTCCGCCTACTTCTGTGATTACGTGACGAACGTGCTGCAGAACAACGAGATCTTCGGCGCCACACAGGACGAACGGTGGACGAACTTCAAGCGCGGCGGGTACAGCGTCTTCACGACCCTCGACCTCGACCTCCAGAGCGCCTCGCAGGCGGCCATCGACGAATACGTCCCGAAGACGACCACTGAACTCGACCTCGGTGCCGTCTCGGTGAGCGTGCAGCCAGGGAGCGGGCGGATCCTCGCCATGGCCCAGAACAAGGACTACTCGCAGGATCCCGACGTCCTCGCGACGGGCTCCAACTACAGCGCCATCAACTACAACACCGATCAGGCGTACGGCGGCTCGGCCGGTTTCCAGCCCGGTTCGACGTACAAGATCTTCACGCTCACGGACTGGCTGAAGTCGGGCAAGGGCGTCAACGAGTCGATCAACGCGAACCGCAGATCCGACTGGGGCACCTTCACCAACAGTTGCGTCCCGGGTGGGACGGAGCAGGCGGAGGCCGGATGGAGTCCGCGGAACGACGAGGGCGAATCGGGGTCCTACACCGTGAGACGCGCCACGCAGCAGTCGATCAACACCGCGTTCATCGCGATGGCGCAGGAGCTCGACCTCTGCGACATCAGCAAGACCGCTGAGTCGATGGGCGTGCACCGTGCCGACGGCGCGCCCCTGAACAACTCCCCCGCGACCGTGCTCGGCACCAACGAGGTCGCTCCGCTGAGCATGGCGACGGCCTTCGCGACGCTCGCCGCCGGCGGCAAGACGTGCGACCCGATCGCGATCGACTCGATCACGAAGCCCGACGGTTCCACCGCCGAGGTCCCCTCGGCGAACTGCCGTCAATCCGTCGATGCGAAGGTGGCGGCCGCGGCCGACGACGTCCTCCAGGGCGTCGTCTCCAACGGCACCGCGTCCGCCTCGGGTGCCCGCACCGACGGCGTCGGTGAGCTGATCGGCAAGACCGGGACCACCGACGACGCCGAGGCGACCTGGATGAGCGGCGCGAGCACGACGGTCGCGACGGTCGTCGGCACCTTCAACGTCAGCGGACACGTCAACCTCCGCGACACCTACATCGGTGGCACCCAGGTGGCCTCCATGCGGCACTACATCTGGCCGGCGGTCATGTCGGCCGCGCTCGCCAAGTACCCGGGCGGTGACTTCCCCGAGGCGGATCGCGCCACGCTGCAGGGCGACGGTTCCGGCAGCAGCGGCGAGGACTCGACACCGACCCCGACGCCGACGGCCGACCCCACGCAGGCACCGAGCGAGGCGCCGACACCGGCTCCGGGTGACGGCGGGGACACCGATGGGACCGGCGAGGACGGCGGGCCTGCGGCGCCGGGGAACGGCAACGGGAACGGCGGCGGCGCCGGGAACGGGAACGGGAACGGGAACGGGAACGGCGCACCCGGATGATCGTCCGCGGCTGTCGGTCGAACGCAGACCGGCAGCCGCCCCGGGTCGCCCGGCGGCAACGATCGGGTTTCAACGCGTCGCTGAGCGGGCCTTTTTCAGGATTGTCGCTTAGCATCGATCCATGCCTCAACAACATCGCACGGCCACCGGTGTGCTCGGCGGCTTCCTCGGCTTTCTCGGGCTGAGCGTCGCAGCGGGTGTCCTCGTCACCGCCACGGTCACGCCGGCACTCGCCGTCACCGGGATCGCGACCAACAGCACGATCAACGTGTTCGACGGTCTGCCCGACTACCTGGCCCTCGACGAATTGGCGCAGAAGTCGAGCATCTACGCGACCGACAGCGCAGGCAACCCGCAGCTGCTCGCGTCCTTCTACCAGCAGAACCGCATCGAGGTCGGCTGGGACCAGATCAACCAGTTCGTCAAGGACGCGGCGATCTCGGCTGAGGACCCGCGCTTCTACGAGCACGGCGGTGTCGACCTCACCGGTACCATCCGTGCCGTCGCGATCAGCGCGACGGGACGCGACCTGCAGGGTGGTTCGTCGATCACCCAGCAGTACGTGAAGAACGTGCTCGTGCAGAAGGCCGAGGCCATCACCGACGAGGCCAAGATGAAGGCCGCGTACAAAGAGGCGACGAAGGCGACCCCGGAGCGCAAGCTCAAGGAGATGCGCATGGCCATCGGCCTCGAGAAGCGCTACGGCAAGCAGGACATCCTGCGCGGCTACCTCAACATCGCCGGATTCGGCGGTCGCACCTACGGCATCGAGGCCGCAGCCAACTACTACTTCGCGACGACTGCCGCCAACCTGAACCTCGAGCAGGCCGCCGCGCTGATGGCGATCGTGAACAACCCGGAGACGCTGCGCCTCGACCGGCCCGACAGCGAGACGAACGGCGCGGCCAACGGGTACGCCCTCACGCTCGAACGGCGGAACTACGTCCTCGATCAGATGATCAAGGAGGGCAAGATCACCGAGGAGCAGTACTTCTGGGCGTACCGCCAGCCGATCACGCCGACCATCAACCCGGCGAGCACGGGCTGCCAGACGGCCGTCAACGTCAGCCCGGGAGCCGGCTACTTCTGCGACTACGTCACCCGGGTGTTCCAGAACAACCCGATCTTCGGCGCCACGGAGGACGAACGCTGGGCCGCGTTCAACCGCGGTGGCTACAGCGTGTTCACGACGCTCGATCTCGACGTCCAGGGTGCCGCACAGGCGGCGATCGACGAGCTCATCCCGCGGGTGAGCGACCAGCTCGACATCGGCGCGGTGTCCGTCACCGTGCAGCCCGGAACGGGCCGCATCCTCGCGATGGCCCAGAACAAGGACTACTCGAACGACCCAGACGTCCTGGCCACCGGTGCGAACTACTCCGCGGTCAACTACAACACCGACGTCGATTACGGCGGGTCCACGGGCCTCCAACCCGGATCGACGTACAAGACCTTCACGCTCGCCGAATGGCTCAAAGAGGGGCACGGCCTGAACGAGGGCGTCGACGGCCGGAAACGGTCCCCGTGGGGCACGTTCAAGGACTCGTGCGCCGACGGCGGCACGGTCTACGCCGGCTCCGACTGGAACCCCGGCAACGACGAGGGCGGCAACGGTGGCCAGTACACCGCGCTCCAGTCGACGAAGCAGTCCATCAACACCGGCTTCATCGCGATGGCGAAGCAGCTCGACCTCTGCGGCATCCGTAAGACGGCCGAGTCGATGGGTGTCCATCGCGCCGACGGCGGTCCGCTGCTGCAGTCCCCGGCGACGGTCCTCGGCACCAACGAGGTCGCTCCGCTCAGCATGGCGACGGCCTTCGCGACCTTCGCTTCGGGCGGCATCACCTGCGACCCGATCGCGATCGACCGGGTCGTGAAGCCCGACGGCACCGAGATCCCCGTTCCGCCGGCGAACTGCCGGCAGGGCCTCGAAGCCAATGTCGCCGCTACGGCGAACGTCGCACTCCAGGCGACGTTCAACGGCGGCACGACGAGCTCGTCCCGCATCGGCGACGGCATCCCGCTCATCGGCAAGACGGGTACCACCGACAACAACGAGGCGACCTGGATGAGTGGCGCGAGCACGAAGGCGGCGACCGTCGTCGGTGTCTTCAACGCGACCGGCCACGTCAACCTGCGGCGCACCTACTTCGACGCCGGGCAGGCCGCGACGATCCGTCACAAGATCTGGCCGCGGGTCATGGCGACCGCCAACGCGAAGTTCGGCGGCGACGCATTCGGCGACCCCGACCCGTCGCTCATCAACGGCCAGTCGGTCCAGGTGCCCGACGTGGCCGGGAAGACCATCGAAGAGGCGCAGAAGCTGCTCGAGGACGCCGGCTTCGGTTTCGAGAACGGCGGCGCGGGCGACTCCGCCCTGCCGGCCGGCCAGGCGGCGAGCACCAACCCGTCCGGCACGGTGCCGAAGGGCTCCATCGTCACGGTCTACACGAGCAACGGGCTCCTGGGTGTCATCCCCGACGTCAGCGGAGCGGGCAACTTCGACGCGGCGAAGGCGGCCATCCAGGGCGCCGGGTTCACGAACGTGGGTCAGAAATGCGCGGTCGATCCCGCTGCCACGACACCGAAGGTGACCGGCGTCGATCCACCAGCCGGCACCGCAGCGCGCAAGGACGGCAAGGTGACGGTGACGGTCTCGAAGACCAGCTGTTAGCGTCCTGACCCGAGCACGGAGGGCCCGATCGGTATTCGATCGGGCCCTCCGTCGTCTGCGCCTGGCTCCCCTCCGGGCGTCTTCGGAGGGGCTACCGGTACGCTCGTGGGACGGTCGGCACCACTCGACGACCGAGGAGGAGACGATCGATGGCGGCATCTATGAGCACCGGCGGCAGACTCGGTACGGCGGCAGCCGTCGTGGCGGGCCTCGGGGCCCTCACCTTCGGATACGCGTCGATCGTCGAGCGCAACGCCTTCACGCTCCGCAGGGTGACCGCTCCCGTCCTCCCGCCCGACGCCGAGCCGATCACCGTCCTGCACCTGTCCGATCTCCACATGGCCCCCTGGCAGCGCCGCAAGCAGGCTTGGCTTCGGTCACTCGCCGATTTGCAGCCGGACGTCGTGATCAACACGGGCGACAACCTGGGGCACGAGCAGGGCATCGACGGGATCCGAGCTGCGCTCTCCGTGTTCGCCGGTGTGCCGGGGGCGTTCGTGCACGGCTCGAACGACTACTACGGGCCGAGTGCGAAGAACCCGTTCAAGTACTTCGTGCAGACGTCCTCGAAGCACGTCTCCCCGACGACGCTCGACACGGCTGCGCTCGAGCGGTTCTTCATGGACGAGCTCGGCTGGATGGACCTCAACAACGCGGTCGGTGAGATCTCGATCCGGGGCACCCGCCTCGACCTGTTCGGCGTCGACGACCCGCACAAGCACTTCGACCGGCTGGACACGCTGACGGCGCTCATCGACGAGCGACTGGACGCCGAGACGTTGGAGACCGACGACCCGTCGCTGGCCCACACGGTGACGGTCGGCGTGATGCACGCTCCGTATCGGCGGGGGCTCGACGCCCTCGTGACGCAGGGTGCGCAGTTCATCTTCGCGGGGCACACCCACGGTGGCCAGGTCTGTGTGCCGGGCTACGGCGCACTCGTGACGAACTGCGACATCCCCCGGCAGCAGGCGAAGGGGCTCAGCGTCTGGCGGCATGCCCTGCGCTCGGCGTATCTGAACGTGTCGGCGGGGATCGGGACCTCCATCTACGCGCCAGTGCGATTCGCCTGCCGGCCGGAAGCGTCGCTCGTGACCCTCCTCCCCCGCCGCACGGTGGTCTGACCGGGCCCGACTGCCCTTCGACAGGCTCAGGGACCGGGACTCCCCGGCCCGCGCACCCTCCGCCGGTGACTGAGCACCCTCCGCCGGTCACTGAGCACCCTCCGCCGGTCACTGAGCTTGTCGAAGTGCCGCCCCTCGACAGGCTCAGGGACCGGGACTCCCCGCCGGGAAACAGAGAAGCCCGGTCAGACGATCTCTTGTCTGACCGGGCTTGTACTGTCGGGGTAGCGGGATGTGCAACCCGCCAGCCCAGCGGACCGCCAACCCGGGGAACAGAGAAGCCCGGTCAGACGATTTCTCATCTGACCGGGCTTGTACTGTCGGGGTAGCGGGATTTGAACCCACGACCTCTTCGTCCCGAACGAAGCGCGCTACCAAACTGCGCCACACCCCGATGGCCCGAAGGCCTTGTCTAGGATAGCCGATTTTTCAGCGGCTGTTCGCCACTTCCTGGAATCGGTGGATCCCGGACCGGATCAGCCGGGCGCCGCCATCGCCGCCCGGCCGATCCGTGATCTCACGCCTGCTGGCGGCGACGCACGACCACGGTACCGAGCGCCGCAGCACCGACGGCGAGGAGCCCTCCGGCCACCCACGGGAGGGCGGTTCCGGCGAACCCGGTGTCGGCGAGGGCGTTGCCCCCGGCAGACGGGTCGGAGGCCGATGCAGCGGCCACAGCGGCGTCCGCGGGGTCCAGGACGGTGAAGTCGGACGAGTCGGTCACGGCACCCTGGGTCGCGGTCAGCGTGTAGGTGCCTGCGGGGTCAGCAGCCGTGTCGATGGAGACCTGGATGTCGCCGGTCTCGCCCGCGACGGTCGACAGCGTGCGAGCGGAGACACCGGCTGCGGAGGACTCGATGGTGATCGACACCGTCTGGTTCGCCGCCCAGAAGTCCGAGCACGAGTAGGAGACCGCCGCGCCGCGCGCGACGCTCGCCGGCGTGATCGAGTTGCAGCTGCCAGGACCGTAGCTGTCGCCCTCGAGCGCGTTGGCTGCGGTGGGCAGCGCGACGACGGCGAGGAGGACGAGTGCGGCGGCGGAGAGAGTTCGTTTCATATGCGGGCCCCTTGGTGTGCGGATGGCGCATGCGCTGCGTGATGCGACATGCGGACAGGGCCTGGAGCCGAGCGCTGATCACTCGTGGCCTCCATGGCCGTCATCATGCTAGGGCAGCCGCCATCTCGCCAGGGCTGGAAAACCGCGGAATTCCGCGGATGTGACCACCTTTGGGGGTACGACCTGTCCGCCTGACGCCAAGCCGGGCGAGGACCGTGCCACGCCGAAGCCCACGAGGGTGAGATGCCCTCCGGTCAGGCCGTGGTCCGAGCGGACGACCGCTCGGACCACGGATCCCGGCTGACGGATCAGGCCGTCTTGCGGCGACGGATCGCCATCGCACCGATGACGCCGGCACCCACGACGAGGAGGCCTCCGCCGATCCACGGCAGGGCTCCACCGTCGAAGCCGGTCGAGGCGAACTCGCGCTCCGAGACCTGGAACGAGGCGCTCTCGGTGGTCGCGCCCTGGGTCGCCGTGACCATGCAGGTGCCGGAGGCGGTCCTGCTGGTCTCGATCGTCACCGCGAACGCACGGGCGGCGTCGGTGTTGAACGTGCCGGACGTCGGCACGGCGCTCTGCTCGGTCGCGCCGGCGGTGTTGGGCTTCGCAGCGGGAATGCTGCAGCCGGGCCCGGCGACGGTGACCGTCACCGGCGTGCCGGGATCGAAGGTGCCGTCGCAGCGGAAGACGGTCGACTCCCCCTGGGTCACCGACACCGGTGTGAGGGTCGCACAACCGGCAGGGCCGTAGGTGGACGAGTCGGTCGCTGCACTCGCGGCGGTCGGGGCCGCGAAGACTGCCAGGAGGCAGAGCGATGCTAGGGCAAGGGTGCGCTTCATGTTGATATCCCCAAGGAACGTCGAATACCCCCTGCGTCCGCCGATTTCGGGTGGGCGTCCGCGCGAGGTCCCCCAGGGTCACGAATTCGGGTGCGTGGCTTCCTGCGGTGTTGTCATGCTATGTCAGGAGCCGCACCGAGGGAAGGCTGAAATGGTCGTTTTGCCCGTGATTCCGGGGGTTGTGACCAGGTTTGGGGGTACGTCGGAGGCCTTCGGAGCGAGCACCGTGAAGACGAGTTCCGTTGTCGCCCCCGGAGTGAGGGTCACGTCGGTCTGGGCGTAGAGACGACCGTTCGGGTCGGTCACGGCCTTGACCGGCAGGTCCTCGCCGTCGCTCGCACCGAGCAGGGTTGCGCCCAGCGGACCGTGGATCACGACGCGCGTCGCGATGTCTCCCGCGGGGGTGCCGAAACGCCCGCCCGCGGTCACGTAGTCCGGCAGGGAGGTCGCGGCATCCGCCGGCGCAGTGGACGTCAGGGTGACGGCGACGACGTATTCGGCGCCGTGCTTCGTGCACCGGGCGTCGCGGATGTCGACGTTCGTCTCCAGGTAGTAGTCCATCTTCGCGCGGGTCAGGTCCTCGAGGTAGACCCCGGAGTAGACCGCCGCGTCGTCGGTCGTCGGCGGGATCCCGGCGAGGCTCGTCTGGGCGATCAACGCCTGTTCGGCGGGGACCGCACTCCAGACGTGAAGACGGTTCTCCGCGCCGGACTCGGACAGGGCCTGGACGAGCGCGGCGGGGTCGGGCGAGCGGGAGATCATCCCCTCGAACACCGCACCCGAGACCGCGGCGAAGAACGCGTCCTGCACGAGCCGGTCCGGGAACCGGGCGTAGACGTCGCTCAACAGCGTCTTCGCCGCGTTGTCGGCGGTGAGCTCGGTGCCGTCCGGGAGGGCCACAGGCCCGGTCGCCTCCAGCAGGTGCGCGAGGACGTAGGGATCGACGGCGACCACGGTGTCGATGGGCACGCCGAACACCTGGGTCCCCATGGCTGCGGCGAGTTCCCCGGTGCGACTGAAGTCGACCGTGAGGTTGGTGTCCTGGATGTACCGGCCGAGGTTGTCGGTGTAGACGTTCTGCTCGAACGGGGTGAGCGGCAGCACGGGGGCCGGGAAGCCGGAGAAGTCGTCGCTCCCCCGGGTACCGACGAAGGAGATGACGCCGTTCTCCGCGTGGATGAGGGCCACCGCCCCGGCGATGCCGCCACTCGAGCGCAACTCCGCGTTGTTCTGGATCATCACCATGATGTTCCGAGGCCCGGCCCCGCCCGCCATGTCCGGCAGGAGCGCCGTGGCCCGCGCGGCCGTGTCGAGCATTGTGGACGCACCGGTGATCGTCCGGGTGAGCTTCTCGACGGCGTCGGCGACCACCGGCAGCGCACCGTCCGTGCCGATCGTGTCCACACGCCCGGCGATGGCGTCAGCCGCTACAGCCGCCTCGGCCACGGTCGGCGCGACGGCGCGGAGCGGCTCCGTCGCGATCGAGCCGTCCCCGGGGAGCAGGGACGACAGGTTGACGTGATCCGCGATCTCGACGACCTTCGGCACGACATCGACCGCGACGTCATCGGTCGCAGCGGCAGCCTGTCGCACCGCGGAGAAGTTCACGCCGAGGAACGGGACCGCCTCGGCCGCCCGCCAGATGGGATCACTCGTCAGCGACACCGCCTCGCCGGTGTGCTCCGTGAGGGCACGCTGCGTTGCCTCGGTGCCGCTCGCGTCACCCTTGAGTACGGCCGACTGGAGCGACTTCGCCTCCGACTGGGCGGCTTCGAGCGCGTTCTTCGCCAGGGACGCCCGGACGCCGACCCAGGCTCCGAGCGCGAGGACGACGAGGAGGACGGCGAGTGCGATCCACCACAGACGAGAACGCCGATGGCCGGGCAGGCGGATGCCGGCCGTCGCCGGGCGTGGGTCAGCCAAGAGTGCTCCTTGTTCGGGTAGGCACAGCCTAACCGCCGGATGACGGCCTCCGAGGGTCGGTGCACGCCCCCTTTCAGGGGTGGACGGCGCATGCGGCGACCGGGCTCCCGGCCACTCATGGCCTACGATTGCGGGATGCCGTCAGCACGCTCGTCGACCGATCTGGAGCCGCACCGCAGATGACCCGCACGCCGCGCATCGTGATCGGGATCCTGCTGCTGCTCTGCCTGTGCGTCATGCTCGGCATCGCGTTCTGGCCCACGCCCGTCGACGCCGACGGCCGCACGACACTGCTCGCGATCCTCGACCGATTACAGGCCGCGGGCGCGCCGGACTGGTTCGACTACCGCTTCGTCGAATCGGCCGCGAACGTCGTGCTGTTCATCCCACTCGGCGCCCTGCTCGCCCTGGAGCTGCCCCTGCGGCTCTGGTGGATCGCACCGCTGACGACGACCCTGTTCTCGGTCGCGATCGAACTCGGACAGACCCTGCTCCCCGAGCGCGTCGCGACGATCGCCGACGTCTACGCCAATGCAGCCGGAGGGCTGCTCGGCGCGACGATCGTGCTCGTCGTCCGGCTACTCGTCGCCGGTCACGGGCGACCGAGACCGACGTAACGCCACCCGGCGCCCCGCCAGGCGTCCACGTCGAGGCAGTTGCGTCCGTCCACGATCGTCTTGCCCGCGGTCAACTCGGCGACGGCCGAGGGGTCCAGGGCACGGAACGCCTTCCACTCGGTCACGACGACGACGATGTCCGCGTCCGTCACAGCCTGCTCGGCCGAGTCTGCGAACGTCAGCTGCGGGTGGAGTCGACGCGCGTTGGGGACCGCTTCCGGATCGAAGGCGAGCACCTCCGCACCCAGGCCGTTGAGCCCGACGGCGACGTCGAGGGCCGGCGAGTCGCGGACGTCGTCGCTGTCGGGCTTGAAGGCGAGCCCGAGCACCGCGACCCGCTTCCGGTAGGCGCTCCCGCCGAGCTCCTCGACGACGAGGTCGATGACGCGCTGACGGCGACGCAGGTTGATCGCGTCGACCTCCTTGAGGAACGCCACCGACTCGCCACGACCGAGCTCCTCGGCACGAGCGGTGAAGGCCCGGATGTCCTTCGGCAGGCATCCGCCGCCGAACCCGACACCGGCGTTGAGGAAGCGGCGGCCGATCCGGGCGTCGTAGCCGATCGCGTCGGCGAGCTCCGTGACGTCGGCGTCCGTGACCTCGGCGATCTCCGCCATCGCGTTGATGAAGGAGATCTTCGTGGCGAGGAACGCGTTCGCCGCGACCTTCACGAGCTCCGCGGTCGAGTAGCCGGTGGCGACGAGCGGCGTGCCGGTCGAGAGCGCCTGGGCGTAGACCTCGTCGAAGGCGGCTCGCGCGACGGCGGCGTCCTCGGGAGCCGGCGGCAGCCCGTACACGAGTCGGTCGGGCGCGATGGTGTCCTGCACGGCGAAGCCTTCCCGCAGGAACTCCGGGTTCCAGGCGAGCACGGCGCCGGTGGGGGCGACGAGTTCCGCAAGGCGCGCAGCGGTGCCGACGGGGACGGTCGACTTCCCGACGACGACGTCACCAGCCGACAGGTACGGCAGGAGGGCCGTCACCGCAGCGTCCACGTAGCGCAGGTCGGCCGCGTTGGAGCCGGCCTTCTGCGGCGTACCGACTGCGACGAAGTGCATGGTCGCCCCGGCCGCGTCGGCCATGTCCGTGCTGAAGCGCAGGCGGCCCGACTCGACGCCGGCCAGCAGCAGCTCCGGCAGACCGGGCTCGAAGATCGGCGAGCGTCCTGCGGCGAGCGCCTCGATCTTGGCCGGGTCGACGTCGATACCGACGACCTCGTGCCCGATCGACGCCATGGCGGCCGCGTGCACGGCCCCGAGGTAGCCGCAGCCGATGACGGAGAGCTTCATGCGTGTGATCCTTCGCTGATGGGACGAACGGTGGGTGTGCTGGACAGTCGACCGCCGGACTCCTGCAGGTAGCAGACGCCGCAGAGCGATTCGTAGGTGACGGTGGTGCCGTCGATGGCGACCTGGTCGCCGTCGAACACGAAGGTGTCGCCGAACCGGCGGCCGTTGAAGATCGCCTTCCGACCGCACCGGCAGATCGTCTTGAGTTCTTCGAGGCTGTGGGCGACTTCGAGGAGACGCCGGCTCCCGGGGAACGCGACGGTCTGGAAGTCGGTCCGGATGCCGTAGGCGAGCACCGGGATGCCCTCGAGCAACGCGATGCGCAGGAGGTCGTCGACCTGCTCCCCGTGGAGGAACTGGGCCTCGTCGACGAGCAGACAGCTGACGTCCTCTCCGGTCTCCTGCGCGACGCGGCGACGGTGCTCCGCGAACACTCGGACGGCGTCGTCGTCAGGACCGAGCAGGAAGTCGGCGTCGCGGGTCACACCGAGGCGACTGACGATGGCGGCGTCGCCCTTCGTGTCGAGGGACGGCTTGGCGAGGAGGACGCGGTGGCCGCGCTCCTCGTAGTTGAACGCCGCCTGGAGCAAGGCGGTGCTCTTGCCGGAGTTCATCGCCCCGTATCGGAAGTACAGTTTCGCCACCAGGCAAGCTTAGGGTCCCAAGCTTCACCTGTCGCATCCGAGGACGGACCGGGCGAGCGCCCGTGGGGCGGCTACAGCGAGATGTCGAGGGCCTCGGCGGTGCTCTCGAGGACCTTCGCGGCCGTCGCGGGGACGTCGTTCAGCGTCGAACCGTAGGTCGGGATCATCTCGCGGAGCCTCGGCTCCCACGCGGTCATCCGGTCGGGGAAGCACTTGCGCAGGACGTCGAGCATGATCGGTACGGCCGTCGACGCGCCGGGAGAAGCGCCGAGCAGTCCCGCGATCGTGCCGTCCGCACCCGTGATGACCTCGGTGCCGAACTGCAGGACGCCGCCCTTGGCCTTGTCCTTCTTCATCACCTGGGCGCGCTGCCCGGCCTCGATGAGGTACCAGTCCTCGTCCTTCGCCGTCGGCAGGAACTCGCGGAGGCTGTCCATCTTCTGCTTCCGGGACTGCAGGAGCTGCCCGATGAGGTACGTGATGAGGCTCGGGTTGTCCTTCGCGACCGCCAGCATCGGGAGGAGGTTGTGCGGGCGCACCTGGGTGACGAGGTCGAGCATCGATCCGCGCTTGAGGAACTTCGGGCTGAACGTCGCGTACGGGCCGAAGAGGAGGCTCGCCTGACCGTCGACGACGCGGGTGTCGAGGTGCGGGACCGACATCGGCGGGGCACCGACCGAGGCCTGGCTGTAGACCTTGGCCTGGTGCTTCGAGACCACCGCGGGGTTGTCGGTGCGGAGGAACTGCCCGCCGATGGGGAAGACGCCGTAGCCCTTGATCTCGGGGATGCCGGACTTCTGCAACAGCTTGAGCGCCCATCCGCCGGCGCCGACGAAGACGAAGCGGGCGTTGATCTCCATCGGTGAACGACCGAGGGTCTGGCGGCCACGGATGCGCCATGTGCCGTCCTTCAGCCGCTTGAGCGACCGGACCTCGTGGTTGGTGCGGACGTGCGTGTTCGGTGCTGCACCGAAGAGCTTGTGCGTGAGCGAACCGAAGTCGACGTCGGTGCCCGCGGTGATCCGGGTGGCGGCGATGCGTTCGCCGACGGCACGACGGTTGATGAGGAGCGGAGCCCACTCGGCGATGACGGCCGGGTCCTCCGAGAACTCGATGCCGGCGAAGAGCGGCTGATCCTTCAGCGCCTCGTAGCGCTTCCGCAGGTATTCGACGTCCTTCTCACCGCGCACGAAGGTCATGTGCGGGGTCGGGTTGATGAAGGTGTCGGGTGCGCCGAGCAGGCCCTCCTCGACGAGGTGAGACCAGAACTGGCGGCTGAGCTGGAACTGCTCGTTGATGCCGATGGCCTTCGCTGGGTCGACCTGGCCGTGGGCGTCCTGCGGCATGTAGTTGAGCTCGCACAGCGCGGCATGGCCCGTCCCGGCGTTGTTCCACGGGTTGGAGCTCTCGAGTGCGACGTCGCTCAGGCGCTCGTACACCTCGACCTTCCAGTCAGGCTGCACCTGGTGGATGAGGGCGGCGAGCGTGGCGCTCATGATGCCACCACCAATGAGGGCTACGTCGATGGTTTCGGTCACCAGAGCAGTCTAGTCGCGGCGAGGCCCGAGCTCTCCACCCGCGTGCTGTCGCTGATCGCGTGCCGTGAGATCGCTCGATGTCGAGACACTTCGGGCCGCCTGCGGGGACGCGGACTCAGCGTCCGGGGAGCGCGGGGGTGAGGGCGTCGAGCTCCTCGAGCATGCGCTGAGCGAGGTGCGCGTACCCGGCGTCGCTCGGGTGGAGGCCGTCGGCTGAGATCCACGTCGCCGGGTCGTCGTCCAGCCAGTGCGACGCACCGGAGATGTAGTCGGCCCCGATGGTGTCGGCGGCGTCGTGGACCCATCCGATGATCTGTTCGACGGACGCCGGTCGCTCGGCGGTGTACCACCAGGGCTCCACCACGATGATGCGGGTGCCGGGCAGCCCGTCGCGCAGCCGCTGGAACTCCGGCAGGATCGCTTCCTGGATCGCCTGCTCGTTGCCGGTCCACTCGAAGTTGTCGTTGATGCCGAGCGCGACGATGAGGACCTCGGGGTGCTGGGCGATGACGTCGGCCGTGACATCACCGACCTTGTCGCGCTTGCGGACGAAGCCGAGACCCGGGTAGCCGGCGTTGTACTCTGTCCAGCCTTCAGCCTTCGCGACGAGCGAAGACCAGCGCGCGGCGGGCGACGACGCTGCCGAGCCCTTCGTGTACGAGTCGCCGTAGAACGCGACGAGCGGTCCGACGGCGACCTCGGAGCCGGAGGTGTCGGCGCGGGCGACCGTCGTCTGCTGGACGTCGGCACGCAGACCGCTCACGGTGATCACCGCGGTGACGGCGATGGCCGCCGCGATGAACGCGGCCAACCAGCGTCGGCGCAGGCGTGGTCGCTGGCGGGCCATATCGTCGTCCCCGATCGGGTGGAGGGAGGGCCGGTCAGACCGTCGCGGGCTGTGCGAGCAGCTCGGCGGCGACGATCTCGGCGATCTGCACCGCGTTGAGGGCGGCACCCTTGCGGAGGTTGTCGTTCGAGATGAACAGGGCGAGGCCCTTGCCTGCCGGCGCGCTCTGATCCGGACGGATGCGCCCCACGAACGACGGGTCTGCACCGGCGGCCTCGAGCGGCGTCGGCACGTCCGACAGCTGGACACCCGGGGCGTCGCTGAGCAGCTCGATCGCACGTTCCGGCGACAGGTCGCGCGAGAACTCGGCGTTGATCGACAGCGAGTGGCCGGTGAAGACGGGCACGCGCACGCAGGTGCCCGACACGAGCAGCTCGGGGAGTTCGAGGATCTTCCGGCTCTCGTTGCGGAGCTTCTTCTCCTCGTCGGTCTCGCCCAGGCCGTCATCGACGATCGAACCGGCGAGCGGAATGACGTCGAAGGCGATCGGGGCGACGTACTTCTCGGGGGCCGGGAAGTCGATCGCCGAACCGTCGTGGACGAGTCGGGTGAGGTCGCCCTGGGCGACCGCGGCCTCGATCTGGCCGGCGAGTTCAGCCGCACCGGCGAGCCCGGAACCGGAGACGGCCTGGTAGGTGTTGACGATCAGGCGCGTGAGCCCGGCCTCGGCGTCGAGGACCTTGAGGACCGGCATGGCCGCCATGGTCGTGCAGTTGGGGTTCGCGACGATGTCCTTGACCGCGTCCTTGATGGCGTGCGGGTTCACCTCGCTGACGACGAGCGGGACCTCGGGGTCCATCCGCCAGGCGCTCGAGTTGTCGATGACGAGCGCACCGGCAGCCGCGAACCGCGGAGCCTGCGTACGGGAGCCGGTGGCACCGGCCGAGAACAGGGCGATGTCGATGCCGCTCGGGTCGGCCGTCTCGACGTCCTCGACCACGATGTCCTGGCCACGGAACGGGAGCGTCGTGCCCGCCGAACGAGCCGTCGCGAAGAAGCGGATCTCGCTGATCGGGAACTCGCGTTCCTCCAGCAGGCGGCGCATGACCTTGCCGACCTGACCGGTCGCTCCGACGACACCGACACGTACACCGTTGCTCATGGGGATTCCTCTGGTTTCAGGGGGTTGTTGTGAACCATCTTGCATCAGGATCGGCGGGATCCCGCCCGTCGGTCCGTGGTCGGCTTGGTTCCGGAGCCTGTGGACGAGCCTGCTCAGCGGCCGGTGCCGCCGTGGACGACGGCTTCGTCCTCGCCGTCGAGACCGAACGCGGAGTGGACCACGTTGGCGGCCTTGTTGAGGGTGTCGGCCCGCGTCACGACCGAGATGCGGATCTCGCTGGTGGAGATCATCTCGATGTTGATGCCCGCTGCGCTCAGCGCCTCGAAGAGTTTCGCCGAGACGCCGGTGTTCGTGCGCATGCCGGCCCCGACGAGGGCGAGCTTGCC
This sequence comes from Plantibacter sp. PA-3-X8, assembly GCF_003856975.1. NCBI lineage: Bacteria > Bacillati > Actinomycetota > Actinomycetes > Micrococcales > Microbacteriaceae > Plantibacter > Plantibacter sp. PA-3-X8. The sequence continues at coordinate 3,910,219 of NZ_CP033107.1, forward strand.
GATCTGGTCGTCGTGCTGGATGGCCGAGAAGCCCACCCGCTCCTGCTCGGCCGCGAGCGCGCGGAGGACCTGCTGCGCCTCGGGCTTCGGCAGGGTGAACGAGATGTCGGTGACGCCGGAGACGGCGGTCGACACGTTCTGGACGATCATGTCGACGTTGCCGCCAGACTTCGCGACGATCGTGAAGATCTCCGCCGCCTTACCCGGCAGGTCGGGGACACCGACGACGGTGATCTTGGCTTCGCTGAGGTCGGTCGCGACTCCGGCGACGATGGGCTGCTCCATGGGTGCCTCACCTGCTCCTGGGTTGTTGCGGCTCGCGTCGTTGAGGACGAGCGTGCCTTCGTTGTTGTTGAAGGACGACCGGACGTGGAGCGTCACGCCGTGGCGGCGTGCGTACTCGACGGCGCGGATGTAGAGGACCTTGGCGCCCGAGGCCGCGAGCTCCAGCATCTCCTCGCTGGAGATGCGGTCGATCTTCCGGGCCTTCGGGACGACGCGGGGGTCGGAGGTGAAGATGCCGTCGACGTCGGTGTAGATCTCGCAGACGTCGGCGTCGAGGGCCGCGGCGAGCGCGACGGCCGTAGTGTCGGAGCCGCCGCGACCGAGCGTGGTGATGTCGCGGGTGTCGCGGTTGAAGCCCTGGAAGCCGGCGACGATGACGATGGCGCCGTCGTCGAGGGCCTCGCGCAGACGCACGGGGGTGACGTCGACGATGCGTGCGGCGCCGTGCTGGGCGTCGGTGATCATGCCGGCCTGGCTGCCGGTGAAGGAGCGTGCGACGTAACCCATGCTGCTGATCGCCATCGCGAGGAGCGCCATCGAGATGCGCTCGCCACTGGACAGCAGCATGTCGAGTTCGCGGGGCGCCGGGATGGGCGTCACCTCGTGGGCGAGGTCGAGCAGTTCGTCGGTCGTGTCGCCCATCGCCGAGACGGCGACGACGACCTCGTTGCCCGCCTTGCGGGTCTCCACGATGCGCTTCGCCACGCGCTTGATGCTCTCGGCGTCCGCGACGGAGGACCCGCCGAACTTCTGCACGATCAATGCCATCGGATCTCCTGGGGAAGTCGGTGCGGGCACGAGCGGCCCAGCGATCATCCTACCCATCCGGGCATTCCGCGCCGTTCATGTGACGAAGGGCACCCTCACCCGCTCCGGGGCAGGAGATCCGCCCCGCAGCAGGACGCTTCGGCCCGTCCGCTCCTGCTGTCGGGCCGATTTCCTGCGGTGGGGAGACGGGTGGGCCTCGGTAGGGTTGGCCTATGCAGCAGGAAAACGCGCGGGTGCTCGCGACGGTGCGACGCCTCTGGCAGGGGCTCGCCTCGCCGACCGCGCGGTTCTCCGCCGGCCGGGTCGCCGTCGTCGTGAACGCCGGCTCGATGGCGTGCCCGCCCGGATGGATCGGCGTCGTCGAGATCGACGGCAGCGCCCTGGCGATCGTGCCCGACGAGGACACCGCCAGGCGGCTCGCCATCGAGGACGAGTCACCGAGGAGCGTCGGAACGGTCGAGTTCCTCCGCTCGCGGGTGCAGGTCGCCGAGGTGCTCGGGCCGGCGACCCTCGACTACCTGCTGCCCGGGCGGTTCCGACCGGCCGAGGAGATCGACGTCGTGGCGAGCAAGGCGAGTGACCCAGCCATCGAGTCGCTGCTGTCGAAGGTGGGCGACGACGAAGCCTCGGAGAGCGGGATCTTCGGCATCACCTCGCCGCTGTTCTCGGTGCGCGAGCACGGACGGGTCCTCGCCGTCGCCGGCTACCGGTCGTGGCCGTTGGGCGTCGCGCATGTGACTGCGTTGACCGCCCCGGAGGCTCGCGGGACCGGTCTCGCGACGCGGCTCGCCTCGACCGCGGTCGAGCACGCCCTCGCGGCCGGACTCCTCCCCCAGTGGCGGGCCGCCGACACGAACCCCGGCTCACGCGCCGTCGCCCGCAAGCTCGGCTTCTCCGCGATCGGCCGGCAGCTGTCGGCTCGACCGGTGGTCGCCGAGTGGCCGGCGCCCTCCGCCGACGCCTGAGGCGCGCCCGGCTGCCCTATCTCAGGAGTCCCTCGGCGCGGCGCAACCCACCAGCCCCGACACACCGGCCGACTCCTGAGAAAGGACCGACCGGAAGCAGACCCCTCGCCCGGCAAGCAGACCCGAGCCTGACGGCGGCACAGCTGCCCTCACTCAGGAGTCCGTCGGCACGGCGGAACCCACCAGCCGCGACACACCGGCCGACTCCTGAGAAAGGACCGACCGGAAGCAGACCCCTCGCCCGACAAGCAGACCCGAGCCTGACGGCGGCACAGCTGCCCTCACTCAGGAGTCCGTCGGCACGGCGCAACCCACCAGCCGCGACACACCGGCCGACTCCTGAGAAAGGACCGACCGGAAGCAGACCCCTCGCCCGACAAGCAGACCCGAGCCTGACGGCGGCACAGCTGCCCTATCTCAGGAGTCCCTCGGCGCGGCGCAACCCACCAGCCCCGACACACCGGCCGACTCCTGAGAAAGGACCGATGGCAACCAGGGGGCGGGGGGGCGGACGACGGGGCGGGGTGTCAGCCGCTGACGACGGTGCGACCCTCGAAGGCACGACCGAGGGTGACCTCGTCGGCGTACTCGAGGTCGCCGCCGACGGGGAGGCCGGAGGCGAGGCGCGTGATGCGGATGCCCATCGGGAGGAGGAGCCGGCTGAGGTAGGTGGCGGTCGCCTCCCCCTCGAGGTTCGGGTCGGTCGCGATGATGACCTCGGTGACGGTGCCGTCGGCGAGGCGCTGCATGAGACGACGGATGTTCAGGTCGTCGGGACCGACGCCGTCGATCGGACTGATGGCGCCACCGAGTACGTGGTAGAAGCCGCGGAACTCACGCGTGCGCTCGATGGCGACGACGTCCTTCGGTTCTTCGACGACGCAGATCAGGGCCGGGTTGCGACGCGGGTCGCGGCACACGCTGCAGAGGTTCTGCTCGGAGATGTTGCCGCAGATCTCACAGAACTTGACCTTCTCGCGGACGACGGTGAGCAGTTCGGCGAGCTTCGACACGTCGAACGACTCCGTCTGGAGGATGTGGAACGCGATGCGCTGCGCCGACTTCGGACCGATACCGGGCAGCCGCCCGAACTCGTCGATCAGATCTTGGACGATTCCCTCGTACATGGCCTACCGCCCTCCGGAGCGCGGCTCGTGCGGCTGCTCCTCGATGAATGTGGCGCCGAGAAGCTCGCGGACGACGCTCTCGCCGTACCGGTTGTCGCCCGCGGGGTGGGACGTCGGCACCGGGGGCGCCTGGCGCATCCGGACCGGGGGCTGCGGGCGCTGCTCGGCGACCGGGGCCGCAGGCGGTGCGGCCTGCGGGGAGCCGGCAGGAGCTGCGGATGGCGCGACGGCCGCTGGGGATGGAGCAGGTGCCGACGACTCGAACGGGTCGGGGTAGGGCGGCTCGTCGTCCGGCGGCGGTGCGTCGTCGTCGGACGGGATCGAGACGACGTCCCACGTGACGGTGCGCGAGCCGAGCGCGTCGCCGTTCGATGGGCCTCTGGCGGGTGCCTGCTGGCGCGGCGGGGTCGACGGCTGCCGCTGCGCGGGTGAGCCGGCCGGCGTCCCGGAGGCTCCGGATGCGGTGGGTCGCCCGGGCTGCCCTTCGACAGGCTCAGGGACCGGAGACGGCCGAGTCGCCGAAGCAGGCTCGGGCGATGACGAGGGCCCTTCGACCGGCTCAGGGACCGAGGATGGTGGCGTCGCCGAGGCGGCACCAGGTGACGACGTGGGCCCTTCGACAGGCTCAGGGACCGGAGACCGCTCAGGGACCGGAGACGGCTCGGGCTCGTCGGCCGGCGGCGCGACCGTCGCCCACGAGGAGGCGGAGACGGAGGTCTGCTCCTCGACGGGCTCGGGGGCCGCGGGCGCAGGAGCCGCCGGGGCAGCGGGCGAGGACGCAGCGGGCGACGACTCGGCGTCGGCCGGCGCAGCGGAGGCGGGCTCGCCGCCGGCGGGAGCGACGGTGGGCCACGACGGGCGGGCTCCCGACCCGCCGCTGCTGTCTGACGACGACGGGGCAGCGGCTGCGGGGGCGGGGACGGTCTGCGGCAGGCTCGGGGTCGACCAGGAGGACGACTCCGACGAGGGAGCGCCGGTGGCGGGCGCAGTTGCCCGCGGTGCCGGCGGCTCGTCGGCACCGGCGACCTTGGCGAGGTACTTCACCCGCACGCCGAGGACGTCGAGGACCGCCGTGCGCAAGACCTCAGCGACACCGGTGCCGGGGGCGTGACGTGCCTTGAAGTCGTTGAGGTCGCTGTTGTTCGCGAAGACGAGCGTGAGGACGTCGTCGTCCGAGTACCCGCCGACCTGGGTGTTGACGACGATCATCCAGGCCTTGCGATCGGCCTTCTCTACCCGCGCCACGATCTCGGGCCAGGCGTCGCGGATGTGCTGCAGGGTGACCGGGCCGACCCGAGGGGCGGCGGGGGTCGGTGCCGCGGTCTGCGCGTGGTCAGGTTCCTGCGCCGGTCGACGGTCGGGGGCCGCGGATGCTGTCGAGGCAGCGGCCGGGGCGGGAGCAGGGGTGGAGCTCGCCGCAGTGCTCGCGGGGACAGCACCGGCAGAGACCGGAGCGCCGGCAGAGGCTGCAGCGCGGTCGGCGACCACGGGCTGCGTCGAGGCCGCGGGCTGCGCCGAGACCGCGGCCTGGCCGCCCTCGACGGCAGCACCCTCGACGCCGATGCGACGCTCGAGCCGCTCCACCCGGGCCAATGCACCGCGAGCGGAGTCGTCGGCTGCGGGCACGAGGATGCGCGCCATCATGAGCTCGAGGTGGAGCCGGGGCGACGTGGCGCCCGTCATCTGGGTGAGCGCCTCGTTCACGACGTCGGCCGTGCGGGACAGCTCGGCGATGCCGAACGCCCGCGCCTGGGCGAGCATCTTGTCGAGTTCGTCCTGCGGGAGCCCGCGGAGGACCGCCGCCGCGTTCTCGCCCGTGGCGGCCACGACGATGAGGTCGCGGAGTCGCTCGAGCAGGTCGTCGACGAAGCGGCGTGGGTCTTGGCCGGTCTGGATGACGCGGTCGACGGTGCTGAAGGCTGCACCCGAGTCGCGGGCGGCCAGGGCGTCGACGACTTCGTCGAGCAGGGCCGTGTGGGTGTAGCCGAGCAGGGCGACCGCGCGCTCGTAGTCGACGGAGTCGCCCTCGGAGCCGGCCATCAGCTGGTCGAGCAGGGACAGCGTGTCGCGGGCGGAGCCGCCTCCGGCCCGGACGACGAGCGGCAGCACGCCGGCCTCGACACCCACGTGCTCGCTCTCGCACAGCTGCTGGACGTAGTCGAGCATCTGCGCCGGCGGGATGAGCCGGAAGGGGTAGTGGTGGGTGCGGGAGCGGATCGTGCCGATCACCTTGTCGGGCTCGGTCGTCGCGAAGATGAACTTCACGTGCTCCGGCGGCTCCTCGACGATCTTCAGCAGGGCGTTGAACCCCTGCGGGGTGACCATGTGCGCCTCGTCGAGGATGAAGATCTTGTAGCGGTCGCGCGCGGGCGCGAAGATCGCGCGCTCGCGGAGGTCGCGGGCGTCGTCGACACCGTTGTGGCTGGCCGCGTCGATCTCGACGACGTCGAGCGAGCCGGAGCCGTCGCGGGAGAGGTCGACGCAGCTCGCGCAGACGCCGCACGGGGTGTCGGTCGGGCCCTCGGCGCAGTTGAGGCAGCGGGCGAGGATGCGAGCGGACGTCGTCTTGCCGCAACCACGTGGACCGCTGAACAGGTACGCGTGGTTGACGCGGTTGGTGCGCAGGGCCGTCATGAGGGGATCGGTCACCTGCGCCTGACCGATCAAGTCGGCGAACGTCTCGGGCCGATACCGGCGATACAGAGCTGTGACCACCCACCAATGGTAGCCGTCGCCCCCGACATCGGAGCCGGCTTCCCGGCAGGACCGGTCGGCCCCGCACGGTGGGGAGTTCTCCCCATCGAGGCCGTCCCCGTCGCTTCCTAGAATGGTCAGCGCCACCAGAGAGGACCAGATGGAACAGTTCACGGTCGACACGGCCCTCATCAGGGACACGACAGCCAACCTCACCGTCATCCAGAGCGAGTTCGACGCCGCGGAGAAGCACACCGCGTCGGCCGCCGACGTGATCCCCCACGAGCTCCTCGCCCGGACCCTCCAGGAGTTCTCGAGCGGCTGGGACACCAGGCGCTCGGAGTTCTCGGAGGCGATCACCACCCTGAACGGGATGGGCACGGCGATCGCCGACCACTTCGAAGGCTGGGAGGCCGACCAGGCCGCAGCCGCCGGCGGAGACGGAGACGAAGGATGAGCCCGATCCCCGGCGACCCCGGTTCCATCCGCACCTGGGCGACCACCTACGGCGGGATCGCCGACACCATCGTCGAGGCCTCCTCGCAGCTGCAGTCGCTGGAACTGGGCGAACAGACGAGCATCGCGGTCATCGAGTACCACGACAACGCGCAGTACCTCGGGGAGAACATCGCGCTCACGGAGCCCCGCTACCGCGCGGTCCACGAGGCGCTCACGTTCTACGCCGACGAGCTCGAGGCAGCCCAGCAGACCGAGCGCGACGCGATCGCCGCGGCGGAGGCCGCGGAGACCGAGCACGCGAGCGCGAACAGCGACTACCTGCCGAAGTGGGAGGCCGCGGACACGGCGGCCCACGATCCGGCTGCCACCGACGCCGCGGAGACGAGGGCCGCCTCCGACACCGCCTGGTATCGACTGGAAGAGGCCCGCATCGCGCAGGGGCAGGCCCAGGTGGACCTCGAGAACGCCCAGATCCGCGCCGAGAACGCCGGACGCACCGCCGCCTCGATGATCACCACGACCGTCGACGGCGACGGCATGAACGACACCTGGTGGGACGACTGGGGGAAGGGCCTCTACGACGTCCTCTCGGTGGTCGGCATGGTCATCGTCGGAGTCGTCGCCGTCGTCGCGATCGTCGGCCTCGTCCTCGCGACGATCGGGACCGCGGGTATCGGGCTCCCCGCCTTCGTCGTCGCGGGAGTCGCCGTGATCGGTGCAGCGGGTGTCGGCATCGCCGGACTCATGGGCCTGATGACCGGCGGCGCGATGCTGGCGGGAGAGAAGGGCCTCGAGAACCAGTTGATGTGGGACGCGATCGGACTCCTCCCCTTCTCGAAGTTCCTCAAGGGCCCGATCGCGAAGGCCCTCCGCAACATGGACGTGCCGACGACCGGGCCAGGCTCGCTCGCCGGCGCGCCCCGCATCTCCGGCACGACGCCGACCACCAACCGCTTCATCGACGCCGCCGGGCGTGGTGGCGAGACGCAGAAGGCCGCCGTCGAGTTCTACCTCGACAACCAGGTGGACATCTTCGCCTCGGTCGGGCTGGAGGCAGGTCAGAACATCACCGCGGGAACGCCGTCCCTGCTGCCCGACCTCACCCCGAACGACCAGGCGCCGAACGCCCACCAGGAGGGATGGCACCCCGGCGACTCGCAGTACGTGCCGCCGGACGAGTACCGCCTCGACCCGTTGGTGCCCGACTTCGGCACGCCGTCGACCGTGTTCGGTGGTGGCGGCAATGGGACCGGTGTACAGCCGCCGCCGACGGTCAGCCCGTACCCGCTCACCCTGCCGGGCTCCTCGCCGGTCGTCCCCGGCGGTCAGACCTACGGCCCGGCGAACCCGACCGTGCCGGACACCGGCACTGGCACGGGCACGGGCACGGACGGTCAGGGATGACCGCGCCGACCCCGTCCGTGATCACCGTTCGCCTCGACGGCGTCGACCTCGACCGCTGGATCTGGGTTCCGCACGCCTGGCCCTACGAGGGGTTCACCGACCCGCGGGGCTGGGCGGACGCCGCGGCGAAGCGTGTCGCACGCCGGTCAGGGTTCGCCTTCGTGAAACGAGCCGCGCTCCGCGACGACCTCATCGAGATGTCGAGGAGCCGGGACAGCGTCGGCGCTCATTGGACGGTTGCCTACGCCCCGGACCTCAGCCGCCCGGCGCGCATCGCCCGCATCGAGGTGCACGACAGCCGCGTGGGGACGTACCGGAGTCTCGAGCAGTTCATGCAGCTCGACACCCCGGGTCTCGAGGGCCCACCGGTCGTCGAACCGTTCGTGTCGCTCCACCTCGGCGAGGGCATCACGGCGATCATGCACCAGCGGAACGCCGACCGGACGCTCTCCGCAGTGCGCTCGTACGGCTGGACCCTCCCCACCTGCTGGGTGTCGATGTACTACGCCGACTTCGACCTCGGGTTGATGGAGCGCCTGCGGCCCGAGTTCGATGCGCTGGCACGGGCGTTGCAGGTCGACGAGCAGGTCGTCGACTCGTGAGTTCGACGCGACCCTCCCATCCGAGCGGCGCGGGCGTCCGAGCGGTTCCGCGGCGGACACAGCTCGCCCTCGCCCTCCTCGGCCTGACGATCGTCGGCTGGCTCGTCGGCTGCGTCGTGCCGCTCGCGTTCTCCAGCGCGGGGTCCGTCCCCTGGACGCCGTCGCCGGTCTGGTACCTGGTCGTGCCCGTCCTGTTCCTGGTGGCCTCCATCGAGTTGTCCTGGTGGGCTCGACACCGACGCACCGCGCAAGCGTTCGCAAGCGTGATCAGTGGCCTGCAGCTGGCGGCGATCCTCATCTGCCTGCGGGTCGCCGACGCACGCCCGCTCGACGCCGCATGGCCGCACGACCTCAGCACGGCGGTCTGGATCGGCATCGGGTGCATCATCGTCGGCCAGGGGTTCGCGTACCTCGCCGAGCGCTCGGCCGCTCGTCACCGCGGGGTGGTCTCGTGAGCGTTGCTCGTCGCTACCGGTTCGTCCTCCCGGCCGGTTGGGGCTATCTGGCTGCTTCGGAGAGCGTGGAGGCCGCCGTCACCAGACTGGTTCCGGACGACGGACCCACCGCCGGACGGGCCGCCCTCGCCAAGCTCCGCCCCGCCCTCCGCCAACAGTTGCGTTCGCTCCGCGGTCGAACCGTCGCGAGCGGCGGCGTCGACATCCTGCTGCCGGTCGCCCCTCGTGCCGGCGCCATCATCCCGGCGAACATCGTGATCGCCCGGCCCGGTGCCGAGGAACGGTCGGAGTACGCATCCGGCGGGCTCCCCACCGGATGGGCGTCGGCGGAGGGAGGCGCTGATCGCTCCGAACGCCGCGCCGACCTCATCGGCGAGCTGCCCGTGACCCGCCACCTCCGGGTGCGCCGGGAACAGACCGACGAAGCCGGCACGACCGCCGACCTCATCCGAGTCGACTACTTCATCCCGGTCTCGCCGGAACGCGAACGCGAGCTCGCGCTCATCGTCAGCGCGACGGTGCTCGGCCGGGTCGGCGACGAACGCCTCCCGCCGTCGACGGTCGAGGTGCTCGTGACGCTCGTCGACGCGATCATCCACACCTTCCAGTGGGAGGAACCGCCCCGCTGAACCGCCCCGTGGCCGGATGGCGGACGTTCGTCCCCTCGCCCGGGCACGCGCGAGGGGACGTGGAGTCAGCGTCGGACGATCATGATCCAGGAGAGCTGCACGTCGGTGCCGCCGCCCGAACCGACCGGATCGAGGGTGATCGACAGGCGGCCGTCCGCGTCCGGCTGCACGGACGACAGCGTCGCCACCGTCGGAGTGCCGGTGATCGGTTGCGCGCTGAGCAGCGTCGCACCGTTCGCCCCGATGTCCGCGCGCCGGTTGTCCACCCACTGCGACCACGGGTCGTACAGCCCGACGTACACGTCGTAGCTCCCCGCGTCGAGGGAGTCGAACGCGTACTCCAAGGTGCGGTCGGTCGCGGAACTCGCGACGTAGCGGAGCGACTCCGAGAACGGCCCGTCGGTCGTGCCCGTCTCCGCGCCGACGACGCCCCAGTTCGCGCCGGTGGCCGCGTCGGCCCCGAGCGTCCGGTCGGACGTCGAGTTGAGCAGGGTGCCGTCGGCGTCCGCCACCGAGCGGATCGCGTCGTACTCGGGCGACGCCGATCCCCCGGCGTCGACGAGGTAGACGAGGTCCTTCGGGACGACCGTCACCTGCCGGGTCACCGGGCGGGACACGCCCTCCACCGCGCCGGTGAGCGAGACCGGACCGGGGACGGCGAGCGCAGCGGTGTCCCAGGTGATCGTCCGGGTGGTCGTCGTGCCGCCCTCCGTGACCTGCGCCTCGCTCGGCAGGGTGCTCGCATCACCGAGTCGGACGGTCGTCGGCACGTCGATGTCGACCGCGACCTTGCCCTTCCCCTCGAGGTCCGCGAGCGTCCACTCGTCGTACCACTTCAGGGACAGGGATCCGTCGTCGCCGAACTCGAGCGGGAGCCAGACGGCCGGCGCGTTGCGGAGGTCGGACGGCGTCCAGCGGTCACCCATGTAGATGAACTTGCCGGCGGCCGCGTCGATGGGGATCACGGACGTGCTCTGGCTGCCGTGGGTCGTCGACGCACCGGAGCCGCTCACCGGGTTACCGTGGTCGGTCCACTCCCCCAGCATCGAGTCGGCGGTGGCGTACTTGGCCGGGTTGGGGTTCCAGCCGGTCGCGCCCGAGGTGATGAGGTAGTACGTGCCGTCGTAGACGAACACCGCCGGGGCCTCGCGCTGCCCACCGATGTAGGTGCGGGTGAAGTCCTCGCCCTTCACGGCGCGGTCGACGGGTGCCGACAGGAACATGAAGTTCGACGACAGCTTGGAGATGAAGAGGGTCAGGTTCTCCTCGCTCGCGTAGATGATGTAGCCGGTGCCGTCGACGTCGGTGAAGAGGTTCATGTCGCGGGCCATGCCGGGGCTGTCGGGCTGGTAGTTGGGCTCGCCCTCCGGCGCGACGTTCAGGCGGTAGCTGTCCACGTAGCGGAACGGGCCGGTCGGTGAGTCGGAGACCGCGACGCCGGCGGTCGCCTTCGCGTACTGCGCGTCGGACGTCGCGCTCGGGCCGTCGGTGTGGATCCACATGACCCACTGTTCGGTTGCGGCGTTGTACATGACCTTCGGCCGCTCGAGGATCGCTGCGGGGACGGCCGGGTCGCTCGGGACCGTCAGGAGGTCGCGGACGACCGCCGCGCGTTGCCGGGCCGTGTAGTCGGCGTACAGCTCGGCTGCGGCAGGATCGGTCGTGAGCTGGTCGGCGGTCGACAGGGCCTGCAACGCCAGACCTTCGTCGGTCCAGTTGTAGAGGTCGCGCGAGGAGTACACGTGCACCCCGCGGCTGCTCGCGTAGCCGTTCCACCGGTCTTCGCCGTACCAGTAGTAGATCGGCTGGCCGTCGGCGTCCGTCGACGGCACGACCTGCCCGCCGTGCGCCTGGATCGGGTTGCCCTGGTCGTCCACCCAGGCCTGGCCCGGGCGGAACGAGTCGTAGGTGACGATCGGCCGGAGTGCGGTGCGTGCGGCACCGAGCGCGTCGTAGGCGGCGGTGAGCGCAGCACTGTCGGTCGACCCGGCGTCCACGAGCGCCTGGGCGTCGGCGATCGCCGCGTCGAGGACGGCGAGCGAGTCGGCGACGTAGCCGGCGCGCTGCCCCTCGTCGAGCGTGACGGCTCGGATCTTCGCTGCGAGCACCTCGGTGGACGCCGTGTGCGGTGCTCGGACGACGATGGAGTTCACCGCGGGGTCGGTGTAGGTGTTGGTCCGACCCGCCGGGCTGTGGACCTCGAGGTCGAGGGTCCCGTCGTCGACGCTCACCGTGAGCTGCTGCTCGAGGAGCGCACCGGCCGTCGCGGTGACCTGGGCGAGCGTCTCGCCCTCGGCCTTGAGGTCGAGCGGTCGTGCCGCCCACCCGCTCGGCAGGTTGAACCCGAGGGTGACCTCGTACTCGCCGGCCGGGAGGTCGAAGGCGTAGTCGACCGACCGCGTCGGGAGCGAGCTGCCCGCGGGCGGCGCGTCGTACCGGAGGGAGGCGGTCTTCTCGGTCCCGGAGGAGCTGTTCGCCGTCGGGTTGCTGTTCGCGTCGGCGACGAATCCCCAGGACGCGCCGGTGGCGGCGTCGACCCCGTAGGACTGGTCGGTGCGTGACTGGTACAGCCCGATGTGGTCGCCGGCGGAGACCGCGTCGGTCACCGTGCTGCCGGCGTTCGCGAAGTAGAGGACGAAGTCGTTGGCGACGAGTTCGTCGACCGTCGGGCTCGGGTAGCTCGGTGCGGCCTCGGCGCGTGGTGCGTCCGCCGTGACGAGTGCGCCGGAGAGCCCGAGCGCGAGGACGACCGCGCCCGCGACGCCACTGCGTCCGACACCGCCGCTGGAGGAGGCGCCTTCGGCGGCGCTCGAGGCCACGACCCGACGACGGCGGAGGATGAGCAGGGCACCCGCGAGCAGGAGTACCGCAGCCACGATCACCGCGGCGGCGATCGAGACACCCGACACGGCGAGCCCACCGGCACCGCCTGCATTCGTGCCCGAGCCCGGCTGACCGGCCCCCGGGTCCGCCCCGGGCTCGCCGCCCGGCCCGGTTCCGGGATCGGTGCCGCCGGGCAGGGAGTCGACGGTGTTGCCTGGGCCGCCGTTCGTGCCACCGGCGACGGGGACTGCACCGGCCGCGGCGACGGCACCCGCCTCGCCGAGCGCGACACCGGCCGCGAGCAGACCGTCGGGCAGCGCCGAACGGGCGTCGTCGGCACCCCAGACCGTGACCGATCCGTCGGCGGCGATCGCCCCGGACAGGTACGGACCCGCGAAGACACGGACGACGTCGACCCCGTCGAGGGACACCGGCACCTCGGTCTGGCCGGAGCCGTCCGCGCCCCAGGCGAGGACGGTGCCGTCGTCGGCGAGGGCGAGCGCGTGGTCGGTGCCGGCGGCGAGCTGCACGACGTCCTCGTCCGCGAGCGCCGTCGGGAGCTCGAGCTGCCCGGCGTCGCTCCGGCCCCAGGGGACGACGTCACCGTCGTCGGTGAGGGCGACGGTGAAGCCGGATCCGATCGCGACGTCGGTCACGCGTGCACCGTCGAGCGCGGTCGGGAGGTCGTTCTGTCCGAATGCGTCGTCACCCCAGAGCGCGAGCGTGCCGTCGGCGCGGACGGCGGCCGAGTTCGGTCCGCCGGCGGCGATGCGCAGGACCCGGTCGAGGCCTGCCGGGACCGTGGCCTGGCCGTCGGCATCGCGGCCCCAGGCGGTGACGGTGCCGTCGGCGGCGAGCGCGAGCGAGTGGTTCGTGCCGGCCGCGACCTGGGTGATCGTTCCGGTGAAGCTCGGGACGGTCGACTGGCCGAAGCCGTCGGCGCCCCACGCGAGCACGGTGCCGTCCGCGCCGAGCGCCACGGCGTGGCCGAGACCGGCGGCGACACCGGTGACCGGAGTGCCGACGAGCTCCGCGGGAGCCGCCGGGTCGCCCCAGCTGAGCAGGGCCGCCGCGGGCGCCTCGGCAGCGGCCGCGCTCCCCGCCGTCAGAGTGGTGGTGCCGACGATGGCGACCGTCAGGAGGCCTGCGGCGAGACCACCCCGCCGCAGGACGGCGGCACCTCCATCCGGTGTCGATCGGTCGGGTCGTCTCGTCGCTCGTCGCATGCTGCGGCGTCCTTTCACGTCATCGTGGGGTGCTGCGGAGGTGGTGCTCAGGTGCTGCGGCCCTTCGACAAGCTCAGGGACCGGGGTTGAGGTCAGGGACCGGGGTCGAGGTCAGGGACAGGGGTGGAGGTGCTGGCGTTTGGATCGGTCCCTGAGCCTGTCGAAGGGCGGGGAACGGACCTGTGACCCTTCGACAAGGTCAGGGAACGGGTGGTGCGGTCGGCGCCGCGTCTGTGCGGGCGACGCCGACCGGATCGTGGGCGGCTAGAACTCGGTCGGGCCGAGCGAGGGGCGGGCGAGGAAGGAGAGCGTCGGCGTCGTGAGCGCATGGAACTCGAACACCGTGAAGCGGTTCTCCCCGGCACGGAGCTGGCCGCCGGGGACGTACAGCGTGTGCTGCGGCCCCCGCGACCAGTAGCGGCCGAGCAGGAAGCCGTTCACCCAGACGAGCCCCTTGCCCCAGGCTGCGGTGTCGAGGAACAGGTCGGTGGGCGCGTCGAGCGTGACGGTGGCGGTGAGGAGGACCGGCCCGGCACCGCTGATCGTGGCGCCGGACGTGCGCGTGGCTGCGGCGTCGACGACGGCGTCGAGGCGGTCGAGGGCCACGGGGGCGATGCCCCACGACGTGAGTTCCACGCCGTCGAGCGACACGGGCCCGATGATCCCCTTCGGCTCCCCCAGGCGCTTGCCGTAGTTGACACGGCCCTGGTTCTCGAGGAGGAGTTCGAGCGTCTCACCCGCCGGGATGACGATGGAGCGCTCCTTGAACTCGCGGGTGAGTGCACCGACCGGCACGCCGTCGACGGAGACGACCACGCGGTCGCGCACCTCGGTGAACCGGAGCACCCCGCCGCGTCCACCGAGCGACGCCCGGTACCGCGCCAGACCGCTGAACGCTCCGAGTTCGTCCATCGTCGGGATCCGGTCGAACGCCTGGAGCGGCGCGATCTCGTCGGCCACGTCCGCGAACGGGACCTCCTGCTCGAACGACGCGGTGAACGCCGGGGCGTCCGTCGCCGCCGGTGGGATCTCCGTCGGCACCTCGGCGTACTTCGCGATCACGTCGCGGAAGGCGAAGAACTTCTCCGTCGGGTGGCCGGCCTCGTCGAGGGGCGCGTCGTAGTCGTAGGAGGTGACGTGCGAGCGGTACTGGCCCTTGTCGTTCGCGCCACCGGTGAACCCGAAGTTCGTGCCGCCGTGGAACATGTAGATGTTCACGGACGCGCCGGCAGCGAGGAGGGCGTCGAGGTCCGCCGCCGTCTCCGCGATGGGCGTCGTGTGGTGGTGCTCGCCCCAGTGGTCGAACCAGCCGTCCCAGAACTCGGAGCACATGAGCGGCCCGGTCGGCTGGTGTTCCCGCAGGGTCGCGAGGCGTTCGAGCGAGCGGCTGCCGAAGGAGCCGGTCTTGTGGAGTTCGGGGATGCTGCCGTCCTCGAGCATCTGGGCCGTGGGCTGGTCGACGGTCGTCAGCGGCACGGTGATGCCGAGCTCGCGGGTCCAGTCGGTCAGTGTGCGGAGGTAGTCGTGGTCGTCGCCGTAGGCGCCGTACTCGTTCTCGACCTGCACGAGGATGACGGGACCGCCGCGGTCGATCTGCAGCGGGGCGACGATCGGCAACAGCGCCTCGAAGTACTCGCGGACGGCGGCCAGGTAGCGCGGCTCGCTGCGACGGAGGCCGAGCTCGGGGTCGTGCAGCAGCCAGCCGGGGAGGCCGCCGTTGTCCCACTCGGCGCAGATGTAGGGGCCGGGACGCACGATCGCGTACATGCCGGCGTCGGCGACGAGGCCGAGGAAGCGTTCGAGGTCGTTCACGCCCGTGGTGTCGAACACGCCGCGCTCGGGGCTGTGCTGGTTCCACGCGACGTAGGTCTCGATGGTGTTGAGGCCCATGAGCTTCGCCTTCGCGATGCGGTCCGCCCACTGCTCGGGGTGCACCCGGAAGTAGTGGAGGGCTCCGGAGATGATCCGGAACGGCTGACCGTCGAGCAGGAAGTCGTCGTCGCCGATGGAGAAGGTGGGCATGCTGGGGCTCCGTGATGAAGGGGTGCGGATGGAGCGACCACGGCCGGCCGGAGCGGATCCCGGAGGACCCTCCGACCGGCCGCGGTCGATGGTGCTGGTGCTACAGGTGCCGTTCGGCTACTTCTCGGTGACCGTGAAACCCTGCGTGTTGCCGTACTCGACGAGCTGCTTCTGCCAGTCGGCGAGACCGTCGTTCAGGTCGGCCTTGTTCGCGTAGGACTGTCCGACGGTGTCGGCGAAGATGCTGTTCGCGTAGACCTGGTACGGCAGGTACTGCCAACCGGTCGACACGTCCTTCGCACCCTGCACGAGGACCTCGTTGATCTTCTGGCCACCGAAGTACTCGGGAGCTGCGGAGAGGAACTCGTCGGAGTTGAGGTCGGCGGTCGTCGCCGGGAAGCCGCCGTTGTCGAGGAAGACCTTGACGCTGTCCTCGTCGTTGTTCAGCCACTTGAGGAAGCCCGCGGCGAGCGCCGGGTTCTTGCTCTGCTTCAGCACGACCTGGCCACCGCCACCGTTCTCGGCGTTGGCGGGCTTGCCGTCGTAGGTCGGGATCGGTGCGACGCGCCACTGACCGGAGGCCTCGGCGACGGACGACTCGAGCACGCCGGGCATCCAGGCGCCCGTGATGAGCGTCGCGATGCTGCCGTTGCCGAGCGACTTGTACCAGTCGTCGCTCCACCCCGGGACCTCGGAGAGCAGGTCGCCCTCGACGAGCTGGTTCCAGGTGTCGGCCCACTTCTTGGAGCCCTCATCGGCGAGGTTGACGCTCACCTTGGTGCCGTCGGCGGTGAACGGACGTCCACCGGCCTGCCAGATCATGCTGGTCGCGAAGCCGGAGTCACCGGAGTCGTTGGTGATGTACTTCGACGGGTCGGCCGTGTGCAGCTGTGCGGCTGCCGCGATGTACTCGTCCCAGGTGGTCGGCACGGCGATGCCGTACTGGTCGAACACCGTCTTGTTGTAGAACATGGCCATGGGGCCGGAGTCCTGCGGGAGGGCGTAGAGGCCGTCGCCGATGTTGACGGAGCTCCACGGGCCGGGGCTGTAGTCGTCCTTCAGGTCGCCGAAGCCGTAGGCGTTGAGGTCGACGAGGGAGTCGCTGAGCGCGAACTGCGGGATGGCGTAGTACTCGACCTGCGCGACGTCGGGGGCACCCTTACCGGCCTTGATCGCGTTCTGCAGCTTCGTGTACTCGGTGGTGTTGGTGCCGGCGTTGACGAGGTTGACCTTGACCTTGGGGTAGGCCTTCTCGAACGCGGCGACCTGCGCCTCGGCGGAGGGCGTCCAGGACCAGTAGGTGATCTCGCCACCGGCTTCGAGGGCGGATTCGATGTCCTTGGCGTCGCCAGAGGCGGTGCTGCCGCCGCCGGACGAGCAGGCGACGAGCGAGGCTCCGATCATCGCGGACGCGACGGCCGCCGTGGCCGCGCGGCGCAGAACCGTGCGAGACGGTGAGATGCGCTTCATGGGTGTTTCCTTTCACTGCGTTGGGAGGAGGAGGTGATGCGGGTGGTGCGGGTTGGGAACGGCGGGGATCAGCCCTTGACGCTGCCGGCACTCAGGCCGGACTGCCAGAAGCGCTGCAGGAAGAGGAACGCGATGACGATCGGGACGATGGTCAGGAGCGATCCGGTGATCACGAGGTTGAAGATCGGCTGCGCGGCGACACCGGTGGCCTGGGCGCTCCACTGGCTGAGGCCGACGGTGAGCGGATACCAGGTCGGCTCCGACAGCATGATGAGCGGCAGGAAGTAGTTGTTCCAGGTCGCGACGATCGCGAAGAGGAGCACCGTGACGATGCCGGGGCCGAGGAGTCGCAGCGAGATCGTGAAGAAGGTGCGGAACTCCCCCGCGCCGTCCATGCGGGCGGCCTCGAGCAGCTCGGTCGGGACCGCGTCCACCGCGTACGTCCAGATGAGGTACAGGCCGAAGGGACTGACGAGCGAGGGCAGGATGACCGCCCACGGCGTGTTCGTCAGGCCGAGCTGGCTGAACATCAGGAACGTCGGGACGGCGAGCGCTGTGCCCGGCACCGCGATGGAGCCGAGGATGATCGCGAACACGGCGCGCTTGCCCGGGAACCGGAACTTGGCGAGGCCGTAGCCGCCGATCGTCGCGAGGAGCGTCGCCCCACCGGCACCGACCACCACGTAGAGCAGTGTGTTGCCGAACCAGCCGACGAACTGCCCGTCGCGGTAGGTGAGCGTGTCGACGATGTTCTGCCAGAGGTTGAACCCGCCGTCGCCGAACCAGAGGCCGAAGGAGGTGAAGAGGTCGGGCTGGGACTTCGTCGCGTTGATGACGAGCCACAGGATCGGGACGACCGAGTAGATGAGGAAGACGGCCATGACGATCGTGAGGACGATCGAGCGCTTGCGGCGCGGGTCGTGGCGCTTCCGGGTGGGCCGGTCGAAGGCGCGCGGGTTGCGGGCGGTCCGGGTCGACACGGTCTGCGGGCGGACGGTCGGGTTCGAGACGGTGGCCATCAGCTGTTCTCCTGTCGGGAGCCGCGCACCTGCACGACGTAGGCGATGACGGCGGTGATGACGCCCATGATGATCGCGACCGTCGCCGCGAGGTTGAACTGCTGACCGGCGAAGGACAGGTTGTAGGCGTACATGTTCGGGGTGAAGTTGCTCGTGATCACGTTGGGCGCGAGGTTTTTCAGCAGGTTCGGCTCGTTGAAGAGCTGGAAGGAGCCGATGACGGAGAAGATCGTCGCGATGACGAGCGCTCCGCGGAGGGCGGGGATCTTGATGCTGAAGACGGTGCGGAACTGTCCGGCCCCGTCGATCTCGGCAGCCTCGTAGATCTCGCCGGGCACGACGCGGAGGGCGGCGTAGAAGATGAGCATGTTGTAGCCCATGAACTCCCACGTCACGATGTTGCCGATGGAGGCGAGGACGGCCTGGGAGCTGAACGGCTCGAGGATCTGGGCACCGACGAGGTCGTTGAAGCTGCCGGCGAGACCGAACTGGTCGCCGTAGATGAAACCCCAGATGAGCGCCGCGACGACGCCCGGGACGGCGTACGGCAGGAAGAGCGCGATGCGGAAGAAGGCGGCGCCGTGGAGCCTGGCGCTGTCGAGCGCGAGCGCGGCGGTGAGCGACAGGGCGAGCATGATCGGCACCTGCACGACGAAGAACAGTGCGACGCGACCGAACGGCTCCCAGAACTTGGGGTCCTGGAGCACCTGGGCGTAGTTCTCGAAACCGACGAAGGCGTTGCCGCCGATGAGCTTCTCCTGGAAGAAGCTGAGGTAGAGCGCATAGACGAGCGGCGCGATGATCATCAGCGCGAAGACGATCATGAAGGGGGCGATGAACGCCCAGCCCTTCCAATCCCGGCGGTCGCGTCGGTGGACACGGACCGCTGGTGGCCGGCCGGTGCGAGCGGTCGTGGTGGTCATGGGCAGCTTCCTTGCTGGGATTCGGGCGGAACCGTCGTGCGGTGGAGCCGTGCGGGGGTGGGATCGCGGTGGATGTTTACGTCAACATCTGATCGGTACCATAGCATGTTCACGTCAACATGCAAGGATGGATGCGACGATAGGGAGACCATGACGGACACCACCCGGAGAGCGCCTGGCCGCGCCAGGCGAGCACCGTCGATGGCGGACGTCGCGGCGCACGCCGGCGTCTCCTCCCAGACCGTCTCCCGCGTCGCGAACGGGCTGACCAACGTCGACGACGGCACCCGCGACCGCGTGCTGGAGGCCATGAACGAGCTCGGCTACCGCCCGAACAAGGCCGCTCGCGCCCTGCGATCCGGGCGAACCCGCAGCATCGGGATCACGATGTTCACGCTCTCCTCCTACGGCAACATGCGCACCCTCGACGCGATCACGGTCCAGGCCGCACGGGCCGGCTACTCAGTGACGGTCGTCCCCGTCGAGTACCCGACGCAACGCGACGTCGCGGTCGCACTCGACAGCCTCCGCGAGCAGGACGTCGACGGCCTCATCATCGTCATCGAGTCGCACATCGTCGACGGCGCCGACGTCGAACTCCCCGCAGGTCTCCCGGTCGTCGTCATCGACTCCGCGGCACGCACCGACTACCCGGTCGTCGACAACGACCAGGCGCAGGGCGCGGCGCTCGCCACTCAGCACCTCCTCGACCTCGGGCACCAGGGCGTCTGGCACATCGCCGGCCCCCGCACCTCGTACTCGGCGGCTCGTCGCGAGCAGAGCTGGGCCAACACGCTGCGCGAGGCCGGGATCACGCCGCCGCCCGCGTTCCGTGGCGACTGGTCGACGACCTCGGGGTACGAGATCGGCCTCGAGATCGCCGAGCGGCCGGAGATCACGGCCGTGTTCGCCTCGAACGACCAGATGGCACTCGGACTCCTCCGCGCCCTGCACGAGCGCGGCCGTGCCGTGCCGGAGTCGATCAGCGTCGTCGGCTTCGACGACACCCCGGAATCGGACTCGTTCTGGCCGCCGCTCACGACGGTGCATCAGGACTTCGACGAGATCGGACGCCGGGCGATCACCACGCTCCTCCGCGAGATCGAGGAGGGCCCGCAGCTCTCCACTGAGCCCCTCACGCCGACGTCCCTCGTCGTCCGCGCGAGCACCGCTCCCCCGCCCGCGGTCTGAGCTGGCCGGGCTCCTGATCCGATCATTGAGCCTGTCGAAATGCCCACGGCGACACCTCGACCAGCTCGGCGAACAAATCCCCGGTCATTGAGCCTGTCGAAATGCCCACGCCCGCACTTCGACAGGCTCAGTGACCGGCGTAGGGGCCCCAGTGACCTGCGCAGGGGCCCCAGTGACCGGCGTAGGGGCCCAGTGACCTGCGCAGGGGCCCCAGTGACCGGCACAGGGGCCTCAGCCGGAACGGACCGGAATGGGGCTGCAATGACCGGGCCCGCCTTGACACCCGAGCGAGGGGTCGCCCATACTCGTCGGAAATGTTGACGTGAACACGGCGGTTCGACGCCGTCGGATGTTCACGTGAACATCCCCTGCACCACGGCCTCCAACGAAGGAACCACCGATGACACTGCCGTCACCAGTCCGCCGACGAACGATCGGAGCGACCGTCGCCGTCGCCCTCGGCATCGCCGCGATCGCACCAGCACTCGCCACCGTGGACGCCGCACCTGCGGCCGCCGCGGAGAGCACGCCCCTCACCATCACCCCCAACCCGGCCTACCAGAACGAGGCGTTCGAGGGCTGGGGCACGAGCCTCGTCTGGTTCGCCAACGCGACCGGCGACTACCCCGCTGACGTCCGCCAGGACCTGTTCGACAAGGTGTTCGGCGAGGACGGCCTCAACCTCAACATCGCGCGCTACAACATCGGTGGCGGCAACGCGAGCGACGTCCCGCCCTACCTGCGGGCCGGCGGCGCGGTCGACGGCTGGTGGAACCCGGACCTCGCCGCGAGCGACGCCGACGGCCCCATCACCTCCGACTACGCCGACCGCGACCGCTACGCCGCCGCCTGGGACGCCGACGACCCGGCCTCCTACGACTTCGACGCCGATGAGACCCAGCGCTGGTGGCTCACGGCGCTCAAGGACAAGATCACCAAGTGGGAGGCGTTCAGCAACTCCCCGCCGTACTTCATGACCGAGAGCGGTTACGCGTCAGGCAACTTCAACGCCGCCGACGAGCAGCTGAAGCCGGAGAGCGTCGACGACTTCGTCGCGTACCTCACCACTGTCGTCGACCACCTCGAGGCCGACACGGGCATCGACTTCGACACCATCGACCCCTTCAACGAGCCGAACACGAACTACTGGGGCACCCAGATCGACGAGGCCACCGGTTGGCCGAAGGGCGGACGCCAGGAGGGTGCGCACATCGGCCCGGCCATGCAGGACACCGTCATCAAGGCCCTCGCCGAGCGCCTCGCCGCCGAGGGCACCTCGACCGAAGCCGTCATCGCGGCCATGGACGAGACGAACCCCGGCATCTTCGCGACGAACTGGAACGGCTGGTCGCAGACCGCCAAGGACCTCGTCACGCAGCTCAACGTCCACAGCTACGGCCAGGGCGGCAGCGTCGTCGCGCGCGACATCGCGAAGACCGCCGGGAAGCCGCTGTGGATGAGCGAGGTCGAGGGCAACTGGGACTCCAGCGGCAAGCACAACCTCACGAACATCGACAACGGCATCGGTATGGCGACGCACCTCATCGACGACCTCCGCAACCTGGAGCCGACCGCGTGGGTGCTCTGGCAGCCCGTCGAGGACCTCTACAACATGGAGAAGGTCGAGAAGCTCAACTGGGGCAGCGTCCTCATCGACTTCGACTGCAACGCCGAGGGCGACTCCGAGCGACGCATCGCCGACGGTGACGCCGACCCGAGCTGCTCTGTGAAGACGAACGCGAAGTACAACACGCTCCGCAACTTCACCCACTACGTGCAGCCCGGTGACCACCTCATCCCGTCCACCGACGCGCAGACCACCACGGCGCTCCGTGCCGACGGCACCGGTGCGACCCTCGTGCACGCCAACCCGTCGACCTCGGCTCGGACGATCACCATCGACCTGTCGAAGTTCGCGGACATCGCTCCCGGCGCGACGGTCACGCCGATCGTGACGACGGAGTCCCCCGCGGACGACGTCACCGCCAACGCACTCGTGCAGGGCGACGCCGTGTCGATCGACCCGGTGACCAAGCAGGCGACGCTCACGGTCCCGGCGAAGTCGGTCACCACCTTCCTCGTCGACGGTGCGACCGGTGTCGCAGCCGACGCGGCGCCGTTCCAGGACGGACACGCCTACCAGCTCGTCGGCAAGCAGAGCGCGAAGGCGTTCACCGCCGCAGCCACGACCGGGACCGTCCCGGCCGGCACGATCACTCCGCGTGCCTCCGACGCCACGACCGGTGCCGCACAGGTGTGGACCGCCGAGCGACTCTCGGGCGGCGGCACGAACACCGACCGCTACGCCGTCCGCAGCTCGTCCGGGGCACTCCTCTCCGCGAACTCCGCCGGCACCTCGCTCGTCGCTGCGACGCGTGAACAGGCTGCGGCCGACCCATCGCTGCAGTGGATCCCGACGACGACCAACGGCTCCGAATGGAGCCTCGTGAACGTCGGCACCAGCCAGGCCCTCGAGGTCGGCGGGCAGTCCACCACGACGGGCGCCGCCGTCGGCGTCTACCAGTCGAACAACGGCGCGAACCAGACCTGGAACTTCGTCGACACCGCCCTCACGGGTGTGCAACCGGTCACGGTGCAGACCGTCGCCGGCGTTCCGGCGGCGCTGCCCGCGACCGTGGTGCCGCTGTACGGCGCGGTCCAGGGCGCGCCGGTGCCGGTCACCTGGGACACCTCGGCCGTGGACTGGAACACGCCGGGCACGATCGTCGTGAACGGTTCCGGCACCGACGGGTGGGGTGCGGCGTTCACCGCACAGGCCACCGTCGACATCGGCGGCTTCACGACCACCGAACCGGTCTCCCTGACGGTCGCCGCAGGGTCCCCGGCGAGCGCCGTCATCGCTGCGGCACCGACGACGGTCCCGGCGCAGATCGGGGCGAGCGTCAACCGCTTCGACACGCCCGTCACGTGGGACTTCAGCACCCTCGACGACGCCGACCTCGCCGACACCGGTGTGGTGCAGGTGCGCGGCGCGGCTGCCTCGAACGATCCGGCCGCGGCACCGATCGACGCGCTCCTGTCGATCATCGTCACGGCGCCCGGCGAGCGGAACATCGCACCGGACGCCACGACCGTCGCGAGCGCGACGTCCACCGAGTCCGGCTATCCCGCGAGCAACACGAAGAACGGTGTGCGGAACGACAAGGGCTGGTCGAACTGGCGCTCGTCGAACAAGCCGGCGAGCGACACGCTGAGCTACGAGCTCGGCGGTGAGCACACGATCGAGCACGTCACCTTCTACGCCTACAAGGACGGGAGCACCAACAGCTGGCCGAGTGCACTGACCGTGCAGTTCCGCGACGCCGACGGCGCGTGGATCGACGCTCCGGGTGGGGCGGTCGCCGTGCCGGTCCCGACCGATGGGACGGCTCCGGTCGTCGACGTCGACCTCGGTGGCGTCACGACGAGTGCGGTGCGCATCGTGATGACGGCGTACGCGAACACCCACCTGGTCGTCTCGGAGGTCGAGATCTACGCGCTCGCACCGTCGGTCGCGACCGAGGCGAGCCTCGCCGCGCTGCGGGTGAACGGCACGCCGGTCGAGGGCTTCGATGCAGGCGTCCTCGAGTACGAGGTGCCGCTGGCAGGGTCCGCCGACCCGGTGGTCGACGCCATCCCGGCCGACCGCGACGCGACGGTGACGATCGAGCCGCTCGAAGCAGCACCCGCGGCTGCGGCCCGTGCTGCGGCTGACGCGACCGACGGTGTCGTCATCACGGTGACGGCGGCTGACGGCGTCACCACGCAGTCGACGACCATCACCTTCGCCCGGACGGCGGTCGCGACCGCGACGCTGTCGAGCGTGGCCCGCGAGGGCGTGCCGACGACCGCGGCGGTCGTCGTGGACCCGGAGGACGCGGCAGTGGTCTACGCGTGGCTGCTCGACGACGAGGTCGTGGACGGTGCCGACACGGCGACGTTCACGCCGCCCACCGGCAGTGCTGGTGCAGCGCTCGCGGTGCGGGTCACGGTCTCCGCCGATGGCTTCGCGCCGGTGGAGACGACGTCCACGCCGGTGACGGTGCTCGCCGCCGCGGTGGACCCGGGGACCGATCCCGGCACCGACCCGGGGACGAACCCCGGGACCGGTCCCGGCACGGGCTCCGGCGGTGGCGCGGTCGGCGGTGGTGACGGCACGAGCTCGCCCTCGGGCGGTTCGGCTGCCGGAACCGACTCGCTGTCGCGCACGGGTGTGGACGTGTCGAGCATCGGGCTCGTCGCGCTGCTCCTCGGCCTCGTCGGCTTCGCGTCGGTGCTGCTCGCGCGTCGCCGCCGCTCCGCCGAGTAGGTCGCTCCTGACGAACCCCGTCACCCGTCGTCGCGGGTGGCGGGGTTCGTCGCGTGTCCGCAGGCGAGCGGTCCCCGAGGACACTTCGACAAGCTCAGCGACCGGAACGGTTCCACGCACGACACGAAACGGTTCCCCGAGGACACTTCGACAAGCTCAGTGACCGGAACGGTTCCACGCTCCCTGAGCCTGTCGAAGGGCCCACGAGCAACCACGCACGACACGAAACGGTTCCCCGAAGACACTTCGACAAGCTCAGTGACCGGAGCCCTTCCCGCGGAGAGACCCGCTCCCTGAGCCTGTCGAAGGGCCCACGACGAAGCCCCGCCGTCCGAGATGACTCGGGCGGCGGGGCTTCGTGGTGCAGGGTGGCTACTCGGCGTCGAGGTCCGTCTCGAGGAGACCGGCGAGCTCGGCGAGCGCCTCGTCGGCGCCCTCGCCCTCAGCGCGGAGGGTGACGACGTCGCCGTTGGTGGCGCCGAGGCTCATGATCGTGAGGATGCTCGAGGCGTCGAGCGGGCCCGAGTCGCCCAGCTCGATCGTGACGGGCACCGGCTGGCGCTTGACCGTCTCGATGAAGAGCTTGGCGGGTCGGGCGTGCAGCCCGACGCGGCTGGCGATGGTGGCTTGGCGTTCGGCCATGATGATGCTCCTTCTGCGGTTCGGTTGGTGCCGGCCGGACCAGTGGATCAGGTCAGGCTGTGGATCGGACGGGTACGGATCAGACGGCAGCGGGCTCGGTGGTGACCGCGGGGGCCGCCGTGTCGGCGCCGTCCACCGGACGACGACGGGCGAACCGCTTGAGCAGGATGACGGCGACGGCGGTGATGACCGTGCCGACGGCGACCGACAGGATGAACATCCCGATGTTGCCGATGGCGAAGAACACGAAGATGCCACCGTGCGGTGCCTGCGAGGTGACGCCGGTCGCCATGATGAGCGCACCGGTGGCGGCACCACCGAGGATCGACGCCGGGATGACGCGGAACAGGTCGGCCGCGGCGAACGGGATCGCACCCTCGCTGATGAACGCGGCGCCGAGCAGCCAGGCTGCCTTACCGTTCTCCCGCTCGACCGCGGTGAACGAACGACGGCTGAGGACGGTCGAGGCGAGTGCCATCGCGAGCGGCGGCACCATGCCGGCGGCCATCACGGCGGCCATGATCTGCCACGGTGCCTGGTTGGCGAGCGTGCCCGCACCGAGACCGGCGACGGCGAACGAGTACGCGACCTTGTTGACCGGACCGCCGAGGTCGAACGCCATCATCGTGCCGAGGATGACCCCGAGCAGGATGGCGGAGACGCCGGTGAGACCGGACAGCCACGAGTTGAGGCCGTTCATGAGCGCGGCGATCGGGCCGCCGAGGACGAGGATCATGAGGCCGGACGCGACGATCGAGCCGATCAGCGGGATGATCACGACGGGCATCAGCCCACGCAGCCACCGCGGCACGTTGAGTCGACCGAGGCCGTAGGCGACGCCACCGGCGAGCAGACCACCCACGAGTCCGCCGAGGAAGCCGGCGCTCATGAGGAGGGCGACGGCGCCGGCGACGAACCCGGGCGCGATGCCCGGTCGGTCGGCGATCGCGAAGGCGATGAAGCCCGCGAGGGCCGGGACGAGGAAGCCCATCGACGCGGCACCGATCGAGAACGCGACCGCACCCAGGTAGGTGCCGAGGCCGCCCGCCGGGAGGTTCACGAGGCTGTTCTCGACGATGATCTTGCCGGCGTTCTCGGTGATGTTGTATCCACCGAGGAGGAAGCCGAGGGCGATGAGCAGACCGCCACCCGCGACGAACGGGATCATGTAGCTGACGCCGGTGAGCAGCCAGCGCTTGATCGACTGACCGACGTTGGCGTCCTTCTTGTCCGACGTCGACGCGGAGGCGTCACCGGCCGCTGCGGCGACCCGCGGGGCGTTCGGGTTCGAGATCGCGGCGACCGCGTCGTTGATGAGCTGTTCCGGCGCGTCGATGCCGCGCTTCACGGGAGCCTTGATGACGGGCTTGCCGGCGAAGCGGGTGACGTCGCGGACGTCCACGTCGACGGCGAAGATGACCGCCTGCGCCTTTGCGACGACGTCGGCGGGCAGCGGGGTCGCACCGGAGGCGCCCTGCGTCTCGACGTGCAGCTCGACACCGAGGCGTTTGGCGGTGGCGGCGAGCGAGTCGGCTGCCATGTAGGTGTGGGCGATGCCCGTTGCACACGAGGTGACCGCGATGAGCACGGGCCGTGCGGCCTGGTCGCCGGCCTCGACGGGAGCCGTCGCGGCACGCTCGGCTGCGGGAGCCGACGCCGGCTTGGGTGCATCGCTGAGTGCACCATCGACGAGGGCGACCACCGCGGCGGCGTCGGGCGCCTCACGCAGCGAGGTCACGAACTCGGGCTTGATGAGCGAGCGGGCGAGCTTCGACAGGAGGGCGAGGTGCGCCTGGTCGGCGCCGTCCGGAGCCGCGATGAAGAAGAGGAGGTCGGCCGGGCCGTCGTCGGAACCGAAGTCGACGAGCGGCGAGACGCGGGCCATCGCGAGCGTCGGCTCGGTGACGGCGGCTGAACGGCAGTGCGGGATCGCGATGCCGCCGGGGATGCCGGTGTCGGTCTTGCTCTCCCGCGCCCAGGCATCGGCGAAGAGGGCCTCGGTGTCGGTGGCACGGCCGGCGCGGACGACGAGCTCGGCGAGCGCGCGGATGACACCCGCGCGATCGGTGCCGAGGTCGGCGTCGAGGGCGACGAGCCCTGGGGTGATGAGTGGGGTGGACATCTGGGTTCTCCTTCGAAACGGATGCTGGTGCTTCGGGTGGTCGGGGCGGCCCTTCGACAAGCTCAGGGACCGGGGTGGGGGGTTAGGGACCGGGGTGGGCGGTCAGGGACCGGGTTGGGCGGTCAGGGACCGGGTTGGGCGGTCAGGGACCGGGTTGGGCGGTCAGGGACCAGGGTGGGCGGTCAGGGGGCGGAGGGGATCCGCTGCGGGAGCTGGGCGACGTCGATGGCGGCGGCGTCCGTCCCGCTGAGCGCCGGCACGTCGCTGCCCGGGAGTGCCGCGGCTGCGGCTCCGTGGGCGACGGCCTGCGCGAGGCGTGCTGCAGGTGCGTGACCTGCGGTTCGCGCGATCAGGTAGCCGGCGAGGGAGGAGTCCCCCGCACCGACGGTGCTGCGCGCGACGATCTTCGGGGCCGGGGCCGACCAGGCGGTGTCACCCTCCACGAGGACGGCTCCTCGGGAGCCGAGCGTGACGAGGACGGCGGCGACCGGGCCCGGGGCGTCGGTCGTGCCGACGAGCGTCGCGGCGACGGCTGCGGCGAGCGCCGGGTCGGCCTCGATCTCGTCGCCGGACGCGGTGCCGGTGAGCTCGGCGAGTTCGGCACCGTTCGGCTTGATGAGGTCGACGCGTTCCCCGGTGACGGCGAAGGCGGCGAGGAGGGCGGCGAGCGGCTCCCCCGAGCTGTCGACGGCGACGAGCGGGCGAGTGCCGTCGGTGAGGGCGCGAGCGGCCCGGACGATCCGTGCGTAGAAGTCGGCCGGCAGCCCGGGTGGCAGCGAACCGGCGATGACGAGCCATTCGGCACTCGCGGCGGCACGGGCGGTCGCGTCGACGAGGCGTGCAGCGTCGTCCTCGGTGAGGAGCGGACCCGGCTCGTTGATCTTGGTGGTGGTGCCGTCTGGCTCGGTCAGCGTGATGTTGCGGCGCACGGGCTGCCCGGTCGGGACGGCGAGGACGTCGATGCCCTGCGCGCGGAGCGACTCGATCATCGGGTCGGTCGATTCGCCGGGGAGGACGGCGATGGTCGCCAACTCGGCGGCGGCGATCGCCCGCGAGACGTTGACGCCCTTGCCGCCCGGCTGCTCCCGGCTGGCGAGGGCACGGAGGACTTCGCCGCGCTCGACGACACCGGGGAGCTCCACCGTGTGGTCGAGCGAGGGGTTGGCGGTCAGGGTGATGATCATGCTACGACCACCTCGACACCCGCAGCCTCGAGGGCGTCCCCGAGCGTCGTCGGAACGACCTCGTCGGTGATGACGGTGTCGATCTCGTCGAGGGCGGCGAAGCGGATGAGCGCCTCCTCGCCGAGCTTGGCGGCGTCGGCGAGGACGACGGCCCGTCGCGAACCGCGGACGATCGCCGACTTCACGGCACCCTCGAGTTCGTCGGGCGTGCTGAGGCCGAAGTCGGCGCTGACCCCGTTGGCGCCGACGAAGGCGATGTCGGGGCGGAAGCGGCCGAGCTCGTCGACGGTCGTGCTGCCGACCGCCGCGCTCGTGATGCCACGGACGCGGCCGCCGAGGAGGTGCAGTTCGACGTGGTCGCAGTGGTGGAGCGTCGCGGCGATCGGCACGGAGTTGGTGATGACCGTGAGCGTCTGGCCGGCGGTGGCCGGGCGCCAGGTGACGAGGAGGTCGGCGAGGTGGGCCGTGGTCGTCCCGGCGTCGATGACGATCGAGCCGCTGAACGTGGCCGGGATGAGCCGGAGGGCCGCACGGGCGATCGTGGCCTTCGCGTCGCTCCGCTGGCCCTGGCGATCGGCGAGGCTGGCCTCGGCGACGGAGGCACGTGCTGCGGAGACGGCGCCGCCGTGGACGCGGCGCAGGACGCCGGAGGTTTCGAGCTGGTCGAGGTCGCGGCGGATCGTCTCAGCGGTGACGCCCAGCTCGCGGGAGACGTCGGCGACGGAGACCCGTCCGCTCGTCTTCACCCGGCTGGTGATGTGCTCGTGCCGCTCCGTCGCGTACATGCGTCGTCCTTGACCTTCGTTTCCGGTGTTGCAGGCTTGCAGTGCGAAGAAAGTATCACACAAACACAGAGAAACACAGATCCACGTCTTTTCCGGTCCCTGAGCTTGTCGAAGGGCGCAACCATCCCCGGTCCCTGAGCTTGTCGAAGGGCGCAACCATCCCCGGTCCCTGAGCTTGTCGAAGGGCGCAACCATTCCCGGTCCCTGAGCTTGTCGAAGGGCGCACTTCGACAGGCTCAGTGACCGATCAGGGCGGTCGCTCAGTGACCGATCAGGGAGGTCGCTCAGCGACCGGTCAGGTGGGCGGGTCGGCAGCGGGTCAGGGTGCGAGGGACGGAACCGGCAGGCGGAAGGTATGCCGCAGGGCGGACTCCGCCGCCAGGAACCCCGCCATCCCGTGCACGCCCATCCCCGGCGCGGCCGAGCTCGAGCAGAGGTACACCCCGGCCGCGGGCGTCCGCCACGGTTCGCGACGCACCACCGGGCGCCGCAGCAGCTGACGCAGCGACGGCTCGCCCCCGGAGATGTCGCCACCGATGTCGTTGGGGTTCTCGCGTTCGACGACGACGGAGTCGCGGCCCGCCTGAGCGATGATCGTGTCGCGGAAGCCCGGCGCGAACCGTTCGATCTGATCGACGATCGCCTCGGACATGTCGACCCGCGAGCCCTTCGGCACGTGGCAGTACGCCCACACCGTGTGCTTCCCCACCGGCGCGCGACTCGCGTCGAACAGCGAGGGCTGCGACAGCAGCACGTACGGTCGATCCGGATGGCGACCCGCGGCCACCGCGTTCTCGGAGGCGGCGATCTCCTCGGCTGTCCCACCGAGGTGCACGGTGGGGGCGTCGAGCAGTGCCCGGTTGGTCCAGGGGATCGGCTCCGAGACCGCGAGGTCCAGCTTGAAGACGGCGTTGCCGTAGCGGAACCGATCGAGCGCACGGACGTAGTCGGTGGGGAGCCGGGACCCGACCGCCGCGACCATGTCCCGCGGGCTGGTGTCGAACAGGACCGCTGCGGACAGGGGCAGATCCGAGACGGCGGTGACCCGGTGTCCGGTGACGACGCGGCCGCCGTGCGCCTCGAGGTCGGCCACCATGGCGTCGGCGAGCGACTGCGCTCCGCCGATGGGCAGCGGCCAGCCGTCGGCGTGTGCGTTCGCGGCGAGGACGAGTCCGGCGCCCGCCGCCGGGAGCCCGGGGAGCCTCGTGATCGTGTGCGCCATGACCCCCGTGAGCATGCCGGGCGCGACCGTCCCCTCGAAGCGGCGCAGCCAGGCCGGGGATCCTTGTTCGAGCACCCGGAGGCCGAACGGGACGACGTCGAACAGCCGCTTCGGGATGGGCAGCAGCGGGTTCAGCGTGAACTCGGTCACGGCCTCCATGCGGTCGACGACGGGCTGCAGCAGCTCCCGCCACGCGATGCCGTCGACGCCGAGCGTGCCCACCGTCCGGTCGAGGTCGCGGTAGGCGATTCCGGCGCGGCCGCGATCGAGCGGGTGCCCGTAGGAGGCCTCCGGGATCAGGTAGTCGACGCGCTCCGTCGCCTTCCACGCTCGGAAGAACGGTGAGGTCAGGACCATCGGGTGGATCGCCGAGCAGACGTCGTGACGGAAGCCCGGTTCGGTCAGCTCCTGCGTCCGCAGACCGCCGCCGATGGTGTCGGCTGCCTCATGCACCTCGACCTCGAGGCCGGCGCGCGCGAGGGTCACTGCAGCGGCGAGACCATTCGGCCCGCTGCCGACGACGACCGCATCCACCATCGCTCCAGCCTAGGTCGTGGGCGATGGACATGGGATGACGGGTTCCGCGACGCCCGCGCCGGCCGGGATGGAACGGGTGGCGGTCGGCGCAACCGTGGCGCCGACCGCCGGTTCGTCTCGCACCCGAACGCGCGAGACGGCTGTGGTCACGACGGCGAACCGGCCGACGTCGTGACGGGTCTTTCGGTCCTCTGGCGCTCCAGCAGCAGCTGGCGGAGCACTCCCCCGGCGTGCGACGCCCACCGACCGACGGCGACCCAACTGCGGTCGCGGACGAAGAGCAGGTCGAGGGCGATCATCGCGAGCGAGAACGGCCACAGCCCGAGGAAGAGGCCGATGCCGAGGTGCATCAGGATCGTGAAGCCGAGCGCGAGGATCCGCGTCGGCCGCCACAGGATCAGCACGGGGAACAGCAGCTGCACCCAGACCGACAGGAACGTGGCGACCCAGACGAACGGACCGACCTGCCAGGCGAGGTCGCTCAGCGCCGGGAACGGCCGGAACACGTCGAGGACGAGCGAGTAGTAGAACGCCGTGCCCTCCCGCCACTCGGGCCCCATCAGCTTGTAGATGCCGGAGTTCACGTAGACGAGCATGATCTGGTACGCGCAGAGGAGGACCGCGGTGTTGTTGGCGGCGTTCGCGAGCCAGGCCGGGATCGCGAACCGACCGCGCAGGATCGGCCGCAGCGCTCGCCCCCGCCGCTTGGTGAGCCACGCGTCGACCGACCAGTGACGCGACAGGTCCGCGAACACCAGGAACAGCAGCGTGATGCGGATGATCGTGTCGCCGCCATTGGTCAGCACCGTGCTGTTGGTCGCGAGCCCCACCCAGAACACGAGCAGGACTGGCGTGACGAACCGGGTCTGCCAGCCGACGAGGAAGAGCAGCCCGAGCACGATGAGCACCCCGTAGGCGAGGTCGAAGACGAAGGCGCTGTCCTTCGTGAAGACGAGCTCGAACAGCGGGAACCACGCGCGACGGTTCGCCTCCGGGTCGACCCACTTCGACGCGACGCCCCAGAGGTAGTGGCGGTCGGCGAGGCTCGTGAACAGGAAGCTGACGATCGCGACACCGTAGAGGATCCGCAGGGCGGAGAGGCTGTAGCCGGCGTGCTTGGCACCCGTGACCCAGCCGGCGAACCGGTCGAACGATGCGCGGACGGCGTTCATCGTGCACCTCCGTAGCGGGTGACGACGTCGCGGTAGACGGCGAGGGTCTCCGGGTCGATGACGTCGTCGACGTGCCGCCAGCCGAAGGTGACGGCGGTGTCGTCGAACTGCTGCTCCTCGGAGAAGCGGTTCTCGAAGTCGTTCGGGCGGGTGCGGTCGATCCGCCACCGGACGCGCTCGACGTCCTGGTCGAAGTACGCCGTGGAGAACGCGGTCGCGTACTCCTTGAGCATGTAGTCGTAGCGGAGGAACCGGACGACGTCGCCCTGCCCCGAGCCCGGCGTCGTGCTGACGGCGTCGAGGTCGGCGATGAGCGACTCGGCCGACTGGGCGCGATACCCGCCACCGTCGGCTCGCTGGATGAAGGTGTCGCGGACGATCTCACGCTGCTGGGCATCGAGGGCGAGGTAGCGGGCGTTGTAGGCGAGCATCGCGTTCCACGAGGACTTCTGGATGCGCGACGGCTCGGCGTGGCCGGGGACGGCCTGCTGCTCGAGCTTCGTGACGTTGACCCAGTCGGACTTCACGAGCGTCCCGTCGGCGTCGCGCCACTGGGCCTGGACGGAGAAGGTGATGTTCGTCTTCATGATGCTCGGCGCGAAGACGTTCCACTTCTGCGTGAAGTACGGGCCGGCTGCGGCGACGACAGCACCACGGACGGGTGTGGTCGGTGAGACGATGACGAGGGTGCCCGCGACGTAGACGCCGACGAGGGCGATCGAGACCGCGGCGGCGATGCGCGCGGCCCGCTTCGGCGGGGCGGTTTCGTCCCGAGACGATCCCGCTCCCCGGTCCTGCCGACCGGACGCCGGTGCCTGATCGCCGTCCGGTTCCTCGGCGCCGTCCGGTCCCTGAGCTTGTCGAAGGGTGTCAGAACGACCCCCGACGGGTGTGCGTGTGATCGGAGTCACGGTTCCTCCTTGGTGCTGGGTGGTGATGAAACCGCGGGGCACCGGTTCGGCGGTGTCTCCGCGGGAGAAGGAGCAGGCCGTGCCGACCCGAATGCGGCACGGCCTGCTCGGCGAGGTCACTCCATACGCGCCCGTCGCGTGGCCACGAAGGCGCCTCCAAGGAGGAGCATCATGGCGCCGAGCCCCCCGAGCCACAGGCCGTCGAAGCCGGTGCTCGGCAGACCGGGGCGTGACCCCGGTGCGGTGGCGGCCACCGCGGTGACCGTGAAGGCGGTGGCCTCACGATCGAGCGGCAGGTCGCCGGTCACGGATCCGGAGAGTTCCACCCGGTGGGCACCCAGCTCGAGCGACGAGTCGATCGGGAAGGTGAACGTGGCGTTCCCGGAGGCGTCAGCGATGACGGGCGTCAGTGCGAACGGGGTCGAGAAGACCGTGGCCGAGATGGTCTCGCCGGGCTCGAAGCCGGTGGCGTAGACCTCCTGGATCACACCCGTGTCGCGGACGATCGTCGAGTACTTGACTGTCGCCTGACGCTCGTCGCCGGCGTCGGTGTCGCCATCGGCGTCAGCGGCGGTGTCGGCATCAGCCGCAGTGTCGGCGTCAGCCGCAGTGTCGGCGTCAGCCGCAGTGTCGGCGTCGATGTCAGCGTTGAGGTCGACATCGGTGCCGTCAGCGTCAGCGGCGGTGTCAGCCGCAGCATCCGTGTCGGCAGCAGCATCGACGTCGGCAGCAGCGTCCACGTCAGCAACAGCGTCGACGTCCGCAGCAGCATCGACATCGGCCGCAGCATCAGTGTCGGCGGCAGCATCGGTGTCGGCAGCGGCGTCCACATCAGCGGCAGCATCGACATCGGCCGCAGCATCAGTGTCGGCGGCAGCATCGGTGTCGGCAGCGGCGTCCACATCAGCGGCAGCATCGACATCGGCGGCAGCATCCACATCAGCAGCGGCATCGGTGTCAGCAGCGGCGTCCGTGTCGGCGGCAGCGTCCGTGTCAGCCGCAGCATCGACGTCAGCAGCAGCATCCGTGTCGGCAGCAGCGTCAGTGTCAGCAGCAGCATCGACGTCAGCAGCAGCATCGACGTCAGCAGCAGCATCCACGTCAGCCGCAGCATCGGTGTCCGCGTCCGCGTCCGCGGCAGCATCCACATCAGCAGCAGCATCGACGTCGGCGGCAGCATCCGTGTCAGCAGCAGCGTCCACGTCAGCCGCAGCATCCACATCGGCGGCAGCATCGGTGTCGGCAGCAGCGTCAGTGTCGGCAGCAGCATCCACATCGGCCGCAGCGTCGGTGTCGGCGGCAGCGTCCACGTCTGCGGCAGCGTCCGTGTCAGCCGCAGCGTCCACGTCTGCGGCAGCATCCACATCAGCTGCGGCATCCACATCAGCCGCAGCGTCCACATCAGCCGCAGCGTCCACGTCTGCGGCAGCGTCCACATCAGTCGCAGCGTCCGTGTCAGCCGCAGCATCCACATCGGCTGCAGCGTCGGTGTCGGCGGCAGCGTCCACATCAGCGTCCACATCAGCCGCGGCATCGACGTCCACGTCGGCGTCCACGTCAGCAGCAGCATCCACATCGACCGCAGCTGCGTCGGTGTCGACGTCGACCGCTCCGTCCTCGATGGTGACGTCAGCCTCGGCCGGCGTCTCGGAGACATCGCCCTCGGCGGTCACCGTGACCGGTCCGGGCGTGTAGTCGTCCGGGATCGGCAGGTCCACGGTGAAGGAACCGTCAGGGTTCGTCACCACGGTGACGGACGGTGCGCCCGGGATGGACACCGTGACCGTCTCGCCACCGGCGAAGCCCGTCCCGTCGACCGTGACCGTCTCACCCGGCAGCACCGAGGACGGGTCGACCGTGATGGCCGTGTCGTACGCGAGGATCTCGATGATCGTCGTCGCCGGCTCGTCCGATGCTGCACCGAGTGCCGTCACCGTGACGTCGCCGAGCGCGTAGCCGTCGGGGACCGGCAGGGTCACCGTGAAGCCGCCGCCGACGTTCGTCACCTGCGTGACGACTGGGGCGCCGGGGATCGACACCGTGACCGTCTCGTTGGCTGCGAAGCCCGATCCGGTGATGACCGTCGTGTTGCCGGCGATCAGCGCGTCCGGGGAGGCGGTGATGACGGGCGAGAACACGATGGCGGTGACAGTGACGGTCGCGGTGGCCGGCGTCTGCGACACCGCTCCCTCCGCCGTGACGACCAGCGGGCCGACGGGCGCGTTCGCCGGGACCGTGATCCCGACCGAGAACTCGCCGGCACCGTTCGTGGTCGCAGGGACGGCGGCGCCACCGGGCACCGTGACCGTGACGGACTCGTTCGGCGCGAAACCGGTGCCCGTGACGAGCGTCGCTCCGCCGGCCGCGACCGTGCTCGGGTCGGCGGTGATCGCCGTCTCGTAGGCCTCGACCGTGAGCTCCGCCTCGGCGGGCGTCGCCGAGGTCTCGCCGACCGCGGTCACCGTGACCGGCCCGGCGGGCGTTCCGGGCGGCACCGGCAGGGTCGCGGTGAAGCCGCCGTCGCCGTCGGCCGTCACGACGACGGGGTCGCCGCCGGGGATCGAGACGCTGACCGACTCGTTCGGCTGGAAGCCGGTACCGGTGACCGTGGTGGTCTGGCCCGGGTTCACCGTGTCCGGTGTGAGGGTGATCGCCGTGTCGTAGACCGTGGCCTCGACCGTGACGGTGGTGGTCGCCTCGGTCGCCGAGACGACGCCGAGTGCGGTGACCGTGACCGGACCGGTCGCGAAGCCCTGCGGGACGGCGAACGTCGTGGTGATCTCACCGTCGGCGTTCGAGGTGACCGTCACCGGCGCGAGGCCGGGGAAGGTGACCGTGACGCTCTCGGTCGGAGCGAAGCCGCTACCCGAGATCTCCGTCGAGGTGCCGCCGGGGACCGTCGCCGGGTCGGCAGTGATCGTCGGCGTGTAGACCACGTCGACCGTGAGGTTCGTCGTCGCAGGGGTGTCGGACGTCGCACCGAGCGCGGTCACGACGACCGTTCCCTCGGCGTAGTCGGCCGGCACGGGCAGCGACACGGAGATGGTGCCGGTCGCCGTCGCCGTGGTGGTCACCGGGTCGGCGCCGGGGATCGAGACCGTGACGCTCTCGGTCGGTGCGAAGCCGGTGCCGGTGACGAGGGTGCTGGCACCCGCGACGACGGTGGTCGGGTCGGCGGTGATGGCGGTGACGTAGGTCGTGGCCTCGACGGTGAGCGTCGCAGCGGCGGGGGTCGCCGAGACGGTACCGGTGGCGGTGACCGTGACGTCACCGATCGGGAAGTCCGCGGGGAGCGTGACGCTCACGGAGATCTCGCCGTCGGCGTTCGCCGTGGTCGGGAACGGGTCGACGATGCCCGGGACCGTGACACTCACGCTCTCGTTCGGGGCGAAGCCCGCACCGGTGACGGTCGTGCTGCCACCCGGCGCGATGGTCGCGGGATCGAGGGCGATCGCCGTCTCGTAGGCGAGCACCGTGACGGTGGTCGTCGCGTCCGTCGCCGAGAGGGCACCGGTCGCCGTGACGATGAGCTCCCCTGCGGTGGTGCCCGACGGGATCGGCAGGGCGGCGGTGAAGCCGCCGTCGCCGTTCGCCGTCACGACGACCGGTGTGCCACCGGGGATGGAGACCGAGACCGACTCGTTCGGTGCGAACCCGGTACCGGTGATCGTCGTCGAGGTGCCGGGGAGCAGCGTGTCGGGGTCGGCGGTGATCGCGGTCTCGTAGGGCACCACGGTCACGTCGGCGTCGGCGGGCGTGTTCGACGTGTCACCGGTCGCGGTGATCGTCAGCGGACCCGCGGGTGTTCCCACCGGGATCGTCACGGGCTGCGTGAAGTCGCCGTCGCCGTTCGTCGTCACCGTGACGGGGTCGCCGCCCGGGATCGTGATGGTGACGGTCTCGTTCGGCGCGAAGCCGGTGCCCGTCACGGTGGTGGTTCCACCCGGGTTGGCCGTCGTCGGGTCCACCGTGATCGCCGTGTCGTACACGACCGCTTCGACGAGGACCGAGGTCTGCGCCGGCGTGAGCGACAGGGCGCCCGTGGCCGTGAACGTCACGGTCGCGGGGACGAAGTCCGCGGGGAAGGCGACCACCTGGCTGATCTCGCCGAGACCGTTCGCCGTGGTCACGACGTCGTCGAAGCCGGGAGCAGAGATGGTCACCGACTCGTTCGCGACGTAGCCGGTGCCGGACAGGATCGTCGAGTCGCCGGGGTTCAGCGTGGACGGCGTGGCCGTGAGCGTCGTCTCGAACGCCTCGACGGTGATCGTCGCAGTGGCGGGTGTGTTCGACACGGCTCCGACGGCCGTCACGACGACGGGGCCGGCGGGGGTGCCGGGCAGGATCGGCAGGATGGCGGTGATGTCACCGTCCGGGCCGGCCTCCACCAAGACGGGCGTGCCGCCGGGGATGGAGACGGAGACGGACTCGCCGGGCAGGAAGCCCGTTCCGGTGACGGTGGTGCTGCCGCCGGGGAGGAGCGTGTCGGGATCCGCGGTGATCGCCGTGTCGTAGACCGTCACCTCGACCGTGACCGTGGTCGTCGCCTCGGTCGCGGAGACGACGCCGAGGGCCGTGACCGTGACCGGACCGACCGCGAAGTCCTGCGGGACGTCGATGGTGGTCGTGATCTCGCCCGCTGCGTTCGACGTGACGGTGATCGGCTCGAGGCCCGGGAAGGTGACTGTGACGCTCTCGCTCGGCGCGAAGCCGGAGCCTGAGATCTCGGTGCTGGTGCCGCCAGGGACCGTGGCCGGGTCGGCGGTGATCGTCGGGGTGTAGACGACGTCGACCGCGAGGTTCGTGGTGGCCGGGGTCTCGGAGACCTCACCGAGGGCGGTCACGACGACCGTGCCCTCCGCGTAGTCCGCCGGAACCGGGAGCGACACGGAGATGGTTCCGGTCGCCGACGCCTGCGTGGTGACCGCGGGCGCACCGGGGATGGAGACCGTGACGGTCTCGTCGGGCTCGAAGCCGGTACCGGTGACGAGCGTGCTCTCCCCCGCGACGACGGTCGTCGGGTCGACCGTGATGGCCGTGACGAAGGTCGTTGCCTCGACGGTGAGCGTCGCCGTGGCTGGGGTGGCCGAGACGGCGCCGGTGGCGGTGACCGTGACGTCGCCGAGCGGGAAGTCCGCAGGGAGCGTGACACTGACCGTGATCTCACCATCGCCGTTCGCCGTGGTCGTCACGGGCGTGGCGAGGCCGGGGATGGTGATCGTGACGGTCTCCTGAGGGACGAAGCCCGAACCGGTGACGACCGTGCTGCCGCCAGGTGCGACCGTCTGTGGGTCGAGCGCGATCGCGGTGTCGTACGCCTCGACGGTGATGACCGTCTCGGCCGGGGTGACGGAGACCGCGCCGGTGGCGGTGACCGTGAGCTGGCCAGCGGGCGTGCCGGAGGGGATCGGCAGGACGGCCGTGAAGCCGCCGTCGCCGTCAGCCGTCACGACGACGGGCGTGCCGTCCGGGTAGGAGACGGAGACCGACTCGTTCGCGGCGAAGCCGGTGCCGGTGATGGTGGTCGAGTTGCCGGGGAGGAGGGAGGCCGGGTCGGCGGTGATGGCCGTGTCGTACGGCAACACCTCGAGGTCGGCGGTCGCCGGGGTTGCGGAGGTTTCGCCGGTCGCGGTGACGATGAGCGTGCCGGCCGGCGTGCCGTCGGGGACGGGCAGGTCGACGGTGAAGCCGCCGTCGCCGTCCGCATCGACGGTCACCGGGGTGCCGCCCGGGTAGTCGACGGTGACCGTCTCACCGGGCAGGAAGCCGGTGCCGGTCACGGTCGTGGTGTTCCCAGGGATGAGCGACGTCGGGTCGAGCGTGATGGCGGTGTCGTAGACCGTCGCGGTGACGGTGACGACGGTGGTCGCTTCGGTCGCGGACACGGCGCCGAGGGCGGTGACCGTGACGTCGCCGACCGCGAAGTTCTGCGGGACCGCGACGGGGGCGCCGATCGCGCCGAGTGCCGTGGCGGTGACGGTGATCGGCTCGAGGCCGGGGAACGTCACGACGACGTCCTCGCCGGGCGCGAAGCCGGCGCCGTTGATGATCGTGGTCGTGCCACCCGCGACCGTGGCCGGGACGGCGACGATCGACGTCTCGTAGACCACGGTGAGGTTGGTCGTGGCCGGGGTGTCGGACGTCTCGCCGAGCGCGGTCACGACGACCGGGCCTGCGGCGTAGTCCGCCGGGACGTCGAGCTCGACCGAGATCGTGCCGGTTCCGGTGGCCGTCGTGGTGACCGGGTCGACGCCGGGGATCGAGACGGCGACGGT
The DNA here is from genome assembly GCF_003856975.1 of Plantibacter sp. PA-3-X8. NCBI lineage: Bacteria > Bacillati > Actinomycetota > Actinomycetes > Micrococcales > Microbacteriaceae > Plantibacter > Plantibacter sp. PA-3-X8. Next base: position 3,949,440 of record NZ_CP033107.1, read on the forward strand.
CTCGCCCGAGGCGAAGCCGGTGCCGGTGATCGTCGTGGTCCCACCGGCGACGACACTGGCCGGGTCGGCGGTGATGGCGGTGACGTACTGCGTCGCCTCGACGGTGACCGTCGCGGTCGCGGGGCTGGCCGATGAGGCACCGGTCGCCGTGACCGTCACGGGGCCGAGCGGGAAGTCCGCCGGGAGCGTGAGGCTCGTGGAGATCGTGCCGGTACCCGTCGCAGTGGTGACGATCGGGTCGGTGAGGCCGGGGACGGTGATCGACACCGACTCGCCGGGCAGGAACCCGGTGCCGGTGATCGTGGTGCTGCCGCCCGGAGCGATCGTCGCCGGGTCGGCGATGATGGCGGTCGCGAACGGGGCGACGACGAGGTCGGTGGTGGCCGGGGTGGCGGAGGTCGCACCGGTGGCGGTGAACGTCAGGGTCGCCGGGGTGAAACCGGCGGGGATCGCGACGCTCTGGCTGATCACACCGGCGGCATCCGACGTCGTGGTGACCGGGTCGAGTCCGGGCGCGGTGATGGTGACCTGCTCGTTCGCCGCGAAGCCGGTGCCGTCGATCACGGTGGCCTGGCCGGGGTTGACGGTCGCGGGCGTGGCGGTGATCGCCGTGTCGTACACGACGAGCGTGCCGCGCACAGACGACGACGCGAGGTTGACCGTCGCGAGCGAGATCGCCGGGACGAGGGAGATCTGCACGGCGCGGACCGTCGATGATCCCGCCCCGAGGTCGCCGGTGGCCGGTTGCACGTTGGCGGTCACATCGGCGACGAGGCGGACGATGTTGAGGATCGGTCCGACGACGTTCGCGGCGAGGCCTCCGGTGATGCTGTTGAGGCCGGTGCCGAGCGTGTTCAGGCTGGTGAACGCGGTGGCGACGACGTTCTTGACGAGTCCGAGGACGAGGTTGACCACGCCGTCCAGCGTCAAGCCGAGGGTCGCGAGGATCGGGTTCAGCACGTTCGGGAGGAGCCCCGCCGAGGTGAAGGCGGCGGTACCGTTCTGGACCGCCCCGAGGGTCGAGTCGAGCGACAGGGAGATGACCGGGACCTGCGTGACGACGACGTTCGTCGTGACGTTACCGGTGACCTGAATGCGCGTGCCGTCGACGGCAGCCTGGAGACCGGCGGACACGGCCGTGACCTGCGCGGTGACGGCAGACGTGATCGCGGCCGCGATGGCGGCACCGATCGGGCCGGACAGCAGCGAGGTGTTCGGCGGCAGGTCGTTGAGGTCGGGCAGCGTCGGGTCGTTCGCGAGCAGGGTCGCGAGGTCGACGGTCACCGCGCCGGTGAGCAGGTTGACGGAGACGCCGGTCGCCGCCGACTGCGACGCCTGGGTGGTGAGGATCGTGTTGACCACGGTCGACAGGTTCGGCGGGGTGACCGTCCCCGTCGCGCTCACGCGGAGGACGCCGATGAGGTTCGCGTTCAGCGCGGTGTTGAGCGCCGAGGTGAGCCCGTTGAGCGTGGTCTGCAGCGGCGGGAGGAGGCCCGTCACCTGCGTGCCGACGTTCTGCACGAGGGGGCTCTGGAAGTTGAGCGTCGCACCGGCGATCTGGTAGTCGGGAACGGCCGTGGTGCCGCCCGTCTGCGAGATCGTGGAGGCGAGGGCGCCGAGGCTGAGCGAGAGGTCGCTGAGAATCCCGCCGGTGGGCGTCCCGACCCGGCCGAGCAGACCGGTCAGGTCGAGTTCGGCGTCCGCCGGCGGAGCATCGGGTCCACCGATCGAGACGCCACCCTGGTCGGTGACCGCGCCTGAGCCGGCGATCGCGTCGCCGTTGTCGGCGGCGGACCCGTACTGAGCGACGGCACCGAGCTCGATGACGCCATTTGCACCGAACAGTTGGAGCGAGCTACCGAGGTCGACGCCGAGGGTGTTGAGCACCTCGGCCGACAGCGGGTTCGCGGCGACCGGGTGCACCCCGCTCGGGTTCTCGGCACGGGCGCCGGCGACTGCGGCGAGGGCGTCGAGGTTGATCCCGGCCGCCTGTCCACCGAGGAAGCGGCCGAAGCCGTCGGACACGTCGGACGGGGCCGCTGTGGCCGCCGTCGTCGATCCCATGGCGATGACCGTGCCGACCACGGCCATGGCCGCGACCTTCCACGCACGGCCTCGGCCGAGGATGCTTCGCTGCTGTTCCCCCACGGTGGAACCCTTTCTTCGGTGCACGGGCGAACCCGCGACTGGCGTCGATCCCGGCCAATCTATGGGCGGGCTCCCCTGTCCCCCAGAGGAGGGACCCCAACCTCCGTAGTGCCCGATGGAAAACCGGTACTGGCCTCCGCAGTGCGAGGCGGCGCCGCGGGACGCCGGGTTTCGATCGGTCCCGGGGGGCCTCCGACGCGTCGTCGGTGGCGGGGCTCCGGTGCAGTCGATTCCATCCGTGCCATGTCATCGATGACGGTTGAGAGATAACCCTCACCGGCCGGGGGTCTACCCCCGACTGGGGTGCGTAGTTTCTACTGAGAACGCTCTCTTAGGGCTGCGGGAGCACTCAGGGATTACGGATAATGGGGCATCCGACGGAGTATTCGCAGCGTCCCTAGTGATGCGGATCCCGTCGTCCTGACGGAGCTTGAGGGGGCTGCGATATGGAAGAACCGGTTGCGACGGCAGTGGAGCGAAAGCCACATCCGAGGTCGGCCGAGCAGGTCATCCCATGAACCCGGGTGCGCATCGGTTCAGTGGCGGCGCGCGGTCCGCCGCGTCGCCCACCCGTCGCTCCGGCGAGTTCCGCCAATCCGCCACCCGCGCTCCCGCCCAACCGAGCGGTCGAGCGGCCGCGATCGCCCGGATGACGGCGCTCATCGCGAACCGGACCAGCACGCTCCTCGTCGGACCACACGGCTACGGCAAGACCTTCACCGCGGACGCGATCGGACGTCGGATGCACGAGGACGGACGCCCGGTCATCCACGTGTCGGGTGCGTCACGGGACGCCTCGCACACGCTGAGCGACTGGCGCACGGTACCGAGCGGTGCCGTCTTCATCGTCGACGACGGGGCGAACCTCCACCCGGCGAGCCTCGCCGACATCATCGAACTCTCGCGGTCGCGTGAGCAGGTCGCCCTGGTGACGCTGGAGCAGGAGCTCGCCGGACTGCAGGGGCGCGGCGACGAGTCCGCCGATCGGCTCCTCGCCGTCTGGCGGACCGGGTCGCTCACACGGATCGACCTCCCGGCGCTCGACGGGTTCGAAGCCTCGGCGATGGTGGACGAAGCCGCCGACGACGCGGTCCTCGACGACATGGCCAAGGCCGTCATCGTGCGGTTGAGCAACGGCTCGCCACGGCTCGTGCATGAGCTCACGAAGGACGCGCTCGAGACGGGTGGGGAGTTCTACCTGCCGCGCAGCATCCTCTCGCTCGGGGTCGCGGGGGTCTCACCGCGAGTGCACGACCTCACGGAACCCCAGCTCTCCCGGCTCGAGGACGAGGGCCGGTACGCCTTGGTCATGTTGGCGAAGCTCGGCCCGGTCCCCTACTCGCGCGCGATCCGCCTGCTCGGCGAGCACCAGTTGCACGCGCTCCTCCGGCTCGGACTCGCGCGGCACGACGGCTCAGGCCAGGACCGCATCGTCGCCGACGAACTGCACGCGTGGTCGGCACTCGCGGAGTGGCGCCACAGCGGACGACTGCACCGCCACGACCGCGTCCAGCGGACGCTCATCTCGGACCTGCGTGGCGGTGCCCGTCTCACGCCGAACGAGTCCTTCATCCTCGGCCGGTACTGGCTGACGGCTCCGCACACCGAGCTGGACGAGGGGTTCGAGTCCCTCACGATGGCCCGCACCTTCCTCGAGGCGGCGCACGTCGCGAACGTCTCCGGCCTCGCCGAGGACGGTCGTCTGCTCGCCGAACGCGCGTACACCTGGCGCCCGTCCGTGGCAGCGGCGCTCCAGTGGTCACGGTCGCTCGCCATGCTGGGCGACGGTGACGGGGCTCAGCGGGTCCTCGAGGTCGATCCCGCGGCCGATTCCGACGAGGACATGCAGGCGGAGGTCGTGAGTTGGCGGGCGACCCTCGATCGCTGGTCCGAACGCACCTGCGCGCAGGAGCTGACGGAGCAGGAGGAGCACAGCCGCCTGCTGTCCCAGCGCATCCTGATGGTCGAGACCTGGCGCGACCAGGATCGGCAGGAGCCGACCGAAGGCGATGCCGTCTTCTGGAAGGTCCTGCGCGACGTCGACGCCGCGCAGTCCTCGCGACTCTATGCCGCCGCTGCGCTCGTGACCAGGCTCGGCCTCAGGCTGCCACCGTCCGAGCTGCGGGAGCTGCTCCAGCTGGGTGACGCCGTCTACCGGTCGGTGCCCTACAGCGCAGCGCGGCCGTTGTCGCACGCCCTGCGCGACGCGAGCGCCATGTACGTCCTGTCGGCCGGCACCATCCGCCTGCTCACCGGACTCTCCTGGGCCGGCTTCGCGCGCTACATCGACGAGTTCGTCGCTCGTGCCGAGCGCGGGACCGGGCGCCTGGCGACGACGGACCAGTGCATCGTCGGGATCCTCGGAGCCCAGTTGGCGTTCTTCGACGGCCGCCCGGACCGAACCGTGGCCGACCTCCGGGTCGTCGAACGGCTCCTCGACTCGACCGTTCCGCCCGAGGTGCACACGCAGACCGCGCTCCTCCTCGTCGGTGCTCTCGCTCAGACCGGCGAGCTCGAGGAGGCGACGGAACGGCGAGCTGCCGAGGACGAACGCCTCATCGCCGCCTCCACGGTCCTCTCCTACCTGGCGGACATCGCCGACTTCGGTCTGCTGATGGCCGGCGGTCGCGTCATGGACGCCCGGGATCACCTGCGTCGGCTCGCGCAGGACATCCGGAAGCCGCTGACCCAGCGGATCTACTCCGCGAGCCTGGCCGCCGCGGCCGGCGCCGACCTGTCCGAGACCCTGTCCTGGGTCGTGGACGCTCGATCGCAGGAGCTCACGCCCCTGCAGGCGTCGCTCATGCTGCTCCTCGAGGCCGGCGCCGCCGGCGACGCGAGCCGCGCCGAGGAGGCCGCCTGTTCGCTCGAGGAGGTCGGAGCGCGGCATCGGGCGATCGGGGCCCATCTGCTCGCAGAACGACTCCACGAGGCCCAGGGGCGACTGCAGCACGCCCGCCGTTGCGCGGAGCGGGCCGCAGAACTCGTGGGTCCCACGCCAGGCGCCGCTGCGGATACGGAGGCCCGATGGACCTCGGTCGTGTCTCCGTCGCCCGTGTTCGCCACCTACCGGCCGGAGACGACCGAGGAGACCGCGCCGGTCGAGCGCACCGTCCCCGTGGAGCCGCCCTCGACACACGCTCCGCTGGCCTACCTCTCCCGCGGGCAGACGGACACCGGCCAGGAGACCGCCGGGGCCGACTTGAGCGCGCTCACCCGGCGGGAGCTGGAGGTCGCCCTGCTCATCGCGCAAGGACTGAGCAACCAGGAGATCGCGACGCGGCTCTTCCTCAGTGTCCGCACCGTCGAGTCGCACGTGCTCCAAGCGCGGACGAAGCTGGGCGCGGGGAGACGGCGCGACCTCGGCCGCCTCGTCGCGCAGTCCTCTCAGCGTCAGGCCTGACCCCCCCTGAGCGGGCGACGCAGCGCGGTTCAGCAGTTTTCTCGGTAGCGTCCGGCGATCCCAGTACCCCACTACTGGTTACAACCGTCAGCCTGCTGCCTATCGTCCTGAGGGTGTCGTGAGACGCGCGGAGGCCGTCTCCGCACGCCCGACACCTGCGGTGACGCGAGCCGTCACCGGCGGACTCCAGGGGGCTTCCATGACCATCGACACCAGCACCGAGGCCTCAGCGGCCACCGGCACCGACGCGCCCGTCCGCGGCCAGCGCAGCAAGCGGGCGAAGGCGATCCTCGCCGGCGGCCTGGTGCTCGGCGTCGGTGCGGCCATCACGCTCGCGGCCTGGAACGACTCCGAGTTCGCGACCGGGATCTTCGCCGGTGGTGGCTTCGGCATCGAGGGCAGCACCGACGGCACCGCGTTCACGGAGCACCCGACCGAGGCTGCGGCCGCCCCGCTCACCTTCGCGGTGGAGGCCGACAACCTGGCACCCGAGGAGCCCGTCTACGCCGGCTTCGCCGTCCAGCTGACCGCCGCGTCGACGTACGCCGGCACGGTCGACATCACCGCCACGAGCGGAGCCGCCATCGCCTCCTCGCTCAGCTACTCCGTCGTGGAGACCACCACCTTCGGCTGCGACGCCGCGAGCTTCGCCGCCGGCGACCCGCTCGTGACGGATGCCGCCACGACGTCGAGCACGGCCGCGGACATCTTCGCGCTCGGTGCCGTCACCACGCCGGTGTTCCTCTGCTTCGAGGTCACCCCGGCGGCGAGCCTCCCGCAGTCGTCGCCGAGCGGCACCGTCGTCTGGGAGTTCGCGGCCGAGTCCACCACCCCGCTGCCGTAACCCGCGGCGGGACGGCGATCATGGGACGGCACACCCCGGCGGCAGGCAGACACCACCGCACCGACGAACGACGGAGCACGTCGCGCTACACGAAGGCCAGGGCGGCCCTCGCGGCAGCGCTCGTGCTGGGCGTCGGGACCTCGCTCACCCTCGCGGCCTGGAGTGACGACGAGTTCGGGACGGCTACCTTCGCGGCGAGCACGTTCGCCGTGGAGTCGCAGACCTCGTCGTCGACCTGGGCGGCGCACGAGGCGGCGAACCCGGCCACGCTGGTGTTCAACGCCACCGCCATGTCGCCAGGGCTCTCCCAGTTCGCCTACATCGACATCCGCACGACCGCTGCGACGAACATCGGCGGGACGGCGGCGCTGTCGGCAGTCTCGGCGGCGACGGGCACCCTCCTGCCGCAGCTCGAGTACCGTGTCGTCACGACGGCGGCGGGCACGGCGTGCAACGCAGCCGCGTTCACCTCGGCGACCGTCCCCGCGTACACCGCGTCGCTCTCGACGGGCACGGCTCCACCGACCGCGACCGGCGCGCTCACCGCGGCGGGCAACTCCACCGTGCGCTTCTGCTTCGACGTGCGGGTGAAGGCCGGCACCGCCTCCAGCTTCCAGGGCGGGACGGCGTCGGCGACGTGGCAGATCACCAGCACCTCCAGTTCCTGATCGGAGCACCGTGACCCGACCCTCCACGGAAGCGATCGACGCCACCGAGCGGCAGCACCCCCGCCGCTCGGTGGCGTCGATCGTCGGCAGCACCCTGCTGAACCTCGCCGCCGTCGGCGGGGTGGTCTGCATCGTGCTCGTCATCCTCGCGACCTGCTTCAACATCACCCTCATCATGTTCAAGACCGGTTCCATGAGCCCGACGATCCCCACCGGCTCACTCGCGCTCGTCCGCGAGATCCCCGCGTCCGACATCACGGTCGGCGATGTTGTGACGGTGGATCGCGCTGGTCAGCTGCCGGTCACCCACCGCGTCACCTCGGTGACCGCCGGTGTCGACACCGCAGGACCACAGCGGACGATCACCATGCAGGGCGATGCGAACCTGTCGGAAGACCCCGAGCCGTACACCGTCTCGACGGTCCGCATCGTGCTCGCCTCGGTGCCCGGGCTCGCGTACCTCGTCGCGTGGCTGTCCAACCCGTGGGTCCTGGCTGGACTGACGCTCAGCTGTTCGGCCCTCGTCATGTGGGCGTTCTGGCCGCGCTCCGACCGCAAGCGCCCGCCAGGTGGCTCGGGAGGGACCGACGGAAACGGTCGTACTGCTTCCCGACATCGATCCTCCACGGCCGGCACCGAAGGCGACCGACCACGACCGGCCCGCCACGCCGCGCTCCGCTGCTCACCGGTCGCCCTCCTCCTCGGAGCCGGCCTCGCGATCGGCGGCACCGCTCCCGCGCACGCCGAGCCGATGGTCGACGTCATCGCCGGTGAGGCGGTCGTCCTCACCTCGATCGGCGACCCGTCGGCCATGCGGTCCCTCACCCCCGGTCGGTCGACGCCCTGGGAGGTGGGTGTCAGCACCAAGCCCGAAGCCACACCGGGCTCCATCGACGTGTCCATGGTCGGCTCCGGCTCGTCGGAGCTCGGGCTCGTCATGGTGGTCGACGCCTGCTCCGTCCGCTGGACCGCGGCCGGCTGCGTCGGCACCGTCACCCACCTGTTCGACGAGATGGCGGTGCCCGTCGACGGCGTCGAGCGCGCAGTGCTCTCGATGCGCAGCTCGGAGGCGTGGTGGCTGAGGTTCGACGTCCGGATGCCGTCCGGTACAGCGGTGGCGAACGCCTCGGTCGCCCTCACGGTCACCGCCGAGGGCATCGGCGACGATGTCTCGGTCTCGCCCGGCCCGATCACCACCCTCCCCCGCACCGGCGCGAGCATCGAGTTCGCCGTGTGGGCGGCTGCGGGCGCGATCCTGATCGGTCTCGTCGGCGCGTGGTTCGGCGCGCTGCGTCAGCACTCGCGCTCCGCGAGGAGGACGACGATCCTGCGAGCCGATGATGCGACAGCGGGGTGAGGACGGCGGCCGTGTCCTCCCGTGGCACCGCCGGACCGCCGCGACGGCCATCGCCGTCGCGATGGGACTCCTCCTCGCGCACCCCGCACCGGCGCCGGTCGACGCGGCATGGGCCGATCCCGAATTCGGGACGGGCAGCTTCACTGCGGCCACCGTGCCGACGCCGACGTTCTCGAGTTGCACCTTCAATCCGAACGCCGTCGGATTGCTCTCCTCCTACACCGTCATCTACACGATCCCGGCGGGGTACACGATCAATTACGCCTACTCGGCGAACGCATCCTTCACCCCCAACTCAGTCATCACACCGACCTCGACGAGTGGCACCACGACGGTCACCTCGACATTCAGCCTCGGACTGCTCGGAGGTCTCCTCGGCTCCAACGTCTACATCGGAGCCCGACTCACCATGCCGTCCACGAGCTGGTCCTCGCCGTATCGGGTCGTGAGCGGCACCTCGAATGCGCTCGGAACGAACGGCGCCTGCGCGGTCGTGCCGTAGCGAGCCCGCCGCATCAGCCGCCCGACGACTCCCGCACGACGAGTTCGAAGCCCGCGCGCACCCGCCGCCCCGGCCCGACGTGCCCGGCCACGCGTTCGACCAGCATCGCGACGGCCTCGCGGGCGATGGCCTCCTTGTCGGGCGCGACCGTCGTCAGTGACCGCATCGCGTACCGGCCGTCCTCGATGTCGTCGAAGCCGACCACGGCCAGGTCGCGCGGGATGTCGACACCGCGGTCCCACGCGGCACGCATCGCGCCCAGCGCCATGAGGTCGTTGAAGCAGAACACGCCGTCAGGAGGATCGCCGGCGTCGAGCATTCCACCCATGACCGCTGCACCACTCGCGCGATCGTATTCCCCTTCGGCCATATACCGGTTCGGGTCGAGTCCGGCCTCGCGCATCGCCCTCGTGAACCCGTCCACGCGCTGCTTCGCGGTGCCCGTGGAATGGGCCTGCCGACCGATGGCGCCGATGCGCATGCATCCCCGTTCGATCAGGTGCCTGGTCGCCATGTAGGCCGCCTCGGTCCCGTCGATGGCGACGTGGTCCGCGCTCGCGCCGTAGTCGCGCTCGCCGAGCAGGACGATCGGCTGGGTCGCGGCGGCTGCTTCGACGTCGGCGGCCGTGAGGTTGAGCGCGTTGAGCAGCACGCCGTCGAAGGTCGAGGACACCGCTCCCCCGGTGAGCACGGCGCGCTCGCGTTCCGGGTCGCCGTTCGTCTGGTCGACGACGAGGGTGAGCGAGCGCTTCGTGAGTTCGGGGATGAGGCAGCGGGCCAGGTCGGAGAAGTACGGAACGTCGAGCTCGGGGACGACGAGGGCGATGAGTCCGCTGCGGTTGTTCCGGAGTCCTCTCGCGTGCGGATTGGGCCGATAGCCGAGCTCGTCGATGACCGCCTGCACGCGCTTGCGGGTCTCGGCACCGACCCGTCCCGGCAGGTTCACGACGTCCGACACCGTGCGCTGGGAGACGCCGGCCGCCTGCGCGACATCCCGTGCGGTCACTGCCATCCGTGCCTCCCCGTCGGTCGCGCGCGCTCCACCGTGCGCCGGTACTGACGCAAGCGTACCGACTCCACGACCGCCGGATACCAACGGAAACCGATTTCCAAATCCGTCTTGTGCTACGTAGCACAAGCGGTTAGCGTGTCTCCCTGTCAGCACGGTCGCAGCGAGTCGAAGGAGATGCGCAGCATGTTCGAGAGCCCACCACCCATCACCCGAGCCGCCACATGAGCGCGCTCAACGAGCTGCGCGCGCTGCGGACGCCGAAGGGGGCGATCAAGCATCGCGACGCCTCCGAGTTCCGGGACAACCGCGCGGCGCTCCTCTTCCTCGGCCCCTGGATCATCGGCTTCCTCGTCATCACGCTCGGGCCGGTCCTCGTCTCGCTGTACTTGTCTTTCACCGACTACAACCTCCTCCAGAACCCGAACTTCACCGGGCTGGAGAATGCGCAGCGGATGGTCGAGGACCCCCGCCTGCACCAGTCCCTCGGGGTGACGATCACCTACGTCCTGGTCTCGGTGCCGTTGCAGCTCATGGTCGCCCTGGCGATCGCGGTCCTCCTGGATCGCGGCCTGCGCGGACTCTCGTTCTACCGGTCGGTGCTGTACCTGCCGTCGCTGCTCGGCGGCAGCGTCGCGATCGCCGTCCTCTGGCGCCTCGTCTTCGGTTCGAGCGGCCTCGTCAACGCCCTGCTCGCCGTCTTCGGTATCCAGGGCCCCGGTTGGATCTCGGAACCCGACACCGCGCTGTCGACGCTGATCATCCTGCACGTGTGGACGTTCGGTGCTCCGATGGTGATCTTCCTCGCCGGGCTCCGCCAGATCCCGCGGCAGTACTACGAGGCGGCGTCGACGGACGGTGCCGGCCGGTGGACGCAGTTCCGGTCGATCACGCTGCCGCTGCTCAGCCCGATCATCTTCTTCAACCTCGTGCTCGGCATCATCGGCGCGTTCCAGTCGTTCACGCAGGCCTACGTGGTGTCGAACGGATCGGGCGGGCCGTCCGACTCGACGCTGTTCATCACGCTCTACCTGTACCAGAAGGGCTTCGGCAGCTTCCAGATGGGGTACGCGTCGGCGATCGCGTGGCTCCTGCTCATCATCATCGCCGCCGCCACGGCCATCAACTTCTGGGCCTCGAAGTATTGGGTGTTCTACGATGACTGACCTCAAGACCCGCCCCTCGTCCGAGGACGGCCTCTCGCCCGATGCGGCCGCCCGTCGCGAGCGGGGCGACGCTCAGCGCGCCAAGCTCCTGCGTCGGCAGCGGATCTCGAGTATCGGCAAGCACGCACTGCTGATCCTGCTCGGGCTGCTCATGCTCTACCCCGTGCTGTGGATGGTGGTGTCCTCACTCCGCCCGAACGGGTACATCTTCGACAACCCGGGCCTCGTGCTCGACACCTTCGAGGCGTCGAACTACACGAACGGCTGGAACGCTCTGGCACAGCCGTTCGGCAGCTACCTGGCGAACTCGGCGATCGTGGTCGTCGGCTCGATCATCGGCAACCTGCTCACCTGCTCGCTCGCCGCGTACGGCTTCGCCCGGCTGCGGTTCCGGTTCAAGCGCTTCGCCTTCGCGGCGATGCTGCTCACGATGATGTTGCCGATCCACGTGCTGATCATCCCGCAGTACGTCATCTTCGCCCAGCTCGACTGGATCAACACCTACCTGCCGCTCATCGTTCCGAAGTTCCTCGCGACGGACGCGTTCTTCATCTTCCTCATGGTGCAGTTCATCCGCGGCATCCCGCGGGAGCTCGACGAAGCGGCGCGCATCGACGGCGCCGGGCACCTGCGGATCTTCGTGCAGATCATGCTCCCGCTCATGACCCCGGCTCTCGCGACGACGGCGATCTTCACCTTCATCTGGACGTGGAACGACTTCTTCGGCCAGCTGATCTTCGTGACCGACCCCGACAAGTACACGTCGTCGGTCGCCCTCCGCTCGTTCGTCGACACCCAGTCGCAATCGGACTACGGCGCCCTCTTCGCCATGAGCGTCGTCACCCTGCTGCCGGTGTTCCTCGCCTTCCTGTTCGGTCAGCGCTTCCTCCTGCGGGGCATCGCGACCACCGGAGGCAAGTAGCCCCCGAAGCCGGTCCCCTCCCTTCGACAGGCTCAGGGACCGCTGGGTCGCTGAGCCTCCAACCGGCCCCTGAGCCACAACCCGGTCCCTGAGCTTGTCGAAGGGCCATCCTCATCCCGTTCCATCCCTCCCGAAGGAGAACCATGCGACGCCACCCCCGCCCCCGGTCCCGCTTCCTCGGCTTCACGGCCGTCACCGCCGTCTCCGCACTCGCCCTCACCGGCTGTGCCGTGGGCGGCGGGAACGGCGACGCGTCCCTCAGCGACGAGGACGTCACCATCTCGTTCGCGTGGTGGGGAGCGAGTGCGCGCGATGAGCGCACCCGAGCGGCGATCGACCTGTTCGAGGAGCAGTACCCGAACATCACCGTGAAGCCGCAATCCACCGAGTGGGGTGGGTACTGGGACAAGCTCGCCACGACCGCTGCCGGCGGCAACGCACCCGACGTGATGCAGTTCGACCAGACGCACCTCTCCTCCTACGCGCAGCGCGGAGCGCTCGCCGACGTCGACGAGTACGCCGACGTCCTCGACACCTCGGAGTTCCCGGAGCCGCTCCTCGATCAGGGCAGGGTCGACGGCAAGCTGCACGGCGTCCCGGCCGGCGTGGGGTCGACGGGCGTCCTGGTGAACACGAGCGTCCTCGCGCAGTACGGCGTCGATCTCCCCGATCCCACGACGTGGACCTGGGACGACCTCACGGCGACGGCACTCGCCGTGACGGAGGCATCCGGTGGCGCGGTGCACGGCATCACCCCCTTCGGCGGGGACATGCCGACGCTCACCCTGTGGGCCAGGCAGCACGGCAACGACGTCTACGACACCGAGGGCGAGCTCATCCTCGAGGAGTCGGTCCTCACCGACTACTGGGACTACGCGCTCGCGCAGATCGACAGCGGTGCCGCACCGACGGCATCGCAACTGGCTGAGCAGGCCGGTTCCGCGCTCGACCTGTCCGACATCGCGACGGGGAAGACCGCGTTCACCTTCGCACCGTCGGCCCTCGTCACCGCCTACCAGGCCGCCGCGCCCGACAGCGCCTTCGACCTCGTCCCCATCCCGGCGGATGCGGACGCGACGGACGGCTACATGTACGTCCGCCCGTCCATGTACTGGACGGTCTCGTCGCAGTCCGAGCACCCTGCTGAGGCGGCGCTGCTCATCGACTTCCTGACCTCGGAGCCGGCGGTCGCCAAGCTGTTCGGCACGGAGCGCGGCATGCCGGCCACACCCACCTTCCAGGAGGCGGTCGCGCCGGACCTCACGCCCGGCGATCAGATCGTCGCCGATGCGATCGAGTCCGCGACCGCACTGTCGGGCGACGCACCCGGCATCACGCCGGTCGGTGCCGAGGACGCGGAGTCCATGCTCGCCCGGTACAACCAGGACGTCCAGTTCGGCAGGAAGACCACGGCCGAGGCTGCGAAGGCCTACATCGAGGAACTCCGCACGGCGATCACCGCCGCGAGCTGAGCCCCTCCCACCCTTCGACAGGCTCAGGGACCGACGTCCCTCGGTCTAGAACCCGGTCCCTGAGTCCACAACCCGGTCCCTGAGCCTGTCGAAGGGCCAACCGATCCACCCCATGCAAAGGAGCATCATGCAACGCCAACCACGATCCCGGTCCCGTCTCCTCGGCTTCGCAGCCGCAACCGCCATCTCGGCGCTCGCCCTCAGCGGCTGCGCCGTCGGCGGCGGGAACGGCGACGCCGCGCTCAGCGACGAGGACGTCACCATCACCTTCAACTGGTGGGGTGCCACGGCCCGCGACGAGCGCACCCGCGCGGCCATCGACCTCTTCCAGGAGAAGTACCCGAACATCACCGTGAAAGGTCAGTCCACCGAGTGGGGTGGCTACTGGGACAAGCTCGCCACCACGGTCGCCGGCGGAGACGCCCCCGACGTCATGCAGTTCGACCAGCTCTACCTCGCCTCGTACGCCCAGCGCGGTGCCCTCGCCGACCTCGGTGCGCTCGACGAGTTCCTCGACACCTCCGATCTCAGCGCCGAGGTGCTCGACCAGGGCAAGGTCAAGGACGAGCTCTACGGCGTGCCGATCGGTGTCGGCACCGTCGGTCTCATGGTCAACCGGTCCATCTTCGAGCAGTACGGGATCCAGCTGCCCGACGCGACGACGTGGACCTGGGACGAGCTCAACGAGGTCGCCCTGCAGGTGACCGAGGCCTCGGGCGGTGCCGTCCACGGGATGTCCCCCTTCGGCGGCGACATGCCGACCCTCACCCTGTGGGCCCGGCAGCACGGCAACGACATCTACGACAAGGACGGCAAGGTCATCCTGAAGCCCGAGGTCGTCGAGAGCTACTGGCAGTACGCGCTCGACCAGATCGAGAGCGGCGCGGCCCCGAGCGCCTCGCAGCTGGCCGAGGGCAACGGTGTGGCGATCGACCTCATGGACATGAGCACGGGCAAGGTCGCGATGACCTTCCAGCCGTCGTCGGTGCTCACCGCCTTCCAGGCCGCTGCACCCGACCACCAGCTCGACCTGCTGCCGTTCCCGGCGGCGAAGGACTCGTCCGAGGGATTCCAGTACCTGAAGCCGTCGATGTACTGGTCGGTCTCGTCGAAGTCCGAGCACCCCGCTGAGGCGGCGTTGCTGGTGGACTTCCTCACGACGGACACCGAGGTCGCGAAGCTGTTCGGCACCGAGCGCGGCATGCCCGCGAACCCGGACTTCCAGAAGGCGATCGACCCCGACCTGACGCCGACGGACCGCATCGTGGCCGGCGTGGTCGACGCCGCGCGCGAGGAGTCCGGCACCCCGCCGGCGATCACGCCCGTCGGTGGCGGCGACAGCGAGAAGATCCTCGGCCGCTACAACCAGGACGTCCAGTTCGGCAAAACCACCCCCAAGGAGGCCGCTGAAGCCTTCGTCGCCGAGCTGACGAAGGCCGTCGACGACGCACGGTAGCAACTCCCCCGCCCTTCGACAGGCTCCGCCCTCTCGATCCCTGAGCTCGCTCCCGGTCCCTGAGCCCCACCCCCGGTCCCTGAGCCTGTCGAAGGGCCTAACCGCCCTCGGCCTCTGATCCCCACCCCCGGTCCCTGAGCCTGTCGAAGGGCCGACGACACCTCCACCCATCACGACGCATCGGAACGACACCCATGACGCACCCTCTCCTCTTCCCCTCCCCGCTGCCGAGCGGCCGCGCCGACTCCACGCCGCAGCCGCGCCCGGAGTACCCCCGGCCGCAGCTCGTCCGTGATGGCTGGGTCAACCTCAACGGCCTGTGGGAATTCGAGATCGATGCTGGCGACAGCGGGCTCGAGCGCGGGCTCCTCGGCCGCGAACTGACCGACCGCATCCTCGTCCCGTTCGCGCCGGAGTCGGCCGCGTCGGGCGTCGAGCACACGGACTTCATGGAGGCCGTCTGGTACCGCACGCGGTTCACGGTGCCGGCCGGCTGGCAGGGGAAGCACGGCGTGCTGCACTTCGGTGCCGTCGACCACGACACGACCGTGTGGGTCGACGGGGTCGAGGCGATGCGGCACCGGGGTGGCTTCACGCCGATCCGGGTGCCGCTCGGTGCCGTCGAGCCGGGCCAGGAGCTGGAGATCGTGGTGCGCGCCCGCGACACCCGCCACGAGCCGAAGGCCGGTGGGAAGCAGGCCACCTGGTACGGCAACACCGACTGCTACTACACCCGCACGACGGGGATCTGGCAGACGGTCTGGGTGGAGGCCGTCGACGAGCTGCACCTGCGGCGGTTCACCGTGGTCCCCGATGCGGTCGCCGCGCGCTTCGACTGCACGCTCGTCCCCAGTCGCAACGCCGCCGGTGCGGCTGCGACGGTGACCCTGTCCGCCGGCGGTGTCGTCGTCGCGAGCGAGACCGCGCAGCTCGGCTCGACGATGTCGCCGTCGGTGCGGCTCGAGGTCCCGGCGGACCACCAGCGGCTCTGGAGTCCCGCCGACCCGTTCCTCTATACCCTCGACATCGAGATCCGCGATGGTGCGGGCGACGTCACCGACCGCGTCTCGAGCTACGCCGGGCTGCGCAGTGTCGCGATCGACGGCACCGCGGTGCTGATCAACGGCGAGCATGTCTTCCAGCGGCTCGTGCTCGACCAGGGGTACTGGCCGTCCTCGCTCATGACCGCCCCGGATGACGACGCGCTCGTGGCCGACATCACGCTCGGCCTGGACGCCGGATTCAACGGTGCGCGGCTCCACCAGAAGGTGTTCGAGGAGCGGTACCTCTATCACGCGGACCGTCTCGGATACCTGGTGTGGGGCGAGTTCGGCGACTGGGGCGTGTCCGGCGCGGGCACGGTCGGTCACAACCAGGGTCCGACGGCGTCGTTCATCACGCAGTGGGTCGAGGCGTTGGAGCGTGACGTCAACCATCCGTCGATCATCGGCTGGTGCCCGTTGAACGAGACGCACCAGACCCTGCACGACCGCGTGACCGTCCTCGACGACGTCACGCGCGGCATGTTCCTCGCGACGAAGCTGATCGACCCGAGTCGCCCGGTGATCGACGCCTCGGGCTACGCGCACCGGGTGCGGGAGACGGACGTGTGGGACGCGCACTCGTACGAGCAGGACCCGGCGGCGTTCGCCGTCGAGCAGCGCGGGATCGCGGACGGAGAGCCGTTCACGAACCTCGAGGACGGACGCACGATCTCCTTGCCGTACGAGGGGCAGCCGTTCTTCGTGTCGGAGTTCGGCGGCATCTGGTGGAACGCGGAGCTCGCCGCCGCAGACACCGGCGGTGACTCCTGGGGCTATGGGGCGAGGGTGGCGTCGGTCGAGGAGTTCCACGAGCGCTTCGCGGGGCTCGTCCGGGTGCTGACCGACGACGAGAACATGTTCGGCTACTGCTACACGCAGCTCACCGACACGTTCCAGGAGCAGAACGGCGTCTACGACTTCGATCGTCAGCCGAAGTTCGACCTCGCCCGGGTGCGTGCGGTCCTCGCGGCCGACGCCGCCTACGAGCGCCGCATCCGCCCCGCCGCCTCCTGACCCCTCGGTCCCCGCCGGTCTCTGAGCCTCCGCCAGCCCCTGAGCCTCCGCCGGTCCCTGAGCCTCCGCCGGTCCCTGAGCCTCCGCGGCTCCCTGAGCCTGTCGAAGGGCCCACGGGCTCCCCGCTTCGCCCAGGGACCGGCGCCCGGGTTCAGCTGCCGCTGCGTGCCAGCGTCAGCAGCACCGTGAAGGTGTTGAACCACACGTGCGTCCAGATGCCCGGTCCGAGGCGTCGGGTCGTCGCGGCGTAGACACCGTTCACCGTGCCGAGCACGAGGATGGTGAGTCCGAGCGTCACCATGGTGACCGGGCTGCCCCAGCCCTCGTAGAGGTGGACGATGGCGAAGATCAGTGCGCTCGCTCCCACCGAGACGATGGCCGCGGTGCGACGTCGGGCGGTCGAGGGCGTCGCCGCACCTCGGCGCACGCCGTTCGTCGTCCGTCCGCGGAGGATCGTGTTCCGGAACCCGCGGAGCAGGAGCCCGCGGAAGAGCGCTTCCTCGCAGAACGGCGCGACGATCGCGGTGACGAACACGGTGTTCACCAGTACCCAGACGAGCTCTGGCGACGGCGGGGCGATGTTCGACTTGGGTGTCTCGCCGGTGAGGCCGATGACGAACTGGCCGATCATGCCGCCGATCAGCTGGATGCCGACGGCGGAACCGAGCCCGATGAACACGTCGAACCAGCGGAAGCGGAGTCCGAAGTCCTTCGCCCAGGACCCGCTTCCCCAGGTGCGGCAGACGATCGCGAGGGCGACGAGGATGCCGCCGTCGAAGATGATCCACATGATCATCGTGCCGACCTCGCCGGACAGGACGCCGAAGGTTCGCGCGAGTTCGACGACGACGAGGAGCGCGATGATCGCGACGAAGGTCACCAGCGCGGTCGGGGTACCCCACCGGGTGTCAGGCGAGGGGGCGTAGGGCAGGCGCGCCTCGGCGCGGCGGGCTTCGGCCCGTTCCTGGCGCGAGCCCGGGCGCCGGGCGGTCTCCGCCGGTGCAGCGGAGTGGTCGCTCATCGCTTGTTCGCGGCGAAGTACTCGCGTGCTGCCGGCACGTACATCTGGACGATCGCGACGACGGTCACGATGACGAAGATGAAGGAGAGCGGGTTGAGGGCGATCAGCCCGGTGATCGAGCCGAGGACGGAGAGGATGCCGACCACGGTGAGGACGATTCGAGCCCAGTTGCGACCCCGGAGCATGAAGAAGGCGAACAGCACGTGGAGTGCGCCGACGATGAACGCGCCGACGGCGGTCGAGATCAGGAGCACGCTCGAGGAGAGCACGCCTCCCGAGGCCGACTGTTCGGCTGCGGCCTCGGCGACGGTTCCGGCCGACATCGCGGCGGTGACGCCGGAGATGACGGAGAGGACGGCGGAGACGACCCACAGCCAGAAGGAGATGACGATCGGCGTGGGGGCGGTCTTGGTACCAGCGGTCGTGGCCATGATGCTCGTTTCGGTCGTGGAGGATCCGACGACCGGACCCTGGTTGCTCGAAGGGTATTGCCGCACCCCTGTCCCCCGGAAGGGAGGTATGTCCCGGCCTATCCGTTTTCCGCAAGATAGTCGGTCCCCTTGGTCCCTGAGCCTGTCGAAGGGCCAAGAACCGCCGCCCGCGCACCCTGTCAAGCCTGCTCACGCGCGCTCGCGTACCTCTTAACCTGTCCCCATGACGAACGACACGAACGACACCGACCAGAACAGCAGCGAGGGAACGCCGAAGCCGGGCGGCCTGGGCGAGAACCAGACCATCCCCAACAGCGAGGACGGCCTCGCGGTCGGTCACGACCCCGACGCCTCGAACTTCAACCAGGAGGAGGACCCCGACCACCCGAGCGACGACGCGTAGGGTCCGGGAACGACGAAACGGCGGCCGGTGCAGAAGCACCGGCCGCCGTTTCGTGTGCGGCGTGAGCCGCGGTGTGGCTAGGCCGCGAGCGAAGCGCGCTGGCGACGAACCATCACGAGGACCGCGATGAGCGCTGCGCCGAGCGCGACTGCGCCGGCTGCACCCCAGACGACGAACGCCGGAGCGCCGAAGCCGGTGTCAGCGAGGTCGTTGTCGTTGCCGCCCGAGCCGGAGCCGGCAGCGGTGACGGTGAGGGTCGCGTTCACGGTGACGAGCGAGGTCAGGCCGGTGGCCGTGACCGTGTACGTGCCGGACGCGTTGCTGGGGAGCGTCACGTTGAGGTTGACGGCGCCCGTTCCGGAAGCCGTCTTCTGGAGCGACTTCGAGTCGACCGCCGCGAGGGTGGCGCCCGAGGCGTTCTCACCGGTCAGCGTGAACGAGACCGTCTCGCCGGGCTGGAAGGATCCGGCGGTGAAGGCGACCGTGCTGGTGCCGCCCGGCGTGATCGTGCCACTGACCGTGACGGATCCGTCGGGAGCGTAGAAGGCGTTGGCTGCGACAGGCGCGATGAACAGGCCCGCGAGGACCAGCGCGAAGATCGCGGTGATTTTCTTGATCATGAGTGTCCCCTTGAAGGCGTTGCAGGTGTGCTGGTGCGATGACAGTGCTGTAGCCGACCGCCTTGACGCTGTCGTCGTGCGGCGGAAGTAGATCGTGCCTCCCCGACACCCCCCGAAAACGGGTCAAGAGCGACAACAGTCCTTACTGTAGAGCAAATTCACAGTTAATGGACGCCTGTTGTGTTTCAGAGAGATGAACTTTCGGCGTGGCCACGACTTCCGGGGTTCCCGATGCGTCATACGCCGTCACACCGAGGTCGACGGTCGTGCTCTCGCCAGGCGCGAGTTCGATCGCGAACTGCGTGATCGGGAACTCACCGTCGCTCGCCGGCTGCGATGGGAGCACTGCCCCATCGCGCTCGACGCCGCCCGGCATGGACCCGGGGGGCGCATAGACGATCACCCGGAACCGGAAGCTGCCCTTGGGTACGCCGTACTGGCCTTGGCCGGTGATGTAGTCGTTGAGCGTCGTCGCCGCGTCAGCAGGTGCAGTGTTCGTCAGGGTCAATCGCAGGCCGAGGAGTCTTCCGTCGGGGCCGCACTGCGCCGTCCCGACAGCCGCCTGCACGTCGAGGTAGTAGCCCATCTTGCTGCCGGTGGCGTCGTTGATGTACACGCCGAACGCGTTGGGCGCCTGGGCCGCGGTCGGCAGCAGGTCTGTCAGCGTCGTCCCGTCCAGCAGGGCCTGTTCCGTCTCGGCCGCATTCCAGA
This sequence comes from Plantibacter sp. PA-3-X8, assembly GCF_003856975.1. Classification (NCBI taxonomy): domain Bacteria; kingdom Bacillati; phylum Actinomycetota; class Actinomycetes; order Micrococcales; family Microbacteriaceae; genus Plantibacter; species Plantibacter sp. PA-3-X8. The sequence goes on from NZ_CP033107.1 coordinate 3,969,630, forward strand.
TCAACACCCGTCGTTCCGAACCGGCTTTCGCAAGCGCACCGATGAACGCGGTCGGGTCGAAGTTCCCGGAGGCGATCCGGTCGAAGACCGCACCCGACGCCGCAGCGAAGAACGCGTCCTGATCGGGACCGGCCGGGTACCGGATGTACACCTCGTTGAGCAATAGGGCGGCCGCGTTCGCCGAGGTCAGCTCGTCGCCGGTCGCGAGCGGGATCGGGCCGGTCGCGTCGAGCAGGTAGCCGAGGGCGACCGGATCGATGCTGAGCACACCGTCGACCCGGGTTCCGAATCGCTCGAGCCACATCTCGGAGGCCAGCTGGGCCGATTCCTGGAACCGGGGCGTCAGCGTGACGTTCTGCAACCATCGACCGGTGATGTTCCCGTAGATGCCGGCCGTGTCGCTCGCGAGTGGCAACACCGGTTCCGGGAACCGCGGGAAGTCGGCGGTGGACGCCTGCTGCAACAACGTGATGCGTCCGCCATCGGTCCCGATGGGCGCGGGCGCGCCGGGGTTCCCGCCACTCGCGCGCGGCTCGGCCGGGTTCTGGAACATCACGAGGTACGTGCGCGGTCCGTCGGCGCCGAGCATGGCCGGCATCAGGTCGATCGCGCGTCTCGCCGCGTCCACGGTGTCGGCGGTCTCGGTGAGGACGGGCCGCAACTGGTCGACCGCGCCTCGGACCTGGCTGATGAGCAGGCCGTCGTCGATCGTCCGCACTCGCTTGGCAGCACCTTCCAGAGCGTCGTCAGCCTTGCGCACGTCCTCTTGCGCGTCGACGATCGGCTGGAGCGGCACCGCGCCGTCGACGGGCTTGAACAGTTCCGGGCGCAACGGGCCGGCGAGGTTCACGAGCGGCGTGATGGCGCCGACCGCGACGTCTTCGGTCGCCCCGGCCAACTCGCGGACGGCGGTGAGGTTCGGCCCGACCCATGGGACGACCTCAGCGGCTCGCCAGATCGGATCGCTCGTGAGGCCGGCGGCCGATCGCGCATGCGCAGCCAGCTCGCGTGCGGTCTTGCCGGCCGCACCGGGGTCGTCGGCGACGACCTGCTCGCGAACCGTCTGTGCCAGCGGAACGGCCGCTTCGAGCTCGCCCTTGGCGAGGAACGCGCGCACGCCGATCCAAGCCACGGCGGCGATGACGACGAGGACGAGACCACCGACGATGAGCAGCGTCCTGCGACGGCGCACCTTCAGCCGCTCGTCACGCGCACCCTCCCGGCGACGGGCGCGCGAACTGGCGCTCGATCTGCGGCGAGAGCCGTCAGCGCGACTCGACCCCTCGGACCGTCGGGCGGCGGGGCGATCGCCGGAAGATGAACGACGGTCGTCGGATGGGGACGGCATGGGCGCTATTCAATCACGACGCCTGTTCCACCGGTCACGGCGGTCACACCGAGCACGAGGAGCGAGGCATTGAAGACGATGTGCGTCACGATGGCCGGACCGAGGCGCCCGGTGAGGACTGCGGCGGCGCCGGCGCCGAGGCCGACGAGGAACGTCCCGACACCGGTGACGAGTGCTTCCGACGGCCCGCTGGCGACCACGACGTGGAGCGAAGCGAACAGCGCTGCCGAGGTCACGACGGCGATCCAAGCCGCCCGGCCGGGCATACTGCCGCGCACCGATCGCAACAGCAGTCCTCGGAAGAACAGCTCCTCCACGACGGGGGCGATCACCGTGGCCGCAAGCACCGCGACGATGAACGAGATCACGATGAGCGCACTCCCGGTCGGCGCTCCGCCGCCGGCCGTCGCCGGCAATGAGCCGTAGACGACCACCTCGAGGACACTGACGACGATGCGGAGGAGGAGCCCCGCGGCCAGCCCCCAGAGCAGGTCGATCGGTCGGAAGGCGAGGCCGATCACCGGCGCGCTTCCACGAGGAGCCGAGACGGCGAACCGGGCGAGCAGCACCGCACCGACAAGCGGGACCCACACGAGCAGGTAGCCGCCGAGCGCGTCGAACGGCTGCGGGAGCTGCATGCCAGCTCGCATGGTCGCGGCCAGGAGCGCCGCGGCCGCGAGCCCGATGAGCGCGATGGTCAGCCGCATTCTGGCGCGTCGCGCGTCCGTGCTCGAAGGGGTTCCCAGGTCGTCCGTCACGGTCGCAAAGCTACGCCACGCGTCGACTCGCTCGATCACGACGCTCGGGAACAGTTGACGGTTTGTGGCACCATGGCTCACAACCCCCTCTTCGGGGCCGCCTCCAACCGAGGTGCCATGCTCTCCCCTCTGACTGATCGGATGCCACCGCGTGGAGCTTCGTGACTATCTCCGTGTCCTTCGCAAGTACTGGGTGCTGATCGTCGCGCTCGCGCTACTCGGGGTCGCGATCGCAGCGACCTACTCGCTCGTCAAGACGCCCGAGTACAGCTCATCGGCGAAGGTGTTCGTCTCGACGCAGTCCAGCGACAACGTGCAGGAACTGGCCCAGGGCAACGCCTTCACACAGCAGCGGGTGAAGACCTACGCCGACCTCGTGAGCACCCCGATCGTGCTGCTCCCCGTCGTCGGCTCCCTGGAACTCAACATCACGGCGGGCGAGCTCGCTCAGCAGCTCACCGCTTCGGCGCCGCTCGACACGACGCTCATCGAGATCACGGCCATGAACCCCGACCCCGTGTTGGCCGCTGAGATCGCCAACACCACGGCGGAGAGCCTCACGGCTGTCGTGTCGAAGATCGAGACGCCGGAAGACGGGGCGTCCAGCCCGGTCAAGCTGACTTTGGTGCAGCAGGCCGGCGTCCCGAACACCCCGGTGAGCCCGAACGTCCCCCTCAACATCGCGCTCGGCCTGCTCGTCGGCCTCGCGATCGGTGTCGGTTTCGCCGTGCTGAAGGAGACGCTCGACACTCGCATCCGCAACGAGCGCGACGTCGAAGGTGTCACGGACATCCCGCTCATGGGCGGCATCGCGTGGGACCCGAAGGCGAAGCAGCGTCCGCTCATCGTGCAGGCCGACCCGAAGAGCCCGCGCGCCGAGTCGTTCCGCAGCCTCCGGACGAACCTGCAGTTCCTCGACGTCACCGACCAGCCACGCAGCTACGTCATCACGTCGTCCATCCAGAGCGAGGGGAAGAGCACGACGGCGGCGAACCTGGCGATCGCGCTGTCGGATGCCGGCCACAAGGTCGTCCTGATCGACGCGGACCTCCGCCGCCCGAAGCTCGCGAACTACTTCGACATCGAGGGCGCAGTCGGCCTGAGCGACGTCCTCATCCGTCGGGCCACCCTCGACGACACGATGCAGCAGTGGGGACGTGGCTTGCTGCAGATCCTCCCAGCCGGTGCCGTACCGCCGAACCCGAGTGAGCTGCTCGGTTCCGTCGTGATGCAGAAGCTGATCCGTGGGCTGGAGCAGCAGTTCGACTACGTGATCATCGACGCACCGCCACTCCTGCCGGTCACCGACGGTGCACTGCTCGCGCGGCACACCGGTGGGGCGCTCGTCGTCGTCGCAGCCGGCCGGACCCACAAGAACCAGCTCAAGGGTGCACTCGAATCACTGGCGCATGTGAACGCCTCGGTCGCCGGACTCGTCATGACCATGGTGCCGACGAAGGGCCCTGACGCCTACGGGTACGCACGCTACGGCTACGGAGCCGGGTACGGCTACGCCGAGGATGTGAAGAAGTGACCGGTTCCTCTGGGACCCCTTCTCGCCCGTTCTCGGTCCTCTTCGTCTGCACCGGCAACATCTGCCGCTCCGCACTGGGCGCGCAGATCCTCACCGCGCGGCTCGCGGCCGCCGGCGTCACCGCGGGTGGCCGGCCGATCGCCGTGTCGAGCGCGGGGACGGGCGTCGGCCAGGGCCTCGAGATGCCCCACGAGGTGGTCGAGCAGTCGCGTCGGTTCGGCGGATCACCGGAAGGCCACGTCCCCACACCGCTCGACCGCGACCTCGTGGCCGATGCCGACTTGATCCTGACGGCGACCCGCGAACACCGCAGCGTCGTGGCACGGCTCCTCCCCCGAGCCTCCCGCGTCACGTTCACCGTGCCCCAGTTCGCGAGGCTCGTCGCAGAGACCCACGTCGTCTCCGACCCCTGGACGCTCGTCGAGGAGGTCGCCGCGCAGCGTGGCTCCGTCCCGCCGCCCGAGGACGCGGAGGACGACGACATCGAAGACCCCTACCGCCGGAGCGCGTCCACCTACGCGCGGGTCGGCGACCAGATCCACGACCACGTCTCCGTCATCGCGGATCGACTCGCTCAGGCGGGCGACCGAGCGTGACGCCCAAGCAGAGCAGGTCCACATATCGCGCGGGCGATCGCAAGGAGACCTTCTGGGATCGGCTCGGCTCCAAACGTCGGACGCTGGCGATCATCGGGCTGGTGCTGTTCCTCATCGCCGACGTCGTCCTCGTGGGGCTCGCCCTCACGGCCAACGGCCGCAGCACTGAGGAGCCGACGCAGCGCCCGATTCCGACGTTCGGCGGGACACCGTCGGCCACCGCCTCACCGGAGGTCACCGAGGAGCCCGTTGCCGCTGAGTCGACCGAGCGGTTCATGGCTGCTGGGAACGCCACGGTCCTCTGGCGTGCGACACAGGGCACCTGCGAAGTTCCCGCCGTCGTCGAGCGCAGCGAGGACGCGGGGGTCACCTGGGCAGTGATCCCGACCGCCCAGGCGTTCGACCTCCGCGTCGTCTACGCCCTCACGGCGACGAGCGAGGACGAGGTGCAACTCGTCGGATCAGCCGGGTCGGAGTGCGCGGTGGGCGGATTCTCGTCGACCGACGCCGGCGACACCTGGGACTCCTCGCCCGAACTGCTCTCGACCGTCGCGTACCAGACACCGCTGGCGCCGGACGGCTCCACCGCCGTCGTCATGGCGGGTCAGCCGGTCGCGGCACCGTGCCCGGTCGTCGAGGTGCTCGCGGCAGACGAAACCCGCACCGTGACGGCCTGCTCTGCGGTCCTCGCCGAATGGGATGCGTCGAACGGCTCATGGACAGCTATTCCGTTCGCCGGCATCCATGCCGTTGAGCTGCAGCCCGATCAGATCCTGTTCGCCGCCCGTGGAGTCACCGGTTGCACGGGCCTCGGAGTGCTCCGCGTGCCCGGCGCGACCCTGACCGCCACGTCCGCGCCAGAGGAGGTCTCGTGCATCGCTGACGCCGATCTCGCAGCACCGGCTGCACTCACGTCGGCGGACGGTGTGAGCTGGCTCTGGGTAGGCGAAACGCTCTTCAGCTCGTCCGACGGCGGCGTCTCATGGGCCTCGGTCGGGTCCTGAGAACGTCGAACGACACCTGACGCCCAGTAGGGTTTCCCCTACAGTTGTCGCGATTGTGGCCCAACTGGGGCACAACCGCCAAAAAGGGGACAGATGTCGGCCATCCAGACCGCTAATGTCAACAACACCGATACATTCGCGTATCGAAACGCCGCTTTCCTCTCTCGTCATCAGTAGTAATTACGTGTTCCACCACGGAGACCGCATGTTGTCGCAGCCTTCCGTGCCGCTGCCAACGACGCCCGCGAGCACTTCCCCCGCCCCCAAGCCCGTCGTCGTGCGTGATTGGCGGCGTGTGTATGCGAACCGTCTCGCCTTGACCGATGCGCTGGTGCTCATCTGGGTGGTCTTCGGGACGCAGCTCGTGTGGTTCGACTTCGACCAGGAGACGACCTCGGTGGGGTTCGACGCCGCGCGGGTGGCAGTGAACTACACGGTCATCTCATTGGTCCTGATCGGTGCATGGATGATCGTCCTCAGGGTGTTCGGCACCCGCGAGGCCCGCATCGTCGGGAGCGGCAACACCGAGTACAAGCTCATCGCCGATGCCAGTATCCGACTCTTCGGACTCGTCGCGATCGTCGCGTTCCTCTTCAAGCTCGACCTCGCCCGTGGGTACTTCCTCCTCGCGTTCCCCCTCGGCATCCTCGTCCTCCTGCTGTCGCGCTGGATGTGGCGGCAGTGGCTGTCAGTGCAGCGCGCGCGGGGTAACTACTCCTCGCGCGTCCTCCTCGTCGGGTCAGCCGACTCCGCGGAGCACATCGCCGGGGAGTTGGGCCGTTCGACGGACTCGGGCTACCGCGTCGTCGGTGCCTGCATTCCGACGGGCAAGGTCGGCGGCACGCTCGGGTCCACGACGATCCCGGTCTCCGGCACCGTCGACACCGTGCTGCAGGCACTCGAAGCGACAGGTGCAGACACGGTCATCATCACGAGTTCCGATGAACTCACGCCAGTGCGGGTCCGACAGCTCAGCTGGAGTCTCGAGCCGGGCCGCCAGCACCTCATCGTCGCGCCGAGCCTCACCGACATCGGTGGCCCTCGCATCCACACGCGCCCCGTCGCCGGCCTGCCGCTCATCCACGTGGAGACACCGCGTTATGAGGGACGGAAGCGGTTCTCGAAGCGGTTCTTCGACATCCTCGGTTCCGGCGCGATCCTGCTCGTCGCGTCGCCGATCCTCCTTGTCGTCGCTCTCCTCGTGAAGTTCACCAGCCCCGGACCGGTGCTGTACCGCCAGGAGCGGGTCGGGCTCAACGGTGAGCCGTTCAACATGCTCAAGTTCCGCTCCATGCGCGTCAACGCCGACGCCGAGCTGGCCGCGTTGCTCGCCCAGCAGGGCACGAGCGATCGCCCGCTGTTCAAGGTGCAAAACGACCCACGCTTGACCCGCGTCGGCGCCACCCTCCGGAAGTTCTCGCTCGACGAGTTCCCCCAGCTCATCAACGTGTTCCGCGGCGACATGAGCCTGGTCGGCCCGCGCCCGCAGCGCGAGGGCGAGGTCGCGCTCTATGACTCCGCGGCGAAGCGCCGCCTCATCGTGCAGCCCGGCATGACGGGCCTCTGGCAGGTCAGCGGCCGCTCGGCCCTCAGCTGGGAGGACGCGATCCGACTGGACTTGTACTACGTCGAGAACTGGTCACTCATGGGCGACGTCGTCATCCTCTGGCGCACCATCCGGGCCGTCGTGGCTCCGGGCAAGGAAGCCCACTGATGGCGGGGCTGATCATCCACGAGTGGATCGAGCGTCACGGTGGTTCCGAGAACGTCGTCGATGCGATGGCCGCCGCCTATCCCGACGCCGACATCCACTGCCTGTGGAGCAACGCGCCCGACCGCTTCGCCGGCCACACCGTGAGTGAATCCTGGATCGCCCGCACACCCCTGCGGAAGAGCAAAGCGGCCGCGCTGCCGTTCATGCCGGCCACCTGGGCCAGGACCGACGTCTCCGCCGCCGACTTCGTCCTCATCAGCTCGCACGCGTTCGCGCATCACGCCGGCGGACGGCAGGGAGCGAACGGCCCGCAGCGGTTCGTCTACGTCCACACGCCTGCCCGATACCTCTGGGCCCCCGAGCTGGACGTCCGTGGCGGGAACCTCGCTGCCCGCGCACTCGCCCCCGCCCTCCGTCGCGTCGACCGCAAGCGCGCGCAGGACGGCGCGACGTTCGCCGCCAACAGCGACTACATCCGTCAGCGGATGGAGCGTTCGTGGGGCGTCGAGGCCGAGGTCATCCACCCGCCGGTCCGCGTCGAGTACCTCCAGAGCGTGCCGTCCTGGGCGGACCGACTCAGCGCTGAGGACGCGTACCTGTTCTCGACGCTGCCGTCCGAGTACATCCTCGGTGCCTCCCGCTTCGTCGACTACAAGCGACTCGACGTCGCCATCCGCGCCGGCGAACTCGCCGGCTTGCCGGTCGTGCTCGCGGGCGCGGGGCCGCAGCACGCCGAACTGCAGGCGCTCGCGGATGCCGCGACGGTGCCGGTCATCATCATGACGAGGCCGAGCGACGAGTTGCTCTTCGCGCTGTACCAGGCGGCATCGCTCCTGGTGTTCGCAGCGGTGGAGGACTTCGGCATCATGCCCGTCGAGGCGATGGCCCTCGGTACGCCCGCGCTCGTGCTCTCCGAAGGTGGTGCGTCCGAGAGTGTCCTCGCCATCGACGGCGGTGTCGTCGTCGATGCGCTCGATGACGCGACGCTTCGCGAGGCGGTCGAGCGCGCCCTGCTCGTCGACATGGCTCCGGCTCAGGAGCGCGTCAACGCCCTGTTCGGATCCGCCGCCTTCGCCACCAAGCTCACCGGCTGGGTCGGTCAATCCGCCCGCACCGACGGAACCGATCGGACCCTCGCCTCATGATCCTTGCCGACACCAGGTGGAGCGGCGTCCACGGCATCGGTCGCTATGCGTCCGAAGTGCTCCCGCGGTTGAGCGTCGAGTGGTCGGCGCTCGAGGTCGGCGGCAAGCCGTCCGATCCGCAGGACTTCCTCCGCGTGCGCCGGACACCCGGCGGTGAGACGATCTACTCCCCCGGCTACAACGGGTTCCTCGCCCGCTCGCCACAAGTGGTGACCGTCCACGACCTGATTCATCTGCACCCGACGACCAACCGTCGTGCCGTGTACCTCGCGCACTATTCGGCTGTGCTGCGCCCGATCATCCGCCGGAACCGACTGGTGCTGACCGTGTCGGAGACGTCGAAGCATGCGATCGAGGAGTGGGTCGACGACGACCGCGTCCGTGTCGTCAACGCCGGCAACGGACTGTCGGACGCATTCCACCCGGGCGAGGCCCCGACCGACGCTGCGGATGCTCTCCCCTACTTCCTGTACGTCGGCAACCTGCGCGCGCACAAGAACGTCGACGTCGTCTTCCGAGCGCTGGCCCGCGTGCCCGACGCCCGACTCGTCGTCGTCATGAACGACCGCGAGGGCGCCGAGCGCCGTGCAGCGGAACTCGGTGTCGCCGATCGCGTCGAAGTGCGGAGCGGACTCTCCGACCCGGAGCTCGCTGAGCTCTACCGCGGCGCAGCCGCCACAGTCTTCCCGTCGTTGGTCGAAGGGTTCGGCCTTCCTGCGGTCGAGAGCATCGCGTGCGGAACCCCGGTGATCTTCTGGGAGGGCTGCGAGTCGATCGCCGAGATTTCGAGCGGCCAGGGGTTCCCGGTCGGTGACGCACACGACGACCTGGCCTGGGCCGAAGCGATGCGTACGGCCCTGGCTGACCGACCCCATGCCACAGCGCCGGCGGCGACGTACAGCTGGGACCGGACGGCCGAGATCGTCTCGAACGTGTTGCGAGAGCGTTGATGGATCGTCCTGAAGCGGTCTCCTCACCCCAACCTTCGATTGCCGCGGTCGTCCTGAACTGGCGCGACGCCGCGAACACGACCGCTTGCATCGCCTCGCTCGCACAGGACGGCGGTCTGAACCAGATCATCATCGTCGACAACGAGGCTGACGGCACGCTTCGGCAAGCGCTCGACACGTCGGACGCTCCCGCGCACGTCCTGCTCGAACGGTCGGAGAACGGCGGCTTCTCCGCCGGAGTCAATGTCGGTCTGCGCTACGCCCTCGAGGCCGACGCAGACTTCGTGCTCGTCATCAACAACGACGCTCGGCTGCACGAGGGAGCGTTGTCCGTGATGCTGGCGGCGTTCGAACGCGATGCGAGTGTGGGGATCGTCGGTCCGGCAATCCTCAACGAGGACGGGTCACTCCAGGCGCTCGGCCCGGCCATCGGGTTCCCATTGCGGATCGACGAGACGGCGGGGTCGACGAGCCCCGACTTCGTGACCTGGGCGTGTGTCCTGGTCTCCCGACGACTTCTGGAGGCGATCGGCCTGCTGGACGAGACCTTCTTCATGTACTGGGAAGACGTGGAGTTCGGCTACCGCGCCCGTTCCGCGGGTTTCAAGGTTGCGATCGCACCCGAGGCGACCGTCGCTCATGCGGTCTCGTCGTCGCACAGCATCGCCGGCGACCGGGTCCAGCTCTACTCGGCGTATGGACTCGGCCGTGTCGCTGCGCGTCAGCGGCACTTCCTCCTTGCCTCCGTCATCCGCGCGACGCTACGTGTGGGCAAACGCGTCGCCGCAGGCCGATTCCACTTCGCTGGTGACCTCTGGTTGGCGTACCGAGACGGTCTGCGCCAGACGGAACAGCCTGCTTTCGAACGCGTGACGAAGGACGCTTGGCCCCGATGACCCAGAAACCCATCGCCCGGTATTACCGCGGCGCGCGAACGACGCACCTCGAGCGGCTGCACGACAGCGCCCCGGGCGACTTCTTCTATCAGAAGCCGATGTACGACTTCGATGTGACGCGAGCTCCTGCAGGTGTCCGGGTCGAACAGACGTCCTTCGTGCACATCGCGGCATTGGTCCTCAAGGGCACCTACTCGAGGTTGGAGATCGTCGAACCCTACGCTCCCAGCGCACTGCCGCAGAACCTGGTTCTCTCGGTGGCAGCGCGCGTAGGCCGACTGCTTCGTCGGCAGCCGACCCAGCTCGTGACCTACGCGATCGAGAACGCAGACCTGCCGCGCAAGGTCGCTGCGAGCACGCATCTGCCAGTCGCCGTCACCCGGGCCCTGCTGCGTCTGACGGTTGGATTCTGCTACCGGTCGCTGACTCGCATTGTCTTCGGCACCGCCGACGCGGAGACGAACTACGAAGCTTTGCTCGGCGCCCGGATGAAGCGTCGTCCACCGGAGACGACCTTGATCTGGGGCCTGCCGACAGCCCACCCGTCCGCGCTCACCGTCGACAGCGACGAGCCGGCCTCGAAAGTGCTGTTCGTGGGTGCACTCGACGAGCGGAAGGGCATTCGCCAGCTCATGGACAGCTGGTCGAACGTGTTGGCGTCGTCGCCGAACGCCGAACTCCAGATCCTCGGCAAGGGGCCGCTCGAGGCGGAGGTCCTCCGCTGGGCGCAGACGGCACCGCGCACGACGGTCATCATCGACCCCGCCCGAGACGTCATCTTCGAGGCGCAGCGTCATGCTGACGTCGCCGTCCTACTGTCGCAACCCTTCACCAACTGGAAGGAGCAGATCGGTCTCCCGATCGTCGAGGGCCTCAGCGTCGGAACCGAGATCGTCGCGAGCACGGAAACCGGCATTGCAGAGTGGCTGCAGAAGCAGGGCCATAAAGTGCTCTCACCCACAATCAAGCGCGCAGAGCTTGCAAGCGCAATCGCCGGCGCTTTGGAGCACCGCCGGACGCGAGAAGAGATCCGGGCAGAGCTACCTCCTGTTGATGGTCGCTTAGATGCTGACAGGTGGCTGTTCACCGGCGACATGCACGAAAAGACAGGGTCCTGAGTGCACCTAGCCGGCGCAACTCTGCCACGAGTACCTACCGGATGGCCGCTGGATCGTGACGTTCGCTGTCGCTTCCTACTGCGACGCTCACGGAACCCGCACTCCTCCTGCTTGCTCTGCCAAGGCCCATGAGTATGCCGAATGCCCCCCAGAACAACAGGAAGGGCGTCTTCCCGATAATCGCTGAGTTCACGAACGATGCGGCGCCGAACTGGTAAGCAATGAAGACAACGAGACCGTATGCAAGGAACCGGTAGTCAGCGTCGACGATCTTGCGCGCGGCGAATGCCGCAAGGCCAGCGGTCACAATGAGCAACATCCAGGGAATGAAGAGCGCCAATCCACCTTCCACAGCCACGGCGAGATTGGCTCCGTCTGTGATCTGAACGGCGGTAGTTCCCACCACGCTCTGGCTACCGATCCCGACCCCGGTCCAAGGATTTGATCCGAAGCTGTTGAGCGCAAACTGTGTGAATGCGTCGTGACCGGCCGTCGATCCTTGAACAGACTCGTTCTGCCCTCCGAACAGCTCCTTCACGATGAAAGAGTCCGCGATCGCCCGTGAGGTCGTCGAATCTGCGAGGAGAGCCACAACAACAACGCTTCCCAGGAGCGAGAATGCGACCAACCCCGGCACCAGTTTGGAGATGCCCTCTTTACCAAGCATTCGCAGAAGCGCCAAAAGAGCGATGACGACGGCGCCAGCGATCGCGATGCGCGAGAAGGTCGTCATGAGGGCCACGATCACGACCACGCTTGCCAGGCCACTCCGCCATGTCGGTCTCTGAGCGAATTTGAACGCCCAGAGAGATAGGAACAGAAGCAACACAGCGGAGTAGACGATGGTATTGCCCATGAGGCCGTTCGAGCGGGTGATGTCAGTTCCGAAATAGCTGAAGACACGCGTATCAGAGCTCGCCAGGAGCCAGGTCGGAAGTTGAGCTCGAAGCAGGTATTGCAGGATCCCAAAGACCGAAAACGCCACGCCCAACCGCATGATCATCTCGAGCAGTCGCCGAAGCTCGGCAGTTTCCTCAACACAAGTCGCGATATAGATAGCAAGAAACACGTATAGAGCGTGACTGCGCACCGTTGCCAATTGCTCTGCAAATGGCGCACCACCCTGAAGTAGCAAGGCAGCGTACGCGAGGACCAGCAGTAGCCAGGCGGCCATCCAGATGCTGACGGGCATGCGTCCCTGAGCGATGCCAACACGTACGACGAACGCGCCGAACATGATCACGAGCGCGCCATCAATGAGGAGCGTTGCCAACGCTGGTCCAGGCGACGGGATCAAATTGATGAACCCCGAGAAAAACACGACCCCTAGAACGAAGAGCGCCATGCGGAAGGCCGGGGACGGACGCGCGCTGGCAGTTCGCTCGATCCCCATGGACCGATCCTAACGACAAACGATCGCCCCGCCGGTGGCGTTCGATGCTACGTCGGTGAACATCATGTTTCACGATCGATGGACCGCCTGCGATCTTGCTACGATTCGAGAACTATCGTCAGGATGACCTCGCCGTCAGGTTCGAGCGTGACTCAAGCTCCAGAGCGGTCGACATCGTTCACTTCGAAAGGTCTCCCATGTACCGGCACGGCCTGCGCATGGTCAACCATGAGCGGAGCAGAAGATGAGAATCGCGATCTTCACCCCGGACATCTCATCGAACTCGCTTGGTCGTACCTACTGCCTGTGGCTGCTGATGCGGGCCAACGGCTGGGAGACCGAGGTGTTCGCTCCACGTGGAGGCGAGATCTGGGGTCCGCTGCGCGGTGGAGACTTCGCCGCGAACTGTCGCACGGTCGACGAAGACGATCCCAAACTCCTTGCGGCGGTCGAAGCTGCCGACCTGGTCCTCGCAGTCAAGCCGGTGGAGACGTCTTTCGGGCGCGCAAGACGGCTCGCGCGCACAGCCCATCGCCCACTCCTCCTCGATGTCGACGACCCGGATCTCGAGGCCGCGTTGTCGTGGCGGCGCCCGCTGCGCCGCTTCGCGAAGGGCATCCTGAAGTTCAGCGCCGTGCGCAAGAACAGGGAGCTGAAGCGGCTCGCTTTGCAGGCGGACACCATCGTGAGCAATCCGGTCCTCCAAGCCATTTACGGCGGGCCTGTCGTTCCCCATGTTCGCGACGACCGGGGCTTCGGGGCACCGCACACCAGTTCCAAGCCCTCCATTGCCTTCGTCGGAACGAATCGGAAGCACAAGGGCGTCGACATCCTGCGGGAGGCGGTCGCGGACCGTCAGGATCTTGGCATCACGCTCAAGCTCACCGACGACGCGCCTGAGGACGCTCGGCCCTGGGAGCAGTGGGTCGGAATGACCTCCTTCGACGAGGGCCTCGCACTGGTCGAGAACGCGGACATCGTGGTGATCCCGAGCAAAGACGACGGATACGCCCATGGCCAGCTCCCGGCGAAGTTGATGGACGCCATGCTCGCCGGTCGCGCGGTCATCGTGAGCGACATCGAACCCATGACGTGGGCAGTGGGATCCGGCGGTTTGACGGTGGAACCGTCGTCTGTCTCGGCGCTCGCTTCGGCGCTCGGCGAGGTGGCGTCGCCGGACACACGGACGTCGTTGGGGGCGCAGGCGCGGGAACGTGCCCTCGCGTTGTTCACGGTCGAAGCACACCAAGACGCATTTCGGGCGATATGCGAGGGCGCCGTTCGTCGGTTCTCGCAGGAGACGGGTACCAAGTGAACGCTGCTCTCAACCAAGTGCGGACCCTCGCGATGCGTGCCAGACGCAAGGCGAAGCGGGACCGGGTCGAGCGGGGCTTCATCGAAGCATCCGCACGGGTGCCGGGAGCCAACGCCTTCGCCGGCCTCAACCCGATGAGCCTTGCGGTCGCATCGGCCCAATCGAGCGATCAGGTCCGGCCCCGTGTCTCGCTGATCGTGCCCGAGATCAAGGCCGAAGCCATCTTCGCCGGGATCCGCACGGCTCTGGAGGTCAGTGTCGGTGTGGCGAACTCGCTCGAGCTGCCACTCCGCATCTTCGCGCTGTGGGATGAGCCCAACCCGCGGGCGTCCGCCAGCATCCGGGAATTCCTGAGGGACGAGTTCGGTCTGTCACGTTGGGCCGAGGTCGAGGTCCTCCACGTATCGGCACTCACCGGTCTGGCCGTCAGCGCGGACGAGCTGTGGATCGGTACGCATTGGACCACGGTCCACCCCTTGGACGTCGCTGCTCGACTCAACGTGATCCGACCGGACCGCGTCATCTACCTGGCTCAGGATTACGAGCCTGGCTTCTACCCTTGGTCGGCGGAGTTTGCGCTCGCTCGAGCCACCTATCACGCCGGTTTCCGCATGGTGGTGAACTCCGAACCACTCGCTGCGTACCTCCGGGATGCAGAGCGTCTCGATGTTGATCCAGCGCTGGTGTTCGCACCGAGCCTCGATCTCGGACGCCTCGAGGAATCAGCTGCGAATCGGCGGAAGTCCGCGCAGCCGTCCGTGATGTTCTACGGAAGACCGAACAAGCCTCGCAACCTCTTCGCGATCGGAATCTCCGCCTTGAAGCTCTCCGCCGCGTCGTCGGCGGGTAGTGGAGTCTCCTATTCGTCCGTCGGAGAATCGCACGCGACCGTCGCGCTGTCAGGCACCACCACGCTTGCGTCGCGCGGGAAGTTGTCCTGGCAGGGATACTTCGAGCTGCTCTCGAACACGGATGTGATGTTCTCACTGCAGCACAGCCCCCACCCGTCTCACCCGCCCCTCGATTCGGTCGTCTCCGGTGGCATCACCGTGACGAACGAGTTGGCCGGCACCAGATCTGCGCTGCATCCGCGACTGCTCACCGCCGAACCTGATCCCACACTCCTCGGACAGCGTCTGAATGACGCCATCGAGATGGCACGATCGAGCGAACCTGCCGGGTTCGACTCCACGTTCATCACGAAACTCGGCGCACCGCTGACCGACGTCGTGAAGCACGCCAGCGCGCT
The DNA here is from genome assembly GCF_003856975.1 of Plantibacter sp. PA-3-X8. Classification (NCBI taxonomy): domain Bacteria; kingdom Bacillati; phylum Actinomycetota; class Actinomycetes; order Micrococcales; family Microbacteriaceae; genus Plantibacter; species Plantibacter sp. PA-3-X8. Next base: position 3,984,650 of record NZ_CP033107.1, read on the forward strand.
CGTCGCTTGATCAGAATGCGTACCCATATCTGATGAGAAGACTGCGCCAAGCCTCGAACCTCCTCCTGTACCTGCTCATCCCAGGCCTCGGAGCGGCCACTCCGCTGCTGGTCTACCCGGCGTTGACCGCCCAGTACGGCAGCACCGGCTTCGCTGCGGTCGCCGTCGCGCAGTCGCTCGGCCTGGCCGGTGCGACCATCTGCGAGCTCGGGTGGAGCGTCCTCGGCCCACAACGGGTTGCGAGAGCGCAAACTGCTGAGCGTGCCTCGCTGTATCAGTCAGCATTGGCGACCAAGCTCCTTGCAACGCTGGTCGGCGCTCCTGTCGCAGCGGTCGCTGCCGCAGTCATCGCCACCGACTACAAGCCTGCCGCCGCGGTCCTGGCTGCCGCATCCGTGGCGACCTGCCTCAGCCCGGGTTGGTTCCTCGTAGGGGCGAACCGGCCCCTCGCCATCCTGGCGTTCGAAGGCATCCCTCGGTTGCTCATCATGGCCGGGGTCGCCGGGCTCCTGCTCGCCGGAGCGCCGTTGCTCGTCTACGGGATCGGCACGCTCGTCGCGGTCATCTTCACGCAGGTCGCGGTGTCGCTGCGGTTCGGTCAGCGACTCCTGCCGCGGCTCTCGGCATTCACCAGCGGCGGGGCGATCATCAAGCAGCAGCTCCCGCTCACCGGGGGACGCGCCGTGAGCGTGGTCTACACCTCGCTGCCGATCGCGATCGTCGGTCTCGTCAACCCGTCCGCCGTGGCGGTGTTCGCCGCCGTCGACCGACTCATGCGGATGGCCCTCGCGATCCTCGGCGGCGTTCCCAGCCGTCTGCAGAGCTGGGTCGGTAGCGCTCCCGAGGATGGACGCGTCAAACGAAGCCGACAGTCACTCCTCATGAATGCTGCTCTCGGTGCCATCTCCGGCGTCGGGTTCGCTGTCCTCGTCCCGTTCGTCGCGAACCTGGTCTTCTCGGGAACGATCGACATCGTCTGGCAGGTCGCCGTCCTCGGTGGCGCGATCCTGTTCGCGATCTGTGCCTCGCGAGGGTTCGGACTGTCGCTCGTCGCTGAAGGCCGGGCCAACTGGATCGCCCTGGCGAACGTCCTCGCGGCCATCGCCGGTGTGGCGACCACGTTCGCGCTCACGGGCCCGCTCGGCGCCCCAGGCGCACAGCTCGGAGGCCTCTGCGCGGAGCTCGTCGGTATCGCGGTGCAGGCGTTCTGCCTTTTCCTCCTGAAGCGACCTCCGCTGCGCGATTCGGTGGCCTAGGACAAACCTCCCCGGCCCCACCCCTGCATGCCTGTTTGGGAATCACCTGAATGCTAAGTTGAGGAGCCGACCGAGTCCGGTCGCTGCGAATTTCTTTCTGGGGGAACCACATGATCCGCTCTCGTTGGCGCGCGCTGCTCGCCACGCCCGCCCTGCTTGCGCTCGTCGTCGGCGGGTCGGTGCTCACCGCTCCGGCCGCGAACGCCGCGAGCCTGCTGACCGTCACCGCGCCGGCTGATGGCTCGACCGTCGCCTCACGCACCGTCGAGGTCACCGGTCTCGCACCGGCAGACGCCACGGTCGTCGTGCTCAACGCAGCGCAGACGGAAGAGCTCGGCCGCGGTGCCGTCACCGCCGAAGCCGAGGCCGCACAGGGCACCTTCGACATCACGCTCACGCCCTACGACGACAACGACACCGTCGCGCAGTCCATCTTCGTCACCGTCGAAGACGGCTCCGAAGCCGCCGTCCCGGTGAACTTCAACCTCCCGATCACCCCGGCGGACGCCTTCGACGTCGTCTCGCCCACCCAGGGACAGGTCTTCGACACGAGCGACATCACCTTCAGCGGCACCGGCACCGACGGCGCGATCGTCACCGTCAACGATTCCCTCGGTCGCCCCGTCGCGGGCACCAACAACGTCACGGTCGTCGATGGCACCTGGACGGCTGCACTGGACTTCGCGATCTTCGCCGGTGAGCGGGAGTTCATCGTCTACGAGACGCTGAACGACCAGCTCGTCCAGACCATCTACCGCACCATCACGCTGCCGCCGACGAAGTTCGTCGTCAAGACGCCGACCAACGGCCAGGTGCTCACCAGCAGCAACGTCACGTTCTCCGGAAACGGCACCAACGGCGCCACCGTCACCGTCAACGACTCCCTCGGCCGCCCGGTCGTCGGCAAGAACAACGTGACCGTGATCAACGGCGAATGGTCCGCTGAGGTGTCACTCGCTGCATACTCCGGCGAGCGTACCTTCTACGTCTACCAGCAGCTCGGTTCCGAACAGCTCGGCAGCACCGAGCTCAAGCTCACGGTCCCGGACTCCCAGCCCGTGTTCTACGACGCCCCGATCGTGACCAGCCCGACCAACGGTCAGCAGGTTCCCGTCACGGACATGCTGATCATCCGCGGCACTGCTCAGCCCGGTACCGACGTGTACCTCGTGGCTGTGCCGAAGGAGCTCTACGAGGCATCGGTGACGCGCACCGCTCAGACCGACCTCGTCGAGCCGGAAGCCACGGCTGAAGCCCGCGTCGCCGACGCTGGGATCGCAGCCGCTGCAGCCGTTCCTGCTCCCGTGTACCCGCTCGCCCCCGTCCGTGTCGACAACAACGGCGACTGGGAGGTCCTGATGGACCTCGACGCCGGCACGTGGGTCGTCCTGTCCGTCATCGTCGACAGCACCGCTGCAGAGTTCAGCGCGCTGTCGCCGATCTCCGACCCGGTCGAGTTCACCGTCACCGCCGCGGCGACCACCGTCGACTCCGGCACCACGTCGAACGGCCCGAGCAACGGCACGAGTCGCCTCGCCGAGACGGGCGTCGAGTCGCCGTCCCTCATCGGTGCTGCAGGCCTGCTCGCCGCTGCCGGCATCCTGCTGATGCTCGTCCGCACGCGCTCGGTCCGCACGGCTCGCGCCGCAGCGAGCACCGCCGCACCGCGCGCCTAGTCACCATCACGACCGCTGCCGGCGGGCTCGCTCCACTCGGAGCAGCCCGCCGGCTTCGTCGTTTACGGGGGTCCCGCACACCGGTGCAGCTCGCCCAGCGCAGCACGGCGAGGCAGGAGCAATCCCCCACTCGCCCACAGCACGACATCCGTCGCGCGTCTACGCTAGGCAGCACAGCGGCGACCCTCGACCAGGTGTCGCCGCCGATCAGGGGGAGGCTCGAGTGGCACACGACGAGGAACCGGGTCCGGATCCCGGCCAGGAGTCCCAGCCCGAGGCACGCCCCAAACGCCCCGCCTCCCGCCGCGACTTCTTCCGCGCGGCAGGCTTCGGCGTCGCCGGGCTGGCAGCGGGCGGAGCGGTCGCGGGCGGGATCGCAGCCGCCACCGCAGCCAACCCGCAGGAGGACTATGGCTTCACGCCGCTCCCCAAGCGCAGCGAACCGGGCTTCGACCACGTCGTCGTCGTGATGTTCGAGAACCGCTCCTTCGACCACATGCTCGGATGGCTCTACCCGGCGGGTGGCGAACCGGCCGGCCAGACCTTCGACGGCCTCGCCCAGGGCGACTACAGCAACCCCGGCGAGTCCGGCGAAGCCGTCCCCGCCCACGTGTACACGGGCCCCACCGACCAGATCATGGCCCAGCCCGACCCGGACCCCGGCGAGTTCTACCCGCACGTCAACACGCAGCTCTTCGGCACCATCGACCCCGAGAGCAACGGCGACCTCCGCAATCCGCTGCAGCCCCCGTGGAACCTCCCGGCCGACACCTCCCCCCCCAAGAACGACGGCTTCGTCAAGGACTACATCGTCAACTCGACGCTCGCCCGCGGACGCAAGCCGACGCCCGAGGAGTACTCCACCGTGATGGGAGGCTTCTCCCCCGAGATGCTGCCGGTGCTGTCCACGCTCGCCAAGAACTTCGGCGTCTACGACCACTGGTACGCGGCGGTCCCCTCCCAGACCTTCTGCAACCGCTCCTTCTTCCACGCGAGCACCTCCCACGGTTACGTCACCAACATCGAGGGCGACGGGATCGGCAAGTGGCTGAGCGCACCGGCCGTCCCCACCGTGTTCAACCGGCTCGAGGAGGCCGGCAAGACCTGGCGCGTCTACTACGACGCCCAGCAGGTCGTGTCCCTCACCGGTCTCCTGAGCGCACCGTCGATCGAGCGATTCTGGAAGAGCAACTTCCGCAGCATGGAGCAGTTCCATGAGGACGCGGCGAACGGCGACCTGCCCGACTACGCCTTCGTCGAACCACGCATGGTGTTCGACCACAACGACATGCACCCGCCGGTCGTCCGTCCCGACAACCCGAGCCGGGACGACGTCGACCCGGAGCTCGACTCCGCCTACTCCGACATGCGCGCCGGCGAGCAACTCCTCGGCGAGGTCTACACGTCGATCAAGCACGGGGCGTCGACCACCGGCTCGAACGCGATGAACACGGTCATGCTCGTCACCTTCGACGAACACGGCGGCATCTACGACCACGTCGCACCGCCCAAGGCGACCCCGCCGTCGGGCGAGCCGGAGGCGGGCGAGATGGGCTTCACCTTCGACCGCCTCGGTCTGCGGGTGCCGACGATCGTCATCTCTGCGTACACGAAGGCCGGCAGCGTCATCAACGAGGAGATGCATCACGGCTCACTCATGAAGACCCTCGCCGAACTGCACGGACTCGACCCGCTGACCGAACGCGACCGCACCGCCACGAGCATCTTCAACGCCGTGAACCTCACCTCACCGAGGCAGCCGGTGCTGTGGCCGACGGTGACGCCCGCCTACGTGCCGCCGAACCCCGAGGCGAACGCGCGGGCTGACAAGGACAAGGACCGCAAGCGACCACTCACGCCGCCGGCCCTCGGACTCATCGGGATCCTCCTCGCGAAGTACGAGCCCGGAGCACCGCTGCCGGACAACTACGCCGACGCGTACGACGTGCTGACGAAGCACGGCGAAGGGCTGTTCGGCACGCGCGACTGATCGGGCGGGCTGCCCTTCGACAAGCTCAGGGACCGAACCGGATCGAGACGGATGCGAACGCTCCGGCCCCACGGACCGCTCCCGGCCGCGAGCGCCTCCCCGGCCGCGAGCACCCCTCCCGATCCCGGCGCACCCCACCCAGTCGCGGCGCACCCTTCCCGGTCCCCGAGCACCCCTCCCGAGCCCTGCGCACCCCACCCGGTCTCTGAGTACCTTTCCCGGTCCCCGAGCACCCCTCCCGATTCCCTGCGCACCCCACCCGGTCCCCGAGCACCCCTCCCGATCCCGGCGCACCCCACCCGGTCCCCGAGCACCCCTCCCGGTCCCGGCGCACCCCACCCGGTCCCCGAGCACCCATCCCGATCCCGGCGCACCCCACCCGGTCTCTGAGTACCTTTCCCGGTCCCTGAGCTTGTCGAAGGGTGGCGACCCCCGTCGAGGTGCGACCTCAGAACTCGACGTCTGCCACCAGCGGGAACTCGGTGATCGGCTCATCGCCCCACGGGGCGAGTTCCAGGTACGTCGGACGGTCACCCTCGATATAGAGGAGCAGGCTCGCGGTCGAGGTACTCGCTTCGAGGACGGTCTGTCGCGCCGTGGAGGGCCGGTCGTCGCTCTCAGGGACAAGGTCGATCGAGGGACAGGTGCCGCAACCGCACGTCCCGTGGACCGAGATGTCTGCGAGTTGTCCCGCCCACCGTTCCCGATCGGAGGCGGCGATCACCCGATCAACACCGTCCTCCGTACCACGGGCGACCATGGCGACCAGGAGGTCGCGCTCGCGGACGGAGAGGGGGCGCATATGGCGAGTGTACGCGGGCCAGGCGAGAAGTCCCGCACCGCTCGCAGGGCCCGGAGAGGCACTCGCGCGCAACAGATGTTGGCTAAAGATCCCAGATCAGCGGCAGAATCGGTCCAGGTTCAAATGTCAGTGGCTCATGTTTGGATGGTCCCATGTCCAGCAGCCCACGCGTTCCCCTCGGTCCGGTCTCCACCGACCCCTTGGGCACGCTGAGCGAGACGGTGTCCGAGCTCCTCCGCACGTGGTCGGGCGCGCTCGACCCGATCCGGCCAGGCGACGACGCCATCGAGCAGCTCGCCGGCATGAACGACGCGGGCGTGGTCCGCGTCCTCGACCAGCTGGGTGCCGTGCAGCACGTGGTCGAGGTCCTGGCCGCGCGCGTCATGGGCTCGGTGTCGGAGCGTTCCCGCGGCGGCATCGTCGGCCACGACCCGTTGGCCCGCAGCCACGGGTATGCGACGCCGGCCGTCATGCTCTCGGAACGGTGGCGCATCCCGCGCGGACGCGCCGCCGCGATCACCTCGGTCGCCCAGGCGATCACCCCCAAGCGCGCCCTCACCGGTGACGTCATCGAGTGCGACCGCCCCGAGATCGCCGCCGCCATCGAACCCCGGCTCGCCACTGACGCCCCCTGCGTGCCGCTGTCCGAGGGCGACAACCCGACGTGCACGGTCGACCACGACGAGGCGACCACCCCATCCGGCTTCGTCCGGTCCGCGCTCAGCGTCGAGGGCGCGGGCATCCTGCTGCGCGAGCTGCGGTTGGTGGGCTCCGGTGTCGACGACGAACGCATCCACCGTGCCGTCAGCGCCGGCATCGAGCACTGCGACGGTGCGCCGCTCGCCGAGGTCAGCAGCCTCGCCAAGCTCGTCCGCACCAGCCTCGACCAAGACGGCCCTGTGCCACGGGAGATCGCGCTCCGGAAGCAGCAGCGCTGCACCCTCCGCGAACTTCCCGACGGCATGACCGAGCTCCGCGCCTTCCTCGCGCCCGAGGCGGCGGGATGGGTCCGCGCGACGATGGACGCCGTCGTCGGCAAGCAGCTGCGACAGGTCCGGTTCATCGATCCCTCCGATGAAACGGCCGCGGCGGCAGCAACCAGCAGTGAGCTGCCCTCCGCGGATCCCCTCGACGACGCCTACGTTCCGGCCGCAGAGATGCCAGACACCCGCACGATGGACGAACGCCGGGTGGAAGCCCTCGTCGGGGTCTTCCGTCACGCCGCAGGTTGCGAGTCGGCGGTCATGGAACTCGCGCCCGTCTCCCTCATCATCCGCATGGACGAACCCGATCTGGCCGACGACGGCCAGTGGTCCGACGGCAAGGCCTACATCGACGGCGTCTCCGAACCGATCTCCGCCGGCACCGCACGGTGCATGGCGGCCGATGGCCGGATCATCCCGATGGTGCTCGGCGGCCCGTCCCAGGTGCTCGACCTCGGAGTCGGCACACGGTTGTTCACCAAAGGGCAGAAGATGGCCCTCGCCGAGCGTGATGGCGGCTGCGCCTGGACCGGCTGTACCCATCCACCGTCGTATACCGAGGCTCATCACCTCGTCTGGTGGTCACGAGGCGGGCCGACCGACCTGTCCAACGGCATCCTGCTCTGCAGTTTCCATCACCATCGCATCCACAACGACGGATGGGAGGTCATCGTGCGCGACCACGTGCCCTGGTTCATCCCGCCCGCGCATATCGATCCGCATCGCATTCCACGCCGCGGCGGCAAGCCGAGGTTGCGCGCTGCCTGACAACACCATCGCACTCCGGGGGCGGACCCGGGCGTCGATTCCGACCCAAACCGGTCTGCGGAGTGCTCCGAAGTATGTGTCCCGGTCATTTTCGTTACCCGAACGCGCAAATGGCCGGCGCTCATGGCCTGGGCCAAGCGGTCCCGGCACGTGCGACCGGGCGGAGTGCAGCAATGGGGCTGCCGCTCCGCCTTCTCCCCCGCGGGGCTCGAACCGGGTTCGACAGGCTCAGTGAACGGAGACCCGGTCATTGAGCCTGTCGAAATGCACCACGGACGACCCTTCGACACGCTCAGGGACCGAGGGAGCGCTCAGGGACCGGGGGAAGCACTCAGGGACCGGGGGAAGCACTCAGGGGACCGAGGGGAAGTGATCCGGAACGGAGACCCGGTCATTGAGCCTGTCGAAATGCACACGAGAAACCTCTCCCCTCGACAAGCTCAGGGAACGGGGGCTGTCGGCCACTGAGCCTGTCGACATGTCAGCACCCCTACGACAGCACGAAGCCCCGCCCTCGACCGGAGTCGGAGACGGGGCTTCGCAGGGTGAGACTAGGCCGTGACCTGCGCGCCCTTGCGGCGAGCAGTGGCGAACAGCATGCCGGCAGCACCGAGGAGCAGCAGCGCGGCAGCGCCACCGACGAGGACACCCGAGTCCGAGCCGGTGTCAGCCAGCGTCGGGACCGGAGCGCCAGCGGCGACCGGGTCGGCGATGACGGCGATGGAGTCGGCGGCGGGGTTACCCGCAGTGTCCGTCACGGTGAACGTGTAGGTACCGACCTGGATGCCTTCGCCCTGCAGCGTGAGGCCCTCGGCTGCGAAGCCACCGTTCTCGTCGGCGATGACCGTGTTGGCGCCGTCGGCGGAACCGAAGATCTCACCGTTCGGGTCGGTCACCTTGAACGACAGGGTGTCGCCCGGGGTGAAGCCCGTGACGGTCACACTGAAGCCGGCGCCGCCGGGGCGGACGTCGGAGAAGTAGATCGTGTCGGGGTCGACGAGGACCTTCGGGTCGAAGACCGGAGCGACGACCGGAGCAGCGAAGTTGTACGTGTCAGCACCGAAGGTCACCGACTGCAGCGTGTCGACCGTGCCGGCGTTGGCGAAGACACCGAACGCGAGCAGGTTGAAGTCGCCGAGCGCTTCGCTGAGCTCTGCAGGCGTGTAGGTCGCGTCGGTCGCGAGACCCGGAACGTCCTGGCTGACGACCCAGTCGCCACCGAGGTTCTCGACGCCCGGCGCCACAGGACGCAGGGTTGTGAAGGTGTCGGAAGTGCCGTCGGCGAAAACGGGGATCTGGAAGTACAGGTCGTCTTCGACAGACGCGTAGCTGATGCTCGCCGCTGCCTCGAGGAAGCCGCCAGCAGCGACCGGGACACCGCCGTCGTTGTTGAAGCCGTAGATGATCTGCGAGTCACCGGTCATGGTGAGACCGGCGTCGCTCAGGACGGCCGGGGCACCAGGCGTGGCGACACCCTCGTGCCAGCCGGCGTAGTTCGTCTCATCCGGAGCGATCTGATCTGCGGTGACCTGGATCTCAGCTGCGGACGCGGGTCCGGCGATGAGGAGGGTGGATCCGGCGACAACTGCGAGGCCGGTGGCGAGAGCCGCAGTGCGGCGTGACGTCTTCAAATTCACTGAGGTGAGTACTTTCGTCTAGGGGTCCGACAGGCGCGACGTACCTGTTGGTTTTCTGAGACTAAGCGGATTCTCAGGGAAAGTTAATAGGGGGAACCACTGATTCTTTTGTCCTCCGCACAGGGGACATCGGAGCAAAAGTCACCCGTGGTGCCCTTCGACAAGCTCAGGGACCGGAAGGGGTGCTCAGGGACCGGAAGGGGTGCTCAGGGACCGGCAGAGGTGCTCAGGACGACTTCGGTCACTGAGCCTGTCGAAGTGCGCGCGCGAAATCCGCCGATCGAACAGGTCGCCCGTGGACCCTTCGACAAGCTCAGGGACCGGCAGAGGTGCTCAGGGACCGGCAGAGGTGCTCAGGGACCGGAAGGGTCGGCGACTCGCAGCTACGCCAGGGCGGCGACCGTCTGGCGGGCGATCTCGAGTTCCTCGTTCGTCGGGACGACGAGGACGGTCACCGGGGAGTCGTCCGTCGAGATCACCCGGATGCCACGCGCACGCTCGGCGTTGCGGTCCTCGTCAAGGATGATGCCGAGCCCCTCGAGGCCCTGCACCGCACCCGCGCGGATGAGCGGCGCGTTCTCGCCGACGCCCGCCGTGAACACGACAACGTCGAGACCGCCGAGGACCGCGAGGTACGCCCCGAGGTAGTGCCGCAGGCGGTGGACGGTCACGTCGAGTGCGAGCTGCGCCGCTTCGTCGCCCTTTGACGCGGACTCGGTGACGTCGCGCATGTCTCCGGTACCCGACAGCCCCAGCAGACCGCTGCGGCGGTTGAGCAGCGTGTCGAGCTCGTCGAACCCGAGCCCCGCCTTGCGATGCAGGTGGAACAGCACCGCGGGGTCGAGGTCGCCGGAACGCGTGCCCATGACGAGTCCTTCGAGCGGCGTCATGCCCATCGAGGTGTCGACCGAGCGGCCGCCGTCGATCGCGCACGCCGACGCTCCGTTGCCGAGGTGGAAGACGATCTGCTTCAGCTCACCGAGCGGGCGGTCGAGGAAGGCCGCAGCCGCCTCCGACACGAACTTGTGCGAGGTGCCGTGGAAGCCGTACCGACGCACGCGGTGCTTCGCGGCGAGCTCCGCGTCGATCGCGTAGGTGTACGCCGCGGCCGGGATGGTCTGGTGGAACGCCGTGTCGAACACCGCCACGTGCGGGACGTCGGGGAACGCGACCTGCGCCGCGTTGATGCCCTGCAGGTTCGCCGGGTTGTGCAGCGGCGCCAGCTCGGAGATGTCCTCGATGTTGATCTTCACGAGGTCCGTGACCACGGTCGGCTCGAAGAAGCGTTTCCCACCGTGCACCACCCGGTGGCCGACCGCGATCGGCGCGTGCTCGTCGAGTGACGGCCCGTGCTCGGCGAACGCGTCGAGCATCACCCGGAACCCGGCCGTGTGGTCGGGGATCTCACGCTCGATGACCCAACGCTCCTCGATGGGCGGCGTCGTGCTCCCGGCGGCGTCCGGCAGGTAGGACCGGTGCTCGGCGGCACCCGTCGCGTCGCCGATGCGTTCGACGAGCCCGCTGGCGAGCGTCCGCTCCGTCTCGACATCGATGAGCTGGTACTTGAACGACGAGGAACCGGAGTTCACCACGAGGACGGTGGGCATGTGTGTCTGGACCTATTCCTGTTCCTGCGCCTGGATGGCGGTGATCGCGACGGTGTTGACGATGTCCTGCACGAGCGCGCCGCGCGACAGGTCGTTGATCGGCTTGTTGAGGCCCTGCAACACCGGACCGATCGCGACGGCACCCGCGGAACGCTGCACCGCCTTGTACGTGTTGTTGCCGGTGTTGAGGTCGGGGAAGATGAACACCGTCGCGCGGCCGGCGACCTGCGAGTCGGGCATCTTCGTCGCGGCCACCGCGGCATCGGCGGCGGCGTCGTACTGGATCGGCCCCTCGACGAGGAGGTCGGGCCGACGCTCGCGCACCTGTCGGGTCGCTGAGCGGACCTTCTCGACGTCGGCACCGGCACCGGAGTCACCGGTGGAGTACGACAGCATCGCGATGCGCTGCTCGATCCCGAACTGCTCCGCTGTCTCGGCCGAGGAGATCGCGATGTCGGCGAGCTGGGCGTCGGTCGGGTCGGGGTTCACCGCGCAGTCGCCGTAGACGAGCACGCGGTCGGCGAGCGCCATGAGGAACACGCTCGACACCACGGAGACACCGGGCTTCGTCTTGATGATCTCGAACGACGGCCGGATGGTGTGCGCCGTCGTGTGGGCGGCGCCCGAGACCATGCCGTCGGCGAGCCCGAGGTGCACCATCATCGTGCCGAAGTAGGAGACGTCGGTGACGGCGTCGCTCGCCATGTCGATCGTGACACCCTTGTGGGCCCGCAACCTGGCGTACTCCTCCGCGAACTTCAGGCGCAGCACCGCGTCGAAGGGGCTGACGATGGTCGCCTTGCTGAGGTCGATGCCGAGCTCGATGGCCCGCGACCGCACCTCGATCTCCTCACCGAGGATGGTGAGGTCGGCGACCTCGCGGGCGAGCAGGGTGCCGGCCGCGCGGAGGATGCGGTCGTCGTCGCCCTCCGGCAGGACGATGTGCTTGCGGTTCGACCGCGCACGCTCCAGCAGGCCGTACTCGAACATGAGTGGCGTGACGACGTCGGCGCGCGCCACGTTGAGCAGCTCGAGCAGGAGCGGTGCGTCGACGTTCTGCTCGAACAGCGCGAGAGCGGTGTCGTACTTGCGCTGCGAGTCGGCGGCGAGACGGCCACGGGTGTTCATGACGCGGACCGCGGTGTCGTAGGTGCCGAGGTCGGTGCTGACGATCGGCGGGATCTCGCCGAGACCGGAGATGAGTTCCTCCACGACTTCGGGCAGCGGGAACCCACCGTTGAGCACGATGCCCGCGATCGACGGGAACGTGCCGGAGGCGTTGGCCATAAGCGCGGCGAGAAGCACTTCGGTGCGGTCTGCCGGGATCACGATGACGGATCCCTCGGTGATGCGCGGGAGCACGTTCACCATGGACATGCCCGCCACGACGACGCCGAGCGCCTCGCGGGTGAGCAGTTCCTCGCTGCCCTTCACGAGGGTGCCGTCGACCGCCTCGAGGATGCTGTCCATGGTCGGCGCGATGAGGAAGGTGTCTTCGGGGATCGCCCAGACGGGGACCATCGCGGCACCGGCGGCGTGGCCGGCCGGGGCGACGACGGAACCGTTCGCGGAACCGTTCGGGTGGATGGCGTCGCTGATCGCGGCGGTGATCTCGAGGAGCTTGTCGGGATCGGCGCGGTTCGCGACGACCGCGAGCAGCTGGGCGTGGGCGTCGGCGAGCTCACCCAGGGCGAGTTCGGCGATGTTGCGCATGTCGTCGGGTGTGCGGGCGACGGACTGGCCGAGCTGCTCCCCCGCACCCTGACCGGCGCGGCCGCCGAGCACGAGGAGGACGGGCGCACCGAGGTTGGTGGCGATCCGCGCGTTGTAGCCGAGCTCCGTCGGGCTGCCGACGTCGGTGTAGTCGGAGCCGAGGATGACGACCGCGTCGCACTGCGCCTCGATGTGCTTGTACCGCTGGACGATGCGCGAGAGTGCCGCCTCGGGATCGGTGTGCACGTCGTCGTAGCTGACGCCGATGCAGTCCTCGTAGGCGAGGTCGACGCCGTCGTGCTCGAGCAGCAGCTGGAGCACGTAGTCGGGTTTCGTCGTGGACCGTGCGATGGGGCGGAACACCCCGATCCGCTCGATCTGATGGCTCAGGGTGTCGAGGACCCCGAGGGCCACCGTCGACTTCCCGGAGTGTCCTTCGGCAGAGATGATGTAAATGCTTCGCGCCACGGTTTCCAGCCTACGGGGGCGGGCTCGGCGGGGGCTGGGTAAGCGCACAATGTCGTGGTGCTCTGGCGGACGGACGCGAGCGCAGGAGATCGGCGCGAGAGCAGGAGGAAGCGGCGCCGGATGTCCTGCTGTGGGGCGAATGTCCTGCTGCGGTGCGGGCGGCCTGATCGTGCCGGGCCGGAGACGGCACCGCAGGCACCGCGGGCACGAAAAGACTCCCCGCGCACCCGCCAGAGCCCGGTTACCCTTGCTGCGTTTCCGCCCTGGGGGAGTTGGCCTGGATGGCGCCACGCGGGGAGCCGTGACCTAGTGTACCCGAGCCGCGACCGGGTTGCGTACGCCCCGGTTGAGGCGTTGACTGGCGGATCCGGGACCACTGGCCCCGGACCACCGATCGACCGCCGTCCCCACGAACGGACGGCGCACCGATCGGGACCGCATCGAACGAGAGGACTCACATGACCGACGTCGTCATCGCCGGAGGACACGGACAGATCGCCCTGCACCTGCAGCGACTGCTCGCCGAAGCAGGACACTCCCCCGCCGGCATCATCCGCAACCCCGAACAGGTCGGCGAACTCCAGGGCATCGGCTCCCGAGCCATCGTCCTCGACCTCGAGCACTCCTCGGCAGCCGAACTGGCCGACGAACTCGCCGGAGCCGACGTCGTCGTGTTCGCGGCGGGAGCCGGCCCGAACAGCGGCGCCGACCGCAAGCTCACCCTCGACCGCGACGGCGCCATCCTCCTCGCCGAGGCGGCCGAGCTCGCCAAGGTCCCCCGCTACCTCATGGTGTCGGCGATGAGCACCGATGACTTCGACCCGGAGTCGGACGACGTGTTCCAGGTCTACCTGCGGGCGAAGTCCGAGGCCGACGCCGACCTCCGCGGGCGCGACCTCGACTGGACGATCGTCCGTCCGGGCGGCCTGACGGACGACGCCCCGACCGGCACGATCACCGCTGCGACGACCACCGACCGCGGCTCGATCCCGCGCGCCGACGTCGCCGCCGTGCTGTTCGCGCTCATCGAGTCGGGCGCGGCGTCCCGCACGCAGTTCGAGGTCATCGGCGGCGAGACCCCGATCCGCGAGGCGCTCTCGGCGCTGTAAGTCAGTCCGGTCCCTGAGCGGGGACGGGCAACGAACACCGGTCACTGAGCCTGTCGAAGTGCACACGGGACACCCCACCCTTCGACAAGCTCAGGGACCGGAGAGGGCCTCAGGGACCGGAGAGGGCCTCAGGGACCGGAGAGGGTTTCAGGGACCGGAAAACGTCTCACCGACCGGGTACGTGCTCAGTGCTCGGGTCCACACAACCGATGGGCACGACGGCTCCGAAGAGTTCCCTGACCCGTACCGGCACCGTATGCGCGCGACCTGGCGCACATATGGAGTTCCTGTGGGCGACACGTCCAGGGGTGTTACCTGTTCGTTATCAGTCCTAGGATCGGGCAACGGGTTCCGGCCCGGACGATGTACGCAGCGCGACGGAGGCCGATGATGGACCAACGCTACGACCCCGCGTTCCAGCGCGGACACACCGACGAGCGCACGCGCCCGAACGCCTCCGACACCGGCCGCCGCAGCCACCTCGCCTCACTCGAGGAGATCGCCCCGCAGCTCATCCAGCCGCCCACCGACGGTCGCCCCGTCCGCCCGCCGACCGACGACCGGTTCGACGACGGCCCGCGCGCCCAGCCGTCCCGAGGCATGCCCTCACAGACCGATCGCCGCATCCACCCGTTCGAAGCCCGGACCGGCGGCACCGCGGCGGTCGCCGATCAGCCTGGCGCGGCAGGTCCCGACGCGCAGCGGACCGAGTTCGACCAGGAGCGGTACGACGAGTACCTCGACGCCGCCGACGCCCACCGCGTCCGCGCCGTGGTCTGGGAACGGGTCCTCTGGATCGTCGGTGTCGTCCTCACGCTCGGCGGCGGTGTGGGGCTGTGGCAGTCGTTCACCCTGCTCTACCGCGGGTTCGTCGGCGACAGCGGCCCGACCGACAACTACCTCTGGATGCAGTTCCTCGGAGCGCTCGCCCCGACCCTCATCACGATCGGCCTCGCCACCATCGTCGCGCTGCTGTTCAAGCGCATGCTCGACCACGACCGCAGGAGCCGACCATGACCGAGCAGAGCAACACCAGCCGCGCCCCACGGGACACCGTCGCCGAACTGAAGCCAGCACTGAACGCCGAGGAGTTCCAGGTACTGGCCGAGCGCATCCTCGACAACGTCGAGCGCGTCCTCGACGGCAAGCCGTTCGCTGCCCGGATGGCCCTCATCGTGATGCTCGCCGAGGGTCACCTGCTCATCGAGGATGTCCCCGGCGTCGGCAAGACGGTCCTCGCGAAGGCCCTCGCCGCGTCCGTCGGCAGCACCGTCCGCCGTATCCAGTTCACGCCCGACCTGCTCCCGTCCGACGTCACCGGCGTCTCGATCTTCAACCAGGTCGACCGCGAGTTCGAGTTCAAGCCCGGCGCGGTGTTCGCCAACATCGTCATCGCCGACGAGATCAACCGCTCCTCGCCGAAGACCCAGTCGGCGCTGCTCGAGTCGATGGAGGAGCGTCAGGTCACGGTCGACGGCGAGACGCACGCCCTGCCGTCGCCGTTCACCGTCGTCGCCACGCAGAACCCGCTCGAGATGGAGGGCACCTACGCCCTGCCGGAGGCCCAACGCGACCGCTTCATGGCGCGTATCTCGATGGGGTACCCCGACGCTTCCGCGGAGCTCGCGATGCTCCGCCAGCGCGACACGGTCAACCCGCTCGACACGATCGGTCCGGTCGCCTCACGCGGCGACGTCGAACGCCTCATCGCCTGGGCCCGCGGTGTCTTCGTGTCGCCGATCGTCGAGCAGTACTGCGTCTCGCTCGTGCAGGCGACCCGCGTGCACCCCGAACTCCGGCTCGGCGCGAGCCCGCGCGCCACCCTGCAGCTCGTCCGCGCGGCCAAGGTGCTCGCAGCGCTCGACGGCCGCGAGTTCGTCCTCCCCGACGACATCGACCAGCTGCTCGCACCGGTCCTCGCCCACCGGCTCATCCCCACCCGCCGCGCGGTGAGCGCCCACGACCGCTCAGGCGTCCAGGCGGTCTCCGAGGTGCTCGTCGAGCTGCTGGAGCGGACACCCGTGCCGCACTCCGGACGCACCGAGCTGAGGTCCTGATCCGATGGCCCCGCACCGCGACCGCCGGATCGCCGTGATCCGGCACCGGAGGTCCTGAGCCCATGAAGCGTCGCGTGCCGTTGACGAGACGCGCGGTCGGCGTGCTCATCGCGGCCGGCGTGTGCCTGATCTTCGCGCGCGGGATCGGCTCGCCGGAGTTGCTCGCAGCGGCCGGCCTGCTCGTCGCGCTCGTCGCCGCCAGCTTCGGCGCGGTCTACCTCGAGCGACCGTCGCTCCGGGTCGATCGCACCACCCGGCCCGACCTCGTCGCGGTCGGCGGCCGGATCTCCGTCGAGGTCACGATCGCCGAGACGAGCGCGCTCCCCCACGTCCACACGGAGTGGAAGGACCGCGTGCCGGCCGGGCTCGCCGGCAGCGCCGAGGGGACCCTGCCGAGTACCGGCGTCGCGGGCATCGGATCGCGCCGTCGGACGGCCGAGTACACCGTGACGGCGCTGCGTCGAGGACAACACGACCTCGGCCCGCTCGGGCTGACCGTGAGCGACCCGTTCGGACTCGTCGTCCGTCGTCGCGACGTGGGCGGGACGCATGCGGTCGTCGTCCTGCCGGAGGTCGTGGTCCTGCCGGAGATCCCCGCACTCACGGCCAGCCGCGACGGTTCCACGCGCCCGTCGTCGCTGCACGTCGGCGCCGGCGAGGACGACATCATCGCCCGTCCCTACCTGCCGGGGGACGCGATCCGCCGACTGCACTGGCGGGCGAGCGCGCACCACGGTGAGCTGATGGTGCGGCAGGAGGAGCAGCGCAACGACCCCGAGACGACCGTCCTCCTCGACACCGCCGCAGCCCACTGGGCCTGGCCCGACGACGATCCGTCGTACCTGCCGGCGTTCGAGCAGGCTGTGTCGCTGGCAGCCTCGATCACCGCCCACCTCGTCGACGCCGACTACCGGGTCAACCTGGTCGGTGCCGGCACCGAGGAGCTCTCCCGGGAGATCAGTGCGAGATCCGCGGCCGGTGGCCTGCGGTCCAGCCCCGTCGGCGACATGGGCGACGCGCTCGCCCGCGGCGGGCAGCACCTCGAGGAGGACGACCTGGACGCCGCCCTGCTCGACCTGGCCCTCCTGCGTCCGTCGGTCCGGCCCGATCGGTTCCTCGACCTCTCACCCGTCATCGCCGCGCGCCGGTCGCAACCGGTCATCGCGATCCTCGGCGATGTGGAGGAGGGCGACCTCGGCGAGCTGACCGCCGTCGCGCACCTCTCGCCGCTCCCCGTCGCACTCCTCCCAGCCGGCGCCCGGCGTCGGTCCATCGAGCTCCTGGAGTCGGCCGGCTGGCGCTGCCACGTCGGCGAGCGCGGCGCATCGTTCCAGGCGCTGTGGTCCGGCACGAGCGGTCCGGCGACCACCACGCTGGCTCCGCAGTCGGCCGGCCGTGGTGGTCGGGGCGGCCAGGGCGGCCGCCGGGGTGCCGGAGGTGCGAATGTCCGTCGCTGAGGAACGCCGCGCGGCGGCCGCCGCCCGTGGCCGTGTGCCGTCTCGCGGAGGGGTGCCCTTGGACGTCCGTCCTGGTGCCGGCTCGTCGAACCCCCGACGCCCGACCCGTGGCGGAACCAGCGGCGGGTCGTGGTCGGGAAGCGCCGGCGGGCGCCGGGACGACCCACGCGACACCGCGAACGTCGGCGACCTGCGTCTGGGCCTCGCCGCCTTCCTCCTCCTCGCGACGGGTGGCCTCGGATTCGGGCGGGTGCTCGACGCGCTCGACTGGTGGTTCGTCACGAACCTCGTCATCGCGATCGTCCTCGCCACGGCGATCCTCCTCCGGCGCACGAGACTGCCGGCGGTGTTCGTGTGGCTCGGCGCCGGCATCGCATGGGTGCTGACGATCACGCTGTTCTTCGCCAGTGAGACGGCGATCATCGGCATCGTCCCGACCCCGACGACGCTCGGCGCCTTCGAACGGTTGCGTGACGCCGGGTTCCAGACCTTCCACGACGGCTCGGCCCCGCTCGACACCGACGCTGGCGTGGTCTTCGTCATGGCCGCCGGCGGCGGCCTCGTCGCGCTGGCGGTCGCCTGGCTCGTGCTCGGCCGCCACGCACCGGTGCTCGCGGCCGTCCTGGTCTTCGCCGTGTACGCCGGGCCGACCGTCGCCGTGTCGTTCCCCCTCGATCCGTGGGTGTTCGCGTTCGTCGCACTCTCCTTCCTCTGGCTGCTCCGTGAGGACGTCCGGCGCCGCGAGTTGCTGCGAGCCCTCGCCTCGGCTCGGGCCGCCGGCGATGGACGCGGCGCCGGCCCGTCGGCGATGACCGGTGCCGGTCGCTTCGGAGGCCTCGGCCCGGCCGTCCTGGTCAGTGCCGTGGCCGTGGTCGTCGCCCTCCTCACACCGGCCGTGCTCCCCGACCTCGCCGTCCGAGATGTCACCGCCGGTGCCCGTGGCAGCGGTCCGTTCGTGAACGGCATCAACCCGCTCATCTCGCTCGGCCAGAGTCTGCGGCGCCCCGCGAACACGACCGCACTCGAATACACGACCACCGCCGACGACGCCCCCTACCTCAAGGTCACCGACCTCCGCGACTTCACGGGCACGGTCTGGGGACCGGACAACTCCGGCTACAACGACGGCAACACGCTCGACGCCTTCCCCGCGCCGGCCGGGCTCAGCGAGGCGATCCCGGTGGAGACCTTCGAGACGACGGTCACGGTGGACTCGCTGTCGAGCCCGTGGCTCCCGCTGCCGTACCCGACGCAGAAGGTCGACGGGCTCCGCGGTGACTGGCGGTTCGAGGCCGCCGGGCTGACGGCGATGGCGGAGCGTGGATCCACCCGCGGGCAGACGTACACGGCGACGAGCACCGCGATCCTGCCGACGGCGCAGCAGATGCGCGACGTCCCGCCGGTCGCCGACCCGGCGTCAGCAGCCCCGTATCTCGAGCTGCCCGACGACCTGCCGCAGATCATCCGTGACACGGCCGCCGACGTCACGGCGACCGCCTCCACCGACTACGACCGCGCGATCGCCTTGCAGCGCTACTTCCGCAGCACCTTCGAGTACTCGGAGTCGGCACCCGTCGAGGAGGGCTTCGACGGCAGCGGAGCCGAGGTCATCGCGACGTTCCTGGAGCGCAAGGCCGGCTACTGCATCCACTTCTCGTCCGCGATGGCCGTGATGTCGCGCGTCCTCGGCATCCCCGCGCGCATCGCCATCGGGTACCTGCCGGGCACGACGATCGACAACACCCCGGCGAACCGAGACACCTACATCGTCACCTCGGACCAGTTGCACGCCTGGCCGGAGCTGTACTTCGAGGGTGTGGGCTGGGTGCCGTTCGAGCCGACGGCCAGCCGTGGGGTCGTGACGCAGTTCAGCGACGCGAGCACGGCGACGCCCGGCAGCGGATCGGTGAGTCCCGACAGCCGTCCGGCTCCGACCGCGGCGTCGACGCCCACCCCCACTGCGGACGCGCTCGGCGGACCGACCTCGACCCAGTCCGGCGGGGCCTTCACCGCCGCTCTCGTCCCGCTCGCGATCCTGCTCGGCGTGCTCGTGCTGCTCGCCACCCCGTCGATCGCCCGGGGACTCCGGCGTTCGGCCGGGCGTCGGCGTGCCCTCGCCGCGGGGACCTCGGCGGGCTGGGCCTGGGCGGAGTTCCTCGACACCGCCCGCGACCTCGGCTTCCCCGTGACGTCGGCGGAGTCACCACGCGGGTTCGCATCGAGACTGCGCGGACAGTTCCGGATCGAGTCGCCGGCCGTCGACCGACTCGTGGCGGCGGTCGAGCGGGAGAGCTATGCGCCGAGCGCTACGGAGCGACGCGACACCGAGGGCGATCCCCGGATCGATTCCTCGGCTGGTGGTGCGGCGAGCGCCGGTTCCGTCGACGCGGCGTTGGCTGAGGCGAAGGCGGCCCTGCGGTCGTCGAGTCAGCCGCTCGAACGCGTCCTCGCGGCAGTCCTCCCGCGGTCGCTCGTGCTGCGGCGTGATCAACGGGTGGACTGGCGGCCGCCTGCTGCGAGCTGACGCGAGTGGCGCTCCGTGCCGGTGTCTCCGACCGTGGGCGTTCGTGCTCGGGCTGGCTCGGAGCGCGGCGGCGGGGCCGGGTGGCGCGCGGCGGTCCGGGAACCAGGTATGCTGCTATCTGGCCGTTTTTCACAAACAGCCATGGAGAATTCGCCTAGTGGCCTATGGCGCACGCTTGGAAAGCGTGTTGGGTTAACGCCCTCGGGGGTTCGAATCCCCCATTCTCCGCCAGCTTCACAGAACGCCCTTCGCCCACCGCGAGGGGCGTTCTGCGTTTCCAGGGTCAACCCAAGTGACGTATTCCCGTAGTGCCAGCGCGGTGCGCTGACGTGAGCGCGGGTCACACGCGTGAGCGCGGGTCTCCGGAGGGGCGCGCTCAGGGCTACGACCCGCGCCCACGCCGAACTGGTCGGTTTCGTGCCAGCGCACCGCGCTGGCACCGAGTCCGCACATCTCACGTCAGCGCACCGCGCTGAGCGGATCGATCATTCGATGGTTGACAGTTAGAACTCAAAGCGTTAGTGTTCTAACCATGGACGACGAGACACCCACCCTCAGCAGCACACTCGAGCTGGTCCGCTGGATCGGGTGGGCACAGCGCAAGGCCGGCGAGGACTGGATCCGAGCCCGCGAGCTCAGTCACGAACAAGCCTTCGTCCTCGGCCACCTCGTCCGGCATCCAGGATCGAGCCAACGCGACATCGCCGAGGTGAGCCGGACGAGCGCAGCCAGCGTCTCGAGCCTCCTGCAGGGACTCGAACGTCGGGACCTCGTCGAACGCCGCACGGAGGACGGCAACGCACGCACCAAGCGCGTCCACGCCACCCCGCTCGGTACCGACCTCATCGCCGGGTTCGAGACCGCGATGGCCGAGGCCGACGACGTCATCCTCACCCCGTTGGACCGGAGCGAACGCGACACCCTGCACGCTCTGCTCACGAAGCTCACGGCGCACCTGCCACAGCCGACCCGCTGATCACCGCTCGGGGAACCCGGGCTCCCTGACCACGCGCCGAGACCACTCGCCGCGTCACTCACCGACCGCCGAACACGATGGCGACCGCGAACGCCACGACGGCGCTGTCCGTCGCGCCCGAACGCCTGCTGAGCCCGTCCGCTCAGGCCGCGCCGGACGTCCCCCATCACCGAACCTTCGCCGCGCCGGCGCTCATCGTCGCGCCCGGAACCTGCCCGAAACGGAGCCTGCCATGCACCCCGAAGACCACATCGATCCCACAACCGGAACGCCCGTCCCCAGCGGCACCGCACCATCGACGGCCACCGCGCCATCGACCGACACCGCACCCCCGACCGCCGCGGACACGATCGGCAGCAACCGCTGGTACCTCGCGACCGCCCCGATCATCCGGGCGCTGATCCACCTGTGCGTCCCGATGGCAGCGGCCCTGGTCGTCAGCGCCGTCTACAACCTCATCAACGCGGGCGTCGTCGGCTCGCTGCACGACACCACCCTGCTCGCCGCGATCACGCTCGGAGCCCCGATCCTCGGACTGATCATGGCCATCGGCGACCTGTTCGGCGTCGGCGGCGGCGCGCTCATCTCCAGACTCCTGGGCGCCTCCGAACACG
Organism: Plantibacter sp. PA-3-X8; assembly: GCF_003856975.1. NCBI lineage: Bacteria > Bacillati > Actinomycetota > Actinomycetes > Micrococcales > Microbacteriaceae > Plantibacter > Plantibacter sp. PA-3-X8. Next base: position 4,006,287 of record NZ_CP033107.1, read on the forward strand.
ACCCGGCACAGGCCGGGGACATCAAACGGGCCGCTTCCTTCTCCGCCTGGGGCGCGTTCCTGACGGGCGCCGTCCTGGGCGGGATCGGCCTCGTGTTCCTCGGCCCACTCGTGTCACTGCTCGGGGCGGACGCGGTCACCGCCCCGGCGACCTCGGCGTTCATCGGTGTCATGCTCGCGTTCGTCCCCGTCATGGCGACCGCGTTCTGTCTGGAACAGCTCGTGCGGGCCGAGGGTGCCGCCCGTCAGGTGATGATCGCCCTCATCGCGTCGGCGGTGGCGAACCTCGTCCTCGATCTCGTCTTCATCCTCGGGTTCGGCTGGGGCGTCGCCGGTGCAGCGCTCGCGATGGGTCTGGCGAACCTCGGTGTCCTCGTCTACTTCGTGGCGTGGTTGCAGCGCAACAGCGAGCACGTCAGCCTGGCACCGCGCTGGTTCACGCTGTCGCCGACCATCCTCAAGCCGGTCCTCGGTGTCGGCGTGAGCACGCTCCTGCAGTCGGGGTTCCTCATCGTCACCGCGCTCGTGTTGAACACGTTGGCCGCGGCCTACGGAGACGCCCCACTCGCGGCCATGGGCGTCGCGGTCCGGATCGCCCAGGTGCCCGAGTTCCTGGTCATGGGCGTCACCTTCGGCGTGCTCCCCCTCCTCGCCTACGCGTTCGGCAAGGGCGACGGCGCACGCCTCCGGTCGGCTCTCCGCGCCTCGGCACTCACGGTCGGTGGGATCTCGGTCCTCTTCGCCGGCGTCGTCTTCGTCCTGCGTGAGCCGATCGTCTCCGCGTTCATCGCCGATCCCGCCGTCCTCGGTCTCGGCGTCACGATCCTCGTCGCCCAGCTCACCGCGATGATCGCCAACGGGTTCACCGGGCTCATCACCTCGCTCTTCCAAGCGACCGGGCGAGCACTCCCCGCGGCGGTCATGGCCGTCACCCAGGGCGTGCTGTTCGTCCCGATCGTCCTCCTCGGCAACCTGTGGTTCGGACTCGGTGGAATCGTCTGGTCGCTCACCGTGACGGAGGTCGTCGTCTTCCTGGTCGGGGTCCTGCTCTGGTTCGGCTCGCGACGTGCCATCGACCGTGGCCTCGCAGCCGGTTCCCCGGAGCGTGCCGACGCCCAACTCGCCGACGCCTGACGGACTGCCAGCGCGGTGCGCTGGCGTGAGCGCGGGTCACACGCGTGAGCGCGGCTCTCCAGAGGGCCGCGCCCACGTCCATGCCCCGCGCTCACGCCGATTGCAGCGATCTCACGTCGGCGCACCGCGCTGGCGAGACCCCGCCTGGTGCGCAGACCGTCCCGGGAGCATCATCCCGCAGGGGCGTCCAGGGGTATCCGCATCACTGCGTTCTCGATGAGCACCCCGCGACGCTCGACCCGCTGCTCGCGGACCACGACGAAGCCGTGGCGCGCGAACACCGGCTGCGCCGTCCGACTCGCCTGCACGGTCACCTCCCGGAGCCCCACCGCTCGGGCTTCGTCGAGCACGTGACGGATGAGCGCGGACCCGACGCCGCGTCGTCCCGCGTCCGGATCGACGAACAGCATGTCGAGGTAGCCGATCTTGACGTCCAGGTCGGTGAATCCGACCACCGAGTCGTCGAGCTCGGCCACCCACGTCGTGACCGCGGCGCGTCGGGCGGCCCAGTCGTCCAGCACGGTGTCTGCCCGGTCCTCCGGCACCCAGGCCGCGAGCTGCTCGGCCGTGTAGTCGGCGGCAGCGGTCACCCGCACCGCGCGCTCGAAGATCGACCTGGTCACCCGCGCATCGGTGTCGCGGTAGCGGCGGATCCGGGCGTCGTCGAGCACGCGCGTCAGCCTAGCCGGAGCGCCGGGATGCCGCGGACAACTGACCTCAGCCCTCGAGGGCCGGGATCTCCGAGAGGTCGGTGTACACGGGGATCCCGCGCTCACGGGCGATCGCGACGTCGGCGTCGGCACCGGACGACTCCCCCGGCAACCGGAGCACGGCGTCGCAGTGCTGGAGCAACCGCCTCGCCGTCTCATACATGACGTCGCCGTCGCCCGACGCGGTGTCGATCCCACGCAGGATCGGCAGCGCGACCCACTCCCCGATCATCGGGACGTGACCGAGCGCGAAGATGGGCGCCGCTGCGGCTTCGAGTCGTTCCAGGTTGCGGGCGATGGCGTCGGGATCACCGCCGGTCCCGGAGCGGTAGGGGCCGGCGATGAGGATGAGGAGTGGCGTTGTCATGTCCAGCACTGTAGCGTTAAGCGTGCACGATCGTGCAAGATCATGAAGGAGCACGCATGTTGAGCGCACAACGACGATCACACCTGCTCGACCTCCTCGACCGAGACGGCCGCATCGTCGCGAAGGACGCCGCCGCTGCGCTCGGACTCTCGGAGGACTCGATCCGCCGAGACCTCCGCGAGCTGGCCGAAGCCGGCCTCTGCGTCCGCGTCTACGGCGGCGCACTCCCGGTCCCCGCGGCCGACCGCCCGTTCCGGGATCGGCTGTCCCTCGGAACGGCGAGCAAGGAGCGCGTCGCCCGCATCGCCGCCGAGCGGATCCGACCGGGCAGCACCATCATCATCGACGCCGGCACCACCGCGCTCGCGCTCGCGCGACTGCTCCCGGACGATCCGACCCTCACCGTCATCACCCCGAGCCCGGCGGTCGCACTCGCCGTGGCGGAGCACTCGCCGGCACGCGTGATCATGATCGGCGGCGAACTCGGACGTCACTCGATGGTCTCGGGCGGCGCCCTCGCCGCGGAGGCCATCCACCGTCTGAGTGCCGACGCCTGCTTCCTCGGCGTCACGGGCTTCCATCCCGAACACGGCCTCACCACCGGCGACCTCGACGACGCCGCGACGAAGCGCGCCCTCGCCGAGCGCAGCACCGACGTCTACGTCCTCGCGAGCGAGGAGAAGGTCGGTGCCGTCTCCCGGTACCCGGTGCTCGACCTCGGCGAGGTCACCGAGGTCATCGTCGATCCACAGACGGATGCACGCGACCCGTCGACACAGGCCGGGGGTTCAGACGCGCTGGACCGTCAGGATCGCGGGTAGGTCTCGGCGAGGAACGCGGCGTAGCCACCCGGGGTCCGGCCACGTCGCCGACCCGAGGTCTCGACGGGCGCATCCAGCGTCGGCACGACCCGGAGACCCGCCGCCCGGGCGCGCTCGACGAGCTCGACGTCCTCGTGCTCGGGCAGCTCACGGAAGCCGCCGAGTTCGTCGAGCCGATCGGCCCGGACACCCAGATTGGCCCCATGCACGTTGCCCGGCAGATGTCCGGGCGGGTGGGTCAGCGACCACCGCTCCACGTCGTCCTCGGAGAAGTCCGTGAAGTCGGGACGGACGGTCCCGAGGAGGACGTCGACACTGTCGTCGAAGGCATCGGCGTGCACGGAGAACCAGTCCTCCGGAACGCGCGAGTCGGCGTCGGTGTTGGCGATCCACCGCGCGGAGACGTCGGCAGCGCCCGATCCCCCAATACCCGATCCCAGTGCGGCCGCGACACCCGCCCGTCGGGCCGCCCCGACACTGCGCTCGTCGATGACGACGGTGACCATCTCGTCAGGATCAAAGCCCGCCAACCGCTCCCGCACGATCCGCGCCGTGTCGTCGCGGCAGTCGTCGAGCACCACGACGATCCCCACCTGCAGCTCGGGACGACGACGCAGCACGGCGGCACGCGCGACGAGTAGCGCGTCGAGGCATGCCCCGATCAGCTCCTCCTCGTCGTGCGCGGGCACGACGGCATCGATCCGTCGCAGCATCAGCCCGTCAGACCGTCCACCGCAGCGATGCTCGCCTCATCGGCAGGCACGAGGACGTCGAGCAGGAAGTCGTCCTCGACGTGCTGGATCGACCGACGGCCGGGCCAGCGTTCGAGCAGGCGGCGATGGACGAACTCGGCCGAGGTCGTGGCGTGGTCGTCCGGGTGCCGCCAGTGACACGCGACGATGCTCCCGCCGGGCGTGAGCGAGCCGACGAGGCGGTCGATCACCCGGTCGAGGTCGGTCGCCGACAGGTAGTAGCCGACCTCCGACATCACCACGAGGTCGAAGGCACCACTCGGCCAGTCGTCCGGGAGCGTGCCGCGTTCGAACCGGGCGGCAGGCACCCGGCGACGGGCGATCTCGAGGGGCGCTTCGGCGATGTCGACACCGAGCACGTCGTCGCTGCGGTCCGCGAGCCGCTCCGTGAGCACGCCCGTCGCGCAGCCGAGTTCGAGCACCGAGCCGTAACGCTGGCGCGGCAGGGCGGCGAGGAGGACCCGACGTTTGCGCTCCTCGTACCAGGAACCGAAGTCCCAGCCGTCGGGGTGATCGCGGTAGTGGTCCTCGAACGACTCCTTCGACCGCGAGGTCGCATCGGCCGTCGCAGCCGTCACGGCATCGGTGCCGGCGGGGTCGGCGTCGGTGTCCGCCGCCGCACCTGCATCCGTGTCGGATCCCGCCGCGAGGTCCAGCGCACGCCCGTTCGGGAACAGCACCTCGAACCGCCGCGCGTAGTGCTGCAGGTGGTGGTGGTCGACGATCGCCTCGTCGCCCGGTGCGTCCGAGAGGGGCTCCGTCTGCGAGGGGTAGGCGTCCATCGCGGCGATCTTCGCCCCGTGCGCCGCCGCGTCGAGCGGGACGATCCGCGCCTCGGCCCACGGCAGGGTCGCGTCGTCGGTGTCGGCCCAGTGCCAGAGCCAGATGGGGAACTCCACGAGCGCGAGGTCGAGCTCGGTCGCGAGGGCCGTGGCGAGTTCGCCCGCGATCCGGTGGTCGCGGTGCCCATCGCCGCGCCAGGGGGCGACGATGAGCGGTCGCGATCCGGCGGTGGCGACGGCTGCACGCAGTCGCCCCGCGATGCCCGCGCGTTCGGCGTCGAGGCCGCCGTCCGGGATGTGCAGGACCTCGTACCCGACCGTCGGGTGGAGACGACCGACGGCATCGATGAACTCGGCCTCCCGGCGCGGGGCGAGTTCCTCGGGCGTGGTGGTCGGTGAGTCGGGGTGCGATCCCTCGCCGAGGGTCACGAGGAGGACCTCGACCGGGATCCCGGCGGCTGCGGCGGCCGCGATCAGCCCGCCGGCTCCGAGTGACTCGTCGTCGGGGTGCGGCGACAGGACGACGACGCCCGTGGCGTGCCGCCAGCCGTCCCAGACGGGCAGGTCGAGCTCGTGCAAGCGGGTCGCCCAGGCGGCTGCCGACGTGCCGGGGTCGCGGTGGTCGAAGGCGGGCATCAGTCAGCCTCCACCAGCATGCGGCCGTAGCGCGCGAGGTCGCGGTCGCCGTGGTCCTGCTGGACGTAGAGCTCGAGGTCGGACATCCGCGCGAGGTAGGCGGGTTCGGAGGTGAGTGGGCCGGGGCCGAGCGCTCCGAGCACCCCGGCGCGGATGGCGTCGACCCGGCCGCGGACCGTCGACCGCACACGCTGGGCGAGGCGCGGGCCTGCCGCGTCGTCAGCGTGGCCGTGCTCGATGGCCTGTGCCGCATCGGCGATCGCCTGCTCGGCGATCGAGAGGTCGATGGCCGCAGCGCCGAGCGTGCGGAGGAGGAGATCGGCGTCGGGTCGGGTGCGCGCCGCGGCGAGCAAGCGGTCGACGAGCGTGACCGCGCCGCCCCACCAGCAGGCGGCGACGCCGATCCCGCCCCAGGAGAAGCCGGGGCGTCGCAGATACCACCCGTCGTCGCCGACCGGTGAAGCGGGGACCCCGTCGAAGCCGACCGGGCCACTTGGGACGAGCGGAAGTCCGCGGGCGAGCCACGCGCTGTCGTCGGTCGCGACCCCGGGGTCGGTGAGTGCGACGGCGAACAGTCGCCGCTCCCCCGGCGCGGTGTGGGCGGTGACGAGGGCGTCGCTCAGGTGGGACGCGAGGGAGCACCACGGCTTGGTACCGGTCAGCTGCCAGGCGTCGTCGACCAGGGTCGCGTCGAGACGCAGCCCGGGCGCCTCGGCCGCGAACACCCCCCAGGTGGAGACGGCCGGCGGTTCGAGGTCGGCCTGATGCAGGATGGCGAGTGCGTCGAGGTGCGGTTCGACGACCCGTGCGAGTGTGACGTCGACCGCGGCGATCGCGCCGAGTCCCGCGAAGACCCGCCCGGCGGTGTGCTGCTCGAGCGGACCGACGAGTCGCACGGCTGTGGAGGTGAACGCCAGACGCGACTCGATACTCGCCAACGCACCTGACGCCGCGTCGTGCAGGGCGCCGAGGTCGAGGGAGTTGCCGCTGGTGGGCCAGGCGGTGGACTGCAGACGGATCATGCGATCCGCGTCTGGTGTCGGGGTTCCATCGGTGCGCGCATGCGACCTCCTCGCGTCGTGGAGGTCCAAGTCTCGCACCGCAGCTCGCGACCGCCCGCCCCTGGACCACGACCATCGACCCTGGTAGTGCGTCAGCGCGGTGCGCTGGCGCGAGCGCGGGTCAGCGACGTGGGCGCGGGTCTCCGGAGGGGCGCGCTCGGTCGACTGACCCGCGCTCACACCGGTTCCCTCGGGTTCGCGTCAGCGCACCGCGCTGGCGCCGGTTTCCGACACCTCAGCTCAGCGCACCGCGCCGGCACCCCGCTCGGGCGGGACACCGGGCACGGACTCAGTCGCGGAAGAGGGCGCTGTACGCGTTGATCGCCGGCTGCCCACCGAGGTGTGCATAGAGGACGTTGCTGGACGCCGGGATGTCACCGCTCGTCACGAGGTCGATGAGTCCCGCCATCGACTTCCCCTCGTAGACCGGGTCGATGATGACGCCCTCGAGCCGACCGGTCAGTCGGATCGCCTCCATCGTCGACTCGACCGGGATCCCGTAGAGGTCGCCGGCCCACCCCTCCAACACCGTGATCTCGTCGTCGCGGAGCTCGCGTTCGAGGCCGATGAGCTCCGCCGTGTTGCGGGCGATGCGCGCGACCTGGTCGCGGGTCTCCTGGATCTTCGCCGACGCGTCGATGCCGATCACCCGGCGCGGTCGGTCCTGGCCGGCGAACCCGGCGATCATGCCGGCGTGCGTGGACCCGGTGACGCTGCAGACGACGATCGTGTCGAAGAACACGCCGAGTTCACGCTCCTGCTGCTCGACCTCGGCGGCCCAGTTCGCGAAGCCGAGACCACCGAGCCGGTGGTCCGACGCCCCGGCCGGGATCGCGTACGGGGTGCCGCCGCGTTCGCGCACGTCGTCGAGGGCACGTTCCCAGCTCGACTTGAAGCCGATGCCGAAGCCCGCTGGATCGAGACGGACCTCGGCCCCCATGATCCGCGACAGCATGATGTTGCCGACCCGGTCGTTCACGGAGTCGGGCCAGTCCACCCAGTTCTCCTGCACGAGGACGGCCTGCATCCCGAGCTTCGCCGCGACCGCCGCGACCTGACGCGTGTGGTTGGACTGGTAGCCGCCGATCGACACGAGCGTGTCGGCACCCTGCGCGATCGCGTCGGGGATGAGGTACTCCAGCTTGCGGGTCTTGTTGCCGCCATAGGCGAGACCGCTGTTGACGTCCTCGCGCTTGGCCCAGATCGTCGCGCCACCGAGGTGGGCGGTGAGGCGGTTGAGTTCGTGGACGGGACTCGGTCCGAAGGTGAGCGGGTAGCGGGAGAAGTCGCTGAGGGACATGTGGTGGCTCCTGGGTCTCGGTGGTGCGGCTGAGTGGTGGCGATCGGTGCCGGGGAACGGGTCGGGTGGTGGGCGCTGCTCAGTCCTCGTCGAGGTGGGCGAGGACGAGGTCGGCGAGGGTCGTCCAGTTGCCTCGGACGAGCGTGGCCGCCGCGTCGACGTCCCCCTCCGCACAGCGCTCGATGACGGCGTCGTGCTGCGCGATCGACCCGCGTGCGGCGACCGAGGAGAACCGCAGCCGTTCGATCCGGCGCAGCAACGGCGTGACCGCCTCGAGCGCATCACGGATGAACGGATTCCCGGCGACCTCCACGGCCACGGCATGGAAGGCGTCGTCCGCTGCGAGCGCGGCATCGGCGTCGTCACGTTGCAGCGCGGCTGCGAAGTCACGGTTCGCCGCGCGCATGCGATCGAGGTCGGCCGCGCTCAGGTGCGGCACCGCCTCACGGACGGCGAGTTCGTGCATGGCGGCGGCGACCGCCTGAGCCTGCAACGTCGCCCGGCTGTCGAGCGGGGCGACGACGGTCGACCGTCCGGGTTTCGCAATGACGAGCCCACTCCGGGCGAGACGCAGGACGGCCTCGCGGATGGGCGTGCGGCTCACGCCGAGCCAGCGTTCGAGTTCGGTGTCGACGAGTTTCTCGCCCGGGGTGAACGTCCCGTCGACGATCGCGTTGCGGAGCGACTGATAGACGTCGTCGCGGAGGAGCGCTCGGCGCTGCGGGTTGGCTTGAGCGGGAGCGGGCATGCAATATATTGCACATCGCGGGACGGAGAAGTCAAGCGTATCGGCGCAACCGGTCGGACCGGCTCGAAGAGTGGGGTATTCGTCCTACTTGTCCCCCAGATGGCGGATTGTCCACCCACTGAAAGCAGGCCACGATGATCTGCGGGGGTGAGTGCGTGGTGCGACGGGGTGATGAACCGGTGACGGTCAGACCGCATCCGCGCGTGCTCTGGAGCGCCGTTCTGAGCGCCGCAATCGTCGTCCTCCCCGTGTGGGGCGTCTCACTCTGGCTCGTCGGCCCGACCCAGAGCATCGAGCGCACGTGGGTCATCACGCTCGGCATCATCGGCATGGTCGTGCTGATCGGCGTCGCCGTCCTGTCTCGACGCCAACGGATCGTCGTGTGTCGTGACGGGTTCATCGAGCAGCCCATCGTCGGGCGGCAACGGTTCGTTCCGCGGGCGGCGATCGGCCGCAGCCTGCTCTTCGAGTTCCGAGGTCGGGGGCTGCAAGCGAGCTCGCAGTTCTTCGTCTGTGACTCGGAGAACCGCCCACTCCTGCGCATGCGGAGCAACCGATGGAGCACGGACAGCATCGCGGCCGTCGTCGCCGCTTACGACGGCCCGGTGGAGCGACCTCGCCAGCCGGTCTCGCTCGACGACCTCCGCGAGGACCACCCCGACCTGCTCACCCCGCTCGAGCGTCTGCGCTGGGCGCGCGCCGAACTGCTCTAGCCGAACTGTTCTCGCTGAGTCTGACTGCCCCGGCCACCGCGATGGAGCGCGAGGGTACCGGCGTTCCGAGCGGGATCCGGCTCGGGTCGGATACCGGCCGGGTCAGAGCGCCTTCGCGTACCAGTGGGCCCCGGGGTCGCCGTCCACCCGGGTGAAGCCCGTCCGCTGGTAGAACTGCTGCGCCCCGGTGTTCGAGACGCCGACGCCGAGGTGCACGCCCGGGACACCGCGCTCCGCGAGGAGCTCGCAGAACGCGTCGATGAGCCGTCTGCCGACACCCATCCCCTGCGTCTCCGGCAGCAGGTCGATGTGCAGATGCGCCGGGTACTGCGCCAGGAGTTCCGGGGCCAGACCGCCACGGTCGGTCGCGGATCGGACGATGCCGCGTTCGCCCTCCGACGCGGCACCAGAGGCCGCGGCCGCCGCGTACTTCCCCTCGACGGTCGGCCACCAGCGCTCGACGAACCAGCGGTCGAAGGCGGTCGTGTCCGCCGTGCCCAGGATGTACCCGATCGGGCCCGTGCCGGCGTCGACGAGCAGCGCCAACTCGGGCTCGTGCTCGACGTAGGGCAAGGCGTAGATGTCGGGCAGGAGGTCGTCCGTGCTGAATTGCCCGGTCGCGTCCGCGCCCGAGTCACCCGTCCGGGTGCAGATCGCCGCCACGGCGGCGCGGTCGGACGGTCGGTACGCGCGGATCTCGGTCACCGCGCCAGCCTAACCGGCGTTCCCCGGTCCCAGAGCCCCACCCTCCAAGTCCCTGAAGCCCATCCTCCCCGGCCTGAAGCCCGCCCTCCCCGGTCCCTGAGCCTGTCGAAGGGCGGTGTCCACCCGTGGGCCCTTCGACAAGCTCAGGGACCGATCGAGGCGCGACCCAGCAACCGCCCCGGGGACCGACCGAGGGACCGCCGAGGCGCGACCGAGGCACCGGTCTGACCGGGTTGCCTAGGCTGAGTCCCGTGACATGGCGACCAGGGGGCATCGACGCGGCCGTCGAGCAGTGGCGGCTCGTGCCCGACGGCGAGCTCATCGTGACGCCGTCGAGCCGGCTGCTCCCCGTGACGCACCACGGTCGACCGGCGATGCTCAAGGCGCCGCTCGTCCACGAGGAGGCGCTCGGCGGTCAGCTGCTCGCGGCGTGGGACGGCGCCGGGTGTGCAGCGGTGTTCGCTGGCGATGACCACGCGATCGTCCTGGAACGCGCGACGGGCGGCCGTGATCTCGCCTCACTGACCCGCGCAGGTGACGACCTCGGAGCCGTCGCGATCCTGTGCTCCGTGCTCGACACCCTGCACGCGGCGATCCCCACCCCGGCGCCGACCGATGCCGACGGTGTCATCGCCGAGCTCCCGACGCTCCGCCGGTGGTTCAGCGAGCTACTCGCCGACGATGCATCCGCCATGGGCGCCCTCCTCAGCGATCCGGCGAGCGCCGCGTTCCTCGAGCGTGGGCGGGAGCTCGCCGGTCGACTGCTCGACACCACGACCCCCGCCGACGTCGTCGTGCTCCACGGGGACCTCCACCACATGAACGTGCTCGAGTTCGCACCCGGTGACTGGCGGGCGATCGACCCCAAAGGGATCATCGGCCACCGCGCCTTCGACGCCGCAGCGCTGTTCAGCAACCCCGATCCCGCGACAGCGCAGGACCCGCGGCTGTTCGCCGAGCGCGTCGAGCTCGTGAGTCGATCGCTCGGCCTGTCGCGAACCGCGCTCCTCAAGTGGGTGGTCGCGCGCTCCGCGCTGTCCGCCGTGTGGTCGCTGCAGGACGGGCTGCTCGACGACGCCCGGGCCACCGTCGAGCTCGGTCGCCTCGCCGAGGACGGCCTCCGGTAGGTTCGCGCCCTTCGACAAGCTCAGGGACCGGGAAACCGCTCAAGGGACCGGGAAACCGCTCAAGGGACCGGGAAACCGCTCAAGGGAACGGGGAACCGCTCAGGGGAACGGGACACCGCTTGAAGACCGGCGCAGCAGCTCAGCGGCGGCGACGCGTCCCGAATATGCCCTCGACGACACCGGTGAGGATCGAACGTGTCGCCTTCGACCCGAGGATCTCCTCGAGCGGACTCTTCGACAACGTCGACGACGATCTCGTCGACGTCCGGCGGGTCGTGCCCGCGGTCTTCCGGAGCAACCGTTCGTACTCGGCGTCGGCCTGCTTCTGTGCTGCGGCCTGGGCCTTGTCGGCGGCGGCCTGCTGCTTCGCGAGTTCCGCCGCGATGCGCTGCCGCTCGAGTTCGGCCTCGGCGGCGAGCGCGGCCTGGTTGGCCTCCTCGAGCTTCGCCGTCAGGATCTCCCTCGCCGACTCACGGTCGACGGGCGTTCCGTACCGCGCGAGTAACGGTGACGCCGCGATCGCCGCGTCGATCGCGGTGTCGGCACTGGGCGACATGAGTCCCTGCGGTGCCCGCAGTCTCGTCCACGCGACCGGCGACGGCGCCCCTTTCTCGTTCATCACGGTGACGACCGCTTCACCGGTGCCGAGTGAGGTGAGGACCTCGCCGAGCTCGTAACCGGAGGTCGGGTAGGTCGACACCGTCGCTTTGAGCGCCTTCGCGTCGTCCGGGGTGAAGGCGCGGAGGGCGTGCTGGACGCGCGACCCGAGCTGCGCGAGCACCTCGCCCGGGACGTCCTTCGGCGTCTGCGTGACGAAGAAGATGCCGACACCCTTCGACCGGATGAGCCGGACCGTCTGCGTGATCTGCGCGAGGAAGTCCTTCGACGCGTCGCGGAACAGCAGGTGCGCCTCGTCGAAGAAGAACACGAGCTTCGGCTTCTCGGGGTCGCCCACCTCGGGGAGGGTGTTGAAGAGGTCGGCGAGCAACCACATGAGGAACGTCGAGTAGAGGGCCGGCTGGTTCTGGACGCCCGGCACCTCGAGCAGGCTGACGATGCCCTTGCCGCTCGGGTCGAGGCGGATGAAGTCGGCGGTGTCGATCTCGGGTTCGCCGAAGAAGACGTCGGCGCCCTGGTCGGCGAAGGTGATGAGCTCCCGCAGGATCACCCCGACGGTGGCGCCCGACAGCCCGCCGAGCTCCTGGAGCTCACCCTTGCCGTCGTCGCTCGCGAGGTAGGTGAGGACCGCGCGCAGGTCGCTCAGGTCGAGGAGCGGCAGGCCCGCCTTGTCGGCGTAGTGGAAGACGAGACCGAGGCTGGACTCCTGCGTGGCGTTGAGGCCGAGGACCTTGCTCAGCAGCAACGGGCCGAAGGCGGCGATGGTGGCTCGGATCGGGACGCCCTTGCCGACGCCGCCGAGCGCGAAGTACTCCGTCGGGGTGGCGGCCGGCGTCCAGTCCTGACCGATGCCGCGGGTGCGGTCGAGGAGCTTCTCGTTCGACTCCCCCGGGGTCGCGATGCCCGAGAGGTCACCCTTGATGTCCGCGGCGAACACGGGGACGCCGGCGGCCGAGAGCTGCTCGACGAGGCCCTGGAGCGTGCGGGTCTTCCCGGTTCCGGTGGCGCCGGCGACGAGTCCGTGCCGGTTCATGACACTGAGCGGGATGCGGACCTGCACCCCCGGCAGCGGTTCCCCGTTGACCAGGGCACCCATCTCGAGCGCCGGGCCGTGCACGAGGTAGCCGTCGCGGATCTTCAGCACGTCGTCGAGGCCGAGCGGGCCCGGACCGATGGTGTCGGCGCTGAGGTCATCAGTGCTGCTGGCGCCGTCGCCGCTGCTGCTGGGGGCGGTGCTGCTGGTGTCGGCACCGACCGCGACGCCGGTTGGGACATCGGCCGGCACATCGGCTGGGGCCTCGGCGGCCGGCGCGTCACTCGCGGAACCGGACGCCGCCGACTCGACCGGTGACGCCGACGCCGTGGCCCCGCCCGACGCCGTGATCCCGGCCCCGGCGAGCGCCGCTGCCGCCTCGGCCGCCTTCACTTTGGCTGCGGCGAGTGCCGCCTGCGCCTGGGCGGCTTCGAGCTCGGCCTGGGCTTGGGCGGCGGCAGCCTGGAGTGCGGCGATCTGCGGGTCGGATGCTGCATCACTGGGCGTCATGTCCCGAGCCTAGCGACGCGTTCCCCACCGGTCGAGGGGTCGCGCGAGGGCTGGACGACTGCTCCGATCACCACTGTTCGCGGGTGTGCTCCTGGTCGACGACGGCGCGCAGGTCGGACAGTCGGCGCATCCCGGCCAGCGGTTGCGCCATACGGGTGTTGTGCCGGATGCGCGGTTCCACGCGGTCGAGGAAGGCCCAGTACCCGGCGGTGAACGGGCAGGCGTCCTCGCCCAGCCGCACCTTGGGATTGAAGACGCACCCACCGCAGTAGTCGGACATCTTGTCGATGTACGCACCGCCCGAGGCATAGGGCTTCGTCGCGACGATGCCGCCGTCCGCGTGCTGCGACATGCCGATGACGTTCGCGGGCATCACCCAGGGGGTGCCGTCGACGAACATGTCGATGAACCAGTCGTTGAGTGCGACCGGGTCGTACCCGTGCTGCAGGGCCCAGTTGCCGAGCACCATGAGCCGCTGGATGTGATGCGCCCAACCGTGGCGACGCATCCCGTCGATCGTCTCGCGGAGGCAGTTGGACTGGATGGCGGTGGCGTCGAGTTCGCGGAACTGGAGCGGGAGCGGCTCGTGTGCTCCGAGGGCGTTGTGACTCGTCCGGTACGGCTCGCCGAGGTGCCAGTAGAGATGCCAGACGTAGTCGCGCCAGCCGATGATCTGGCGGGTGAAGCCCTCGACACTCGACAGCGGTGCGCGACCGGCGTGGTACTCGGCGACCACGGTCTCGACGGCGTCGCGCGGGTCGAGCAGGCCGAGGTTGAGCGGCGCGCTCAGCAGGGAGTGCGCCATCGTCCAGTCACCGCCGAGCATGGCGTCCTCGAACGGGCCGAAGTCGCCGAGCCTCGTCTCGATGAAGTCCGCGAGCGCCGCCTCCGCCTCGGCCGCCGTGGCCGCGAAGCGTCGGGGCCCGTCATCACCGACCAGCTGGACCAGTCCGTCGCGCTGCCACCGGTCGAGGTCCTCCCGGACCTCCGCGTCGATGTCGTCCTCCTCGGGCCAGAGCGGCTCAGGCAGACCGAGCCGGGCGGCACCCTTCGGCGGCGGGTTCCGGTTGTCGTGGTCGAAGTTCCAGCGGCCACCCTCCGGCTGGTCGCCGCGCATGAGGATCCCGGTCCGCCCCCGCACCGTGCGGTAGAAGTCCTCCAGGAGGAGCCGCTTGCCGTCCCGCGTCGACGCCCAGGCCGCGAAGTCCGGCTCCGACGTCACGAAGCCGCGGCTCGGGAGCACCCGGAGGCCGCGCTCACGGACGAAACGTCGAGCCGTCCACGAGGGTGGGTCGATCACCTCGAGTTCGGCGCCGACCTCGACGACCTCCTCGTAGCGGTCGACCTGGTGGAACTCCGCCCGGTCGCCGAGTTCCGCCGCTCGATGTCGGATGGCCGAGAGGAAGAGGTGCGCCTTCGCCCGGTGCATCGGGCGCTTCGTGAAGGTGGACTTCGATTCGATGAGCAGGATCGGTCCGCCGTCGTCGAACGCCGGGCCGAGCTGGCCGGTGAGAATCCATCGCCGGCGAGGGGCCGCGTCATCGGGGTGCTCGGCGGCGCTCCGGCCGGTGGTGTCCATCGCCTCAGCGTACGTGGGGCGACGGACACCACCGGGGGCTTGCTCAGCCTGCTCCGATGCTGCTCGGTTCTGTACTCCGGTGCCCCGCTCGGCTCACAACGCTCAGAGCGTCGCGGCGAACGGGTCCCAGTCCTCCGCGACGAGCGGGACCGACGCGACCCGGCTCGCCACGTCGACGGTCTGGCCGGACACCACGGACTCGTCGATCGAGACGAGCGTGTCGAGCACGTGGTAGCCGAGGGCGCCCGAGGCGAGCGGTGTGCCGCCGGAACGGATCGCCCGGGCGAGGTCGAGGACCCCGGTCCCACGGCCGGCGAGGACACCCTCGGTCGGCACGACCTCCCACTCCGGGTCCTGCTGCATCCGCTCGATGGGAGCGGCGCGGGTGATCCGCACCTCGCCCGTGAACATGTTCGGGTCGGGGATCACGAGTGTCCCCTCGGTGCCGGTGATCTCGACGACGCCCATCTTCGCGAGCGGTGACTCGAAGCTGAAGACGCTCTGGCTCACGCCGCCGTCCACGAAGCGGGCGATGGCGCTGACGTGCGTCGGCACCTCGACGGCGAACTCGGTGCCGACGCGGTCGCCCTGCTGGATCGTCCGCGTCGCACGCCCACGGGAGCCGGCCGCCGACACCGAGGCGACCGAACCGAACACCTGCACGAGCGTCGTCAGGTAGTACGGCCCCATGTCGAACAGCGGCCCGCCACCCTTCGCGAACAGGAACTCCGGGTTCGGGTGGAAGATGTCCGGGCCGGCGTACTGCATGACGGTCTGGGCGGTGAGCGGCTGACCGATGTCTCCGCGGGCGATGGCGCGACGCGCGGACTGGACGCCCGGGCCGAGCACCGTGTCAGGCGCGATGCCCACGAGGAGTCCTGCGGCGTCGGCCTGCTCGAGGAGCGCGAGCCCGCTCGCACGGTCGACGCTGATCGGCTTCTCCGTCCACACGTGCTTCCCGGCGGCGAGCACCTGCGAGGCGACCTGCGCGTGGACGGCGGGGATCGTGAGGTTCACGACGAGCTCGACGTCCGGGTGCGCGAGGACGTCGTCGGCGGTCCCCCACTCGCCGACGCCCCACTTCTCGGCCTGGGCCTTCGCGCGGTCGACGTCGAGGTCGCCGAGGATCACGACGCGGACGTCGGGGAACGAGGTGAGGTGCTCGAGGTAGGTGTCGCTGATCATGCCGGTGCCGATGAACCCGACGCCGACCGGGCCGCTGCCCTGCGGTGCGCGTGCCGTCGTGCCCTGCGCGGCCGCGGGCATCAGCGGACCACCGCTTCGGTCGAGACGAGCTGTTCGGCGACGAGCGCGTCGACGCTCGCCTGGATACCGTCGAAGATGTCGCCGGCGCCGTAGTGGTCGAACTCGATGATCGCGAACCGCGCCGAGGGCGCTGCGGCGAGGGACTCACGCAGCGGGACCTCGCCCTGCCCGAACGGTCGCTGGTCGAGACCCGTCGGCACGAAGGGGGCGGCGCCCGGTGCGAACGGGTCGGCGGGCAGCAGGCCGTCCTTGACGTGGAGCGCCTGGACGCGGTCGCCGAGGCGGCCGAGCAGCGCGGGGACGTCCTGACCGGCGGTCGCCGCCCAGAACAGGTCGACCTCGAGCGCGACGTCGTCACGCAGCTGGTCGGCGAAGACCTCGAACGCGCTGCGTCCGCCGAACGATGCGACGAACTCCTGGGAGTGGTTGTGGTAGCCGACGCGGAGACCGTGGTCGGCGGCGCGCTCCGCTGCGGCGTTCAGGCGGGCGGCCGTGTCGGCGACGGCGGCTTCGTCGAGCCAGCGGTCGGGGCTCACGAACGCGTCGATGACGATCTCGAGGCCGAGGGCCTTCGCTGCCGCGAACACCTCCTCCTGTGGGGCGACCGGCATGACCTGGTCGCCGAAGCGGATCTCGTCGGAGAGGAGGGTCGCGTGGCCGGTGCGGGCGGCGAGACCGTGGCGGTCGAAGGCCTCGCGGAGCTCGGGCGCGCGGGAGACGAAGTCGAAGGCTTCGACCTCGCGCAGGCCCATGCCGGCGAGCCGGGCGAGGGCGTCGTCGAGGCCCTGGTCGAGGTGCTCCTTGATGCTGTAGAGCTGCACGGAGAGCGCTGGTGCGGTCATGGTGTTGCCGTCCGTTCTGACGCCGTCCTTGGCGTCGCTGGGTGATGGAGTGGAGCTGGTGATCGGGGTGCGAGAGGCGTGACCGGGGTCACCCACGGGTCGCGATCGATCCGGTGATCGTCCCGTCGGCGTTCCGGGTCATGCGGTGTCGGACCGGCAGGATCGTCAGCGCGCCGAGCACGGCGATCACCCCGGCGCCCCAGAACAGGGCCGTGTAGTTGTTGCCGACCGCGCCGAGTCCGAGGAGGAACGCGCCCACCGCGCCGGCGAGCGACTGCGGCAGGGCGTTCGCGATGTTGAGGACGCCGAGGTCCTTCGCCGCGTCGTCCGGGTTCGGCAGGACGTCCACGACGAGAGCGGTGTCCACCGCGACGTACACGCCGTACGCCGCCCCCATGATCGCCTCGACGACGTAGAACATGGGCACCGTCGTGGTGTGGGCGAGCAGGATGAGTCCGACCGCGAACACCGCCGTCGACCCGATGACGAACACCTTGCGGTTGAGCATCCGGTCCGACAGCCAACCGCCGAGCTTCGCGGTGATGACGAGCGCGATCGTGTAGATCAGCACACCCAAGGTCAGGGTGTCGACGGCGCCCTGCTGCGAGAGCCCGACCTCCTCCTGCAGGAAGAACAGGCGGAACGCGACGAAGAGGAACGAGGCGAGCGTCAGCAGGAACCGTGAGAGCCAGACCCAACCGAAGTCCGGGTGCTTGAGCGGGTTCACCCAGAAGGTGAAGAGCAGACCCTTCCATCCGCCGACGTCCGGACGGGTGGTGATCGCGCGGTCGGGCAGGACGAAGCAGTACAGCCACACGGTGATGAGTGCGAAGACGGCCGGAGCGACGAAGAGGAGCAGCATGTCGGTGACGAACCAGCTGGCCACGAAGGCCGCAGCGAGGATGCCGACGTTCTGCATGACGCCGACGTTCGCGGAGACACTCCCGCGCTGTTCCGGCGGGACCTGGTCGGCGATGGTCGCGAGCAGCGGGCCGAGGATGGCGTTGCCGGTGAGTTGTGCGAGGCACCAACCGGCGATGAGGACCGGGACGTTCGGAGCGAACGCGACGATCGTGAGCGAGGCGACGAAGCCGATGGCGCCGAGGAACATCCACGGGCGGCGGCGACCGAAGCGCGAGAGCGTGATGTCGGACAGGCGGCCGATCACCGGGTTCGCGACGAGGGCGAACAGGGCGGCGATGGAGAGGACGTTGCCGTTGACGACCGCCGCCTGGTCACCGGGGACGAGCTGCTGCGTCTTGAGGGCCAGGCTCACGGTGACCGGGGCGAGCAGGGCCACGAACAGGCCGAACTGGGCGAGCGCCATGGTGGTGACGACCCGTTTCGATGCTCGTTCCGTCGGTCCCGACGGGCCGGTGACGAGGCTGACGTATGGGCCGCTCGAGGCACGCTGGCCGGTGGGTTTGGGGCGGCGGGGTGGCTTGGACATCCGAGTTCCTCTCAACGCTGAGCTGCGGACCGGCTCTGGCCCGCGGGTGGTGCTGTCCTGGCAGGACCGGGAAACCGATCACTGCACGGCTTTGAGTATAAGCGCGAAACCCGAGTGGTCAATAGGTTTTCACGAAACCTGTCGGTGTGGCTGCTGCCAGCGCGGTGCGCTGACGCGAGCGCGGCCCAGCCGCGTGAGCGCGGGTCTCCGGAGGGTCGCGCTCACGCGCCCGGGGCGCGCCCACGCCGAATCCCCAGCGCTCGCGTCATCGCACCGCGCCGGGCCCCACGGACCCGCGCTCGGGTCAGCGCACCGCGCCGGCGTCGCCGACGAGGAGAGCCCAGGCGCGCTCGAGGTCACCGGCCATGTCGACGGAGGGGTCGAGCGTCCACTGCACTTGCAGCCCGTCGGCGAGGGCGACCATGACGCGCGCCA
Organism: Plantibacter sp. PA-3-X8; assembly: GCF_003856975.1. Classification (NCBI taxonomy): domain Bacteria; kingdom Bacillati; phylum Actinomycetota; class Actinomycetes; order Micrococcales; family Microbacteriaceae; genus Plantibacter; species Plantibacter sp. PA-3-X8. Next base: position 4,024,875 of record NZ_CP033107.1, read on the forward strand.
CGTGCTCGGGATCGATGCCCGCGGCGACCCGCCCGGAAGCCTGGCGATCACGGACGACGTCGGCGATGCTCCGGCGCACCGCCGTGACGTGATCGACGAAGAACCCTCGCACCGGGTGTTCCGCGTCACCGGCGGCGGCCGCCATCGTCAGGTACAGCTCGACGAGCCCAGGGACATCGCTGTTGTGCCGCATGACGGCGACCAGACCCTCGATCGCGTCCTGCGACCCGGCCGCGGCGAACTCCTCGTAGTCGACGGCGTCGCGCTCCCGCAGGATCGCCGCGAACAGGTGCTCCTTGGATTCGAAGTAGTGCATGAGCCCCGGCAGGCTGACGCCGACCTCACGCGCGACCTCACGGAGCGACGTGCCGCGATACCCCTCGCGCGCGAACACCGCGAGCGCGACGCGCAGGATCTCCTCGCGGCGCGCAACGCCTTTCGCGTAGGAGCCCCGTGCCGTCATGTGCCGATTGTAGGGCCGCACGATGTCGGCGGTGCGTGGGATTCCCCCACCCACCGCCGACGCCGAGTCGTGCACAACTCAGGACGGGTCCGGCGCGCCGTCCCGCGATCGCCGCGAGCGCGGCAGACCCGCCGTGATCGTCCTGAGTTGCGAACGCCGAGACCCCTGACTCGCAGACCGGAGCCCGCAGACCGCAGCCCGCTTCCCGACTCAGGCGCCGAGTGCGACCGCCGTCCACGACACGGGCGGGAGCGTGATCGTGAGGGTGCCGTCGGCGAGCGACGCGCTCTCGTTCGCGACGAGGCCGACGCGCTCGCGGTCGTCGATCGTGTTCTTCGCGTAGACGTCCTCGTCGTGGATACCGCTCGCCTCGACGATCGAACCGACACCGAGCGCCGAGACGTCGACGGTCACTGTGATCGCCTCGTCCTGGTGGCGGTTCACGAGGAACACGGCCGCGGTCCCGGCCTCGGCGTCGTACGTCGCGACCGAGTCGACGAGCGGCGCGTCGCCGTGCACCTTCGTGGTGTAGCTGCCGACCTCGATGCGCGGCGAGAGCACGACACCCGAGGCGAGCCGGCTGGTGACCGAGAACGGGAAGAACGTGGTCTGCCGCCAGGCGCCGCCACCCGGCTCGGTCATGATCGGGGCGATGACGTTCACGAGCTGCGCGAGGCTCGCCGACCCGACGCGGTCGCTGTGCTTGAGGAGCGTCATCAGCAGGTTGCCGAACACGACCGCGTCGGCGACCGAGTAGACGTCCTCGATGAGGCGGGGGGCGTAGGCCCACTCCTCGATCGTGCCCTCGATCGCGTTCCACTCGTCGAGGTACCAGACGTTCCACTCGTCGAACGAGAGCTGGATCTGCTTGTCGGAGTGACGCTTGTGCTGGACGTGGTCGGCGGCCGCGACGACCGTCCGGATGAAGTACTCCATGTTGAGGGACGACGCGAGGAACGACCCGAGGTCGCCGTCGCGCTCCTGGTAGTACGCGTGGCAGGAGATGTAGTCCACCGAGTCGAAGCTGTGCTCGAGGACGGTGCGCTCCCAGTCGCCGAAGGTCGGCATCGAGGAGCTCGACGATCCGCAGACGACGAGTTCGAGCTTCGGGTCGACCATCTTCATCGCCGACGCGGTCCGGGCGGCCAGCTTGCCGTAGTCGTCGGCCGACATGGCGCCGACCTGCCACGGCCCGTCCATCTCGTTGCCGAGACACCACATGCTGATGCCGTAGGGCTCTGGTGCGCCGTTCGCGATCCGCTGGTCGGACAGCGCGGTGCCGCTCGGGTGGTTCGTGTACTCGAGGAGGTCGAGCGCTTCGAGCACCCCGCGCGTGCCGAGGTTGACGGCCATCATCATCTCGCTGCCGGTGAGCTTGCACCACTTGGCGAACTCGTCGACGCCGACCTGGTTGGTCTCGAGCGAGTGCCAGGCCAGGTCGCGGCGCACGGGGCGGTGCTCGCGCGGCCCGACGCCGTCCTCCCAGCGGTAGCCGGAGACGAAGTTGCCGCCGGGGTAGCGGATGGTGCTCGTACCGAGCTCCGTGACGAGGTCCACCACATCGCCGCGGAAGCCGTCGGCGTCGGCGGTGGGGTGGCCGGGCTCGTAGATGCCGTCGTAGACGCAGCGGCCCAGGTGTTCCACGAACGAGCCGAAGATCCGGCGGTTGACGGGTGCGACCGTGACGTTCGGGTCGATGGCGATGCGTGCGGTGGTCATTGGGTCCTCTCGGGGACGTCGTCATCCAGGTTTCTACAACGTTGAAGGTAAACGTTGTAGAAGCAGTCTCGTGCGCCGATCGGCGGCTGTCAAGACACGTCTGGAGATGGGGAATCGGCGCCGACGGGCGAGGACGCGGTCGACTCACGTCGCACCAGTTCGAAGTCCGCGTAGACGCGACGGGGTGGCACATCATCGACTCCCCCGGCGATCCGCTCGACGAGCAGCGACACGGCGGTCCGGGCGATCTGCTCCCGCCCCGGCGCGATCGTCGACAGCGACGGCAGGGAGTACCGACCCTCGTCGATGTCGTCGAAGCCGATGACCGCGACCTCATCGGGCATGGCGACGCCTCGTTCGCTCAGGACGCGCATGGCTCCGAGCGCCAGGGCGTCGTTGAACGCGACGATGCCGTCGAACGCGACACCCTCATCGAGCATCGCGCGCATCGCGACCGCTCCGTCGAAGCGACCCCAGACCGGGACCTCGCGGACGAGCGCCGGATCGAACACCATGCCGGCAGCCTCCAGCGCGGCTCGATACCCGGCGAGACGCAGACTGGCCGAACCGACGATGTCGGCGCGGTGCGCTCCGAAGGCGACGATCCGCGTCCGACCGAGCGCGATCAGATGCTCCGTCGCGGCACGCGCTCCCTCGGTGTTGCGCATGGTCACGTGGTCGTTCGGGGCGTTGAAGATGCGCTCACCGAGGAGCACCATCGGGATGGTGACCTCCTCCACGACGGCGAGGTCCTCGTCGCCGAGGTGGAGCGCGCTGTAGAGGACACCGTCGACCGCACGGAGTCGTGCGCCGCGCAAGAGCTCGGCCTCGCGTGCCCGGTCGCCGCCGCTCAGCTCGATCAGCACCGACAGGCCGAGCTGGTCGGCGGCGTGCATGACGGCGTCGGCGAGCTCGGCGAAGTAGGAGTTCCGGAGGTCGGGGATGATCAGGCTGATGACGCCGGAACGACCGGAGCGGAGCCCGCGTGCGGAGAGGTTCGGGCGGTAGCCGAGCTCGGCGATCGCCGCGAGCACCCGCTCCTTGGTGGCCTGCTTGATGTGGGGGTAGTCGTTGACGACGTTCGAGACGGTCTTGGCGGACACCCCGGCGAGCTTCGCCACGTCGTGCAGGGTGGTCGCCATGATCCTCCTCGGCGGCGGCATGCCCGGCCGCCCTGTACGCACTCTACAACGTTGAAGGAGCGCCCCCAGGGCCTTGCCCCCGGGCGGTCAAGGAACCGGTGGACTCCCTCGGGACGACGCGGAAGCCGCTGACGATCGCGCGCGGTGCCTCCGACAGCCCGGGTGCGGCGATCCGCTCGATGAGGAGCTCGACGGCGCGCTCGGCGATCTCCTCCCGGCCGATGTCGACCGTGGACAGGGTCGGGAGGGCATAGCGCGTCTCGTCCAGGTCGTCGAAGCCGATGATCGCGACGTCGTCGGGGATGCGGAGCCCGGCGTCCTGGAGGACGCGCATGGCGCCGAGGGCCATCGCATCGTTGAAGGCGACGACGCCGTCGAACGGCAGGCCCGCGGCGATGACCTCGCGCATCGCGTTCGCCCCGTCGCTGCGGTGCCAGCTGACGACGGTGCTGACGTAGGCGGGATCGGCCGGGATGCCCGCGGCTTCGAGCGCCTCGCGATACCCCTGGAGACGGAGGGCGGCCGGCCCCAGGGTGTCGTGCGGGTCGGTGCCGAGCGCGACGATGCGCCGCCGACCCTGCGCGAGCAGGTGTTCGGTCGCCGCGCGGGCGCCGTCGACGTTGGCCATCGTCACGTGGTCGCGGTCGCCGTCGAACAGTTGCTCACCGAGGATCACCATGGGCCCGTCCGGGAGCAACGCGCTGTCGTCGCGGTCGAGGCTGAGCGGGCTGTAGAGGATACCGTCGACGAGCTGCATGCGCGGCCCGCGGAGGATCTCGAGCTCGACGTCGCGACCGCCGGCCACCTGCTCGATGAGCACCGAGAGCCCGCGCGCACGAGCCTGACGCATGACCGCGTCCGCGAGCTCCGCGAAGTAGGCGTTGCGGAGGTCGGGGATGATGAGGCTGATCACGCCGGACCGGCCTGAGCGGAGACTCCGGGCCGAGAGGTTGGGGCGGTAGCCGAGCTCGGCGATCGCGCGCTCAACCTTGGAGCGGGTCGCGTCGCTCACGTGCGGGTAGTCGTTGACGACGTTCGAGACGGTCTTGATCGAGACGCCCGCGCGTGCGGCGACGTCGTGCATCGTGATCGACACGCGTCTCCTCCCCCGGCCGGCTCCCGGCTGTCAGCAGACTACCGCTCCGCCGGCACGGGGTGTCGTGGCCGCCAGCGCGGTGCGCTGACGCGAGCGCGGGTCTTTGGCGTGAGCGCGGGCCTCCGGAGGGGCGCGCTCACGCGGTGGACCCGCGCTCACGCCGATCCGGGCGGTCTGGGATCAGCGCACCGCGCTGGCGTCAGGACGGAACACGAACGACGAGCGCTGGACGACCGGCATCAAGCGCCGGGCGTCCACTCGGTCAGCCGTCGGTCAGCGGGACCCGTTTCTTCGGTTCGGTCGACATCCGGTGCAGCAACGGCACCGCGATGATGAGCGCGACACCGGCACCGAGCAGCAGCCCACCGATCGTGTCACTCACCCAGTGGGCACCGAGATAGGTCCGCGACAGCATCATCAGCAGCGTGTAGGCGACACCGATCAACCACACCCAGACCCGCGGGAAGATGATCCCGAACGCGACGGCGATGGTCGCCGCGTTCGCACTGTGCCCCGAGGGGAAGGAACCGAAGTCCGCGTGGACCAGGATGTCCTCGGGCCGCGATCGACCGACGATGTTCTTGATGATCTGCACCGCTCCGGCGCTCAGGGCGGAGACGATCGCGAAGTACAGGGCGGCCCATGGACGGCGCAACAACAGCAGGACGGCGATCCCGAGCAGCGGTACGACGAAGATCGCGACGACCCCGCCGCCGAGCCAGTTCATCACGAGCGCAGCCTGGACGAGCCACGGCGACCGCTCCTCGAGGACCTCCTGCATCCACTCCTCGTCGAACCCGAACGGGGCGTTCGGGCCGCGCTGGAAGAGCAGCACGCCGAGCAGGAGGACGAGGACCACGGCGATCGCGCCGCTGATCAACGGCCACCGCCGGGAGACCTTCGCAGCGAGCTTCGGATCGGGCCGGATCGACGCCGGGTCCGGATCCATCGCGAGCGCACCCGACTCGTCGAGAGCTGGCGAGACCGCCTCGTGCACCTCGGGAGCCGGTGCAGCTGCTGGGTCGTCGTGGTCGTCGGGTGCCGTCATCGTCCCATCATGCCGTGTCGGGTATGCCTCACGCGTGGGCTTGCGCCAGGAGGATGACGCGTTGATCGCCGCGCCGATACGCCGCCGGATATGCGCTGGCGACCGACGGCCGACGAGCACGAGCTTCGGGCCTGGCGGGCGATACTGGAGCAGTGACCCACGACGCCCGCACCGCTCCCCTCGCCGACGACGCGCGGTGCCCCTGCCTGTCCGGTGAGACCTACGGCGCCTGCTGCGGGCGCCTGCACCGAGGTGAGTCGTCGGCGGCGACCGCGGAGGCGCTCATGCGGTCGCGGTTCTCGGCCTTCGCGGTCGGTGACGCGGAGTACCTGCTGCGCACCTGGCATCCGTCGACCAGGCCGGCGTCGCTCGAGTTGGACGACTCCCTCCGCTGGTACCGGCTCGACATCGTCGAGACCTCCCGCGGTGGGGTGCTCGACACCGAGGGGATGGTCGAGTTCGTCGCGCACCACAAGGTTCCCGGCGTGCGGGGCTCGGCGGGGAGCCAGCACGAACGGAGTCGGTTCTCGAAGGACACCGGCGCGTGGACGTACCTCGACGGCGTGGACCGGTGACCTGACGGCGCGAGCCACCAGGTCAGCCGGCGAGGGCCGGGACCTTCTTCGGCTGCACGATGAACCAGAGCGCACACACCGACACGACCGAGGTCGCGGCCATCACGGCACCCATGGGGATCGCGGTACCGATCCCGAGCACACCGACGATGGGCGAGATGAGTCCCGCAAGCCCGAAGTTGAGCGCCCCGAGGAGCGACGCCGCCGTCCCGGCCTCGTGCCCGTGGTTCGCCAGGGCGAGCACCTGCACCGCCGGGAAGCCGAAGCCGCACGACAGGATGAAGAAGAACAGCGGCACCAGCACACCGAACAGCCCGACGTCGGCCATCGTCAGCGCGACGATCGTCACTGCGGAGATGAGCTGCACGATGGTCGTGCACGCGAGGATCCACTGCGGCCCGTACCAGCGCATGAGGCGCGACGAGATCTGCACCCCGGCGACGATGCCGAGCGAGTTCACCGCGAACAGGAGACCGTACTCCTGTGCGTCGAAGTCGTAGACCTCCTGGAAGAGGAACGACGAGCTCGAGAGGTAGGCGAACAGGCCCGAGAAGCTCATGCCACCGATGAGGGCGACACCGACGAACACGCGGTCGCTGAACACCGAGCGGTAGCGGTCGCGGACGGTGCTGTGCCCGGCGTCGCGACGCCGCGCGGGCGGCAGGGTCTCGACGATCCAGAGCGACACCGCGATGACGACGAACAGCCCGTAGGCGGCGAGGAACACGAAGAGTCCGCGCCAGTCGAGGACGAGGAGGAGCTGCGACCCGATGACGGGGGCGGCGATCGGCGCGAGCCCGTTCACGAGCGCGAGTCGCGACAGCATCCGCACGAGCGGCTTCCCACCGAAGAGGTCGCGGACCATCGCCATCGCGACGACACCACCGGCCGCCGCACCGGCACCCTGCAGCACGCGGAACACCATGAGCCACCCGATGTCGGGCGCGAACGCGGCGCCGACCGAGGCCAGGATGTGGATGCTCGTCGCGAGGATGAGCGGGAGACGCCTGCCGACCTTGTCGCTCCAGGGCCCCATGAAGAGCTGACCCACCGCGAAGCCGATCGTGGTCCCGGTGAGGGTGAGCTGGATGAGGCTGACCGGGACGTCGAGGTCCTGTTCGAGGATCGGGAACGCCGGCAGGTAGAGGTCGATGGTGAACGGCCCGAGCGCGGTGAGCGCGCCGAGCACGAGGATGTAGACGAGACGCTGCCTGCCCGAGAGCGAGTCCCCTGGGTGGACGACGGTGATTCCTGCGGTGTGCACTGGTGAACGGATTCCTAGCGAGGTGCGGGGTGGGAGGGGTGGTTCGAACCGATGTCGAATCGATTCGAGAGGCGGCGTCAAGGCTAGCAGCCGGGGACGCGTTTTCGCGACACCCCCGGACGACCGATCGGCGTCGACCTCGCTCCACAGCCCCTGGGGAGCAGCGTCGCCCCGACGACCCCCAGGCGACCGCCCAGCATCCGTTTCACGACGTTCGCTAGGCTGATCCGGCTGCAGACGAACCGGTCGCGGTCCGTCTGCCTGGAGCCCGATCCACCCTGCATGCACCCCCGATGCAGGCCCCGTAGCCGCCGACGGAAGAGAGCCATGCCAGACCACTCCCGAGCCCCGCTGCCGTTCCAGGTCGATCTCCGCGGAGTCGTCGATCTGCTCAGCCGCCACATCTACTCGGGACCGCGCGTCTACCTCCGCGAGCTCCTGCAGAACGGACGCGACGCCGTCGCAGCCCGTCGCGCCGACGACCCGACGGCGCCTCCCGGCAGACTCATCATCACCCCGCACGTGCCACCGTCCGGCTCGGAGGCGGGTACGCCGTTCCGGTTCCGCGACGACGGTGTCGGGCTCACCCGCGACGAGGCCGCCGAGCTGCTGGCGACGGTCGGCCGCAGCTCCAAGCGCGGCGACCTCGACGAACTCCAGCGCGGCGACTACCTCGGCCGGTTCGGCATCGGGCTGCTGAGCTGCTTCATGGTCGCCGACACCATCACCGTCCGCAGCCGCTCGGCTCGTGGCGGTCCGGCCATCGAGTGGATCGGCGACGCCGACGGCACCTTCACGATCCGCGAACTCGACGATGCCACGACCACCGCCATGCCGATCGGCTCGGAGGTCGTACTCGACCCACGCATCGACGGTCCACTGCACGACGGCAGTCTGCTCGGGCACGGCACGGTGCTCGGCCTCGCCACCACCTTCGGACGGTTCCTCGACCTCGACGTCGAGGTGGTCGACCCCTCCGCACCCGACCACCCGGTGCGCATCAACGTCGACCCGGTGTTCCGGACGGCTGATGCGACCACTCGCGAGGCACTTCTAGCGTTCGGGGAGGACCTCCTCGGGACGCGCCCGTTCGACGCCGTCGAGATCGTGGTGCCCGGCACCGGCACCCGGGGCACCGCCTTCGTCCTCCCCTCACCGCCTCCGCCGGGCGCCCGGCAGGCGAGTCGGGTCTACCTCGGCGGCATGCTGCTGAGCGAACAGATCGACGACCTGCTGCCCGAGTGGGCGTTCTTCGTCCGCTGCATCGTCGACACGACGGGGCTCCGCCCGACGGCGTCGCGCGAGCAGCTCGTGCAGGACGACGCGTTGGAGTTCACCCGCGAGGCCATCGGAGCAACCCTGCGACGGTGGATCCTCGACCTCGCCCGCCAGCGGCCGCACCGACTCCAGGAGTTCATCGGCGTCCACCAGCTCGGCATCAAGGCGATCGCCGCTCACGACGACGACCTCGCGAGCGCCGTCGTCCGGTGGCTCCCGATCGAGACCTCCGCCGGCACGATGACCATCGACGAACATCTGTCGCAGACCGGCGTCATCCGGTACACGGCATCCCGCGACGAGTTCCGTCAGATCGCCGCGGTCGTCGATCCGGCCTCACCGATCGTCAACGGCGGGTACGTGTACGACCAGGAGATCCTGGAGCGACTACCCCACCTGATCGACGGCGTGCGGGTCGAACGGGTGACGGTCGCCGACGAGCTCGACAACCTCGAGCCGCCGCACCTGGACGACCTCGCCGCGACGACGGCACTCGAGGACCGCGCCAGCCGCGTGCTCGCCGAGGTCGAATGCCGGGTCTCGGTGCGCCGGTACCGGCCGGACGATCTCGCCGCGCTGTACGTCGCCGACCCGTCCGTACTCCGACGGCTCGAGCGGCACCGGGCCGCCTCGGTCGCGCCGGGTATCTGGTCGCAGGTCGTCGGGGCCGTCGACTCCTTCCTCGCCGACGCCGGCCCGGGAGGCACTGAGGCCGACACTGCAGCCCGGCTCTGCCTCAACTGGAACGCGGCGCTCGTCCGCCGCTTGGCGACCCTCGACGACGACCTCGTGTTCGAGCGCAGCATCCAACTGCTCTACGTCCAGGCGCTCCTCGCCGGGCACCGCCCCCTCGAAGCACGCGACCGCCGCATGCTCGACGCAGCCATGACCGACCTGATCGGCCTCAGTGTCGGTCTCGACGACAAGGAACTCCGATGACCGACACCACCGCCACCCCTGTGAACGACATCGACCCCGACGCGAGCGTCCAGGACCTCCTCGAGGAGGCCGACACCCTGCCGTGTGGTCCCGCCGAGCGCGCCCTGCTCGACGAGGCACTCCGGCGAGCTGAGGCCGCCGGCGACGAGGAGGCCGCGTACGCGACCCGCATGCGGTTGACCCAGTCGGCACACATGACGGGCGACACCGACGCCATGTTCAGCTCCTTCGGCTGGTGCGTCGGCAAGCACGACGCGGACCCGGAGCGCTTCCCGATCACGGTCGACGGCTGCGACCTGCTGTTCCAGTACAAGTGGATGGCCGGCCGGCTGTCGACGAACCCGACGTTCTCGCTCGCGCAGATCGAGGCGATGCACGAGGACATGCGGGCGAGGTACGCGGCAGCGGGCGCCACGATGAGCGGCGTGGTGCAGTCGCAGTTCCACATCGCGACGGTGACCGGTCGCCTCGACGAGGCCGCCGCGTTCCTGGAACGCCGCTCGACCATCGAGGGCGACCGCTACAGCCACTGCGAAGCGTGCGTGCGCAATGAGGACGCCTGGTTCCACCAGCTCCGCGGGCACGACGACGACGCGATCCGGATCTACGACGAGATGTTCGAGAACCGCATGAGCTGTGGCGAGGAGCCGGAGACGAGCGAGGCACAGGCGCTCCTCCCCTACCTCCGCGCCGGCCGGTTCGACGATGCCAAGGCGGCGCACCAGCGCAGCTACCGGGTCGCCCGTTCCAACGCCGACGGGTTCGGCATCATCGCCGACCACCTCGTGTTCTGCGCCGTCACGGGCAACGAGGCGCGCGGCCTGGCGATGCTCGAACGCCACCTGCCGGCCCTCGTCAACGACCCCATCAACCTGTCCGGGCACGCCGACGGGCTCATCGCGGTCGGCGTCCTGCTGGATGCCGTCGCCCGAGCCGGTCACGGTGATCTGCCCGTCCGCGGTGCCAACGCCCCGGACCTTGCCCGGTACCTCGGCACCGAGTCGACCGACGCCGCCGACTGGACCGTCAGCGCGGTCGCGGCGCGCGCCTGGGCAGCAGCCGAGCATCTGACCCGCGCCTTCGACGAACGCAACGGCAACGGCTTCCGCACCGAGCGGCTCGAGGCCGCGCGGGCACTCGCGACGGAACACTGGGACCTCCCGCTGTCGGTCGAGGGGTTCGCAGCCCCGGTCGCCGAGCCGGAACCGGCGACCACGGCCGCCGAGTGGCGCGAACGGACCTCCGCGCTCCTGCAGAGCGCCGACCCACGCGGTGCGATCGTCGCCGCCGAGCAGGGCCTCGCGCTCCTCGCGGACGACGCGGATCCCGACGAGAACCTCCGCGCCGGGCTCCTCGGCGCGATCGCGCAGGCAGCGGTCATCGAGGGTGACGACGACCGCACGAGCGGGGCCTGGGCCGACCGCGACACCGCGCTCCGTGCGGCAGGACGCATCGCGGTCGCCGACGTCGAGGCACGCTTCGGTGTGGCCCTCCTCGGCACGGCGACCGAGGACCGGCTCACCCTCCTGCTCGCCGAGCTCGACGACGCCCGTCTCGTCCCCGTCGACGCGGACCGGCTCATCCACACGCTCGTCGTCACCGCACGCCATGCGTTCGAGCTGGCGGGAGCGCAGACCGAGCAGGAGTCCGCGGAACGGTTCATGGGGATCGCCGACCGGCTCGCCGGTGAGGCCGTGCTCGCCGCCGCGGTCGACGACCCGGGCGAGGCAGGCCCGCCGGCCCGTCTCCTGCACGCGCACCTCTTCGCCGTGACCGGCCGGATCGAGGAGGCGGCAGAGCTTCTCGACCCACTCCTCGAGCCCGGGCAGCGGGCGTCGGTCCGCCTCCCCGCACTGACGCTCCGCACCCGGATGCTCGGCGGGGCCGGGGCCTTCGCCGAAGGGGTCGCGCTCGCCGACGAACTCGTCGCCCTCCAGACACTCCTCGGCAACCGGCTCGGCATCATCCAGGCGTGCTCCCTCTCGGCGGCCCTCCTGAGCGACGCCGACCGTGACCGCGAGGCCGCGGCCCGCATGCAGCTGGCGATCACCCACGCGAAGCGGGCGGAGTACGACGACCTCGACTCGCTCACCCTCCAACTCGCGCAGTACCTCCAGTTCGCGGGCGATGCCGCCACGGCGCTCGAGCACTACGACGAGGTCTACCAGGCGAAGCGCGAGCACGCCGCGCCGGGTGAGCTCGCGGACCTGCTCGCCAACATGGGCGAGGCCGCGCGCATGATCGGCGAACACGGCATGGCGTACGGCGTGTGGCGCGCAGCGATCGACGACGCCGCGTCCGTCGGGAACGACCAGGTGGTCATCCGCTCCGGCTTCGGGTTGAGCACGCTCCTCGTCCAGTTCGAGGACGACGACGCGATCGAGGTCATCGACCAGGCCCTCGCCGCCGCTCGCCGGCTGGGCGACCCGCAGCTCCTCGTCCAGGCACTCCAGCGTGCGGCGAGCGCACGGGCGGCCTTCGGCGACGACACCGGGCTGCCGCTCTACTCGGAGGCTCGTGACATCGCCTCGGCGCACGAGGCCGCGTGGCTCGTGGCCGACATCACCGATTCGGAGGCCCGCTCGCTCGGTGCGCTCGGACGCGCCGACGACGCGACGGCGACGGCTCGGCTCGCCGCGGCGGGGTTCGTGGCCGCCGGCGACGAGAACGGCGCGGCGGTGGCCGAGGTGTTCGCGGCGAGGTCGCGGGTCGCCGTCGACGACCACGCCGGTGCCGTCGACCTGTTCCGTTCGGCTCGCGGACGCCTGCCTGCCGGCTCGCCCGACTGGACGACGGTCACGGCCGAACTCGCGGACGCGCACGAGCGCTTGGAGCAGCACACCGATGCGGCACTGCTGCGGGCCGAGATCGAGGAGTGATCGGGACCGTCCTCAGCGCGCCGACGGCACCGCGAGGACGGTCTTCCGACCGCGCCTAGGGCAGTCGCGCGAAGGCGCGGACGGGGAAGGTCGCGAAGTCCTCGACGAGCGGCGGCGTCGCGGTGAAGGCAGCGCCGCTCGCGGGGAGCTGCTCGAGGCCGGTGAGGTGCTCGACCACCTGGATCCCGGCTTCGAGGAGCAGCGAGTGGGCCGGACGCGCGCCACCGGATCCCGGCTCGGTGTCGTCGATGTTGATGGAGTCGATGCCGACCAGCACCACGCCCTGCTCGACGAGGTACCGCACCCCGTCCTCGGCGAGGTAGGGAGCGTCCTTCGTGTAGGCCTCGGTCGCGAAGTGGCGGTCCCAACCGGTGTGCAGGAGGACGGCGGTCCCGCGCAGCTCGCGCTCGAGGAAGACGTTCGCGCCGATGCCGCGTTCGGTGGAGTCCTGGAGGTGGAACACCTCGGCCGGGAGGTCGACGAGCTGCTCGAGCGTCAGGCTCGCGAGGTCGCCGCCGCCAGCGTAGCGGTGGTACGGGCTGTCGAGGTAGGTGCCGGTGTTGCCCACCATCTCGATGATGTCCATCGCGAACTCGGTGCCCTCGGCGTACTTCGGGCGCGAGTCCTCACGCGTGAGGAACGGACGGATCACCGGCTCCGGCAGCCCCGGGTAGGTGCGGAGGCCGGCACGGATCGGGTGGCTGAGTTCGACGAGCGCGCCCTCCGGACGGGGGCGCACGGTGTCCGCATGCGCTGCGGCGTCCGGGATCTCGAGTCCGGCCGCCGCTGCCGCCGCCAGGATCCCGCGGGAGCCCTTGTGCTGCTCGCGCACGATCTCGAGCTTGGTGATGCGGATCTCGCCGACCATCGCGAGACCGAGGTGCGTGACGAGCAGCCGACCGACCTCCTGCTGCTGCGCCTTCCCCTTCGCCTGCGCGATGGCGGGCGGCAGGTCGAGACGGAAGTCCTCGACGGCGAGACCGCCGCCGTTCAGGAAGTTGACGGCGGCATCGAGGACGGCGCGTTGTTCGGTCATGCCCTCATTCTGACGGGTGCTGCGAACCCTGCCGAGGGATTCCCGGCCATGGGCCACCGATATCCGGCCATGACCATGGGGTTCCGTCGACTGGACGGCTGAGTGCACTCCACAAGCAGCCCTCATGAGGCTTTTGTACACAGGGCTTGCATATCACATACCTCATGCCTATCCTCGATATGCAAGGACGGTTGACGAACCCGTCCGCGGACGAGGAGAGCCCCCATGAAGCACCAACGAACCCTGTCGATCGCCGCTGCAGCCGCCACGCTGGCCGTGCTCTCCGCGTGCACGAGCGACGCCGGGGGCGAGCGTGTCGGTCGCTGCGCGATCGCAGACGAGTTCGCCGCTGGCACGCCGGTCGACGCGACGCCGTCCGGCGAGATCACCTTCCAGACCACCGCACTGAAGGCCTCGTTCTCCGAGTACTTCACCGAACTCATCGAGGACTTCGAGGCCGCCTACCCCGGCACGACCGTCACCTGGGAGGACGACCCTGGCGACGGCAGCTTCGCCACCCGGCTCGTCGCGGACGCGCAGGCGTGCTCGCTGGCAGACGTCGTGAACATGCCGCTCGCCACCGCCGGCGGGCTCCGCGAACAGGGCTTCCTCGCCGACCTCGACGCCGCGTCACCGGGCATCGGCGACGACTTCATCCCGAGCCTGTGGGACAGCCTGGTCCTCCCCGGCGACGACCACCACTACGTGCTCCCCTGGTACTGGGGCCTCATCGGCCTCCAGACGTACAACACCGAGCTCATGCAGCGCGCCGGGCTCGACCCGGAGCAGCCGCCGACCACCTTCGAGGAACTCTTCGACGCGGCCGATCAGGTCGCCGAACGGTCGAACGGCGAGTTCAGTGCCTTCTCCGCGAGTCTCGGTCTGCGACTCCCGCTCGAGTGGCAGCTGCAGGAGGCCGAGGTCATCGCCGACGACGGTTCGGCGTTCGTCTTCGCCGACGATCCGGCCGTGCAGGAGTGGACCGAGCGCATGACGCGACTCGCGCTGGCCGGCGGCATCCCGAAGGACTCGATCGCGTCCGACGACGAGCCCACCGCCCTGTTCACCCAGGGCGCGACCGTCTGGGGCTCACCGAACGCCTCGTCGCTCCGGTACGTGCAGGAGGGCAACCCGGGCGTGTACGAGCACGTGGGCGTCTCGTCCCTCCTCGACCGCCGCGGCACCGCGATCGCCGAGGTGCAGACCATCGGTGTCCCGAGCACGAGCACCAACCCGGCCACCGCCATAGCTTTCGCGCGGTTCCTCCTCGCCGCCGAGCAACAGAGCCGCTTCATCAGCGACCCACGCATCCAGAACTTCCCGAGCACCACCGAGTCGCTCGGCATCCCGAAGCTCACGGACATCACCGGTACCGCACCCATCGACGAGGCGAACCGTCTCGCCGTCGACCTCGCCGACGAAGCGGAGATCGTCACCATCGTGCAGTGGAGCGACGCGGTCGCGAACGCGGTCAACGCCGAGCTCCAGCTGGCGCTCACCGGGAAGAAGGCGCCGCGTGAGGCACTCCAGGCCGCCCAGGACGCGGCCAACCGGGTCATCGGAGCCGACGCTCGATGACGACCGCGATCCACCTGAACGGCGCGGCGCGCTATCGACCGCCCTGGGTGCCGCTGCTGTGGTGCGCACCCGCGCTGCTCATGATCACGATCTGGAGCGTCGGGCCCTTCGTCGGGACCATCGCGCTGTCGTTCACCGACACCTCCCCGCTCGGCATGGGTGGAGCGTTCGTCGGCCTCGACAACTACCGCTCGATCCTGCAGGACCCCGCGTTCTGGTCCGCGACCGGCAACAGTGTGCTGTACGCGATCATCGCCGTCCCCCTGCTGGTCGTCCTCCCGTTGCTGCTCGCGCAGCTCGTCCACACCCGACTCCCCGGGATGGGGTTCTTCCGCTCCGCCTACGCGGCTCCGATCGTGGCGTCCGTGGTCGCGGTCGGGCTGGTCTGGCAGAACCTCCTCGGTGAACAAGGGCCCGTCAACACGGTGCTCCAGCGGGTCGGTCTCATCCAGCAGGCGGTGCCGTTCCTCTCCGAGGGGTCGCTCATCCTGCTCAGCGCCATCGCCCTCACGGTGTGGCGTGGGCTCGGGTGGTACCTGATCTTCTACCTGGCGGCGCTCTCGAACATCCCTCGCGAGTTGTACGAGGCGGCCGAGCTCGACGGCGCCGGCCCGACGCGACGGTTCCTCACCATCACGGTGCCGGGCACCCGCCTCACGATGCTCCTCGTCGGGCTCCTCGCCGGCATCGGGTCGCTCCGCGTGTTCAGCGAGGTCTACCTGCTCGGCGGCGCCACCGGTGGTCCGGGAGGCGAGGCACGGACACTCCCCTTCTTCATCCGCGACGCAGCGCTCGACCCGATCACCGGGAACGCGGGCTACGGTGCGGCCGCGAGCGTGGCACTCTTCGCCCTCACCGCGGTGTTCGCCGTGCTGGCGCAGCGCTTCGGCGGGGAGCGGGACGCATGAGCGCGCGCATCGAGCAGTCGCCCGCACGACCGCTCCTGCGGCGTCGGCGTCGGCGCTGGTCGAGGACGACACCGGTGCGGTACGCGCTCCTGCTCCTCGTCCTCGTCATCTCCGTCGGCCCGCTGCTGTGGCAGTTCCTGTCGTCGCTCAAGGGCTCCGGCGAAGCACTCTTCGGGCGCGACGCCACCCTGTTCCCACAGCTGCCGACGTTCGACGCCTACGTCACGATCTTCCGGCAGATCCCGATGGACGCCTACCTGACGAACAGCGCGATCGTCTGCGCGCTCACCATCGCCTCCCAGGTGGTGCTGCCGACCGCGGCCGGGTACATGCTCTCCCGACGCGGCTGGCGCGGGCGGCGGGTCACCTTCACCGTGCTGATCGTGTCGATGGTCGTGCCGTTCGAGTCGATCATGGTGCCGCTCTTCCTCATGACCCAGGAGCTCGGTCTGCTCGACACCCTCGTCGGCGCGTGGCTCCCCGGTGCGGTCTCCGCGATGAACGTCCTCATCATGCGGGCCTCATTCACGGCGGTGCCCGACGAGATCGAAGACGCCGCGTTCCTCGACGGAGCCTCGGAGTGGCAGCGGTTCACCGCCCTGTTCCTGCCGTCGTCCATCGGCGCGATGCTGGTCGTCGTCGTCAACTCGTTCATCACCGCGTGGGACGACTTCCTCTGGCCGCTCCTCGTCCTGCGGAGCGAGTCGTCGTTCACCGTCTCGCTCGGACTCGCACGACTTTCGGCGTCGTCGTTCGGGTTCGACCCCAGGGTCGTGATGGCCGGATCCATCATCGCCGTCGTCCCCGTCCTCGTGGTGTTCATCGTGCTGCAACGATGGTTCCACCGAGGCGTCGCAGCAGGAGGAGTCAAGTGAGTCGACAGCCGCACCACCACGAGCATCGTCCCGTCCCGACCGAGGGCCAGTTGCGTTGGCAACAGGACGGCTTCGGCGTGTTCTTCCACTTCGGGGTCAACACCTTCGCCGGCAAGGAATGGAGCGACGGCACCCTGCCCGCCTCGAGCTTCGATCCGAGCGACCTCGATGTGCGGCAGTGGGTGCGCGTCGCGGCCTCGATCGGCGCCGGATACGTCATCCTCACCGCGAAGCATCACGACGGGTTCTGTCTCTGGCCGACCACGACGACCGACTACAGCGTCGCATCCTCACCGTGGCGGGACGGCCACGGCGACATCGTGGCCGAGCTCGCAGCAGCCTGTCGCGAAGCGGGTCTCGGACTGGGGCTGTACCTCTCGCCGTGGGATCGCCACGCTCCCGAGTACGCCGACGAGGCGCGCTACGCCGAGGTGTACGCCCGGCAGCTCACCGAACTGTGCACGAACTACGGCGAGCTCGTCGAGCTGTGGTTCGACGGCGCCGGGTCCGAGGGGTACACCTACGACTGGCCCGGCATCACCGCCATCATCGAACGACTCCAGCCGCAGGCGATGGTGTTCAACATGGGCGCCCCGACGATCCGCTGGGTGGGTAACGAGAACGGTCTCGCCGAAGACCCGGTGCGGTACGTCGTCGACCACACCGACTTCAGCAACTACACCGTCGTCACCAGCCGGTTCGAGGAGGCCCTGTACCTGCCGCCGGAGTGCGACGTCTCGATCCGCCGCGGCTGGTTCTGGCACCCGGACGACGAGCCGAAGTCGATGGAGCATCTGCTCGCGATCTTCTACCGGTCCGTCGGACTCGGCGCGAACCTGCTCCTCAACCTCCCACCCGACACCCGCGGGCTCCTCCCCGACGCCGATGTGGAACGCGTGACCGCCTGGGCCGCGGAGCGCGACCGCCGCTTCGCGCGGCCGATCCCGGGAACCCTGACCGCCGACGGGTCGACGGTCACCGTCACGTTCGCGGAGCCGGTCACCATCGATCACCTCCGGCTGCACGAGGACCTCACCGCCGGGCAGCTGATCAACCGCCACGAGGTCCGGACACCGGACGGCCGCACGCTCGTCGAAGCCGGTTCCGTCGGCGTCTCGAGGGTGCACGTGTTCGAACCGGTCACGACCGATCGGCTGACGATCGGGCTCGTCCCCGACGTCGTCGATGAGGCGGGCCGCTCTGCGGAAGCGCCGACACCGATGCTCCTCGCGGTCACCGCGTTCCACACTGGCTCGAGCACCGTCCCCGAGCTGCCGGTCGGGTACGAGGCTCCGACGGAGGCCCCCGACTGAGCCGGCCGCGCCTCGACGCGGAACTAGGCTGGAGGGCGTGCAGGCGCTTCCCGAACCACTCGACATGAGTGCGCTCACCCGGCCGCTTCCCCGACACGAGGTTCACGAGCAGTGGCGAGCCTTCGCCAGGGAGGACCCCGGCGCCCGCGATCGCATCGGGCGAGTCCGACGGCTCACCACCACCCTCGGCGCGATCGGCGGACTGTTCGGCATCTTCTTCTTCGGCCTGGTCGGCCTGCTCGCCTACGCTCAAGGCGGCAGGAACGCGGGAGGGATCGCCTTCGGCATGGGCACGCTCGTGGTGGTCATGATCCTCCTCGCCGTGATCCTCGTCCGCATGACGATCCGGGTCTGGTCGCGTAGGACCCTGCGGCGCACACACCTCCGCCTCGCCAGCTTCGCCGAGGCCAACGGGTTCGACTACCGCGTCGGTCCCATCGCCCTCCAGCGCGACATGCCCTGGCGGAGCCGCGGGTCGGTGAACCTCCATCGAGTCCTCCGGAGCCGGGAGCCGCGCGGCATCGAGATCGCCGACTACGAGGTCATCGGCAACCGCAAGAACCTCGCGGCCCCCTTCGGTGGCTACTGCGCACTCCGGATGCCCGTCGCCCTCCCCCACATCCTGCTCCGCGCCCAGGACGGCCGCCGCCGAGGGATGACTGGCGCCGGCGCCCCGGCCGATGCGCAGCGGCTCAGCCTCGAGGGCGGGTTCGACCGCCACTTCCAGCTGTACTGCCCGGTCGGCTACGAGGCCGATGCCCTCTATCTGTTCACGCCCGACGTGATGGCGCGACTGCTCGACCACGTGCGCGGCTTCGACGTGGAGATCGTCGACGACTGGCTCCTGCTCGTGACCAGCGACGATCTCGTCACGACGAAGGTCGACGATTGGCAGGACATCGCCGCCGCTGTCGACGCTGTGGACGACCGCGTCGAACGCTGGGCACGGTGGCGGGAGACCCGAGGTGACCGGCGAAGCGCCAAGACGGACGAGTCGGCCTCGACCGCGGCGGCCGGCCGCGTCAGCACCCGTGGTCGGCGCCTCAGCGTCCGGATGAGCGTCGACGACATCCTCATGTGGAGCGCGCTCGGGCTGTTCGTCGTCGGCACGATCATCGGGCTCCGGTAGCGCGCTCGAACGCTCCCGAACCGATCCTGGTCAGTCGCCGTACTCGTCGAGGAAGGTGTCCGACTCGGCATCGAGCGCACATCCCTCGGCGGCGGCCTCGGCCGGGGTGCGGTCGCCGGCGTCGACGATGCGGCTCGACTGCTCCTCGATGCACCGTTCCATCGCCCGCTCGGCGGCCGCTGGGTCGGCGGCGGTGAACCCGCCGGTCGCTGCGACGATCGCGAGGACCGCTCCGACGCCGGCGACGAGGACGGTCCCACCGATCGCGAGCTTCCACCCGAGCCTCGTCGGCTCGGCCGTCCCCTCGTCGCCCGGCTCGTGCTGCTCCGTCTGCGTGAACACATCCGTCATCGGTCGACCCCCGTCGCTCAGCGCACCACCCCCGGCACGTCGCCCCAGGCTAGCAAGCGCCGTCGTCGCACCGCACGATCGACGACACCACGACGCGAGACGGCCTCCCGCCGGTGGGCGGGAGGCCGTCTCGATCGGATCGTCCCGGGGCTAGAACCCCTGGGCGAGTCGGTAGTACGCGTTGTTCCAGCGCACCTCGCGCTGGAAGTCGCGCGTCGTGGTCGACTCGTCGATCACGAGGAGCTCGGTCTTGGCGATCTCCGCGAAGTCGGCGAACACCTCGACCCCCACGGCGGTCGACATGACGGTGTGGTGCGCGGCGCCGGCGGTCAGCCAAGCGGCGGCAGACGTCGCGAAGTCCGGAGCCGGCTTCCACACGGCGCGCCCGACGGGCAGCTTCGGCAGGGCCTCGATGGGCTGGACGACCTCGACGACGTTCGCCGTCAGCCGGAAGCGGTCGCGCATGTCACTCATCGCGACGACCACGGCGGGGCCGGAGTCGGCCGTGAAGACCAGGCGCACCGGGTCCTCCTTGCCGCCGATGCCGAGCGGGTGCACCTCGAGGGTGGCACGAGCCGAAGAGAGCGTCGGGCTGACCTCGAGCATGTGCGCCCCGAGGATGAGCTCGTTGCCGGGCTCCATGTGGTACGTGTAGTCCTCCATGAGCGACGCGCCACCGGGGAGGCCGGCACCCATGACGGACGCGGCGCGCACGAGGACGGCGGTCTTCCAGTCGCCTTCCGCACCGAAGCCGTAGCCGTCGGCCATGAGGCGCTGGACGGCGAGGCCCGGCAGCTGACGCAGCTCACCGAGGTCTTCGAAGCTCGTCGTGAACGCGGCGAAGTCGCCGGCCTCGAGGAAGGAGCGCAGGCCCAGCTCGATCGCGGCACCGTAGCGGAGCGACTCGTGCCGCTCGCCACCCTTGCGCAGCTCGGGGACGACGTCGTACAGCTCCTCGTACTCGGCGACGAGCGCGTCGATGTCGGCGTCCGTCGACGCGTGCACGGCCTCGGCCAGCTCGTTGACGCTCCACGTGTTGACCTGCACTCCGAAGCGCAGCTCGGCCTCGGTCTTGTCGCCCTCGGTGACGGCGACGTAGCGCATGTTGTCGCCGAAGCGCGCGAGCTTGAGCTCGTGCGTGGCCGCCCAACCCGCAGCGGCGCGCTGCCAGGTGCCGACCTCACGCTGAACGCGCGGGTCGGAGACGTGGCCGACGACCGTCTTGCGGGCGACGCCCAGACGCGTCTGGATGTACCCGAACTCGCGGTCGCCGTGCGCGGCCTGGTTGAGGTTCATGAAGTCGAAGTCGATCTCCGACCACGGCAGCTCGACGTTCGCCTGCGTGTGGAGGTGGAGCAGCGGCTTCTGCAGCGCGTCAAGCCCGGCGATCCACATCTTGGCCGGGCTGAAGGTGTGCATCCAGGTGACGAGACCGATGACGCTGTCGTCGGCGTTCGCGTCGAGCATCGCGCGACGGATCGACTCGGAGTCCTTGAGGACGGGCTTCCACTCGATCCGCACGGGGACGTCGGCGGCGGCGCCGAGCTCGGCGGCGATGGCCTGGGACTGCTCGGCGACCTGACGGAGGGTCTCCTCGCCGTAGAGGTTCTGGCTGCCGGTGAGGAACCAGACGGTGTAGTGGTCGAGCGTGGTGGTGGGCTTCGGCATGGGTGGGTTCTTTCTTGAGGTCGTTTCGGTCCCTGAGCCTGTCGAAGGGCGGGACCGTGGTGGGGTGGCCCTGCGACAAGCGCAGGGACCGGGATCGGACCGGAGGTCAGTCGGGTTAGAGCGCGCCCTGCGGCGCCTGGCCGTAGACGTTCTGGTAGCGGTCGAAGAGGGCGTCGATCGCCTCGGTCGGCATGGGCTTCGGCTCGCCGAGCTGACGCGAGATGTGCACGGTGCGGGCGACGTCCTCGACCATGACCGCGGCCTTCACGGCGTCGCGGGCGTCCTTCCCGATCGTGAACGGGCCGTGGTTCTGCATGAGCACCGCGCGCGACCGGTGACCGGTGAGCGTCTCGACGATGCCGCGTCCGATCGAGTCGTCGCCGATGATCGAGAACGGACCGATCGGGACCTCCCCGCCGAACTCGTCGGCCATCGCCGTGATGACGCACGGGATGGGCTCGGCGCGTGCCGCCCAGGCCACCGCGTAGGTGGAGTGGGTGTGAACGACGCCGCCGACCTCGGGCATATGCCGGTAGACGTATGCGTGTGCCGCGGTGTCGCTCGACGGCGACCGCTCAGCACCGGGCGTGCCCGGGATGACGTTGCCGTCGAGGTCGCAGAGGATCATGTTCTCGGGCGCGAGGTCGTCGTAGTCGACGCCGGAGGGCTTGATGACGAAGAGGTCGGCTCCCGGCACCCGACCGGAGACGTTGCCGCCGGTCCAGATGACGAGCCCGTACCGGACGAGCTCCCCGTGCAGCTTGGCGACGTCGGACCGGACGCGCGCGATCGCGACCTCGATCTCGGGCGAGTAGGTGTTCACGCGGTTGCTCCTTCGAGGGCGGTGGTCTCGGTGTCGGTCGGCAGGCTGTCGACGCCGCCACCGAGGGCGGCTCGGCGGATGCGCTTCAGGCGCTTCATGACGTCGTTGGCGCCACGACCGAAGTAGTCGTGGAGCGTCGCGTACTCCGCGTAGAGCAGGTCATACGCGTCGGCCGCGGCCTCGTTCGGCGTGTAGACGGCGCGGTTCACCTTGCCCATCGCGGCACTGGCGGCCGGGACGTCCGGGTAGGCACCCGCGGCGACGGCGGCGTGGATGGCCGAGCCGAGCGCCGGCCCCTGGTCGCTCGCGGTGATCGAGATCGGCAGGCGCAGGATGTCGGAGTACGTCTGCATGAGGAAGGGGTTCCGCTGCAGACCGCCGGCGACGATGAACTCGGTGACGGGTACGCCCGAGGCGTTGAACGTCTCGACGATCTTCCGGGTGCCGAACGCGGTCGCCTCGAACAATGCGCGGTAGACCTCCTCGGTGCGGGTCGTGAGTGTCAGGCCGAGGACCGTGCCGGAGAGCTCGTGGTCGACGAGGACCGAGCGGTTGCCCGAGTGCCAGTCGAGGGCGACGAGCCCGTGCGCGCCGACGGGCTGGTCCTGGATGAGCGAGGTGAGGTACTCGTGGATGCTGACACCACGCGCCGCAGCCTCCTCGGTGTACCGGGCGGGGACCTGGTTCGCGACGTACCAGGCGAAGATGTCGCCGACGCCCGACTGCCCGGCCTCGTAGCCGTAGAGGCCGGCGATGATACCGCCGTCGACGACGCCGCACATGCCCGGGACCTCGCGGAGGACGTCGCCGTTCATGACGTGGCAGGTGGAGGTGCCCATGATCGCGACCATCTGGCCGGGCGAGACGGCCTGCGCCGCGGGTGCTGCGACGTGCGCGTCGACGTTCCCGACCGCGACCGCGATGCCCTCGCGGAGACCGGTCCACGCTGCGGCCTCGGCCGACAGGGTGCCGGCGGCGGCGCCCAGTTCACCGATCTCGTGCGCGACCTTGTCGTCGGCGAACCGCTCGAACGCGGGGTTGAGCGCCGCGAGGAACTCGTGGCTCGGGTAGGCACCGTCCTGGTAGATGCCCTTGTAGCCGGCGGTGCAGGCGTTCCGCACGTAGGTGCCGGTGAGCTGCCAGATGATCCAGTCGGCCGCCTCGACCCAGTGGTCCATGCGCTCGTAGAGTTCGGGGTCCTCCTCGAGGAGCTGGAGTCCCTTGGCGAACTCCCACTCGCTCGAGATGAGGCCGCCGTACCGCGGCAGCCAGGACTCGCCTCGCTCGGCGGCGAGCTCGTTGATGCGGTCCGCCTGCGGCTGCGCGGAGTGGTGCTTCCACAGCTTCACATAGGCGTGCGGGCGGTCGGCGTACTCGGGCAGCTCGTTGAGCGGCGTCCCGTCGGCGATGACGGGGACCATCGTGCAGGCGGTGAAGTCGGTGCCGATGCCGATGACGGCGGCGGGGTCGATCCCGGCGGCCTCGACGGCGCGCGGCACGGCGGACTGCATGACGGCGACGTAGTCGGCCGGCACCTGCAGCGCCCAGTCGGGCGGCAGCGCGGCGCCGGTCGAGGCGAGCTCGCGATCCATGACGGCGTGCGGGTAGTCGAGTACCGCCGACCCGAGTTCGGCGCCGTCGGACACACGCACGACGACGGCTCGGCCGGACAGCGTGCCGAAGTCGACACCGATCGTGTAGGTCTCTGCGTGCGTGGCTGTCGCCTGCTCGGGGGCGCTGGCGGCCGGGTTCTGCTCGGTGTTCACCGGTGGGACTCCTTCGTCGATCTGGTGCTCGGTTGATTCGCGATGCTGTGGTGCAAGCGGGTGGGGGCCGATGCTCGGCCGGGTGGATCAGGGCTGGGCCGCGCTCCAGTGTACAACGTTGTATATTGCCGTGGCCATGGACAGGGCGATGCGATCTCGACTCATGCGAGACCGCCCATCGCCTCGATGACGGCGCGGGTGTCGAGCGGCTCGGAATCCGGCGCGTCAGCAGCGCCGACGGTCCCCACGATCCGGCCCGCGCGGACGGCGACGACCCGGTCGCAGACGGCCGCGAGCGCCGCCGGGTCCTCGCTCGAGACGACGACCGCCCGGCCGGACGCCCCGAGTGATCGGATCAGGGCGCACCGCTCAGCCCGCCGGCGTCCGTCCTCGGAGCCGGGGGCGCCCGCCGGACCGAACGGTTCGGCGAGCAGCACGGCGCGCGCCCCGGTGTCCGCGATGATCCGGAGTGACTCGGTGAACTGGTCGGCGTCCGGTCCGCGGTGCACGCCGGGGAGCGCGGCGACCAGGCCGCTCGGCACGGTGGTCGCCCGGTAGTCGCGGCGCGGGTCGGCCACACCGAGCCTGACCATCCTCGTGAGGGCGTCCGGGGAGACGCTCGACGGCACCCCGCCGAGGAAGGAGAGGTCGAAGCGGATCGGGTGCTCGGTCGTGTACAGGACCCCCGCGGCGCGCGCCAGATCCGTCGTCGAGACGTCGACCACCGCACCGTCGAGCACCACCGAACCACAGGTCCGTGCGCCGTACGACCGGCCGAAGACGCTCAACAGCACCTCCCCGGCACCGGAGTCGGGCGGACCGAACAGCCCGAGCACCTCCCCCGGCGCGCAGGTGAAGGACAGGTCGTCGACGACGTTCCGCTCGGGGTCCGCCGGGTGGCTCGCGGTCCAGTGTTCGACGGCGAGGCCGGCAGCCGTCACCGAGGACGCGATCGACGAGGCACGCTCCGACGTCGATGAACCGGCGGCAAGCGGACGGAACGCGTCGACGCCGCCCACCCCGGCCGCCAACGCGGCGACCACCTCGCGTTCACCGTCCACGGCCGACAGCTGGATCGGGGGCGACGGGTCACCACCGACGGCGATCACGGTCGCGGCCGATGCGACGCTCGCCAGCCCGGTCACGGCCCCGGTCGCGAGCAGGACACCGGGTGCGGGGTCGGCGGTTCGAGGAGCTCGGGCCACCTCGACCATCGCCTGCCGCCAACGCTCGGCCTCGTCCGCTCGGAGTGCGGGGCCACTGTCGTCGATCACGATGAGCGACGCCTCCGCGGCGACCGCCCTGGCGAGCTCCACGAGCCGACGCTCCACGACCGACAGGGCACCGGCGGAGTCCGTGGGTGACCGGTCGAGCCCGACGACGCCCAGGGCGCGGTGGATCCGCTCGGCATCGCTCTGCCTCAAGGACATCCGGTCGGCGACCCGTCCTCGGAGGAGCCGCATGACCGCCTCCCGCAGTCCCACCCCACGCTCGGACCCGAGCAGCACGTTCTCACCGATGGTCTGCGACCAGCTGATGGCCTGCCCGGCCGTCACGACGGCCACCCCGGAGGCACTCGACGCGGCACGGGACGACAACCGCGCCGGCCTGCCGTCGACGAGCACCGTCTCGGAACCGGACACCCTGGCCGCGCCGCGCGGTCCGGTGGACGTCCCGGACAACCGCGCGATCAGGTGCCGGAGGACCGGCACCGGTCCGAGCACGGCGTGCACCGTACCGAAGGGCACCTCGAGCAGCGGCCGGCCGTCCCGCCGGATCGCGAGCGCCGTCGGCGGGACCGACGAGGAGTCGGGCTCAGCGGTCGCTTCGCCACCACGCACGGAGGCGAGGGCACCGGCCAGGTCGCCGGTGCTCTCGCCTCCGTGGTGGATGTCCATGCGTCGGATCGATCCGGGTTCCGCGGTCGCGGACCTCGGGATCAGCGTCCGCCGCTGCGGCGCTTGTTGTAGACGTCGAACGCGACGGCCAGCAGCAGCACGAGGCCCTTGACGGCCTGCTGCCACTCGATGCCGAGGCCGATGATCGACATACCGTTGTTCAGCACACCGATGATGAGACCACCGATGATCGCGCCGCCGATGGTACCGACGCCACCCTGCACCGCGGCTCCACCGATGAAGGCCGCGGAGATCGCCTCGAGTTCGAAGCCGTCACCGGCCTTCGGACCGGCGAGGTTCAGGCGGGCCGTGAAGATGAGGCCGGCGAGCGCCGCGAGGAAGCCCATGTTGACGAACAGGAAGAAGTCGACCTTGCGGGTCTTGATGCCGGACAGCTCCGCGGCGTGACGGTTGCCACCGATCGCGTAGATGTGGCGGCCGAAGACCGAGCGGTTCATGACGATGCCGTAGACGAGCACGAGGACGGCCAGCACGATGAGCGTGACCGGGATGCCCTTGTACGCGGCGAGGGCGTACACGAAGAAGCCGATGCCCGCGATGATGAGCACGAGCTTGGCGACGAACCACGGGAACGGCTCGGTGTCCTGGCCGTACTTCTGACGGCCGAGGCGCGTGCGGACCTGCTGCACGACGAGGCCGACGACGGCGATGACGCCGATGCCGAGCGTCAGCGGGTCGATCGGGAAGTCGCCGAACACGTCGTTCAGGAAGCCGTTGCCGAGCGCGCGGTACTCCGCCGGGAAGGAACCGATGTTGGCGTTGCCGAGCACCACGAGCGCGAGGCCGCGGAAGATGAGCATGCCGGCCAGCGTCACGATGAACGCCGGGATCCCGACGTAGGCGATCCAGAAGCCCTGCCAGACACCGACGAGCGCGCCGATGGCGAGCGACAGGATGATCGCGATCCACCACGGCATCTGCATCTGCACGGCGAACACACCGGAGACCGCACCGACGAAGGCAGCGACGGAACCGACCGACAGGTCGATGTGGCCGGCGATGATGACCATCACCATGCCGATCGCGAGGACGAGGATGTACCCGTTCTGCACGATCAGGTTGGAGATGTTCTGCGGCCGCAGCAGGATGCCGTCGGTGATGACGGCGAAGAACACGACGACGAGCAGGAGGGCGATGAAGATGCCGTTCTTGCCGAGGTCGCTGAGGATGTGGGTCAGCCAGCTCGTGAAGCGGTTGGTGGCCGGGTTGACGAGGCCGCCGGCGGCGGTGCCGTCGCCTGCCGGGACGGTGGGTTTGGTGTCCAGATCGGACATTGCGGTTCTCCTTCGATCCGTCCGCGCCCGCGTCAGCGGGGCTTCTCCATGGTCATGAGTTTGAGGAGCGCTTCGGGGTTCGCTTCCTCGATCGGCAGTTCGCCGGTGATGCGGCCCTCACTGAGGGCGTAGATGCGGTCGCAGATGCCGATGAGCTCGGGGAGCTCGGAGGAGATGACGATGACGCCCTTCCCCTCGGCGGCGAGGCGGTTGATGATCGTGTAGATCTCGTACTTCGCACCGACGTCGATACCGCGGGTGGGCTCATCGAGGATGAGGACGTCGGGGTCGGAGTAGATCCACTTCGAGAGGACGACCTTCTGCTGGTTGCCGCCCGAGAGCTTCCCGGTCTTCGCGAGCACGTTCGGAGCCTTGATGTTCATGCTCTTCCGGTACTCCTCGGCGACCTTGTACTCCTCGTTGTCGTTGACGAGTCCGCCGCGTTCGAGCTTCTTCAGCGAGGCCATCGAGATGTTCCGCTTGATGTCCTCGATGAGGTTGAGGCCGTAGTACTTGCGGTCCTCCGTGGCGTACGCGAGGCCGTTGTCGATCGCCTCCGACACCGTGCGGGTGCGGATCTCGGTGCCGTTCTTGAAGACCTTGCCGCTGATGCGGCTACCGTACGACTGACCGAACAGGCTCATCGCGAACTCGGTGCGCCCGGCGCCCATGAGGCCGGCGATGCCGACGATCTCACCGGCGCGGACGTTGAGGTTGACGGCGTCCACCATCACGCGGGTCGGGTCCTGCGGGTGGTGGGCGGTCCAGTCCTCGACGCGCAGGATCTCCTCGCCGATGTTCGGCGTGTGGTCCGGGTAGCGGTGCTCGAGGTCGCGGCCGACCATGTCCTTGATGATGCGCTCTTCGGTGACGTCGTTCTTCACGATCGTCTCGATGGTCTTGCCGTCGCGGATGACCGTGACGGTGTCGGCGACCTTCTTGATCTCGTTGAGCTTGTGGCTGATGATGATCGACGTGATGCCCTGCTCCTTGAGGTGCAGGATCAGGTCGAGCAGGTGGTCGGAGTCCTCGTCGTTCAGTGCGGCGGTCGGCTCGTCGAGGATGAGGAGCTTCACGCGCTTCGAGAGGGCCTTCGCGATCTCGACGAGCTGCTGCTTGCCGACGCCGATCTCGAGGATCTTGGTCGTCGGGTTCTCCCGCAGGCCGACCCGGGCGAGCAGTGCTGCCGCCTCCTGGTTGGTGCGGTTCCAGTCGATGAGGCCGAGCGGCCCCTTCAGCTCGTTGTTGAGGAAGATGTTCTCCGCGATGGAGAGGTAGGGGCTGAGGGCCAGCTCCTGGTGGATGATGACGATGCCCTTGGACTCCGAGTCGCGGATGTCCTTGAACTCCATCGTCTCGCCCTCGAAGACGATGTCGCCCTCGTAGGTGCCGAACGGGTAGACGCCGGACAACACCTTCATGAGCGTCGACTTGCCGGCGCCGTTCTCACCGCAGATGGCGTGCACGGTACCGCGCTGCACATCGAGCGTGACGTTCGAGAGGGCCTTGACGCCGGGGAAGGTCTTGATGATGTTGCGCATCTCGAGGATGCTCGTGGTCTCGCCTGACACCGTGTCTCCTTACAGGTGATCGTCGTTGAACCGGGCCCTCCGACAGGCTCAGGGATCGGAAGTGATTCCGTTCCCTGAGCCTGTCGAAAGGGGTGTTGCAGGACTGACTAGCCCTTGATCTCGTCTTCGGTCCAGTAACCGGAGTCCACGAGGACCTCCTGGATGTTGTCCTTGACGACGATCTGCGACTCGAGGAGGAAGGACGGGACGACCTTCTTGCCGTTGTCGTAGTCCTCGGTGTTGTTGACCTCGGGCTTCTCACCGTTCAGCACGGCGACGGCCATCTTGACGGCTTCGCTCGCCAGCTGGCGGGTGTCCTTGAAGATGGTCGCGTACTGCTCGCCGGACTCGATGGCCTTGACCGAGTCGAGCTCGGCGTCCTGGCCGGAGATGACGGGCCAGCCGTCGCCCACCGAGTAGCCGGCGTCGGTCAGCGCCGAGATGATGCCTCGCGAGATGCCGTCGTAGGGCGACAGGACCGCGTTGACCTTGCTGCCGTCGGAGTAGGTCGACGTGAGGATGTTCTCCATACGCTTCTGCGCGGTCTCACCGTCCCAACGGAGCGTTGCAGCCTGCTCGAAGGAGGTCTGGCCGCTGGCGACCTTGAGGGTGCCCGCGTCGATGAACGGCTTCAGGGTGTCCTGAGCGCCGTCCCAGAAGAACGTGGCGTTGTTGTCGTCGGGCGAGCCGGCGAACATCTCGATGTTGAACGGACCGGCGGGTGCGCCCTCGGTGGGCTTGCCCTCGAGGTCGACGAGGCCGAGGCCGTTGAGGACCGAGTTGGCCTGCTGCACGCCGACCTTGTAGTTGTCGAACGACGCGTAGTAGTCGACGTTCTCGCTGTCGCGGATCAGGCGGTCGTAGGCGATGACGGGGATGTCGCCGTCCTTGGCCTCCTGGAGCACGCTCGTGAGCGTGGTGCCGTCGATCGAGGCGATGATCAGGACGGAGGCGCCCTTGGTGATCATGTTCTCGATCTGCGAGACCTGGGTGGGGATGTCGTCCTCGGCGTACTGCAGGTCGACCTTGAAGCCCTCCTTCTCCAGCTGCTCCTTGACGGCGTTGCCGTCCTGGATCCAGCGCTCGGAGCTCTTGGTGGGCATCGCGACGCCGACGAGCTTGCCGTCGCCTTCGCCGCCGCCCGATCCGCCGCTTGCGCCGCCGGAGCAGCCGGCGAGCGACACGACCATCGTGCCTGCGGCCAGCGTGGCGAGGAGCATTCTCTTCTTCACTGTGTGGTTCCTTCCCTAGGGAGTTGCTTGGACGTCATTGTCATGCGCAGGTCTGTCGGCTTCGATGTGTCCAGCTCATCGAGGCCGCTCGTCGGCTACGTGGCGTTCGCGGGTGCGGGTGCGGACGCCTCGTCGTGGTGCCGGCGAGGGTGCAGGGAGAGGTGGCCGGCGGAGAGCCGGGCCGAGAGGGAGCTGTGGTCGGATCGATCGGTGCCGTGGATCGGGAGGCGGCTCATCGCCGACCTGCTCGCTCCATTGCGCTTCGTTCCCACGTCGACTTCCTCGTCACTCCGAATGTGACCGTTCACATTGTGTGTCACACGATAGCCCCAGACCTCCACCTGATGTCAAGTCGGGATGGGTCTCATTTTCATAACCGGCGACCGTCGGGGCATGGTCGCGCTCTCAGTGGGCCCGTGCGGGCACGCGCCGGGGGCGCGGGTACGCCTCGATCGGCGTGGCCGGAACCCGGGGACGTGCCCGGGCGATCCCAGTGGACGCCTAGAGTTCGGCGTCGATCGCGCGGATGACGTCCCACGCACCGTCCTCGGAGTTCGACAGCACGACGACGTCGATGGCGTCGGCGGCGGTCGGGCCGAAGTAGGTGCGCACGATGCCGCTCGCGCCGGGGTTGACACCGTCGAGGTACATCGATCGCACCTGGCCGTCCTCGTCGACGTCGAACTCGAAGCCGAAGCCGTAGGAGATCTCCTCGTCGACCTCGATCTGCGGAGAGGTGAACTCCTCGGTCAGCTCGGCGGTGAGGATCTTCGCGTCGCGGGCGGCGCGCAGGAAGGTGATGAGGTCGGCCGCAGTGGACTGTGCACCGGCGTCCGGGCCGCCGAGCGGCGGGAAGGCGTCGGCGTTCGAGTGCCAGACGCCGTCGTCGTCGACGTCGCCGCCCTCGGCCAGGCCGGGCTCGCCCGTCCGGCGGTCGACGAAGCCCGAGTGGTCCATGCCGAGTAGCGCGAACACCTGCTGCTCGATGAGCTGGCGGTAGGGCAACCCCGTCACGCCCTCGAGCGCGAGCCCGAGCAGGACGTAGCCCGCGTTGACGTAGTTCGCCTCCTCGCCAGGGGCTGCGAGCGGCTCCTTGTCAGCGAAGAGCGGCAGGAGGTCGGCGGTCTCGCGGATCGACGAGGCCGGGCGCTCGGCCCAGAGGTCGTCGTAGCTCTCGCCGGCGGTCTCGTCGGCGTCGTCGGCGATGCCCGAGGTGTGGGTGAGCAGGTGGAGCAGCTGGACGTCGCGGCGGATGGTGGTGCCGTCGAGGTCGACGTACTCGTGGATCGACTCGTCGAGGTCGATGTGTCCGGCGTCGACCTGCTGGAGCACGGCGGCGGCGGTGAAGAGCTTCGTGATGGACGCCGTGTCGAAGCGGGTTTCGAGCGTGATGGGCTCGTCGCGCTCCCGCGAGGCGAGGCCTCGGGCGGCCTCGAAGAGCGTCTCGTCACCGCGCTTGACGAGCACGACGCCCGAGAAGTCGGTGGCTTCGATGACGCGGGCGACGCTTTCGGTATCCATCCCCCAACGGTACCGTCGCGGACCCCTCTGTGGCTCCACGCGCCCTGGGGGACCCGATCCGCCGGGGGCCTGAGGCGTGTGCATAATGGGTGCAGCACGAAATGTGACCGTGCACATCGAGGTCCGAGGAATCCGTGAGCGACGACGCCGAACGGGGGCGAGCCCCCAATATCCGTGATGTCGCGCGCCTGGCCGGGGTCTCCCACCAGACGGTCTCACGAGTGCTCAACAACCACCCGAGCATCCGCGACTCCACCCGCGACCGGGTCCTCGCCGTCATGGACGAGGTCAACTACCGTCCGAACCGGGCTGCCAGGGCGCTCGTGACGAGTCGGTCACGGACCATCGGCGTGCTTGCGAGCCAGCGGTCGCAGTACGGTCCGGCGAGCATGATCCAGGCCATCGAGAACGCGAGCAAGGACGCCGGGTACCTCGTGAGCACGGCGAACCTGCCCGACGTCTCGGACGCGTCGATCGTCGCCGCCGTCGAGCATCTGCTTGCACAGTCGGTCGACGGCATCGTGGTCATCGCACCGCAGGTCCGGGTGTTCCGGGCGATCGAGGAGTTGCAGGTGCGGGTGCCGTTCATCGCGGTGCAGTCCGGCGGCGACCTCGACGACCACTCGATCGGTGTCGACCAGGTCGCCGGTGGACGCTTGGCGACGCGGCACCTCATCGAGCTCGGGCATCGGAACATCTACCACCTCGCCGGCCCGCAGGACTGGATCGAGGCTGAGGCGCGCATGCACGGGTTCCTCGCCGAGATGAGTGCGCAGGACGTGCCGACGACCGCGCCGATCCTCGGTGACTGGACCGCCGACTTCGGCTATCGCGCCGGGATCGAACTCATGCGGGTGCGCGACTTCACGGCGATCTTCTCGTCGAACGACCAGATGGCGCTCGGCCTCATCCATGCGATCCGCGACGAGGGGTACGACGTGCCCCGGGACGTCTCGATCGTGGGGTTCGACGACATCCCGGAGGCACCGCACTTCTGGCCGCCGCTCACGACGGTGCGGCAGGACTTCGACGAGCTGGGGCGTCGTTGTGTCGCGCGGTTGCTCGGCAACCTCGAGGTCGACGCCGTCGGATACCGCGGAACGATCGAGCCGGAGCTGATCGTGCGGAAGTCGACGGGTCGCCCGGCCTTCTGACCCCTCGTGGCGGTGTGTGGTGGTGGCGCCAGCGCGGTGCGCTGACGCGAGCGCGGGTCACACGCGTGAGCGCGCCCCTCTGGAGACCCGCGCTCACGTCCATGCCCCGCGCCCACGCCGATTCGGGCGATCTCGCGTCAGCGCACCGCGCCGACGCCGGGTGACCACGTCTCACGCCAGCGCGGTGCGCTGACGACCAAGCCGACAGCACCCGAGGCGACGATCACCAGGCGGCGGGGTCCGCGATGAGTCGATCGAAGGCGAGTTCCGCGGCACCGATGAGCAGGAGGTCCTGGCCGAGTGCCGCACGCACGATCGCGACGTCCTCGAACGGCGGGACGAGCGCCCGCTCACGGACCGCGTCGTGCAACTCCTCCGATGCCAGTTCGAGCACGATCCCGAGATGCCCACCGAGGACGACGAGTTCGGGGTCGAGGATGTTCACCGTCCCGGCGAGCGCCCGCCCGAGCGTCCTGGCCTGCCGGACGACCTCCTCCCGCATCGCCCCAGCCGGATCGGCCGCGATGCCCTCGGCGAGCGCCGCTTCGAGGACCGCGTCGTCCCCGGCGGCGAGGCCGGCGACGTGCAGCAGCTCGCTGCGTCGCACGGCGTCTTCGAGCGCGTTGCCGGCGGCCGTCGCCGAGGTGTGACCGAACTCCCCCGCGTACCCGCGCGCTCCACCGACGGGTCGGCCACCGGCGATGATGCCACCACCGATACCGCTCGCGCCACCGTTCAGGTAGACGAGGTCGTCGATACCGCGGCCCGCCCCGAAGGTCCGCTCCGCCCGAGCGCCGAGACTCGCGTCGTTGGCCGCGAACACCGCTCGACCGGTCGCGGCACGCAGCCGTTCGACCAAGGGCTCGTCCACCCACCCGAGGTGCGGTGCGAGCCGGACGACCCCGTCGGCGTCCCGGACGAGACCGGGGATCGCGAGCCCGATCCCGCCGCCACCGCGCGCTTCGTCGGGCAGTCGATCGGCGAGTTCCTCGACCAACTCCGCGATGATCGCCGTCGCCTCGGCCGCCGTCGGTGTCGTGTCGACCTCGCGACGCACGCGCTCGAGGACCTCGCCGCCGAGTCGCACGGCCGCCACCGTGATCGCGTCGAGTTCCGGGTTCGCCGCGAAGGCGACGGCTCGCGGGCCAGCCGAGACGAGTGGCGACGGCCGGCCGACACCCTGCCCGCCCACCGGGACCGACTCCGTGACGATGCCGATCGAGGCGAGTTCCGTGACGAGCGCGGCGACCGTGGACCGGTTGAGGCCGGTCGTCCTCGTGAGCGCCGACCGCGACTGCACCCCGCCCTGGTGCACGAGCTCGACGATCCGCCCGAGGTTGCGACGGCGCACCGAGTCGAGTCCGCTCCCCATGCCGGATCCGCCCGCCGGACCCGCCCCGACCGCTGTCGACTCGCTCACACGCACACCCTCTGCTCGATCCCTCCAGTGTTCCCTATCCGGGCACGCGCCGGTTCACCCGCCACCGGCCGTGGATGGTTGACTGGACGGATGCCCGCCGCCTGGACACTCCGCCCCGCCACCATCGACGACTCGACCTGGATGGCCGAGCTGCGCGCCGTCGTCATGCGGCCCGACCTCGAGCGCCTCGGTCGCTACGACGAGACCCGCGTCCGCCGTCGCTTCCTCGACGGATATCGCCCGGAGCACACCTCGGTGATCGAGGTCGACGGCGTCACGGCCGGGCTGGTCGCCCTCCGTCCGGAAGCCGGCGAGCGGTGGGTGGAGCACTTCTATCTGGCGCCCGAGCACCAGGGCGCTGGCCTCGGCACCGCGGTGCTCTCACGGCTCCTGTCCGATGACGGCGATCCGCGCCCGTTCCGTCTCAACGTGCTGCAGGGCAGCCCGGCCCGCCGCCTCTACGAGCGCCACGGCTTCACGCTCGAAAACGAGGACGAGGTCGACGTCTGGATGGTCCGCCGAGGCTGAACACCCAGCGGCACGGCAGCAGGAGATCGGCACCGCAGCAGGACGTCCGGCTGAGGAACGTCCTGCCACCGAGCGGATCTCCTCCTGCCACGACGCCGGCACCGGCTAGCGGGTGAGCCGCGCGACCGCGACGCCGCTCACGCCGGCTGGCGGACCGTGGTGACGATGTCGACGAGGTGCGGGTCGGCCGGCGCGGAGCCGAAGCCGAAACGCACGGGCGGGTCGAGTCGAGCAAGGGCGCCGAGGTCAGCACCGGACCAGCTCGCGGTGGCGGCGGTGATGCGGCGAGCGCCGGTCACGCCGTAGTACTCGCGTCGACCGTTGCCGGCGGAGCCCGCCGTCCGGGCGCCGGGTTGGAGCACGCGGGCGAGGGGGTCGATGGTCTGCAGCCAGACGGGGTTCACGGCCACGGGTTTGGGGACGACCCGGAGCGCACGACCGGGCGGCGGGCTCCCGCCGATGCGGAGGGTCGTGTCGAGCGGACCGCCCACGAAGCGGAGCCCCGTCGGCAGGCGCGTCCAGCCGACGGTGCCGATCTCGACGTCGTCGAAGGTGTACGTGGTGGAGATGAAGTCGGCGATCTCCTGCGTCGGCGCGAGCAGCAGGCGTTTGCCGCGGGAGTCCTCGATCATCGC
The DNA here is from genome assembly GCF_003856975.1 of Plantibacter sp. PA-3-X8. NCBI lineage: Bacteria > Bacillati > Actinomycetota > Actinomycetes > Micrococcales > Microbacteriaceae > Plantibacter > Plantibacter sp. PA-3-X8. The sequence continues at coordinate 4,059,979 of NZ_CP033107.1, forward strand.
GTCGGCGAAGGAGCCGAACGGGGACGTCGACCAGAGCCCGAGGACGATGCGGACGCCGCCCGTGGTGCCGTAGCCGGCGATCCTCCCGGAGAAACGAAGGTCGGTTGCGGGCATGGGATCACCCTAGTCGCCCCTCCTGCGGGAGTGTCCGTGAACAGCGGTCCGCGGCCCGGCCGCCGAGCCGGTCGACCGGCGCGGGAGCACCACCCGGTTGACGGCGTCGGCGCGATCCGCTTCCGTGGGAACATGCCGACCTCGCTGCTCCTGCTCGCCGACACCCACCTGCCGAAGCGGGCGAAGGTCCTGCCTGACGCGGTCTGGGCCGCCGTCGACGCAGCGGACGTCGTCGTCCACGCGGGTGACTGGGTCGACGAGGCGACCCTCGACGCCCTCGATGCGCGCGCCGCCCGCCTCGTCGGCGTCTTCGGCAACAACGACGGCCCCGGCCTCCGCGCGCGTCTTCCCGAGGTCGCGCGCTTCGAGCTCGACGGGCTGCGGTTCGCCGTCGTCCATGAGACGGGGGCGGCGACCGGTCGCGAGCGACGTGCCGACGAGGCCTTCCCCGACACCGACGTCCTGGTCTTCGGGCACAGCCACATCCCGTGGGACTCGGTCTCCCCCGCCGGTCTGCGTCTGCTCAACCCCGGGTCGCCGACGGACCGCCGTCGTCAACCGGAGTGCACGATGATGACCGCTCGGGTTGAAGACGGTGGGCTCAGGGACGTCCGGGTCGTCCCGGTCGCCCGCTGAGGCGGATCAGCCGCAGTACTCGCTGTCGATCTTCGCTTCGTCGCGGACGACGATGCCGTCGACGAGGTCGTCGGTCACGGAGAAGTTGATCCAGTGTCCGGCGTCGTCGGTGACGGCGTAGAAGACGGCGTACTTGCCCTGCTGCTCGGTGAGCGCCGGGTAGGCGGCCCGGAGTTCCTCGAGGGTCGATCCGACGCCCACGCCCTCAGCGGTCGTCGGCGAGGCTGCGACCGCCGCAGACGCGGGCCCGCCCCACGCCTGCAGGACGATCTGGTTCACGACCCCGGTGCTCTGCGGATCGGGGAGCCAGACCGAGGGCAGCCCATCGGCGGCGTAGGCGGTCACCCACGGGCAGGCCTCCTGCGTCGCGACGGTGAAGGCGGTCATGAACGACGCCGTGCCTTCGATCGGCGCGCCGACCTCGATCGGGCCGAGCCCGGTGAACGACACGATCCAGGACGCGGGATCGGCGAGGTCGGGACCGGTGGGCGTCGGCGTCGGCGACGGTGTCGGCGTGGCCGTCGTGGTCGCGGTCTCGGTCGGTGCGGGCGTCGATGCCCCAGCGCCGCCCGAGCATCCGGCCAACGCCAGTGCTGCTGCGATCGCCAGGACGGTGACGACCGGACGTCGGTGTGCTCGTGTGAACGACATCATTCCCCCAAATGTGTGCTCGGATCAGCCCATCCTCGCACACCGACCGGTCCCACCCCTGCCCGCGAACTGTCACTTCGGCACAGTTCCAGCCGCCCGGACCAGCGCCGAGTGACAGTTCGCGGGCAGGGGAGGAACTCAGGCGACGGTCGCGGGCTGCAGCACCGGTGCAGGGCGGGGGACGGTACTGGTCAGCTCCACGACGCGGTGCTCACGACCGGCGACGATGATCGCCTCCATGATCTCCAACACGTGGAACGCGAGGTCGCCCGAGGCCCGATGCGGTCGGTCCTGCTCGATCGCCTCGGCCAGGTCCGACAGGCCCACCCCGCGCCCGGCGTCGACGAAGCCTGCGCTGTCGGGGACGGCACGCCAGGTGCGGTCGTCGGCCGTCGCGATCTCCACCGGGTCCGAGAACCGGTTCGGGTCGGGCACGGCGACCGTCCCGCCCGTACCGTAGACCTCGAAGAGCGGCACGCGGCTCGCCCACACCTCGAACGAGACCGTCACGGTCGAGACCACCCCGTTCGCGTGCTCGAGGATCGCGGTGACGTGCGTGTCGACCTCCTCGTGCACCGGGATCGGCGTCCCGGCCAGCGCGCCCGTCGCCACAGAGCGCTCGCGATCCGACCGCGCGACCGCCCCCGACACCCGCACGACGGGACCGAAGAACGACACGAGGCTCGTCAGGTAGTACGGTCCCATGTCGAGGAGCGGCCCGCCACCGGGCTGATAGTAGAACGCGGGGGCCGGGTGCCACAGCTCGTGTCCCGGGGCGCTCCAGGCGACCGCCGCGGCGATCGGCCGACCGATGGCGCCGCCGTCGAGCACGGCGAGCGCCGTCTGGACGCCCGACCCGAGGACGGTGTCCGGCGCGCTGCCGACGCGGAGGCCCTTCGCCGCCGCGAGCTCGAGCACCGGTCGCGCCTCGGCGGTCGACAGCGCGAGCGGCTTCTCCCCGTAGACGTGCTTGCCGGCCTCGAGGGCTCGGAGCGCAACCTCGGCGTGCGCGGCCGGGATGGTCAGGTTCAGGACGACGTCGACCTCGGGGTCGGCGAGCAGCTCGTCGACGCTCGACGACCGCACGCCCTGTTCGGCGGCGACCTCAGCGGCGCGGGCGAGGTCGAGGTCCGCGACGACGACGAGCTCGAGGTTCGGCAGCTTCGGGAACTCGGCGAAGTACTGCTTCGAGATGTTGCCGACGCCGATGACGCCGACCCGGAGGACGGACCCTCCGGTGGTCTCGGACACTCCGTTCAGCGTGCTGCCCACAGCAGGCCCCTTTCGATGATGGTGCGGCCGGCGTTCTGGCACCCGTCTTCGACGATCCCGTTCAGCGTGCTGCCCACAGCAGGCCCCTTTCGATGATGGTGCGGACGTTCGGGTCCTCGACGATCTCGATGCGGTGACCTGGAGCGGACACGAAGATCCGACCCTTCCCCCACTGCCGCGTCCAGATGGCAGGCGCCGTGACGGGACGGTTCCATGCGTCCCAGGGCCGTACCTCCTGCGTCGTCGTCGCGAGGACGTCGTTGTACTCGTCGCTCAGCACCCAGTACTGCTCGGTGACGAGGTCGAAGTCCTCGATGCCCTCGGTGATGGGGTGCGTCCGGCCGTACTCGGTGATGTGGACGGTGTAGGGGATGTAGTTGTCGGACTGCTCCCCCGTCCGCTCGGCCGGGTCCTTGCCGGCGTGGTGCGCGAACTGGCCACCGATCATGTGGAGGTAGTCGGCGTTGTTGCGGTAGGAGTCCGCGATCCCGCCGTGCCAACCGGCCATGCCCGTCCCGTTCAGGACGGCGCGTTGCAGGCCGGCGAACTCCTCCGGCTCGATGGTGTTCATCGTGTTGATCTGCACGATGAGGTCGACCGTGTCGAGGTAGTCGGTGTCCGTGTAGACGGTGGTCCCGTCCTCGACGCGGACGGTGAACCCGTTCGCCTCCAGGAAGGGGATGAAGGCCGCGGTCGTCTCGACGGGCATGTGCCCGTCCCAGCCGCCTCGCACCACGAGCGCCTGCTTGTCAGTCATGTGTTCCTCTCAGGGGATGGTCGGGTGTCCGGTCGGGTCGCGACCGGCACTACTTGCTGAAGCCGGCGGTCATGCCGCTGATCAGCTGGCGTCGGCCGAACAGGTACAGGATGAAGATCGGCAGGGTCGACAGCACCACGGCGGCGAGCACGGCCGGCACGTTCACGCTGAACGACCCTTGGAACGTCCACAGCGACAACGGCAGCACCCGGTTGCTCGGCGACTGCGTGAGCACGAGTGGGAACAGGAAGCCGTTCCACACGTTGAGCGCGTTGTAGAGCGCGACGGTGACGATCGCCGGCCGGGCGAGCGGGAGGACGAGGGAGACGAGGGTCCGCCAGCTCGACGCCCCGTCCACGGTCATCGACTCGAACAGCTCCTTGGGGATGTCGCGGATGAAGTTCGACAGGATGAGCACGGTGACGGGCACCGCGAAGCCGATCGACGGCAGGATCAGCGCCAGGAGGGTGTCGTAGAGCCCCGCCTTGCTGAGCATGTAGAACAGCGGGATGATCGTCGCCTGCAGCGGGATCGCGAGGCCGAGCAGGAAGAACGAGAACGCTCCCCGCGTGAACCGGGAGTTGGTGCGCACGATCGCGTACGACGCCATGAGGCAGACGAACACGGTGACGGCGACGCTCGCGACGGTGATGATGACGCTGTTACCGAGGTAGAGGAAGAAGTCGCTCTGCAGCACGAGGGCGTAGCCGTCGAGGGTCGGGTCGGTGGGCGGGATGAGCTGGTTGCTCGAGAAGAACCCGGCCTGCGGGCGCACGCTCGTGATGACGATGTAGTAGATCGGCAGCACGATGATGAGCAGCCAGATCCAGGCGCCGATCCCGCCGAGGATGTTCGGTTTGCGGCGGGCACCGCGGGGGCGCTTGCCTCGCGTCTCGTGCTCGCCGGGGCGTCCGCGCTTGGACCCGGCGGTCGAGACGCTGACCGTGTCGAGGCTGCCCGTCGGGAGCGCGCCGGGCTTCGTGAGTGGGTTCGTCGCTGACATCAGAGGCCCTCCTGCTGGCTGTCCATCTTGGCGAAGCCGCTCAGCTTGGTGAGCAGCAGGGCGATGGCGAGACCGATGACGGCCAGGATGATCGCCATGACGCTCGCCTGCCCGAACTGACTCGCGGAGAAGCCCGTCACGTACATGAGGATCGGGAGGATGCGGGTACCGGCGCTCGGAACGCCGCCGGTGAGCACGAAGATCACGTCGAAGTAGGTGAGCGAACCGATGATCATGAGCGTGGACGACGTCACGAGCGTGTACCGCAGCTGCGGGAGCGTGATGTGGAAGAACTGCTTGACCGTCCCGGCCCCGTCGATCTCGGCCGCCTCGTAGAGTGACGCCGGGATCTGCCGCACGCCGCCCTGGAACAGGAGCGTGTGGAAGGGCACGAACTGCCACGCGATGATGAAGATCACGACGAAGAGCACGAGCTGCTGGTTGCCGAGCCAGTCCTGCTTGAGGAACGGGATGCCGAGTGACGCCGACAGGCCGAAGTTCGGGTCGAGGATCGCCTTGAACGCGATGGCCGTCGCCGCCGACGACAGCAGCAGCGGCAGGAAGAAGATCGCGCCGAGGACGGCCCGGTTGCGCTGCTTGCCGGCGGTCCAGGTCCCGAGCAGCAGGCTGATCGGGGTCTGGACGATCCAGGAGATCACGATGACCTTGAGGGTCAAGACGAGGGCGTCGATCGCGACCGGGTCGACGAGGACGGAAGCCCAGTTGTCGAGGCCGACCCACGCGGGGTCGGTGATCGCGTCCCAGCGGGTGAAGCTCAGGTACAGGGCGACGATGAGCGGGATGATCGCGAAGACGAGGAAGAACCCCAGCGCCGGCGCGACCATCCAGCCGCTGGGGCCGGTGCGGCGGCGCATCGCTGCCGCACCGGCCCCTCGGGCCCCGTTCAATGGACGGGTGACGGTCATCGGGAGATCACTGTCCGATCGTCTTGTTCATGTTGTCGGAGAACTCCTGCGGGGTGATCTGCAGGTTGAACAGCTGGTCGAGGTTCGTCAGCAGCGCGGTCGCCTGTGCGGGCGGGAGCGCCTGGTCCCACGACATCTGGAAGTTCTTGGCGTTCTTCGTGAGGTCGTAGACGGTCGTGCCGAAGTCGCCGCCGGCATCCGCGATCTCCGCGTCGATGTCGGTGATGGGCGGCACCTGGCCGGCCTTCACCATGCGGTCGATGTAGCCCTTGTCGAACACACCCTCGGTGAGGTACTTCAGCGCGCTGGCCTTCTGCTCCTTCGTCGCCGAGGCGGAGATGGAGAAGTACCCGGACGGGTTGCCGACGATGTTCGACGGGTCGCCCTTGCCACCGGTGACGGCGGGGAAGGTCGTGTAGCCGAGACCCTTCTCGGCGAACTCGGCCGCTTGCTGCTTGAAAGTCGTCATGACCCAGGCGCCCTGGAGCATCATCGCGGCCTTGCCCGTGTAGAGCAGGGCCACGTCGGCGTTGCTGTCGGCCGTGACCGAGGCGTAGCCGTCGACGAACGCGCCGGCCTTCACGAGCTCCTGGATCTTCTCGTTCGCCTCGATGATGCCGGGATCGCTCCACGCGTCGGCTTCACCGGCCATGATCTTGTTGAAGGCCTCGGGTCCGGCGACGCGGTCGACGAGGTACTCCTCCCACATGAGCGACGGCCACTTGGAGGCACCGGCGAGTGAGAACGGGGCCACGCCTGCGGCCTTGAGCTTGGGGATGGCGTCGACGATCTCGTCGAAGTTCGTCGGGACCTCGACGCCGGCGGCCTTCAGGACGTCCTTGTTGTAATAGAACATGATCGGCGTGGTGGCGTTCATCGGCACCGCGTAGACCTTGTCGTCGATGACGCCCTGGTTCCAGACGGACTCGAGGAACTTGCCCTTGGCGTCCGCGGTCTCCGAGGTGATGTCGGCGACCTTGCCCGCGTCCACGTAGGAGTTCAGGGTTCCGCCGGCCCAGCTGTAGATGATGGTCGGAGCGCTGCCTGCGCCGACTGCGGTGCGGATCTTGGTCTTGTAGGCGTCGTTCTGGAAGTAGGTCGCGGCGATCTGGCCATCGGCGTTGGCGCCGTTCCACTCCTTGAGCGACGGGCCGAGGACGGTGTCCTCGTCGGTGCCGGTGAGGCCCCAGAGGGTGGCGCTGCCACTCGGCGCGCCACCGCCGCTGGAGCAGGCGGTCGCGCCGAGCATGAGGGCTGAGACGCCGAGGGCGACTGCGGCCAGTCGGGTCCGACGGCGGGATGAAGTACGAAGCGTCATTGCGTTCTCTCCTTGGTGGGTGCTGCTGCTGATGGTGCGATGGGGACGGATCAGTCGGTGGGCGTCCAGGCGCTGCCGTTCGCGGCGCTCGACTCGACGGCGCGCAGGACCCGCTGGACCTGCAGACCGTCGGCGAAGGACGGCTCGGGATCGGTGCCGCCGGTGATGGCCTGGACGAGGTCCCGCACCTGGTGCGAGAACGGGTGCTCGTAGCCGATACCGTGGCCGGTCGGCCACCAGGCGGCCATGTACGGGTGCTCCGGCTCGGTGACGACGATGCGCGTGAAGCCCTGCTTGCCGGCGGGAGCGGTGGCGTCGTAGACCTCGAGCTCGTTCATCCGCTCGAGGTCGAAGGCGATGGCTCCGCGCGAGCCGCTCAGCTCGATGCGGAGCGCGTTCTTCCGGCCGGTCGCGTAGCGGGTGGCCTCGAAGGCACCGATCGCGCCGTCCGCGAGTCCGCCCGTGAGCTTCGCGGTGAACCAGGCGGCGTCGTCGACGGTGACCGCGCCGCGTTCCTCCGAGGCGGTCCCGCTCAGGCCGACGGTCTCGCCGAGGAGTGGTCGCTCGGTGACGAAGGTGGCGAGCGTCCCGCTGACGGCGTCGAGTCGGGCACCGGTCAGGTGCTGCACGAGGTCGATGGCGTGCGCGCCGATGTCGCCGAGCGAGCCGGAGCCGGCCTGGTCCTTGTCGAGGCGCCAGGTCATCGGCCCCTCGGCATCACTCAGCCAGTCCTGGAGGTAGAGGGCGCGGATCTGACGGACGTCGCCGAGCGCGCCCTCCGCGATGAGCTGGCGGGCGTACCCGATGGCGGGCACGCGACGGTAGCTGAAGCCGACCATGGAGCGGACGCCGCGAGCCCTCGCCGCCTCAGCCGCGGCGACCATCAGCTCCGCCTCCTCGACGCTGTTGGCGAGCGGCTTCTCGCAGAGGACGTGCTTGCCGGCTTCGAGGGCGGCGATCGCGATCTCGACGTGCGATGAGCCGGGCGTGCAGACGTCGACGATGTCGATGGACGGGTCGGCGATGACGCTCCGCCAGTCGGTCGAGGCCGACTCCCAGCCGAACTTCACGCGGGCCGCTTCGAGTGCCTCGGGATTGCGGCCGACGATCGTGGCCATGACCGGTTCCGCGTCGAGGTCGAAGAAGCGCGGTGCGGTGCGCCAGGCCTGCGAGTGCGCGGCTCCCATGAAGCCGTATCCGATCATCGCGACCCGGAGTTCCGGCCGTCCGCTTCCCGCCATGTGCAACGCTCCCGAGCTGCTCGCGCAGCTGCGGCCCCGGGGTTCCGGATCGCTTCGCTGCGGTGCCCTGAAGCTAGCCCCGCCGCCTGTCTGCCCGCAACTTCCCCATCCAGCATTGGAAACTTTTCGCACCCGCCCATCCCCACCGCTGCCCGCGAACTGTCACTCCGACACAGTCCCGGCCGCCGGGACGAGCGGCGAGTGACAGTTCGCGGGCTACGGGGTGGGCGGGGCTGCGGTCGAACCCCGGACGACGAGGGAGGTGGCGAGGTCGAGGCGGATGTTGTCGACCGTCTCGGACCGGAGTTTCAGCACCAGGCGGGTGGCCTCCTCAGCCATCTCGATGAGCGGCTGCCGGATGGTCGTGAGGGCCGGGCCGACCCACTTGGCCGGCGGGACGTCGTCGTACCCGACGACCGACAGCTGCTCCGGGATCGATATCCCGAGCGAGCGCGCCGCCTCGTAGACACCGAACGCCTGCATGTCGTTGCCGGCGAAGATCGCGGTCGGCCGGTCCTCGAGCTGCAGCAGTTCGAGCGCCAGGACGCGTCCGGCCTCCGGGATGAACTCCCCGCGGCGCAGGATCGTCTCGTCGAGCGGGATCCCGGCCTCCTCGAGCGCGGACCGGTAGCCCGAGACCCGCGCCCGCGAGCACATGAGGTCCTGCGGGCCCGAGATCAGGCCGATCCTGCGGTGCCCGAGCTCGATGAGGTGGCGCGTCGCGGCCATCCCACCGGACCAGTTCGTGGAGCCGATGGCGGCGACCTCCGGGCCAGGATCCCCCGCCGGGTCGACCACGACGACCGGGATGTTGCGCGTGTGGAGCTGGCGCCGGTACGCCGGGTCGATGTCCGAGAAAACGAGGATGACCCCGACCGGCTTCCGCGAGATGATGCTCTCGACCCAGCCCTCGCCGGTCGAACGCCGGGCGCCCGTCTCGGTGAGGGTGACGCTCATGCCGTGCTGGCGCGCGACCTTCTCGACACCGCGGATGATCTCGAGCGACCAGGAGCTGTCGATGTATTCGAAGACGAGCTCGATGAGCGAGCCCTGCGCGAGCTCGGCACCGCGGCGACTGTAGCCGTGGCGGTCCAGCAGTCGCTCGACGATCTCCCGGGTGTCCGGCGACACCCCCGGTCGCCCGTTGAGCACCTTCGAGGCGGTCGAGACCGACACGGAGGCCTCTCTGGCGATGCGCGACAGGGTGGCCCGCCCGCCGACGCCGCCGGATCCGGCGGCCTGCACCGCGAGGTCGTCGCTCATCCGAGTCCTCCGATCCCTCTCCGTCGGGCCGGACGGCCGTCTCTGCAGCGAGAAGTTCTGCCCATGCTAACGAAATATTTCGCGACACCCGACCGGTGACGCGAGGCCGACGATCTGCTAGTCTCGACTATAAGTTGTTGTTAACAACAAATCATCCGCTCACCAACGACGTTGAAGGACTTGCACGCATGAGCCTCACCCCCACCAAAGCCGACCGGTTCTCCTTCGGCCTCTGGACGATCGGCTACAACGGGACCGACCCGTTCGGTGGCCCCACCCGCCCCGACCTCGACGTGGTCGAGGCCGTCACCCGCCTGAACGACCTCGGCGCCTACGGCCTCACCTTCCACGACGACGACCTCTTCGCCTTCGGCTCGACCGACGCCGAACGCCAGAAGCAGATCGACCGCCTCAAGCAGGCGCTCGCCGACACCGGCGTCATCGTGCCGATGGTGACCACCAACCTGTTCAGCGCGCCCGTCTTCAAGGACGGCGGCTTCACCTCGAACGACCGCGCCGTCCGACGCTTCGCCCTCCGCAAGGTGCTCCGCAACCTCGACCTCGCCGCCGAGCTGGGCGCCAAGACCTTCGTCATGTGGGGCGGCCGCGAGGGCGCCGAGTACGACTCCGCGAAGGACGTGCAGGCGGCGCTCGAGCGCTACCGCGAGGCCGTCAACTTCCTCGGCGACTACGTCACCGACAAGGGCTACGACATCCGCTTCGCGATCGAGCCGAAGCCCAACGAGCCCCGCGGCGACATCCTGCTCCCGACGCTCGGCCACGCGATGGCGTTCATCGAGACCCTCGAGCGCCCGGAGCTCGTCGGCATCAACCCCGAGGTCGGCCACGAGCAGATGGCGGGCCTCAACTTCACCGCCGGTATCGCCCAGGCGCTCTACCAGGGCAAGCTCTACCACATCGACCTCAACGGCCAGCGGGGCATCAAGTACGACCAGGACCTCGTCTTCGGTCACGGCGACCTGCAGAACGCGTTCTCGCTCGTCGACCTCCTCGAGCACGGTGGCGTGAACGGCGGCCCCGCGTACGACGGCCCGCGTCACTTCGACTACAAGCCGAGCCGCACCGAGGACATCACGGGCGTGTGGGACTCCGCAGCCGCCAACATGCGCATGTACCTGCTGCTCAAGGAGCGCGCCGAGGCGTTCCGCGCCGACCCCGAGGTGCAGGAAGCGCTGGCCGCCGCCCGCGTGCCCGAGCTGCGCGAGCCGACGCTCAACCCTGGCGAGACCGTCGAGCAGCTGCTCGCCGACCGCTCGTCGTACGAGGACTTCGACGCCGACGCCTACTTCGGCGGCAAGGGCTTCGGGTTCGTCCGCCTGCAGCAGCTGGCCGTCGACCACCTCATGGGCGCGCGCTAGCCGACACCCGCGAACCTGGCGTTCCGTCTCCTGATCCGAGAGGATCGGGGGCGGAACGCCGTTCCGCGTTCCACCCCACAGCAGACCCGGCGGTCACCCGACCGCCCACCACCGAGAACAGGGAGAGCGATGACGCTCGTCGCCGGCATCGATTCGTCCACCCAGAGCTGCAAGGTCGTCATCCGCGACGCCGAGACCGGAGCGCTCGTCCGCGAAGGACGCGCGGCGCATCCCGCCGGCACCGAGGTCGACCCGACCGCGTGGTGGCAGGCGTTGCAGGAGGCGGCCGCCGCCGCCGGCGGGTTGGCCGATGTCGCCGCGGTGTCGGTCGCGGCCCAGCAGCACGGCATGGTCGCGCTCGACGTCGACGGACGCGTCATCCGTCCGGCACTCCTCTGGAACGACACCCGGAGCGCGCAGGCCGCGACGGACCTCATCGCCGAGTTCGGCGCTGCGGAGCTCGCCCAGCGGACCGGGTGCGTCCCCGTCGCCTCCTTCACGATCACGAAGCTGCGCTGGCTGCGCGACGCCGAACCCGCGAACGCCGCCGAGGTCGCCGCCGTCGCGCTCCCCCACGACTGGCTGAGCTGGCGTCTGCGCGGCTTCGGTCCGGCCGACGAGAGCCCACTGGGCGCGGACCTCGCCGAACTGACGACCGACCGCTCCGACGCCTCCGGTACCGGGTACTGGTCCCCCGCCGACGGCGAGTACGACCGCGAGCTGCTCGTGGCGGCGCTCGGCCACGATGCGATCCTCCCGCGCGTGCTCGCGCCGGAGGAGTCCGCCGGGACCGGTGTCGACGGCGGCCTCATCGGGCCGGACACCGTCATCGGGGCGGGTGCCGGCGACAACGCGGGAGCCGCCCTCGGGCTCGGGGCGACGGCCGGCGATGTCGTCGTGTCGATCGGCACGAGCGGGACGGTGTTCGCCGTGACGCCGGCCGTGGTCCGCGACAGCTCGGGCACCGTCGCCGGGTTCGCCTCGGCCGACGGCGCGTTCCTCCCGCTCATCGCGACGCTCAACGCCGCCCGGATCCTCGACGCGGTGGCCGCGCTGCTCGGCGTCGACCACACGGAACTCGGTCGACTCGCGCTCGAGGCCCCGGCCGGGGCACGGGGTCTCGTGCTCCAGCCGTACTTCGAGGGCGAGCGCACCCCGAACCGGCCGGACGCGACGGCGACCCTCTTCGGCATGACCCTGGAGTCGACGACGCGCGAGGGCCTCGCCCGGGCGGCGATCGAGGGGCTGCTCTGCGGACTCGCCGACGGCCTCGACGCGGTGCTCGCGCAGGGCGTCACGGCGGAACGGGTCCTCCTCATCGGTGGTGCGGCGCAGAACCCGGCGGTGCAGGCGATCGCTCGCGAGGTCTTCGGCGTGCCGGTCGTCGTGCCGGCACCCGGGGAGTATGTGGCGGACGGCGCAGCCGTCCAGGCGGCCTGGGCGCTCAGCGGCACTCGCCCGCCGTGGGCTGCAGTGGGGGCCGGCGACGGCACCGACCATGCGGACGCTCTCGCTGCGGACGCGTCCGGGATCGCGCGGGAGCAGTACGCCGCCCGAGCCTGAGGCGGCACCGGTCGCCGGTCACTGAGCCTGTCGAAGTGCCACACACCAAAACCCCCGAACCGCAACGCCACCCGGTGGCCCTTCGACAAGCTCAGGGAACGGGTATCCCCTCCCCGGTCACCGAGCACCACCCGGTCACTGAGCGAACATCCTCCGGTCACTGAGCGAACATCCTCCGGTCACTGAGCCTGTCGAAGTGCCACACGCAGAAGCCTCCCGAGACGCAACGTCACCCCGGGGGCCCTTCGACAAGCTCAGGGAACGGGTATCCCCTCCCCGGTCGGTGGGCCGAACCCTCCCGGTCACTGAGCCGACCCCTCCCGGTCACTGAGCCTGTCGAAGTGCCTCCGCGGAATCTTCCGCGGGGCGGAGACGTTGGCCCCGGTATGCGATCGATCGTCTACTCCACCAACGGTGACCCGTCCGTCCTCCACCTCGTCGAGCGCGAGCTCCCCGAGCCCGGCCCCGGCGAGGTCCGCGTCAAGCTCGCGTTCTCCGGCGTCAACCCGACCGACTGGAAGACCAGGCGCGGCGGCGGCCCCTCGGGTGGCATGCCCTTCCCCGAGGTCGTCCCGAACCTCGACGGTGCCGGCCTGATCGACGCGGTCGGCCCGGCCGTCGGCGACGCGGCGACCACGACCACCTTCGCCGTCGGCGACCGCGTCTGGGTGTTCCTCGCCGCGCACGAGAGCCCGCTGGGCACGGCCCAGGAGTTCACGGTGCAGCCCGTCTCCCGTGTGGTCCCCCTGCCCGACGCCGCGTCATTCGAACTCGGCGCCAGCCTCGGCGTCCCCGCGATGACCGCGCACCGCGCCCTCACCGTCGCGCAGGACGGCCCGACCCGGCTCGCCCCCGGAGCCCTCGACGGCCGGACGGTCCTCGTCCAGGGCGGCGCCGGGGCCGTCGGCAACGCCGCGATCCAGCTCGCGCGCTGGGCGGGCGCGACGGTGATCAGCACCATCAGCAGCGACGAGAAGGCCCGCCTCGCGACCGCCGCGGGAGCACACCACGTCGTGAACTACCGCGAGGACGACACCGCCGCGGCGATCCGCGAGGTGGCACCCGAGGGCGTCGACCTCGTCGTGGAGGTCGCGATCGCGCAGAACCTCCCCCTCGACCAGGCGGTCCTCGCCCCGCGCGGCACGGTCGTCAGCTACGCCAACAACGGCGGTGACTCGATCACGCTCGACATCCGTCCGCACATGGGGCTCAACACGCGGCTGCAGTTCATGCTGCTCTACACGGTCGGCGACGCCGCGCTCCACGCCGCAGCCGAGGACATCACCGCCGCGATCGAGGACGGCGCGCTCGACGTCGGCGAAGACCACGGTCTGGCGCTGACGGTGTTCCCCCTCGCCGAGACGGCTGCGGCCCACGCCGCCGTCGAAGACGACACGGTCGGGAAGATCCTCATCGACGTCACCGCATGACGTACGTCACCGCCAGGTGAGGTGATCAGGGGCGGTACTGGGTGGCCAGTGCCGCCCCTGCCGCACGCAGGTGGACGAGCGGTTCGGCCATCGCCGCCTCGACACCGCCGGCCAGCGCCGTGAGCGATGCCGCCGCGAGGAAGATCCCCTCGGTGGGCGCCTGGATCGCCCCGGCGACGAGCATGGTCCGGTCCGCCGCGAGCCCGGCGACCCAGGAGGCGACCTTGCCGTCGGCCGTCTGGTCGTCGAAGCGGCCCTCGCCCGTGATCACGATCGACGCCGTCGCGGCCGCTTCCGGGAGGGCGATCGCCTCGCCGACACCGCGCGCGCCCGAAGTGGCGGTGGCGCCCCACAGCAGGAGGCCGTAGCCCGCACCGCCCGCGGCACCGGCACCGGGTTCGGCCGCGGCGCGTTCCGCACGGTCCGTCCCGAAAACCTCCGCAGCGCGGCTCACGAACCGGGCCAGGTTGGTGTCGAGGACCGCGACGTCGGCGGTGGTCGCGCCCTTCTGCGGGCCGAAGACCGCAGCGGCACCGCGGTCGCCGAGCAGCGGGTTGGTCACGTCGCTGAGGATGACCGCGCCGTCCGGCGGCAGCGCGCGGAGTCCGGCGGTGTCGATGTCGCGGAGCGTCGAGAGTCCGGCGTTGCCGGGCGCCACCGGTCCACCGTCGGCGTCCACCAGCCGCGCTCCGAGCGCGGTGAGCAGCCCGGCTCCACCGTCCGTGCTGGAGCTTCCGCCGATCGCGAGCAGGAGGCGTCGCGCACCGTGGTCCAGGGCGGCCGCGATGGCCTCACCGAAGCCGACGGTGTGCGCCGCGAACGGCTGCAGGGGGTCGAGCAGGGTCAGCCCGCTCGTCTGCGCGAGCTCCACGACCGCCGAACCGTCGGGCAGCTCGAGCCACTCGGCGTCCACCGGGCCGCCGACCGGGCCGGTGACCGTGATCGGGTGCCGACGCGCCCCGGGCACGGCGGCCGCGAAGGCGTCGAGCGTGCCCTCGCCGCCGTCGGCCATGGGGAGCGAGTGCAGGAGATCGTCGGGCCGAATGGTCCGCCACCCGTCGGCGATCGCCTCGGCGACCTCCGCGGCGGTCGCCGTGCCCTTGAACGAGTCCGGTGCGATCACGATGTGCCGGGTCATGTCTTCAGCCTCCCACGGCGGACGGGGTCGGGTGGGTCGAGGCCGTGCTCGTCGTCAGCACCTCGACACCGTCCGGCGTGACCACGACGGTGTCCTCGACCTTCACGCCGGGGGCGGTCGGGTTCCAGGCGAAGGCTTGCCAGAGCTGGACGACGTCGGTCGCCTCAGGCGTGGCGCGCGGATCGCGTCCCGCGTAGCCGGCCGCACCGCCCTGATGGTGCCTCATCCACTCGTCGGCGTCGAAGCCCTGCTCGGCGTACGCCGCACTCCCCGTGCGGAGGATGTCGGCGAGCGAGGCACCCGGCACGGTGGCGTCGAGATAGGCGCGTTCGACGGCGCGGATGCGCTGCATGTCCGTGGCGAACGGCTCCGCCGGGGTGCCGCCCTCGTCGAACCACCGCGTGAGGTTCACGATGAGCCCGTCGCGGCGGCCGCAGGCGACGAGCATCGCCCGGGAACCGAGTCGCCCCTCGGTCGGCAGCGGGTGCCGGTGGGCGAGTCTGCCCTCCCCGGCGACGAGGAGGACGAGCGGGTCGATACCGGCTGCGACGAGGCGCCCGGCGAGGTCCGCAGCGACCGCGCGTTCCGTCCGGGCGGGGTCGAGCTCGTCGACGAGCGTCTCGAGCGCCGACGTCGTCTCCCGCCCGAGCGAACGGAAGCGCGCGAGTTCGGCCGGGAGGAGCGACGCACGTGCGGCGCGCAGCTCGGCGGCGACGTCCGCCTCCTGCAGCACCCCGTCCCCACTCGGCAGCACCGCGTCGATCGGCGTGTGCCACGGCACCGTCCGAACGCGGATGTCGGGCAGCTCCTCGGCCTGCAGCCGGTCTACCTCGTTGGAGGTCGCGACGAGCCACGCGTCGCCCGGCGAGACCACGACCGCGACGATCGGGTCGGCCGCGAGGCTCACGTGGACGCGCGAGCCGTCGAGGTACCAGCTGACCGCTGCGGCGGACCGCAGCACGATCGTGCCTGCTCCGCGGGCCTCCAGGAGCGACACGAGTCGGGCGTGTTTGCGACGGCGGTCGTCCTCGTCCGGACCGGGCCGCTCGTGGTTCATCGCCGGGCCCAATCGGTCCCGAGCTCGGCGAAGGTGCTGCCGGAGGCGGCCGCTTCCGCGACGAGCTCCTCGATCCTCGGAATGACGGGGCGGCGCTCGTCGCCCGCCCCGAGCCACTCGACGAGATCAGCGGGGATGCGGTGTGGCGCTGGGGCCGACCGGACCGCGTCGAGGACGGCGGTGAAGGCGGACGCGTCGGCCAGGGAGCTGACGAGTGCGGCATCCTCACCAGCCCGGACCGCCTCGCGCGCGCGGAGGAGGTCGGGGAGCAGGTCGGTCCGGCCCGTCGTCCAGCGTCGCAGGGTGACGCCGTCGACGACCAGCTCGACCTCGTCGCGTGTGTAGTGGAACCGGATCGAGCCGAGCTCTCCGTGGACCGTGACCACCGGGTCGGTCGTCTCCTGTGCGCACAGGGTGAGCGCCGCGGTCATGATCGGACCGCGCTGTGGGGTGATGCGGACGACCGAGGTGTCATCGGCCTCGATGTCGTTCGCCCGGTACTGGTCGAGGTCGATGGTGGCGATCGCCGCGCGGTCGGTCGTGCCGCCGAGCCGGAGCATGGTCTGGACCGCGTGCGCGAAGGGGTTGGTGACGACGCCGTCCACGACGGGTGTGCCGTCGAGCGTGCGCCTGCCAGACCAGGCGGCACGCGTCCAGTACCCGACGGTGCGGACCCAGGTGCCCCTCGCCTCGAGTGCTCTCACGGCCCCGATCTCCGCGCCGGCGACGACGTCGGCGATCTCACCGATTGCGTGCGATCCGAGGCTCTGGAACCCGACCTGGACGAGCCCGCCGGTCCGGGCGGCGGTGGCCTGCAGCCGGTCGAGTTCGTCGTTCGAGGTGACCGGCGGCTTCTCGAGCAGGACGTCGGCGCCGTGCTCGAGAGCGGCGACGGCGAGGTCCAGGTGCGTGTGGATCGGGGTCGAGAGGATGACCACGTCCACCCGCCCGGCGGCGAAGCACTCCTCGAGCGAGTCGCGGAGCGGCGCGTCCCCGGCAGCGCGGTCCTCCTCGGTGAAGGTCCGGTCGACGAGTCCGACGAGGCGGATCGCGCCGGTCGCGGCGAGCGCCCTGGCTGCCGCCACGTGACTGGCGCCATGGCCGTGGATCCCGACGACCACGACGGTCGGGGCGGTGGTGGCGGTGGCGTGGTCGGTGCTGGTCATGCGTCACTCCCTGTGCTGCGCGGTTCAATACTGCGCGGTTCGGTGCTGCGTTCCTCGGCGGTGAGGAGCGCGCGGTGGATGGCGTCCGCCTGCTGCGCGTCCAGAGCGCCGTCGACGACGACCGCCTCCAGACCGGTGATGAGCGGGGTGTCGGCGGTGATGGTGGTGCGGCTGGTGGCGGCGAGCGAGACCCCGATACCCGGGTACTCGGCCGCACGGACGAACCAGGGGAAGGCGTTCGCTGCGGGCTGTCGGAACAGGACCGTGGTGGGGCGTCGAGGCGGCGTCGGGGCGGGCTCGGTGGTGTCGTCCGTCTGTGTGTCAGCGCTCCCGTCGGCGTCGAGGACGAAGGCGACCCAGGCCGCACGCGAGCCGTGCGCGGTCGACTCCCCCGGTCCGTCAGCGCTGAGGACGGACCGGTGGGCGTCCGCGGGCAACCGCCAGAACCATCCGCCGTAGCCGGCACCTTCGCGGCCGTTGGTGGCCGGCGATCCGATCGTCACCGTCGATCCCGTCGTCCGGAAGACACTGGAGACGGCGACGCGGAGCGCCGACCTCCCGCTCCCGACGCCAGGCACGGCGAACTCCTCGACGACCGTGCGGCGCGACTCCCTCAGCTGCGTCGTCCCGTCGCGTCCGATCCAGTCGAGCGACTGACGCAGCACACCGGCGTCCACCTCGGTCTCGGTGACGCGCTGGACACCGTGGTTGTCGAGCATCGTCGACCCCTGCCCGGCGACGTAGGTGCGACCGCCCCAGTAGGAGACGCCGTCGACGTCGGCGACGGCCATCGAGAGTCCGACATGGTGGGGGTGGTCCTCGGGAGCGGATTCCGTGACGACGGTCCCGCCGAGCGACGTGACGGGGTGTGCGAACGGTCGCGGGGCGTCTGTCGGTTCGAGGCCGCTGCCGTCGTGGAGGACGAGGACCTCGCGGTCGCCGAGCCGGGCGGTCAGCTCCGGTGAAATGGGGTGGTCGGTTCCACGCCAGACGGGCGGACTCGCGGCCGGGCGGGCGGCGGCGCTCTCCCGGGCGACGAACCGGGGTCGGAAGACGAGCGGGTGTCCACCCTCTGCGCCGCCGATGGTGTCGCGCAGTCTGGTCCACGCCTCGGCACCGAGCTCGCGTCGCGGGACGGACACCGTACTGAGCGCCGGCACCGCGAACGCCGCGAACGGGATGTCGTCGAAGCCGACCACACTGAGCGCCGAGGGGACGGACACACCGGCACCGCGGAGCGCCGAGACGAGCCCGAGGGCGACGAGGTCGTTGAAGGCGACGACGGCGGTCGCATCGTGCTGCACCACCGTGTCGACGACCGTCGCGCCGTCCACCAGCGCTGATCCGGCCGTCACGATGTCGACGGAGAGGTCGTCGTGGTCCGAGCACGCGCGGGCGATGCCGACCCGTCGGAGGCGATCGCCCTGACTCGCGGTGGGACCCGCGAGGTACAGGATGCGCCGGTGCCCGAGCGCGTGCAGCTCGGCGAGCACCTGCTCCATGCCGCTGGCGTAGTCGATGGACACCGACGGCACGGGCGAGTCGGCGAGCTCGCGGTTGACGAGCACGACCGGGTGGAGTTCGGCGAGCAGCGCTCGAAGCTCCGGCTCGGCCAGACGGGGTGAGCAGAGGACGATCGCGTCGCAGCGACGGCGGGCCTCGCGGGCCGCCGCCGCCTCGTCGGTCGGGTCCTCCTCGGTGTCGGTCACGAGGACGCGGTAGCCGTCGGCCGCCGCGGCCCGGGTGACCCCGCGCAGGATCTCCTGGAACATCGGGTTCTCGAGGTCGGGCACGACGACACCGATCGTGTTCGTGCGGCCGAGGGACAGACTCCGGGCCAGCATGCTCGGCCGGTAGCCGAGGGCGTCCACCGCGGCGAGGACGCGGTCGGCGATCGCCGCGTCGACGGTCGCCTTGCCGTTGAGCACACGGGACACGGTGGCCTTCGAGACGCCCGCCTGCTCGGCGACGTCGGAGATCGTCGGTGTCGGGCCAGCACTGGGGAACCGGTTGCTCATACGTCCTCGTTCAACTCGTCACGGGTGGTGCCGTCCTCAATCATCCTATAGGCTGACTCCGAGAAACCGGTTTCCCGGTTGGTGCGGTCGACCTGGTCGACCCGGACGTGGTCAGAGAGGACACCGATGCGCATCATCGTCACCGGCGGCGCAGGACGACTCGGGCGGAGCGTCGCGAGCACCCTCGCCGAAGCAGGCCACGAGGTCGTCTCCGTCGATCGGACCGACCCCGGACTCCCCGGCGTCGAGGGCCGGACCGCCGACCTCCTCGACCACGATGCGACCCACGAGCTCTTCGCCACCCTGCGGCCCGAAGCCGTGGTGCACCTGGCGGCGATCGCGGTGCCGTTCAGCGCGCCGGAGCACGTCATCCTGGCGACCAACCAGACGCTCGCCTTCACCGCCCTCACCGCCGGGATCGCCGCCGGAGCCACCAGGCTGCTGGCCGCGAGCAGCCCGACCGTCATCGGCTACGGCGCCCCGCACGGGTGGACGCCCGAGGCGCTCCCCATCACCGAGGAGCACCGGGTCGCCCCGTGGAACGCCTACGCACTGTCGAAGGTCGCGATCGAGTCGACGGTCGCGATGCTGGCCCGAGCCCACGGCGACGCCGTCGTGACCGGTGCGTTCCGGCCGTGCTTCGTCGTCTCCCCGGAGGAATGGGAGGGCGCGCCGACGCAGCAGGGGCACACCATCGCCGACCGGCTCGCCGATCCCGCGCTCGCGGCCGTCTCCCTCTACAACTACGTGGACGCGCGTGACGCCGGCCGGTTCGTCGCCGCCTGGATCGATCGTGCCGAAGCCCGACACTCCGGCGAGGTGTACTTCGTCGGCGCCGACGACGCCCTGGCCCTCGCACCCCTGTCCACCCTGCTGCCCGCGCAGGTCCCGAGCACCGCCGGATTCGCCGACGGACTCGTCGACCGAGCCGCCGCCTTCAGCAGCGCGAAGGCCACCGCCCACCTCGGGTGGCGCCCGGAGCACGACTGGCGATCCGCACTCAGCCCCGCCGAGGCTGCCCGGCTCACCGATCTGCTCGCCGCCGACACCGGCCAGCCGGCCACCACTCCTGTTCCAGCCCCAGCCCCACGATGACGAGGACCTCCACCATGCCAGCACCACTCGCCTTCGACGGCGTCCTGTACTTCCCGATCACCCCCTTCGACGCCGCGGGCGAGGTCGACCTGGGGCTCCTCGGCACCCACCTCGAGTCGCGACTCGAACACCGGCCCGGTGGGGTGTTCCCCGCCTGCGGCACCGGCGAGCTGCACGCGATGTCGCCGTCGGAGGCCGCCCGCGTCGTCCGACGGACCGTCGAGGTCGTCGACGGCGCCGTCCCGGTCATCGGTGGCGCCGGAGGAGGCGTGGCGACCGCCAAGGAACTCGCGGTGGCGGCCGAAGAGGCGGGAGCCGACGCGATCCTGCTCATGCCGCCATACCTCGTCTCCGGGCCGGCGGCCGGTCTGCAGGCGTACGTCGAGGACGTCCTCTCGGCGACGAGCCTCCCGGCGATCGTCTACCACCGGAACAACGCCCGGTACACGACGGCGACGATGCGCCACCTCGCCCGCAACCCGCAGGTCGTCGGTTTCAAGGACGGCGTCGGCGACGTCGCGGCCGCCCAGGACATCGTGCTGGCGGTGCACGAGGAGGGACGCGATGACTTCGCCTTCTTCAACGGCCTCCTCACCGCCGAGCTCACGCAGGCCGCCTACCGCGGCATCGGCATCCCGCTCTACTCCTCGGCCGTCTTCGCCATGCTGCCCGAGCTCGCGACGCTGTTCTACCGCGCGTACACCGAGCACGACGAACCGCTGCGCGAGCGCCTGCTCCGCGAGTTCTACCGGCCGCTGGTCGCCCTCCGCGACGAGACCCCCGGCTTCGCCGTGTCGCTCATCAAGGCCGGCGTCCGGCTCGGCGGCCTGCCGGTCGGTTCCGTGCGGTCGCCCTTCGTCGATCCGACCCCCGAGCAGACCGACCGCCTGGAGGCACTCCTCGCAACCGGTGCCGACCTCGTCGCCGAGCACGCGACGCTGGCCGCAGGGCGCTGACGATGACCCGGATCGCCTCCATCACCACCTCGCTCGGCCGGTTCGCCATGCCGCGCCCCTGGGTGCCCGAAGCCCCGTGGCTGCATCTCATCCGCGTGGACGTCGTCGACGACGAGGGGGCGACCGGGTCGGGCTTCACGTGGACGCCGACCATCGGAGCCACGGCCGTCCGGGCGTTGCTCGACGACGACATCTCCGCCGCCGCCGTCGGATCGACGACCGACCCCGAAGCGCTGTGGCCCCGGTTGTGGGCGCATCTGCACGAGGCCGGTGGCGGCGGGATCACGACGATCGCGCTTGCCGGGCTCGACACCGCGCTCTGGGACCTCCGTGGACGACGGGCCGGGCTCGGGCTCTCCGACCTCCTCGGCCGTCGACGCGACACGGTCCGGGCGTACGGCAGCGGGGTGAACCTCCACCTCGACGCCGCCTCGCTCGCCGCGCAGGTCGAACGGTGGATCGCGGCGGGCTACGACGCCGTCAAGATCAAGGTCGGCAAGCCCGACCTCGCCGAGGACGTCGACCGGGTGACGATGGTGCGCGAACTGCTCGGACCGGACCGCCGGCTCATGATCGACGCGAATCAGCGCTGGGACGTCGACCAAGCGGTCTCGTCCCTGGAACGGCTCGGTGTCGTCGACCCGGCCTGGATCGAGGAGCCGCTGCGCTCCGACGACACCGCGGGATACGAACGGCTGCGTCAGGCGACCGACATCCCGATCGCTCTGGGCGAGAACGTGCACACGATCCACCGGTTCCGCGACCTCGTCGACCGTGGCGTCGCCGACGTCCTGCAGCCGAACGTGGTCCGCGTCGGCGGCATCACCCCCTTCCTCGCGATCGCCGCGCTCGTCGACGACGCCCAGCTGACGCTCGCGCCGCACCTGCTCCCCGACCTCTCCGGGCAGCTCGCCCTCACCCTCGCGCAGGTCACCGAGGTCGAGGACGTCGAGGACGCGGGCTTCGTCGCGATCGGCGCCATCGACCCGCCCGGGCCGGTCACCATCGCCGAGGGCCGGGTGCAGGTCGAGCAGCGACCCGGCCTCGGCTTCGTGATCCGCGACCGGATCACCGAGACCGCTCCCGTCGCGCGCTGACCCCGTCCGCCGCCCGGCCCGCCGGCCGACC